>NZ_JBPCCU010000027.1:0-1122 GCF_050971785.1 Actinomadura scrupuli | reverse complement strand
GCTAGCTGTACTGCCCAGGCAGGTTGGTTGAGTTTGTGTGACGACACGGTGTGAATCTGCGTGATGACGAAGGCCTCCGGTTGTGGAGTGGAGCTGTCTAGGAACCGCTCCGCCAACAGGAGGCCTTCGTGTCCCACGCTAATGCTGCTCTGACTCCTCGTGCGCGTCTTCGGCTGGCGCGTCTGATCGTCGAGGAAGGCTGGCCCATCGCCCGGGCGGCCGAGCGCTATCAGGTGTCCTGGCCGACCGCCAAACGGTGGGCGCAGCGTTACCTCCAGCACGGGGCGGCAGGGATGGCCGACCGCTCATCACGGCCGCACCACAGCCCGGCCAAGACCCCGCAGCCGGTGGTGCGCAAGATCGTGCACCTGCGCTGGAAACAGCGGCTGGGGCCGGTGCAGATCGCCGGGCGGCTGGGTATGCCGGCCTCGACCGTGCACGCCGTGCTGACCAGATGCAGGCTCAACCGGCTCTCCCACATCGACCGCGCCACCGGTGAACCGATCAGACGCTACGAACACGACCAGCCCGGCGCGATGCTCCACGTCGATGTCAAAAAGCTCGGCAACATCCCCGACGGCGGCGGCTGGCGGCATGTCGGCAGGGCACAAGGCGAACTCAACCGCCAGGCCACCGCCCGCCGCACCGGCGCCCGCACCACCCGCCACGCCCCCCGCGTCGGCACCGCCTACGTGCACACCGTCATCGACGACCACACACGCATCGCCTACGCCGAAATCCACGACGACGAGAAGGCCCCCACCGCCATCACGGTGCTACGCAACGCCGTTGCCTGGTTCGCCGCCCGCGACGTGAGCATCCAACGCGTGCTCAGCGACAACGGCCCGGCCTACAAATCCCATGCCTGGCATGAGGCATGCGCCGAACTGGGCATCCGCCCGAAGAAGACCCGCCCCTACCGCCCTCAAACCAACGGCAAGATCGAACGCTTCCACCGCACCCTGACCGACGGCTGGGCACTGAGCCGCTTCTACAGCAGCGAACAAGCCCGCCGCAAAGCCCTGCCCGCCTGGCTCCACCACTACAACCACCACCGACCCCACACCGCCACCGGCGGCAAACCACCCATCACCAGATTGACCAACGTCCCTGGGCAGTACA
>NZ_JBPCCU010000026.1:0-1156 GCF_050971785.1 Actinomadura scrupuli | reverse complement strand
CGGGAGCGCAGCAGCTCACGTGTGTGCAGGTCGAAGAACGCCAGGGTCTTGCCCTCGATCCGGATCCCGACCCTGCGGCCGCCCAGGATCTCGGCGGCCAGCACCGACCTGCCGGCCAGGCCGACCAGCCCGTCCCGGTTGACGGTCCGTTCCACCTCGATCGCATCCCTATCGCTTTCGGGCGGCGGCAACGGTGCAGGCCCGGCCTTGCGGCCGCCCCGGGCGGCCAGTACCGCCAGATCAGCCGTCGACAGATGCGAGCGGACGGTCTTGATCCTCGCCCCGGCGTTCAGCAGATGAATCACCTGCGAATCCGCCCAGAACGTCACCGTGACCCCGGCCAGCGCCGGGCCGAGCCAGAACTGACGGCCCGCCACATACAAGTTCCCCGACGGGGGAACGATCCGGTCGAACTCCACCGGCCCGCCATCCCACACCACTGGACGCGCAAGCTCCTCTACGGGCTCGTCCACCAGCCCGTCCACCGGTTCCTCCAGGGGCTCGTCCACAGGCCCGGCCTGGGGTGGGACAACACTCAGCCGGACCACCGACGGCAGCCGCAACGCCAGCAACTCCCGCTCCTGCTCGCAACGAGCGGCGAACCGATCCGCCGGGACCGCCATCGCGAGCGCCTGGTGAGGCCGCACGGTGTTGTACTCGGCCACCCAGGCCGCCACTGCGGCCTGCGCCGCAGCCAGGTTCTCGAACGGGACAGCGTCGTCCAGCAGTTCCCTGCGCAAGCTCTGATGGAACCGCTCGACCTTGCCGGTCGTGGTCGGTGAACGAGGCTGGGTCAGCCGGTGGACGATGCCGTTGTCCCGGCAGATCCGGTCGAACAGCACCTCACCGCCATGCCCGAACCGGTCGGTGAACTGCTTGCCGTTATCGGTCAGCACCTCCTCCGGCACCCCGAACCCCTGCAGGGCGGCGGCGAACGCCAGACACACCGCCCGACCCGTCGCACGCGGCACCACCGAAGCGATCACACAGAACCGCGAATGGTCATCGACCCCGGTCACGACCTTGCACTCGGTGCCGTCCGCCAACCACACCCCACCAACGATGTCCATCTGCCACAACGCCATCGGAGCATCCCGCTCCCACCGCCGGTAATCCTCCCGCCTGCGCTTACGCCGGCCCGGCTCGATCAAGCCCG
>NZ_JBPCCU010000025.1:0-1369 GCF_050971785.1 Actinomadura scrupuli | reverse complement strand
GGGACTGTCCGGATCTTTGTGTGCAGAGCGGTGATCGCTTGGTTAGTTGAGGGTGATGCGGTCGCCGTAGTAGAGCGACAGCGTGTTGAGCGCCGTTTTCCACCCGGGGGTCTTGCCGGTGACGTTGAGTCGGTTCTTGATCGGGGCGCGGACGACGAGGTAGAGCACTTTCAGGGCGGCCTGCTCGGTGGGGAAGTGGCCTCGCCTGCGGGCGGCCTGGCGGAACCGGGCGTTCAGGCTCTCGATCGCGTTCGTGGTGTAGATGATCTTGCGGATCTCGGGCGGGAACTCCAGGAACGGGACGAAGGTATCCCACGCATCGGTCCACATCCGCACCATCGCCGGGTACCGCTCGCCCCAGTCGGCTTCGAACTCGGCGAACCGCACCTCCGCCGCGGTGACCGTTGCGGCGGTGTAGACCTCGCGCAGGTCCTTGGTGATCTGGGACCAGTACTTCTTGGAGGCATACCGCAGCGACGCCCGCACCAGATGCACCACGCACAACTGGACGGTGGCCTGGGGCCAGATCTGCGTGATCGCCTCGGGCAGCCCTTTGAGACCATCACACGCCACGATGCACACATCACCGACACCGCGGTTGCGTAGCTCGGCGAGGTAGGTCATCCACTGTTTGGCGCCTTCTCCGCCGGTGCCGGCCCACATGCCCAGCACGTCCCGCTCACCGTGACAGTCGATGCCCAACGCCACGTAGATCGGCCGGTTCGCGACCTGACCCTCACGGATCTTCACATAGATCGCATCGATCAGCACCACCGGGTAGACCGAGGCCAGCGGCCTCGACCGCCAGGCCTCCAGCTCCTCCACGACCTTATCGGTGACCCGGGAGATCAGATCCCGCGAGACCTGCACCTGGTAGATCTCAGCCAGATGCGCCCGGATCTCCCCGGTCGTCAGCCCCTTCGCATACAGGCTGACGATGGCCTCGTCGAACCCCTCGATCCGCCGGGCGTGCTTGGGCACGATCTGCGGGGTGAACTCACCCGCCCGATCCCGAGGCACGTCCACGCTCACCGGGCCGACCTCGGTCAGCACCGTCTTCACCGAGGTCCCGTTACGGTGATTACCGCTCGGGACCTGAGGGCGCTCGCCCTTGTCATAGCCCAGGTGCTCGGCCATCTCGGCCTCGAGCGCGGCCTGCAGCACCGTCTTGGTGACACCCGCCAGCAACCCGTCCGGCCCGACCAGGGACATGCCCTGCTCCCGGGCCCGGTCGATCAACTCGCGGGCGAGCTGCACATCCAACCCGCCCGTGATCTCGTCGTCGTTCACTGGTGATCCTTCCCAGCCAGAGCATCCGCTCCAGCCTTCCGGATCACCGCCCCACACACACGATCTTTATGACACTCCC
>NZ_JBPCCU010000024.1:1456-4791 GCF_050971785.1 Actinomadura scrupuli | reverse complement strand
GTTTGTGGTGTGTTCAAGCCGCTCGGCCTATTAGTACCAGTCAACTCCACACCTTACGGTGCTTCCATTTCTGGCCTATCAACCCAGTGGTCTAGCTGGGGGCCTTACACCCCTCGAAGGGGGTGGGAGATCTCATCTCGAGGAAGGCTTCCCGCTTAGATGCTTTCAGCGGTTATCCCGTCCGAACGTAGCCAACCAGCCGTGCCATTGGCATGACAACTGGCACACCAGAGGTTCGTCCGTCCCGGTCCTCTCGTACTAGGGACAGACCCTCTCAAATCTCCTGCGCGCGCAGCGGATAGGGACCGAACTGTCTCGCGACGTTCTAAACCCAGCTCGCGTGCCGCTTTAATGGGCGAACAGCCCAACCCTTGGGACCTACTCCAGCCCCAGGATGCGACGAGCCGACATCGAGGTGCCAAACCATCCCGTCGATATGGACTCTTGGGGAAGATCAGCCTGTTATCCCCGGGGTACCTTTTAGCCGTTGAGCGACGGCGCTTCCACATGCCACCGCCGGATCACTAGGCCCTGCTTTCGCACCTGCTCGACATGTCCGTCTCACAGTCAAGCTCCCTTGTGCCCTTGCACTCGCCACCTGATTACCAACCAGGCTGAGGGAACCTTTGGGCGCCTCCGTTACCTTTTAGGAGGCAACCGCCCCAGTTAAACTACCCACCAGGCACTGTCCCCCACCCGGATTCACGGGTGCGGGTTAGACGCTCGAAACGACCAGAGTGGTATTTCACCAATGACTCCACCCACACTGGCGTGTGAGCTTCACAGTCTCCCACCTATCCTACACAAGACGCTCCAAACGCCAATGCCAAGCTGTAGTGAAGGTCCCGGGGTCTTTCCGTCCTGCTGCGCGAAACGAGCATCTTTACTCGTACTGCAATTTCGCCGGGTCTGTGGTTGAGACAGTGGGGAAGTCGTTACGCCATTCGTGCAGGTCGGAACTTACCCGACAAGGAATTTCGCTACCTTAGGATGGTTATAGTTACCACCGCCGTTTACCGGCGCTTAGATTCTCAGCTTCACCCCAAAGGGTTGACCGGTCCTCTTAACGTTCCGGCACCGGGCAGGCGTCAGTCCGTATACAGCGTCTTACGACTTCGCACGGACCTGTGTTTTTAGTAAACAGTCGCTTCCCCCTGGTATCTGCGGCCACACCCCGCTCACCGCGCACGGCGGATCACCGGGCATGGCCCCCCTTCTCCCGAAGTTACGGGGGCAATTTGCCGAGTTCCTTAACCACAGTTCACCCGATCGCCTTAGTATTCTCTACCTGACCACCTGAGTCGGTTTAGGGTACGGGCCGCCGTCACACATCGCTAGAGGCTTTTCTCGGCAGCATGGGATCACTCACTTCACCACAATGGCTCGGCATCACATCTCACCCTCATGCGCCACGGATTTGCCTATGGCGCGGGCTACATGCTTACCCCAGGACTACCATCGCCTGGGCTGAGCTACCCTCCTGCGTCACCCCATCGCTTACCTACTACCCCATCAGGCCGACCACTCCCCCCACGGACAGGCCCGAAGGCCCGGCACCGCAGGGTTTGCTGGTCTTAGTATCCGGAGGTTCGATATGGGCGCGTGACAGCGGGTACGGGAATATCAACCCGTTGTCCATCGACTACGCCTGTCGGCCTCGCCTTAGGTCCCGACTTACCCTGGGCGGATTAGCCTGCCCCAGGAACCCTTGGTCATCCGGCGGAGGGGTTTCTCACCCCTCATTCGCTACTCATGCCTGCATTCTCACTCGTGTCACCTCCACAACTGGCTCACGCCGCTGCTTCACCGGTGACACGACGCTCCCCTACCCACCCCAACCCCTGGACGAGGAAACCCCGCCTGGGTTTTGTTGGGATGCCACGGCTTCGGCGGTGTGCTTGAGCCCCGCTACATTGTCGGCGCGGAATCACTTGACCAGTGAGCTATTACGCACTCTTTCAAGGATGGCTGCTTCTAAGCCAACCTCCTGGTTGTCACTGCGACTCCACATCCTTTCCCACTTAGCACACGCTTAGGGGCCTTAACCGATGATCTGGGCTGTTTCCCTCTCGACTACGAACCTTATCGCCCGCAGTCTCACTGCCGCGCTCTCACTTACCGGCATTCGGAGTTTGGCTGACGTCAGTAACCTTGTAGGGCCCATCAGCCAACCAGTAGCTCTACCTCCGGCAAGAAACACACGACGCTGCACCTAAATGCATTTCGGGGAGAACCAGCTATCACGGAGTTTGATTGGCCTTTCACCCCTAACCACAGGTCATCCCCCAGGTTTTCAACCCTGGTGGGTTCGGTCCTCCACACCGTCTTACCGGCGCTTCAACCTGCCCATGGCTAGATCACTCCGCTTCGGGTCTACAGCATGCGACTAAAAACGCCCTCTTCAGACTCGCTTTCGCTACGGCTACCCCACACGGGTTAACCTCGCCACACACCATAACTCGCAGGCTCATTCTTCAAAAGGCACGCCATCACCAAGAAACCCCCGAAAGGGTCCAGGAGGCTCTGACGGCTTGTAGGCACACGGTTTCAGGTACTATTTCACGACCCCTCACCGGGGCACTTTTCACCTTTCCCTCACGGTACTCGTCCGCTATCGGTCACCAGGAAGTATTTAGGCTTACCAGGTGGTCCTGGCAGATTCACACGGGATTTCACGGGCCCCGTGCTACTCGGGAACACCCCCAGAAGACGCCTGCGTTTCACCTACCGGACTCTCACCGTCTACGGTCAGCCTTCCCAGACTGTTCGGCTACACAAACGCTTTATAACTCCTCACCCTCACGGCAGCAAAGGTAGGGGGGTCCCACAACCCCGGATGCGCAACGCCTGCCGGCTATCACACACACCCGGTTTAGCCTCCTCCGCTTTCGCTCACCACTACTCGCGGAATCACTATTGTTTTCTCTTCCAGCGGGTACTGAGATGTTTCACTTCCCCGCGTTCCCACCAACCGCCCTATTTCATTCAGACGGCGGCGACACCCCATGACGGGTGCCAGGTTTCCCCATTCGGAAATCCCCGGATCAAAGTCTGGTTGCCGACTCCCCGAGGCATATCGCAGGCTCCCACGTCCTTCATCGGCTCCTGATGCCAAGGCATCCACCGTGTGCCCTTAAAAACTTGAACACCAAACAACCCACCCCCCACAACCCCCCGAAAGAGATCATGAAAAGGGTGAATACATCAGCGATACAAAGATGCTCGCGTCCACTGTGCAGTTCTCAAACAACAGACAGCACCACCCACACACATCACAACCACCCAACCCACAAGAGCAGACGGCGTTTGATGCAAGGACGGTCCCGCACAACCTA
>NZ_JBPCCU010000023.1:0-22275 GCF_050971785.1 Actinomadura scrupuli | reverse complement strand
AACTCCGCCTCATGATCGAACCCATCATCCTCGGCGGCGGCAAAAGCATCTTCCCCAACGACGGAACCTCCACCACCCTCGAACTCATCTCCACCACCACCAGCACCACCGGCGTCCAGGTCAGCACCTACCGACCCACCACCAAGCCCTAACCCACACCAGCACCACCACCGCGGTACCCCCACCGACAGGGGGTACCGCGGTTCGACGGCACGCTCGCAGATGTCAGAAGAGCCGAGAACCCCGGACCAGAGACGGCTTGTTGCCCTGTCGCCCCTTTGCCTTCCCGGGCGTCGGCGAACCCAAGGCCGTATGAGCGATCGGACCACCCGATCGTCTGTTGAAGGTAACCGCGAAGGGACTGGATCAATGGCAGTTTCCGCCCCTCCCATGGCGCAGCTCAAACGCTGGAAGATGTGGGTCCTGACCTGTCTCGCGATTTACCCGATCATCACGGCGTTCGGCTACCTCCTGCAGGCGGTCACCCCCCGGCTACCGATGTTCGCGCGCTTCCTCATCATGGTGCCGGTCGCCGTCGCGCTACTGATCTTCGTGGTGATGCCTGCGCTCACGAAGCTGTTCAGGTCCTGGCTCATCCGATGACCGCTCGTCTGCTCGACGCCGGCTCCGCCGCGCGCTTGCTGGTCTTCCCCGTCGTCCTCGGCCACGGCGAACGGGTCTCGGCACTGCCGTCGATCGCGCCGGTCCCCGTCAGGTGAAGGCGTGGCGAGGGAGGGTGATCGGCAGGTCGAGCGAGCTGAGGAGCCCCGGTGCCGCCTCGACGACGTAGGGCACGGCGTTGACGACCCGCATGGCCGTCGCCTTCATGGCGCTGATACCCGCATCGTGTCCCTCGGCTTCGCCGAGTGAGAGCCGGACGTCGATGTTCGGCTCACCCTCGATGCGCACGAGATAGGTGGCGTCATGGTCCGACGAAGGCCAGTGCGGTGCGACGTGGCGCGCCATGCGGATCACATGTTCGATCACGATCGCCTCGCGCCCGTCGACGACCCCGATGGCGACCGTGCGGACCGCCCCCACCGTGCCCGCCGCGATCGTGCCGAACGCGACCTCGATCTCACCATCGGCCAGGGCCCGGTCGAAGCGTCCCTCGACCTCGTCCAGCTCGACCCCCATGCCCGCGGCGATCAGCGCGATCGGCGCTCGCCACGCCGCCGGGATGAACCCCGGATGCATGATCCGGGGCTGGAAGTCCAGCGGTCGCCCGAATCCCAGCCCGTCCACCATCGCCGAGGCCACCGGATAGTGGTCGTTGAGCGAGATTTCTGTCGCCCGGATGGTGCGGATGGTGCTCGACTGGGTCGCCGCGACGAGCGCGAGCTGGTCCGAGGCGAATCCGGGGAAGATCCCGGAGGCGTACAGGGACGCGCGGCCCTTGGCCGCCGCCTCGGCGAGGCGGTCGCGGGCGCCGGGGTCGTACACCGGTGGGAAGACCAGACGGGTCGATGTCGTCGAGACGACGTTGATGCCGGCGCCCAGGAGCCGTTCGTAGTCCGGGACGGCGGCGGCGTCGCGCTCGGGACCGCTGGCGGCGTACACGACGCAAGGCGCTCAGCCGGCCGCCAGGCGGCCCATGAGCAGGTCGTACAACCCCTTGCCGGGCTCCCACGAGCCGGCCGCCGAGGACATCGTGTGGCCCGAGTCGACGAGCAGGGTCACGCCGCTGACCCCGCTGGCGGCGTCGCTGTTGAGGAACGCCATGGCGTTGCCCATCTGCTCGGGGGTGTGATAGCCGATGCCGGTGGCGTCCCGGTAGTCCTGCGCGAAGGCGAGCCAGAGATCGGCGTTCGCCTGCGCGAGAGGGGTGTCGGTGGGCCCCGGGCAGATCGCGTTGATGCGGATGCCCTCGGACATGAAGGGATAGGCCTGGCGGGCGACGTAGGCGTCGATGACCTGCTTGCTGAAGCCGTAGTTGTTGGTCCCCTCATGCGCATCGACCCACCCGACGGCCGAGTCGAAGTCCGTCGTCGCAAGGAAGTCGAGGATGGTCGGCAGGTTCGACTCCCAGCCGATGCCGGCCACCGAGGAGATGAAGCAGACCGCCGAACCACGGGTGAGCAGGCCGTCACGGATCATCGCATCGATCATGTGACGGTGGCCGATGAAGTTGACCCGCATGAGCGCGGGCCCATCGGCGATACCGGCGGCGGAGAACAGTGCGTCGATCGGCCCGTCGAGCTTCCCGAGAGCGCCGTCGACCGCCGCCGGGTCCTGCAGGTCGACCTGGACGGCTTGGGCCACCGGGTATTCGACCGGGGCCCGGTCCATCACGATCACCTCGCCGCCCAGGGCGGCGACCCGGCGCGCGGCGGCCGCGCCCATCCCGGTGGCGCCCCCGACGACGAGGGCTCGCTTACCGTCGTAGCGGAATGAATCACTCATGGGTGGCTCCTCAGCCATCGTCGTGGTCAGTGATGTCAAGAGCCCAGGCTCGGGGCGCGGGTGGCGATGCGGTCGCCTACTTCACGGGAGTGAAGGTGACGGCCAGGTTGGACAGGCCGCGCATGATGAAGGTCGGGTCGTAGGTGTAGTTCCGGTTGTCCGCCGGGCCGTGCACCGACTCGTCGATGGCGATGTCGGTCATCCGAGCCAGGATCCGAGTCATGGAGATCCGGCCCTCGGACCGGGCCAGCGGCGCACCGGGGCAGGAGTGGATGCCGCGCCCGAACGCGATGTGCTCGCGCACGTTGCCGCGGTCGGCCTGGAACTCGTGCGGGTTCTCGAACTTCTTCGGGTCCCGGTTGCAGGCGCCCGGCAGCAGCATGACCATGCCGCCGGCCGGGAGGCTGACATCGCCCAGCTCGGTGTTCTTGCGCACCAGCCGGAAGTGGCTCTTGACGGGGCTCTCGGTCCGCAGGCACTCCTCGAGGAAGTTGGGGATCTTGCTGTTGTCCTCGCGCAGCAGCGTCTGGAGGTCGGGACGCTCGGCCAGCACGCGCATCCCGGTGCTGAGCAGCTTGGTCGTGGTCTCCTGACCGGCCGCGAAGAGGAACGTCGCCAGCCGGACGATGTCGGCGATCTCCGGGACGGTGCCGTCCGGGTAGGTCGCCTGCGCCAGGTCGGTGAGCACGTCCACGCGGGGGTTCTCCCGGCGGTCCGCGATGTAGGTGGTGAACTTCTCGTCCAGCCATTCCAGCGGGTTGTGCGCCAGCTCGTCGTTCAGCCCGCCGACCAGTTGTTCGCCCATGATGTCGCGGAAGGTCGTGCGGTCCTCCTCCGGCACCCCGAGGAGCTCGGCGATGACGAGGCCGGAGAAGGGCTTGGCGTAGTCCTCCATGAACTCGCAGCCGCCCTTGGCGATGAACTCGTCCAGCCGCTGGTCGGCAAGCTGCCACATGTAGTCCTCGTTCTCCTTCAGCCGTTTGGGCTTCAGGAGGCGGTTCAGCAGACCGCGGGTCTGGGAGTGCACCGGCGGGTCCTGCGTCACCACGAACTCGGCCATCGCGATCTCGTCGCGGTGCTGCCGGATGAGCTCGTTGATGTCGTCACCGGCCACCTCGAACGGCAGCGGGGCGAGCGGGCCGATCACCGAGACGCACGAGGAGTACGTCTCCTCGTCCCGGTAGGTCGCGAGCGCCTCCTGGTGACCGCTCACCGAGTAGACGCCCAGGTGCTCCTGATGCAGTACGGGACTCCGCTCACGCAGGTGGTCGAAGTAGGGGTACGGGTCCGGGATCAGATCCGGGTCGGTGAAGAAGTCGACGGTGTCGAAATCAGCCACGATGGCCTCCTTGGTCGTGCGCCCGCTACCCGCGCCCAGGGCGGGCCACGACGTGTAGATGGAACAAATAGTTGTTAGCCTATGACCCCAGGGGGGTGGTCTCCGTCACCCGGGCGCCCGTGAGATCCATGATGGTGTCGAGGTTCTCCGCGATGTCCTCGGCGGTCAGCGGGGTCTTCGTGAGCCCCTGCGTGTGCAGGACCGCGAGCCGCGCGACCCCGCCCATGCCGACCTGGAGCACCTCGCCCGTGAGCCGGCACGACTCGTGCGCCAGGAAGGCCGCCGCCGGCGCGCACATGTCCGGCGGCATGCTTGCGTTGATCTCGTCCATCGCCTCCGTGGGGAGCCCCAGCATCTCCGCGAGATCGTCGGCGGCCGACGCCGACATCCGGGTGTAGGCCCGCGGCGCGAGGGCGTTGACCCGGATGCCCTTCGAGAACCCCTCGGTGCTCAGGTTCCGGGTGAGTCCCCAGATCGCCCCCTTCGCCGCGCCGTAGCTGCTCAGCTCCGGGATGCCGCCGAGCATGGCCTCGGACACGGTGTTGACCACCCGTCCGTAGCCCGCCTTGAGGAAGTGCGGCCACGCCGCCCTGGTCACGAACAGCGTGCCCAGGTAGTGCACCTCGATCATCTTCATGTACTGCGCGATCGTCAGCCGCTCGAACGCACCCGGGTCGTGGATGCCCGCGTTGTTGACGACGGCGTCGATCCGGCCCCAGGTGTCCAGCGCCGTCCGCACCATGCCGGCGGCGCCCTTCTCCTCGGCGACCGAGGCGCAGCACGCCACCGCCTCGCCGCCGTCGTTCTCGATCTCCCGCACGACATCCTCGGCGGGACCGGCCGACGTACCGGAACCGTCGATGTCCACGCCGTAGTCGGCGACCACGACGCGGGCGCCCTTGGACGCGAGCAGCAGCGCGTGGCTGCGCCCCACCCCCCGGCCGGCGCCCGTGACGACGACCACGCGGTCGTCATAGCGCAACTCGTCCATCACATGTCTCCGCGGACGTCGAACAGCACCGGCAGCGAGGTCGGCGAGCGGAAGACCTGGCCGCGGATGTGCGGGTCGTCGCCGTCCGGGTCCAGGCGGAGGTTGGGCAGGCGGTCGAGCAGCAGGTTCATCGCGACCCGCATCTCCAGCCGGGCCAGGTGCATGCCCAGGCAGACATGCACGCCGTGACCCCAGCCCATGTGGCCACGTGCGGGCCGGTGGATGTCGAAGGAGTCCGGGTTCTCGTACCGATCCTCCTGCCGGTTCGCGGCGCCGAGCATCGGCATCACCGCGGATCCCTTCGGAATCGTCACCCCGCCGAGCTCGGTGTCCCTCGTCGCCACCCGGGTGATGATCAGCAGCGGCGGCTCCCAGCGGACCGCCTCCTCGATCGCCTGCGGCAGCAGCGAACGGTCCTTGCGGACGGTGCCGAACAGCTCCGCGTCGGACATCAGGCCCAGCAGCAGGTTTCCGAGCGAGCGGTAGGTCGTCTCGACCCCGGCCGGCAACAGCAGCCGCAGGAAGGAGAAGATCTCCTCGTCGGTGAGCCGCTCGCCATCGATCTCGGCCTGCGCCAGGCTGCTGATCAGGTCGTCCTGCGGGTTCTCCCGCCGGGCGGCGAGGATCGGGACGAAGTACTCGCGCAGGGTGTTGGAGGCCTCCACCCCCCGCTCCCGGTTGACCGTGATGCCGAGCAGCGAGATGGACCACTTCTGGAACTGCGCGTAGTCCTCCCTCGGCAGCCCGAGCAGACCCGCGATGATCTGGGTCGGGTACTGGAAGGTGAACTCCTTGACCAGGTCGGCCGAGCCGCGGCTCGCGAACCGGTCGATCAGGTCGTTGGCTATCTGGCCGACCAGCTGGTCCTCCCAGCGCGCCAGGGACTTCTGCGCGAAGGCCCGCGCGACCAGGGCCCGGTAACGCCCGTGTTCCGGCTCGTCCATCCCGAGCATGACGTGCTCGCCGAGCGCCTCACCGAAGGCGTCGATGACGATCGAGGAGGAGAAGGTCTCGTGGTCCCGCAGCATCTGCGCGACGTCCTCGTGGCGGTACACCATGAAGACCGGTTTGGACTCCTCGTGCGGCATCATCGAGAGGTCGAGGCGCTGCACGGGCTCCTCCCGCCGCAGCCGAGCCATCTCGGTGTACGGGTCCCGCACGTTGCCGGACACCGCCTCGTCGAAGGAGCCGAAGTCCTCCAGGTCATCGAAAAATTCCATGCTGTGGCTCCTTCACACGACGGGGTGGCCGACTGACTTGATCTCGGTGTACTGGTCGAACCCGGCGGTTCCGTTCTGCCGGCCGACGCCGCTGGCCTTGTAGCCGCCGAACGGCACGTCCGCGCCGTAGCCGACCGCCCCATTGATCCCGATGAACCCGGCGCGCAGGCGGCGGGCCACTGCGAGGGCACGATCCAGCGAGCCGGACATGACGTTTCCCGCCAGCCCGTAGGGGCTCTCGTTCGCGATCCGGACGGCGTCGTCCTCCTGGTCGTACGGGATCACGGCCAGCACCGGGCCGAAGATTTCCTCCTGCGCGATGGTCATCGAGTTGTCGACGTCGGCGAACAGCGTGGGCCGGACCCAGAAGCCCGACGTCCGGCCCGCCGGCGCCGCCGTGCCCCCCACGAGCAGCGTGGCCCCCTCGTCGATGCCCTTCTGGATGTAACCGAGGACACGGTCGCGCTGCCTGGCCGAGATCACCGGCCCGCACAGCGTTCCCGGGTCCTGCGGATCGCCGGGCGCCACCCCCTCGTACATCGCCCGCAGCATCTCCACGCCCTCGTCGTACCGGGACCGGGGCAGCAGCATCCGGGTCGGGTTCGCGCACCCCTGGCCGGCGTGCATGCACGGCGCCATCCCGATCAGGCAGGCCGTGGCGAGGTCGGCGTCCTCCAGCACGATGGTGGCCGACTTGCCGCCCAGCTCCAGGAAGAGCCGCTTCATCGTCGCCGCGCCCTTCTCCATGATCCGGCGGCCGGTGGCGGTGGACCCGGTGAAGGAGATCAGATCGACCTTCGGCGAGAGGGTCAGCTCCTCCCCCACCAGGTGGTCGGACGACGGCACGACGTTGACGACACCGGCCGGTATGTCGGTCTGCTCGGCGACGAGACGGCCCAGGCGGGTGGCGTTGAACGGCGTGTCGGGCGCCGGCTTGAGCACCACCGTGTTGCCGGTGGCGAGCGCCTGGCCGAGTTTGTGGAGGGCCACCTCGAACGGGAAGTTCCACGGCGTGATCGCACCCACGACCCCGACCGGCTCGCGCCAGACCTTGCGGGTGGTGTTCGTCCTGGTCAGCTCGACGTAGGCGTCACCGAGGTCGGTCTCCCAGGGGTACTCCTCGATCAGCTTGGCGGGGTAGGTCAAAGCGTCCGAGAGCGGCGAGTCGAGCTGCGGGCCGAACGTGGTGAGCCGCGGCGCACCGGCCTCCAGGATCAGCTCCTCGCGCAGTTGCTCCCGCTCGCCCTCCAGTGCCTGCTGCAGCTGCTCCAGGCACCGCTTGCGGAACGCGTGATCCGCCGGCCAGCCGGTCTCGTCGAAAGCGCGGCGGGCGGCGTCGATCGCGCGGCCCATGTCGGCCTTGGACCCGTCCGGAGCCTGCCCGATGACCTCCTCGGTCGCCGGGTTGACGTTGTCGAACGTGCCCGATGCGCCCTCGACGAGCCGACCGTCGATCAGCATCCGGGTCTCGAACATGGCCGTCTCTTCAGGCAAGGTTCTCGCGCTCCTTCGCTACGGGCGGCTTCGGGCTCTCGGTGGCCGCGACCAGCCGCAGCGCGCCACGGCGGGGCAGCCCCATGGCCACCCTGATCACCTGATGCAGCACGCGGGTGGGCATGAGCCGGTTGAACAGCAACAGCATCCGCGCATCCGTGCCCACCGCCCGGCGGGCGAACGGGGCGGTGTCCCGCGTCGCCCGCGCCAGGCCCTCGGCGAACCGGCGTGGGGGGGCCGCGAGCCGGGCCATCGCGGCCCGGCCCCGGCGGTCGATGGTCTTGTGGTGTGCCGCGTACGGCCCCTCGAACTCACGGAGGTCCTGGGCACCGGCATCGGTGATGATGTCGGTGTCGAAGGTTCCGGCCACCAGGACGGTGACGCCCAGTCCGAAGGGGGCGATCTCGTTGGCCATCGACTCGGCCCAGCGCTCCGCCGCACCCTTGGCGGCCGAGTAGGCGGCGATGCAGGGGATGCCCCGCACCCCGCCCTGGCTGGACACCATGATGATCCGCCCGCGCCCGGCCGCGCGCATCGCGGGCAGCAGTGCCTTGGTCAACGCCACCGGGCCGAGCACGTGGGTGGAGAACATCCCCTGCCATACGTCCATCGGAACTTCCTCGACGCATCCCGCGGCGGCGATGCCGGCGTTGTGCACCAGGACGTCCGGGGCGCCGACCGCCGCCGTGATCGCCTCCGCGGCGGCGGCCACCGACTCGTGGTCGTCCAGGTCGAGCCGTACCCCGATCAGGCGCGGGTCGTCCGGGCCGGCCCCGGTCGCGGCCCGCAGCCGCTCCAGGCCGGCCTCGGGTGACCGCATCGCCGCGACCACCCGCCACCCCTGCCGGTAGAGCAGGCCGGCGGAGGCGAGACCGAGGCCTCGCGAGGCACCGGTGATGACGACGCTTCGTGGGTCGCTCATCGGTCACCCCTTACCCGGGGCGCACGGCCCGGTCGGCGAGGTCGGGACGTCGGGCCGGCCGTCGGGCTGCGCGGTCATCCAGGTGTTCCACTTGCCCTCGGAGTACGGGCCCGGAGCCCCGGCCTTGGCGTAGAAGCCCTGCGGGTCGTAGACCTTGGCCTCCGGGTAGGGCCAGGGGCAGGCCACGGAGGTGGCGACCTTGGTGGCGCGGATGATGCCGAAGCCCGCCCCGTACGCGAAGTACGCCACGTTGATGATCACGAACATCACCGCGAACATGCCGGCGAACGGCCGGGCCGGGAAGACCCGGGCACGCTGCGCCAGCTTCTCGGCCACGGTACGGCCGGTGTCGTCGCGGTACAGCAGCACGCCGGCCGGGATCATCACGAAGGTGACCATCACCGATTCCCAGATCAGCGGGAACTGGTGCGTCGTCCCGGTGAACACCGAGCCCCACGGGATGACCTGCGAGTAGATGTACATCCCGCTGGACACCAGGCTGATCTCGAGGATGGCGTCCATCACGAAGCCGATGACGAGCAGCAGCAGCGCCAGGCTGATCAGCGGGTGGCGCCAGACGAAGGACTCCGGGCCGCGCCCGGCCTGCAGGCGGCGCAGCATCCAGATGGCCGGGAAGTAGGGACCGAGGTAGAAGGAGGCGTAGCCGAACACCACGAACGGCTCGACCGTCGGCGAGATCGACGCCAGCGGCCAGTCCTCGGGCCAGTGCCACAGGTCCGGGTTGTAGACCGCGTACGGCGCCCAGTTCATGATCGGGTCCTGCCACACGATCAGCGTGGTCATCAGGGCCATCACCAGGACTGGGTGGCGCGGGAAGCGGCGCCAGGCGACGAAGAAGGCCGTCACCAGCGCGATCATGCCGATCAGGGTGCCGATATGGATCAGCGGGATCCAGTGCTCGAAACCGAGCAGCGGCCGCACCGGGCGGGGGGCGCCGGTGACGCCGGGGTTGGCGATCCGGTCGGACACGGCGCCCTGGCGTGCGTTGGCCGCGACGACGGCGAGCACGGCGACGGCGATGGCGATCCAGAACGCGGTCCAGAGCGAGCCCCTGCGGGCAGGCGGTCTCGCGTGCTCGGCGAGGGCCGGCGTGCTCTTCTCGGTGGTCATCCCTATTCCACTCCGAACCTGTCGACCAGATGTGAGTTGACCCCGTCCGGGTCCAATCGGCGGGCGACCAGGTACCCGGCCCCCATCCAGGCGCGCCGGGTCCACTTCCCGAAGGAGATCCGGGTGCCGGGGGCGCCGGCCGCGGCGGGCAGCATCTTGACCCGCTCGAGCGCTTCCTTGACGCCACGCGGGCTCAGCGGGTGCGCGTCGGTGAAGGCCTGCAGCAGGGTGGTGGCGATGTCGCGGTTGACCATCGGCACGCAGTACTGCGGCCGCCGGTTCTGGTCGGCCTCGTACAGGTCGAGGAAGGCCTGACCGACCTGGTTCGCCTCGTCGTACTGGTCGACGCCCGTCCAGCCCAGGAACGCGCGCCACATCACCGGATTGATCCAGGCGTTCTGGAACGCGGTGCCGCTGAACCGCGGCGGATCCCAGTTCAGTTCCTCCAGCGCGGGGTTGACGAACACGATGCCGAAGCCGAAGCCACAGTGCACCAGCGCATCGGGCCGGGCCTCGTGCAGGGTGCGGACCGCTGCCGCGACGTCCTGCGCCGTCTGCGCCACGGAGACCGCCGCGACGATCTGAATGCCCTTGCGCTCACACGCTCTCTGGAAGTTCGCCAGGTAGCTCCGGCCGACCAGTGACTGCTCGACCAGCACGCCGGCCGTGGTGTGGCCGCCCTTGGCCAGCAGATCCGCCCAGAAGATCGGCTCGTCGGTCATCGACCCCTGCGGGAAGGCGAACGTCCACTCCCCCAGCCAGTCGTCGGTCCCGGTGACGCTGATCGCCGGCACCCTGAACCGCTCCTCGATGGCTTCACGGGTCGGCACGGCGTTGTCGGTGATGTGCGGCCCGAAGACCACCAGGCAGCCCTCGTCCACGAGCTCGCCGAAACCGTCGATCACCGCCTTGATCGTGCCCTTGGGAAGCCCCTCGACCTCCTTGAAGACGATCTCCACGGGCCGGTCGATGACGCCGTGCTTGAGCGCGTCGTCGAAGACCAGTTGGAACGGCCGCCGCAGGTCGTCGCGCATCGTGGCCGGAAAACTCTCCGGGAGCTTGAAGTCGAACAGGTATCCGATCTTGATGGGTTCCGCGCTGCTCTCGTATGACATGCCACCTCCCCTAGCTCGTTCGTCGCGGAGAACCTAACATTTGTTTCAGACTCTAACCAGACCTGATTCGCCCCGTCAAACCCCCTGCAGCACTGGATTTCCGTACCTCAGCGGTACGCCGCTAGGAGACCCGGCGGCCCACCTCGGCCGAACGGATCGCGGAGCGGATCATGGGAGCCACCACCAGCCCCAGGTCCCCGAGCCGCGGGACGGTCGCATGGGCGGCGCTCCCGAAGGCCCGCCGCAGGTCCCCGGCGGCGGTGTCGGCTCCGATCGTCAGGCACAGGCACGCGGTGCCACGGCCGCGCGCCTCGGCAAGCGCTCGCCGGACGTCGGCCGCACCGTGGTCACGTTCGTACCCGTGGTCGTAGGCGAGCCCGTCCGAGAGCACCACCAGCAGCCGCCGCGACGTCCCGCCTCGCGCCTCCAGCACCGCGGCGCCGTGTCGCACCGCCGCCCCGAGCCGCGAGTACGCACTGGGCACCAGTCCCCCCAGCCGGCGCAGTACCCGGCCGTCGAGGCCGTCGTCGAATCGCTTCACCGGCATCAGGCGGACATCGTTGCGCCCCTGGCTGTTGAAGGCGTACAGCGCCACCCGGTCGCCGAGCCCGTGCAACGCCCGGGCGAGCGATCCGGCCGCCGCCCGCTGGGCCTCGTGCACCGTGCGGCCGCTCTCCCCCGGCTCACCGGCGGAGCCTGACACGTCCAGCAGGATCAGCACCGAAAGATCCCGCCGGCGGCGCAGGCTCGCGACGTAGACCGCCTCGTCGGGTACCGACCGGGCGAGCACGGCCGCGCGCGCCGCGATCGCGGCGTCGATGTCGACGTCCTCGCCCTGTGGCTGCCGACGGGCACGGTCCACGCCGAAGGCCAGCCGGGCCAGCGGGCCGCGCAACGCGTTCCCGTCCCGCCGATCGGGCTCGAGCTCCCTCTCCTCCGTCGGCATCGTCTCCCGCACGGTGCACCAGCCGGGCCGGTAGGCGCGACGGCGCGCGTCCCACTCCGGATAGGTGACCCCGCCGGGGAGGGCGGCGGACTCGTCGGGCGAGCCGTCGTCGGCGGCCGAGATCACCGCGTTCCCGCCGCCGCGCGCGCCGGAGCGCATCCGGTGGGTCGGGCTGTCGGCGCCCGGCGATCCGCCCTCGCCGAGCCGGCGGACCGATCCCAGCATCTTCCGCAGGAGCCGGCCGACACCGCCACCGCCACCGACCGGGCTGGAGTACAGGTCCACGACCTGCGCACCCTCGGCGGCCTCCGCGTCGAGTACGGCCGGCTCCCGCTCGCGGTGGCGGCGCGGGACGTGCCCGCCCGCCGCATCGGCCTCGGGCCCGGCCCGCCGCAGCTCCCGCGGCCGGATCACCCCGAAGGCCGCCGGTGCCGCCGGGACCGGCCCCCGGCCGCAGGCCACGGCCAGCGAGGCCCGCGGTGAGTCGGTGCCGATGGGACCGCTCTCGTCGAGCAGCGACCGGGCCGCGCGGGGAAGCAGGGCCCGGTTCTGCGCCAGCGCGCGGCGGCCCTCCACCGCCAGGTAGCGGCCGGCTCGGGAGGGGCGACGCACCAAGGCGCGGACGAGATCCGGCTCCAGGCTCCCGGCGCAGAGCAGGCTGGCCTGCACCGCGAGCGCCGCGATCTGCTCGGCCCGCTCGGCCCGGGGATCCAGATAGATCGTCTCGCCGTCCGTCCACGGCTCCTCGCCGGGATCGACGGCCCCCACCCTGACCGTGCGACCGGACAGCGCCCCCGCGAGCAGCGTCCAGCGGGCCAGAGCCGCACGGCCCGCCTCGTCGTTCGTCACGATGACAGTCCCTGCTCGGGTGGTTCGGCATCAGAGTTGACCAAATATATGTTCCAGATTACCGTTCGCGGCAGTGGGCGTCAACGGTGGCGGCGGCCGTCGAACCGGGCGGATACCGGAGCCGGCGGGGCCCAGGGGCGCCGGAGCATCGCCGGCCCCGGCACGGAATTCGCCATGCCACAGGGAGTGATCAATGAAGATGGACGACTTCATCCTCGTTTCGGTCGACGATCATCTCGTCGAGCCGCCGGACATGTTCGACGGGCACATCCCCGACAAGTACCGTGACCTGGCGCCGAGAGTCGTCACCAGGGACGACGGCACCGATGCCTGGGTCTTCGAGGGCCAGGAGGCCACCAACGTCGGGCTGAACGCGGTGGCCGGCCGGCCGCCCGACGAGTACGGCGCCGAGCCCACCAGGTTCAGCGAGATCCGGCCCGGCTGCTACGACATCCACGAGCGGATCCGGGACATGAACGCCAACGGCGTGGCCGCGTCGATGAACTTCCCCTCCTATCCGCAGTTCTGCGGCCAGTACTTCGCCCGTGCGCAGGACAAGGACCTGGGCCTGGCGGTGCTGCGCGCGTACAACGACTGGCACATCGACGAGTGGTGCGGTACGTACCCGGGCCGCCTGATCCCGCTGTCGTTGCCGCCGATCTGGGACCCGAACCTGATGGCCGAGGAGATCCGGCGCACCGCCCGCAAGGGCTGCCACGCCGTCAGCTTCTCCGAGAACCCGGAGAAGCTCGGCCTCCCGTCCCTGCACAACGAGCACTGGGACCCGTTCTGGCAGGCCTGCAGCGACGAGAACGTCGTCGTGTGCCTGCACATCGGCTCCTCCTCCTCCGTCGTGATCACCTCGCTGGACGCGCCCGTGGACACCATGATCACGCTCCAGCCGATGAGCATCGTCCAGGCCGCGGCCGACCTGGTGTGGTCTCCGATCCTGCGCAAGTTCCCGGATCTCACGTTGGCGCTGAGCGAGGGTGGAATCGGCTGGATACCGTACTTCCTGGAGCGGATCGACCGGGTGTACAAGATGCACCGCGCCTGGACTCACCAGGACTTCGGAGACATGCTTCCCAGCGAGCTGTTCCTGGACCGGATCGTCACCTGCTTCATCGACGACGGCTTCGGCCTGGCGAACCGGGACAGGCTCAACCTGGACATGGTCACCTGGGAATGCGACTACCCGCATTCGGACTCCACCTGGCCGGCCGCTCCGGAGGCCCTGGCCATGTACCTCGACGGCGTCCCGGACGACGAGATCAACAAGATCACCCACGAGAACGCGCTGCGGCTGTTCTCGTTCGACCTGTTCTCGCGGATCCCCCGCGACAAGGTGACGGTGCGTGCGCTGCGGGCGCAGGCGGGCGACGTCGATCTCGGCTTCCGTTCCTCGTCGCGGCTGAAGAAGACCGGCACCGACACGGTCAGCGTGATGGACCTAGCCGCCAGGCTGCCGAGCAGGTAGGAGGCCGCGCCGGTACGAGATCCCCTTCATCTCGTTGCGGTACCATTGGGTAATGCGGCTCTGGCATGAAGTCCAGGGGCCGGCCCCACTGTGGTACGGGTTCCAGGAGACGTCCGCACGGCCTCTCTCTTGCCGTCCGTCGTGTGTGCGAGCCTGAGAGGTGTCCAATGCCGAAGCTTCGGTTCCGACCGGCGGACAGGGTCGGCGCCGGGTGACTGCGAACACCGGCCGCGCCGAGGTCTTCGACCTGGGCGCTCGGGGCGGGACGAGCTCCACGGACCAGACGCGGCGCAACGAGATCCTGCAGACGGCCGCGTCCCTGATCGCCTCCTCGGGCCTGCGCACCTCGCTGCAGCAGATCGCGGACGCCGCGGGAATCCTGCCGGGCAGCCTGTACCACCACTTCGAGTCCAAGGACGCCATCCTTCTCGAGCTGATGCGGCAGTACCACGCCGACCTCGACCGGCTCGGGGAGATCGCCCAGGCCGGGCTCGACCAGGCCGGCTCCCGGTCCGCGCTGGACCAGATCGTGGACCTGGGTGCCGCGATCGCCGACTTCGCGGTCCAGCACCGCGCTCAGTTGCAGATGTCGTTCTACGAGAGTCCCAGCTCGAACGCCGAACTCGTCGAGCTCGCGCAGCGTCAGCCCGTCGCGATCCAGCAGGCGATGCTCGAGGCGCTGCGCGCCGGCCGCTGGAGCGGAGTCATCCGCACCGATCTGGACCTGGCGGTGCTGGCGGACCGCATCTGCCAGACCATGCTCCACGTCGGGCTGGACGTGATCCGGCACGACGCGGCGTCCGACCAGGTCTCGCGAGTGCTGGCCGCCATCATCCTGCGGGGCCTGGCCACCACGGACCCTTCGGACGCGGACCTCGACCGTTCCAGCGCGTTCGTCTCCGCGGACACCATCGTGCGGGCCTGGTCGGACGAGCAGGCCGACGATCCGAAGGACAAGGCCGCCTACGTCCGGGCCGTGGCCCGGGCCGAGTTCGGCCGTCGCGGGTACGAGCTCACGACGGTGCGGGAGATCGCCTCCGCCGCGGGGATGGCCACCGGCACGGTGCACCGGCTGATCGGCTCGAAGGAAGAGCTGCTGATGTCGATCATGCGTTCGTTCGGTGAGAAGGTCGGCGCCGGCTGGACCGGCGTGCTCGGATCCGATTCCACCCCGCTGGAGAAGCTCGATGCGCTGAGCTGGGTCAACGTCAACGTGCTGGACAAGTTCAGCGACGAGTTCCGGATCCAGCTGGCGTGGATGCGGCAGTCCCCGCCGGACACCCCGAACCCGGGCTGGTCGTTCTCCACCCGGCTGAACCAGATGCGGACGCTGCTGTCCCAGGGGATCGGTTCCGGTGAGCTCCGGCAGCAGAAGTCCTCGCTGGAGACCGTCGCCCGCTGCATCATCGGCATCCAGTGGATACCGCAGAACATCCTGACCACGGTGGGCAAGCGCTCGGCCCTGCTGCACGTGCGCGACACCGTCCTGCACGGCATCGCCACTCGCGAGGACACCCCGGCCTGAGCAGACCGGGCGGCCGGCTCGGCACACGGGTGTGATCGGCTAGCCGATGATTCCGAGCAGCGTGCAGACGCCCGCCACCTCGTCGTAGATCGACCCCGGGACGGTGAAGGACTCCGTCCCCGATATCTCGGCGAGATGGTCCTCGATGTCGTCGGCGCTCGGTGTGCTGCCGGGCCCGGCGAACCAGCCGTCGCCCAGCCCGACGAAGGCCCGGGCATAACGTCCGGCACTCGCGGAGTAGTTCTGATGCGTACGGTCACAGGCCTTACTGGCGAGGTAGACGACGATGGGGACGACCAAGCCGGGCTGGATGGCCTTGTAGAAGGCCGTCTCCTGGGGGAACTGTTCTCGATCTCCGACAGTGGCGGTGACCATCCGCGAGAAGCCCGTCGGCAGGACGGTGTTGGCCAGGACGCCGTGGGGTTCGCCTTCCAGAGCGATGACGTTCGTCAGGCCCAGGAGGCCGGCCTTCGCCGCCGCGTAGTGTGCGGCCTCGGCCTGCCCGAAGATTCCGGCAGAGGAGGAGATGAACACGAACCGGCCGTAACCCTGCGCCTTCATCACGCGGAACGCCGGCTGGCTCAGGTAGAACCCACCGTCCAGATGCACGTTCAGCATGCGCCGCCAGTCGTCCGGCGACAACTGGTCGAAGGGCGACGTCTGGAAGATGCCCGCGTTGCTCACCACCGCGTCGAGGCGGCCGAACCTCTCGACCGCGCTGCGCACGATCGCCTCCCCGCCCCCCGGGTCGGCCACCGACTCATGCGATGCGAGTGTGGGGACCCGGAGAACACATCGCCTGTGCTCCTACGTCACCGACCGGACCAGCCGCGAGCCCAGTTCCAGGAGGTACCGGTCGGGAGCGCCCAGGTAGGCGCTCCAGCTCAGCAGCCGCTTCAGGTACAGGTGCAGGTCGTGCTCCCAGGTGAACCCGAGCCCGCCGACGACCTGTACGGCGGTGTCCCCGACCGAGGTGAGCCGGCCGGCGAAGGCCTTGGCCCGGACGGCCGCGAGATGACGCTCGGCCGGGTCGGCGTGATCGGCCGCCCAGAGCCCGTACAGCACACCGCTGCGGGCGAGTTCGACCGTCTCGAACATGTCGGCGCACATGTGCTGGACCGCCTGGAACGAGCCGATCGGGTGGCCGAACTGGTTGCGGACCTTCGCGTGCTCGACGGCGATCTCCAACGCGGCGCGGGCGGCGCCGACCGCGTCCGCGGCCATGGCCACGAGGACGTCGTCCAGCAGGGCCCGCGCCGACTGCGGGGTCACGAACGCCAGCCGCCGCGCGGGAGCATCGGTGAAGGTGCACCGGAACTGCTTGCGCGTCGGGTCGATACCGCCGCGCGAGACCGAGGAGATCCCGCCGCCGTCCGCGTCGACCGCGTAGAGACCCGGCCGTCCGCCGTCCGTGGCCGGCACCAGGACGGTGTCGGCGGCGGCGGCGTCCAGCAGGTCGGCCACACCGCTGATCACTGTGCCACCGGCTCCGCTGCTCGCGACCGGCCGCTCGGCCGCCGGGTCGAGGGGGCCGACGGTGACGACCGCCGACCCGCCGGCGATGCCGGCCAGCAGTGTCGCGGCCTCTTCTCCCCCGGCCTCGGAGCGGGTCAGCGCCCGGACCGAGGCCACGGCGGTGGACTGCCACGGCCCGGGATTCACGACCGCACCGAGCTCTTCGAGCACGATGCCGGCCTCGACCATGCCCATCCCCGCCCCGCCGAACTCCTCGGGGACGAGGAGCCCGTTGATGCCGAGGCCGGCGAGACCGCGCCACACCTGTGCGGTGCTGCCGCACGGGTCGTCGAGCAGCGGGCGGACGTGTTCCGCCACCCCTGCCCGCTCGGCCAGGAATCGCCGCACGGTGGAACGGAGGGCGAGTTGCTCTTCGGTGAGTTCGAGGTTCATCTGCGCGGCAGTCCAAGAAGTCGGGTGGCCGTGATGTTCTTCGTGATCTGCGAGGTGCCACCGGCGATCGTGAGCGAGCGTGCCGCGAGCCGGTACTCGGCCCACCTGCCGCCGGGGTCGTGGGATCCGAGCAGGTCGTACGCCGCGGCGGCGAGATCCTGCCCTGCGACCCCCCAGACGTTCTTGGCCGCCCCCGACGTCGTGAACGGGTCACCGCCGTGCAGGCCGGCCGAGATCGACCGCTCGCCCAGGGCCTTGAGGTGACTGATGCTCAGATCGAGTCCACCCAGCCGGCGCAGGGTGGAGGGGTCCTCCAGCACGAGCCGGCCGTCCTGCTTCACCCCGGCGAGATCGGCAACCAGATCCTCCAACCGGCCCCGCAACTCGGCGTGGAGCCGCGCGGCACCGGCACGTTCATGGCTGAGCGTGGTGGTGGCCACCTGCCAGCCGCCGTTCAGCGGGCCGAGGAGGGCGTCCACCGGGACCCGCACCTCGTCGAAGAACACCTCGGCGAAATCCGCGTCGCCGGTCATCGTGACCAGCGGGCGCGCTTCGATACCGGGCAGCGACATGTCGACGATCAGGCAGGAGATGCCCTTGTGCTTGGCCGCCTCGGGATCCGTGCGTACGTACAGCTGGCACCAGTCGGCCAGGTGCCCCAGCGACGTCCAGATCTTCTGGCCGGAGACGACGAAGTGGTCGCCCTCGCGCACCGCCCTGGTGCGCAGCGACGCGAGGTCCGAGCCGGCCTCCGGCTCCGACATCCCCTGGCACCAGATGTCGTCCGCGCGCATCATCCGCGGCAGCAGAGTCGTCTTCTGGGTCTTCGTGCCGTACTGCATGATCGCCGGGGCGATGTTGTTCATCCCGATCACGTTGATCGGCATCGGCGCCCGGGCCCGGGTGGTCTCCTCCACGTACACGAGTTGCTCCAGGACACCGGCCCCGCGACCGCCGTACTCCACCGGCCAGGACACGGCGGACCAGCCCGCATCGGCGCAGGTACGGTTCCAGGAGCGGATCAGGTCGAAGGCGGCCGGGTTCGAGCCCCGGTGCGGGCCCGCCGCGACGATTTCGGGGGTGAGGTTGCCGGCCAGCCAGGCGCACACCTCGTCGCGGAACCGCTCCACCTCGACCGGTAGCGAGAAGTCCATGATCTCTTCGACCTCACAGAACTGACGCGTGACGGCCGGAGCGATCTCACCGGCCCCACCCGTATCGTGGTGGAACAACTTTTTGTTACAATACGGAGGCCGGTCGGTTCGGTCAAGCCGGGCGCATCCGGCCGCCGGAATCGACGCGCGAGGAGGAACCATGGCCGACTCGGCCACCAGCCGCCCCCACTACGTGTCCGTCGGCAACGAAGAGCAGGTCTTCAAGGCCGCCCACCGGCAGGGACTGGCGATCCTGATCAAGGGGCCGACGGGCTGCGGCAAGACCCGTTTCGTGGAGGCCATGGCCTACGACCTCGGCCGTCCGTTGTTCACCGTGGCCTGCCACGACGACCTGACCGCGGCCGACCTGGTGGGCCGTTTCCTGCTGCGAGGTGGCGAGACGGAATGGGCGGACGGTCCGCTCACCCGGGCCGTCCGCGAGGGTGGCATCTGCTACCTGGACGAGGTCGTCGAGGCCCGCCAGGACACCACCGTCGTCCTGCACCCGTTGGCCGACCACCGGCGGCAGCTGCCGATCGACCGGCTCGGAGTCACTCTCGATGCGGCACCGGGCTTCTCGTTGGTGGTCTCCTACAATCCGGGCTATCAAAGCGTGCTGAAGGACCTCAAGGTCTCGACCCGGCAGCGGATGGTCGCCGTAGAGCTCGGTTTCCCGACGCCGGACGTCGAGGAGAAGGTGGTCGCCCACGAGGCCGGTGTCGCGCCGGAGTGGGCCGCCCGCCTCGTGCGGCTGGGCCAGGCCATCCGGCGGGTGGAGACGGGTGGCCTGCGCGAGGTGGCCTCCACTCGGGTACTGATCGCGGCCGGTCGGCTGATCCAGGAGGGGCTGCCCCCACGGGACGCCGCCCTCGCCGCGATCGCAGGCCCCATGACGGACGACTCGATCGCGGGCGCCGGTCTGGCCGAGCTGATCGACACCTACCTGCTGGACGAGTAGGGCCTCATGCCCGACCGGTGTCCCTGAACGATCAGTCCTCGACCAGACTGAGCGCCCTGGTGGGACACGAAGCCACCGTGTCCCTGATCTCTTCGAGCCGGTCCGGGCCGACCTCTTCGTCGAGGATCACCACTTCCCCGTTCTCGTCGATCTCGAAGGTACCGGGCGACTGCGCCTCGCAGATGCCCAGCCCGGCGCACTTGACCCGGTCGACCACGACCTTCATTGCTGCCATCTCCTTGGAGCACTGACGCGGCCCATCGTCGCGCCGGAAGTCTTCGTCCAGGCCACGGTCGATTCCCCACCCGGCGCGGTGCACCCGGTCACGAATCCGTCCGCAGCAGCAGGACGCCACTGGGAGTGAGGCCGCCGGAGCTCACCACCGCGGTGCGGGCATCCGGCACCTGCCGCTCTCCGCCTTCTCCGCGCAACTGGATGATGGCTTCCCGCAGCAGACCCATGCCGTGCGTGCGACCGTGGGAGAGCTGCCCACCGTGGGTGTTCAGCGGAAGCACGCCGTCCCGCGCGATGTTCTTGCCGCCCTGAAGGAAGTCCCCTGCCTCGCCGATCCCGCAGAAGCCCAGGGCCTCGATCCAGGACAGGCAATTGAAGGTGAACCCGTCGTACAGCTCGGCGATGTCGACGTCACCGGGGCGCAGGTCGGTGCGCGACCACAGGTGGGCGGCCTGGCCGAGCACCTGCGGTTCGTGCGTGGACGTCGTCTGGTCCCACTCCACCCGCTCGATGATCTGCGTGCCGACCGCCTCGACCAGGATCGGTGGCCGGGGCAGGTCCACCGCGCGATGTCTCGCGGAGACCACCACTGCGGTGGACGCGTCGCACGGGACGTCGCAGTCGTACAGTCCGAACGGCGTCGTGATCGGCCTGGCGTTCAGGTAGTCGTCCATCGTCATCGGGTCCCGGTAGATCGCCTCCGGGTTGGTGGCGGCGTTGGCGCGCTGGTTGAGCGCGATCCAGCCCAGCGCCTCCTTCGTCGTCCCGTACCGATGGAAGTGCCGCTGTGCGTTGATCGCCAGAGAGGGGGCCGCGGAGGTCGCCCCGAACGGCGATGTGTAGCCGTCCAGCCGGCCCATCTCCTGCGTGGTCCGGCCCTCCTTCACCAGTTGGGAGAAGGTGGCCTCCCAGACCGTCCGGTAGCACAGCACATGGGTCGCCAGCCCGCCCGCGACGGCGAGCATGGCCGCGATCACGGAGCCGGCCGGGCCGAAGGTCTCCAGCCCGCCGTTGTGCCAGGTCGGCCGCAACCCGAGCGCCGCTTCGACGTGGGTCAGCCCGCCCTCGCCGATGCCGCCCATGCTGACCGCGCCGGGGTAGGTGGAGAGGCCGTCGATATCGGCCAGGGTCAGCCCGGCGTCGGCGACCGCCTGCTCGCATGCCTGCAGGGTGAGTTCCATCGGCGACAGCATCAGCCGCCGGCCGATCCGGGACGCGCCGACACCGGTGATCGCGACCTTGTCCTCGAACTTCTCCCGCGCCGCCATCGGCCGCACGAAAGACGCGACCTGCTCCGGCTCCGGGTCATCGGGCGGCATCGCGGCGGGTGCGGGCTGATCCGCGGTCGGCCGGAACAGCGGCAGCCAGACGTCACCCTCCTGCTGGAAGACGACCTCGGTCCGCATCCCCAGCCGAAGGTCACCGGGGTCATGGTCGATGATGTTGGTGGTCAACCGGACCCGGGGATCCTCCTCGACCGCCACCCGGCCGACGACGTACGGCGGCGGGAGCCCGGGCACACCGAACCGCTCGTTGAGCGTGAACCCGACCAGGGTGGCGTACCCGGAGACCGCCCGGACACCCATCTCCCGGCCTCCGCAGTAACGGCAGACCGGCGCGGGCGGGTGGACGAGGGAAGCGCAGGAGGTGCACTCCTGGATCCGCAGCCGACCGTCGGCTCCCGAGGTCCAGAAGAACTCGTTCGCGAGCGTGAGCAACGGCAGGGGCCGCTGTGCCATGGTCTCCTCCATTCGCCGAGCGGGCGCCCCGAGAACCGAACTCCACCGCACGAGGGAACTTCGAGACGTTCAAAGATGCGCAGGGTCTCACGTGGCTCCTACTGGCAGTTCGAGTAGGGCGGCGGGAGCGGGCACGGCACCGTCGAGCTGGGCGTGGGCTCTTTGAGGAGCGCGGTCAGGTAGGCGCGCACGAAGTTGTCGAGCACGACCCGGATGGTGATCGTTTTGGTTTTGGTGTCGAAGGCGTTGACGAACTGGAAGCCGAGACCCTTGATCGACTGGAGGAACTGGCCGACGCTGACGGCCCTGCCCTTGACCATCAAGGCGATCTGGGCGGTGCGCGTCAGGTCGCCGGGCA
Source organism: Actinomadura scrupuli (assembly GCF_050971785.1). Classification (NCBI taxonomy): domain Bacteria; kingdom Bacillati; phylum Actinomycetota; class Actinomycetes; order Streptosporangiales; family Thermomonosporaceae; genus Actinomadura; species Actinomadura scrupuli. Next base: position 512 of record NZ_JBPCCU010000023.1, on the reverse strand, counting down.
GGGTCGTCTGGTAGGCCTTGATGAGGACGTCCCCGCGTTTGGCGAGGTCGGCGATCGCCTCCACCAGGGTCTGGATGCTCTTCCGCTCGTCGGAGAGCATCTTGGAGGTCTGGGCGAAGTTGTCGACCAGGGAGGCCAGGGTCTTCTCCCGGCCGCGGACCACGCCGGCGATCTGGTTGAGGTTGTCGGCCACCTTCAGCAGTTGCTGGTCCTGGCCGGCGAGGTTGGTGATGAGCTGCCCGGCCTGTTGGAAGGCCTGGTTGAAGGCGGGTCCGTTGCCGTTGATGGTGGTGGCGGTGTTGGCGAGGACTTTGTCGGCTTTGGCAGGGTCGAAGCTGTCGAGGAGTGTGCCGAAGGATTTGAGGGCGTCGTTGACCTCGACGGGGATCTGGGTTCTGTCCTGGTGCAGGACGGTGCCGTCGGTGAGTTTGGGCGTGCCGGGCTGCCAGGCGGGGGTGAAGGTCAGGGTGCGTTCGCCGATCAGGCTCAGGGGCACGATGGCGGCGGTCGCG
>NZ_JBPCCU010000022.1:0-26730 GCF_050971785.1 Actinomadura scrupuli | reverse complement strand
CGTTCCGGTGGTTTTAGCGAAGGGGAAACACCCGGTCCCATCCCGAACCCGGAAGTTAAGCCCTTCAGCGCCGATGGTACTGCACGGGAGACTGTGTGGGAGAGTAGGACACCGCCGGACACATACCACATACGAGGGCCGCTCCGTTCCCGGAGCGGCCCTCGATGCATGTCCGGGACCTGGCAAAATAGAGTGATAGAAGTTCCCATCCGAAAAATCGCTGACGAGGCTGACGAGCAGGTGTGATGAGCGGGCAAGAGGACGACCGCGGTGACGGTGATCGCCGACGGCGCGATGGTCGGCAGGGTCAGGGCGGGGGAAGCGGCCGCCCGGCCGACCGCGGGGGTGCTCGCGCCACGGGCGGTGGTGGCACCGGCCAGCGTAAGTTCGGTCCCCCGCGCGGTGCGGGGAACGGCGGAGCGCCGCGCACCGGTGGTCCTCGAGGGCCTCGTACCGGCTCGGGTGGTGGCTCCGGCGCCTCCCCCTATGGTGAGCGCGGGCCCCGCCAGGGTTCCGGCGGTAAGCCGGGTGGATACGCAGGGCGCAAGGACACAGGCCGCGACCAGGCCGGTTCGCGTCCCGGTTCCGGGCGTGACGACCGTCCCGCCGGCTCCCGTGAGGGCCGCGACGATCGCGCGCAGGGCGGCGGAAAGACCTATGAGGGTGGCCGCGGCGGTTTCGGCAAGGGCCCGGGCGCCGGTGGCCCGGCTCGTACGGGCGGGGGTCGCCAGGGCGGTTACCAGAGCCCCGGGCGCGATCGTCCCGAGCGCACCGGCGGACGCGGCTTCGAGGGCCAGCGCAAGGAGCGGCCGGGCTGGAAGCGCCCGGAGGGCTCCGGCGGGCCGCCACGGGAGCGCGAGGGCGGCTACCAGCGGGGCGGTCCCGGTGTCTCCGGCGGTGGCGCCGAACGGCGGTACGGCCCGCCTCGCGATGGACGCCCGGCCGGCGGAGCCCGTGGCCCTTCCCAGGGCCGGGGCACGGGCCCCCGCGAAGGCGGTTACCAGGGTCCCCGACGTGAAGGCGGCTACCAGGGCCCGCGGCAGGACCGCGACGGGGCCCCCCGCGGCCCCCGCCAGGATCGTGACGATCGTTCCCAGGCCGGCGGCGCAGGCGAGCGCAGGTACGCCCCGCCCCGCGGGGAACGTTCCGGCGGGCCTGGGCAGGACCGCGAAGGCGGCTACCGGGCCTCGAGGCAGGACCGCGAGGGCGGCGGTCACCGGGGTGCCGGTCAGAAGCGCGAGGGTGGTTACGCAGGCCCCCGCCAGGACCGCGATGCCGGTCAGGGCCGTGAGGGTGGTTACCGGGGTCCGCGTCAGGACCGCGAGAGCGGCGGCTATCAGGGTGGCGGTCAGAAGCGCGAGGGTGGTTACGCAGGCCCCCGTCAGGACCGTGACGGCGGCGGTTACCAGGGTGCCCGCCAGGACCGCGACGCCCGTCAGGGCCGTGAGGGTGGTTACCGAGGCCCCCGTCAGGACCGCGAGAGCGGCGGTTACCAGGGTGGCGGTCAGAGTCGTGAGGGTGGTTACCGGGGTCCGCGCCAGGACCGCGAGAGCGGCGGCTATCAGGGTGGCGGTCAGGGCCGTGAGGGCGGTTACCGGGGTCCGCGTCAGGACCGTGACGGCGGCGGTTACCAGGGTGGCGGTCAGGGCCGTGACTCCGCGCCCCGGGAAGGTGCTCCCCGGCAGGACAGGGAAGGCGGCCGTTCCGGTGAACGCCGGTACGCCCCGCCGCGTGACACCCGTTCCGGAGGGCGTCCCGGCGGCTCGTACCAGGGCGGCGGTGGACCCCGGGCGGGTGGTCCGCGAGGTCCGCGCCAGGACCGCGAGACCGGCTCCGGCCGCTCTGGACGGTTCGGTGACGACCGGCCCGGTGGCCGGGGCGAGCGTGCCGGCCAGCGGCCGTCGCGCGACGACCGGCCCGGGGGCGGCCAGCGCCCGCAGGGGCGTTCGGGCGAGCCCTGGAGCCCGGCCGAGAGCCGCGAGCGCCCGCGGCCGGTCAACGATGATCCGCTGCTGCCGGACGAGGTGACCGGGGAGGAACTGGATCCCGACGCCCGGGCCGAGCTGCTGACCCTGCCCAAGGACCTGGCGACCAGGGTGGCGCGTCACCTGGTCATGGCCGGCCGCCTCGTCGACGACGATGCGCCCGCGGCCTACCGGCACGCCCGCGCGGCCCGCCGGCTCGCCTCCCGGGTCGGCGTGGTCCGCGAGGCCTGCGGCTTCGCGGCCTACCACGCCGGCGAATGGGCGGACGCGCTGGCCGAGTTGCGGGCCGCCCGCCGGCTGCCCGGGCGCGAGGGCGCGTACCTCCCGGTGATGGCCGACTGCGAGCGCGGGCTGGGCAGGCCCGAGCGCGCGCTGGATCTGGCGAAGTCGCCGGAGGCCAAGAGGCTGGCGACGGAGGAGCGGGTCGAGCTGCGCATCGTCGAGTCGGGAGCGCGCCGCGATCTCGGCCAGTACGCCGTCGCCGTCGTGACGCTCCAGATTCCCGAGCTCAAGGACCGCCGGCTGCGGCCCTGGTCGGTGCGGCTGCTGTACGCCTACGCCGACGCGCTGGTCGACGCCGGGCGCGAGGACGAGGCCCGCGACTGGTTCGCCAAGGCCGCCGCGGCCGACCGGGACGGTGACACCGACGCCGCCGAGCGCCTCGCCGACCTCGAGGGACTCGAGATCATCGACACCGAGGAAGGCGAGTCGGAGGACGACGTCCTGGCCGCCGCGGAAGCGGCCCATGCGGCAGAGGCCACCGCCGCGGAACCGGCCGAAGCCGAGGCCGGGGAGGCCGCGGAGAGATCCGGCGGAGCCGATACGGAGGAACCCACCGGATCCGATGCCAGGCGGCCGGCGGGGGAACCCGCCACAGCCGAAGCAGCGGAATCCGCCACCCAGGAATCGACCGAAGCCGAAGCCGAGGCGGCAGAGCCGTCGGGTGAGCCTGCGGAGGCGGGCGGGGACACCGGCGAAACGGACGCCGGGCCAGCGGCCGGGGAGGCCACCGGCGCATCCGGCCGGTCCGGTGCGGACGAGCCGGCGGACACCGGGGAGGCCGCGCCGCCGCGCATCGCGGAGATCGTCATCTCCGAGTCGGGCGTGCCCGGCATCGAGTTCGGCGCCGAGCGGAAGACCTCTGCGGTCACCTCGACCGACCCGGTGCCCGAGGTGTCGTTCAGCCCGCCGCCGGAGGATCCGGCCGGCGACTGAGCGGCGTCCGGCCCTCCCCAGCGGGAGGGCCGGCCCGGCCCCGGGGCGCTGCGAGCGCCTGTCCCGGTTCCCCGGCGGGGATCCCGGCGACGTTTGCTCAGGGCTCCGCTGGGGATCTGCGACGGCCGGTGTGCCGCCGGGCGGTGGGCGCGCCTTTCAGCGCTTCTCGAGTGAGTGGATGATCCCGGCGACGTTGCTCCGGACGCCGTTGAGGACCTCGTACTTCTCCGCGATGGCCGGATCGGCGTCCGGGCCGTACGCCCGGTAACGAGCGTCGGTACGGTCCCGTACCATCGCGACCGCGTGGTCGAGGTCCAGGCCCTGGTCGTGGGCCTCCCGTACGGTCTCGACCCAGAGCCGCAGCTCCTCGGCGGATCGGTCGAGGGTCTGCGCCACCTCGGTGACCGGGCCGTAGTGGGCGAACAGCAGCCGCTGCGGCTCCAGCGCCTGGAACAGGTCCAGTGACGCCAGCGCGGTGTCCAGGTCGAAGTCGGGTGGCGGGGTGGCGGGTCGTACGTCCGCGGTCTCGGGGATGTAGACGCCGGCCGCGTCCCCGACGTAGAGGTCGCCGGTGAGCGAGTCGAGCAGGCCCACGTGGTGCTTGGCGTGCCCGGGGGAGTGGTACGACCGCAGACGCCGGCCGGCCCCGAGGTCGATGACCCCGGTGTCGGCGACGGCGCGGATGCGCTCCGCCTCGGTGGGCCGCATCTCGCCGAACAGCGTGTCGAGCGCGTCGCCGTAGACCATCCGGGCGCTCCGCATCAGCCGTTCGGGGCTGGCCAGGTGCCGTGCGCCCTTCTCGTGCACGACGATCTCGGCCTGCGGGTAGGACAGGGCGATGTCGCCGACCCCGCCCGCATGGTCGAGGTGGATGTGGGTGACGACCACGGTGGCCAGGTCGGCCGCCTCCACGCCCAGCTCCGTCAGCGCCCGGCGCACGACCGGGGCCGAGCCGGACGTGCCCGGCTCCACCAGGCAGGGCCGGTCGGACAAGATCACGTATCCCGCGGTGATGCCGGGATAGCCGGCCATCCGGGTGTCGATCTCGTAGACGTCCCCGCCCAGCGGCGTGATCGTGGTCTGCGTGCTCACGGGCTCACTCCGCTCCGCCGACTCTCCTCGAGCGCGTCCACGTTACCCGCCTCTCTTGTGATCTACAACGTAAAGGGCCGTGGCCGGAGTTATCCACAGGTCCCCGGACGTCTGTCGGCACCGGGTGCGCCGGCCGCATGGTGGTGGCAGGCGGATCGAGAGGAGCAGTTCATGGATCATCTCCACGTCAACGAGGTCGGCCTGATCGGCAGGATCACCGCCGAGCCGCTCGGCAAGGCCTTACCCAGCGGCACGGAGCTGGTGCAGTGGCGGCTGCTGGTGAAACGGCCGCCGCACGAGTGGCACGGGCTCGTCACGGGCGATTCGATCCCGTGCATGTCGTTCGACCCGGGGTTCCAGGAGCTCGTGGCCGGCTGGAGACGCGGGGATCTGGTCCGGCTGCGGGGTGCGCTCCGCCGCCGGGTCTGGCGCACGCCGGAGGGCGCCATGGCCAGCCGTTACGACGTCGAGGTGAGCGACGCCGAGCTGATGGTGCCCCGGCCCGGGGCCGAGCGCGCCTCCGTCGGCCCGGGCCGGCCCTGACCAGGTGGTGTGCGCGTCCGGGGGTGCGCGCACACCACCGCCCTGGTCCGGCCCAGCCTGGTCCGGCCGGTCCGGCCGGTCCGGCCGGTCCGGCCGCTCAGGGGCCGAGCAGGCGCAGCACCAGTCCGGTGCGCGGTTTGGGGCCGAAGGAGGTTGATTTGCGGGGGACCCGCTCCCCGTCCGCGGCGACGGCCAGCACGTCCTCGACCCGCAGCGGGTTGAGGATCACCGCCGTGCCGCCGGTGCGGCGGGCCCGCTCGATGGCGGCGGCGGCGTCGTGGTGGACGACCTCCACGCTGCGGTCGTCCGCCGTCACGTCCCAGACGTTCTCGATCAACAGCAGGTCGAGGATCGCGGTGTCGAGGTGCTGCCAGCGCGCGGAGCGGTTCGCGGGCATGACCAGGGACAGCTGCCGCGGATCGGGATCGCTCAGCAGATGCAGCCGGTCCCCGCCGCCCAGCAGGAACGCAGGGCCGTCCACGGCCCTCAACGCCTCCAGGGCCGCGGGGAGGCTCTGGGCGGGCTCCGAGACCCGGCAGACGCTCCTGGCGCGTTTCACGGCCAGATCAGGGGCGAGACCGGGTAGCACCCGGTGGATGGCGCCCAGCCGGGGCGGGTAGCGGCTGGAGTCGACCAGCAGCGCGAGGCCGTGATCCCAGGGTCCGGCCCCGTCCCCGTCCGCCTGGTGGCGGGCCTGGAGCGCCCGGTAGGTGGCGTACCGGTGGTGCCCGTCGGCGATCAGCGCCTGGCGGGGCCGCAGGTCGTCGGCGATCCAGGCGTGCAGGTCCGGATCGGTGATCCGCCAGAGCCGGTGCTCGACCCCGTCGTCCGAGATCACTTCGAGCACGGGTTCGGCCTCGGCGGCCACCTCGTCGACGATCCTGCTGGTGGCGCCGCCGCCGTCGTAGACCAGGAAGATCGGCTCCAGGTTGGCCTCGGTGGCGGACATGAGCCGCAGCCGGTCCCGTACCGGGCCTGGAAAGACGTTCTCGTGCGGGAGCACGACCCGGGCCGCCTCGGGCCGCAGGCCGACCGCGCCGATCAGCCCGCGCTGCAGGGAGTGGGCGTCGCTCTCCTCGTAGACGTACAGGGCCGGCTCGGCGTCGGTCACCAGGATCCCTTCGGCCAGCCACCGGCGCAGGGTCTCACCCGCCCGCACATAGGGGGCCTCGGTGTCCTTCGCGTCCCGGGCGGGCAGGATCAGCCGGACGATGTTGTGCGCGTCACTCTCCAGCAGCCTGCTCACGGCATCATCGTCGATCAGGTCGTACGGTGGTGTGGTGACGGCAGAGAGATCACCCACGACCTCTGGTGCGAAGTGCACACCGCGGAACGGCGCCAGTTCCAGGCCCGCACCGCCGTCGTACGGCTCGCCGGCGCCGAAGACGCGTGCGCTGAACTCCTCCGGGCCGAGACCGGAGGGAAGATCGTCATCCACGTTTATCCACCCCCATGCCTGCCTCCGGCCAACCCCGTGAGGCATCGTAATCGCAGAGCGGTGGGCGCTGGGCAGCCGGTACCTGACCAAGGTCGGTGTCGCACGATAGACCGGGAGGCTTACACGATGATTGAAGGGTCGGCGGATTCGCCGGGTGAGGGAGCGTCCTCTCCGGCGCCTCGGGGCTCCGCCCAGCCGGAGGGCGGCGTCTACGAGTGGTACACGCGGGGTCTCGAGCTGCTGGGCGCGGGCAGCGCCGCCGCGGCCGTCCAGCTGCTGGAGCGGGCCGCCGGCGAGGAGCCGTCCTCATCGAGCATCCGGGAGGCGCTGGCGCGGGCGCAGTTCGGCGCACGCCGGTTCGCGGAGGCCGCCGACAGCTTCCGGCGGATCGTGCAGGACAATCCGTCCGAGGACTACGCGCTGTTCGGCCTGGGGCTGTCGCTGAGCCGGATGGGCGAGTTCGAGGCGGCCGTCGAGCACCTGGCGCTGGCGGTCGCGATGCGCCCGGACAACAAGCACTACACCAACGCCCTGCGGCATGCCCGCGCGACTCTGGAGGCCCGCCGATGAGCGTTCCCCGCGGCTGTGACCGGCCGTTGAGCGAGGCCTACGACGTCGCGCTGCTCGACCTGGACGGGGTGGTCTACGTGGGCCACCGCCCGGTGCCCCACGCGGCCGAGGCGCTGGCCAAGGCGCGGGTCGCCGGGCAGCGGCTGGCGTTCGTCACCAACAACGCCTCCCGGACGGCCTCCGCGGTGGCCGCGCTGCTGCGCGACGTCGGGGTGCCGGCCACCGCCGACGACGTGGTGACCTCGGCGCAGGCCGCCGCGAGGCTGCTGGCCGAGCGGTTCCCGGCGGGGACCCCGGTGCTCGTGGTCGGCAGCACGGCGCTGCGCCACGTCCTGAGCGCCCGGGGCCTGCGGCCGGTGTCCACGGCGGCCGAGCGCCCCGCCGCGGTGGTCCAGGGCTTCGACCCCGGCCTGTCGTACGGGCTGATCGCCGAGGGGGCCCAGGCGGTACGGAACGGCGCGTTGTTCGTCGCGTCCAACGGCGACTTCACGATCCCGGCCAGGTCCGGCCCGCCGCGCCCCGGCAACGGGGCCCTGCTGCAGGTGATCCGGGCCGCGACCGGCGTCGACCCGATCGTCACCGGCAAGCCCGAGCGCCCGCTGCACCGGGAGGCCATCCTGCGGACCGCCGCGGAGCGGCCGCTGGTGGTGGGGGACCGGCTGGACACCGACATCGAGGGCGCGCACAACGGGGAGGCCGACAGCCTGCTCGTCTTCACCGGGGTCACCGACCCGCTCGGGGCGGTCACCGCGCCGCCCGAGCACCGCCCGACCTATCTCGCCGCCGATCTCAACGGTCTGCTCGTCCCGCATCCCGAGGTGGCGCGCACCGGCGACGCCTGGGCCTGCGGCGGGTGGAGCGCCCGCTGGGACGGCGACACGATCGGTCTCACCGGCACCGGCGACCCCTACGACGGCCTGCGCGCCCTGTGCGCGGCCGCCTGGCATACGGAGCCGCCGGTACGCCGGGAGGCCGTCGAGGGCGCGCTCAGCGGCCTCGGGCTGGGATGACCCGGCACACCCCGTGATCGTGCCGTGGGCGCGCCCCTCACGCACGGTCACCGCGGGTCCTCGATCATCCACGCCTGTCGGCCCGGCCCGTGGAGCCAGGGCGGCGGGCGGTCAGAGCAGCTTGCGGAGCCGGAGCAGGTCGAAGATGCCGGCCTCGATCTTGAGCCGGCCGGTGGCCCACGCCTTCGCCACGCTGATCCGGTCCTCGGCCAGCGCGACGAGATCGTCGCTGTCCACCGTCAGGCGGACCTGCGCGGCCTTCGGATCGTCGGTCGGCGTGAACGGGTCGAGCCCGCCCTCATGGAGCCTGGTGCGAAAGGCCAGCCCGAGATCGGGCAGGTGGCAGCTGATGTTCCGCTCGACGACGTGCTCCGCGAACTTCTTCGGGTCCACCTGCGTGAGCCGTTCGGCGATGTGGTCCAGCGCCGCCCGGCATTCCTCCTCGTTCGCCATGGTGAGGTCGTTCCCCGTTCCGGTCGGCGACGATGTCGTCCCTGGACGGTAGCGTTTCCACTGAGCCGGACGCGACTTGCGGCGCGCGGTCGTGCGGCAGGGAGGCTGAAACGATGACCAGCGAGAGCGGATGGGGCCCGGTGCCGCCGTCCCCGGCGATGAGCACGGGCGGTGACCACGTCCGGCCAGCACCGCCTGCGCCGACGCCGCCCGGGCGGCCGGGAGCGCCGGCCGGCCCGCCGCCCCCGGAGCCGACCGGGGACGAGCGGGTCGACGAGGCCGTGGCGCGCCTCGCCGAGCTCGGCGGTGCGCCGGTGTCCCGGCACGTCGAGATCTTCGAGGACGTGCACCGCCGGCTGCAGGACGTGCTCGCCGCCATCGACGAGGACGCCCCGGGCCCGGCGGCCCCGGCCGGTCCGCCGGTGCCCCGGCCACCCGGGCCGGGAGGCCCGTCCCGCCCGCCGGCCGCGGGCCGGCCGGGCGGAGGCTGAGGCGACGGTGCGACGCGAGGGAGCACGACCATGATCCGCCGACGGCTCGACGCCGAGCTGGTCCGGCGGGGGCTGGCCCGGTCCCGCGACCAGGCGGCCGACCTGATCGGCGCGGGCCGGGTCAGGGTCGCCGGGCAGACCGCGGGCAAGGCCGCCACCCAGGTCGAGGCCGCCGCGGCGATCATCGTCGAGGCGGCCGACAGCGGGCCGGACTACGTCTCGCGCGGCGGGCACAAGCTCGCCGGGGCGCTGGAGGCGTTCACCGGGCTGGATCCGGCGGGGCGGCGCTGCCTGGACGCCGGCGCCTCCACCGGGGGCTTCACCGACGTGCTGCTGCGCGCCGGTGCGGGGCACGTCGTCGCGGTCGACGTCGGCTACGGCCAGATCGCCTGGTCACTGCGCACCGACGACCGGGTCACCGTGGTCGAGCGCCTCAACATCCGCGAGCTGACCCCCGAGCACGTCGCGGCGAGGCCGGGCGGTGACCCGGACGCCGCCCGGGAGGGCACGGCGCCCGGCGGCGCTGCGGGCCCCGCCGGGCCACCGGACGGCCGGCCCGGTGCGCGGGCCGCGGCCGCGGCGGACGTCGGCGCGGGCGGGCCGCCCGGTGAGCTGCCCAGCCTGGTGGTGGCGGATCTGTCGTTCATCTCCCTGAAGCTGGTCCTGGCGCCGATCCAGCGCTGTGTGACCCCGGACGCGGACTACGTGATGATGGTCAAGCCCCAGTTCGAGGTGGGCAGGGAGCGGGTCGGCGCCGGCGGGGTGGTCCGCGACCCGGGGCTGCGCGCCGCGGCCGTGCGGGACGTGGCCGATCAGGCCTGGTCGCTCGGCCTGGGCGTCCGGGGAGTGACCGCCAGCCCGCTGCCGGGGCCGTCCGGCAACGTCGAGTACTTCCTGTGGCTGCGGGCCGGCGCGCCGCCGCTGGCGGCGGCGGACCTGGACCGGGCCGTCGCGGAGGGGCCGCGATGACCCTGGACACCGGGCGTTCGGTGCTGATCCTGGTGCACACCGGCCGCCCCGGAGCCGTGCGCAGCGCGCAGCTGGTCATCGAGCGGCTCACCAAGGCGGGCGTCCGCGTGCGGGTGCTCGACGACGAGGCGGCGGACATCGGCTGCGCGGACGTCGAGGTCGTCCCCCGCATCGAGGCCGCCGCCGAGGGCACCGAGATGGTGATGGTGCTCGGCGGAGACGGCAGCCTGCTGCGCGCCGCGGAGCTGGCCCGGGTCTCCGGCACGCCGCTGCTCGGTGTCAACCTCGGTCACGTCGGCTTCCTCGCGGAGGCCGAGCGCGAGGACCTCGCGGCCACCGTCGACCGGGTGGTGACCCGCCGCTACGACGTCGAGGAGCGCATGACCATCGATGTCTCGGTGCGCCAGAACGGCAAGGTGCTCGCGGCGACGTGGGCGCTCAACGAGGCCACGGTCGAGAAGGCCGAGCGGGAGCGGATGCTCGAGGTGGTGGCCGAGATCGACGGGCGGCCGCTGTCGCGCTGGGGCTGTGACGGTGTGGTGTGCGCCACCCCGACCGGCTCCACCGCCTACGCGTTCTCCGCGGGCGGCCCGGTGGTCTGGCCCGAGGTGGAGGCCATGCTGGTGGTCCCGATCAGTGCCCATGCGCTGTTCGCGCGGCCGATGGTGGTCTCTCCCCGGTCGGTGGTGGCGATCGAGGTGCTGCAGGACACGCCGCGGGCGGTGCTGTGGTGTGATGGGCGGCGCACCGTCGATCTGCCGCCGGGTGCCCGGGTGGAGGTCCGCCGGGGTTCGGCGCCGGTCCGGTTCGCGCGGCTGCATCTGACGCCGTTCACCGACCGGCTGGTGACGAAATTCGGATTGTCGGTGATCGGTTGGCGGGGTCGTGTTCGTACACATGAGCGATAAGAGGCGAGTGGCTGTAACCTCGGAGCCGAGAGGGTGGTGACGCCGGTGCGGCCGATGGTCGAGGAGGTAAGGATCCGGGGTCTCGGGGTGATCGACGAGGCGGTGCTGGATCTGTCCCCGGGCTTCAACGTCGTGACCGGTGAGACCGGCGCGGGCAAGACCATGGTCGTGACCAGCCTCGGCCTGCTGTTCGGCGGCCGGGCTGATCCGCAGCGGGTGCGGCCGGGCGCGGAGCGCGCCTTCGTCGAGGGCCGCATCATCGTGGATCCGCGGGGCCGGGTCGGCGAGCGGGTCGAGGAGGCGGGCGGTGAGCTGGACGACGGCGCGCTGATCGTGACCCGCACCGTCTCGGCCGAGGGCCGGTCCCGGGCGCACCTGGGCGGCCGGTCGGTGCCGGTGAGCCTGCTCATCACCCTGGCCGACGATCTCGTGGCGGTGCACGGCCAGTCCGACCAGCAGCGCCTGCTGCAGGCCGGGCGGCAGCGGGCCTCGCTCGATCGTTACGCCGGCGACGTGCTGGCCAAGCCGCTGCGCGCCTACACCACCGCCTACCAGCGGCACCGGCAGGTGACCGCGTTGCTGGCGGAGCTGACCACGCGCTCGCGCGAACGCGCCCAGGAGGCCGAGCTGCTGCGCTTCGGGCTGGAGGAGATCGAGAAGATCGACCCCAAGCCGGGCGAGGACCTGGAGCTCGCGGCGGAGGGAGAGCGGCTCGGCCACGCCGACGCGCTGCGCGGCGCCGCCAGCAGCGCGCACGACGCGCTGCTCGGTGATCCCACCGCCGTGATGACGGCGGCCGCCGACGTGGTCTCCCTGCTCGGCGCCGCCCGCAACGCGCTGGAGGGCGTACGCCATCACGACGCCGCCCTCGGCGGGCTCGCGGACCGGCTGGCCGAGGCCAACTACCTGATCTCCGACGTGGGCGGTGAGCTCGCCGCGTACGCCGAGTCCGTGGAGGCCGATCCGGCCCGGCTGGCGGCCGTGCAGGAGCGGCGCGCCGAGCTGACCTCGCTCGCCCGCAAATACGGGGGCACGAGCACCGAGGGCTCGGCCATCGACGACGTGCTGGAGTGGGCGCGCACGTCGGCCGGCCGCGTCCTGGAGCTGGACGGCGACGACGAGCGCATCGCGGAGCTGCAGGCCGAGCACGACGAGCTGACCGCCCGGCTGCGGGAGCTGGCCGGCGAGCTGACCGGCCTGCGGACCGAGGCGGCCGGCCGGTTCTCCACGGCGGTCACCGAGGAGCTCACCGCGCTGGCGATGCCGCACGCCCGGATCGTCGTCTCGGTGACCCAGACCGAGGAGTTCGGGCCGCAGGGCGTCGACGAGGTCGAGCTGCGGCTGGTCTCCCATCCGGGGGCGCCGCCGCTTCCGCTGCACAAGGGGGCCTCCGGGGGAGAGCTGTCCCGCGTGATGCTCGCGATCGAGGTGGTGTTCGCGGGCGCGGACCCGGTGCCGACGTTCGTGTTCGACGAGGTGGACGCCGGTGTGGGCGGGAAGGCGGCGGTGGAGATCGGCCGCCGGCTGGCCCGGCTGGCCCGGAACGCCCAGGTGATCGTCGTCACACACCTTCCGCAGGTGGCGGCCTTCGCCGACCAGCACCTTGTCGTGGAGAAGTCCGACGACGGCACGGTGACCAGCAGCGGCGTGACCGCTCTCGACCAGGAGGGCCGGGTCCGGGAGCTGTCGCGCATGCTGGCCGGCCTGGAGGACTCCGAGCTGGGGCGGGCGCACGCGGAGGAACTGCTCGCCATCGCCCGTGAGGACAAGACCGAGGGCGGTGCGATCCGTACACCCGGTGGCGGCGGGCGCGGCCGCTGACAGATGTGACGCGGAGGGTGTGAACGGACACGCCTGATCGTTCGTCGTTACACGTGTGGCGTAATCGGCTCTGGCAGGATGGCATGTGATGAACGACCCTTCCCCGGACACCGGCCGGTCCGACCGGCGGCCGAACCTGCGCCTGTTGCGGCGCGGGCTGCTCGGGCTGGGCAGGGCCAGGGAGAGCACCGAGCCCGGGGTGAGCGCCGTGGCGCGGCTGGATCGCCGGACCAAGACCCTCACCAAGCGGCTGCGGCCCGGCGAGGTCGCGATCATCGACCATGTCGACATCGACCGGGTCAGCGCCGAGGCGCTCGTCACCTGCGGTGTCGGGGCCGTGGTCAACGTGGCGCCGAGCATCTCCGGCCGCTACCCCAACCTGGGCCCGCAGATCCTGGTCGAGGCCGGGGTCGCGCTCGTCGACGACGTCGGCCCGGAGATCTTCGCCAAGATCCGCGAGGGTGAGACCGTCCGCGTGCTGGACGAGCTGGTCTACGTGGGCGACGAGATCATGGCGAAGGGGATCGCGCAGACCGCCGAGACCGTCGAGGCGTCGATGATCGAGGCGAAGGCCGGGCTCTCGGTCCAGCTGGAGGCGTTCGCCGCCAACACGATGGAGTACCTCAAGCGCGAGCGGGATCTCCTCATCGACGGCGTCGGTGTTCCCGACATCGTCACCAAGCTGGAGGGCAGGCACGCCCTGATCGTGGTCCGCGGTTACCACTACCGCGAGGACCTGGCCACGCTCCGCCCGTACCTCCGGGAGTACCGCCCGGTGCTCATCGGCGTGGACGGCGGCTCCGACGCGCTCATCGAGGCGGGTTACAAGCCCGACATCATCGTCGGCGACATGGACTCGGTCTCCGACCAGGCGCTGGGCTGCGGCGCCGAGCTGGTGGTGCACGCCTACCGGGACGGCCGCGCGCCGGGGCTGCAGCGCGTGCACGATCTGGGCCAGGAGGCGGTCGTGTTCGCCGCCACCGGCACCAGCGAGGACGTGGCGATGCTGCTCGCCGACGACAAGGGCGCCAGCCTGATCGTCGCCGTGGGCACGCACGCCACCCTGGTGGAGTTCCTCGACAAGGGCCGGGCCGGCATGGCCAGCACCTTCCTCACGCGGCTGCGGGTGGGCAGTAAGCTCGTCGACGCCAAGGGCGTCAGCAGGCTCTACCGCAGCCGGATCTCGACCTGGTCGCTGTTGCTGCTCGTCCTGGCCACGTTCATCACGATCATTGCCGCCCTCTACGTCTCGCCGGCCAGCGACATCCTGACGCCGGTGCTGGCCGACAAGTGGCAGGCATTCCTCTTCTGGCTGACCGGACTCTTCACGTGATCGATTTTCGTTATCACCTCGTCTCCATCCTCGCGATCTTCCTGTCGCTGGCGCTCGGCCTGGTGCTGGGCGCCAACGCGCTGCAGGATCCGGTGCTGAGAACCCTGAAGGGATCGAACGCCTCGCTGCACACGGCCAACCAGAACTACCGCGACCAGATCGCCCAGGCGCAGGACCGCATGCGGGGCGAGGAGCAGTTCGCGCAGACCCTGGCCCCCCAGATCGTGGCGAACCGGCTCAAGGACGAGTCGGTGGTCTTCGTGCAGACGCCGGGCGGCGGCCAGGACATCTACGAGCAGCTGGTGCCGCTGGTGCAGAGGGCAGGCGGCACGGTCACCGGGCAGGTGACCATCCAGAACAAGTTCCTCGCCGAGGACCAGCTCGAGACGCTGGACGCCCTGTCGCGGAGCCTGCGGCCCGGTGCGACCGACGAGCCCGGCGTCACCGCCTACGACCGCGCGGGCGCGGTGCTGGCCAGCGCGCTGGTGACCGACCAGCCGGCCAAGGCGGGCCAGGGGGACGAGTCCAACGGCGCGATCCTCAGCTCCTTCAAGTCGGCGGGTTACGTGACCACCAGCGAGAACCTCCGCGGCCGTGCCACACTCGCCGTCGTGATCGCCCCCTCCAACCCGTACACGGGCAAGACCGCGGACGGCTACAACAAGGCGCTGCTCTCCCTCACCGGCGCCTTCGACGGCGCCGACCGGGGCACGGTCATGGCGGGGCGGCTCACCTCGGCGCAGGACGGCGGTCTGCTCTCGGTGCTGCGCGACTCCGGCACCGCGAGCAAGGTCTCGTCGGTCGACACCGCCGACGCCGCCTCCGGGCAGGTCGTCGTGGTCCTCGCCCTCGGCATCGAGATGGCCGGCAAGTCGGGCGCCTACGGTGTCGGCTCCGGCGTCAACGGCTATCTGCCCACCCCCGTACCCACCGTAGGGAAGGCCTGATGACCTCCGTATCGAAGGTGCTCGTCGGCGGGGCGCTCGGCGCCGTCGCGGCACGTACCGCCTACACCGCGCTGACCCGGCGCCCGCCGGCCGCGGGCGGCCTGCCCGGCGACGAGGCCTGGGGCCGCACCAACCACCGGGGCGAGCCGGTCACGCTGCTGGAGGGCCCGGCCTTCGTGGCCGGGGCCACCGTGGCCGGACTGCTCACCCCCGGCCTGACCGGCCGGCTGCGCGCCGCGGCGCTGCTGGCCGGGGCCGGCTCCGGCCTGCTCGGCGCCTACGACGACCTGGCCGGTTCGGGCTCCTCCCGGGGCTTCAAGGGGCATCTGTCCGCGCTGGCGCGCGGTGAGGTCACCAGCGGCGCGGTGAAGCTCCTCGGCATCGGCGCGGGCGGCCTCGCGGCCGCCGCGGTCGCCGGGACCGGGGCGCGCACCAAGGGCGGCGCGCTGGCCGACGTCCTGGTGAACGGGGCGATCATCGCGGGCAGCGCGAACCTCATGAACCTGTTCGACCTGCGCCCGGGGCGTGCGATCAAGGTGGGCCTGCTGGTCGGAGCGCCGCTGGCGGCCGGCTCGGGGGCGGCCGTGGTGGCCGCGCCGCTGGGCGCCGCCGCCGGGCTGCTGCCCGAGGACCTGGCCGAGCGGGCGATGCTCGGCGACGCGGGCGCCAACGGGCTGGGCGCGCTGCTGGGCCTGGCCGCCACCCGGCTCGGCCGCGGCCCCCGGCTGGCCGTGCTGGCAGGGCTGATCGGCCTCAACGCCGCCAGCGAGGTCGTCAGCTTCACCAAGGTCATCCGGGAGACGCCGGTGCTGAACTGGCTCGACATGCTGGGCCGCCGCCCCGTACCGGCTCCGGCGACGCCGAGCGCTTCCGAGCCCGAGCCGGTGCAGGTGGCCGACCCCGCGCAGTGAGGACACGCGTCACACGGCTGACCGGCGGCCTGATCCGCGGTGAGGGAGGGTCGCCGGCCCTGAAGGGGCTCGCCGGGGCGGCGGTGCTCATCGGGGTCCTGACCGTCCTGGCCCGGATCGCCGGCTTCGGCCGCACGGTGGTGTTCTCGCAGACCGTGCACAACGGCTGCGTCGGCCAGGCCTACTTCACCGCCAACCAGGTCCCGAACATCGTCTTCGAGATCGTGGCCGGTGGCGCGCTGGCCAGCATGGTGGTCCCGGTGCTCGCCGGCGGGGTGCAACGCGGCGAGCGGGACGACGTCCGCCGCACCGCGTCCGCCTTGCTCACCTGGGTGATCGTGGTCCTGCTTCCGCTGTCGGTGCTGGGCGCCGTGCTGGCCCGTCCGGTGATGGGCCTGCTGGCGCACGGGCACGACGGCATGATCGGCACGTGCGCCCAGAGCGAGGTGGTCGCGGCCGGCGCCCGCATGCTGGTGGTGTTCGCCCCGCAGATCCTGCTGTACGGCCTGGCGGTCGTGCTGTACGGCGTCCTGCAGGCCCACCGCCGGTTCACCGGGCCCGCGGTGGCGCCGCTCATCTCCAGCCTCGTCGTGATCGGCGCGTACCTGCTCTACGTCCCCTGGGGGCCGGCCGACCCGGACGACCTGGGCGGGCTGCCGCGGACCGCGGAGCTGGTCCTGTCCGTCGGCACCACCCTGGGGGTGGCGGCCCTGGTGGCGACCGTGCTGGTGGCGGCCCGTCCGCTGCGGCTGGGGTTGCGGCTCACGCTGAGCTTCCCTCCGGGCGTCGCCTCCCGGGTGCGCCGGCTGGCGCTCGCCGGGCTGGCCACGGTCGTGGCCCAGCAGATCGCCACCATCGGCGTGGTCGTCCTGACCAACGGCGACATGACCACGGGCGCGCTGGTGGACTACAACTTCGCGTGGGCGGTGTTCCTGCTGCCCTGGGCGATCCTGGCGGTGCCTATCGCCACCAGCGCCTTCCCCGTGCTGTCCGGGCGGGCCGCCGAGGGCGACCTGGCGTCCTTCGACCGGGTCACGGCCTCGACCACCCGGGCGGTCGTGCTCGCCTCGTGCGCCGGGGCGGCCGTGCTGTGCGCGGTGGCGCTGCCCGCCGCGCACTTCCTCGACGGCCATCCGCCCGCCGGGCACGTGCTCGACGGCCACCCGGCCGCCGACCCGCTGGTGCTGGCGCGCGCGATCCTGGCCTTCGCCCCCGGGCTCGTCGGCTACGGGCTGGTGGCGCATCTGGGCCGGGTGCTGTTCGCCGGCGGCCGGGGCCGTGCCTCGGCCGGGGCGACGGTCGCCGGGTGGCTCGCCGTGCTGGCCGCCGACCTCGTGCTGGTGCAGGCCGTGCCGCGGGACTGGCGGGTCGCCGCGCTCGGGCTGGGCAACACGCTCGGCATGACCCTGGCGGGCGCGCTGCTGCTGGCGGCGCTGCTGCGCAGCCGGGGCCGCGGGTCCGCGCGCGGGCTGGCCCGGGCGGCCGTGGCCGGGCTCGCCGGGGCCCTCGGCGGCGGCCTCGCGGGCTACGGCGTCGCGCACGCCTTCGGCCCGGGCGGCCGGTTCGCCGACGTGGGCACGGCGGTGCTGGCCGCGGCGGTCGCGGCCGGCGTGTTCGTGGTGATCGTCTATCTCATCGACGGCGGCGATCTGCGTGCCGTCCTCAGCCGGAAGGCCGTACGCGATGCCGGAGCAGGACACGATGCCGGAGCGGGACAGGATGCCTGAGGGGGACGCGATGCCCGGGCGGGATCCCGCGGCGGGGCTGCGGGTCGCCCTGGTCGTGGGCACCAGCGCCGGGGGAGTGGGCCGGCACGTCCACTCCGTGGCCGCCGGGCTGACCGCCCGCGGAGCCCACGTGGTGGTGCTGGGCCCGCCGGAGACCGAGGAGCTGTTCGGGTTCACCGCGGCGGGAGCCCGCTTCGCGCCGGTTCAGATCTCCGACCGGCCCCGGCCGGCCCGGGACGCCCGTACGGTGGCGCGGCTGCGCAGGCTGCTGCGCGGTCCGGGTGGCGCGGACGTCGTGCACGCCCACGGGCTGCGCGCCGGCGGGCTCGTGGTGGCCGCGCTGGCCCGGGTGGTCCCCGGGCCGCTGCGGCTGTCCGCCGGCGGCCCGCCGGTGGTGGTGACCCTGCACAACGCCGTGCTCGCGGGCGGGATGACGGCCGTCGCCTACGGTGCGCTGGAACGGCTCGTCGCCCGTGGCGCGGCGGCCGTGCTGGGGGTCTCCCCGGACCTGGAGGAGCGGATGCGCAGCCTCGGCGCGCGTGAGGTGGGCCGGGCGCTGGTCCCCGCCCCGCCGCCGGCCCGGTCACCGGACCCGGCCGACCGCGACCGGCTGCGCGCCGAACTCGGGGCCGGCGACCGGCCGCTGATCCTCACCGTGGGCCGGCTCGCCCACCAGAAGGGGCTGCCGGTGCTGCTCGACGCGGCGGGCGGCTGGGCGGGCATGACGCCGCGGCCGCTGGTCGCCGTCGTCGGTGACGGCCCCCTCGAGGACGAGCTGCGGGAGCGCATCGAGGCCGAGGGCCTGCCGGCCCGGCTGCTGGGCCGCCGCTCCGACGTCCCCGCGCTGCTGGCCGCCGCCGACGTGGTCGTGGTGCCCAGCGTGTGGGAGGGGCAGCCGCTGTTCGTGCAGGAGACCCTGCGCGCCGGGCGTCCCCTGGTCGCCACCCGGGTCGGCGGGATCCCGGACCTGGTGGGGGACGCCGCGCTGCTCGTACCGGCGGGTGACGCCGGCGCGCTGCGGGACGCGGTGGCAGAGGTCCTCGGCGACTCGGCGCTGGCCGTACGGCTCGGCGCCGCGGCGGCGCAGCGGGCCACCGGCCTGCCCGGCGAGGACGCGGCCGTAGGGCAGCTCGCCGGGCTCTACCGGGATCTGGTGATCCGCTGACGGCGCGGACCGCAGGCCTTACGGTGAGGGACCCGGCACCGGCCGCGCGCTCCCGATCACCGATGTCCGCGTCGGTATAGTCGAGGAGCGGGAAGGCCCGAACATCCCTGCAGGTGGTGATTTGTGGACGTTTCCCTGTGGGGCTGGGCGCTGACCCTGGCGGTTCTGCTCGCCCTGATCCTGCTCGACCTGGTCATCGTCGACCGAGGCGGCCCCAGGGTCTTCACCCTGCGGCAGGCGGGCGCCTGGGTGACCTTCTACGTCGTGCTGGCGATCGCCTTCGGCATGGGCCTGCTGGTGCTGGCGGGCGGGGACCACGCCGGGCAGTTCATGGCCGGTTACCTCACCGAGTACAGCCTGAGCATCGACAACCTGTTCATCTTCTACGTGATCATGGCGCGGTTCGCCGTGCCCCGCAGCAGCCAGCACAAGGTGCTGCTCGTCGGCATCGTGATCGCGCTGATCCTCCGCGGCTTCTTCATCGCGGTCGGGGCCGCCGCGATCGCACGGTTCGAATGGATCTTCTTCATCTTCGGCGCGTTCCTGATCTGGACGGCGGCCGGGCTGGTGCGCCGCAGGCGCGACGACCAGGAGTTCAAGGAGAACCCGCTGCTGCGCTGGGTCCGCCGGGTGCTGCCCGCCACGGAGGACTACGACGGCTCGCGGATGGTGACCCGCCAGGACGGCAGGCGGCTGCTCACCCCGCTGTTCATCGTCATGGTGGCGATCGGCAGCACGGATCTGCTCTTCGCGCTGGACTCCATCCCGGCGATCTTCGGCCTCACCAAGGAGCCCTACCTCGTCTTCACCTCCAACGCGTTCGCGCTGATGGGCCTGCGCCAGCTGTACTTCCTGCTGGGCGGCCTGGTGGAGCGGCTGGTCTACCTGCGCGCGGGCCTGGCCTTCATCCTCGGCTTCATCGGGCTCAAGCTGATCGCCGAGGCGTTGCACACCTACCACGTCCCGTGGGCTCCCGAGGTCCCCATCTGGCTGTCGCTGGCCGTGATCGGCGTCGCCATGGCGGTGACCACGGCGGCCAGTCTGATCAAGGCCGGCAAGGACCCGTCCGCGGTGCGTTCGGCCGGGCTGAACCCTTCCGGCGCACCCGCCGGACCAGATGTGGCCGAAGCTACCGACCGGTGAGTAGAGTCACTTTCAAGGAAAGCTGAATGTGGTTCTAGAATCGGTTTCAGTAGGTGTAGCAGCGGCGGGGGCGGGCCCCGTCAAGGGGACGGGTACGGAGAGGTGTCACATGGCCATCGGGCTGACCGAAGAGCACGAGGCGCTCGCGGAGTCGGTGCGCGGCTTCGCCGAGCGCGGGATCACGACCAAGGTCGTACGGGAGGCCCTGGAGGCGGGCGAGGAGACCAGGCCGCCGTTCTGGGCGGGGCTGGCCGAGCAGGGCCTGCTGGGGCTGCATCTGGCCGAGGAGCACGGCGGCCAGGGCTTCGGGTTGCTCGAGCTGACCGTCGCGCTGGAGGAGCTGGGCCGGATCGCGGCTCCGGGCCCGTACCTGCCGACGGTGCTGGCGAGCGCGGCGGTGAGCGCCTCGAAGAACGCCAAGGCCCACGCGGAGCTGCTGCCCGCCCTCGCCGACGGCGGCCGTACGGCCGCGGTCTCGCTGGTGGCCGGGCTCACCGGGCGGCGTGACGGCGACGCACTGGTGATCAGCGGCTCGGTGCAGCCGGTCCTCGGCGCGGCGCTCGCCGACGTCATCGTGCTGCCCGTGGGCACCGACGCGGGCGAGGAGTGGGTCGCGGTCGACGCCGCCGAGCTGACGATCACTCCGCTGCCGAGCCTGGACAAGGTCCGCCGGGTGGCCAAGGTCGAGGCCGCCGACGTCGTGGTCCCCGCCGACCGGGTGCTGGACGGCCTCGAGGGACCGCGCGTCCTCGACCTCGCCGCCGTGCTGCTGGGCGCGGAGGCCGTGGGCTCGGCGTCCTGGTGCGTGACGACCGCCTCCGAGTACGCCAAGGTCCGTGAGCAGTTCGGCCGGCCGATCGGCCAGTTCCAGGGCGTCAAGCACAAGGCGGCCCGCATGCTCATCGTGCTGGAGCAGGCGCGCGCCGCGGTCTGGGACGCCGCCCGCGCCCTCGACGACTCCGCCGCCGAAGCGGGCTTCGCCGCCGGGGTCGCGGCGGTGATCGCACCCGACGCGGGCGTCCAGACCGCCCGCGACTGCATCCAGATCCTCGGCGGCATCGGCTTCACCTGGGAGCACGACGCGCACCTGTACCTGCGCCGCTCGCTGACGCTGCGCGCGCTGCTCGGCCCGGCCAAGGAGTGGGCGGCCACGGTCGCCACGCTGGCCCTGGAAGGCGGCCGCCGCCCGATCGAGCTCGAGCTGGACGCCGACACGCTCCCCGTCCGGGAGCGGATCCGCGCCGAGGTCGCCGAGCTCGCCACGATCAAGGACAAGGGCGAGCTCGCCGTCAAGATGGGCGACGAGGGCTGGACCGTCCCGCACTTCCCGGTCCCGTGGGGCCGGGGCGCCGGCCCGGTCGAGCAGATCCTCATCCAGCAGGAGCTCAAGGCGGCCAAGGTCAAGGCCCCCAACCTCGTCATCGGGGCCTGGCTGGTGCCGTCGCTGGTGGCCTACGGCTCCGAGGAGCAGAAGGAGCGCTTCCTGCGGCCGACGCTGCGCGGCCAGCTCGTCTGGTGCCAGCTGTTCAGCGAGCCCGGCGCCGGCTCCGACCTGGCCTCGCTGTCGATGAAGGCCGAGCGGGTCGAGGGCGGCTGGAAGCTCACCGGGCAGAAGATCTGGACCTCGGTGGCCCAGTTCGCGCAGTGGGGTTTCTGCATCGCCCGTACCGACACGACCAGGTCCAAGCACGACGGCATCACCTACTTCCTGGTGGACATGAAGTCCGAGGGCGTGGACGTGCGGCCGCTCAAGGAGCTCACCGGCGAGGCCATCTTCAACGAGGTCTTCCTCGACGGGGTGTTCGTCCCGGACGACTGCGTCGTCGGGGAGGTCAACAAGGGCTGGCAGGTCGCCCGCAACACGCTCAGCAACGAGCGGGTGTCGCTGTCGACCGGCGGCGGCATGGGCATGGGCGTGCCCGAGCTGCTGGACTTCTACAAGGGCCGGGACCTGGACCCGATCGGCCTCGCCGAGGTGGGCCGGCTGGTGGCCCAGGGGCAGTCGATCGACCTGCTCGGGCTGCGGATCACCCTCAAGCAGCTGTCCGGGTTCAACCCGGGTGCCGAGGCCAGCGTCCGCAAGCTGCTCGGGGTGCAGTTCAACCAGGACGTCGCCGACCACTGCTGGGCCGCCCAGGGCACCGGCGCCACGGTCGAGGAGCCGGGGGCGCCCACCGGTCAGGTGGCCCGGGCCATGCTCTTCAGCCGGGCCATGACGATCTACGGTGGCACCACCGAGGTGCAGCTCAACATCATCGGTGAGCGGCTGCTGGGACTGCCCCGCGACCCCGAGCCCGGCAAGTAACGACGACGACGCCCGTGCCGGGCCGCCCGTCCGCGGGGGCCCGGCACGGTTCACGGCACCGCCCGGGGCGGCACGGATACACTTCCCATCCGGTCGGCCTGGCCGGTCCGTGACCCGTCGTACCCCTCCGGAGGATCTTGTGAACGAACGCTCGAGGGCGACCGCGCTGATGATCGCGGCCACCGCCGCGGCACTCGCCCTGTCCGCCTGCGGCGGGGGGAAGGACGGCGCCGCGCAGGGCGGGCCGAGCCAGGGCGAGACGCAGGGCCAGAGCGCCTCCGACGGCTCTCCCGCGACCGGCGGGGCGGCGCCCAAGGCCGTCGGCGGCCCGCTGCCCAAGGTCGTTCCGCAGCAGGTCAAGGGCCTGGTCGGGACGTGGACCAACACCGCGAAGGGCTCGGTGGGCGACGCCTTCGAGTTCAAGGCCGACGGCACCGGGAGCTGGAAGGGCCGGGGCCGGATCCTGTGGACCGGCCAGGTGATCCCGGCGGGCAAGGACCAGTACCGCCTGTCCTGGCAGGGCAAGGACCCGAACACCCCCTCGTTCTGGTCGGTCAAGCTCACCGACAACGGACGGAAGCTGCTGTTCCAGGGCAACCAGCAGACCTACAGCAAGACCAAGTCCGGTACCACCTGAGCTCCCGGGAGCACGCATGACGGCCTTCTTCGCCTCGCCCGCCGACGCCGGGGAGCGGCTCGCCGCGGTCGACTACCTCGCCGACCCGGCGACCGCGACGACGGTCTACCTCGCCGGCGTGCTCGGCAAGCCGTTGCTGGTGGAGGGGCCCGCCGGGGTCGGCAAGACCGAGCTGGCCAAGGCGGTGGCCGCGGCCGCCGGGGCCGAGCTGGTCCGCCTGCAGTGCTACGAGGGGCTGGACGAGGCCCGCGCGCTGTACGAGTGGAACTACAAGAAGCAGCTGCTGCGGATCCAGGCCGCCGGCACCGACCAGGCCTGGGAGGCGACGCACGACGACATCTTCACCGAGGAGTTCCTGCTGGAGCGGCCCCTGCTGGCCGCGATCCGGCGGCCCGGGCGCACCGTGCTGCTCATCGACGAGACCGACAAGGCCGACGTCGAGGTGGAGGGCCTGCTGCTGGAGGTGCTCTCGGACTACCAGGTCACCATCCCCGAGCTCGGCACGGTCGCGGCGGCCCGCAAGCCGTTCGTGGTGCTCACCTCCAACGCCGCCCGGGAGCTGTCGGAGGCCCTCAAGCGCCGCTGCCTCTATCTCCACCTGGACTATCCCGAACCCGAGCGGGAACGTGACATCGTGCTCGCCCAGGTGCCCGGGATCGAGGCCGACCTGGCCGAGCAGCTCGTCCGCACGGTGGGCACGCTGCGGGCACTGGAGATCAAGAAGGCGCCGTCGATAGCCGAGACCATCGACTGGGCCCGCACGCTGCTCGCGCTCGGCCTCAACGAGCTCGACGAGACAGCCGTGGCGCAGACCCTCGGGGTCGTCCTCAAGCACGTCTCCGACCAGCAGCGCGCCGTCCGGGAACTCGGGCTGCCCGGCTGATGTCCCTCCTCGACCGGCACACCGGCTTCGTCGCCGCCCTGCGCACGGCCGGGCTGCCGGTCTCGCTCGCCGAGGGGCTGGACGCCGTGCGCGCCCTGCAGGTCATCGACCTGGTGGACCGCGAGACCCTGCGCGGCGCCTACGCCGCCACGCTGGTCAAGCGGCCGGCGCACCGGGCCGCCTTCGACACGCTGTTCGACCTGTGGTTCCCGAGCGCCCTCGGTGACGGGGCGGCGGCGGGGGAGGGCCCGCCCGAGGCCGCGGCGCCGGACCGGCCCGCCGTGCCCCCCGCGCTCGATCCCGAGGTGCAGGCGCTGCGGCGGGACCTCGCCGCGCTGCTGCTGGACGGTGACGACACCGAGCTCGTCCAGTTCGCCCGCATGGCGGTGCGCAGGTTCGGGCGGGCGCCCGGCCAGCAGTCCTGGTTCTCCTCCGGCGTGCTGCGCGCCATGTCCGCCGACACGCTGATGGCGGGCCTGCTGAACGCCGTCCTGGCGGGCAAGGAGCGGGGCGGGCTGGCCGAGCGCGTGGCCCGGCGGCGGTTCCGCGACCGGATCACCCGTTTCGAGCAGCTTGTCGGCATGGAGGTGCGCCGCCGCATCGCGGAGGACACCGGCGTGGAGCGCACCGCCCGGCTGTCGGTCCGGCCGCCGCTGGAACGGCTCGACTTCAACCGCGCCACCCGCGCGGAGCTCGCCGCGCTGCGCCGGGAGGTCTACCCCCTCGCCCGGCGGCTCGCGACCCGGCTGACCGCCAAGCACCGGCACGGCCGCCGGGGCCGGCTGGACTTCCGCCGTACGGTGCGCGCCTCGCTGTCGACCGGGGGCGTGCCGATGGTCACCCACCACCGGCCCCGCCGCCCGCACAAGCCCGAGCTGGTCGTCCTGTGCGACGCCAGCGACTCGGTCACCTCGTTCGCGC
Source organism: Actinomadura scrupuli (assembly GCF_050971785.1). Classification (NCBI taxonomy): domain Bacteria; kingdom Bacillati; phylum Actinomycetota; class Actinomycetes; order Streptosporangiales; family Thermomonosporaceae; genus Actinomadura; species Actinomadura scrupuli. The sequence goes on along the minus strand of NZ_JBPCCU010000022.1, from coordinate 2,263 downwards.
ACTTCACGCTGCTGCTGACCTACGCCCTGCGCGAGCAGTTCACCAAGGTACGGGCGTTCGCCTTCATCGACACCACGGACGAGATCACCCGGTTCTTCGAGCCGGGGGCGGACGTCGTGGACGCGATGACCAGGCTCGCCCAGGAGGCCGACCTGGTCTGGATCACCGGGCGCAGCAACTACGGCCACGCCATCGAGGTCTTCGCCGAGCGCTACGCCGAGGCGATCGGCCCCCGGACGTCGCTGCTGATCCTGGGCGACGCGCGCTCCAACTACGGCGACCTGGCGCTGCCCACGCTGCGCCGGCTCGTCGCCGGCGCCCGGCACGCCTACTGGCTCAATCCGGAGCCGCGCCGCGACTGGGACACCGGCGATTCGGCCGCCTCGGCCTACGACGAGGTGGTGCCGATGTTCGAGTGCCGCAACATCACCCAGCTGCTGGAGTTCATCGAGGAGATCGCCTGACCCTGGCCCTGCCCCGGCCGGACGCTGCCGCCACCGGCCCGGTCAGGCGGAGGTGCCGGCCAGCACGCTGTCGAGCAGGGCGAGGACGACCTGCTTGACCGACGCCCGGTCGCGCGCGTCGCACAGCACGAGCGGGACGCGGGCTGGCACGCCGAGTGCCTCGCGGACCTCCTCCAGCGCGAACAGGTCCGACCCGGCGAAGTGGTTGACGCCGATGGCGAACGGGATGCCCGCCTCCTCGAAGAAGTCGAGGGCGGGAAAGGCCTGGTCGATCCGCCGGGTGTCCAGCAGGATCACCGATCCGATCGCGCCGTCGATGAGGTCGTCCCACAGGAAGGCGAAGCGCTCCTGCCCCGGAGTGCCGAACAGGTAGAGGACGATGCCCCCGTCCAGGGTGATCCGGCCGAAGTCGAAGGCGACGGTGGTGGTCGTCTTGCCCTCCACGCCCGACGTGTCGTCCACCCCCGCCGAGGCCTCGGTCATCGCCGCCTCGGTGGTGAGGGGCTCGATCTCGGAGATCGCGCCGACGAACGTCGTCTTCCCGACCCCGAACCCGCCAGAGACGATGATCTTCGCGGAGACGGCCCGCGCGGGCGCGGCGGAGGGGCTCTCAGAGCGCACGAACACCCTCACGGATCCTTTCCAGCAGGGACCTCGACGGGTGGTCGTCGAAGCCCAGGTGGTCCTGGACGGTCAGCAGCCGCTCGGCGATGAGGTCCGCGATGACCACCCGGGCCACCCCGATCGGGACGCCCAGGCTGCTGGCCACCTCGGCGACCGAGAGCGGCCGCTGGCAGATCTCCACGATGTGGCGGCGTTCGAACCCCAGCGGCGCCGACAGCGCCGCGGGCGTGGCCGTGACGAGCGTCTCCACCCGGAGCCGGTCGTCGGCAGGCCGGGTGCGCCCGCCCGTGACGATGAACGGCCGGACGATGTGCTCGGTCTCCAGCCCCGGCTCCTCGCCGGAGTCGCCGGAGTCGCCGGAGCCGGCGGGCGGCGGGACCGGCACGGACGCCGGTGTGGGCGTCTGGAACACCACCTGGTGCCGCACCTCGATCATCCGCCGGTCGGGCGGCGGGGGGCCGGTGTCGCCGCGCCAGTCGAGACCGCTCATCGCAGGATCTCGTTCTTCAGCTCGGCCACGATCTGCGGGGTGAGCAGCGCGCCGAACCGGTCACAGAGCACCGCGATCTCGTGGCCGACCAGGCCGAGGTCGCACTGGGTGGTCGCCACCACGCCGAGGCAGCTGCCGTCGGAGATCGCCGACACGAGCAGGAAGCCCCGGCGCATCTCGATCATCACCAGTTTCAGGCCGTCGAAGTCGTACTGGCGGGACGCGCCGCGGGCCAGGCTCACCACCCCGGAGACGATCGCCGCCAGGCGCTCGGCGCCCGCCCGGTCGAGGCCGTCCGACAGCGCCATGAGCAACCCGTCCGACGAGACGGCCACGGCGTCGCTCACCCCGTCGGTGTCCCGCACGAACTTGCCGAGCAGCCAGTTGAAACTCTGGGTCTCCGATACGGCCTGGGTCATCGTCGTCGTTCCTTCCTCTTCACTGAGGCTCGCCGGTGGTGCCCTGCCCGGCGCGCTGGACGCCGGACCGGAAGGCGTTGAGCATGGTCCGCACCTCGTCCGGGGAGCGTTCCGGCTCCGCGGGGGGCGGGGCCGGCGCGGGCGGCCGGGCGGGCCGCCGGAGCGCGCCCTCCCGGGGCTGCCGCTTGACCAGCCCGTTGCGCGTCGTCGCCGGGCCGCCCGGTGCCGGGCCCGGACCGCCCGGAGCGGAGCCCGGGCCGGCGGCC
>NZ_JBPCCU010000021.1:0-26827 GCF_050971785.1 Actinomadura scrupuli | reverse complement strand
ACCACCGACCAGCCCGTCCGCAGCATCAAAGCCCACCGGCCCCGCAAGGCCGCCCATGATTCCTAGACCACCTGTCAAGGATGTCCTGGGACAGAGGTGTCAAGCATCTCCTGGGACTAGACAGGGCAGCCTGTCAGTCTGATCACCATGCGATCTGATGCCGACCTCGCTGCAGCGATCGATGCGGCATCGTCACCGGACTGGTCCGTCCGCGCCCATGCCGCTCAGAAGCTGGCTTACCGAGCAGAACGCCGGGGTATCGCAGAGCTTCTGCTCACTCTGCTGCTGGACCCGGGGGATACCGCGGTCACTGACGCTGGCTGTCATGCATTGCTAGACCGTAACGACATCCACGGGGTCTGTCTGATCTCCCGAGCAGTCGCCACAGCCGATGACGAACAACTGGACCACCTCTACGCCGCCGTTGCCCGACACCTGCAGCCGAGTGGTCCCGTCGTGAGGTTCGGAGAGCTGTGCTCGCAACTGAGCCAAAGTCCTGACCCGACGATCAAGGCGGGGGCCGAGCAGCTCATGACCTGGATCCGGCCGGAACATCGGGGACGATTCCCTTAACTGACCTCACTACGAAGAATCGTCCAGCCGTGGCGCCCGTCGATCAGATCCAGGCGTTGCAGCTCGTATACGGGGTCTTCGAACGCGTCCAAGGTCCGCCACTCCTCGGGGCTGAGACCGGTGATCAGGTAGCCGCTGGCGGTGCCCTGTCCGGGGACGAGTCCGGGGTAGACGCGTCCGGGTAGGGCGGTGACGCGCCAGCCGTGGGCGGCGGTCGGGCTGTGGTCGGGTACTCGGTCGATGAGGGTGAACAGGACGTCAGGGAATTGGAGGCTTCCGTAGACGAACAGGGCCTCCGGGTCCACCGATAGGCGGTCCGGCCGGCCAGAGTTCGGCAAGGTCGGACGGGGTGAGCGGGGCTCGGTATGCGGCATGGAGTACCTCCCGGGTCACCTTAGCGTCGGCCTGGGAAAGGGCGGCAAACCAGTCGATCCCGGCAGGGTAGGCCCACAGGTAGGTACGAAGCTGGGGATCGGCTCCCCGGTCGGCGAGGAACGAGGCGATGTCGGCATCGCTCCACCAGGGCACGCAAGCACTGGCGTAATCGGCGCACTCAATCACTGGTGTGCCGGAGTTGAGGGCCCGATGGATCTCGGCGCGGACGAGTTGGGTGTAGTGGTCGACCTTCACGCGGGTGGTGAGGATCTTGTCCCGCGACTTGCTCACTGGAGGCGGCCGCAATGGAAACCCGCTTTCGGTGAGGACGATCGCGCACGTACACGCCGTGCTGCGTAAAGCGCTGCGGGACGCCGTCGAGGTCGACGAGATTCTCCCGGCCAAGCCGGCGCTCCGGGCCAAGCTGCCCAAGCGGCCACATGAAGAGCCCGGGGCGGTCTGGACTCCGGCGCAACTCCGGGCCTTCCTGGAGACCGCAAAAGGGCATCGCCTGTACGCCTTCTACCGACTGGCCGCCTACACCGGGGCACGGCGGGGGGAACTGCTCAACCTCCGGTGGAAGGACGTCGACCTCGACAAGCCCGAGATCCTCATCAGCGGCTCGGCCGCCGTCGTCGACAGGGAACGCGTGGAGGGCACCACCAAGAGCGGCCGGTCCCGGGTCGTCAGCATCGACACCCAGACCGTTGCCGTGCTCCGCGCGCACCGGGCGCAGCAGAAGGCAGACCGGCTCGCCCTGGGGGAGGACTGGAAGGGGACCGGGGATTACGTCTTCACGACGGCATGGGGCGAGCCGATCTACCCGAGTACACCGTCAGCGCTGATGACCAAGCTCGTCCGAGAGCACAACACCCAGAAGCCGGCGGACCCGCTTCCCGCCGCGCGGCTTCACAGTCTGCGGCACATCCACGCGACCACGCTCCTGCTGTCCGGGGGGGCCGTACACGTAGTCGCCGCGAGACTCGGACATGCCGACCCGGCGATCACGCTCCGGGTGTACGCGCACGTGATCAGCTTTCAGATGGCGGCGGTCGCGGACATCTTCGCCAAGGCGATCGACGAGGCGGCGTAGGAAGGCCCTGTTAGCAAGGGTGTTAGCAAAACGCCCCTCGCAATGATCAGGCGAGGGGCGTTTCTGCTGGTCAGACGATGCGCAGCCGGAGGGATTCGAACCCCCAACCTCTTGATCCGTAGTCAAGTGCTCTATCCGTTGAGCTACGGCTGCAAGGTCCCTCCTGGGTCAACCAGGAGTTTCCACGGGAAGGAACTCTACCAGCTCGTAGATGGACCCTTGAGCTCATAAGTCCGGCCCGACAGCTAGCAAGTGTAGCGGCAGCCGCTCTATGGTTCGGTACGGGCCGGGACTCGATCGCCCTGCCGGAACACCCGCCCGCCACGGCGGCGACCGCCCGGCGCCGCGGCGTAGAGGGGCTGTGCGACGACCACCCCCGGATGACCACCGGCGATGACCGCCACCAGATGACACCACCGTCCGGGCCGCCCCAGGCGGATCCGTACAAGGCCGTCGAGCTGGGACGATTCCGGGTCCGAAGAATGCGCGTAAGCCGCACAATGCCTGACGGTCAACTTGACCGATCATGACAATCCTGAAAGTTTCGGCCCCTCACCGTTTAGCCGTGGTACGGCCAACACCCTTCATTTTGGGCGAGCTTGTGGTGTGACGACTGTGCCCTGGTGTATGTAAGGTGCGGCGCTAAATGTCGGGAGCAGCATGGTGAACTGGTCACCGTTCGATCCGGAGGCCGACCGCAGGCTGGTAATGGGTCTCCATCAGGGCGATGAGGACGCCCTTGCCACGCTTTACGACCTGTACGTGGAGCGCCTTTACGACTACTGCGTGTCGTTGACGGAGGAGCCCAAGGCCGCCGCGGACATCGTGCACGACACCTTCATCGACGCCTCCCGCCGTGCGCCGCGCATGCGCAACCGGGAGCGGCTGCGTTCCTGGCTGTACGCCGCCGCCCGCCGCCGCTGCCTGCTGCGGGCCCGCAACCGCGGCCGTGCGCTGCACTGGGACTGGAGTGATGGAAAGGCCGGCGGATCGGACCCCGACAGCGGGCTGCCGCTCAGCGAGCTGCGCGAGGCGCTGGAGTCGATGCTCGCACGGCTCGACTTCAGCGACCAGGAACTGCTGCTGCTGGCGCTGCGGCACGACGTGACCGGCGAGGACCTCGCGGCGGTCCTGGGGGTGCCCGCGCGCCGGGCGAACTCCCAGGCGGCACGGGCCTGGTCCCTGGCGGAGTCGGTGATCAGTTCGGACGTGCTCACCCGGTGCTCGCGGCGGCCCGGCGTCCAGGCGTCCGGCGGCGGGGCGGAGCCGGCGCCGGATGACCTCGCGGCGCACGCGGCGACGTGCCCGGAGTGCCTGCTGCGGACGGAGATGTCGGTGGCCGCGCTGCTCAAGGTGCCGCCCGCGCCGGTGGTGCCGGCGGGGCTGCGGCACCGTGTGATGCACACCGGGACGGACTCGGAGCTGGCCGGCTACCGGGCCGACATCGCCGCCCGTGGCGGCCACCTCAACCCCGACGGCATGCCGCGCCAGCCCGACGTGCCCTCGCCCATCGCGCGTCGATGGATCTTCACCGCGGGCGGTGTGGCGGGCGCGCTGGTGTCGGCGCTGGTGGCCGCGTTCATCATGGGCCCCTCCCTGCCGGACTCCCGGATCGAGTGGCCGTGGCAGCGCCATCCCTCCATCGAGGGCGGGTCGCCGTCGAAGGGACAGCGGGTTCGCCCACCCGTACGCCCGCCACAGGCCGACGGGGGACAGACCGGCCCGGCGGGGCCGGTCGTGCCACAGCTCGACGGCCATGAGGCGGCCACGGCGACACCCCCGGCGCCCACCGCGACACCCGGGGCGGGCGCCGGCACCCCGTTGCTCGGGCAGCTCACGGTGGGCCCCCCGCAGCTGAGCCTGGAGCTCGGAAAGCCGGCCTACGTCGAGCTCGCGGCGAGCAAGGGGCCGGTGACCTGGAGCGCGACCAGCTCGACCGGTCAGCTGGAACTGGCCACCCTGCAGGGGACGATCCCCAAGGACGGCACCTACAAGCTGAAGATCTCGGTGAAGCGCCTGCTCGTGCAGTTGCCGGGCCAGGCCGTGGTCACCTTTACCAGCTCGGCTGGTCAGCCGCAGAATATCCAAGTCACCTGGGGACTGTCCCTGCTCCATTCCTGAGCGGGTCAGGTCCAGGTACGGCCGATCAGGACAGGGAGCTGACAGGCGACATGCCGGCGGAACACGTACTCGAAGAGATGCTGCTCGGCGGCTCCCCCCGATACACCCAGGCGGAGATCGCGGAGAAGTCCGGGGTCCCGGCCGAGACCGGGATGCTGATCTGGCGTGCGCTCGGTTTCCCGACACCGCCCGAGGGTGCGACCGCCTTCACCGAAGAGGACGCCGCGGCGCTGCGCGACATCAAGGAACTCCTCGACAACGAGTACGTCGACGAGGAGATGGTCCTGCACCTGTCCAGAGCAGTCGGGCAGACGATGGGCCGGCTGGCCGGCTGGCTCGTGGACGTATGGCTGCTGCGCGTCGGCGAGCTCCTGCTCCCGCCGGGCGAGCCGGTCACCGACGAGACGATCGCCACCGTCATCGAGACCACCCATGACCTGCGGCCCAGGTTCGAACGGCTGCTGCTGCAGGGCTGGCGCCGTCAGCTCGCGGCCTCCGGGATGCGGGCCGTGACCGCGACGGCCGCGGCCACCGCCGATCCGACCGCGGGCACCGCCCGGCTGGCGGTCGGCTTCGCCGACATCGTGTCCTTCACCCGGCTGAGCCGGCAGATGGACGGTGACACCCTGGCCGCGTTCGTCGAGCGCTTCGAGACGGTCACGACCGAGATCTGTGCCGACCTCGGGGGCCGGATCATCAAGACCCTCGGTGACGAGGTGCTGTTCTGCGCCGACGACCCGTGCGCCGCGGCGGAGATCGCCTTGCAGATCGCGGAGAGGTCCGGGCTGGACGACGGCTTCCCGCAGGTCCGGGCGGGGCTCGCGTACGGCGAGGTGATCCTGCGGCTGGGCGACGTCTTCGGCACACCGGTCAACCTCGCCGCCCGGCTGACCTCGGTGACCTATCCGTCCGCGGTGCTGGTCGACACCGCGCTGTCGGCCGCGGTGGCGGGCCAGTACGAGACCGTCTCGCTGCGTCCCCGCCCCCTTCAGGGGCTGGGCAAGGTCCGTCCCTGGGTGCTGCGCCGCCGCACCTGACGGGCACCTTCCGTACGACCCGGTCACGGGAGTCTGCGCGCCGCCAGGGAAACGATTTCCTCACTCGGCTCCTGATGCGGCGGAACCTGACATCTACTTTCAGCGTCTGAACGGTGACGGTGAGTGGACGGCGACCGGGGAGCCGATGCCATGACGGACCGACCTGGCCTGCATGACCTGATCAAAGCGCTGTGCGACCGGCCCGGCGGAGTGTGGGGCCGGTGGCGGGGCGACCAGGTGCCGCCCATCGTCTGGCTGGTCCGGGCGACCGGCACCGAGCAGCCGGAGGTCGCCCTTCCCGCCCATCTCGACCAGGTCACCCACGTGTCCGTCCGGGGCAGCGCCGTCCCCGATCCCGGTGCGGGGTGGGCCCCGGCGGGTTCGATCCTGCCGGAACTCTCCCAGGCCGCCACCGACCTGCCCGACATCCTGGATGGGGTGCGGCACAGCGTCTACTTCCCGCGCTACCGGCTGGTCGACTGGCTGACCCGGGAGGATCTCGGGGACGCCGCCGGCAGCGACGGGGACCGCCGGGCGACCCTGGTCCGGCGGCTGAGGGAGCGGCGGCTGGGCGTCCGCAACGACCGGCTCGGCCCGGTGTCGGGTGCGCAGAGCGGGGCGCAGATCGTGTTCGCGCTGGTCAGCATCTTCACGCCGCTCCTGCGGTTCTGGCTGTGGACCGGAGGGGTGCCGGGGCTCGGCCGGGAGACGCGGTGGCTGATGCGCCAGCCGTTCCTGAGCCCCCGCCGGGCGGGCCGGTTCCGGTTCCTGCCGTTCGCGGTCGGCCTGACCAAGGGGCGTCCGGCCCAGGTCCTGCCGGACCTGCGGCCGGAGGTCGAGCGGCTGCTGGTGCACGCCTTCCTGGAGGATCTGCGGGTCGCCCACCGCCGCCGTCCGTGGCGCCTGCACGCCTGGCGGCGCACGTCTCATCCGGTGATGCTGCTCGACGCCGGCGGGGCCGTACCCATGCTGCCCGCGCTCGTCGCCGACGTACGGGAACGCACCCGGCAGGCCGATCCGCTCCTGCTGCTCTGCATGGTGGACCAGGACGTCGTACCGGAGCCGGGTGCGCCGCCCGTGCCGGTCCCGATCGCGGCACAGGCGCTGGAGGCCTGGCGGCGCGCGGCGCGGGAACGGGCCCGTACCCGGCGCCCGGACGGGCCGGCGCAGCCCACCGCCTGGTACGTGCGCGTGGCGGTCACGGCCGAGGACGTCACCGGCCTGCGCCAGGAGCCCGGCTACCGGCGACGGCGCCCGTCGTGCCTCTCCTGGCCCCAGGTGGCACTGCCGACTGCACTGGCGGTGCTGGTGGCGTTCCTGGTCCCGCTCGGCGTCCTCCTGCGGCCGTACTGGGCCACGGGCTGCTGGCCGGCGGAGCCGTTCGGCCGGACCGTCGTCATGCTGAAGGTCTCCGAGGGCCATGCGGACTGCGTCGGCTACAGCTCGACCCCGTACCAGCTGTTCGGCACCAAGCCCAGGCTCCTGGAGGACGAGCGGCAGATCTTCCGGCAGAACGACGAGGCCGAGCGCGAGCACGCCCAGACCGGACGGCCGATCGTCGGGCTGGTCTACCTCGCGGGGCTGTCGGCGCTCCCGGGGCAGGACTCCGACTCGGCCCAGGCCGAGGAGCTGGAGGGGATCGCGGTCGCCCAGCGCGAGCAGAACGATCTGGGCAGCGGGCCGCTGCTGCGCGTCATCGTGGCCAACGGCGGCGAGAAGATGCTGCACGCGGACGTGGTGGCCAACGATCTGCTGGTCCCGCTGTTCCGCCGGGAGCGCGACCTGCTGGGAGTGATCGGTCTCGACCGCAGCGTGCCCACGACGCTGGCCGCCGTCACCATCCTCGACAAGGCCGGGGTGCCGATGGTCACCACGACCCTGTCGGGCGACCACAACGAGGACTCCGCAATGAACAACCACTACTACTTCCAGCTGGTGCCGCCCAACCAGAAGGAGGCGGAGCTGATGCTGACCTACGTCGAGCAGGTGGTGCCGTACTACTTCCGCGCGTACGCCGCCGACTACGTGGTGGGCCACGACGACCAGCTCAAGCTGTACCGGGGGTCCGGCGCGGTGCCGGTCGACGCGCTCACGGTCTACGAGCCGCAGGGGCTGATCGACGCGAGGGACGCCTACGGCGACAGCCTCCGCAACGACCTGATGAACGAAGCGGCCAGGCGGGGCGCCGGCCGGGTACCGGCCCCCAGGCTGCTGACCACGCTGGATCGGCCCCGGGAGCTCTGCGGGGCGTACTCGGTAGTCATCTACGCCGGCCGGCACGACCAGCCCGTCGCGTCCGGGCCGGCGGGCCGCAAGAGGGCACGGGGCGGCGACTTCACCGAGTTCCTGAGCACCATCCTCAACAACTGCGGCAACAACCGCCCGATCATCGTCGCGGACGACGCCATCTCCCGGTTCATGGCGGATCCGAACCAGCGGGGCAAGACGAAGTTCAGCGGGCTGTCCATCAGCTATGCCACCAAGGGCGTCAAGGTCCTGCGGCTCGGGCGTACCTGCCAGCTGGGGGACCGGCCGCGAGACGGCAGCATGAAGTCGTTCTGCAGCGGCTACGGCGCCGTCTACCGCAACCTGCGCGACAGGCTGGACTCCTTCAGCCTGCTGTGGACAGGGGAGCGGGTCGGCGTCGCGTTCGACGCCACCCGGCTCTTCCTGCGGACGGCCGCCACCTGGCTGAGCGGCCACCCGGGGACGATGCCGACGGCGGCCGATCTCGTACGCGGCTTCGAGCAGCCGCACGCCTACGACGACTCCGTCACCGGCCCGATCGACTTCAGCACCTCACACGTGCTGACGGGCAACGAACTGGCCGTGGTCCAGATCCCCGAGGTCAGCGACTCCAACCCGCCGACCTGCGAGTTCCGCGCCGGTCACCCCAACCAGCCGCTGGACACCTCGCAGACAGACCGGCTGGACTCGCTGTGCCCCGGATGACCTAGTCGTCGTCGCTGACCAGCCAGTTGAGCAGCCAGCTCACCACGCCGACGATGATGGCGCCCCAGAACGCGGACATGAACCCGTCCACGTAGAAGGGAAGCTCGAGCCGGTCGGCGATGTAGCTGGTCAGCTCCAGCAGCAGGGCGTTCACCACCAGGGCGAACAGGCCCAGGGTGAGGATGTAGAAGATACATCCGAACGTCTTGATGATCGGCTTCAGGAAGGCGTTGACCAGGCCGAAGATGACGGCGACGCCGAGCAGCGTGACGACCTTCTTCGCGGTGTCGGGGGTCGGCTCACCCGGTGAGCTCAGCTTGATGCCGTCCAGGAACCAGGTGGCGGCCCCGAGCGCCAACGCGGTGATGAGCACTCTTATCAGGATCTTCACGGCACGATGGTGGCACGTCCCGCCGGTGGCCCGCCTCATCCTGTGCGGCGATCTTCCCGGGCGGGGATCGGCGCACAGGGCTACCCGGTCACTGTTACTACTCAGAAACCTACGATTGAGTAAGTAATTGGATTAGATCTACCGTCCAGTATTCGCGCGTGAATAACGCGGTGTGATTCGTCACGGTGCCGATTTGCGGGTTGTTCCGCAGGTCGGGTTACAGTGTGGGAGCGCAATTCTGGAGGATCGCCTTGCTGAACACGTTCATGGTGCGGGTGGTCGCCCCGATCCTGCGACTGCTTCTTCACCCCAGGGTCGAAGGACTGCGGAACGTACCGCCGAGCGGTCCTCTCATCGTGGCCAGCAACCACCTGTCGTTCATCGACAGCTTCATCATCCCGCTGGCCCTGCTGCCCCGTCAGATCACCTTCATCGCCAAGGCCGAGTACTTCGACCGGCCGGGCCTGAAGGGGGCCTTCGCCCGCTGGTTCATGACCTCGCTGGGCCACGTGCCGGTCGAGCGGGGCACTCAGCGGGCCGCGATGGGCGCGCTGGACCAGGCCATCCGCATCCTCGACGCCGGCAAGGCCTTCGCGATCTACCCCGAGGGCACCCGCTCGCACGACGGCAGGCTCTACCGCGGGCGGACCGGCGTGGGCGCACTCGTGCTCGGCTCGGGGGCAAGGGTGCTGCCGGTCGGCGTCATCGGCACCGACCGGATGCAGCCGCTCGGCAAGTCGCTCCCGACGCCCTTCGCCCGGGTCACGGTGCGGATCGGCGAGCCGCTGGAGTTCGGGCAGTACGAGAACGACCCGCCGGCGCGGGCTCGCCGGGCCATCACCGACGAGGTCATCCAGGCCATCCAGAAGCTCTCCGGCCAGGAGTACACCGGCGTGTACAACGACCGGGGTCCGGTCAACTAGGCGCACCGCACCGGCGACGGCCGCGAGACCACGCCGAGGCGTGCTCCCGCGGCCGGAGCGCGGACGCGGGTCACTCGTCCTTGATGGTCAGGCCCTGCTTGCCGGCGTTCTGCCGCACGCCCTCGATGACGCCAGACGCGCCCGAGATCAGGCTCGGGTCGACGTTGCCCGACTTGAGCTTGTCGGTCAGCGACGACAACTGCGTCCACAACCCGTTGAGCGGGGCCTTGAGGGTCTTGCACAGGGTCGGGTCGTCGTCGACCAGCCGCCGGGCCGCGTTCAGCCGGTTGACGGCGAAGGCGCCCGCCGCCGCCGCCTTGATCAGGGCCTTGGTGCGGCCGGCCGCCCCCTCCTTGAACGCGCCCTCCCTGTACGGCCGCAGGATGTAGCGGTTGAACGCCCCGAAGGCAAGGCCGACGTCTGCGACGAACCTCGTCTTGGCGAACTTCTTGGTCGCAGCGGTCGGGCAGCTCGCCGCGGCCGTCGGCGACGCCGCGCTCATCGACGCCGATGCGGAGACCATCGTGTCGACTCTGGCGGCCTCTTTGGCGCCCCCGCAGGCAGTCAATGCAAGGAGTAAGGCAGGAATGACCAATGCTTTCCGGAACATCTGTTTCCCCCCGAAATGTTTTTCCGCGAAAACGCTGCCTCCTCTTCTACCCGGGATCGCGACGATCAATGGTGAGGCACTCCGGAATGGGCGACACCGGACGGTAAGGTCAACTCCATGACTCGTCGGGCCGTGCTGACCATCGCGCTGGCGGTGGTCCTGGCCTCCGCCTGTGCCGGCTCGCCGCCGCGCGCCGTACCCCGTCCCGGCCGCACGGCGGCGGTGGGGCAGGGCTACACCTCGGACCAGCTCCGGCAGGCACTGCTCACCGATCTGCCCGGCTACCGCCGGGCAGGCGAGCCGGACTCCGGGGAGTACGGCTCGCTCAAGGCGATCCAGAACTTCAACCAGCTGCAGAGCCAGGTGAAGCTCGACAAGCCCAAATGCGCCGCCGTCTCCCGCGCCTTCGGGTCGTCGCCGGAGGCCCAGTACGCCCCCGCGGCGATCACCACCTTCACCAAGGGCGACGGGCAGACCGTCACCGAGACGCTGCTGACCATCTCCGCGGCCACCGCGGACCGCCAGGTCAAGCTGCGGGTGCCGGCCGGCTGCCGGACGTTCCGGGCGCGGGTCGGCGACCAGTGGTCCGCCCATCAGATCGTCGAGGCCACCCAGAGCCGGCTCGGGGACGGCTCACGCACGGTCGGGGTGGCCACCACCAGCGGCAACTCGCACGTGAAGACCTGGTACGTCGTGCTGCGCTCGCGCGGCTACCTGGCCAGCGTCACCATGTACGGCGTCAACGTCACCCAGGCCGACGCCGAGGAGGCCGCACGCCAGGCCTACGCCCAGGCCGAGCGCATCCTGCCCTGAGCGGCGGCCCGGGCCTCCCCGGCCGGCTCCCGGGCCCGGCGGCGAAGCGGCCGGATCCGGCCGATGGGCCCGGCGCGCGCTCGGGCCGGGCCCGCCTGCTGTTTGTGGCCGTACGAGGCGGCCGGGCCGGATAACGTTCAACACATGTCAGTTCCCCGGGTCGCCGTGACCGTCGACCTCGTCGTGCTGACGGTCCGGGAGCAGCGCCTGTCGGCTCTGGTGTGGCGCCGGGACCGGCAGCCGTACGCCGGATGCTGGTCGCTGCCCGGCGGCTTCATCCAGCTCGACGAGGACCTGCCGGTCGCCGCCTCCCGGCTGATGGCCGAGCGCGCCGGGCTCGCGGACGTACGCATCCATCTCGAGCAACTGGCGACCTACGGCTACCCGGACCGCGATCCCCGCCAGCGGGTGGTCAGCGTCGCCTACCTGGGGCTGGCCCCGGACCTGCCCGCCTCCAGCCGCGCCCAGGTGCTCTGGACCGCGGTGGACGATCTGGTCCACCGGGACCAGGCCGCCTTCGATCATCGCCGGATCCTGCTGGACGGGGTGGAGCGCGCGCGGGCCAAGCTGGAGTACACCTCACTGGCCGCCGCCTTCTGCCCGCCCGAGTTCACGGTCGCCGAGCTGCGCCGGGTGTACGAGATCGTCTGGGGCACGCCGCTGGACCCCCGCAACTTCCACCGGAAGGTCACCGGAGCCGATCATTTCCTGGTGCCCACCGGGTGCACCACCACCCGTGACGGAGGCCGTCCGGCGCAGCTCTACCGCCGCGGGGACGCCGAGCAACTGCGCCCCCCGATGCTGCGGGTCCGCACCTAGTGGCAGACGCATGACCAGGTCATTGCTACCTTTTGGTGCTATGTCGGGAGATCTGTCAGAAATCTTGCGTGGCCTCATCCAGGACATCGGCGATGCCGGTGTCGCCAAGATGGAGGCCGATCCTGGGCTGGCCGCCGCGGTGGACCAGCACGCGGCGGCGGTCCGGGATGTCATCACCGGATCCGGTGACGAAGTCCACGAGGCCACGCTGCTGGACTACCTGCACGGTTTCGCCGACACGGCGCTGGAGCAGGGGTGGTGGCCCGGCGAGCAGTACGACTGGCAGCTCCTGCGGGTCATCGCCGTGTGCTCACTGGTACGTGGAGCCTCCACCGCCTGATCCGGGCATGCCCGATCCCGGCATGTTGGAGTGCGGTGTCTGCTGGGGCGCCTGCTCGGTCGGTACCCCGCCACCGCGGAGGGCGTCCTCGCGGCCCCGCTGGTAGGGCTGGCCCCGGAGCTTGCCGGTCTCGGTCTCGGCGGACGACAGGATGCGCTCCCACCGGGCCTGCATCGGCCGGATCAGACCACCGCCGGCACCGATGGCGATCACCGCGCCGATCGTGGCCAGCACCGTGATCAGGACGGGCTGGGTGACGGTCGTCGCGATGCCCATCTGGTCGAGCGCCGCGATGATGCCGAGCGCCAGGATGAAGATCGCGGCCAGGGTGCCGATGAGCGGGCCGTAGGACAGCCGCCCGAGCGCGGTGCTGATGAGGTCCTTGACCACCTTGGCGATGGCCGAGGCCACCACGATCAGGATGACGGCCACGATCGCCCGGGGCAGCCACGCGACGATGCTGCCGAGCAGCGCGGTGACCGGATTCGGACCGAACACCCCGAACGCCATCTGCAAGGTGATCAGCAGGATGGCGTAGTAGACCAGCGCGGCCACCAGGCTGCTGGCGTCGTACTCGCTGCGCCGTAAGCTGTCGCCGATCAGCCCTCGCTCGACCATGCGGTCGAAGCCCACCTTCTCCAGGATCATGTCCACCAGCTTGCGCAGCAGCCGCGCGACGATCCATCCGATCACCAGGATGATCAGGAAAACGATGATCTTCGGCACGGTCTGTACGATCGAGTTGAACATGTTCTGAAGGCTCTGCCTGATGTTCATCAACGCTCTCCCGAGTACAACCGTCGCAATGGATACTCTCCGGGGCCTTACCCGTGACTTTCTGTTATCAAGCCCCTGACCTGGCAATATCGGTCGATGATGGACGATGATCGGGTGAATGTCGTGCGGCGCCCACCGGCGAAGGCGAGCGGGGCGGCGCACTAGTGTGGAGCGGACCACCCCTACGCTTCACCCCACGTTCAACCCGGAGGACAACGGTGTCTGCCACTCCTCGTTTCCGTTCCGTGCTCGATCGGTTCGTGGCGTACAAGCCCGGCAAGACGGTGACCGCGCCCGACGGCAGGTCGTTCAAGCTCTCGTCGAACGAGTCGCCGTACGGCCCGCTGCCCTCGGTGCTGACGGCCATCACCGAGGCGGGACGGCAGGTCAACCGTTACCCCGACAACGGCTGCACGGAGCTGATCGCGGAGATCGCCCGGCGCCACCAGGTGCCCGAGGAGCACATCACGGTCGGCTGTGGCTCGGTCGGGGTCACCCAGATGCTGCTCGAGGCGGTGGGCGAGCCCGGCGCGGAGGTCATGTACGCCTGGCGGTCCTTCGAGGCGTACCCGCTGCTGGTCTCGCTGTCCGGTGCCGGCGGGGTACAGATCCCGCTGCACAACGAGCGGCACGACCTGGCCGCGATGGCCGACGCCATCACCCCGTGGACCCGCCTGATCTTCATCTGCAACCCCAACAACCCGACCGGCACCGTCGTGGGCGCCGCCGAGCTGGAGGCCTTCCTCGACCAGGTGCCCGACGACTGCCTGGTCGTGCTGGACGAGGCCTACCGCGAGTACGTCCGGGACGCCGAAGTGCCCGACGGCCTCACGCTCTACCCGAGGCGGCCCAACTTGGTGGTCCTGCGGACGTTCTCGAAGGCGTACGGGCTGGCCGGGCTGCGCGTCGGCTACCTCGTCGGGCACCCGCTGCTGGCCGCGGCGGTGCGCAAGACCTATCTGCCGTTCACGGTCAACAGCATCGCGCAGGCCGCGGCGATCGCCTCACTGCGAGCCGAGGACGAGCTGATGGAACGGGTGGATCTCACCGTCAAGGAACGCGAGCGGGTACGCGGCACCCTCCTCGCACAGGGGTGGGCCGTGCCGGCGACCGAGGCCAACTTCGTCTGGCTGCGGCTCGGTGAGGACACCATGGCCTTCTCGGCGGCCTGCGACGCCGCAGGGGTGAGCGTCCGGCCGTTCTCCGGTGACGGGGTCCGCGTCTCGATCGGTACCCCCGACGACAACGACGCCTTCCTCGCCGTCGCCCAGGCCTACCCCGCCCGCAACTGACCCCTCCCACACCCGCCCCTCCCACACCCCACGTGACCACGGATGGGGAGGTGGGTCCGGGGCGGGGCGGGGCGGGGTGAGGTGGGTCAGTCTCGTTCGGGTACGGCGATCGGGATGTTGTCCTTCTGGGGCAGTTCGGCCGGGCGGGACCGGCGTTCGGTGGAGACCACGATGCCGACTCCGGCGATGATGACCAGCCCGCCGATCAGCATCGGCCAGGTGACCGTCTCGCTGAGGATCAGCGCGCCGAGCAGCACCGCGACGGCCGGGTTGACGTAGGCGTAGGTGCCCACCAGGGAGATCGGGGCGTTGCTGAGCAGCCAGGAGTACGCGGTGAACGCCACCAGCGAGCCGAAGACGATGAGGTAGGCCAGGGCCAGCCAGGACCTTGTGGAGACCTGACCGGGGTCCATCGACTCGCCGCGCGCCGCCGCGACGGCGAGGAGCGCGAGCCCTCCGGCGGCCATCTCGTACACGCTGGTGGTCAGGGAGTTGGCGGGCAGCGGCAGCCGGCCGGACAGGAACGAGCCGATCGCCCAGGACAGCGACGCCACCAGGATGATGGCGATGCCCAGCGCGCTGCCCGACCCGCCGTGGTGGACCAGCGACAGCAGCGCCACCCCGGCGAATCCGGTGATCACTCCGATCAGGGTGGCGGCGGCCGGCCGGTCGCCGGTCGCCAGCCGGAAGACCACCAGCCACAGGGGCACCGACGCGACCATCAGCGCGGCCAGCCCGGTGGAGATGTGCTGCTCGGCGACGGCCACCATGCCGTTGCCTCCCGTGAGCAGCAGGATTCCCACCAGGGCTGCCGAGCCCAGCCGCCGCGGGGACGCACGGAGTGCCCCCGGGCCGTGCCGTACGGCGACGTACGCGGCCAGCAGCCCGGCGGCCGCAAGGAAACGGATCGCGCCACCGAGCAGCGGCGGGATGGTTTCGATCACGATCCCGATGCCGAGGTAGGTCGAGCCCCAGACGATGTACACCACGATCAGAGCCGACCAGGCGACCGGGCTCATGGTGCGGGTGTCAGGAGTCGTAGTGCGCATGACTCATGACAATAGGGGACGCGCCCGACAGATTGTCGCGGCTATCGGACCTCTGGCCGCCGGCGAGACGGGGGAGAACGGCCGCCCGGCCTGCGGCGGGGCACCGCCGGTGCCGGAACCCGCGAAAAAGGACGATCTTCGAGCCAACTCCGGAGCCGCGACGCGAGTCTCACCAGGTGCGCCCTTCGGCTGATCGTGGACCGGGCGTCTCCGGTCCACGCCGTCGGCGCCGGAACGAGGTCTACGGCGATGTACGGGTACCAGAAGTCGGAACGGCGGATCAGGATCCTGCCCCTGTTGATCGGGCTGGCGGGCGCCGTCCTGGTCGGCCTCGCACTGACCGTGCAGGTGCGGTCGTGGGGTGCGCTGGGCACTGAGGCCGGGGGCTCGTGCGGCACCAACCGGGGGCCCTGCCCGCGCGGTACGTCCTGGACGATCCCGTTGTCCATCATCGCCCTCCTCCTGGTGGTGCCGGTCGCCATCGCCGGGATCAGCAGATCGGGGACCCGCGCCATCGGCTGGATCGTCGCGGTGGCGTTCGCGGTGGCCGGCGTACTGCCCGGGGCGAAGGTCTTCGACCTGGCGCACGGCGTCAGCCTGAACACCGTCTGGGCGGTACCCCCGGATCGGCCGGCCGAGCCGGAGGCCCTCGGGAGCTGGCAGAACGGCTCGACGGTCGTACGGGCGCGCTTCGACGGGGTGGCCGCCTATGACGTCGCCACCGGCAGGCAAGTCTGGACGTACACCATCCCGGCGCCCGAGGTGCTCTGCGCGATGAGCCGGACCGTCGAGGGCGGGGTCGGGCTGGTCGGGCACGCCGCCGAGGGCATGCCGTGCACCTATGTCAGCGCGGTCGACCTGGCCAGTGGCCGGGAGCTCTGGGAGAAGGATCTGCCTGCCGCGCAACTGCCGTCGAGCATGACCGCGGACGTCGTCGCGGTGTCCAGGGAGACGGCGGTCCTGCAGACCCAGCAGACGCTCCAGGGGTTCACCCTCCGGGAGGGGGCGCGACGCTGGGAGCAGAAGGTGACCGACCGCTGCCATTTCGACAAGGTCATCGCCGGCGGTGACCAGGTGGTGGCCGACCTCGGCTGTATCGGCGCACCACCCAGGATCCGTGCGATCGACGCCGTTACCGGCAGGACCCGCTGGGAGGTACCGGTGCCGATCCGGACCCCGTCCGCCAACCTCACCCTGCTGTCGGCGGCACCGGCCGTGGTGTACGTCCAGGAAAGCGGCCAGCGCGGTACCCGCACCGTGACGATCTTCGATGCGAAGGGCCGGGCCTCGGAGCCGATCCAGCGCGACGACGGCCGGCGCCGGCTCGACATCGACCCGCACGGCTTCTCCGCCGCCCCGGTCTACCGGCTCTTCGTCCAGGACGGCCTGCTCATCGTGAGCGCGAGCCTGGACGGCGGCCGGGAGTCGGTGGTCGCCTTCGGGCTCTCGGACGGGCGGGAGCGCTGGTCGAAGCAGGTGTCGGACGTCCGGACCATGCAGGTGGAGGCCGGGCGGGTGGTCTACCTCGACGACCAGACCATCAGCCCCCATCTGCGCAGCATGTCGCTCCGGGACGGCAAGGAGACCTACCTCGGGGTGACCGGTTTCCGCTGGGTCACCGCCAACCTGGCGCTCTACCTCACGGGCGGCAGGTACGTGTTCGTGGCGGACCGGGCCACCACGCCCGACACCCATCCGATCGCGGCCGTCCAGGCCCGCTGACCGGCCCCTTCGGTAGCGGAGAGCTTCGCCCCGCGGGCCACTTCGCCTCCGCATTCTTGACCGCCGGCACCGCCTCCGCCGCTGTGCGGGGCCGGCCTTGCCGGACAGTTCGAGCTCGGCACGGTAGACCCCGAATGCCTCGCACCAGCGCGAGCGCTACAAACAAAAGGGGCTTCCCATGGGTGTTCTCAGGATCACCGGCATCATCGCCCTCCGCGCCATCGGATGTGCCATCCTCGGCGCCATGTGCGTCGGCGCCGCCTTCGAGGCCACCACCTGCGCCGTCGGCGGCACCACCGCCGGGGACGTCATCTTCGGCGGCACAATCTCGGTCCAGGGAGCCATCATCGGCGGCTCCGTCGGTATCGCGATCGGCTGCCTCATTGGCATCATCGAAGTCTGCCTCGAAGGCAGTCAGCGCGGCCGCTCCTAGCTTCACCTGCAAGGGTCCGGCGCCGCCGGGCCCTTGCTCCTTCCCACCGGCAGTGCCGAACAGGCGACGCGGAACGGCTTCCACCGGCTCATCACGTGACGAGTTGGTGGTCGGGATCGGGTCGGCGGCGCTCCTCCCGCCGACGTTTGTCCAACCAGGAGGTCACGAAACCGGGGCAGTCGCGTGCGACGTGGTGCTGGACGGTCGGTTCGCGGGGTACGTCGGTCGTCATGTGGCGTATCCCCTGGTCGGGACGGCTGCGGCGGAATCGTCCGGGGGGCGGTCGATGCCGAAGGCAACGCTCACGGCCACCTCGCTAGCCGCCCGCGTCGTGGTGCTTGATCCTCTTCACCAGCCTGGCGAATGCCTCGTGGTCGAGGGTGATGTGGCCGGCGTCGGGGTGTTTGCTGTCGCGGATGCCGATGCCGCCGGGGAGCGCCGCCAGTTCGACGCATTCCTGACCACCGGTTCCGCCTCCGCCGCTGCGGCTGGACTTGCGCCAAGTGATCATGAGTAACGCTCCGTCGCTTGCGCTATGGGAGGTGCAGATCCAGTTCGCCGCGCTGGACTCTGGTGAGCAGGGAGGCGAAGGCGTCGGCGGTGAGCGACAGGTGGGGGCGGCCGGGGTTCTTGCTGTCGCGGATGCCGATGGCCTCCGAGAGCCGGCCCACCTCCACGCAATCGCCGCCCGAAGTGTTGCTACGGCTGCTCTTGCGCCACTCCGTCATTTCAAGTTCTCCATCGCGTGAGTGATGAGGCTCCGGGAGGAAGTGACGGGAAGTGCCACAGCCCCGATCCGGTCGAATCTTACTCCGAATCCGCGAGCTTCCACGGCGCCGAGGATCAGTCGTCCTCCTTCCGGCGCATCGACATAAGCGATGTCCCCCTCTTTCACCGTGAGTATCTTGAAGCAGCCGTCCAGCCCTGGATGTGCCCCCGCTGACCTGGGCACGATCCGCACGGTGACATTGGGCAGCTCGGACAGTTCCAGCAGCCGGGCGAGCTGGGCCTTCATGACCTCGGGGCCGCCCACCGGTGTGTCGAGCACATTCTCCGCCAGCAGAACCCACAGCAGGGGCCTGGGCTTTTTATTCAGAATTCCCTGACGGGCCATGCGCACGTCCAGGGCGGCCTCCACGTCCTCCACGACCTGGCCCGCCCTCCAGGAGTGCACGCGCGTATTCGGGGGTCTGGAACAGGCCGGGGACCAGGCAAAGCTCGTACATCCGGTGCACGGAGGCCCTGGTTTCGTACCCGACGTACTCCTGGAACCAGTCCGGATTGTGAGCTGACCGGGCATATCGCAGCAGTCGCCTGAAGTGTCCATTCAGTTGCCAGTGCTCGTCCAGGGTCTTGGCCTGATGATCGTTCACTTTGAAGGTGGGCCGAGCGTGCTCCAGGTTCGATACACTCTGCCGAGTGCAGCCCATGATCCGACCTAACTGGGACAATGAGAGATCATATTTCTCTCGATAGAAACGCAGGTCAGATGCTATCCAATCGCGGAACGAAGAGTCCGGATCCAGTGACTCCACTGCACTCATTGCTCACCCTCCGTTGTATCGACTAAATCGACGATACGCGAGCGCGTGGGTTTTTGCAGCCATTCTCGACGTGACCGATAAGAGGCCGCGCCAAGGACGGTGTGACGGTGACAGCAGCGATGAATTCGGATGAAGTGCGTTGGTGTGTGCTGGCGTCTCCGGCCGCGAGCGGAATGGTCCGGGATCGATTCCAACGCTGTCTCGACGGCTGGGGTCTGCCGCACCTCGCCGACCGTGATCCGTACGGTGTCCTGGTGGAGGTCTGGGATCCCGGCAACGCGATGCCGCAGGCCAGGCCCGTCACCGAGCCGACGCTCGATGATCTGGACCTGTCCCCGGAGAACTACGACGCCAACGGGGGCTGGGGTCTTCCGATCGTGGTGGCGTTGTCCACAGCCTGTGGATTCACCCCGCACCCGCCGGACGGAGGCAAGACCGTGTGGGCGCGCTTCGCGGGCCGGGCGACCGAGAGGCCGCCCGGCCCGCGAAGGGAGGGCATTGGATGATCGGTGCGAACGGCGGGGCCGCCCGGCCGCTACTACTTGACGGGGCCGAGGCAGAGCACGTAGCCGGTCTTGCCGACCTTGCCCTTCCAGAAGGCGCTCGTGGCACCCGGGTACGGCTTGCAGATCCGCGCGGAATTGATGTTGAAAGCGATCTGGCTCTGGTTGGTGACCTTGCCCACGACCTTGTACGCGGCCTTGGCGTCGGTGCACTTCACGATCTTGATGTCGTTACCGCCCGAGCGGGAGACGCAGTCACCGATCTTGGCGGCGTCGGGGCTCTTCTTGGACGCCATGTAGCCGATGATGATGATGACGATGATCCCGATGACGACGAGGGCGCCGAAGATCCGCAGGCCGGTCCGCTTCTTCGGCGGAGCGGCGGGCGCGCCGTACTGCGGGCCGGGCGGGTAGGGCTGCTGACCCTGGTACTGAGGGTTCTGCGGGTTCTGCGGGTACTGCTGACCAGACGGGTTCTGCGGGTACTGCTGACCAGGACCGTTCTGAGGGTTCTGTGGGTATTGGGGGTTCTGCTGGTATTGAGGGCCTTGTCCGGGATAGCCCTGGTTGCCGTACTCGGGACCGGTGGTCATCTGCTTACCTTTCGGAGAGAGCTGAACAGTGGAGAAAACGAACGCAACGTTCTGGAGGTACCACGTCCGGATCGCTCCGCTGGTTCACGGGTTAGTGCGGTGTCCGCTACTCGACCGTCCGGTCGAAGCGGCGACGGTCAACCTCTGCAGACATAGGTGAACGGGATGGATGCTGTCTTCGACTGCTGCTCGGGTCCGGACACGGTGAGGGTCGCGGTGAACTTGTTCTGACCCTTTCCGTTGATCTTCCAGAGGAATGGCAGCGCTATCGACTTCTGGCCTTTGCCGATGTTCTGTTCCTGCTGATCTTCGGGCTGTTTCTTGTCGCTCTGCCACCACTGGTAGGTCAGGACGCCCGGCTCACCGTTGGTGGTGACGGTCCCGGTCACCCTGACGTCGCCGCAGGTCTTCTTCAGCTTCTCGACCTGGAGCCGGACGTCGTTGACGGCGAGGTCACCGGTCCTGTTCTGCAGGAGCAGCCAGGCGATCACGCCGCCGAGGATGGCCAGGGTGAACAGCGTGCTGAACAGGGAACCCAGCCGCCGCCGCCGCCTGCGCTTGGCGGCCGGTGAACGGCCGCCCCGCCACATCGCGGTGGCCGCGTCCGGGACCGCGACCCCGGGACCGAACCGCATGGAGACCCCGTCGCCCGGCGTGCCGGCCGGATGCACCGGGGTCGTGTGCGCGGAGCCCGCCTGCTCGGCGTACCCGGCTCTGGGCTGCGTGGGGATGTCGTGCCGGGTCTGGTCCGGTGGCGGCTCGGCCGGTCCGGGCAGGCCCATCCCGGCGAGCCTGGTGCGTACGGCCATCGCCGGGTCGGTGCCGGAGACGCCCAGCATCTCCAGCAGGTCGCCCGAGCTGGGCCGCCGTGAGTGGTCCTTCGTCATCGCCGCGGTGATGACGTCCCGCAGCGGGCCGGTGAGCCCGCCGAGGTCAGGTTCGGCCTGCATGATCCGGGCGGCCACCTCCGGCAGCGGCCCGGTGCCGAAGGGCCGCCTGCCGGTGGCGGCGAACGCCATGACCCCGCCCCAGGCGAACACGTCCGAGGCCGGGATCGGCCGCCCTTCCAGCTGCTCCGGCGCCATGTACGTCGGGGTGCCCATGGCCTGCCCGTCCGCGGTGAGCCGCACCGCGTCGACCGCGCTGGCGATCCCGAAGTCGATGACCCGCGGCCCCATCCGGGACAGCAGCACGTTGCTCGGCTTGAGGTCGCGGTGCATCACCCCGGTGCGGTGGATGCCGGTCAGTGCCGCCGCCATGCTCACGCCGAGTTGGTCGAGCTCCGCGCGCTGCAGCGGGCCACCGGCCCTGACCACCTCCTCCAGCGTGGGCCCGTCGATGAACTCGGTCACCAGGTACGGCTCGGGCGCGTCCGGATCGGCGCCCAGCACCTCGGCCGTGCAGAACCGCGGCACCCGCTGGGCGCTCTCCGCCTCCCGGCGGAACCGGGCCCGGAACTCGGGGTTACGCGCCAGCTCCGCCCGCACCACCTTGATCGCGACCAGCCCGCCATCGGGCGCCCGGCCGAGGTGGACGAGCCCCATGCCGCCCTCACCCAGGCGCCCCAGCACCTCGTACGCCCCGTACCGCGCCGGATCCTGCGGCTGCCGCGGCTTGACCCGCGGCGGCAACGACTGCGAGGTCATCCGACGGGCTGACAGGCGGGATCGCCGGCGGAATCGTACGACCCGCTGCCCGAGGCCCCGCCCGGCGAGGCCGACGCGCTGATGGTCGCGTTCCGGCACCAGCCGCCGGTGTACGACCCGGAGTAGCTGTAGGGCGCACCGGACAGGGTCACCGAGCTCGTATCCGGCTTCGCGCCGTCGCCGCTGAAGGACAGGGTGACCGGCTGGCTGGGGGTGCCCGTCGTCGACACGGTGACGGTGAAGGAGCCGATGCCGTCGGAGTTGGGAGGCGTGATGCCGACGGAGACACCGGTGACCTTGAACGGGGTGGGCTTGGCGACCGGCTTGGTGGTGACGGGCTTCGGCTTGGTGGTGACCGGAGTGGGCACCGGGCCGGTGGTCGCGGTGACCGGGACCTGCGGCACCACCGTGGCACCCGGGGTGGGCGTCACCCCGTCGGTCGGGCTCACCGAGGGGCTCGCCGAGTCGGTCGGGGTCTGGCTCGGGTCCCCGCTCGGGTCGGCGCTGGGTTCGCCGCTCGGGTCGACCGGGGGAGTCGCCGAGGTCTTCGGCAGCGCCGACGCCGGGCCGGAGTTGGCGGCGGCGTACACGATCGCGCCGCCACCGCCCAGGAGCACGACGGCGAGCGCTCCGGCCGCCGCGACCAGTCCGGCTCTGCGTCCCTTCTTGGCGGCGCCGCCGGCCAGCTCCGACAGGCCGATCGCGGTCGCGCCCGCCTCCACCGGCCGGGCGACCGGGAACAGCAGCGCCAGCAGCGCGGCGCGCTCCTTGAGCTGACTGCGGCCCCGCTCCTCCCAGTCGTCGCCGTAGGCCGCGAGGGACTCGGCCTCCAGCTCGTTGAGGAACACCTCGGCCGTCATCGGCCGGTCGTAGGGATCCTTGGCGAGCCCGTGCCGGACGAGGTTGCGCAGCGGCGGCGGCACGTCTCCCACCGGGATCTCGGCCGTACGGTGCGCCAGCGCGAGCTGCGGCAGGGTCTTCGCCGGGTAGGGGCGCTGCCCGGTCAGGCACTCGTAGAAGACCGCGGTCGCCGCGTAGACGTCGGTGGCGGGGCTGACCGGCCGGCCGCCCCACTGCTCCGGTGGCATGTACGCCGGCGTACCGGCGGACGGGACGTTGTCGCCCACCCGGACGGCGATGCCGACGTCGGCGAGCTTGCTGTCGCCGTCCGCGTCGATCAGGACGTTGCCCGGCTTGTAGTCGCGGTGCACCACCCCGGCGGTGTGCAGGGCAGCCAGCCCCAGCAGGGAGCCCTTGAGGACCGCGAGCGCGGCCTCCGGCTGGGTGGCGCCCTC
This sequence comes from Actinomadura scrupuli, assembly GCF_050971785.1. Lineage (NCBI taxonomy): Bacteria > Bacillati > Actinomycetota > Actinomycetes > Streptosporangiales > Thermomonosporaceae > Actinomadura > Actinomadura scrupuli. The sequence goes on along the minus strand of NZ_JBPCCU010000021.1, from coordinate 3,926 downwards.
CGAGCTGATCAGCTGGGCCAGGCTGACGCCCTCGACCAGCTCCATGACGATCGCGGCACCGCGCGGTCCCTCGATGTACTCGTGGAACAGCACCAGGTGCGGGTCGCGGACGTCACCGAGCAGGTGCGCCTCATCACGAAACCGCTCCAGGAACTCCTCGTCGTTGACGAGCTGCTCCGAGAGGTACTTGATGGCGACCGGCGTACCGGTCGCGAGATGCTCGCCCTGCATGACCCGGCCCGAGGCACCCTCGCCGAGCATCCGCAGATGGCGGTATCCGGGAACTGTCCATTCCCCGTCCACGGCTTTCCCCTTCACTCGGCAACCGGAGGCCGGGCCGAGTAACGCAAGTTGAGTGCGACATCCGCCGCACCAGCGACGTTACGGCCATGCCGACCTGTGTGGCCTCGGGTTCATCCGGAATTCCGAGGGAAGGCCACATAAGGTCAGACGCCTAGCTCTGCGTCCTGGTTGACGGAAATCGCGTGAAGTGTCGTGAGTTTCAGAACGAGGCCGGAGTGGGAGCTCCGCCGGCCTCCGGAAGGGGGCTCAGCCGGCCTTCGGCCCGAGTTTCTCCACGATGAGCCGGTAGAGCTGGCGGGGCCGGCCCGGCTGTGGTGTGCGGTTGGGCGGCAGCGGCCAGGCCAGGCCCTCCTCGACCAGGGTGCGCAGCAGCCGGCGCGCGGTGCGCGGCGTGACGCCGAGCATCTTCCCGGCGTTCTCCGCGTCCACGATCAACGGCTGTCCCGCCTCGCCGGCCGGGCCGGTGACCGTGGCACCGGTCTCGGAGTCGCCCAGCTTGTCCGCGAGCCGGGCCAGGATCTCCAGCCCCTTGGGCTTGGCCTGCGGCTGGCTGCGCGGAGGCTGGCGCGGCGCGGGCACCAGTGCCCGGCCGTCCCGGTCCAGCGCGAAGCCCGTCGCGCGCTGCGAGGACTGCGAGCGGGCCAGCGCCGCGCGGGCGTGCGTCTCGGCCTCCTGCGCGGTCCGGCCCATGCCGATGCCGACCTCGATGGCCAGGCCGAGCTCGTCGCGTACCCGCTCGATGAAGGGCGGCGTGCGGTACCCGTCGGTGATGGCGGACACCGAGCCGCGGGTCGCCGTCACCAGATAGCTGTGGTCGTCCAGCGGCCAGACCGAGGCGCTCATGCGATGCGCCTCCTGCAGCAGCACGCGGTGCAGCGCCAGCTTGAGCTCGTCCCGCCAGTAGCGCGGCGTCACCCGGCGCGGGGTCTCGCGCAGCGTCGGCACGTCGACCAGCACCACGACCAGCTGCGACTCCTCCAGCCGGTGGTGGGCGCCGAGCAGCGCGGCGGTCTGCAGTGAACTGCGGATCGCCGCCCCGGTCGGGCGCACCCGGATGGTCGGCACGCCGGCCATCTCCATGCGCTCGGCGGTCGCGTGCACGCAGGTCATCGCCACAGTGGTGGCACCGCGTCGCCACAGCCGCTCGTGGAACGCGGCCAGCGTGCCGGGCCCGGCGGCCTCCTCGCGGAGGTGGACGTGCTCGGTGAGCACGTTGATCTCGCCGTAGGCCTCCTCGACCTCCGCCCGGCTGAGCACGTCGATGCTCACCTTGGCCGGATCGAACCGGTCGTCCAGCGCCGCCCGCAGCAGTGCGCCCTGGAGGGCGGCACCGTTGAGGGGGACATAGGTGGCCGGCATGGTGAGCACACCGGCCTTGCGCGCGAAGTCGTACGGCACCGGGCTGGCGAACAGGCAGACGTCCACGCCTGATCCCAGCCGGACGACCTTGTCGGCCGCCTCCTGCTCGTCGCGATACGCCGCGGCCACCAGCCGGCTCGGCACCGGCGTTGGACCGTGGCCCATGAGCATGACCCGTTCGACGAGATCGTGTGGCCCCACGACACCGATCGTGAGATCCGGGGCCACCGCCCCACCTCTTGGGCCGCTCATGGGCGGTCGCTCTCTGTGCCTCTGCACGCTCCGCCCAACGGTTGACTCATGGCCTGACGCCCCTTGCCTCTTGCCGACCCGCAGTTCCATTGCAATTTATTGCTCAATGATCTGATCGGTTTAGGAGGCCCGGATGTCACGCCTTGGCGTGAAATCTATTCAGAGTGCGGCGAAAAAGTAACACTACCGACATCTAAGTAAGAATTTTCTTACCGTGCCGCCATACAGGATGCAAGGGGCGGCTCACTGTGCGTAGACATGATCGTGCGGCCGTTTCCATGGAAACGGCCGCACGATCAGAAAGAAATCGTCAGCCGACGATGCGTTCTATGTCCGCTCCGAGCGTGGTCAGGCGCTCCGCGATGTGCGCATGACCCCGGTCAAGGAAATAGGCCGATGTGATGGTTGTCTCACCGGAGGCCGCCAGGCCGGCGAGCACGAGCGCGCTGCCCGCGCGCAGGTCATGTGCCTCGACCGTGGTTCCGGTCAGCGGGGTGGCGCCGTTGACCTTGGCGCGGTTGCCGTTCACCTCGATGTCGGCGCCCATCTTGATCAGCTCGTCGGTCAGCTTGAACCGGCCGTCGAAGATGCGCTCGTAAATATAGGACGGGCCTTCCGCAAGGCAGGACAACGCCATGATCGGCGACTGCAGATCGGTGGCGAAGCCCGGGTACTCGTCGGTGATCACGTTGATGGGACGCAGGGGGCGCTCCCGGTGCACCTGGAGCACGGCGCCCTGCTGGTGGAACTCCACGCCCATCTGCTCCAGCTTGTCCGCCGCGACGCCCAGGTGCTCCAGCGAGGCACCGACCAGGTTGACCTCGCCGCCCGTGATCGCGGCCGCCATCACCAGCACGCCCGCGTCGATCCGGTCCGGCATGACGGTGTGCTCGACCGCGGTGAGCTCCTCGACGCCCTCGACCGTGATGAAGCCGGTGCCGCCACCGCTGATCTTGGCGCCCATCCGCTGCAGCAGCTCGATGTTGTCGAGGACCTCGGGCTCCAGCGCGCAGTTCTTGATCAAGGTGGTGCCCTTGGCGAGCGCCGCCGCCATGATGAGGTTCTCGGTGCCGGTGTGCGAGGGAGTGTCGCAGTAGAGCGTGGCGCCCTGCAGGTCCCCCACCTTGATGTGGATGGTGCCGTCGTGGTCGGAGGCCACCTGCTCGGTGACGGTGGCGCCCATCCGCTTGAAGCCGTTGTAGTGGAAGTCCAGATTGCGGCTGCCCAGGTTGCAGCCGCCGACACCTTCGATGACGGCCTCACCCAGGCGGTGCAGCAGGGCCGGTACGAACAGGAACGAGCCGCGGAAGCGAGCGGCGATCTCCGCGGGCAGCACCGGGCTGTTCAGCGTAGAGGCGTCGATGACCAGCGTGCGCTCGGTCTCGTGCAGCTCCGCCTTGGCGCCCAGCGCCCGGGCCAGTTCCACGGCGCGCTTCACGTCCTCGATGATCGGAACGTTCCTGAGCACCGTGCGGCCCTTGGCCGCCATCAGCGATGCGCCGATCATCGGTAGTACGGCGTTCTTGGCGCCCTGGACGAAAACGGTGCCACGCAACTGGTGGCCCCCACGCACACGGTAACGAACCTCGTGGCCCATGCTCATGCCGCCTTGCTCCTTAATGCGGGTGTGTTTCGACTTGCCTGCCTACCCGCGCATCGATCGGCGGGTCACGAGTGCTGGGCGTCCCGAGCCCTTGCTGTCCAGGACCTCCGGGCCCCTCAGTAAACCATCGGGGGCCCGGTGCGGTGACCGGTTCGCCCGCCTCGTGCAACGGACTCGATCTCTTGGATGCCGGTACGCCCAGGAAGGTTCGCACCCCACCCCCGCAACCCCCTGCTCCCCGTCCCCACCACCACCGTGATCATGCAAACAATCGTCGAACGATTGCATGATCACGGCAGGTCTGGGGGCATGAGGGCGGGGGTGGGGCCGGGGGTGGGGTGGGTCTGGGGGGTGGGGAAGGGGGTTGGGGGGTCAGGTCCATGGGCGGCCGGTCAGGGGCGCGGACGCC
>NZ_JBPCCU010000020.1:0-28553 GCF_050971785.1 Actinomadura scrupuli | reverse complement strand
CCGGGTGCGGTCATCGCGACCGCACCCGGCGACGGGCTTTTCCGGGCGCCCGGCACGACCACCGCGTACCGGCCGGCCACCCCCAGCAGCACGCCGAGAGCCCAGCCGGCGAGGGAGTCGGTGGGCCAGTGGTAGGCCAGCAGCACCGTGGCGAGGGCAGCGGCGACGGCCAGCACATGGGCCGCCAGCGTCACCCGCCGAGCCGTACGGGGCGCCAGTTCCGGCCCGAGCAGCGCGGCGGTCATCAGCAGGCAGGCGGCTCCGAGCGCGGCATGGCCGGACGGGTAGGACAGCGTCCCGGCATGGAGCACGTCGGCCCCCGAGTGCGGGGCCGTACGCCCCACCAGCAGCTTGAACACCTGGACCACCACGTTGACGACGACGATCCAGGCTCCGAACGCGGCGAACAGCCGGAGACTGCGGTGGCGGAAGGCCACGATCGCGGCGGTCACGGTGACGAGCGTGCCCACCAGCCAGAACTGGCCGCCCATCACGACCACCCGCCAGAACAGGTGCGCCCAGCCCGTCGCCTCGAGCCCGCCGGGGCCCAGCATGAGCCGCTGGTCCCAGCTCCGCAGCGGCCCGGTCACCAGCACGTCCACCGTCGGGACCAGGATCAGCACCACGGCCACCAGGCAGAGCACCCGTTCGCTCCGCCGCCGTACGATCTCCACGTTCCCCCTCGCCACCGCCCCCGCGGCCCGGCACCCACGATCATGTCCAGTATGCCGGGGAGTGTTCCGCGGGCGGCCCGCACGCCGCGCGACGCACCCGTCCCGGCTCCCGCCTACCGGGGCGTTTCCGCTGCTCGGCCCCACTAGGGTCCTGTCCCTGACGGGAGATCCGAAGGTGGAGGGCCGATGGAGATGCAGACCAGGACCACCGCGGTGCTGCTCGTGACTCCGCTCGTCACCCTTCCGGCGGCGCCGGGCGCGACCGCGGCGGCGGTTTCCCCGGCGATGCCCCCCACGGCCGCGGCCACGACGGCGTTCGCCGCCGGCTCGGGCGCGGCCGGCCGCCCCACGCTGAGGAGGGGGGCGAGGGGGCCCGCCGTCAGGCGGCTGCAGACCCGGTTGCGGGCGCTGCGCTACGACCCGGGCGCGGTCGACGGGAGGTACGGCGACCTCACCGTGCACGCCGTCTGGGCCTTCCAGAAGGTCAACGGCCTCGGGCCGAGCAGCACGGTCGGTCCCGCCACCTGGGCGGCGCTGGCCCGGCCGCGGACCCCCCGGGCGCTCGTGCGGGTCGGCGCCGCCGGCCGGATCGAGATCAGTCTGCGGAAGCAGCTGCTGGTCCTCTACAAGCACGGCACGGTCCGGCTGATCACCCATATCTCGTCCGGGTCCGGCCGGCGCTACTTCTCGCAGGGCGCGTGGCACACGGCCACCACGCCGACCGGGAATTTCAAGATCTTCCGGCGGATCAGGGGCTGGCACCGCTCACCACTGGGCCTGCTCTACAACCCGGTCTACTTCACCGGTGGCGTCGCGGTGCACGGCGAGGGCAGCGTCCCGCCATACCCCGCCTCGCACGGCTGCGTGCGCATTCCGGTGCACACCGGCGACCTCGTCTACCCGCTCGCCTCGATGGGCACGCACGTCTATGTACGGCGCTGATTTCGCCTCTTAACAGGGTCTTTACGGAGGGAATTCGTATTCTGGGGGGACTCTTCCAGAAGGGTTGCCCGCGTGCCTCTGCACTATCGCTCGGTATTCCAGGTTCGCGACGCGAACCCGGCCGAGGTCGCGCGCGAGCAGTTCGCCATCTGGTTGCAGGAACTGGGCAACCAGGAGGTGGACCTGTCTCCCGGCCGCCGGACGCTCACCGAGGGCGTCGACCTGGCGGTCGCGGAAGGGCCCGACACCGCGCGGTTCCGGCTGCGCAACTCCGGCTATCCGGTGCGGCTGATGACCACGCTGACCGCGCACTGCGAGCCCGACGGGACGGCGTGGCTCTGGCTGGAGCAAGAGTACGAGGCCTCGGCGACCAACGTCGAGCCGCTCAAACTGCGCCCGCCCGGCCTGATCCGGGGCATCCTGCGGCGCGTCAACGGGTACGACGGGCTCGCCGTGCTGACCGAGGAGCCGCACCGGGTCACCGCGGCCGGGCTCGACGTGCTGATCGACGTGCTCTGCGACGACGAGCATCAGGTGCCCGTGGTCGTGGCCAGCACCCATCCCTGGCGCAACACCGCCGAGTGGACGGAGATGACCCGCGACCTGACCGCCAACCTGACCGGAACGGCGGCGGTCTACGTCCTGGACCGGGAGGCCACCGACCTGCTCGACGGCATGGCGGCCTTCGAGGACCACAAGGTCTACGGCGGTGCGGTCCGCACCTATCTGCCCGGTGTCGATCCGGCCAGCCCGTCGGACGCCGCCCGGCACCGGGTGCTGCCGCAGGCGCGGATCGTGGAGAGCCCCGGCCGGGCCAAGATGCTGCTCACCGTGCTGCCGTGGCAGCAGGCGCGTACCCGCCCGCTGCCCGAGGCCCTGCGGCGCATCGACGCGGGCGGCTTCGAGAGCGGGACCAAGACCGACGTCGCGCGGCTCCTCCAGGAGCCCGCGGTGGTCGCGCACGCCGACCCGGTGGCGGAAGGGCTGATGCTGCGGCTGTCGGCGGCGCTGCAGGAGGCGCTGAGCCGGATCGGCCACTACGAGCAGCAGCTACGGGACGCCAACGCGCGCCGCCGGGTCGCGGAGGACCAGGCCTACGAGGCGGAGCGGCAGGCGGAGAAGGAGATCCTCGACCACGACGCCACCCGTACCGAGCTGGACTCCGCACTGGACCAGGTGCGCTGGCTCCAGTCGGAGCTGGTCGGCTCCGGCCTGGTCGAGCGCGCGTACGCGCCCGTACCGTCCGATCAGCGCACGCCGCAGCTGCTGTCGGTGGGCGAGCTGCGCCACCACGTGCCGCGGCTGCGCCGGGTGGGGGTGGACGTCGACTGGGAGGTCGCCGAGCGGCTTGACGAGAGTTTCAAGGCCGCCACCTGGGCCGCGAAGGCCTGGCGCGCGCTGCGGGCGCTGGACGACTACGCCGAGGCCCGCAGCAACGGTGAGTTCGACCGGGACTTCTACGCCTACTGCCAGGAGCCGCCACCGGGCCGTACCGGGATCTCCGCCAACGTGGTGGCGATGACCGAGAGCGACGACACGCGGGGCAACCGGAGATTCGCCGCGGCCCGGCAGTTCACCGTCCCCGTCGAGGTGAATCCGGAGGGGAAGGTGCACATGTGGGCGCACGTCAAGCTCGACTCCACCGGGCGGACCGCGCCGCGCATGCACTTCTACGACGACACCGCCGGCCCGACCGGTCGCATCCACGTCGGCTACATCGGCCCGCACCTGCCCAACAAGCAGAGCTGACCCCTGGCCCCTGACCCCGGCCTCCCGCCGTGATCATGCAATCAGTCGACGAACGATTGCATGATCACGAAAGGGCGGGGGGTGCCGTGATGAGGGCGTGGACGTGGGCGGCGGCCTCGTCCACCGGGACGGTCACGGTGTCACGGGTGGCCCGGGTGGTGACCTCCACGGTGCCGCCGGCCAGCCCGCGGGAGCCGACGGTGATCCGGTACGGGACGCCGACCAGCTCGACGTCCTTGAACTTCGCGCCGGGGCGTTCGTCCCGGTCGTCGAGCACGACCGCGATCCGGTCGGCGGTGAGCCTGCCGTAGATCTCTTCGGCGACGGTCCGGGACCGCTCGTCGTCGCCGTTGAGCAGCACCACGGCCACCTCGAAGGGGGCGACCTGGAGCGGCCACACGATCCCGGCGTCGTCGTGGTGGGTCTCGACGATGGCGGCCATCGCGCGCTCCACCCCGATGCCGTACGAGCCCATGATCGGGGTCACCCGCTCGCCGTCGGGGCCGAGGACGTTCACGCCGAGCGCCTCGGTGTACTTGCGGCCGAGCTTGAAGATGTGGCCGACCTCGATCGTGCGGATCACCTCCAGCGGCTCGCCGCACCGCACGCACGCCTCACCCGCGCCGGCCTCGCGCAGGTCGGCCCAGGTGCGGACGGCGATGTCGCGGGCGACATCCACGCCGCTCAGGTGCACCCCGTCGGTGTTGGCCCCGGTGGTCATCGACCGCCGGCCGCGCAGCGCCTCGTCGGCGATGACCGGCAAGTGCGTGACTCCGACCGCGCCGAGGCTGCCGGCCGAGGCGCCGAGCGCCTCGACGATCTCCTCCGGATGGGCGGGCCGCAGCATCGACGCACCGGTGACGTCGAGGAGCTTCTGCTCGGCCAGGGCGTGGTCGCCGCGCATCAGCACGAGGGTGACCGTGTCGTCGACCACGTAGACCAGGGACTTGATCTGGGCGTCGGCCGGCACGTCGTGCCGGCGGGTCAGCTCCTCGATGGTGCGGGCGTGCGGGGTGTCGAACCGCTCGGGTGCGGACGGCCCCGCCTCGTCGTGGACCGGCGGCAGCGCCGACGTCGCCTTCTCGACGTTGGCGGCGTACCCGCACGCCGCGCAGCGCACGACCAGGTCCTCGCCGGCGTCGGACGGGCACATGAACTCGACCGACGTGCTGCCGCCCATGCTGCCGCTGGAGGCCTGCACCGGGATCGCGGGAATGCCGAGCCGGGCGAAGATCCGCTCGTAGGCCGCATGATGGCGGTCGAAGGCCGCGTCCAGTCCGGCCTCGTCCAGGTCGAAGCTGTAGGAGTCCTTCATGGTGAACTCCCGCACCCGCAGCAGCCCGCTCTTGGGGCGCGGCTCGTCGCGGAACTTGGTCTGGAACTGGTACCAGACCTGCGGCAGCCGCCGGTAGGAGTTCAGCTCCTGCGCCAGCGTGGTGAAGATCTCCTCATGCGTCATGCCCAGCGCGAGGTCGGCGCCCTTGCGGTCCTGGAGACGGAACATCTCCTCGCCCATGACCTCCCACCGGCCGCTCTTGTGCCAGATCTCCGCCGGGTGCATCGTCGGCAGCACGAACTCCTGGCCGCCGATGTGGTTCATCTCCTCGCGGATCACCTCGATGATCTTGGCCCGTACCCGCACCGCGAGCGGCAGCAGGGAGTAGTGCCCGGCCATCAGCTGGCGGACGAACCCGGCGCGCAGCAGCAGGCGGTGGCTGACCGCGTCGGCCTCCGCCGGGTTCTCGCGGAGCGTGGGCGCGTACAGCTGTGACCAGCGCATCAGTGGTGACCTCACAGTTCGGCGATCCGGTGATCGCGTCGGTGAAGGACGTATTCTATGTGCGCTCGAAGCGGTGGAACGTCAGGCAGAGGGCGGCGAGCGCCGCCGCGAACACCGGGAACCAGGCCAGCCGCTCCAGCGCCCAGAACGCCCCGGCCGGCACGGTGTGCAGGCCGGCCAGCACGCCCAGGGGGCGGCCGGCGAGGGTCACCAGCATCAACGCGGTCTGATGCCACAGGAACAGCGTCATCGCCGACAGGTTGGCCACCACGACCGCGGCCCAGGCCGGTGGGTGCCGCAGCCGGCGCGCGAGCCCGTCCCTCACCAGGAGGGCGGCGCCGACCTGGGCGATCCCGAAGGTCACCGCGGCCAGGCTCGGCGGGTTGAGGTTGGAGACGGCCGCGCCGGGAACCCCGACCATGCTCGCCGGGTACCCGGCGTACAGGACCAGGGCGGCCGTGGCCGCGGCGCCGCCGCCGAGCAGCAGGACGGCGGGCCGCCGGGAGACGAGGGCCCCGCCGGCCCAGGCGACCCCGAGCAGGAAGGGCACCAGCCAGCCGGCCGGCAGGTTGACCCAGCCCAGCCAGGCCGGGCCACCGAAACGGAAGCGCGCGAGGTCCACCAGCAGCACCACGGCGGCGGGGACCACGGCCGTGGCGGCGCCGAAACGTGCCTGGCACCTCAGCAGCACCGGGATGGACGCGGTCAGCGCCGCGTAGACGGAGAGGAACCACAGCGGGCTGACCGTCAGGGTCAGCAGGGTCCGCAGGGTCGAGCCGGGCACGCCCGCGCAGACCAGCGCGACGGTGAGCGCCGCCCAGGCGGCGAGCAGCACCGCGGCCGGCCGGAACAACCGGCCCAGCCGGGCGCGCAGCCAGGCGGGGTAGCGGCCCCGGTACCCCTTCGCCCCGGAGTATCCGCCGACGAAGAAGAAGATCGCGAGTGTCTGCAGGATCCAGGACACCGGGGCGAAGGCGGGCATGGTCGCGAGCGGGCTCGCCGCCCGGAGCCCGCCGTCGCGGACCACCAGCGCGGTGACGAGCCAGTGCCCCGAGATCACACCGAGGATCGCGACGGCCCGCAGCCCGTCGACCGCGCGGTCCCGGCCGGGCGGGGTCGCGGCGTCGACGCGCTCGGCGAGTGCCCGCAGCCGGTCACCGGTCATCGGTGACCTCCCCCGGGCGGCCCAGCGCGATGAGGGTGAGGTTGCGCAGCGCGATGCCACCCGGTTTCAGGTAGTCGCCGTGTCCGCCCCGTCCGGCGGCGAAGCGGCGTGCTCCGAACCCCGGCCGGGTCGGGTCGGTGCCCAGGCCGAGACCGAGGAAGCGGCCCTTCGGCACGTACCTCATCCAGTCGCCGTCGCCGAGGCCCGCCCACACCCGGGCCCCGGTGCGCAGCGACCGCGCGGAGGAGACGGTCATGCCGGGGCTGCCGAAGACCGCGAGGTCGGTGACCGGCAGTCCGGGCGCCGCCGCGCCGCACACGACCGAGCCGTAGCTGTGACACAGCAGGGCCACCCCGGCACCGCGCGCGGCGATCCGCTCCACCAGGGGCCGCAGTGCCCGCGCCCCGTCCCGGCCGTGGCCCGCGCGGGCAACGCCGAGGCTCGAGGTGGCGGGGGTGTCGTAGCCGAGCCACGCGATCACCGCCAGGCCGCCCGGTCGCACCGCCTGGGCCCGCGCGAACAGCGCGCGGGCTCCGCCGCCCGGGGACGCGGGGCCACGCGACTCGAACGTCCCGAGGGTGGTGTCGGCGCCGGGGACCAGGATCGCGACCCGCCGGGCGGCGGCGAGATCCCCGACGACCTCGATCGCCCGTCCCCGGCCGCGGGCGTCGAAGGCCAGGAAGTGCCGGCCCGGAGCGGCCAGCGCCGCGAGCCGGGCCGCCCCGTCCCGGTCCCCCTCCCGGCCCGCCTCCCGGGCGGCCCGCATGATCGCCCGCCGGTCCGCGGCGTACCGATCCGCGAGCGCCCCCTCGGTCAGTGCGGGCAGGGGCCGCCCGGCGGGCCCGGACACCGTGGTGTTCCCGCCCGCCACGGCACCTGTGAGGAACATGGCCGCGGTGATCGCGCCGCACGCGAGTCTCATGCGCGTCCTTCCTGGTCAGGATGGTGATTAACCAGGAAATTACGGACGCGTCCCCCTCGTCGGCGTCACACCGGGGAGCTCACTGCGCGGGTACTACCGGGGGGTCACTCGCCGGGACGCACGAGGGCGGTCTCGTAGGCGTAGACGACCGCCTGGGCGCGGTCCCGGAGATCCAGCTTCATCAGGACGCGCCCGAAGTGGGTCTTCACGGTCTGCTCGGCGATGACCAGCCGGGCCGCGATCTCGGTGTTCGACAGGCCGCGCGCCACCAGGCCGAGCACCTCGGTCTCCCGGTGGGTGAGCCCGTCGAGGCGCTCGCGGGCCGGGGCCCTCGGCGCGCCCAGCCGGGAGAACTCGGAGATCAGCCGCCGGGTCACCGAGGGCGACAGCAGCGCGTCACCGGCCGCGACGACGCGAACCGCGTCGGCGAGCTGGACCGCCGAGGCGTCCTTGAGCAGGAATCCGCTCGCACCGGCCCGCAACGCCTCGTACACGTAGTCGTCGAGGTCGAACGTCGTGAGCACCAGGACACGGGCGGCGGCGGGCGTCGGCCCGGACAGCAACCGCCTGGTCGCCTCCAGCCCGTTCATCACCGGCATGCGGACGTCCATGAGCACGACGTCGGGCCGCGCCTCCGCGACCACCCGCAGGGCGGCCTCGCCGTTCTCCGCCTCGCCGACGACCTCCAGATCGGGGTGGGCGCCCAGAAAGGCGCCGAACCCCGTCCGCACCATGGCCTGATCATCGGCGATCACCACCCGTATCGTCATCGCTCTCCCTCCGTGCGCGGGTGCACGGGCAGGACCGCGCGCACCGCGAAGCCGCCGTCCGGCAGCGGGCCGGCCTCCAGCTCGCCGCCGAGCATCGCCACCCGTTCCCGCATTCCCACCAGGCCTCGGCCGGACCCGGCCCCGCCGGAGGCCGTGCCGTCCCCGGCGCCGTTGACGATCTCCACGCGGAGGGCGGCCGGGCCATAGACGAGCTCGGTCCGTACGACCGTGCCGCGCGCGTGCCGCATCGCGTTGCTCAGCGCCTCCTGGATGATCCGGTACGCCGTCAGCTCCGTGCCGGGTCCCAGCGGCACCGGAGTGCCGCTGGTGACGGCCGTGACCGTCAGGCCCGTTCCGCGGGCCCCGGCGAACAGCTCGTCGAGCTGGTCCAGGCCGGGCTGCGGCGCGGTCTCCGAACCGTCCTCACCGCGCAGTACGCCCAGGACGCCGCGCAGTTCGGTCAGGGCCTCGAGCGCCGTCGACCGGATCTCCGCCAGATCTCGCCTGATCTTCGGAGGGACGTCCGGGACGGTGAGCGGGGCGGCCTCGGCCTGGATCGCGATCAGCGACATGCGGTGGGCCACCACGTCGTGCATCTCCCGGGCGATGCGCTGCCGCTCCTCCAGCACCGCGCGCTCGGCTCCGTGCCGCCGTTCCACCTCGGCCATCTCCGCGCGGCCCGCGCGGCGCAGGCCACGGTGTGGCCCACCAGCAGCGGAACCAGCATGGGCAGGGCGGCCGCCGCGGTGCGCACGTCGATGACGGCCGTGCCGACGGTCGTCACCAGGGCGGCGACGATCGCGACCTCGCGCCGGCACCGGACCCCCAGGGAGTAGAGACACAGCAGGTAGACGAACACGCCGCCCGGGATGGACGGGCCCCCGGAGATGGAGCGCGGGGGGATGACGACGGCCGAGATCGCGAGCGCCGTCGCGGACCACGCCCACGCCGTCAGGGGGCGGCGATCGCGCAGCGCCATGGGCGCGCTCAGCAACAGCGAGATCAGCGTCAGGGTCGACCCGGCGTGGTGCGCGTGGTGCCGGAGGTTCTCGGTGACCAGCCAGCCGTTGGTGCCGGCGAAGACCGCGACACCGATCAGCAGATCCGCCAGGACGACGAGGTCGAGCGGGCCCACCCGCAGCCGTGGGGCCCGGGGCCCCGGGGGATCCGCTGCGAGGGCGGCTCCCAGGCGACGCAGGCGACCATCGAGCATTTCCCGATGGTACGGGCGGGTCCGTCTCGCTTCGTGACCCTGCAGACCGATCTTCGGTGTCGTACCTGGGTACCAGGGACGACGCACTCCACCACGAGGGTGGCGTACGGTCTGCTCCGGATGAAAGGGAACCGGCACCGTGGAGCGGACACTAAGCGGGCATGACCCTGCGAACCCTGACTGACGCCGCGCTTTGGAAGCGCGCGCAGAGCGGTGACGACGAGGCCTTCGGGACGCTCTTCGACCGCCACTCGCGTACTGTCTACAACTTCTGTTTCCGGCGTACGGCGGACTGGTCGGCGGCCGAGGACCTCACGTCGGTGGTCTTCCTGGAGACCTGGCGGCGCCGCCGGCAGGTGCGGATGGAGTCCGGCTCCCTGCTGCCCTGGCTGTACGGCGTGGCGACCAAGGTGCTGAGCAACCACCGCAGAAGCCTTCGCCGCCACCGCGACGCGCTGGCCCGCATCCCCGCCCTGCCGGCCGCACCGGACGACGCCGACGAGGTCACCGCGCGCCTCGACGCCGAACGCCAGATGCGCCGGGTCCTGGAGTCGATCAAGGCTCTGCCGCGACGGGACCGGGAAGTCCTGACCCTCTGCGTCTGGGAGGGGCTCGGCTACGAGGAGGTGGCCCAGTCCCTCGGCATCCCGGTCGGCACCGTGCGGTCCCGGCTGGCGCGCGCTCGTACGCGGCTGCGCGACGGAACCGATCCCCCGGTCACGGAACCGCGGCACGTGCGCGGACACGAAAAGGGAGAACGCCCCAGGACACTCATCACGGAGGAAACCCCATGAACGATCAGGCTCTCCCGCAGGAGCGGGATATGCCCGCCGCGCAGCACGCCGCCCGGCGCGCCCACCTGATGCGGTCGATCGCGGCACCCCCGCCGGCGAAGACCACCCGCCGCCGGATCCTGATCGGCGGCCTCGCCACCGCGGGCCTGGCGACGGGCCTCGCCGCCGCGTTGATCATGGCGCCCACCACCAAGGTCGGCACGGACCAGCCGATCGCGCTGGCCGGCGCCGCCCAGGTCTTCAGCCGGGCCGCCAAGACCGCCGCGGCACAGCCCGATCTCAAGCCCCGCCCGGACCAGTTCATCTATGCCGAGTCGCGCGTCCGCCAGGCCGCCATGCCCGGTCAGCCCGGCTGGTCGGCCACGCGGAGGGCGTGGCTCTCGGCCGACGGCAGGCACGCCGGCCTGCTGGAGGCGGACGCCTCGCCCGGCGGACGCCGCACGTGGCTGTGCGACGGCCAGCACGGGTCGAAGGCCGAGATGGCGGCGAAGAAGAAGGGCGTCCTCCCGACGGTCGATCTCGCGCATCCGCCGGTCGACTGCACCGATCCGCCCGCGTACCGGAAGAACCTGCCGACCGACCCCGCTTCGGCACTGAAGTGGCTCTACCGCAACAGCCAGGGCGGCAACCCGCCGGACGTGCAGGCGTTCGCCACGGTCGGCGACACCCTCCGCGAGTCGTACGTCTCGCCCCGGGCGCTCTCCGCCATCTTCACCGCGGCGGCGAAGATCCCCGGCGTCACGGTCGGCAACGCCGTGGACTCGGTGGGACGACAAGGCGTCGCCGTCGGGCAGACCTGGCAGAACCTGCGCAGCGAACTCATCTTCGATCCGAAGACCTTCCGGCTGCTCGGCGAGCGTACGGTCGTGCGGCACGACGGGTCGTTCCGGCCGTCGGGTGGCAAGAGCCGGCCGCCCGTCGCGGAGCCCACGCTGAAGGAGGGCACCGTTCTCTACACCTCGGCGACGATCCGCACCGCCGTCGTGGACAAGCCCGGGGAGCTGCCCGCGCGCTAGCAGTACCGACCAGCCGTGATCGTGGTACCGACTCCGGTGCCACGATCACGTGCGTTCATCCCTGACCTGCCTCCCCGCGCCGCGCCGGCCCGCCCCGCCCGCAGCCGGCCTTGCCGCGCCGGCCCGCTCCCCCGTGTGCTCCGCATCACGCCAAGCCGATGGCGGGGCCCACCCACGGTCAGTAACGTTACCGACCGTGAGCGACAACGCGCCGGACCCGTTACCGGATCTCCGCCGAGCGGCGAGCGCTGACAGATAAGCTGCAGGACCGGCCATCAGGATTGACTGTCACCTGCGCGTATGGGCCATAATCGAGCACAGTCGCTCACGGAGGCCGCCGGACGTCCGTCTCCGCCGGCCGGGGAATTCCGCCGGACCGCTCGCGAGTGTGGGGGCACACGAGCCGGGCGTGGCCGTCGTCGACGACGAAACGGTCCTGCGGGCGACCCCGCGAGTGGCCGTCCACAGCAGTTGTAGATTAGTGTCATAACTTTTTTGACTCTACAAAGAATGTTCCAGACGAATGCCCGAGCAGAATAAGATTGAGGATCAGTCGGAGTGCCGAAAATTAGTTCCGGCCGGGCCCTCACTCTTGCCAATGGGAAACACGGAGGGGTAATAGTGGCGACGAAGGTCATCACTGTCGATGACATCGATGGCTACGACGGACAGGACGTGGCGAAGCGCGAGTTCGAGGTCGGCGACACCAGATTCACCATCGACCTCGGTGACGGGAACTTCACGAAGCTGCAGGAGTTGCTGGACGCGCTGGCCCCCTATCTGGAGAAGGCCGCCGAGGTCAAACAGGCCGGCCGTGCCCGCAAGAGCGCCACTGACACAGGTCCTCGCCTGCAGGGATACACGAACACCGACGTCCGCGCCTGGGCGAGCCAGGAAGGCGTGGAGGTCAGCGCACGCGGCAAGATCGCCGACGAGGTCTACGAGAAGTTCATAGCGGCCCACCCGGACGCCAGGCCTCGCGACTAACCGATAACCAGTACCAGGAGAGAAACCCATGGCGCAAAGAACGGTCGTCGAACTCATCGACGACATCGACGGGAAGCCCGCGGACGAGACGGTGTCGTTCTCGATCGACGGCGTCACCTACGAGATCGACCTCAGCAAAGCCAACGCGAGCAAGCTCCGCACGAACTTTTCCCGGTATGTGGAGAAGGCGCGCAAGGCCGGTACCGCCAAGCCCGGACGCAAGACCGGCGCTCCCCGCACGGTCAATAGCCGGGAGCGGTCATCGGACATCCGGGCGTGGGCCAAGCAGCACGGCATCACCGTCAACGACCGCGGCCGTATTCCCGCACAGGTCATCGAGGCCTATGACAGCAACGACCCCGGCAAGGCCAAAGAACCGGCTGCGAAGATCCCCCAGACCACTTTCAAGGCGGTCAGCAACCCCTGACGGACGACCCCGATCACCACGCACCCGGTGGTACGCCTCAAACGCGGATCGGGGTACCAGCATGTGGCCCCCGCTGAGCCGAAGGGCTCCCGGTGAAAGGCCGGTACGCGATCTTCCCGGCCACCCGGGGTGGCTTTCCGGTGGATTGACGCGCAAGGTGTTGATGACGCCGGGCGTGGAGGTATTCGTGTACGACGGGCTGGAGCTTGCGGGCCGTTATCGGCTCACCGAGAAACTGGGCCGCGGCGGAATGGGCGAGGTGTGGCGAGGCACCGATCTGCGCCTGCGGCGGCCGGTGGCCGTCAAGCTGCTGCCCCTGCAGGCGGACTCCGATCCCGCCGGAGCGGTACGGTTCCGCCGCGAGGCCGAGATCACCGCGGCGTTCCAGCACCCGACCATCACGGCGCTCTACGACATGGACGAGCACCGGGCCGGCGCCGGGCCGGACCTCCTTTTCCTGATCATGGAATTGCTGGACGGCGAGGACCTCCGCAAGGTGGTGGACCGGGAGCCGCTCGGCCTGCCCATCGACGAGACCCTCGCACTCGCCGTGCAGGTGTCCGACGGGCTGGCCGCCGCGCATTCGCGGGGGGTGGTGCACCGCGACATCAAGCCCGCCAATCTCGTCCGGCTGCGCGACGGCACGGTGAAGATCTGCGATTTCGGGATCGCGCGGCTCGCCGAATCGACCGCCGGACTGACGCACGGGCTGCTCGGAACGCCCGCGTACATGGCTCCCGAGCAGTTCAACGGGGGCACCGTCGACGGGCGCACCGACCTTTACGCGCTGGGATGCGTGCTCTACGTCCTGCTCACCGGACGCCCTCCCTTCCCGTCGGATGTGAGCGTCGCCGAGCACATGTACCACCACCTCACCACCGTTCCGGAGGGGCCGAGGTCGCTGCGGCCCGACACCCCGGAGGAACTCGACGAACTGGTGGTGGAACTCCTGGCGAAGGAGGCCTCGCTCCGGCCCGCCTCCGCCGGGCACGTCACCGAACGGCTCCGGCAGATAGCGGATCTGAGCGGCACCGGCCACCGGCTCCCCTCCGATTCGGGTTTCTCCGGTCCCGCGGATCGGCTCGTCGAATATCTGACCCTCTACGTCGTCAACGGATTTCGCCGCGGCCATGACCACCACACCGTCTACGGCTATCTCGCCCGCGCCGACATCGCCTGGTCCGTGGAGGTCGCCCGCCGCGTCGTCGGCAGGGTCCGTCCCGCGCTCGTGCGGGCCGGCGCCGACCAGAGGACGGCCGACGAGTGGTGCCGTCGGCTCGCCGATCTGCTCTCGGCGGGAGAGTTCGGTACGGAACTCGGCGCGGGGTTCCGCCGCGAGGTGCGCAATTCCGTGCCCGCCGTCGTGGAGTTCGAGCTCCGGCTGCTGAACAGCGTCGGGCGAGGAGGCGGGACCGGCCCGCTGCTGCTGACCGAACGCGACCGGGAGAGCCTCCAGCGGATCAGCGAGTACACCGGCCGCATGCTGGCCGAATCCCGGCGCCCGGAGTCCAGCTGAGCCCGGGACGGGGATGGGCGACCCCGGCCGGCAGTGCCCTCGGCCGGGTCTCATGACGCTACCTTTGCCTAGTCCGACCATCCAGGAGAGGCAGGCACCGGTGTCCGCAGGGTTCACGAAGTCAGAGGCTGAGGAAGCATTCACCGTGGTCGATCTGGACCACGACGGGATGATCACGCCGGCGGAGCTCCAGCATCTGTGGAAGCGCCTCGGCGACCCGATCTCGGAACAGCAGCTCGCGGAGATCTTCGCCAAGGCCGACACCAACCAGGACGGCCTCATCTCCCTGGCGGAGTTCGTGGAGCTGGTGACGGCGAACTGACGGCACGGCCGTCCCCCGCCCGGCCGAGGAGCGGGCCGAGTTCGGCGATCCGCTCGAGCTGTTCACGCTGCGACCTCAGGTCGGTCGTCCCGAGCCGGCAGACGAGATGGCGGGCTCCGGCGGCGACGTACCGGCGCAGTTGCGAGGCCACGTGCTCCCGGGGCCCGGTGATCACCGCCTGGATGGTCTCCAGCTCCTCCAGCGAAAGCCCGTAGGTGGCCCGGCTGAAGTCCGCCAGGGCCCGGCGGCCGTCCTCCACGCTGTCTGCGATCAGTACGGACAGGAACAGCGCCGGTGTGATCTCCTCCGGGGCACGACCGGCGTCCGCGGCCGCCTTGCGCACCTCGGCCAGACCGGCCAGGTAGCCGGCCGGGTCCGGCGGGTACGGCAGCCACCCGTCGTAGTGGCGGCCGGTACGGGCCAGTGCCGCCGGGGTGGCGCCGCCGAGCCAGAGCGGCGGGCCACCGGTCCGGTACGGCGTCGTCGGCTCCGGAATCTCGTCGAAATGGTAGATCCGGCCGTGGAAGGACGTCGGGCCCTGGCTGCTCCACAGCCGGCGCCACAGCTCGACGGTCTCATCGAGCCGGGCGAACCGCCCGCTCCACGGCACCTCCGACAGGTCGTGCAGCGGCCTGCCGAAGCGCCCCGGGAAACCTGCCCCCACGGCCACGACCAGCCGCCCGCCGGACAGCAGGTCGATCGAGGCCAGGGCCTGCGCGGCCTGCACCGGCCGCCGCAGCACCGGAAGCAGCGCCGCCGTACCGAGCGTGACCCGCTCGGTCACCGGCGCCAGCGCGGCCAGCATGGTCAGCGCCTCGATCCGCGGGCTCACCAGCGAGTCGTTGACCCACAGGGAGTCGTAACCGAGGCTCTCGGCCCGTACCCCGAAGTCGATGAGCTCGCGCGGATCCGTACCTTCGCCCCATTGGGCCTTCCCGATCGGCACCAGCGCACCGAGGCGGATCTCGTCGTCCATGCGACGTATCGTGCGGCCCGCCCTTGGACACCGGCAATTCCCCGCCGGGAATGGCGACCCGACGATCAGCGGCCGGCCGCGCGGTCCCGCCGGGACATTGTTCCCGGGGCTGAGCAGGACGGTCAGCGGATGGTGCGTGGACGGTCAGCGCCCTCCTCGATGCTCCGAGCATGAACAACACAGAAGCAAAAGCCACCCGTAAAGAGTGGATCGGCCTCGCCGTCCTCGTGCTGCCCTGCCTGCTCATCTCCATGGACATGAGCGTGCTGCTGTTCGCGCTGCCGTTCCTGAGCGCGGACCTCTCCCCCTCCGGCACCCAGATGCTCTGGATCATGGACATGTACGGATTCGTCCTGGCCGGGATGCTGGTCACGATGGGGGCCCTCGGAGACCGCATCGGCCGCCGCAGGCTGCTGATGTTCGGCGCTGCGGCGTTCGGAGTCGCGTCGGTGTGCGCGGCGTACTCCTCCGGCGCGGAGATGCTGATCCTCACCCGGGCCGTCCTGGGGTTGGCGGGGGCGACCCTCATGCCCTCCACGCTGGCGCTCATCCGCAACATGTTCCACGACAACGGCCAGCGCAAGACGGCCATCGCGGTGTGGACCGGTGCCATGACCGGGGGCATCACCGTGGGCCCGATCGTGGGCGGGTTCCTGCTGGACCACTTCTGGTGGGGCTCGGTGTTCCTGATCAATCTGCCGGCCATGGTGCTGCTGCTCGTCCTCGGGCCGATCCTGCTGCCCGAGTACCGGGACCCCAAGCCGGGCCGGTTCGATCTGCTCTCCGCCGGGCTGTCGCTGGCCACGGTTCTGCCGATCATCTATGGGATCAAGCAGCTCGCCGTCGACGGGTTCGACGTCCTCTCGGTGGTGGCCATCGTGGCCGGCCTGGCGATGGGCGTGGTGTTCGTCCGCCGTCAGCAGACCCTGCCCGACCCGCTGATCGACCTGCGGCTGTTCCGTCACCGCACCTTCAGCACCGCGGTGAGCGTGAACATGGTGACCAGCTTCGCCCTGCTCGGTTTCAGCCTGTACACCATGCAGTGCCTCCAGGTGGTGCAGGGCATGAGCCCCTTCACCGCGTCCCTGTGGTCCCTGTCGGTGATGCCGGTGATCACGATCGCGATGGCGGTGACGGGCATCGTCGCCAAGAAGGTGCGTCCGGCGTACGTCATCGGCACCGGTCTGCTGATCTCCGCCGCCGGGCTCACCGTGATGACCCAGGTGCACGTCCACCAGTCACTGATCGTTGTGCTGACCGGGGCCGGGCTGCTGGGCGCCGGGATGCTGGTCGCCACCACCCTGACCGCGGACATGATCCTCACCGCCGCGCCGCCGGAGCGGGCCGGTGCGGCCTCGGCCGTCTCCGAGACCGGCAGCGAGCTCGGCGGCGCCCTCGGCTTCGCGCTGCTGGGCAGTGTCGGCACCGCCGTCTACCACCACCAGATGGCCGGGGTGGCGCCGGCCGGGCTCTCCCCGCAGGCCCAGCAGGCGGCACAGGACACGCTGGGCAGCGCCGCCGCGGTCGCCGCACAGCTGCCGGGGCAGGCCGGCGCGGCACTGCTGGAGACCGCCCGGCAGGCCTTCACCCAGGGGATGAACCTCACCGGACTGACCGGCGCCGTCGTCCTGCTCGTGACCGCCGTCGCCGCGACCGTCTACCTCCGCCAGATCCCGGTGTCCGCCCCGGTGAAAGCCCCGGCCACCGACTCGCCCGACGCCCAGACCGACCCCCAGGCGGGCGAGGACGCAACGGGTACCACGGACCGGCCCGTGACCGCCTGACCGGCGACGAACCCCTCCGCCCCCCAACAGGCGTGATCATGCAATCAATCGTCGATTGATTGCATGATCACGCCTGTTGCCATGCGTCGGGTGGGCTGGGCCGTCCCGACCGCGGCGGCGAAGCGCGGTTCCCTCACTCTGACTGCCGGGCGCGCCGCTGCTCCTCCTTGAGGGTGGCGGCCCGCCGGCCGAGCTCGGCGACGTGCTCCTCGTCGCGGGTGAGGTTCTCACCGGTGGCCGGGTCGAAGAGGTGGATCCGCGAGGTGTCGATCCACAGGTCCGCCTCCTGCCCCTCGATGATCCGGCTGGCGGCGTCGAGGGCGACCACGGCCTGGGTGCGCAGCTGGTCGCTGTCCAGCTCCCGGGACAGGTCGCGCAGTTGCCGCCGCACCTCGTCGGGTGCCTCGTACGGCACGTAAGCGTACAGCTCGTTGCCCAGCCACTCGGTGACGTCCACATGGGCGCGGATCACCGCACCACGCGCGCGCTTGTCCTCGCCCACCAGCGCGGCGTCCTCGAACGCCTCCGGCCGGATGCCGGCCAGCACCAGCTGCCCGTCCTCGACCGCGGCCGACTTGCGCTCGTCGCGCAGCTCCAGGCGGCCGAGTGGCGTGTCGAGGATCCCGCCGTCGACGGTGGCCGGGAGGAAGTTCATCGACGGTGAGCCGATGAAGCCGGCCACGAAGAGGTTCACCGGCTCGTCGTACAGCTCGCGCGGCGACCCTACCTGCTGCAGCAGGCCCTTGCGCAGGACGGCCACCCGGTCGCCGAGCGTCATCGCCTCGGTCTGGTCGTGCGTGACGTAGACCGTCGTGACGCCCAGCCGGCGCTGCAACCGGGCGATCTCCGTGCGCATCTGGCCGCGCAGTTTGGCGTCGAGGTTGGACAGCGGCTCGTCGAACAGGAACGCGTTGGCCTCCCGTACGATCGCCCGGCCCATCGCCACCCGCTGCCGCTGGCCGCCGGAGAGGTTGGCGGGCTTGCGCTCCAGGTGCTCGGTCAGCTCCAGCAGCTCGGCGGTCTCGGTGACCCGGCGGCGTACCTCGTCGTCGGGCTGCTTGGCCAGCCGCAGCGGGAACGCGATGTTCTCGAACACCGTGAGGTGCGGGTACAGCGCGTAGTTCTGGAAGACCATCGACAGGTTGCGAGCGCGTGGTGCGATCTTGTTGACCACCTTGTCACCGATGACCATTTCACCGGAGGTGATGTCCTCCAGCCCGACGATCATCCGGAGCAGGGTGGACTTGCCGCAGCCGGACGGCCCGACGAGGATCATGAACTCACCGTCCGCGACGTCCAGGGTCACGTCGTTCACCGCCGCGAAGCCGTCGCCGTACTGCTTCACGATGTTCTTCATGGAGATGGCGGCCATGACACTCCCTAACCCTTGACGGCGCCGGATGTCAGCCCCGCGACGATGCGGCGCTGGAACAGCAGGACGATGACGACCACGGGGATGGTGACCACCACGGACGCGGCACAGATCGCTGTGGCGGGCTGCTGGAACTGCGACTCACCGGTGAAGAACGCCAGCGCCGCGGGCACCGGACGGGCCCGGCCGGTCGAGGTGAGCGAGATGCCGAAGACGAAGTCGTTCCAGCAGAAGAAGAAGGTGAGGATCGCCGCGGTGAACACCCCCGGCGCGGCCAGCGGCACGATCACCTTCCGGAACGCCTGCCAGGTGGTGGCGCCGTCCACCTGGGCGGCCTGCTCCATCTCCCAGGGGATCTCCCGGAAGAACGCCGACAGCGTCCAGATCGCCAGCGGCAGCGCGAAGGAGATGTACGGGATGATCAGCCCGGGATAGGTGTCGTACAGCCCGATGTTGCGCCACATGTCGAACAGCGGGCCGACCAGCGACACCACCGGGAACATCGCGATGGCCAGCGCGAACGACAGGATGAGCTTCTTGCCGGGGAAGTCCAGCCGGGCGATCGCGTACGCCACCAGGGTCGCGAAGACCACCCCGACGAACGTGGCGATGAGCGAGATCAGGATCGAGTTGCGCAGCGCCGAGGTGAACAGGTCGGTCTTGAACACCGTCTCGTAGTTGTCGGTGGTCCAGTTCTTGGGCAGGAACGAGTGCTGGTTGCCGATCTCCCCCGGCTCCTTGAAGGACAGCGAGACTATCCACAGGATGGGGAAAACGGACCAGACCAGGATGAGCAGCGAACCGGCGATCCACAGCCACCGCGACCGGGCCCCTTCCATCAGCGGTCTCCTCTCACCTGCGAGAGGTCCACCCTGAACCCCCGGATGAACACGATCGCGATCAGCACCACGGACAGGAACAGCAGCACCCCGACCGCGTCACCCAGCCCGATCGCGGTGCGGGTGATGGTCTGCCGGTAGGTGAGGAACGACAGCGTCTCGGTCTTCTGCTGGCCGACCGTCATCACGAAGACGTTGTCGAAGATCCGCCAGGCGTCCAGGGTCCGGAAGAGCACGGCGACCAGGATGGCCGCCTTCATGTTGGGGATGGTGACCCGCCAGAGCCGCTGCCAGGCCGTGGCGCCGTCCACGGTGGCCGCCTCCTCCAGGTCGCGCGGCACCTGGGCCAGCCCGGCGAGCAGCAGCAGCGAGACGAAGGGAGTGGTCTTCCACACCTCCGACAGGATGATGACGGAGATCGAGGACCAGCGGCCGGAGAACCAGGCGTAGTCGCCGAGCCCGAACCACGGGTTGACGAACCCGGACTGCAGGTCGAAGGCGTACCGCCAGGCGAAGGCCGAGATCACCGTCACGATGCCGTACGGGATCAGGATCGCGGTGCGCACGGTGCGCCGGCCGAAGACGGCCCGGTGCATCACCATCGCGAAGCCGAACCCGATCACGACCTCCACGGCCACCGTGATCGCGGTGATCAGGAACGTGGTCACGACGTCCTGCCAGAACAGGCCGTCGGAGAGCACCGTCACGTAGTTGCGGAGCCCCACGAACTCCCGCTCACCCGGGGCGGTCAGGCGGTAGCTGAACAGCGACAGGTAGAGCGCGTTGAACAGCGGGTACGCGGTCACCACCAGCATGACCAGGACCGCCGGGGCGGACAGGATCAGCCCGAGCCGTCGCTCCGCCCGCCGGCGATCGGTGAGCTCGGGCCGGGGGGTGACGACGGCCGGCCGGGCGGTCTCCACGCTGACGGTCATGAGCACCTCACAGCAGCACCTTGTCGTGCAGGACCTGGGGAATGAAGCGGGCGGTGGAGGCCGGTGTGGAGGCCGGGTTCACCGACGCGGGCGGGTGCCAGATGTTCTGCACCGAACCCGACACGTCCGAGTAGTAGGGAGTGATCGGCCGGGGCCGGGCGGCGTTGATCGAGTCACGGATCAGGGCGGCCATCGGGAACTGCTGGACCACCTCGGGATCGTCGTAGACCGAGGCTCTGGCCGCCGGGTTGCCCGAGTCGAGCATGTACTTCTTCTGGTTGCCGGCCGAGGTGATGCACTGGACCGCTTCGACGGCGAGGTCGTCCTTGTGCTTCCCGTACGCTCCGATGGCCAGCTCGATCCCGCCGAACGGCGGCTTGCTGGGCTGCCCCGCGACCACCGCCGGGTACCGCGCCCATCCCATGTCGGCCGGGATATTCCGGGGGATCACCCCCGCCTTGGCATCGTCGTTCTCGGCCCGCCAGATGTAGCCCCAGTTGAGCATGAACCCGCCGCGGGACGTGTTGAACAGCGACCGCGCCTCCTCCTCGGTGTCGGTGGACAGGGTGGGGCTCGCCGCCCGCGAGCGGGCCAGCCTGGCGATGATCGTCGCGGCCTGCCGTCCGGCCGGGCCGTTGATGTCGACGGCCGCGTCGGCGCCCCGCTCCGGAGCGCTGATGATGTCCCCGCCGGAGGACGCGATGAGGGCGTTGATCCACACCATGTAGCCCTCGTACTTCTTGCCCTGCTCGCCGATGGTGGTGCCGGTCTTGAGCGCGGCGTCGATCATCTTGTCCCAGGTGAAGCCGGGCGACGAGGGGTCGACACCGGCCTTCTGCGCCACGGACTTGCGGTACCACAGGAGCTGGGTGTTGGCCCAGAACGGGGCGGCGTAGAGCTTGCCCTTCCACTTGGCGTTCTCCACCGCCGGGGCCATCACCCCCTCGGTGAACCGGCCCACCTCGCTGTCGGCGAACGGCCGCAGGAAACCGGCGTTGGCGGCCTCGGCCACGAACGGCGGATCCAGGCTCATCACATCCATCGACGAGTCCTTGGCGGCCAGCCGGCGGACGAGCTGCTCGCGCTGCTGACTCGCGTCGTTGGGCAGCACCGAGGTCTTGATGCGGTACTTCCCGCCCGCCGCCTGGGTGCACGAGGCGGCCAGCCTGTTCTGCCCGCCGCTGTCCGGATTGATGTACCAGTTGAGCGTCGGTGTGCCGCCGCCCCCGCTCGAGCAGCCGCTCAATCCGGCCGCAAGGATCATCAGCGCCATCGCGCCGCGGCCGGCTCGCTTCACCACGTGGCCTCCCAGCGTTCCCTGCCAAGGGCGGGCACTTCGCCGGGCCGCATCCGTGGCGGGACCGAATTCCACTCAAGCACCAGGGATAAGTCCTGTCGAGGCCCAGAAAGTCCATTGAGATCACCGAGCCGTTGTCCCATTGCGTAGATTGGAAAGGTGGACAGTCCTCCGGACGAACGGCTAAAGATCGTCTTTGATGAGGCGCTGCGTGCGCTCACTCAGCAGCAGGCAAGGCTCGACAACGTACGTTCCCGGGCGACCACTCTCACGGCCGCGGCGGCACTGATCAGCTCGTTCGTGGGGTCGCCGATATTGAAGGCCCGCGATTTCAGCTGGGCGTCCGTACTGGCCCTGGTGGCGGTTCTCGCCGTACTGGCCTGCTCATTGATCATCTGTGCGCCGTGGTGGCGATGGCACTTCTATGTCCGCGCTTCGAAGCTGCTCGAGGCGGTGGACGCCGGTTATGATCTGAATGGTCTTCGGCGCAACCTGGCTGACGACTTCGATCGGTGGGTGGATCGGAATGATCGCAAACTCACCCTGATGCACTGGCTGTTCACGGCGGGGTTGCTGTTCCTCGTCGTCGAGCTGGTCGCCTTGAGCATTCCGCTGTGGAGCCAGTGGGGGGCGAAGTAGAGATGGACGGCAGCGGACCACCCGACGAGACCCAGGGGGCCGACCCCGATGAGCCGGAGCTGCCGCCCTGGCCGCAGATGGCGAGACCCACCTGGCACAACCAGTACGGCCCGTACGGGGGATATCCCCCCACCGGTGGTTACGGCCCCGCCCGCGGTGGCCCCGATACCGAAAGCGAAAAACGCGGTTGCTGGATTCTCGTCTGCGTTCTGATTTTGCTGGCCATCGCATTGGCCCTGGTCCTGATATATCTGATTCGCTAGACACATGAGGATGGTGGACACCTGACGGCCATACGCTGATTCCGGGTGTCAATCAAGGGACTCGGCGAAAACGATGCCAATGGCCGCGCCGCACCGCCAGCGCGCCGACGTGTACTCGGTCATCACCGCAGTCTCCTTGGTGACGCACGCTCAGGTAAATCATGGTGAAGCACCGCGATCTCACCCGGTGCCGGCCGGCCTGGTGCCCGGCCTCTTGGGCCCGGCCGCGAGAAATGTCCCGCCTCACCGTTACTGTACGTTTCATGAACACACACCACGCCAGTCATGACGAGACGACCCGAGCGTGAGCCGCTACCGGGGGCCGGCCACCCTGATCAGCAGCGATGGAGCCGAGGTCGACGTGCACGTCGACCTGCGCAGCAAGCAGCGCGAGTGGTCCGGGACCGCGACCATCGCCGGCTTCGTCGCCACCGACCTGGACGACCGGACGCTGCGGCTTCCGGACGGCCGCGAAGCGCAGGTCACGCTCGGCGATTCGGCCGGCTGGTCCGACGTCGTCTCGCTGGCCGGCAACGGGCCGCCGCCCTTCGCCTGACCCGTCCCGACCGCGGCGGGACACCGGCCCGGCGGCCATGCGTTCACGCGCCCGGCCGCCGCCCGTCCTGCGAGTCGCCGCTCAGGAGGAGACCTCCTGATTCTCGATGGCGAGCTGCCGCATCGCACCGAGGGTGGCGCTGACGGCCTTGAGATAGTCGCCGGTCATCGAATCCGCGTACTCTCGCTCTGCGGCCGAACCGCCCTCGGCACCGGAGACGACGAGGGCGAAGCTGAACCGGAGACGCAGGCCGTCGGCGTCCTCCTCGATCTCGTTGGCGATGGTGCCGAGCACCGGTCCCGCGATACGGGTGAACACGACCCGATGCGGCTCCTCCAATGTGACGCGTTCGGTGAAGCGCTGACCGCGGAACTCGATGTCGCGGTCGAAGACGTCGTCCCCATGCCGTGCGACGACCTCGCAGAAGGTCATGCTCGGTACGAACGGCAGCGCGTTGTCGGCCTTGAGCACCAGTCCGTTCCAGACGGCGGCCCTGTCGAGCCATGGTTCGCCCTCGGCGTTGACGGGGAGCTGGTGCGAGACATAGATCATGAGGTCGCTCCTGATGGGTTGAGGCCGGTCCCGCCGAGGATCTGGTCGTGCACGGCTCGGTCAGGCGTCGGCGTAGACCGGGGCGATGTCGATGTAGATCTGCCAGTCGCGCACCAGGTCACCGTCGTAGGTGAGGATGTCGGCGTTGGGCACCGTCACGGACTTGCCGTCCTGCCGGAGGTACTCGACGTCGATCTGCACGATCGTCACGTCGCCGACGTCCCAGGACCTCTGGATGTGGTGGGTGATCCCGGCGATCGTGGAGAAGAACCCGGCCACGGCCTCCCTGACGGCCTCGTGCCCGACCTGGGCGTCGGCGTTGCCGAAGCGGAACACCACGTCGGGTGTGAGGTGGGCGACGAACTTCTCGGGGTCGAGGGTATCGATATCGGCGAAGATCTTGGCAACGTCCCGGCTCATGACGGCTCCTGTCCTGGGGGGCGGCACTTCGAGCTGAACCGTATTCAGTCCGCGATACCCCTGCCAAGATCTTCGGCGAACTTCGTCGCCCTCTTCGACGAGGCGGAGAACGGTGTCGGCGCCGGGGCCCTATGTTGGTCGGATGCGCGGGGGCCGTCGTATCCGGTTGGGCTCGCGTCGTTCCCCGATGGCGTTGGCGCAGGCCCATCAGGTGCGTCACCTGCTGGAGGGGCTCGGCGCCGGGGCCGAGGTGGAGGTCGTGGGGATCGAGACCTCCGGCGACAGGTGGCAGGGCGATCTTGCGGAGCTCGGCGGCAAGGGCGCGTTCATGAAGGAGATCGACAGAGCCCTGGTCACGGAGCAGGTCGATGTCGCGGTGCACTGCCTCAAGGACGTGCCCGGTGACGTGCCGCCGCCGGCGGGCCTGGTGTTCGCCGCGTACCTGGAGCGCGAGGACACCCATGACGCGCTGGTGCTGCCGGTGACCTCCCCCTACGCGTGCCTGGCGGACCTGCCCGCCGGAGCGCGGATCGGCAGCTCGTCGGTGCGGCGCAAAGCCCAGCTCGGGCGGCGGCGGCCGGACCTGTCCGTGCACCGGTTCCGGGGCAACGTCAACTCCCGGCTCGCCCGGCTGGACGAGGGCGCGTTCGACGCTCTGGTCCTGGCTCGGGCGGGGTTGCGCCGGATCGGGATGGAGCACCGGGTCAGCGAGGTGCTGCCGATGCGGGACATGGTTCCGGCGGTCGGCGCCGGAGTGATCGCGATCCAGTGCCGGGAATCCGACCCGGGGACCGTGGCGCTGGTGCGGATGCTGGACCACGCCCAGACCCGGGTTCAGGTGACGGCCGAGCGCACGATGCTGCGCGGGTTACAGGGGCACTGCAACAGCCCGATCGCCGGGCACGCCAGCGTGGAGCCGGACGGCACGCTGTCGCTGCTGGGGATGGTCTTCAGCGGTGACGGCGGCCGGTTCGTACGCAGCCATGAACGTGCGCCGGCCGGCCAGGCCGCCGAGCTCGGCGCTCGGGTGGCCGGGGACCTCCTGCGCAAGGGCGCCGGTGACCTGATCGCCGGCATCCCGCACTGAGTTCCGGGGCACGCCCTCCGACACGCCAGGTTTCCACTCCTGTGGGCACCATCCGGATCCGGACATCCCCGAAGGTCGGGTCCGCGGGGCGGGGTGGGCGCGGTCGTGGCCGGGAGAAAGAGCCGCCTGAATGTGCCGGCCGGCGGCGAGGGCGACGTGGTCCTGCCAAGGGCGGGCGACGACCTGGACGCCGACCGGCAGGCCGTCCTGGGTACCGACCGGGACGACGACGACCGGGGCGCCGGTGAGGCTCCACGGCAGCGTCCAGTGATAGTCGCTTTCGGTGGACTCCCGCCATGGGGGTGCGGGACCCCGGGTGGCCGGGGTGACCAGAAGGTCGGTCCCGGTGGTGGCGATCAGCAGGCGCCGCCGGAATCGGTCCCAGTCCCACAGCAGCCTCGCGTGCTCCGCTCCGGTCAGGGCGGCCCGCCCCCAGTGACGGCGGGTCAGCTCTAGTGCCTCCTCGCGTACGTCCGGCAGGTCGCCGTCGACGACGGTGGCCCCCACTTCGGCGAGCGCGTTGACCGCGCGGAGTGTCGGTTCATCGTCGCCGGCTCCTGCCATGACGCCCACGCGAAGGCCCGGTATCTCGATCGTGTCCGGGTCGGCCAGCGGTACCGGGACCGCTCCCGCATCCATCCCGTCAGGACCGGCGATCACCTTCAGGACCGCGGCGAGATCCGGCACGGCCGGTGCCAGCGGCCCGATCACGGTACGGCCGTCTTCGAGCGCACCGCACCGCGGATAGTGACCGGTCAGCGGCACCCGCCCGAACGTCGGTTTCAGCCCCGCCACTCCGCACCAGGTGGCGGGCAGCCGTATGCTGCCGCCCGAGTCACTGCCCAGCGCCAGCGGTACGGCCCCGGCCGCGACCAGCGCGGCGGCGCCCGAGGACGACCCTCCAGGTGCCCGGGAGGGATCATGCGGGTTGCGGGTCGGGCCGTGCCCCGCGCTGTCGGCCATCGCCGTGCTGATGGCGACGACGATCGCGCCCGCGGCACGCATTCGGGCGACCGCGGTGGCGTCCCGGGCGGGCCGGCGTCCGGGGAGGCCCGGGTGGCCACCGGTGGCTCCGGTGACCGGCCAGCCCGCCACGTCGATCCAGTCCTTGACGGCGAACGGAATCCCCTCCAGCGGCCCGCCGTCACCGGTCCGCAGTCGCCGGTCCCCCGCTGCCGCTTCGCTCAGGCTCCGCTCAGGCTCGACCGCGGCCACCCCGCCTATCTCCGGCCGCAGCCGGGTGAGCCGCTCCAGCGACTCGCCCACGACCTCCGTCGCCGAAGTCCGGCCGGCCCGCAAGTCCTGCGCGAGTTCTCTGAACGTCCACATCCTCTGAGCATCGCAACCCCGGCCGGCACCGCCAACCCGGTTCACCACCACCCGCGACCAAGGTCATCGTCAGGTCCGGACCGAGTGTGCACAGGTGGTGCCCAAGCGAGCCGCCCGTGGTGACCGTGATCCGGTCGGGTTGCAGCGCGTCCGCGTGAGCCGGCGGTGTGGCCCAGGGGCCGCTGCCCGGCAGGAGTTGCAGCACCGCGGCGATGGTGATGCCGGCGAATCCGGCGGTCAGGGGTCCGGTCCAGGACCGACGGTCGGTGAAGATCGCCCGCCGTGCCGTGGTGGGGGGCTTCCCATCGTCGTCCTTTCGGTCTCCGCGGATGAGCTACTTGCAGTTGGAGTAGGGGGGCGGGAGCGGGCAGGGCACCGTCGTGCTGGGTGTGGATTCTTTGAGGAGTGCGGTCAGGTAGGCGCGCACGAAGTTGTCGAGTACGACCCGGGTGGTGATCGTTTTGGTTTTGGTGTCGAAGGCGTTGACGAACTGGAAGCCGAGGCCCTTGATCGATTGGAGGAACTGGCCGACGCTGACGGCGTTGCCTTTGACCATCAAGGCGATCTGGGCGGTGCGCGTCAGGTCGCCGGGCAGGGTCGTCTGGTAGGCCTTGATGAGGACGTTTCCGCGTTTGGCGAGGTCGGCGATGGCCTGGACCAGGGTCTGGATGCTCTTGCGTTCGTCGGAGAGCAGCTTGGAGGTTTGGGCGAAGTTGTCGACCAGGGAGGCCAGGGTCTTCTCCCGGCCGCGGACGACGCCGGCGATCTGGTTGAGGTTGTCGGCGACTTTGAGGAGTTGCTGGTCTTGGCCGGCGAGGTTGGTGATGAGCTGTCCGGCTTGTTGGAAGGCCTGGTTGAAGGCGGGTCCGTTGCCGTCGATGGTGGTGGCGGTGTTGGCGAGGACTTTGTCGGCTTTGGCAGGGTCGAAGCTGTCGAGGAGTGTGCCGAAGGATTTGAGGGCGTCGTTGACCTCGACGGGGATTTGGGTTCTGTCCTGGTGCAGGACGGTGCCGTCGGTGAGTTTGGGCGTGCCGGGCTGCCAGGCGGGGGTGAAGGTCAGGGTGCGTTCGCCGATCAGGCTCAGGGGCACGATGGCGGCGGTCGCGGTGGCGGGCAGCGGCACGTTGTTGTCGATGGAGGCGATGACGCGGACCTGTCCGTTCATCGGGTGACGGAGTCGACCTTGCCTACGTTGACGCCCATGACCTGGACCCGGGAGCCGGGGTAGAACGACACGGCCTTGGCGAAGTAGGCCGTGACGCGGTAGCTCGCCGGAGCCGACAACGAGCCGCCCAGGACCGAGCACGAAGTGAGAGCGAAAGCCAGGACGACCGCGACGGCAGCCGCCAGAAGAGGACGAGGGAGCAGCGTCACGAGACTTCTCCTGTCGGCACCATGGAGGGTGGCTGGGCGAATTGCTGCTGGGCTTGGAGCCGACCACGCTTGGCCGGAGCGGCCGGAGTCTTGCTCTATGGCGGGTGCGCCTTGGGGCGGGCGCTGTGCCCGCCGCTGCTCACCGGCGGGCCTACGCGTGCTGGGGGTCACTCATTTCTCTCGTGGCGGGCCCCGGTGGTTCGTGGCTGGTGGGGGTGGTGGTGAGGGTGCCGGGCCGGGGGTGGTGGTCTCGCGGTCGAGGAGGGCTCGGGCGCGGAGCACCAGATGCATGTGGAAACACCAGTCAGGATCCTGAAGCCGGTCACCGTAGAGATCCTGGAGCCTGCCCAGCCGATAACGGGCGGTCTGCGGATGGATCCGCAGACGAGTAGCGATCTCCGGGACACTCCCGTTGTCGAGATAGGCCAAAAGCGTCTCGGTCAGACGCTGACGCCGGGTCGGAATCAACCGAGCCAACGGCGCATACACACCACGGCTCATCAAATCCAGCAGACCCTCATCACTGAACATCAGCAAAGTAGGCAAGTGATCGGCGCTACGCACCGGCGGATCACAGGCGATGATCCCCCGCCGGCACAAAGCCAGAGTCTGACGGGCCAACCGCAACGACAACCCCGCCTCAGCGACCTCGACCACCGGGCCGATCACAAAACCCGAACCCCCCAGAGCCCGCACCAGCATCTCCTCACAACCCGCACGCTCAGGATCGGGAACCAGCAAGAACGGCTCAGAACCCTCCAAATCCATCAACACATTCGCACTCACCGCCGGCGACAACCGACACTCACCCCGCCAAGGCCCCGCAAGCGCCACACACGCCACCCGGCACGGC
>NZ_JBPCCU010000019.1:0-44221 GCF_050971785.1 Actinomadura scrupuli | reverse complement strand
ACGGCGCGCGGCCCGGCGGCCCCGGCCGGGGCGGACCCGGCCGCCCGCCGCCCCGCCGCCCGCGGCCGCGGATGGTCATGGTCCGCCGGGACCCCCTCAAGCGCCTCAACATCGGGCTGCTCCTGATCGCCTTCGTGCTGTCGCTGTTCGCGGGCCGGCTGGTGCAGCTGCAGGGCATGGAATCCGCCGTCTACACCAAGATGGCGATCAAGCAGCGGCTGACCGAGATCACCCTGCCCGCCGTCCGCGGTGACATCACCGACGCACAGGGCAAGCAGATCGCCATGACCGTCGAGGCACGCGCGATCTTCGCCGACCCGGTGATGGTCCGGCCCGACCAGCGCGCCAAGATCGCACAGACGCTGGCGCCGATGCTCGGCCTCGACCAGGCGCAGATCCTCAGGTCGCTGACGCCCGCCAGGCCGGACACCCGCTACGTCGTGCTCGCGCACAACATCCCGCCCGACCAGGCCCGGATGGTGATGGCGCTGTCGTTCACCGGGATCGGCTCCGTGCGCGAGTACCGCCGGGTCTACCCCAGCGACACCCTGGCGGCCAACGTCGTCGGCTTCGTCAACCAGAGCGGCAGCGGCGGGGCCGGCCTGGAGAGCGGCATGAACCGGCTGCTCGGCGGCCGGCCCGGCTGGCAGCGGGTGGAGACCAGCCGGGACGGCCAGCACATCCCGATGGGCGAGGACCAGACCCGCAAGCCGATCCCCGGCAGGGGCCTGCGGCTCACCCTGCTGCAGGACCTGCAATACCACGCCGAGAAGGCGATCGCCGCCCAGGTGAAGGCGGTCAAGGCGGCCAGCGGCAGCGTGATCGTCATGGATCCGCGGACCGGGCAGATCCTGGCCATGGCCAGCAGCCCCACCTTCAACCCCAACCACCCCGCCAGCTCCAAGCCCGCCGACTGGACCAACCGGGTCGTCCAGGAGGCCTTCGAGCCCGGCAGCACCAACAAGGTCATCACCGCCGCCGCGGTCCTGGAGAAGGGCGGGATCACCCCGCAGACCCCGTTCACGGTGCCGGACCACATCAAGAAGTACGACGCCGTCCTCAAGGACTCCCACCCGCACGCCACCGAGCGCCTGACCTTCGGCGGGGTGCTGGCCAAGTCCAGCAACGTCGGGACGGTCCAGGCCAGCGAGCACATCACCGGCCAGCAGCTCTACCAGTTCATGCGCGACTTCGGCTACGGCCAGCCCACCGGTGTCGGCCTGCCCGGGGAGACCATGGGCCAGCTGCCGGCGGCCGACAAGTGGTCGGGGACCCAGCGCTACACCATCGCCTACGGGCAGGGCGTGACCGTCAACGCGCTCCAGGTGGCCAGCGTCTACGCGACCATCGCCAACAAGGGGGTCCGGGTCACGCCCACCATCATCGCGGGCACGACCGACGAGCGCGGCACCTTCACCCCCGCGGCGGCACCGCCGCAGCGGCGGGTGATCACGGAGCGGACCGCCCAGCAGATCAGCGACATGCTCGAGGGCGCGACCAGTGACGAGGGCACCGCGCCGAAGGCGCAGATCCCGGGCTACCGGGTGGCCGGCAAGACCGGCACCGCCGAGAAGGTCGATCCGCGGACCGGCCGTTACTCGGGCGGCCTCTACACCGCGTCGTTCGCGGGCTTCGCGCCCGCCGACGACCCGCAGCTCGTCGTGCAGGTCGTGCTGCAGGACCCCCGGCGCGGCCACTATGGTGGCACGGTGGCGGCTCCGGTGTTCAAGGACGTCATGTCCTTCGCCTTGCAGACCCGGGGGATCCCCCCGACCGGGAGCAGGTCGCCCACGCTCGACATCCACCCCCGCTGAGTCCGGCGAGCGCCCGCGCGACGGGGCGGGCACGGCCGCCGGGCACGCCACGAAGACAACCGTTCCGCCAGCACACGTGCTCCGCACCGAAAGAGCCTCCATGCGTCCGACCATCAATCCGGCCCGGCCACTGCCCGGGCTCGTGCGGTTGCTCGCCCTGCCCCTTCCGCCGGAATGGGGGGCCGGGGTCGAGGTGACCGGTGTCACCCATGACTCGCGGGCGGTGCGGCCCGGCGACCTGTACGCCGCGCTGCCCGGCAGCCGGGCGCACGGCGCGGCCTTCGCTCGGCAGGCCGCCGAGGCGGGCGCCGTCGCGGTGCTCACCGACGAGGCCGGCCGCGCGACGGCCGCCGCCGGGGGGCTGCCCGTGCTGGTGGTCCAGGACCCCCGGGCCGTGCTGGGCCGGGTGGCCGCCTGGGCGTACGGCGACCCGGCCGGCGACCTGACCCTGATCGGCGTGACCGGCACCAGCGGCAAGACCACCACCGTCTACCTCCTGGAGGCCGGGCTGCGGGCCGCGGGGCTCAACACCGGGGTCATCGGCACCGTGGAGACCCGGATCGGCGCCACCCGGCTGGCGAGCGCGCTCACCACCCCGGAGTCCACGGACCTGCACGCGATCTTCGCGATGATGCGGGAGCAGGAGATCGGCGCCGTCGCCATGGAGGTCTCCAGCCACGCCCTGGAGCAGGGCCGGGTCGGCGGGGCCTTCTACGACGTGGCCGTCTTCACCAACCTGTCCCAGGACCACCTGGACTACCACCCGACCATGCAGGACTACTTCGCGGCCAAGGCCCGGCTGTTCACCCCCGAGTACGCGCGCGTCGGGGTGGTCAATCTCGACGACCGCTACGGGCAGGACCTGCTGGAGACGGCCCGGATCCCGCTGACCACCTTCTCCGCCCGGGGAGACCGCGAGGCGGACTGGCGGGCCGAGGACGTACGGCTCGGCGCCGACGGCAGCGTGTTCCGGGTGGTGGGCCCCGGCGGCATCGAGGCCGACGCGGCGGTCCAGCTCGCCGGTCCGTTCAACGTCGCCAACGCGCTGGCCGCCATCGTCGCGCTGGTCGAGGCCGGTATCCCGCTGTCGGCCGCGACGCTCGGCGTCGGCGCCCTGACGGGCGTCCCCGGCCGGCTGGAGCGGATCGACGAGGGCCAGGACTTCGTCACCCTGGTCGACTACTCCCACAAGCCGGGCGCGGTCGAGGCCGTCCTCACCGCGCTCCGCCCGGTCACCGAGGGCCGCCTGATCATCGTGCTGGGATGCGGCGGCGACCGGGACAAGGGCAAGCGCCCGCTCATGGGGGAGGCGGCGGCGCGCCTGGCCGACATGGCAGTATTCACCAACGACAATCCGAGATCCGAAGATCCTCTCGCCATTCTCGGCGCTATGGTCGAGGGCGGGCTGAAAGTGCCGCAGGCCGGGCGCGCGCACGTCGTGGTGGAGCCCGACCGGGCCGCCGCGATCGGGATCGCGGTCGGCCGGGCCCGGCGCGGTGACGTGGTCGTCGTCGCCGGCAAGGGGCATGAACTGGGGCAGTACGTCGCCGGTGAGGTGCTTCCGTTCGACGACCGCGAGGTCGTCCGGGAGGCACTGCGCGACCGGCGGCGGGCCGACGAGGGCAGAGGAGACGGGGAGCGGGCGTGATCTCACTCTCACTGGCGACGATCGCGGAGCTGACGCGGGGGGTCGTCCAGGGGGCGGCCCCGGACACGGTCGTGACCGGCCCGGTGGTCATCGACTCCCGGGCGGCCGAGCCCGGTTCGCTGTTCGTGGCCGTCCGCGGCGAGCGGGCCGACGGGCACGACTTCGCCGCCGCGGCGGTGCGCGCCGGTGCGGTGGCGGTCCTGGCGGAGCGGCCGCTGGACGGGCTCCCGGTGATCGTCGTGGCCGAGACGGTCGCGGCACTGGGCCTGCTGGCCCGCGGGGTCGCGGACCGGCTGCCGAAGACCACCGTGATCGGGATCACCGGCTCGTCCGGCAAGACCTCGACCAAGGACCTGGTGGCCCAGGTGGTCGGGCGGCTGGGGCCGACGGTGGCGCCGGCGGGCTCGTTCAACAACGAGATCGGGCATCCGCTCACCGTGCTGCGCGCCGACGAGGACACCCGGTATCTGGTGATGGAGAAGAGCGCCCGCGGCCTCGGCCACATCGCCTACCTCACCCGGATCGCGCCGCCCCGGATCGGCGTCGTCCTCAACGTGGGCACCGCCCACCTCGGCGAGTTCGGCAGCCGTGACGTCGTGGCGCAGGCCAAGGGCGAGCTGGTCGAGGCGCTGACCGCGGAGGGCACCGCGATCCTCAACGCCGACGACCCGCTCGTCCGCACCATGGCCGCTCGTACCGCCGCCCGGATCGTCACCTTCGGCCGGGCGCCCGACGCCCAGGTCCGCGCCGTCGGCGAGTCGCTGGACGAGCAGGGCCGGGCCCGGTTCTCCCTGGTGACCCCGGAGGGGAGCGTGCCGGTCGCCCTGCGCCTGCACGGCTCGCACGCGGTGAGCAACGCGCTGGCCGCCGCCGCGGTCGCCCGGGAGGTCGGCATGCCGCTGGCGGACATCGCGGGCGCGCTGTCGGAGGCCGTACCGGTCAGCCGGTGGCGGATGGAGGTCAGCGAGCGCGCCGACGGCGTCATCGTCGTCAACGACGCCTACAACGCCAATCCGGAGTCGATGCGCGCCGCCCTCGACGCGCTGGGCCACATGGCCCGCGGCCGGCGGGCGTACGCGGTTCTGGGGGGAATGGCGGAGTTGGGCGCCTCCTCTGTGGCGGAACACGAGAAGATCGGGCAGCATGTCGCGCGCAGCGGTGTCGCGGGGCTGATAGCGGTCGGCGCGACCGCGGCGCCGATGCTCGACGGCGCCGGGCAGGTGGGGTCATGGACGGGAGAAAGCGTGCAGGTGGATGACGCCGGTGCGGCGATGGCCGCGCTGAGCGAACGGCTTCGGCCGGGAGACGTCGTGCTGGTGAAGGGCTCCCGGGTCGCCGGGCTCGAACGCGTCGCCCAGGCGCTGCTCTCGGAAGGCGGTAACGGCGCGTGAGGAGCATCCTCGTCGCCTCGGCGCTGGCACTGATCATCGGACTGGTGGGCACCCCCCTGTGGATCCGGCTGGTCGTCCGGCTGGGCTATGGCCAGATGATCCGCGAGGAGGGCCCGGAGGCCCATCTCAACAAGCGCGGCACCCCCACGATGGGCGGCACCGTGCTGGTCGTGGCGGCGCTGATCGGCTACGGCGCCGCCCACCTGGTGACCGGCACCCCGCCGACGGTCTCGGGCGCGCTGGTGCTGTTCCTGATGACGGGCCTGGGGGTGGTGGGCTTCGTCGACGACTACATCAAGGTCTTCAAGCAGCGCAGCCTCGGCCTGCGCAGCAGCGCCAAGGCCATCGGCATCGTGATCATCGGTGTCATCTTCGCCGTGTCCTGCCTGCACTTCCCCAACACCCTGCAGATCACCCCGGCGTCCCCGCAGCTGTCGTTCCTGCGCGACTTCGGGCCCACCATCGGCCCCTACCTCTTCGTGGTCTGGGCGCTGATCCTCATCCAGGGGACCTCCAACGGCGTCAACCTGACCGACGGTCTCGACGGCCTGGCCAGCGGTGCGGCCGGCATGGTGCTGGCCGCCTATGTGATCATCGGCAACTGGCAGTTCCGGCAGAGCTGCGCCTCGGCGCTCGCCCCGCACTGCTATCCGGTGCGGGACCCGCTGGACCTGGCGGTCGTGGCCGCGGCGGTGCTCGGCGCCTGCTTCGGCTTTCTGTGGTGGAACGCGCCGCCCGCCAAGATCTTCATGGGCGACACCGGCTCGCTCGCCCTCGGCGGCGCCCTGGTCGGGCTGGCCATCACCACCCGCACGCAGTTCCTGCTGGGCATCCTGGCGGGCCTGGTCGTCATCATCACCCTGTCGGTGATCATCCAGGTCGGGTTCTTCAAGGCCACCAAGAAACGCGTGTTCAAGATGGCCCCGCTGCAGCATCACTTCGAGCTGTCCGGCTGGGCCGAGACCACCATCGTGGTGCGCTTCTGGCTGCTGCAGGGGCTGTTCGTCGCCCTCGGGCTGGGCCTGTTCTATCTCGAGTGGACCCCCAAGGGATGACGGCGGGCTCGGACTTCGCCGGCCGTGCGGTCTGCGTCGCGGGGATGGGGATCTCGGGGCGGGCCGCCGCGGCCGTGCTCGCCGGGCGCGGCGCGCACGTCACCCTCGTGGACGCGCGGGACGACGCGGCCCAGCGCGAGCTCGCCGGGCCCCTGGAGGCGCTGGGAGTGACCGTCCGGCTGGGCGACGGCGACACGCTGCCCCCCGGCACCGCCGCGGTCGTCACCTCGCCCGGCTGGCGGCCGGACGCGCCGCTGCTCACCGCCGCCGAGGCGGCGGGGATCGAGATCCTCGGCGAGGTGGAGCTGGCCTGGCGGCTGCGGGGCGGCGCCCCCTGGCTGGCCGTCACCGGCACCAAC
The DNA here is from genome assembly GCF_050971785.1 of Actinomadura scrupuli. NCBI lineage: Bacteria > Bacillati > Actinomycetota > Actinomycetes > Streptosporangiales > Thermomonosporaceae > Actinomadura > Actinomadura scrupuli. Next base: position 37,954 of record NZ_JBPCCU010000019.1, on the reverse strand, counting down.
GGCAAGACGACCGTGGTCCGGATGCTCGCCCGGATGCTCGCCGCGGCCGGCCTGAAGTCGGTGGCGGTCGGCAACGTCGGCACCCCCATCGTCGAGGCGGTGCTGGGGGACTACGACGTGCTCGCCGTGGAGCTGTCCAGCTACCAGCTGCACTGGTCCAGCACGCTGGCGCCGTACGCCGCCGCCATCCTCAACGTCGCGCCCGACCACATCGACTGGCACGGCTCGCTGGAGGCCTACGCCGCGGACAAGGCCAAGATCTTCGGCCCCGGCACCATCGCCGTGGTCAACGAGGACGACACATGGCCGCCGCGGCTCGCCGGGCACGCGGACCGGGTCGTGGGCTTCACCCTCGGCGTCCCGGCGCCCGGCCGGCTGGGCGTGGTCGAGAACCTGCTCGTCGACCGCGCCTTCGTCGCCGACCCGGCCCGTGAGGCCGCCGAGCTCGCCGGGCTGGACGACGTACGGCCGTTCGCGCCGCACAACGTCGCCAACGCGCTGGCGGCGGCGGCCCTGGCCCGCGCCTACGGGGTCCCCCCGGAGGCGGTACGGGAGGGACTGCGGGCGTTCCAGCCGGATCCGCACCGCATCGCCCATGTCGCCACCGTCGCCGAGGTCGGTTACATCGACGACTCCAAGGCGACCAACCCGCACGCGGCCGCCGCCTCACTGGCGGCCTACAGCTCGGTCGTGTGGATCGCGGGCGGCCTGCTCAAGGGCGCCGACGTCGACGAGCTCGTCCGCTCGTGCTCCCCGCGGCTGCGCGGCGCGGTGCTGATCGGCACCGACCGGGCCCAAATAGCGGCGGCACTCGCGCGACACGCACCGAATGTCCCAGTGGTGGACGTACCCGACCTCGACACTGGGGCGATGGACAGCGTCGTGATCGAAGCCGCCGGACTCGCCCGGCCGGGTGACACCGTGCTCCTCGCCCCTGCGGGAGCCTCGTTCGACATGTTCACGAGCTACGGCGCGCGCGGTGACGCGTTCGCCGCGGCGGTTCGGCGGCTGGCCGAGTCCCGTTAGCGGGGCGGAGGTCGATGATCATGACCGGACGGTGCCCGGGAGCCCGGCTGGCGGGGTGCGCGCGGTGAGCGTCGCGGACGCGCCCGCGGACAAGGCACGCGACGGCGGCGAGCGCGCGGGGCGGCCCGGGCTGCGGGCCCAGACGGCGGCCGTGGTCGGCCTGCTCGACCGGCCGCTCACCTCCTACTACCTGGTGCTGGGCTGCTCGATGCTGCTGCTCGCGCTGGGCCTGACGATGGTGCTGTCGGCCTCCAGCGTGGTGCAGCTGACCAAGACGGGCTCGGCGTTCACGCTCTTCCACAAGCAGGCGATCTGGGTGGCGATCGGGCTGCCGATGATGTGGCTGGCGGCCGCGCTGCCGGTGCGGGCGTTCCGGGTGCTGTCCTATCCGCTGCTGCTGCTGTCGGTCCTGGCGCTGGTGCTGGTGCTGGTGCCCGGCATGGGCACCACCGCGGGCGTGGCGACCCGGTGGCTCAGCTTCGGCGGATTCTTCCAGCTGCAGCCGTCCGAGCCGGCCAAGCTCGCCCTCACTCTGTGGGGCGCCGACCTGCTGGCCCGCAAGGAGAAGCTGGGGCAGCTGACCGAGTGGCGGCAGCTGCTGATCCCGCTGCTGCCCGGGGCCGGGCTGGTCGTCCTGCTGGTCATGCTGGGCAACGACCTCGGCACCACCCTGGTGCTGCTCACCATCTTCCTGTCGCTGCTGTGGGTGGTCGGCGCGCCCGGCCGGCTGTTCCTCGGCATCGCCGGGCTGGTCTGCCTGCTGGTCTCCATCCTCATCATGGTCGAGCCGTACCGGCTGCAGCGGCTGACCGGGTTCCTCGACTCCTCCGGCAACAAGCTGACCACCAACTACCAGGGCACCCAGGGCCTGTACGCGGTCGCCTCCGGGGGCTGGTTCGGCACCGGGCTGGGCGAGGGCAAGGCCAAGTGGCAGTACCTCCCGCACGCCGAGACCGACTTCATCTTCGCGATCATCGGTGAGGAGCTGGGCTTGATCGGTACGCTCCTCGTGCTGGGGCTGTTCGGGCTGCTCGCCTACGCGGGCCTCCGGATCGCCCGGCGGGTCAAGGATCCCTTCATGCGGCTGGCGGCCGCCGGTGCCACGGCCTGGCTCGTGGTGCAGGCGGTGGTCAACATCGGCGCGGTCATCCGGGTGCTTCCCATCACGGGCATACCGCTGCCGCTGGTCTCGTACGGAGGATCGGCTCTGATCCCGACGTTGATCGCGCTGGGCATGCTGCTGTCGTTCGCCAAGCGTGAGCCGGGAGCCCGGCAGGCGTTGGCCGCGCGGGGTCCCGGACCCGTCACGCGGGCCCTAAGCTGGCTTGGCCTGGCAAGGCGTTAAATACGTGGTTGTACGCCGCGGTGGAGAACTGGTGAAGTTTCCCGATTGCACGTCACTGAGAGAGGTTGCCCCATGAGGGTTGTCCTGGCCGGCGGCGGGACCGCTGGACACATCGAGCCCGCCCTCGCCCTCGCCGACGCGTTGCGCCGCCTGGACCCGAGTGTCCAGGTGACCTGCCTGGGCACCGAGCGCGGCCTGGAGACCCGGCTGGTGCCGGCCCGCGGTTACGAGCTCGCGCTCATCCCCCCGGTGCCGCTGCCGCGCACGCTGACCCCGCGGCTGCTGACGGTGCCCGGCCGGCTGCGCGGCGCGATCAACGCCGCGGCCGCCGTGCTCGACAAGACCGGCGCCGAGGTCCTCGTCGGCTTCGGCGGGTACGTGGCGACCCCGGGGTACCTCGCGGCCCGCAAGCGGCACATCCCGATCATCGTGCACGAGGCGAACCCGCGGCCGGGACTGGCCAACCGGCTCGGCGCCCGGTTCACCGAGCACGTCGCGGTGTCCAACCCGGAGACCCCGCTGCCGCACGCCCGGTTCGTCGGCGTCCCGCTGCGCCAGGAGATCTCCACCCTCAACCGCCTCGCCACCGGCGACAAGGCCCGCTCCTACTTCGGCCTGCTGCCGGACCTGCCCACGCTGCTGGTCTTCGGCGGCTCGCAGGGCGCCCGCTCGCTGAACCGGGCCGCGGTGGCCGCCGCCCCGGCGTTCCGCGCCGCGGGCATCCAGGTGCTGCACATCGTGGGCCCCAAGAACACCGAGGAGCCCGAGCCCGCCGACGGCCCGCAGTACGTCACGATCCCGTACTGCGACCGGATGGACCTGGCCTACGCCGCCGCGGACGTCGCGATGTGCCGCTCCGGGGCCATGACGTGCGCGGAGCTGGCCGCCGTGGCGCTGCCCGCCGCGTACGTGCCGCTGCCGCACGGCAACGGTGAGCAGCGGCTCAACGCCGAGCCGATCGTGAACGGCGGCGGCGGGCTGCTGATCGAGGACGCCGAGCTCACCCCGGAGTGGATCGTCGGCAACCTGATCCCGATCCTGTCCGACGCCGACCGGGTCGCCGCGATGTCCGAGGCCGCCGGCCGGCTGGGCCGCCGCGACGCCGACGTCACCCTCGCCCGCATGGTCTTCGACGTCGTCCGCGACCGGGCGGCCCAGCAGTGAGTTTGATCACGCGGTCCGACGTCGTGCCCGCCGAGCGGCTGGGGAAGGTCCACTTCATCGCCATCGGCGGCGCGGGGATGTCCGGCATCGCGCGCATCATGCTCAAGCGGGGCATCGCCGTCTCCGGGAGCGACGCGCGGGACTCCGAGCTGCTGACCCAGCTGAAGGACCTGGGCGCCCAGGTCTTCATCGGCCACGCCGCCGGTCATCTGGGCGACGCCGACACGGTGGTCATCTCGACCGCGATCCGGGAGGACAACCCCGAGCTCGTCGCCGCCCGCCAGGGCGGCCTGCGGGTCCTGCACCGCTCCGCCGCCCTGGCGGCGCTGATGGCCGGCCGCCGGGCGGTGGCCGTCGCGGGCACGCACGGCAAGACCACCACCACCTCGATGCTCACCGTCGCGCTGCAGCACGCGGGCGCCGACCCGGCGTACTGCATCGGCGGCCAGCTGGTGACCACCGGGCTGGGCGCCGACGAGGGCGGCGGCGACGTCTTCGTCGCCGAGGCGGACGAGAGCGACGGCTCGTTCCTGATGTACACCCCCGCCATCGCCGTCGTCACCAACATCGAGGCCGACCACCTCGACAACTACGGCGGATTCGAGAAGGTCAAGGAGAACTTCACCCTTTTCGCCGAGCGGATCGAGCCGGGCGGCGTGCTGGTCGCCGGCGTCGACGACCCGGTGGTGCGGGAACTCGCCGCGGCCGCCCGGGCCCGCGGCCTGTCCGTGCGGACCTACGGCGAGGCGGCCGACGCCGACCTGCGGGTGACCGGATTCACCCCGCGCGGGCTGGGCTCCCGCTTCACGATCGAGTTCTCCGAGGCGGCGGGCGGCGGGGCCGCCGCCGCGATCGAGCTCACCGTGCCGGGCCGGCACAACGCCCTCAACGCCACCGCGGCGTTCGCCGTCGCCCACGTCCTCGGCTGCGACCCCGCCGCCGTACGCGACGGCCTGGCCGGTTTCGGCGGGGCGATGCGGCGCCTGGAGCTCAAGGGAGAGGCCGGCGGCGCGCAGGTCTTCGACAGCTACGCCCACCACCCGACGGAGCTGACCGCCGATCTGGAGGCCACCCGGGACTACGTGGTGCAGCGGGCCGAGCAGACGGGCGCCGCGGGCCGGATCGTGGCGGTGTTCCAGCCGCATCTCTACAGCCGGACCAAGTTCTTCGCGGCCGAGTTCGGGGCCGCGCTCGCGCTCGCCGACGTCGCCGTGGTGCTCGACGTCTATGGCGCCCGGGAGGACCCCGTGCCCGGGGTGACCGGCGAGCTCATCGCCGACGCCGTCCCGCCGGGCGGCACCGAGGTCGGCTACCTGCCCGACCAGAGCCGGGCGCCCGAGGTGGTGGCCGCGCTCGCGCGGCCCGGCGACGTCATCATCACCCTCGGCGCCGGTGACGTGACCAGGCTCGGCCCGCTGATCCTGGAGCGCCTCGCCCGCTGAGCACCCCCACCCGCGACCTCCCGCGTGATCATGCGATCGTTCGACGAACGATGCATGATCACGGCGGGGTGGTGAGTTCGCCGGCAAAACCGGGGTCTCCGGCGTGGAGTGCCGGGTGACCCGGCGATGCTGGGTCATCATCGGGTCATGCGAACCGGGGACGGGACGACCAGCACCGACCGGGCGGCCCCCGCCCCGCCGGTCACGCGACCGACCACCGACGCCGACCCGCCGCCCGCGGATCGGCGGCATCCGGCGCGGCGCCGGCCGAGCCGGTGGAAGGTGATGTTCGTCTCCCTGCTGGTCATCGGGGTCTTCGGCGTGGCGGCGTGGGTGCTGCTGGGTTCGCGGCTGCTGGTGGTGCGGCACGTCGAGGTCACCGGGACGCACCTGCTGCCCCGGGACCGGGTGGCGGGGGCCGCGCGGATCCATCTCGGCACCCCGATGATCCGGCTGGACACCGGCGCGGTGGGGAGCCGGATCGAGGGCATCCAGGAGGTCGAGGCGGTCCGGGTGGAGCGGCGCTGGCCGGCCACCGTCCGCGTCGTCGTCACCGAGCGGGTGCCGGTGGTGGTGGTGCCGCGCGGCGGCAGGTTCCAGCAGTACGACCGCTACGGCGTGCTCGTGGTCACCACCACGGCCCGGCCGCCGTCCCTTCCCGACCTGGTGGTCGCGACTCCGGGGCCCGCCGACGTGGCGACCAGGGCGGCCCTCGGCGCGTGGCGGAGCCTGCCGCCGCGGCTGGCCGGGCGGCTGGTCGCGGTCGAGGCGCCGACCACGGAGTCGATCACCTTCCGGCTGTCCGGAGGGCGCACCATCGTCTGGGGCGCGGCCGAGCGGGCACCGGAGAAGCTGCGCCTCATCGAGGCGCTCTCCCGCACGCCGGCCGGCCGGGCGGCCCGGACCATCGACGTGAGTTCTCCCGAAGTCGTCACGACCGAGTAATTGCCGCGCACGGGGCACGCGGACCCGCCACCATGGAGGCGAGCGGGCCACCGCGGACCGGATGGGCGTGTCGCCGGTCGGTTTCGGCCGCTGTGATGGGGCAGGGTGGAGGGCTAAGGACCGGACGGACGGGGGAGGCGGGCAGGTGAGCGACCGTAAATGGTGCAAACCGGACCCACTGCGACACGCCGGTTCAGTTCGTGGCGGGTTAGTTGACCCTGGTGGTTGACCGCCCCTACTGTCCGTATCAGTCCTCAGGTTGACATAACTGTAAGCCTCAACTTGAGGGTGAGGGTTGGGGGCGGTCCGCCGCCACCGCATCTTCACGCATAGACCAGGTCAGCAATACCAGCGGCGCGGTTCACGAACCGGGCCGGTCGGTTCGACAGAGCGAGCGGAAAGGCCCCTCCTCGTGGCAGCACCGCAGAATTACCTCGCGGTCATCAAGGTCGTCGGCATCGGCGGCGGCGGCGTCAACGCCGTCAACCGGATGATCGAAGAGGGACTCAAGGGTGTCGAGTTCATCGCGATCAACACCGACGCCCAGGCGCTGCTGATGAGTGACGCGGACGTGAAGCTCGATGTCGGCCGGGAACTCACCCGCGGCCTCGGCGCGGGCGCCAACCCCGACGTGGGGCGCAAGGCGGCCGAGGACCACCGGGAGGAGATCGAAGAGGTCCTCAAGGGCGCGGACATGGTGTTCGTGACCGCCGGCGAGGGCGGTGGCACCGGCACCGGGGGCGCCCCGGTGGTGGCCAACATCGCCCGCTCCCTCGGCGCGCTCACCATAGGCGTCGTGACCCGGCCCTTCAGCTTCGAGGGCAAGCGCCGGGCGATGCAGGCCGAGGCGGGCATCGAGACGCTGCGCGACGAGGTCGACACCCTCATCGTCATCCCCAACGACCGGCTGCTGTCGATCTCCGACCGGCAGGTCAGCGTGCTGGACGCCTTCAAGGCCGCCGACCAGGTGCTGCTGTCCGGTGTCCAGGGCATCACCGACCTCATCACCACCCCCGGCCTGATCAACCTCGACTTCGCCGACGTCAAGTCGGTGATGTCCGGGGCCGGATCGGCGCTCATGGGCATCGGCTCCGCCCGCGGCGACGACCGCTCGGTGGCCGCCGCCGAGATGGCGATCTCCAGCCCGCTGCTGGAGGCGAGCATCGACGGCGCGCACGGCGTGCTGCTGTCCATCTCCGGCGGATCCGACCTCGGCCTGTTCGAGATCAACGAAGCGGCCCAGCTGGTGTCCAACGCCGCGGCCCCGGACGCCAACATCATCTTCGGCGCGGTCATCGACGACGCCCTCGGCGACGAGGTGCGGGTCACCGTCATCGCCGCGGGCTTCGACGAGGGCAGCCCCACGCACGCCGCCTCGGAGCCGGCCCACCGGCGGGCCGCTCCGCCACCCGCCCGGCCGGCGCCACCGCCGCCGCCCCCGCCCCGGCCCGCCCCCGCGGTCAGCCTGCCGCCGGCTCCCTCGGTGGTGTCGGAGTCCGTGCGCCCGGCCCCGGCGGCCGTTCCGGTCCACCCGGCCGTGCCCGCCCCGGCGGGCGAGCACGTCTCCGCCGCGGCCGAGAGCTCCTTGGAGCGCGACACGGAGTCCACACCGGACCCTAAGGTGCCGCGGCCGGCGGCCGAACCGTCCGCGGCGCGTATCGGCGCGGGTGAGGACGGCCCGAGCGGCACGTCCTCCTCCGGTGGCGGCTGGAAGGACGAGGGTGCCGGTTCCGGCGGCGGCTGGAAGGACCCGGCGCGCGGCCCGGAGGTACGCAGGCGGCCCGTCGTGTTCGACGAGGACGACGATCTCGACGTCCCCGACTTCCTGAAGTAGTGCTCACCCGGATCGATCTCGGAGACGGCGTCGGGGCGGCCTTCACCGGCCGGGCGGGCGGGGCCAGCGCCGAGCCGTACACCTCGCTCAACCTGGGCGGTGCCGTCGGCGACGATGCCGCGGCCGTCCAGGAGAACCGACGCAGGGCCGGCGCCGCGCTGGGGCTCGACCCCTCCCGCCTGGTCTGGATGCGCCAGGTGCACGGCGCCGGCGTCGCGTACGTCGACGGTCCCTTCACCGATGGCCCCCCGGCCGGTGGCCCCGGCCCCGGCCCCGGCGCCGGACCGGTCGCCGCTGGGCCGCCGGGCGTGGACGCCGTGCTGACGGCCGAGCGCGGCCTGGCGCTCGCCGTGCTGGTCGCCGACTGCGCCCCGGTCCTGCTCGCCGATCCGGACGCCAAGATCATCGGAGCCGCCCACTCGGGCCGCCCGGGCACCCTGGCGGGCGTCGTCCCGGCGCTGGTCGAACGGATGCGCGAACACGGCGCCGACCCCGCGCGGATCGTCGCGGTGATCGGCCCCGCCGTGTGCGGGGCCTGTTACGAGGTGCCCGCGGCGATGCGGGACGAGGTCGCCGCTGTGGTGCCGGAGGCGTACGCCACCACCCGCGACGGCACCCCCGGCCTGGACATCCGGCGTGGCGTCACCGCCCAGCTCTCCGCCGCGGGGGTGGCCGACATCCGGGTCGACGCCCGGTGCACCATGGAGACGCCCGATCTTTTTTCCTTCCGGCGCGACGGCCGTACCGGCCGGTTCGCCGGATTCATCTGGCTCAGGCCGTGAGCGCGCGTTCCGGCGCGACCGCGACCGGAGCCGAGCGACCCACACCCGAGCGACCCAGAGACGAGGACGTCATCGACTCGAAGGTGCCCCCGGCCTCCGAGCGGAGCGAGACCATGAACGCGCGCAGGGACGAACTGGCCGCGAACCTGGCGGAGGTGCGCCGGCGGGTGGACGCCGCGTGCCGCGCCGCAGGCCGGGACGTGAACGAGATCACGCTGGTCGCGGTCACCAAGACCTTCCCCGCCTCCGATGTCCGGCTGCTGGCCGGGCTGGGCGTGACCGACGTCGCCGAGAACCGGGACCAGGAGGCCGCGCCGAAGGCGGCCGCGTCCGCCGACCTCCCGCTGACCTGGCATTTCGTCGGGCGCCTGCAGACCAACAAGGTCCGTTCGGTGCTGGCCTACGCCGACGTGGTGCACTCGGTGGATCGTGCCAGGCTGATCACCGCGCTGTCCGCCGCGGCCGTACGGGCCGGGCGCAGGCCGCGCTGCCTGGTCCAGGTCTCGCTCGACGCCCCACCCGGCCCCGGCGAGGCGGCGGACGACGCCGCCAGCGAGCGGGGCTGGCGCGGCGGAGCGCTCTTCCCCGAGGTGCCGGCCCTGGCCGACGCCATCGCCGCGGCCGAGGGGCTGGAACTCGGCGGCGTCATGGCGGTCGCCCCGCTCGGCGCCGACCCCGCGCCGGCCTTCGCGCGGCTGGCCGAGATCGCGGCGGCCGTACGGGCCGCCCATCCCGGCGCCACGATCATGTCCGCGGGCATGAGCGGGGATCTGGAACAGGCGATCGCCTGTGGCGCGACACACCTGCGAGTCGGTACGGCGTTGCTCGGAGGCAGACAAGCGATCGTCAGGTAATGTCCGCAGCGGGGGCACCGTGGTTCACGGGTCCTCGGACCTTCAGTCGGACAGCGACTGTCCACCAGCACGGCAACAGAGGACGTCGGAGGGCACATGGCCAGCGCGATGCGCAAGATGGCGGTCTACCTCGGCCTCGTTGAGGACGACCGCTACCACGACGACTACGACGACTACGACGTCTACGACGATGACGCCGTCGACCGGCGCCGTCCCGAGGACGAGCCCGCCGGCCAGCCGCCCGCCCGGATCCAGGATCTGACGGACCGGGACCGTGAGCAGTCGCCGCCGGCCGCCGAGCGCCGTTCCTCGACCGTGGTCTACGACGCGGCCGCCTCCGACCTTGCGCGCATCACTACACTTCACCCGAGAACGTACAACGAGGCGAGGACCATCGGGGAACACTTCCGTGAAGGCACACCAGTGATCATGAATCTCACCGAGATGGTCGACAGCGACGCCAAGCGTCTGGTCGATTTCGCGGCGGGTCTCGTGTTCGGCCTGCATGGAAGCATCGAACGTGTTACGAACAAGGTGTTCCTGCTGTCCCCGGTCAATGTCGAGGTGACCGCCGAAGACAAGGCCCGGATGGCAGAACGAGGATTCTTCAACCAAAGCTGACAGCCACATGCGAGAGTGTCCGTGACAATCGTTAGAACCGTGTTGATCGTTGTGCTGTACCTCTTCCTCCTGTTCCTGATCGGCAGGCTGATCCTGGAGTACGTGCAGCGATTCGCTCGGTCATGGCGTCCGACAGGGGTGGTACTCGTGCTGGCAGAGGCCACGTATACCGTCACCGACCCGCCACTGAAGCTCCTCAAGCGTTTCATCCCGGATCTGCGTCTGGGTGGTGTGGCGTTGGATCTCAGCTTCACGGTGCTCTTCCTTGTGGTCTGGGTCATGATCATGATCGTGGGAGGGTGATCAACTCGATGATCATCTTCGTGCAGAGGTTCTGATCGGATACCGTCCTTTGGTACAGACTCCAAGCGCGCCAAGGAGACAACATGCCGCTGACACCCGCGGATGTCCGGAACAAGCAGTTCAGTACGACCCGGTTGAGGCCGGGGTACGACGAAGAGGAGGTCGATGCCTTCCTCGACGAGGTCGAGGCTGAGCTGGACCGACTCATCCAGGAGAACGAGGAGCTGCGGGCCAAGCTGGCCGAGTGCCTGCGGGGCAAGGTGCCCGCGATGGCCGCGCCGATCGTCGAGCCCAAGCCCGACCTCGCGCCGGTGCCCGAGCCCATGCGGCCCGAGCCCAAGCCCGAGCCCGAGCCCGTCATGAGCTTCGGCTCGTCGCACAGCGGCGAGGACAACATGGACACGGCGGCGCGAGTGCTCGCGCTGGCGCAGCAGACCGCCGACCAGGCGATCGCCGACGCCCGCCGGGAGGCCGACGAGACGCTCGGCCGGGCCCGCCGCGAGGCCGAGGAGATCGTGGGCAAGGCCCGCCGCCAGGCCGACCAGATCGTCAGCGAGGCGCGGGCGCGGGCCGAGCAGCTCGACCGGGACGCGCAGGACCGCCACCGTCAGGTCATGGGCTCGCTCGTCCAGCAGCGTGAGGACCTCGAGCGCGACGTCGACAACCTGCGCGCGTTCGAGCGTGAGTACCGCACGCGGCTGAAGGCCTACCTCGAGGGCCAGCTTCGCGAGCTCGAGGCCGGCACCGCCGAGGCCGCGTCCTTCCCCAAGGGCGGCGGGGCCTCCACCGGCCCGCAGCCCGCCGTGCAGCCCCCGCTGGTGCACGCGGAGGCGCGCAACGGGCAGCCGAGCCCGGCCCCGACGACGACGGGCCCGACCCCGTTCCCGCCGCCGGCCGAGCCCGCGCAGCACGCGCAGCACGCCCAGCACTCCGGCACGGGAGCCTTCCACACGGCCGACAACCAGCCGCACGAGAGGCGCTGACCACCGGCCGGTGGCGGCTCGCCGAGCCGCTGGTGCCGGACGGCCTGGCGTGCGCCCAACCGGCGCCGGCAGGCGATAGTGTCTGTGACGACCATTGCGCCGCGCACCAACGGCGGTGGACGTCGGCAGTCCAGCCGGTCGGCGGTGGCATCGAGCCGCGGGTTCAGCAGGTAGAGGGAGAGACCCTGTGATCATCCTGAGTGGCATTCTCGTCGTGTTCGCGATCGCGCTGCTCGTCGCGGGCATCGTGACCGGGGCGGACGGGGTGGGGAGTGTCCAGGGGCTGACTCTGATCTACGTCTCGATCGCGGTCAGCATCGTCTCTGCGCTCTGCCTGGCCATCGGGGTGTTCGTCCGCCGCAAGGAGCTCTTCGGCGCCGGCGCCGGGGCTGCGCCCGCGCGGGCCGGGAAGCCCGCGAAGGGCGGCAAGCCGGGCAAGGCCGCCCGGCAGGCCAAGGGCGCCAAGGGTGCCAAGAGCACCGACGAGGCCGACGGCCGGCTGCCGGACGAGCCGGAGGAGACGGTGACGCTGCCCTCTCAGCCGCTCGACGTGCCCGCCGACGCCACGGTCTTCGTCGTACGCGGACGCAAGAGATACCACCTGGAGAGCTGTCGTCAGCTCACCGGGCGGGACAAGGAAGACCTGACCTACGCCGAAGCCCTGGAAGAGGGCTTCAGCCCGTGCACGGCCTGCATGCCCGACACCGCACTTGCGGCGCGCGCGGCGATGTCGGGCGAGCCGGCCGCACAGGCGGGCACCGGGGACAGGAGCGGGACCGCCGGGCTGGGCAAGGGCACGCGGGCGGAGTCGGCCTCGACCGGCCTGGCCGCGGCGGCCCGCCCGGCCCGCGGCTCGTCGCGGGCCTCCACACCCGCCACGGCCGGTACGGACGACCAGTTCGCGTCCGACCGGCCGGGAAGCGGCGGCTTCGGCGCCTCCCAGTGGGAGTCGCGTCCCGGAGTCCCCGCGTCGCGCGGCCCGCTCGCCGCGCCCTCGGCCTACGCCGCACCGGCGGAGCCGGCGGCCGACGCCCCCGAGGAGGACTCCCCGGGCCGGTGGGAGAGCGACCGGGAACTGGGCGTCCCCTCGTGGGCTCAGTCGCCGACCGGACGCCTGGGGACCGGCCGCCCCGAGCGGGAGGCCGAGTCCCGGACCGAGGAGGCCGACACGGCCGAACTCGGCGTCGTCAGCCCGCGGACCACCGAGGAGGACGAGGCCCCGGCGCCGTCCAGGCCGTCCTCGGTCTGGACGACCTCCCCGGTCGCCCCCAGCGCACTCGACCTTCCGGCGGAACCGGCCGCGCCCCCGGTGACCCTGGAGTTCACCGCGGCCGAGCCCAAGGTCCCGTCGTGGGCGACGGACGACGATCCGGAGGAGCCCCCGGCAGCGGAGCCGGAGGACGACGCCCCGCGCGATGCGGCGGCCGACGCGTTCGCCGACGACGTCCCGGAGGCGGCGGACGAGCCCGCGCCCGGGGAGCCGGACACCGGCCACACCGCCGCGGAGGCGGCTGCGGAGCCGGAGCCGGCCCAGGACGACACGGCGGAGGCCGGCAGCCCCCAGGTGCGCATCCTCAGCGGCACCAGGCGGTATCACCGCCCGGACTGCGCGCTGATCGAGGACATCGGTGACGAGGCGGAGGACCTGGAGTCGCTGTCCCGGGACGAGGCCAAGGAGCGCGGCTGCACGCCGTGCCTGGTGTGCCAGCCCGACAAGGCGCACACCGCCGACTGAGCACTCCCGGTGCGGGCCGGCCGGACGCCCGGGTGCGCACGGTCCGTGCCCATGCGTCGCGGCGGCCCGGGTCTCACCCGGCCGCTGGCGTTCGCGGGGCCGTCAGCGCTCGCGGCGGTCCCTGCGGTGCGCGTCGCGGAGCGCCCGGAGGTGGTCGCGGCGCTCGTCGCGCCGCTGGCGGATCTGCTCGCGCTGCTCGCGCAGGCGGTCCCGGAAGTCGCCGCCCGCCCCCTTGGGCGGCCTGCGCTTGACGTCGACGCCGCCGAACAGCGTGAACCCGGCGATCCGGATCACCGGGGCGTTGGGGTCGTCGGGATCCCCGCCCGAGACCGAGCGGCCGCCGAAGATGGCCATCCCGGAGTCGATCACCCGGACGCCCGGCGGCACCTTGACGTCGACGCCGCCGAAGATGCAGGTGATGTTGATCGTCACCTCGCGCTGGGTGAGCACCGCCTCGCGGAAGTCGAGCTCCACTCCGCCGAACATGGTGAAGACGTTGGTGTGCGGCTCGACCAGCCAGCGGCCCTTGCGCTCCGCCCCACTGAAGATCGCCACCACGCTGGCTGGCTCACGGGCCGGCGCGGGAAGATCCTTCGGAGCGCCCGCGACGGTGGGCGCCGGGCCGGCGGCCGTGACCGGGAGGTCCTCCAGGGCCGGTGTCAGCTCGGCGTAGGTCTTGGCGGAGTAGACCAGCTCGATCCGCTCGGCGTGCTCCTCGGGGCTCAGCCGGCCCTCGGCGAGCGCCTCGCGGAGCTGGTCGGCGGCCCGGTCGCGATCTGCGTCGGAGGCCCGGAACCGGGAGGGGTCGGCCGGTGCGGGCTGCTGCTCTGGAAGGTCCACGAGGCCATCATTCCGCACACGATGTGTCGCGTCCAAGCCCTCACCTCTTCGTGATCATGCAATCGTTCGTCGAACGATTGCATGATCACGGAGTGGGTCCGGGCGTGACACGGGGTGGGCGCGGAGCCATCCCCGGATCACGTGCCGGGTGTGATCACGGGGTGACCCCGCCCTCCCGTGATCACGGGAGGGCGGGGTCCTGGGGTTGGCGGGGTCAGGAGGACTTGCGCAGCCAGAAGGTCAGCCGCAGGTCCTCGTCCTGGCGGGAGGGCACGGCGGCGACCACGTCGGCGGGGGGCTCCCCGCCGGGGTGGATGGTGCCGAGCACCTCGAGCGCGAGGTAGCCGTCGTGTTCCCGCAGGGCCTCGGTGACCTCGGGGTCCTTCGAGGTCCACCACAGGTCGACGCGGTCGGTGACCTCCAGGCCGCTGTTCTTGCGAGCGTCCTGGAGCAGCCGCACGGCCTCCCGGGCGATCCCGGCGCGGCGCAGCTCCGGGGTGACCGACAGGTCCAGCGCCAGGGTCTCACCGGCGGCGCTCTCGACGGCCCAGCCGCTGCGCGGCCGCTCGGTGACGATCACGTCGTCCGGGCCGAGCTCGACCGCGCCGACCTCCGGGGCGTCCACCGTGACCGAGCCGGTGTCGCGCAGCGCCCGCACCAGCCCGGCCGGGTCGGCCGCGGTGACCCGCGCGGCCACCTTCGGGGTGTTCTTGCCGTAGCGCCGCCCGAGCTCGCGGAAGTTCGGTTTCACCTCGTACTCCACCAGGTCTCCGCCGATCGAGGACAGGTCCTCGAAGGACTGGACGTTGAGCTCCTCGGCGATCTGGGCGCGCAGGGCCGCCGGCAGTGCGGCCCAGCCGGAGGCGCCCACCAGCGCCCGGCCCAGCGGCTGCCGGGTGCGCACGCTGCTGGAGGCCCGGGCGGCCCGGCCGAGCTCGACCAGGCGCCGTACCAGCGCCATCTGGGCCGTCAGCTCGTCGTCGAGCAGGTCCTCCCGGACCTGCGGCCAGTCGGCGAGGTGCACCGACTCGGGCGATCCCGCCGGGCGGATCACGTCCCAGACGTGGTCGGTGACGAACGGCACGATCGGGGCCATGAGGCGGGTGAGCGTCTCCAGGCACTCGTACAGCGTCGCGAAGGCCGCCGCGCCCTCGGCGGAGCCGGGCCCCTCCCAGAACCGCCGCCGGGACCGGCGCACGTACCAGTTCGAGAGGTCGTCGACGAACTCGGCCAGCAGCCGCCCGGCCTGCGCGGTGTCGTACTGCTCCATCGCCGCGTCCACCTCGGCGACCGTACGGTTCAGCTCGGCCAGCGCCCAGCGGTCCAGCAGCGGCCGGTCGGCCGGTGCCGGCGCCTCGGCCAGCCGGTCCGGGGTCCAGGCGTCGCCCTGGGCGGCGGCCGCGTTGGCGTACAGCACCAGGAAGGAGGCGGTGTTCCAGTAGGTCAGCAGGACCTTGCGGACGATCTCCTCGAGCGCCGCGTGGCCGACCCGGCGGGCCGCCCACGGCGACCCCGCGCAGGCCATGAACCAGCGCAGCGCGTCGGCGCCGTGCTGTTCCATCAGCGGCATCGGCTGCAGGACGTTGCCCAGGTGCTTGCTCATCTTGCGGCCGTCCTCGGCCAGGATCAGCCCCAGGCAGAGCACGTTCTCGTACGACGACCGGTCGAAGACCAGGGTGCCGACCGCCATCAGCGAGTAGAACCACCCGCGGGTCTGGTCGGTGCCCTCGCAGATGAACTGCGCCGGGTAGGCCTGCTCGAAGGTCTCCTGGTCGTGCTGCGGGGCGCCCCACTGGGCGAACGGCATCGAACCCGAGTCGTACCAGGCGTCGATCACGTCGGGGACCCGGGTGGCGGTGGCGCCGCACGTCGGGCAGGGGAAGGTGACGTCGTCGACGAACGGCCGGTGCGGGTCGAGCGCCGACAGGTTCCGGCCGGCGAGCTCGCCCAGCTCGGCCAGCGAGCCGATACAGGTGACGTGGGAGTCGTCCGCCGAGCAGATCCACAGCGGCAGCGGCGTGCCCCAGTAGCGCGACCGCGACAGCGACCAGTCGACGTTGTTGCGCAGCCAGTCCCCGAAGCGGCCCCACTTGATCGTCTCGGGGAACCAGTTGGTCTTCTCGTTCTCGGCCAGCAGCCGGTCCTTGATCTGCGTGGTGCGGATGTACCACGCGGGCAGCGCGTAGTAGAGCAGCGCCGTGTGGCAGCGCCAGCAGTGCGGGTAACTGTGCTCGAAGTGGGTGCCGCGCAGCAGCAGGCCGCGGGAGCGCAGGTCCGCGGTGAGGTCCTCGTCGGCGTCCTTGAAGAAGACCCCGCCGACCATCGGGACCTGGGGCAGGAACCGCCCGTCCGGGCCGATCGGGTTGACCACGGGCAGCCCGTACCGCTTGCAGATCTGCAGGTCGTCGGCGCCGAAGGCGGGCGCCTGGTGGACCAGCCCGGTGCCGTCCTCCACGGTGACGTACTCGGCCAGCACCACGTAGTGCGCGCCGGGGATGTCCACCAGCTCGAAGGGGCGCGCGTACGGGGTGCGTTCCAGGTCGTACCCGGACAGCCGCTCACGGACCGTCCAGCCCTCGCCGAGGGCGGCCTCCAGGAGCGGCTCGGCCACGATGACCGGGCGCTCGCCCTCCTTCTCCGCGACGACGTAGGTCACCGAGGGGTTGACCGCCACGGCGGTGTTGGAGACCAGCGTCCACGGCGTGGTCGTCCAGATCAGCAGGTCGGTCCCCTCGAACCGGCCCGCGGTCACGGGCATCCGCACGTAGACCGACGGGCTGCTGACCATTTCGTATCCGCCGGGCTGGCCCAGCTCGTGGTCGGACAGGCCGGTGCCGCAGCGCGGGCAGTACGGGGTGATCCGGTGGTCGGAGAACAGCAGGTCCTTGTCCCAGATGACCTTGAGCGACCACCACACGGACTCGACGTAGGCGGGGTCCATGGTGCGGTAGGCCTGGGAGAGGTCCACCCAGTAGCCCATCCGCTCGGTGAGCTCCTCGAAGGCGTCGGTGTGGCGGAGCACCGACTCCCGGCAGCGCGCGTTGAACTCCGCGATGCCGTACTCCTCGATCTGCGGCTTGCCGGAGAGGCCCAGCTCCTTCTCCACCGCGACCTCGACGGGCAGCCCGTGGCAGTCCCAGCCGGCCTTGCGCGGGACCTGGTAGCCCTTCATGGTCTTGTACCGGGGGAAGACGTCCTTGAAGACGCGGGCCTCGACGTGGTGCACGCCGGGCATGCCGTTGGCGGTCGGCGGCCCCTCGTAGAAGACCCAGCGGGGGCCGGAGGCGTTGCGCTCCAGCGAGCGCTCGAAGATCTTGCCCTCCTGCCAGCGCCGGAGCGTGTCGTGCTCGACGGCGGGCAGGTCGACCTGGGCGGGCAGCGCGCGCATCGTGCGCCGCTCCTGTTGTTCACTCACGGGTGGACCTCCACGGGAATGCACGGACCCAGTGGAGATACTGCGGCCAGGCTCGCGGCACCGCCCCTGGGGGGACCCGGAGGGACGAGGCTGCGCGCCCCGCGGTACCACCCTCCTTGACCGTGCGCGTGCGGCACGGCCCGCTTCGTTGTGCTGTCCTGCGTGTGGCTGCCGGGTCTACTGGGCCCCTGGAACCGCCTGGGACCGTTCTTCCGGCGGCTCCGGGTGATCAGACCGCCGGGCTCGCCTCCGGGCTCGCACCGTCCCCGGATCGCTCATGACCGCTCACGACGGCAGGTGTCCCATCAACGCCTTGCCGACTGGCACGATTGTACGGCCAGGAGAGGTGCGGCTCCGACAGGTTTTCTCACCTTGATCATGTCTGGAGGCGATCATGGGGGTCCGGGTGGCGATCCGCGTCCGGCCCGGCGGCGCCCGCACCCAGGTGGGCGGCGCCCATGGCGACGCGCTGGTGGTCAAGGTGACGGCGCGCGCGGTCGACGGCCGGGCGACCGAGGCGGCGCTGCGGGCCGTGGCCGGCGCGCTGGGTCTCCGGCGCCGCGAGGTACGGCTGGTGAGCGGGCGTACGAGCCGGGACAAGGTCGTCGAGATCGAGGCCGATGTGGCGCAGGTCACTCTCATGATCGACCGACTGAAGGGTTCCTGACGCGTCGTTACGGGGCATATGCCGCCTGTGACAAACCCCTGTTGTTTGCCGTCCGACGAACGGAGACCTATGCTGCCCGCACTGCCTGTCGAGAAGATCAGCGCGAGGGGGCCCGACATGGCCGGCGCCGGGGGGGACGAGATGTCCTCCAGCAATACCGCCCGGGGTAGCCGCACGTCTTCACCGGGGACGAAACCAGCCGCGGGGGCGGCCACCGTGGTGGCCGTGGCCGAGCAGACCGCCGGGTCACTGCCGGTCCGGGCGGGCGAGGACCGCTGGACGGGGTCGGAGCTGACGGAGATCAGGGCCCGCCTGCAGGACGAGATCTACGAGCTCGGCCTGGAGATCGCCACCGCTGAGTCGCAGATCGCCGAGGGCGATTCCACCGACGGGGCGGGTGACGACCAGGCCGACATCGGGGCCAAGACCTACGAGCGCGAGCACGAGATGTCGCTCGCCTACAACTCCCGTGACCTGCTCGCCCAGAACGAGCGGGCCCTCGAGCGGATCGAGGCCGGAACGTACGGTGTGTGCGAATCGTGCGGTAAGGCGATCGGGAAGGCGCGCCTGCAGGCCTTTCCACGTGCGACCCTGTGTGTGACATGCAAACAACGCGAGGAGCGTCGCTGAGCGGCGCCACGAACCCAGAAGAAAGCGGTGCCGGGTCTCCGGAGCGGGTGATCCGGCCGCGCCGTGTGGCCGTGCTGCTCGCGGTCGCCGCGGCAGCCCTGACCCTGGACATCGTCTCCAAGGTCGTCGTCGTCGCCCAGTTGCCGGACCGTCCGCCGATCCGGCTCCTCGGCGGGCTGCTGACGCTGCGGGTCACCCGCAACAGCGGCGCGGCGTTCTCCATCGGCACCGGGATGACGCTCGTCCTCACCCTGATCGCGGTCAGCGTGATCATCGCGATCCTGCGGACCGCCCGGCGGCTGCGCAGCCTGCCCTGGGCGATCACCCTGGGGCTGCTGCTGGGCGGGGCGACCGGCAACCTCGTCGACCGCCTGCTGCGCTCTCCGGGGCCGCTGCGGGGCCATGTGGTCGACTGGATCGAGCTGCCGCACTGGCCGGTGTTCAACCTGGCCGACTCGGCGATCGTCTGCGGCGGGCTGATCGCCGTGCTGCTGGCCGCGAAGGGCCTGCAGCTCGACGGCACCCGTGCCCCCTCCGAGGAGGCCGATCCCGGGACGGGCGGCACGGCCGGCGCCACGGGCGCGCCCACGGCGGCGGAGACCAGGGCCGACACCGCGGCGGACCGGCCGGCGGACACGCGGACGGACACGGCGGTGGACCGGCCGGCGGACACGGCGGCCGGACGGCCGGACGCGGATCCGGGCGGGACGGCCCGGCAGGACGCGCCGCCGCCCCCGGACCGGAAGTCCTGAGATGGCGGACATGCGCAGCCTCCCGGTTCCCGACGGCCTCGAAGGCGAGCGGGTGGACTCCGCGCTGGCCAGGCTCTTCGGCCTGTCCCGCGCCCGCGCCGCCGACGTGATCACCGCGGGCGACGTCCTGGTCGACGGCAAGGCCGTGGCCAAGTCGGACCGCGTGCACGCCGGGGCCTGGCTCGAGGTGACGCTGCCGCCGCCTCCCTCGGCGCCCGTCGCGGTCCCCGAGCCCGTCCCCGGGATGCGGATCCTCTACGAGGACGACGACCTCGTGGTGGTCGACAAGCCGATCGGGGTCGCGGCCCATCCGACGACCGGGTGGACCGGCCCGACCGTGATCGGCGGCCTGCTCGGCACCGGGCACACCGTCGCGACCAGCGGGGCGGCCGAGCGGCAGGGCATCGTGCACCGCCTGGACGCCAACACCACCGGCGCGATGGTGGTGGCCAAGAGCGAGGTCGCCTACTCCCGGCTGAAGCTGGCGTTCAAGGAGCGCCGGATCGACAAGCGCTACCACGCGCTCGTCCAGGGGCACCCGGACCCCTTCCGCGGCACCGTGGACGCCCCGATCGACCGGCACCCCTCCGACGGCGCGAGGTTCGCGGTGGTCGCCGGCGGCAAGCCCTCCGTCACGCACTACGACACGATCGAGGCGTTCCGGGCGGCGACCCTGCTCGACATCAACCTGGAGACCGGGCGGACCCACCAGATCCGGGTGCACATGGCGGCGATCCGGCATCCCTGCGTGGGTGACCTGATGTACGGCGCCGACCCGACGCTCGCCGCCCGCCTGGGCGCCACCAGGCAGTGGCTGCACGCGGTGCGGCTCGGGTTCGAGCACCCCACCCAGGGGCACTGGGTGGAGTTCGAGAGCCCCTACCCCGCCGAGCTCGCCGCGGCCCTGGAGATCGTCCGCGACGAGTCCTGAGCGGACGCCACCCGCTCACCGGCTCCGGACGGCTCAGGCCGGAGCGGTGGCACGCGCTGGGGCGGCGGCGGACGGGCCGGGGCGGCGGCGGGACGGGCCGCGTGCGGCCCGTCCCGCCAGGGTCGGGCGCGTCAGTCCTCGATCTCACCCAGCGCGACCCGCACGGCGTGCACCGCGGCCTCGGGCAGGTCGGACTGGACCAGGGTCGCGCCGGGAAAGCGCTCGAGCTCACGCTGCAGGTCACCGAGCGAGAGGTGGCTGACCAGCAGCGCCAGGGCGGTGTTGCCCGGGGGCACGGCGTCGCGCAGAGCCTTGATCTTGTCGTCCTTGATGCCGGTGTCGATGAGCTTGCCGAGCAGCGCGCCGCCGCCCGCGGACGCGGCGCCGCCGATGAGACCGCCGATCGGGCCGCCGAACAGGGTGCCGATGAGCAGGCCCCACATCGCGCCGCCCAGCGCGCCCTTGCCCGGGGTCAGGTCCTGCGTCTCGCGGACGGCCGAGCGGCCGTCGGGGGAGCGCTCGATGAAGACCGCGTCATGCAGCTTGATCTGCTCGTGTCCCTGCATGCGCACGGCGGCGAGCAGGAACTCGCTGGCCTTCAGCGGCTCGTTGAACCCGATCACGATGAGTTTCTGCACGGGCTCTGTCACGGTGTCTCCCAAGTAGGCGGGTCTGCGGGGCAGCTTAGTCAATGCGTCTCGGTTCGTGAGACGGCTGTCCGCGAAGTGGCGGACGACCCTGGATGTCACGTAAAGTAACCAGCATGGAGAGCCGTTTCGGGTTTACGTCGCCGGCTCTGGGTGAGCCGGTCGACTCGACCTGAGCGACGACCCCGGAGCCGGCGAAGGCAGAGCCCTCAGCACACGCTGGTGGGTGCTCTGCCTTCTGCGTGTCCAGCCAGGACGCGTCCGGCCGCCTTCCACGGCCGGACGGCCGCCGAAGGAAGGACCGGGATGACCGGAGAGCCGACGGGCCAGGAGATCACCACACTGGCGGAGGCCCGCGCCGCCATCGATCGGATCGACGCCCAGCTCGCCGCGCTGTTGCAGCGCCGCGCCGAGCTGGCCGGGATCGTGCAGCGGCTCAAGCCGGTGGGCGGCTTCGCCGGCCGTGATCCGCGCCGGGAGCGGCAGGTGGTCGAGGCGATGGCCCGGCACGCCCCCCGGCTGGGCCGGGACCGGCTGGCGCGGATCATGAGCGCGGTCATCGAGGCCGGCCTGGAGGTGGCCGAGCTCGAGGGGGCCGAGCGCAAGGTCGCCGGACGCGCGGGAGCGGGGTTCTCGGGGACGCCGGGGCGGCGGGAGCCGGTGCGCACGACCCGGCACGACACCCGGGGCCCTGCCGCTAGGTGAAGATCCGCTGCCCGGGGGCGAGGATGCCGCCGGGGTCGTAGCGGCGCTTGGCCGCGGCGAACGCCGGCCAGGCGGGGCCGAAGTGCCGGCGCCAGCCGGACCGGCTCATCGGCACGGAGCCAACGGGGTATCGCGTGCCGCCCAGGGCACCGGCCCGCCGGTAGAGGCCGCGGTTGGCCTCGATCATCGCTGCGGGGTCCGTGGCATCGGCGGAGGCCGTCCTGAGCAGCGCGAACAGGAACGCCAGGCGCCCCGCGGGGACCCGGAGCAAGGGCACCCGGACCGGCGGCCGGCGGAACGGGTAGAGCAGGATCACGCCGCCGGTGCCGAGATCGGCGGGGGTCAGGTCCGCCAGGACGGCGGAGACGAAGGCGTCCGCCTCCGGGTCGGGAAGGAAGACGTTCCACCAGGGGTGCGGGCGCGACCACTCGCCGGCCGCGGTCAGCTCGGCCACGGAGGGCGCGAGCCGGTCGAGGAAGGCGGCATAGGAGAGATCGGCGATCTCCCGCGTGCCGGTCTCACCGCCGCGACCACCGCCACCACGGACGACGCCACCTCCGGCGCTGCCCAGATCGCCCAGATCAGCCAGCAGGGCCGCGTCGTCGGGAGGCACCGATCCCCGGTGGAAGGCCACGGCCTCCAGGACCTGGCACCAGCCGCCGGAGCCGTCGGGGGACGGCTGGATCTGGCCCTGGAGGGAGTCGAACCGGCCGTCGCGGGCGGCCCGGCGCTGGCCGGCCATGAGCGCGGGAGCCGTGGGGTAGCGGAGCCGGTAGCGCCGCACCGTGGCGGGGGCCGGCAGCAGCCGCATCGTGGCGCCGACGATGACGGCGCACTGGCCCAGCCCGGCGAGCACGGCGCGGAACAGATCCGACCCCCGGGCGGGGGAGCAGACCACGTGCTCGCCGGTGCCCGTGACCACCTCCAGCTCCAGGACGTTGTCGGCCTGCGACCCGTGGTGCCCGGTGGCGCCCCCGATGCCGCCGGCCGACAGCGTGCCGCCCACCGACAGCTCGAGGTAGTCGGTCAGCACCGGCGGGGTCAGCCCGCGCGGCAGGGTCTCCCGGAGCACGTCGCTCCAGCGTGCGCCGGCCTGTGCCACGACGGCGCCCTCCCGTACCCGCACCTCCCGCAGCGCGCTCATGTCGACGACGACGCCGCCGGCCACCTGGGCCTGACCATGGGTGGCATGGCCCTGGCCGCGGGCGGCGACCGGGAGGCCGTGCCCGCGGCAGTGGCGGAGCAGCACCTGCACGTCGCGCACCGATCCGGGCACCAGCACGGCGAGCGGCCGCCGGCTCACCAGGTGCCCGAAGTCGTCGGCGGCCCGGGAGCGGGCCGGCGCGTCCAGGAGCAGCCGGCCGTCCAGCGGCGGAAGGCCCGTCAGCGGCCCGGCCCCGGATCCGATCGCCGTCATGGCAGTGCGAGCTCGAACCAGACGGCCTTACCGGACGTCGTACGGCTGGCGCCCCACCGGCCGGCGAGGTGGCTGACGAGGTAGAGACCCCGGCCGCCCTCGTCGGTCTCGCCGGGGTCGCGCAGCACCGGCAGCCTGTGGTCGTCGTCGGTGACCTCGCACAGCAGCGCCTCCGTCCGCATCAGCCGGACCGTGATGGGGCGGGAGGCGAAGCGGATCGCGTTGCTGACGAGCTCGGTGACCAGCAGGGCCGCGGTCTCGCAGTACTCGGTGAGCCCCCAGCTCTCGAGCGTGCTGCGGATCACGCAGCGGATCTGCGCGGCGGTCCGGGGATGCGGGCGCATGATCCACTGGGCGATGTTCTCGCTGGGGATGCCCCGGAAGCGGGCCGCCAGGAGCGCGACGTCGTCCTCGCGTTCCTCGGTGCGCAGGGCCTCCAGCACGTCGTCGCAGAGCCGGTCGAGATCGTGTGCCGGGTGGGTCAGGCTGCGGCACAGCCGGGCCAGCCCGTCGTCGAGGTCCCGGCAGCGGGACTCGACCAGCCCGTCGGTGCAGAACACGATCAGGCCGTCGTCGGGGGCCCTGACCTCGACCGACTCGAACGCCACCGCGGCGATCCCGCCGAGCCCGATCGGCCCGCCGGGCGGCAGCCGCATGATCTCGGCCGCGCCGTCGGGGTGGACGAGGACGGGCGGGATGTGCCCGGCGTTGGCGATCGTGCACCGCCGGAGCACCGGATCGTAGACGCAGTAGATGCAGGTGGCGAGGTGGTTCTCGCCGAGCTGCCGGGCCAGGTCGTCCAGGTGCCGCAGGGCCTGGTCGGGAGGGAGGTCCAGGGCGGCGAGGGTGCGGGAGGCGGTCCGCAGCTGGCCCATGGCGGCGGCGGAGGCGACACCGTGACCCATGACGTCACCGATCACCAGCGCCACCCGGCTGCCCGGCAGCGGTATGGCGTCGAACCAGTCGCCGCCGACCTGGGCGGCCGGGTTGCTCGGCAGGTAGCGGTAGGCCACCTCCGCCCCCTGCAGCACCGGCGGGCACTTGGGCAGCATGCTGCGCTGGAGCGCGTCGGCGATGTGCGCCTCGCGCTGGAACAGGTGCGCGTTGTGGACGCTCAGGGCGGTCTGGTCGACCATCAGGGTCGCGGTCAGCAGATCGGTGTCGTCGAACGGCCCCCGCCCGGGCGCGCGGAACAGCGCGGCGAAGCCCTGGACCCGGTCGTCGAACCGGAACGGGGCGATGAGCAGGAAGCCGTTCCATCCGCTGGGCAGCAGGCAGCCCAGGTCGGCGGCCCGCCGGTGGTCGTCGTGCGCGGGCCACACGACCGTCTGGCCGGTGGTCATCGTCTCCGCGAACGGGCCGGACAGGTCGTGCAGCGGCGTCTTGCCGACCAGGATCTGCTCCCAGCCGTCCTCGGCCACGGCCACCTGGCGGACGAGCATGTCCCCCGAACACGGGTGCGGCAGCCCGTCCTCGGCCATCGCGGTCTCCAGCAGGTAGGCGGTGGCGAAGTCGGCGAGCCGCGGGATCGCCGTCTCGCACAGGGCGTGGACGGCCTGGTCGGCGTCCATGCCGGCGCCGATGCGCAGGGTGGCCCCGTGCAGGTAGGCGAGCTGTTCCAGTACGTCCTGGTCCCGCTGACGTCCGGTCACCGTGAATCGGCCTCTCGACGGGTCAGCCGCCGGAACGGCCGGCGTACGCGAACGGGTTGCGGCTGGCCGGGGCGGGCACGCCCGCGGAGATGTCCGGTTCAGGGGTCATGGCGCCCTTTCCTTCAGCGTTCGTGCCGTACGGACATGGGGCGGCGGCCGGGCGGTCTGCTCGTACGGGGGGACCGGCCGCGGCCGTCCCGCGCTCGCTCCCGTCAGACCTTAACGTTCACTTCCCACCAGCACGAGCCCGGACACGAAAAATAGTGACAACCTTAATATTGGGACGTTCCATGGCGCGCCGGAACGGGATATCGGTTCGATCTCGTTCCGGGCCGGCGGGCGGGACCGGTCCTCCTGGCCGGGCCCGGTGATCCCTCCGGCGTGCGCGGGGTTCCGGTCGGCGCGAGCGGTCTGTGCCCGCCTCGCGGTGAGGGCTGTGTCTGCCTCGCGGTGACCTGTGTGACGGCTTAGGCTGCTGAGTCGAACCCGTCCCGAAGGAGCCGCGCGTGTCTGAGTCGTTCGTGCATCTGCACGTTCATACCGAGTACTCGATGCTCGACGGCGCAGCGCGACTCAAGCAGATGTTCGCCGAGGTCGAACGGCAGAAGATGCCGGCGATCGCGATGACCGACCACGGCAACATGCACGGCGCCAACGGGTTCTTCAGGCAGGCCATGGACGCGGGCGTCACCCCCGTGATCGGCATCGAGGCCTACGTGGCCCCGGAGTCGCGGTTCCACAAGAAGCGCGTCCAGTGGGGCGAGCCGAGCCAGAAGCGCGACGACCTGTCCGGTGGCGGTCTCTACACCCACAAGACGCTCTGGGCCCGTGACAAGACCGGCCTGCACAACCTGTTCAAGCTGACGTCGAGATCGTTCACCGAGGGCTTCGTCTTCAAGTACGCCCGCATGGATGACGAGCTGATCGCCCAGCACGCCGACGGGCTGATGGCGACCACCGGCTGTCCCTCCGGCGAGGTGCAGACCCGGCTGCGGCTCGGCCACTTCGACAAGGCCGTCGAGGCGGCGGCGAAGTACCAGGAGATCTTCGGCAAGGACAACTACTTCCTCGAGATCATGGACCACGGGCTCGACATCGAGCGCCGGGTCCGTGACGGCCTGGTCGAGATCAGCAAGAAGCTCGGCATCCCTCCGGTCGTCACCAACGACAGCCACTACACCCGCGAGAGCGAGGCCGCGGCGCACGACGCGCTGCTGTGCGTCCAGGTCGGCAAGCAACTGGCCGATCCGGACCGGTTCCGGTTCGACGGCTCGGGCTACTACCTCAAGACCGCCGACGAGATGCGCGCCATCGACGGCTCCGACATCTGGGCCGAGGGCTGCCGCAACACGCTCCTGATCGCCGAGCGGGTCGACCCGGCGGGCATGTTCGAGTACCGCAACCTGATGCCGATCTTCCCGGTTCCCGAGGGGGAGACCGAGGAGACCTGGTTCCGCAAGGAAGTCCAGCGCGGCATGGAGTGGCGCTTCCCGGACGGGATCGACGAGGAGCACCGGCGCCAGGTCGAGTACGAGATCGGCGTCGTCCTGCAGATGGGCTTCCCCTCGTACTTCCTCGTGGTCGCCGACTTCATCATGTGGGCGAAGAAGAACGGGATCGCGGTGGGCCCGGGGCGAGGGTCGGCGGCGGGCTCGCTGGCGGCCTACGCCATGGGCATCACCGACCTCGACCCGCTGCCGCACGGGCTGATCTTCGAGCGTTTCCTCAACCCCGAGCGCGTCTCCATGCCCGACGTCGACATCGACTTCGACGAGCGCAGGCGCGGTGACGTGATCCGGTACGTCACCGAGAAGTGGGGCGCCGACAAGGTCGCCATGATCGCCACCTTCGGCACCATCAAGGCCAAGGCCGCGATCAAGGACGCCTCCCGCGTCCTCGGCTTCCCCTACGCCCTCGGCGACCGCCTCACCAAGGCGTTCCCGCCCGCGGTCATGGGCAAGGAGATCCCGCTCTCCGGCATCTTCGACGACAAGCACCCGCGCTACAGCGAGGCCGGCGAGCTGCGCAAGCTGTACGAGGAGGAGACCGACGTCAAGCAGGTGCTCGACCTGGCCCAGGGCCTGGAGGGCCTGATCCGGCAGACGGGCGTGCACGCCGCCGGAGTGATCATGAGCGCCGAGACGCTCACCGACCACATCCCGATCATGCGCCGGGACTCCGACGGTGTGATCATCACGCAGTTCGACTATCCGACCTGCGAGTCGCTCGGCCTGCTCAAGATGGACTTCCTGGGCCTGCGCAACCTCACGATCATGGACGACGCGGTCAAGGCCATCGAGCTCAACAAGGGCATCAAGGTCAACCTGCTCGAGCTGCCGCTGGACGACGTCAAGACCTACGAGCTGCTCTCCCGCGGTGACACCCTGGGGGTGTTCCAGCTGGACGGCGGCCCCATGCGCGGTCTGCTGCGGCTGATGCGGCCCGACAACTTCGAGGACATCTCCGCCGTCCTGGCGCTGTACCGGCCCGGCCCGATGGGCGCGAACTCCCACACCAACTACGCGCTGCGCAAGAACAAGCAGCAGGAGATCACCCCGATCCACCCGGAGCTGGAGGAGCCGCTCCGGGAGATCCTCGACACGACCCACGGCCTGATCGTGTATCAGGAGCAGGTCATGGCCATCGCGCAGAAGGTCGCCGGCTACTCGCTCGGCGGCGCCGACCTGCTCCGCCGCGCCATGGGCAAGAAGAAGAAGTCCGAGCTGGACAAGCAGTTCGAGTTCTTCGAGAAGGGCATGCAGGACAACGGGTTCTCGGCGGCAGCCATCAAGGCCCTGTGGGACATCCTGCTGCCGTTCTCCGACTACGCCTTCAACAAGGCGCACACCGCCGGGTACGGCCTGGTCTCGTACTGGACGGGCTATCTCAAGGCCAACTACCCCGCCGAGTACATGGCGGCGCTGCTCACCTCCGTCAAGGACGACAAGGACAAGAGCGCGCTCTACCTCAACGAGTGCCGCCGGATGGGCATCACGGTGCTCCCACCGGACGTCAACGAGTCCGACGCGGACTTCACCCCGCGCGGTGACACCGAGATCCGCTTCGGGCTGTCGGCGATCCGCAACGTGGGCGACAACGTCGTGGACGGCGTCATCGCGGCCCGCCGGGAGAAGGGCCGGTTCGCCGACTTCAACGACTTCCTGCGCAAGGTGCCGCCCGTGGTGTGCAACAAGCGGGTCGTCGAGTCCCTCATCAAGGCCGGGTCCTTCGACGACCTCGGGCACGAGCGCAAGTCCCTGGTCATGGTGCACGAACAGGCCATCGACTCGGTCATCGACGTCAAGCGCAACGAGGCGATCGGCCAGGACTCGCTGTTCGGTGCCATCGACGAGGGCGGCTCCGCGGACGAGGCGTTCACCGTGGAGATCCCGGCGGGGGAGTGGGACAAGACCACGCTGCTGGCCTTCGAGCGGGAGATGCTCGGCCTGTACGTCTCCGACCACCCGCTGCTGGGCGTCGAGCACATCCTGGCCAAGGAGACCGACTGCTCCATCTCCGCGCTCACCGCCGAGGGGGACCGCCCGGACGGCCAGATCGTGGCCATCGGCGGGCTGCTGTCCGGCCTGCAGCGCAAGGTCACCAAGCAGGGCAACTCCTGGGCGATGTTCTCGCTGGAGGATCTCGGTGGCTCCATCGAGGTGATGGCCTTCCCCTCGGCCTACCAGCTGTGCTCCACCCTGCTGGCCGAGGACGCGGTGCTGGTCGTCAGGGGCCGGATCGACAAGCGCGAGGACGTACCCAAGATCATCGCGATGGAGGTCACCCAGCCCGACCTCACCATCAGCGACATGTTCGGCCCGCTCTCGGTGGCGATGCCGATCGGGCGCTGCACGCCGCCGGTCGTGGAGCGGCTGAAGGAGGTCCTCATCACCCATCCGGGCTCCAGCGAGGTGCACCTGCACCTGCAGAACGGTCCCCGTACGACCGTGGTCCGGCTGGACGACAAGCTCCGGGTGACCCCCTCGCCGGCGCTGATGGGCGATCTCAAGCAGCTCCTGGGACCGGCCTGCCTGATGGGGTGAGCACGCCCGGCGGCCGCGCGGGGCCGGTCACGGTCGGTGATCTCGGCCGGGAAAGATCTACCGTTTAGGCTGTCCGATATATAGCCTTTTACCCTTTCAATGCCTAGACTCGACCGGGAAGTACCGAGATCTTCCTTAATAGGTAGAAACGCAAAGCCGTCACTCCCTGCGCCCCAAGCAGGGAGCACCCACGCCGGCTGACGCTCCGGGGCCGTTCTCGGGCCCGGGATCCACATACGCGTCAGCGGGCCGCCGACATCCCATGGTCGAGGGCGATCGAGCCCCGCCGGAAGGCCGCATGCCTTCCCGGGATGTCAGGCACGCGGATCTGGACACCGCACCCGACGGTCACCCCTGCTCTGCCGGGGGTCGCTCCGCCTTCTTCACAGCCCCACGCGGAGTCGTTGCGTCATGTCCACCGAGAGATGGGAAATCATGCGGCAGCGACTCACCCGGCTGATCCTGGCCGGTACGGCCACCTGCGCCGTCGGCCTCGGAGCCACGGCTCTCGACCACCACGAGACCTCCTCCCCCCAGGCATCCGTGCCCGAGGTCACCCTGCCCGCGGTCGACCACGTCGCCGCGGTGACCGACCTCGCCCCCCGCGAACAGGCCCCCCCGCGCCTGACCTCCCCCATGGCGATGAAGATGGCGGTGAAGGCCGCCGCCAAGGCCGAGCGGGCCGCGCAGAAGTCCGCCCCGGGCGTCAAGACCGCCTCCCGCGCGAAGGCCGACCTGCCGGTGGTCCTGCTGCAGAACCAGACCCTGGGCTCCTACTTCTGGGACACCGGCGGCTCCGGCAACGGCGACACCGGCGCCCCGGCCTCCGGGACCCCCATGCGGGAGGGCTGCTTCGCGAGCCCGAGCTGGCCCATGGGCACCAAGGGCTACATCGAGTACCACGGCAAGCGCGCCGCCTTCACCATCTGCGACCGCGGTCCCGGGACCCCCTCCCGCGTCGGCGTGATGATCGACATCGACGGGATCACCTACGCCAAGCTGACCGGCGGCCGGTGGAGCGAGCCGTACGTCATCGGCGGAGACGGCCTGCACGGGAACATCCCGATCACCTACTGCGTCACCCAGTGGGGCGAGGGGCCGGGCAAGGGCGCTCCCAGGCCGCTCTGAGCCCCGCTCGTTCCCGCTTCCTCGACCCCGCCACGATCGTGCGATCGGTGCCCTGCGCCGATCGCACGATTCGTGCGTGCGGGTCACCCGACGCTGAGGCCGGCCTCCCAGCTGACGAAGCGGCCCTCGTCGTCGAACAGCGCGCGGGCGGTGCCGCCGCCGGGAATCCGGGCCTCGGTCACCCCGCCGGACTGGCGGTAGGGCACCCGGTGATGGCTGAGGAAACGGGCCAGGGTCAGGTGCGGATCGCCCGTGAACAGCGTGGCCGCGTTGATGATCAGCCGGGGCACCGGGACCGGG
Source organism: Actinomadura scrupuli (assembly GCF_050971785.1). NCBI lineage: Bacteria > Bacillati > Actinomycetota > Actinomycetes > Streptosporangiales > Thermomonosporaceae > Actinomadura > Actinomadura scrupuli. The sequence continues at coordinate 7,793 of NZ_JBPCCU010000019.1, read as the reverse complement.
TCCCAGGCGGCCGGCGGGACCGCCGGATCGTCGACGTGCAGGTACGCCGACCCGCCGTCGTAGCCGGCGCCGATGTAGCCCCCGCCGCCGAGCAGCCCGGCGGCGATCATCGCGATGAGCTCACCGCCGTGGCCGGCGGGCCCCTCGTACCAGGACAGGTCGACCTCCGGAGTGGTGAGCTCCGGGACGCCCAGCCGCTCGCCCATCTCCTGGACGCTCAGCGTGGGCCGGACCGCGGGGTGATCGGGGCCGAACTGGGGGTTGGCCCACCCCCACAGCCAGGTCTTCTCCCGTCCGGCGTAGCTGCCGAGCAACGACACGCGGACGGTGACCCCGCCGCTGGTGTACGTGCGTTCGGCGAGGTCGGCACTCCAATCCTCGCGGGGGAGGAACTCGGCCAGTGTCTCCTGCTGTTGCAGGACCACCGCGCCGAGCGCCGAGCCGAGCCGATCGAATGCCGGGCTGAATCCAGACATGCCGGTCACGTTATCTCAGCCGCATCTCAGCCGCGCCGTTCGCCGGTGAGGCGGCCCCGCCGGGGCCGATCGTGGATCTTGGAATGAAAAGCGTTACGCTGCGATCACAGACGGCCGATGGCCTGCGGAACGGTGAGGGGGCCGCCCCCCGGCAGAGGGGAGTGCGATGGACGCGCTGGCGGGACTGCGACGGCAGCTGCGGATCGCGGCGGTGACCGTCGCGGTGACGGCGGTGCTCGGTGCCCTCGCCGGCCTGCTGTGGGCGGCGATCTCCCCGCATGTGAAATACGTCTCGGTGGAGGGCAAGGTCTTTCTGGTCGACCCGGAATCGCCCGCACTGATCGGCACCGACGGCAGGTTCGCACTGATCACCGCGGGGCTCGGGCTGGCCTGCGGGATCGTGGCCTACCTGGCCGCCGGCCGGGACAACGATCTCGCCCTCGTCGCGGGACTCATGGTGGGCGGGGTCGTCGCCGCCCTCCTGGCCTGGCGGGTCGGGCATCAGATCGGCCTGGACACCTTCCACCGCATGGTGCGCGCCGGCGACCGGACCCGGGTCTTCGACGGCCCCGCGGAGCTGACCGCGCGCGGGGTGCTGGTGTGCTGGCCCTTCGTCGCGCTCGTGACCTTCGGGCTGCTGGAGGCGACCGACGTGGCCAAGCGGGTCGGACCCGGCGAGTCAGTGGCGGCGGGCGATGGCGGCGGTCCGAGCCCCGGTCAGCAGGATCAGGTCGGCGGGGGAAAGCTCGATCTGCAGGCCGCGCCGACCGGCCGAGACATAGAGGGTCGCCAGACCTGAGGCCGACGCGTCGACGACGGTGGGCAGGCGCCTGCGCTGGCCCAGCGGGCTGATCCCGCCGAGCACGTAGCCGGTGGTGCGCTCGGCCGTGTGCGGATCGGCCATCTGCGCCTTCTTGCCCCCCGCGGCGGCGGCCAGCGCCTTCAGGTCGAGGGTGGCCGCGACCGGCACCACCGCCACGGTGAGCGCGCCGTCGACCTCGGCGACGAGGGTCTTGAAGATCTGCTCGTGCGGAATGCCGAGCGCGTCCGCGGCCGCCTCCCCGTAGGAGTCGGCGTCCGGATCCGCCTCGTACGGATGCAGCGTGAACTCGATCCCGGCCCGGGTGGCGGCGACGGTCGCCGGTGTGCCCTTCCCGCCGGCCGTCCTGGCTTTGCCCATGGGGACATTGTGCCTGCCCGGGCCGCGGCGATCATCTCGATGCGCCGGCGGCCGTGGCCGGTCAGTTGGGGTTGATGACGTCGTCGAGGAACGGGGAGGCGGGCACCGCGGGGAGGGCGTCGAGCAGCCGGGTCTCGCGGAGCAGGAACTCCTCCTCCAGCCGGAACCGGGCGGTCGCGTCCTCGGCCTCCAGCAGCCGCTGCTTCTCGGCCCGGTCCAGCACCACCGCGGCGGCGACGAGATACGACAGGCGGACCGGATCGGGCGGCAGCTCGACCGGCCGCCGGACCTCCGCCCCCGCCTCCGCGAGCCGGCCGCGGTAGAGCCGGAACAGCCGGGTCACCCGCCGGGCGGCCGGGCCCGGGTCCGGCCCCGCGCAGTCCGGGCGGAACTCCACGTCGGCGCGCAGGTACGGCAGGGAATCGTCCATTCCGGTGACGTCGAACCGCCTGCCGCCGACGGTGACGACGTCGAACCGGCCGTCGGCGTGCGGGATCACCCCGTGCACCTCGGCGGTGCACCCCACCATCGCCAGCCCCGGGCCGGGTTCGGGCCGGCCCTCCAGCGCGCCCTCGTCGCCGGCCACCTGGCCGGGTTCGATCGAGACGATGCCGAACCGGTGCGGCTCGGGGCGTTGTAGGAGGTCCCGGATCAGCAGCCGGTAGCGCTCCTCGAAGACGTGCAGCGGCAGCACCAGGCCGGGGAACAGGACGGTGCCCAGCGGGAACAGGGGCAGCTGCTCGTTCACCCCTTCAGGCTACGCCTCCCCGGGAACCAGGATCTGATCTACAACGTAAAGGCGCCGGGCCGGAAATGCCGGTGCCCAGGCCGGTGACCACACCCGAACGGGGCATGCGGTCTGGTCAGCAGTGGCCACTTCACACCGATGCTCCACCTCGCAGGGGTATGCGGGGTTAGTCTCAGGCGCACCCGGGGCGTCCCTCGCGGGGCGGCCACGGGCCGGTGACATCACTCGCCGGTTCCTCTTCCGGAGGCCGCCATCATGTGGCTGAACGTCTTCATCATGGGCTTCGCGAGCCTGTTCGTCGGATTCATCCTGGGCTGGATCATGGGGCGCCCGCGGCGCTGGGATCGCTACGTCTGGGACGCCGCTCCCGCGCCGGCCTCGTCCCCGCGGGCCCCGTCCGTGCCGATCTCGTCCGAGCCCGCCTCGTCCGTGCCGGCCTCATCGGTGGACGGCCTCGCGCCGCTGCCGCCGACGGTGACGACCCACGGTTGATCGCACCACCGCAACGCCTACAGTTCCGGTATGCGGATCCTCGTCGTCGACGCCTTCACCGACCGGCCCTTCGCCGGCAACCCCGCGGGCGTCTGCCTGCTGGACGGCCCCGCGGACGCCGGCTGGATGCAGTCGGTCGCGGCCGAGATGCGGCACGCGGAGACGGCCTTCCTCCGCCCGCTCGCCGCCCTCGAGACTGGCCCCGGGCCCGCCCCTCACGCCGCCCCGGAGACCGGCCTGGAGGCCGACTACGAGCTGCGGTGGTTCACCCCCGCGGTCGAGGTCGACCTCTGCGGCCACGCCACCCTGGCCAGTGCGCACGCCCTGTACGAGACCGGTACGGTCCCCGCCGGCGCGACCATCCGGTTCCGCACCCGCGGCGGGGTGCTCACCGTCCGCCCGGCCCGGGAGCCCGGCTCCGGCGGCCTGCTGGAGATGGACTTCCCGGCCCAGCCCGCCTGGCCCGCCGAGGTTCCGCCGGGCCTGGCCGGGGCGCTCGGCGTGCCCGTCGCCGAGGCCGGCCGGAACGCCCAGAACGATCTGTTCGTGCTCCTCGGCGACGAGAAGGCCGTACGCGAGCTGGCCCCCGACCTGGCCGCCCTCGCCCGGATCGACGCCCGCGGCGTCTGCGTCACCGCCCCGGCCACCCCGGACCCCGGGCCGGACGCCGCCCCGGACCCCGGGCCCGGCTCCGGGTCGTACGACTTCGTGTCGCGGTTCTTCGGGCCGGCCGTCGGCGTGGACGAGGATCCGGTGACCGGCTCCGCCCACTGCATGCTGGCGCCCTACTGGTCGGACCGGCTCGGCCGCGACACGCTCCTGGGCTACCAGGCCTCCGGGCGCGGCGGGACGGTCCGGGTGACCGTGCGCGGAGACCGGGTCACGCTGGCCGGCCGTGCCGTGACCGTTCTGGAGGGGACCCTCCGGGTGTGAGGCGCGACTCGCCCGTCTCACCGACCGAGATGACGCACGGGTGACCGGCCGTTCTTCATAGACTGGCCTGGTGATATCCCGTCTGGATCTGCGCGGCTCGCTCCCGGGCGACCTGCGCGCCGTGCTGCCCCGCGCCGAGCTCGACGTCGAGGCCGCCCTGGAGAAGGTGCGGCCGATCTGCGACGACGTACGCCATCGGGGGGCCGCGGCCGTCCGGGACTACACCTCCAGGTTCGACGGCGTCGACCTGGAGACGACCCGGGTGCCGGTCGCCGAGATCCACCAGGCGCTGGCCGCCCTCGACCCGGCGGTGCGGGACGCCCTGGAGGAGTGCATCCGGCGGGCCCGGCTGGTCCACCACGACCAGCGCCGTACCGACGTCACCACACAGGTGGTGCCGGGCGGCACCGTGACCGAGCGCTGGGTGCCCGTCGCGCGGGTCGGGCTGTACGTCCCCGGCGGCCAGGCCGTCTACCCGTCCAGCGTCGTCATGAACGTCGTCCCGGCGCAGGAGGCGGGGGTCGGGTCGCTCGCCGTCACCTCCCCGGCGCAGAAGGAGCACGGCGGGCTGCCGCATCCCACCATCCTGGCCGCGTGCGCGCTGCTGGGCGTCGACGAGGTGTACGCCGCCGGTGGCGCCCAGGCGATCGCGATGTTCGCCTACGGCACCGAGGAGTGCGCCCCCGCCGACCTGGTCACCGGGCCCGGCAACATCTGGGTGGCGGCCGCCAAGCGGCTGCTCAAGGGCGTCATCGGGATCGACTCCGAGGCCGGCCCGACCGAGATCGCGATCCTGGCCGACGAGACCGCCGACCCGGTGCACGTGGCCGCCGACCTGATCAGCCAGGCCGAGCACGACACGCTCGCCGCCGCCGTGCTGGTCACCGACTCCGAGGAGCTCGCCGCCCGGGTGGCGCAGGAGCTGCGGCAGCAGGTCGCCCGGACCAAGCACACCGAGCGGATCACCGCGGCGCTGGCCGGGCGCCAGTCCGGCATCGTGCTGGTCGACGATCTCGAGGCGGGCCTCAAGGTCGTCGACGCGTACGCGGCCGAGCACCTGGAGATCCACACCGCCGACGCCCGGCACCTCGCGGCCCGGGTCCGCAACGCGGGCGCGGTCTTCGTCGGGCCGCACGCGCCGGTCTCGCTCGGCGACTACCTCGCCGGGTCCAACCACGTACTGCCCACCGGGGGCTGTGCCTGCCACTCCTCGGGACTCTCCGTGCAGACCTTCCTGCGCGGCGTCCACGTCGTGGAATACGACGAGGCCGCCCTGGCGGAGGCGACGGCTCGGGTGGTGACCCTGGCCGAGGCCGAGGACCTGCCCGCGCACGGTGCCGCCCTGAAGGCGCGCTTCGGCTGGGAGCTCCCGTCGTGACCTCGATCGATGATCTCCCCATCCGCGACGACCTGCGGGGCCGCACGCCGTACGGAGCGCCCCAGCTCGACGTCCCCGTCCAGCTCAACACCAACGAGAACCCCTACCCGCCGTCCGCGCGGCTGGTGAAGGCGCTCGGCGAGGCGGTCGCCGAGGTGGCCGGGTCGCTGAACCGCTACCCCGACCGGGACGCGGTGGCCCTGCGCACCGACCTCGCGGCCTTCCTCAACGACGACACGCCGGGAGCGGGGCTGACGGCCCGGCAGGTGTGGGCGGCCAACGGCTCCAACGAGATCATCCAGCAGATCCTGCAGGCGTTCGGCGGGCCCGGCCGGTCCGCGCTGGGCTTCGAGCCGTCGTACTCCATGCACCCGATCATCACCCATGTGACCGGCACGACGTGGATCGACGCCCACCGTGACGAGGACTTCGGCCTGGCACCGGAGCGGGCCATCGCCACCATCGCGGAGCACCGGCCCGACGTGGTCTTCCTGACCTCACCGAACAACCCGACCGGCACGGCGCTGCCGCCGGCGGCGATCCAGGCCGTCGTCGAGGCCGCGCCCGGCATGGTGGTCGTCGATGAGGCGTACGGGGAGTTCCGCCGGTCCGGGACCCCCTCCGCCCTGGAGCTGCTGCCCGGCAACCCCCGGCTCATCGTGACCCGGACCATGTCCAAGGCGTTCGCCATGGCCGGCACCCGGCTGGGCTACCTCGCCGCGGACCCCGCCGTGGTCGACGCGCTGCAGCTGGTCCGGCTGCCGTACCACCTGTCCGCCGTCACCCAGGCCGTGGCACGCACCGCCATCGCCTACGGTGAGGAGCTGCTCGGCGCGGTGGAGACGCTCCGCCGCGAACGCGACTCCCTGGTGGAGTGGCTGCGGGCGGAGGGGTTCACGGTGGCCGACTCCGACGCCAACTTCGTGCTGTTCGGCCTCTTCGACGATCGGCGCGCCGTCTGGCAGGCGATGCTGGACCGCGGAGTGCTGATCCGCGAGGTCGGGCCGCCGCGCTGGCTGCGCGTGTCGGTGGGGACCCCGCAGGAGATGGCCGCATTTCGTGACGCTCTGAAGGAGAGCCTGTGAATCGCAAGGGCAGGGTCGAGCGCGGGACCAAGGAGACCTCGGTCCTCGTGGAGATCGACCTGGACGGCACCGGTGAGGTGGACATCGCCACCGGGGTCGGGTTCTTCGACCACATGCTCGCCCAGCTCGGCAAGCACGGCTCCTTCGACCTGACCGTCAAGACCCAGGGAGACCTGCACATCGACAGCCACCACACGATCGAGGACACCTCCATCGCGCTCGGCCAGGCGTTCCGGCAGGCCCTGGGCGACAAGGCGGGGATCCGCCGGTTCGCCGACGCGTCCATCCCGCTGGACGAGGCACTGGCCCAGGTGACCGTGGACGTGTCCGGCCGGCCCTACCTGGTGCACAGCGAACCCGAGGGCATGGCGCCGATGATCGGCCCGGAGTACGACACGACGCTGACCCGGCACATCCTGGAGTCGTTCTCCGGCAACGCCCAGATCGCCCTGCACGTGCACGTGCCGTACGGCCGCAACGCCCACCACATCGTGGAGGCGCAGTTCAAGGCCCTGGCCAGGGCACTGCGCGACGCGGTCGCCTTCGACCCGAAGGTGCACGGCATCCCCTCCACGAAAGGGGCCCTGTGAACCTGTTCGGGCAGGACGTCTCCACGCTTTCGATCTTCCTGCTGGCGGTGGGGGTCTTCTTTCTCGCCGGGGTCTACAGCGCGCTCCGGCAGGGCATCAAGGCCCTGGCGGTGCTCGCCTTCATCGCCGCCGCGCTGGCCATCGCCGGAGGGGTGCTGAGACTGTGAGCTCCAGGGTCGTGGTGCTCGACTACGGGTCGGGAAACCTGCGCTCGGCGGAACGGGCCGTGGCGCGCACCGGCGCCGACGTGACGGTGACGTCCGACTTCGACGCGGCGCTGAACGCCGACGGCCTGGTGGTGCCGGGGGTCGGGGCGTTCGCCGCCTGCATGGAGGGCCTGCTCCGGGTCCGGGGCGACCAGCTGATCGGCCGCCGGCTGGCCGGGGGCCGCCCGGTGCTGGGCATCTGCGTCGGCATGCAGATCCTGTTCGGCAAGGGCGTGGAGCACGGCGTGAGCACCGAGGGCTGCGGCGAATGGCCCGGCACCGTCGAGCGGCTCGACGCTCCGGTGCTGCCGCACATGGGGTGGAACACCGTCGACGCGCCCGGCGAGTCGGTGCTGTTCCACGGCATCGACCCGGCGACCCGCTTCTACTTCGTGCACTCCTACGGGGTGCGCCGCTGGGAGCTGGAGCCCGGCCGGTTCGCCCCGCCGCTGGTGACCTGGGCCGAGCACGGCGACCGGTTCGTCGCGGCGGTCGAGAACGGGCCGCTGTGCGCCACCCAGTTCCACCCGGAGAAGTCCGGGGACGCCGGCGCCCAGTTGCTGGCCAACTGGCTGACCACCCTCTGATGGCCCGCCGTGGTGCGCCGCGGGCGGCCGCCGGTGAGACTCCCGTGAGGTTCTGGTGAGGCGCCGATGAGCAAGGAGCGGGCCCGCCGGCGGGCCGAGCGTGAGGCGGCGGCCGCCC
>NZ_JBPCCU010000018.1:0-46248 GCF_050971785.1 Actinomadura scrupuli | reverse complement strand
CCCGCACCAGGCAACGACCCCATCCTCCCACAGACCAAGCACCACTCAGCCCACAGAACCACGAAGCCACACACCCAAACCCCAGGACCGCCCGCCTCTCGGCGTTCCGCATCCCCTTGGGGCGAGGCACTACGTTAGGCGTGCCAGGCAACGGCGTCAAATCGGTCGGGGCCTGCGTGTCCCAGCTCACGCTGCGGTACGGTCTCACCCCCTGGTAGCGGAGCGATCCGCTCACCTGCACACCCCGACCTCCCCCACCGAGGCCACGTCTCGAGACCGCACGTCTCCGATCGGCGGGTCGTACGCCGGGGCGGGAGGGAGGAGGCCCATGACCACCTATGTCATCTCCGGCGGCATCCGGCGCGGCTCCGCCGAGCGTCTGGTGGTGGCGGCCGCGATGGCGCCGGCCGTCCAGGAGGACCAGGCGTGGCGGTTCAGGGTGCGGCCGGGCCTCATCGAGGTCGAGGCCGATCCTGCCCGGCTGCGGACCGTGCGGGACCCGCAGGGGCGGAGCCTGCACATCGGCTGCGGTACGGCCCTGCTCAACCTCCGGCTGGCCGCCGCGCAACTCGGGCGCGAGCCCGTACTCCGGCTGTCGCCCGACCGGTCCCGGCCCATGCTGCTGGCCACCGTACGGCTGGCGGGCCCGCACCGGACCACTCGGCTGGAACGGGCTCTGTACGCGGCGACGTTGCACCCGCTCCCCTCCCGGCAGCCTCAGGGTGACGAGCGGCCGGCGAGCCGGGTGGTCAATGAACTGGCGCACGCGGTCCGCCTGGAGGGGGCCGCGCTGCACGCTCTTCCCGCCGGTACCGCCGTCCTCACCACCCGGGGTGACGGCCCCGACGAGTGGCTGCGAGCCGGTCAGGCACTTCAGCGGCTGATACTCACCGCCGCGACGCTCGCCGTCTCGGCGTCGTTCCGCGACGAGGTGGCGGGCGCACCGGGGGTGGACGGCGTGGTCGAGCCCGGTGATGTTCCCCAGGTGCTGGTCACACTGGCGCGAACCGCGATATCCGGAACGAGGCCGTGACCTTGACCGGGTCTGGCAACCCGGTGAGGCGGCGGCGCAGCTCGTCACCGGGAATGTGGCCCGCGCTCGGGCCCATGCCGACGAGGGTCTCCACCTCGGCGTGGCTCAGGCACAGGGTGAACTCGTGCTCGCGATGCCGGTCGGGGCGGAAGTGCTCCCCCAGGGTCGCGGCCATCCGTTCGGGCTTGCGCTCGTCCACCGACAGCAGGCCGAGCGCGCCGACCAGCTCGCCGAGGTGCCGGTCGGTCGGCGTGACCACCACCAGGGCGCCGTCCGGGCGCAGGACCCGGTGGAACTCCGCGCCGTTCCGGGGTGCGAACACGTTCATGATCACGTTGATCGAGGCGGTACGGACCGGGAGGGGCCGCCACAGGTCCCATACGACCGCGCCGATCCTCGGGTGCGCACGGACGGCCCGTCGCAGCGCGAACTTGGAGACGTCGAGGGCGATGCCCGTCGCTCCGGGCACCCGGTCGAGGACCGCACCGAGGTAGTGGCCGGTGCCGGCTCCGGCGTCGAGGACACGGGGAGCCTCCGGCAGTCCGTCCGCCACCTCCTCGGCGAGCCGCGCCGCCAGGGAGGAGAAGTGCCCGGCACCGAGGAAGGCGGCCCGCGCCGCCACCATCTCCATGGTGTCGGCGGTTCCGGCGCGGGCGTCCCCGGACAGCAGGTTCACATAGCCCTGCCTGGCGATGTCGAAGCAGTGCCCGGCCAGGCAACGCAGCACGCGGTTCTCATCGGTGAGACCGGCACCGCATACCGGGCAGGTCAGGAGCTCGACGACGTCGGTCAGCACGGTTCCATCATGGGCCACCGCCCGTGTTCACCCGTGACGGCCACGGCCCGGCGCCGGCCGAGGCGTGCCCCGACCGGGCGAACGAACGGGACGCCGGGCTCAGCCCGACTCGTCGGCGAGGCGCTTGCGGACGTCGTCCATGTCCAGCGCGCGCACCTGCTCGATGACGTTCTCGAGTACGGGCTCGGGCAGCGCGCCCGGCTCGGCGAAGACGATGACGCCGTCCCGGATCACCATGAGGGTGGGGATCGAGGCGATGCCGAAGCGCTCGGACAGCTCGGGCTCGGCCTCGGTGTCGACCTTGCCGAACACGAGGTCGGAGTGCTTGTCCGCGGCCTTCTCGAAGATGGGCCCGAACCGCTTGCACGGACCGCACCACTCAGCCCAGAAGTCGATCAGAGTGATGCCCTCGCCCTGCGCGACCTCATCGAACTTCTCGGTGGTCACCGTGACCGTCGCCATGTTCCAGCTCCTTGTCGTCTGTCATCGACGCCATGCCCGGCCACAAGGGCGTTATGCACGGCCAGAAACGTACAGCGAGGGCCCGGCGCGTGATATTCCCGGGCCCTCCAGGGAATCACAGAGCAGTAATTAGCGTTGGTCGAATAGAGATAAAGAGAGCCGAAGAAGGGTCAGGATGGCTGTCACTCGCACCAGGACCGAGCCGACCGACAAGGACCTTGTCGGCGCCTACCTCGACGCGATCGGCCGCACTCCTCTGCTCGACGCGGAGCAGGAGGTGGAGCTGTCGAAGGCGATCGAGGCGGGCCTTTTCGCTGAGCGGCTTCTGCATGACGGGGGTCCCACCGCCGGCGCGTCCCGCGCCGAGCTCGAGGAGCTCGTCTCCGCCGGGCTGCACGCGAAGCAGCGTTTCGTCGAGGCCAACCTGCGCCTGGTCGTATCGCTCGCACGGAAGTACCCCACGGACTCGCTCCCCTTGATCGACCTGATCCAGGAGGGCAACCTCGGTTTGATGCGCGCGGTGGAGAAGTTCGACTACCGGCGCGGTTTCAAGTTCTCCACCTACGCCACCTGGTGGATCCGGCAGGCGATCGGCCGGGGGCTCAGCCACACGGCGCGGGCCATCCGGCTGCCGGTGCACGTGGAGGAGGAGCTGTCCCGCTTGCGCCGGGCGGAGCGGATGTACATCCGTGATCTTGGACGCGATCCGTCCCGGGAGGAGCTGGCCGAGACCCTCGGCATCGACCCGGCGCACGTCGATGATCTCCTCCGCTGGCGGCGGGATCCGGCCAGCCTGGACGCTTCGGTGGACGAGGCGGGTGAGACCCCGATGGGCAGCCTGCTGGAGGACCCGGACGCGATCAGCCCCGAGAACGAGGTCGTCGCCTTGGACGATCTTCAGGGGCTGGACCGGCTGCTGGGCCGGCTGCCCGAGCGAGAGGCCGACATCCTGCGCGCCCGGTTCGGCCTCGACGACGGAGAACCGCTGTCGTACGCCCAGATCGGCGCCAGATACGGGCTCAGCCACAACCGGGTCCGGCAGATCACCGACCGGTCGCTGCGCCGGCTCCGCCAGTTCGCCGGCGAGACCGGCCACTCGGAACACGCCGACCAGGACGGCCATCAGGTCGCGGCGTAGCGGCATGGACGCCGATCCGGCGAAGAACCGCTGGATCACGGATGAGAGCGAATACCATGGGGGGTCGTGAGCACGAAAACCGGTATGACCGGCCTAGATTCCTGGCGTGACCGTCCGGCCCTGCAGCAGCCGGACTGGCCTGATCTCGCCGAGTTGAAGGCCGTCACCGATGAGCTGGCCCAGCAGCCGCCGCTGGTGTTCGCCGGTGAGTGCGATCAGCTCAAGGACCGGCTGGCCGCGGTCGCCCGCGGGGAGGCGTTCGTCCTGCAGGGCGGGGACTGCGCCGAGACCTTCGCCGGCTCGACCGCCGACGCGGTCCGCAACAAGCTCAAGACCCTGCTCCAGATGGCCGTGGTCCTCACCTACGCGGGGAGCGTCCCGGTCGTCAAGATCGGCCGGATGGCCGGGCAGTTCGCCAAGCCGCGTTCCCGGGCCACCGAGATCCGCGACGGCGTCGAGCTGCCGGCGTACCGGGGCGACGCCGTCAACGGTTTCGACTTCACCCCCGAGTCCCGCCGCACCGACCCGGTGCGGCTGATGCGCGCCTACCACTGCTCCGCGGTCACCCTGAACCTCTGCCGGGCCTTCACCAAGGGCGGGTACGCCGACCTGCGGCAGGTGCACGCCTGGAACCAGGACTTCGTGGCACAGAGCCCGGCGGGCCGCCGGTACGAGCAGCTCGCCGGCGAGATCGACCGCGCGCTGTCGTTCATGCAGGCCTGCGGCGCCAACCCCGACGAGTTCCACGGGGTGGAGTTCTACTCCAGCCACGAGGCGCTGATCCTGGAGTACGAGCGGGCGCTCACCCGCATCGACTCCCGGACGGGCCTGCCGTACGACGTCTCCGCCCACATGGTCTGGATCGGTGAGCGCACCCGGTCGCTGGACGGGGCCCACGTGGAGTTCCTCCGCCAGATCCGCAATCCGATCGGGGTCAAGCTCGGGCCGACCACCACCGCCGACGACGCGCTGGCTCTGATCGACAAGCTCAATCCCGACCAGGAGCCCGGCCGTCTCACCTTCATCAGCCGGATGGGCGCGTCGCGGGTACGGGACGCGCTGCCGCCGCTGGTGGAGAAGGTCACCCAGAGCGGCGCCCCGGTCGGCTGGATCTGCGACCCCATGCACGGCAACACCTTCGAGGCGCCGAGCGGGCACAAGACCCGGCGGCTGGACGACGTGGTCGAGGAGCTGGCCGGGTTCTTCGAGGTCCACCGCGCGCTGGGGACCCACCCGGGAGGTGTCCACATCGAGTTCACCGGTGACGACGTGACCGAGTGCGTCGGCGGCGGCCACGAGGTGGTCGAGGATGATCTGCACCAGCGGTACGAGACGGCCTGTGACCCCAGGCTCAACCGGCGCCAGTCCCTGGACCTCGCGTTCCTGGTCGCCGAGCTCTATCGCACGACGCCGTCGTGACGCCCGCGGCTCAGAGCGTCCTGACCCGCACCTCGGCCCAGACGACCTTGCCGCCGACGACCGGGTCGGCGCCCCACGCCGTGGCGTAACGGTCCACGATGAACAGCCCCCGGTGCTCTTCGTCCTCCGGCTCGGGAATGCTCATCCTCGGCATGTCCACGGCCCGGTCGCGTACCTCGACCCGCACCTGATGGCGCAGCCGCGCCAGCCGCAGCTCCAGCGGGGTGCCCGCGTGACGGACGGCGTTGGCGACCAGCTCGGCCACGATCGCGGTCACCGTCTCCTCCTGGTCGAGCAGGGACCAGGCGCGCATCATCCGCGCCGAGAGCCGCCGGGCCTGCTCCACCGCCTCCGTCTGCGGGGCGCTGCGGAGCGTCGTCTCGGTCACCGGTGGCATCAAGTTCAGTCCCCTACGGAGCGGTCCCCGATCAGGAACCGGTCCAGGCCGGTGGTGCGGAGAACCGTGTCCACCCTGCCGTAGGCGCCGGTCACCGTGAGGGTCGCCCCCAGGGCCCGCGCGTGCTTGTATGCCCTGACCAGGGTGTTCAGCCCGGAGGAGTCGCAGAAGTCGACCGCGGTCAGGTCGACGACGACGTCCCTTTCACCCGCGTCCACCAGGCCCGTCAGGCACTCTCTCAGCTCGTCCGAGGAGTGCAGATCGATGGACCCGCGCACGGAGACCGTCGCTCGCCCATCCTGCTGTGTCGTGTGCAACGCAAGACCCACAGCAATACACTAACGCGCTACACCGGGTCATGAGACCCGGAGCGCGATGATGGCCACGTCGTCACCGGACGGTTCGTTGCCGTAATCGCGCACGGCCCGCTGGACACGCGCCGCGACCGCTCCGGCACTCAGGTCCGCACAGGTGGCCAGGAGCCGTTCCAGGCCATGGTCGTCGCCGAGCATGTCCGGCCCGGCCCGGCGCTCGGTGACCCCGTCGGTGACGCACAACATGACCTGGCCGGGGGTGAGGTCCACCCGGTCGACCTGATAGGTCAGCTCGTCGAAGACCCCCAGCAGCGGCTGCGCGGTGGTGACCTCGCGGACCCGCCCGCGGGTGTCCAGGACCAGCGGCGGTGGATGGCCGGCACTGACCAGCCGCAGGATGATCTCGCCGTCGTCGCCGTTGCGGATCTCGCCGTGCAGCAGCGTGAGCAGGCGGGCCCGGGGGCCCTCGTCGAGGATGAGCCGGTTGAGCCGGGAGAGTACCTCCGGCAGCGGCATGTTCTCGGTGGCGAGGATGCGCAATGCGTGCCGGGCCAACCCGGTCACCGCCGCCGCCTCGGGGCCGGTGCCGCAGACGTCGCCGATGGCGAAGCGCCAGCGGGGCCGCCCGGCGCGGTCGGGACCGCAGGCGAAGACGTCGTAGAAGTCGCCGCCGACCTCGGTGCCCTCGCCTGCGGGCTGGTAGACGACGGCCACCTCGAGCCCCGGGATGTCGGGCAGGGCCGGTGGCAGCAGGCTCCGCTGCAGCGCCGTGCTCATGGCCGTCTGCGCGGAGTACAGCCGGGCGTTGTCGATGGCCAGGGCGGCCCGGCGGCTGAGCTCCTCGGCGAGTTCGAGACCGTCCCGCGGGAACCGCTCCCCCTCGGGCCTGCCGATGACGATCATGCCGGTCCGGCGGCCCCGGGCGATCAGCGGGAACACGTACGTGAAGTCCTCGGCGAGCGAGCCGGCGGCGGCGCGGGCCGCGCCGGGGGCCTGCGCGAGACCGTTCCAGGGGGCCGACGACTCGGACGTCGGCGGCGGCTCGGTCTGCCGCAGGAACTCGCAGAGCGCGTCGGTGCGGGTCTCGTCCGCGTGCCACACGTAGGCCGGCCGGGCCGCCCCGACCTCGTCGATCGTGTAGACGGCGCACCAGGTCGCCAGGCGCGGCACCATCAGCTGGGCCACCAGCGCCATCGTGCGTTCCTGGTCGAGGGTGCCGGCGAGCAGGTCGCTGGCCTCGGCGACGAAGCCCAGCCAGCGTTCGAGTGCCTCCTCCGCGGACGGCGCGGCGGGTTCCCGCTCCTCGGCCCAGGCGGGCGTCACCGGTTCCGGAGCGCTCGGCGGCGGGCCGAGGGCAGGCTCCCCCTTGGCGGGCAGCCGGATCCAGACGGTCTTGGCCTGCGGTTCGTAGGTGACGCCCCAGGCGGCGGCCAGTCCCGCGCTGGTGGCCAGTCCCCTGCCGCGGGCCTCGCCGAGGCCGGGCATGGGGATTTGGCGGCTGGGATGGTGGTCACGTACCTTGAGCTCGACTTGACCGTTTTCGGCGCTGCAGGACACCTCGAAGGGTGTCCCGGCATAGGTGATCGCGTTGGTCGCGAGCTCGCTGGTGGCGAGCAGGGCTTCATCCCTGACGGCCGCCAGGCCCCAGTCGCTGAGAGTGGTGGCGACGAAACGGCGTGCGGCCGACACCGATGCCGCCTCGGCCGGAAAGGTGGCGGAGGCACTCAGCCGATCCAATTGTCTTCCCTGATCGAAGCGGGGATACGTACTCCACTCATCGTGACAGACTGCTCATGTGCGGCTCTCATCCGGCAGCACGTCCTGCAGGCGAACCGGCCGTGAGCCAGGAGGAAGAATATGCCTCGAACCGTGTCCCGTGCTGGCAGTGGCTCAACCCCACGCAAGGACACGACCCCACGCTACAGCGACGCCGACCTGGAGCCGTTGCTCAAGGCCCTGGCCGCGGTACGCGATGGGAACCTCCGCCCGGCCCCCGATCTCCCCGGAGACGGCGCCGTCGCCGAGGCGGCCGGAATCCTCGAGGAGATCCGGGAGAACGGTCGGCACATCATGGGCGGCCTCGCCCAGGTCCGCCGTGAGATCGGCCGGGAGGGTCACCTGCGGGGGCGTCTGTCGCCCGGCACGGTGAAGGGCTCCTGGGCGTCCGGAGTCGAGGACGCCAACGCCATCATCGACAAGCTCACGGACCTGACGACCGGCATGGCCCGTGTCGTCGAGGCGGTGGCCGCCGGCGATCTGAACCAGCGGGTGGAGCTGCGGGTCCGGGGCCGGCCGATGCGCGGGGAGCTGCTGCGCATGGCGCGGTCGGTCAACCACATGGTGGAGCAGCTCGACCAGTTCACCTGGGAGGTCACCCAGGTCGCCCGCGAGGTCGGCACCGAGGGGCGCCTCGGCGGGCAGGCACCGCTGCACGGGATGTCGGGGCGGTGGCGGGACGTCACCAGCGCCGTGAACGCCATGGCCGGGCGGCTCACCTCCCAGGTCCGCGACATCGCGGTGGTGACGACCGCCGTGGCCAAGGGCGACCTGACCCGGCACGTCACGGTGGAGGCGGCCGGTGAGCTGCAGGAGCTGAAGCTCACCGTCAACACCATGGTGGACCAGCTGTCGGCCTTCGCCGACGAGGTCACCCGCGTCGCCCGCGAAGTCGGCACCGAGGGGCGTCTCGGCGGGCAGGCGAACGTACGGGGCATCAGCGGGGTCTGGAAGGACCTCACCGACAACGTCAACGGCATGGCCTCCAACCTGACCTACCAGGTCCGCAACATCGCCCAGGTCGCCACCGGAGTCGCCCAGGGCGACCTCAGCCGCAAGATCACCGTCGACGCCCAAGGCGAGATCCTCGATCTCAAGGACACCATGAACACCATGGTGGACCAGCTCTCGGCCTTCGCCGACGAGGTCACCCGCGTCGCCCGCGAAGTCGGCACCGAAGGCCGCCTCGGCGGACAAGCCCAGGTCCGCGACGTGAGCGGGGTCTGGAAGGACCTCACCAACAACGTCAACGGCATGGCCAACAACCTCACCTACCAGGTCCGCAACATCGCCCAGGTCACCACCGCCATCGCGCACGGCGACCTCAGCAAGAAGATCACCGTGGACGCGCAGGGCGAGATCCTGGAGCTGAAGGACACCATGAACACCATGGTGGACCAGCTGTCGGCCTTCGCCGACGAGGTCACCCGCGTCGCCCGCGAAGTCGGCACCGAAGGCCGCCTCGGCGGACAAGCCCAGGTCCACGGCGTCAGCGGGGTCTGGAAGGACCTCACCGACAACGTCAACGGCATGGCCTCCAACCTGACCTACCAGGTCCGCAACATCGCCCAGGTCGCCACCGGAGTCGCCCAGGGCGACCTCAGCCGCAAGATCACCGTCGACGCCCAAGGCGAGATCCTCGATCTCAAGGACACCATGAACACCATGGTGGACCAGCTCTCGGCCTTCGCCGACGAGGTCACCCGCGTCGCCCGCGAAGTCGGCACCGAAGGCCGCCTCGGCGGACAAGCCCAGGTCCACGGCGTCAGCGGGGTCTGGAAGGACCTCACCGACAACGTCAACGGCATGGCCAACAACCTGACCTACCAGGTCCGCAACATCGCCCAGGTCACCACCGCGGTGGCGCACGGCGACCTGACCAAGAAGATCGACGTGGACGCCCGGGGCGAGATCCTCGAGCTGAAGACCACCATCAACACCATGGTCGACACGCTGTCGTCGTTCGCCTCGGAGGTCACCCGGGTCGCCCGGGACGTCGGCAGCGAGGGGCGTCTCGGCGGCCAGGCGGAGGTCGAGGGCGTCTCCGGCACGTGGAAGCGGCTGACCACGAGCGTCAACGAGCTCGCCACCAACCTCACCACCCAGGTGCGCGCGATCGCCGAGGTGGCCAGCGCGGTCGCCCGCGGTGACCTGACCCGGTCCATCACGGTGGACGCGCGCGGTGAGGTCGCCGAGCTCAAGGACAACGTCAACCTGATGGTCGCCAACCTCCGCGAGACCACCCAGGCCAACGAGGAACAGGACTGGCTCAAGTCGAACCTCGCCCGGATCGGCGGCCTGATGCAGGGCCACCGCGATCTGATGCAGGTCGCCTCGCTGATCATGAGCGAGCTGACCCCGACCGTCTCCGCCCAGTACGGCGCCTTCTACCTCGCGCAGGAGACCGACACCGGCCTCCAGCTGACCCTCATGGCCGGTTACGGCGTGAGCAGGGGCGCCTCCGGCTCGGTGTCGTTCGCGCTCGGCGAGGGCCTGGTCGGCCAGGCCGGGCTGGAACGCCAGACGATCCTGATCCAGCACGCTCCGGCCGACTACATCCGGATCAGCTCCGGGCTGGGCGAGGCCGCGCCGGCGAACGTCATCGTGATGCCGATCCTGTTCGAGGACCAGGTGCTGGGCGCGATCGAGCTCGCGTCGTTCAGCCGGTTCACCGACGTCCATCTGGCGTTCTTCAACCAGTTCACCGAGACCATCGGGGTCACGATCAACGCCATCGGCGCGAACTCCCGCACCGAGTCGCTGCTGGCCGAGTCGCAGCGGCTGGCGCAGGAACTGCAGGAACGCTCCGACGAGCTGCAGCGCCAGCAGGGCGAGCTACGCCGCTCCAACGCCGAGCTGGAGGACAAGGCGGCGCTGCTGGCCAAGCAGAACCGCGCCATCGAGATCCAGAACTTCCAGATCGAGCAGGCCCGCCGCACGCTCGAGGACCGCGCGGAACAGCTGGCGATGTCCTCCAAGTACAAGTCCGAGTTCCTCGCCAACATGTCGCACGAGCTGCGCACCCCGCTCAACAGCCTGCTCGTGCTGGCCAAGCTGCTCTCGGAGAACACCCACGGCAACCTCACCTCCAAGCAGGTGGAGTTCGCCAGGACGATCTACGAGTCGGGCACCGACCTGCTTCAGCTCATCAACGACATCCTGGACCTGTCCAAGGTCGAGGCGGGGAAGATGGAGGTGCATCCCCAGCGCCTGCCGCTCGCCAAGCTGATCGACTACGTCGCCGCGACGTTCCAGCCGATGGCGCTGGACAAGGGGCTGACCTTCGACGTGCACCTGGCCACCGACATCCCCGCCACGGTGCACGCCGACGAGCAGCGGCTCCAGCAGGTGCTGCGCAACCTGCTCTCCAACGCCGTCAAGTTCACCGGCGAGGGTCAGGTACGGCTGTCGGTGCACCGGGCGGAGGAGACCGAGTTCGACACCCCGGAGCTGCAGGACGCCGAAGACGTGATCGCCTTCGAGGTGACCGACACCGGGATCGGCATCAGCGAAGACCAGCTACAGGTCATCTTCGAGCCGTTCCAGCAGGCGGACGGCACCACGAGCCGGCGGTACGGCGGGACCGGGCTGGGCCTGTCGATCAGCCGCAACATCGCCCGGCTGCTCGGCGGGGAGATCCACGCCAAGAGCGAGCTGGGCCGGGGCAGCGCGTTCACCCTCTTCCTGCCCGCGCTGTACCAGAGCCCCGACGACGGCCAGGTCCGGGCGATCTCGTGGGACCAGAACGGCGTGGGTCCGGAGGCCGGCCGGCCCGCACGCGCCCTGGAGCCCCCCGCGCCCGAGACGTCCGGAGCACCCGGGGCGTCCGGCATCGGGCAGGACCAGTCCTTGGCGGGCTTCCTCGAAGAGCCGCCCGCCGACTATCTCGACACGGTGCTGTCCGGCCGTAAGGTCCTCATCGTCGACGACGACGTGCGCAACGTGTTCGCCCTGACCAGCGTGCTGGAGGGGTACGGGATGGACGTGCTGTACGCGGAGGACGGCCAGGCCGGCATCGACCTGCTGCAACGCAACACCGACGTCGCCCTGGTGCTGATGGACGTCATGATGCCCGGCCTGGACGGTTACGCCACGACCGAGGCCATCCGCCGGATGCCGCAGTTCACCGATCTGCCGATCATCGTCATCACCGCCAAGGTGATGAAGGGCGACCGGGAGAAGAGCTTCGAGTCCGGGGCGTCCGGCTACGTGTCCAAGCCCGTCGACGTCGATCGGCTCCTCGATGTCATGCGGACCTGGTTGCAGCGCGCACCGGTCCGCTGAACCCCCGCCGAGACCTGTAAGGAGGACACCGTATGGACGACAAGGCCAAGATCCTGCTCGTGGACGATCGCGAGGAGAACCTCATCGCCCTCGAGGCGATCCTCAGCTCCCTCGATCAGGATCTGGTACGGGCCCGTACCGGCGAGCAGGCACTGAAGGCGCTGCTCACCGACGAGTACGCGGTCATCCTGCTGGACATCGTCATGCCGGGCATGGACGGCTTCGAGACCGCCCGCGACATCAAGCGGCGCAAGAAGACCCGCGATGTGCCGATCATCTTCCTGACCGCCGTCAACAGCGATCCCGACTACGCATTCCGGGGGTACGCGGCGGGTGCGGTCGACTTCATCGCCAAGCCGTTCGACCCGTGGGTGCTGCGCGCGAAGGTGTCGGTGTTCGTGGAGCTGTACACCAAGAACCTCCAGCTCCGGGAGCAGGCCGTGCAACTGCGCGAGCAGGCGGCCATGCTCCGCACCAGGCTCACCGAACCCGCAGACGAGCCCTCCGCGCTGCTGGACGCCGTCGAGAACCAGGTCGCCAAGCTCCTCGCCCGCGCCCCGGCCGAACTCGCCGAGGACATGTTCGAGCTGGAGAAACGCGTCGCCGAGCTGCGCGGCGCGTTCCAGGATCCGTCCGCACGTCCCTGATCAGATCTCGAACCAGGTCTTGGTGCCCTCTCCCCAGGGGACCGCGCCCCACCCGGAGGCCAGGCCGGTGACCAGTCCGAGCCCGTACCCGGACTCGCTCTCCTCGGGCGGGTCCGTACGGAGCTCGGGCCTCGTCTTGCCGCCCTGATCGATCACTTCCAGCCGGGCCGCCGCCCCGGTGTCCAGGACGGCCAGCGTCACCATGCCGTCCTTGCCGCCGCTGCGGGTGTGCCGCAGCGCGTTGGTGAGGAGCTCGGTCAGCAGGAGCAGCAGATCGTCGAGCCTGGAGTGATCCCGGAACACCGCCCTGAGATAACCGCGGACGGCGGGGACGTGAGCGTCCAGCCCGGGGAACATCAGCATCAGGATGAGCTTGCCGTTGGTCTGGTCCGTCATGTCGCGCCCGGCTCCTTCGTGGTGACTTTGTGTGACTCCCTGCAATCGTGCTGTCACCGGCCTACGCTCGGCCACAGGTCCAGCCCTCCCCCGGAGCTGGAGAGTCCGGAGGTCCCGATGGCCATGGCGCACCGCAAAGATCCGTCCCGTTCGGTGCACGCGCTGTACGCCCAGCGGATGAAGCGGGAGCGCGAGAAGGCCGCCTTCACGCAGGCGGAGGTGGCGCCGAAGGTCAACGTCTCCGTCCAGCTGTACGGCCACTTCGAGACCTGTTACCGGGTGCCGACGATGGATGTCTCGAAGAAGCTCGACGGGCTGTACGGGCTGGAGGAGTACTTCGAGGGACTGCAACCGCTGGTCGTACGCGAGGTGGAGACCCCGACCGACCTGCCGGACTACGTCGAAGACGAGGGCCAGGCGGCCCTGATCCGGCTCTACCAGCCGCTGCTGATTCCCGGTCTGCTGCAGACCGAGGCATACGCGAGGGCGGTGTTGCTGTCCACCAAGCGAGAGGACCAGATCGAGCAGCCGCTCGCGGAGCGCGTGAGACGTCAGGAAACCCTACGGCGGGAACCCGCCCCGACCGTGGTGGCCGTGCTGAAGGAGTCAGTGCTCCGCGAGCCGGTCGGCGGGTCAGCCGTCATGCGGGAGCAGCTCGGGCATCTGCTGGACCTGTCCTGCGAGCCGACCATCACGGTCCAGGTGATCCCGGCGGGCTCTCCGGTCTACGTCACGGGCAACATCACGCTGCTGGGCTTCGAGGAGGGCTTGGACCTTGCGTATGTGGAGAGCGCACGTAGCATCGACCGAGTGGTGGCGGCCGCGAATGTGCGCCGGCTCCAGGCGAAGTTCGAACTGCTCCGCTCCCTGGCGCTCGACACCGCGGCCTCCGACAAGCTGATCCGCGAGATTCTGGAGAGTCTGTGAACGAGCCCTCCCCCCTCAGCTGGCGCAAGAGCTCCCACAGCGGCGAGGACGTCAACACCGAATGCGTCGAGGTCGCCGATCTCTCCCCCGTACTCGCCGTACGCGACTCCAAGAACCCCGGCGGGCCGCTGCTGACCTTCCACCGCCATGAGTTCAGGCACCTGCTCGCCCAGGTGAAGAGCGGCCGGCTCGACCTCTGACGCCGGCCGGGTCACGCGCCGCGCCGGGGCCGCCGGGGGCCGCGCCGTGTCCGGCCGGGGGCACGCCGAGCGCCCGGTGTCGGTCAGCGGTCCGCGCGGGATCTCCACTCGTCCGCGAGCATCGCGTACACGAGCTCGTCGGTCCACTCGCCCTTGACGAATTCGTTCTGCACGAAGTAGCCCTCGCGCCGCATGCCGAGCCGTTCGAGGACTCGCGCGGAGGCCGTGTTCCGTCCGTCGAGGCGTCCGCAGATGCGGTGCAGGCCGAACTCGAAGCCCAGCCGCAGCATGACCTCGGCCGCCTCGGTGGCGTAACCCTTCCCCTGGTGGTCGGGGTGGAGGATGTAGCCGATCTCACCCTGCCGGTGCTCACTGCTCGTCCAGCGGAGCATGAGATCCCCGATCAACGCGCCGGTGTCCCTGAGGACGACCGCCGGCAGGAGGGTGTCGCCCTGGGCACGGAGCGCCGTCCCCTGGATCTTCACCTGGAGCACGTCTCGTACCTGCCCGCGGTCCCGGGCGTCGAAGTAGAGGTATCGCGTCACCTCCGGCCTGGACTGGAGGTCGTGCAGGGCGTCGAGGTCGTCGGTCGTGTACGGACGGAGCAGGAGACGGGGGGTCATGATCGGATACCGCGGTTCGAACATCGACCGAGCATAGTGCCGTGCGGCTGCTCGAATTCCTGTTCGAGTTTTGTCGGTGCGTGTTGTTAGCGTTGCGCTATGTGGTCGACCGGGGGCGGGAGTGCCGTCTCCACCAGGGAGCTGGTGGAGACGGCCTTCGCCGCGCTGAGCGAGCTGGCCGGCCGCCGGCCGCCCGGCTCCCCCGCCGAGTGCCTGGAGCTGGCCGAGTGCCTGGGCCGGGGCCTGGACCTCGGCGAGGCCGCGCTGGCGACACTCCTCGGTGTGGCGGACCGCGCCGGGCAGGCATCCGCGGAGCACTACGCGGGCACGAAGGGCTGGCTCCAGGTGGCACTCGGCATGCGCGCCGGGCGGGCCGAGGAGCGGCTGGCGCTGACCCGCCGGCTGGGGCGGCTGCCCAGGACCGCGGCGCTCCTGAGGGCCGGAGAGCTCTCGTACGGCTACGCCTCGAAGATCGCCGAGGCCGTCGCGCACCTGGACGACGAGGACTGCGCCAAGGCGGAGGAGATCCTCCTCGGCCTGGCGGAGCAGGGGATCCCGCCGACCACCGTGGCCCGATACGGGCTGCGCATCCGTGAGCTGATAGCCGAACGTGACGGGAAGGAGCGGCCCCCCGAGGACGCCCGTCGCGGCGATCGGTCCTGGCTGACCATGGCGAAGTCGCTGAACGGCAGCTCCCTCGTCAAGGGCCTGTTCTCTCCGACCCTGACCGCGTTGGTACGTGACCGGCTGGGGCCGCTCGCCAAACCGGCCGGTCCTGACGACACCCGTGACCACGCGCAACGATTGGCGGACGCGCTGGAGATGGTGCTGTCCGGCGGCAAGAGCCGCTGGAACGCCACCCTGGTCATCAAGCTCACCGACCAGGGCGCGGCAGCTCCGGCCACCGCTCCCGCACCACCATCCCACCCCGCTCCCGGTGACGCCGGCTGTGACCGGAGGGACGACGCCCGCCCTCCCCTCACGCGGTCGGAGGGCGCAGAGAACACCACGCCGCAGGATGCGCGGGGCACCACGAGCCCGGTGCATGCGGCAGCGGCCGGCCGGATGCCGCAGGTTCGTGACGGCTCCGGCGGTGGCGGCGACCTCCGCGTGCCCTTCCCCAGATGGCCGTGGGAAGACGTCCGAGGTGGGTGGCGGGTGTCGGCCCGGCTGCCTGACGGGACACCGATCTCGCCCGAGCTCGCGCGGACGATCGCGCTCAACGCCGGAGTGTCCGCGCTCGTCCTGGATGCCGACGGAATTCCCCTCTACCTGGGAGACACCGTACGGTTCGTCACCCCCGGGCAGCGCCGCGCCCTGGAAGCGCTGTACGACACCTGCGCCTTCCGCGAATGCGCGGTGCCGGCCCGCTTCTGCGAAGTCGACCATGTACTGAACTGGAGCGAGGTCCACACCACCGACATCGATCTGCTCGCACCGTGCTGCTCATGGCACAACCGCGCCAAGTACCGGCTGGTCGAGCAGATCACCATGGTCCGGGACACCGAAGGCCGGTGGGTCTATCTGATCGACCGGTCGCGCAGGCGGCGGAGAACACGGTCCGCGACTCGGGCCAGAGACCCCTGACCGCCACCGGCAGGACATCCCACGTCACCCACGGCCCACGTGGGCAGTGCCACCCGGCTGCCGGTCGACCTCCCGGCATGGGCCGAAGGGACGTATCACTCCTCGCCAGGGGAATCACCAGGGGAACAGGACCGGAGAGGGCTCAGGACGCGGCACGCCGGTTGCCGGCGGAGGCGAGCCCGGGAGGCGCGGCGGCCAGGGCCTTCTGGATGGCCTCGACCAGCGCCAGCGCCGACTCCTCGGTGAGCTCGACCGCCACCCGGGAGGAGGGCCCCTCGGCCGGGTTGGTGAAGTCGATGTTCACCGTGTGCTCGTGGCAGGCGTGGTACGGGTGGTCGACGTAGACGGCGCCGTCGGTGAGCGTGAACCAGCCGGTGGCGCCCTTGCCCGCGCCGTCCAGTTCGATCTTTTCGGTGAGGTAGGTGCACATGGGGGTCTCCCTTCAGGCGCCGAGGTGGCGGCCGTAGAAATCGAAGATCTTCTTCCAGCCCTCCACGGCGGCGGCCGGACGGTACATGGGCCGGTCGACGGAGAAGAACGCGTGCCCGGCATCGGGGAACGTGTGGAACTCGTGTTCCTTGCCCAGCTTCTGCAACTCGGCGGAGAGCGCCTCGACCTCGTCCGGCGCCGGGTAGGAGTCCTCGGCTCCGAACAGTCCGAGCAGCGGGCAGGAAAGGTCCGGGGCCTTGGAGATCAGCGGTACGGCCTTGAGCGGGAACCCCGAGGGCGGCTCTTTCACCACGAAGGCGCCGTAGCAGTCCACCGCGGCGTCGATCTGCAGAGAGCAGGCGACCAGGAAGGACTGCCGGCCGCCCGAGCAGTACCCGATCACACCGATCTTGCCGTTGGCATGGTCGAGGGAGTTGAGATGTGCGGCGGCTCCGGCGACGTCACCGACGAGTTGCTCGTCCGGGACACCGCCCTTCGCCCGTGCGGCGGCGGCCTGGTCGTCGGGGCTGACCCCGGCGCCCTCCCGCGAGTAGAGGTTCGGGCAGATCGCCGCGTAGCCGTGCGCGGCGAACTTCCGGACGATCTCCTTGGTGGCCTCGTCGTATCCGGGCAGGTGGTGAATGACCACCACGCCCGCGTGCGGGGCGGCGCCGAGCGGGCGGGCCAGGTAGGCCTCGAGCTCCGCTCCCTCGTGCCCGTCGATGGTGACCGTACCGGCCCACATGTGGTCGCTCGAAGCCGCATCGTCGCTCATATCTTCACTTCCTTCTGTTCCAGCGGGGTCTCTTCTGTGTGCGTGTAACGCCCGCCGCGCAGGGCGGAGGCCACCGCGGCGATGATGGCCATCACCGTGGCGCTGGTGAACACCGCCACCAGTCCCTGATGGAACGGAGCGGAGATCAGGTCGGGAAAGAACCGCTGCCCGGTCAGGACCGCCAGGTCGGGGGCGGGCAACATGCCGAGCACATTGGTCGAGGAGAGCAGGTGGCCGATCGGGTTGTCGCCGAGGAAGGCCGCGAACAGCGTGCTCACCGGCGGCAACTGCGCGACGTGCTCGGCGGCGGACGCGGGCACCCCGTGGCTCTCCAGGCCCGAGGCGAGCGTCCCGGGCAGCGTCCCGGACAGTCCGGCGATCATGAGCGAGAAGAAGACCCCGATGGACAGTGCGCTCCCGGAGTTCTGGAAGGTCGCGCGCATGCCCGAGGCCACGCCGCGCTGACCGGGCGGCACGCTGCTCATGATGGAAGAGGTGTTCGGCGCCGAGAACATCCCCATGCCGATCCCGCAGGCCAGCAGCAACAGGGCGAACAGCGAGTAGCGGAAGTCCACCGGCAGCAGCATGAGCCCGACGAAGGACATCGCCGTGACCACCAATCCGCCAGTGGCGAAGGCCCGGGAGCCGTACCGGTCCGACAGGTGACCGGAGACCGGGCCGGCGATCAGGAAGCCGGCGGTGAGCGGGAGCATGTAGATGCCTGCCCACAGCGGGGTGTCCTCGTAGTCGTATCCGTGCAGCGGCAGCCAGATGCCCTGCAGCCAGATGATCAGCATGAACTGCAGGCCGCCCCGGGAGATCGCGGTGAGCAGCGCGGCCAGGTTGCCCGCCATGAAGGATCTGATCCGGAAGAGCTTCAGGTCGAACATCGGCTCGGCGACCTTCGTCTCCACGAGGCAGAAGATCACGAGCATCAGTATGCCCGCGGCCAACCCGCCGAGAACCCACGGGTTGCCCCAGCCCGTCGCGTGCCCTCCGTACGGCTGGATCCCGTACGTGATCGCGGCGAGGATCCCGGCGGCGCCCACGACGAAGATCAGGTTTCCGGCCCAGTCGATACGGGCCCTCCGCGAGCTGCCGACCTCGCGCAGGCTGCGATACGACCAGATGGTGCCGGCGACGCCGAACGGCACGCTCACCCAGAACACCGCGCGCCAGTCGATCGCGGCCAGCAGCCCACCGGCCACCAGCCCGAGGAACTGCCCGGCCAGGCCGGTGACCTGGTTGACGCCGAGCGCCATGCCGCGCTGCGAGGCCGGGAAGGCGTCGGTCAGGATGGCGGCGGAGTTCGCGGTGAGCATCGCGCCGCCGAACGCCTGCACGAGCCGCCAGCCGATCAGCCAGAGCGCTCCGCCGCGCCCGGTGAACGGGTCCACCGACAG
Source organism: Actinomadura scrupuli (assembly GCF_050971785.1). NCBI lineage: Bacteria > Bacillati > Actinomycetota > Actinomycetes > Streptosporangiales > Thermomonosporaceae > Actinomadura > Actinomadura scrupuli. The sequence goes on along the minus strand of NZ_JBPCCU010000018.1, from coordinate 27,642 downwards.
CGCCAGCGACGCGAAACTGAAGATCGCGAAGCCGAGGTTGTACAGCCGGACCCGGCCGAAGATGTCGCCCAGCCGGCCGAGCGCCACCACGAGCACGGCCTGCACCAGCAGGTAGCCCAGGATCATCCAGAGCAGGTAGCCGATGTTGCCGGGCGCGAGCGGATCCAGGCCGATCCCCCGGAAGATGGCGGGCAGCGAGATGATCACAATGGAGGAGTCCAGCGTGGCCATCAGCACGCCCAGCGAGGTGTTGGACAGGGCGATCCACTTGTAACGGTCGTCCCGCATCATCGCTGACCCGCCGGCGGCCTGAAACCGGGCGAACCCGGCGAACCCAGCGGGCCACGCGGGCCACGCGGCCGTACGGTGACGGACCCGTTGCCGAGGACCATCACCGGGACCGCCGCGGTGGCAGCGGGCCACGGGGGAGGTGGTCAGGCACCACGGGCTTCGCTCCTGTCCATGATCATGTTGAGCAGTCTCGCGGCGTCCCGCAGCCGAGCCGTCTCCTCGTCGGTGAGTTCCTCGTCGATCGCGGTGACCAGCCATCGGGCCCGCCGTCGCCGGTCCTCGGCGAGGACGGTCCGGCCGTCCGGAGTGACGGACCAGAGGATCTGCCGCCGGTCCGCCGGGTCGGCCGCACGCTCCACGTAGCCCTGGCCGTGCAGGGCGGCGAGGGTGACCGCCATCGACTGCGGCGTGATCCGCTCGGCCGCCGCGAGACCGCTGGAGGTCATCGGGCCGCCCCGCTCGAGCCATCGCAACGCGGTGACGTGCTGGTTCGGCATGCCCGACTCGCTGCGGAGCCGCCGCACGAGTCGGCCGATCGCGGTCCGGAGCTCCTCGGCGACCGTCTCCGCGCTCGCAAGATCTCCCATAGCCGCACAATACAGCCTGACTGCTCAGTTAGCCTGCAAAGTCTGTCTTAACAGTTCAACTGAGGAGTTTCACTCCTGAGGAGTACGGCACACAGGAGCCCTGCGGCGTTGGATGATCGCGCGATCACACCTCCGCACCCTGGGCCAGTACCTCACGTACTTCCCCGGCCGGTACGGGTGCGCGACGGGGGGTCCGCCCGTCTGGACGGCGGGCCCCCGCGAGCCTAGGCCCGGATCCGCTCGCCCTTCGGATCGAACAGCGGGCCGCCGGTGATCCGGCCGGTGACCCATTCGCCGAACAGCTCGACCTCCACCTTGGTGTCGGGCCCGATCCGCTGCGCCTCCGCGCCGGCCGGCAGGTAGGCGTACGCGATGGACAGACCCGTCGTGTGGCCGAAGCCCCCGCTGGTCACCCGGCCGAGGATCTGCCCGTTCACCCTGACCGGTTCACTGCCGAGGCACACCGCCCGCGGGTCGTCCAGGACGATGCAGCGCAGCCGCCGCCCGAGCCCGGCGGCACGCGCCGCCACCAGTGCGTCCCTGCCCAGGAAGCCGCCCGGCTTGCCGAGCTTCACGCAGAAGCCGAGCCCGGCCTCGTACGGATTGTCGTCAGGACCGATGTCGGCGCCCCAGACCCGGTACCCCTTCTCCAGCCGCAGGCTGTCGATGGCGTGATAGCCGGCGGCGGTCAGGCCGTACGGCCGTCCGGCCTCCCAGAGGGTCCGCCAGAGCGCGGCGCCGTACTCACTGGAGCAGTAGAGCTCCCAGCCCAGCTCGCCGGTGAAGGTGACCCGCAGTGCGCGCACCGGCACGTCACCGACCGTCGTCTCCTGCGCGGTGAGGTAGGGGAAGGCGTCGTTGTCCAGCGCGGCGGGGGTCAGCCCGGCCAGGATGTCGCGGCTGCGCGGTCCCCACAGCGCGAAGCAGGCGTACTGACCGGTGACGTCCGCGACCCGTACCGAACCCGCGCGCTCGCCGTTCAGGGAGCGCGCGTGCCTGCGGATCCAGCTCAGGTCGTGCGTGCCGAACGCGGTCCCGGTCACGATCAGGAAGGCGTCGTCGGCCGTCCTGGTGACGGTGAAGTCGCATTCGATGCCGCCGCGTGCGTTGAGGGCCTGCGTGTAGGTGACGGCGCCGATCTCACGCGCGACCTCGTTGTCGCAGAGCCAGTCCAGCAGCCGGGCGGCCCCCGGCCCGGTGACCTCGATCTTCGAGAACGAGGACTCGTCGAACAGCCCGGCCGTCTCCCGCGTGGCCGCGTGCTCCACGCCCACGGCAGGCGACCAGTGACGTCCCGCCCAGCCGTGCGGCCGAAGCCCTTCGTCACTCCCGCCGCCCTGGCTGCGACCTTCCTGACCGCCGTTCGGGGCGTAGTAGTTCACCCGCTCCCAGCCGGCCTTCTCCCCGAAGACCGCTCCGTGCGCGGCGTGCCAGGCGTACGCGGGCGAGACCCGCAGCGGCCGGCCGGCCGTACGCTCCCGCCCGGGGTAGGGGATGTCGTAGTACGTCTCGTAGTTCTCGGTGGTCTTCTTCAGCGTGTAGGACGGCGAACGGTAGTGCGCGCCGAACCGGCGGACGTCCATGTGCCAGACGTCCAGGCCGGGGTCGCCGTCGAGGACCCACGAGGCCATCACCTGCCCGATGCCGCCCGCGCCCGCGATGCCGTGCGCGCAGAACCCCGCCGCGACGAACAGGCCGCCGAGCTCGGTCTCGCCGAGACAGAACTCGTTGTCCGGCGTGAACGCCTCCGGGCCGTTGATCAGTTTGCGGATGCCGACGTCGGCCATGCCGGGTACCCGCACCTGCGAGTTCACCGTGATCTCTTCGAAGCGGGGCCAGTCCTCGGGCAGCAGCCTGCCGTTGAAGTCGGCGGGAATGGCGTCGTATCCGGTCCCCCGCGGGCCTGCGCCCGAGCCCAGGGAACCCAGGGACCAGGCCGCGGAGTCCCGCTCGTATCCGCCCATGAGCAGGCCGTCGACCTCCTCGCGGAAGTAGACGAGGTTGTCGGGGTCGCGCAGCGTCGGGAGCCTGCGCCTGGTCGCGTCACCCCGGCCCGGCAGGCCGGGGAGCGCCTCGGTGACGAGGTACTGGTGCGACATCGGCACCAGCGGAATGCGCACCCCCGCCATCCGCCCGATCTCCGCGGCGAACATGCCACCGCAGTTGACCACGACCTCGGCCTCGATGTCGCCGCGGTCCGTCCGGACACCGGTGACCCGGCCGTCCCGCTGCTCGATGCCGAGCACCCGGGTGTGAGTGATGATCCGTACGCCTTCGGCCCGGGCGCCCGCGGCCAGCGCGTACGTCAGCTGGGAGGGGTCGATGTAGCCGTCGGTCGGCAGATGGGCACCACCGAGTACGCCCGCGGTGTCCATCATCGGGAACAGCTCCTGAGCCTGGGCGGCCGAGATCTCCTCCAGCGGCAGCCCGAACGTACGGGCCCAGCCGATCTGCCGCCGGATCTCCTCCATCCGCTCGGGAGTGCAGGCCAGCCGGATGCCTCCGCACTCCACCCAGCCGGGAGCGTGCTCCCCCCGCTGCAACCTGCGGTAGAGCTCCACGGAGTGCATGTTCATCCGGGTGAGCGTCGGATCGGCCCGGAGCTGGCCCACCAGCCCGGCCGAGTGGAACGTCGAACCGCTGGTGAGCTCGTCCCGGTCCAGTACGACGACGTCGCGCTCACCGCGTTCGGCCAGGTGGAAGGCGACGCTGGTGCCGCCGACACCGCCGCCGACGATGACGACGCGGGCCCTGGCGGGCAGCGTCCTGCCGGGCGGTGTTTTCGAAGGCGGGGACTCGGCAGGCAGGGACCCGGCGGGCAGGGACCCGGCGGGCGCGCTCTGGTCAGCCATGACCGGCCTCCTCGATCGATTCTCCGGGTCCGGTCCAGACGACGACCCGGGTACGGTCGCCGCGGAACAGGTCGTAGGCGTACTCGATGGGCACCCCTTCGCGCCCGTGGGTGATCCGTTCCACGGCGAGCAGCGGGGTCCCCGGCGGCACCGCCAGCAGCAGGGCGTCGGCGGGTTCGGCCGCGATCGGCTGGAGCCGTTCCACCGCTCGCGTCGGCCAGTCCTGGTACACCTCGCGCAGCAGGTCGTACAGCGAGCCGCCGAGCGGCTGCTCGGCCAGGCCGGGGAAACGGTCGGCGGAGAAGTAGGAGCGCTCCAGCGCGATCGGCTCGCCGTCCGCCAGCCGTACCCGGATGATCTCCACTACCGGAGCGTCGCCGGCGACCCCGAGGGCGTCGGCGACCACCGAGTCGGCCGGGAGCAGCGCGACCGAGATCACCCGTGCCCCCGCGGTGAGCCCCTGGCGACGGATGTACTCGGCCAGCCCCGCGAAGTGGCCGAGGTCCCGGTCGACCTTGGGAGAACCGACGAAGGTGCCGCCGCCCCGGCCGGGCCGGCGGACGATCACACCGGAGCGGTCGAGATCGTGCAGTGCCAGCCGCAGGGTCGAGCGGCTCACGCCCAGCGTCTCGGCGAGCTCGCGTTCGGGCGGCAGCCGGTCTCCGGGCGCGTATCCGCCCTTCTGGATGGCGTGCATGACCCCCTGCCATGCCTGCTCCCGCAGGGAGTCCCCCGGATCGTCGTCGCCGCCCTTCGGCGTGCTGTGCGTGATCACCGACCCTTGATATCACGCCAATGGACATACCAAAAGGTTTAAGGACAGCCCAATACGATTAGATCACGGGACTGTCACACCATTGACGTTCTTGCGGACCTGGAGCACACTCCCCACCAGCAGGACCCTCCTGACCGACGTTCACGACCACGGCCTCCAAAAGGGCATACCGTTGCTGCCCTTTGCTCAGACGGATTGCTTCAGACGGAGTGGTTCATGCCTGTCCCGATCGAAGATGTCATCGCCCGGATACCCGGCTGGGACCCGAGCGGTGTCCGGCACACGCCCATCACCGGCGGTCTCAGTCATCAGGTCGCCCGGCTGGATACCGCGGACGCCCGTTACATCCTGCGGGTGCTCGACCCGGAGGTGTCCCGCGCCGGGCTCGGCATCCCGCTGGAGCAGGAGATCGAGAACACGCTGCGGGCGGCGGAGTCGGGGGTCGGCCCGCGGGTGTGCGGTGTGCTGAGCGATGTGCCGGCGATGCTCCTGGAGTTCATCGAGGGCCCCACCCTGAGCGCGTCCGACGTACGGGAACCGGCGACGATCACGCGTATCGCGGCGGCCTGCCACCGGCTGCACGGCATGAACCGCCGGTTCGTCAACGACTTCGACATCTCCGCCAAGCTCGACGAACTGCTGGCGCTGTGCCGCGCACACGAACTGCGCATCCCCGACGGGTACGAGGACCACCTGGCCACGGTCCGCGACGTGGGCGCCGCGCTGGCCGAACGGCCGCTGCCGGTGGTGCCCTGCCACAACGACCTGCTCGCCGAGAACTTCATCGACGGCGGCGACGCCATCAGGATCGTCGACTACCAGCTCAGCGGGATGAACGACCCGGCCTTCGAGCTCGGCGACATCGCCGCCGAGGCGGACTTCGACGCCGACCTGACCTCCCGGCTGGCGACCGCGTACTTCGGCGCCGAGACGACCCCGGCGCTGGTCGCGCGGGTGCGGCTCAACCTGCTGCTGTCCAACTTCACCTGGACGCTGTGGTTCTCGGTCCACCACGGGATGCTCGACCGCCCGGCCGCCGGTTTCGACTACTGGCGCGAAGCCGCCGACAAATGGCGCCAGGCCGTCCGGGATCTGCACGATCCCGGGCTCGGCCGGCTGCTCGACACGGCGCGAGGGCGCCCATGAGCGCCCCGCCCCATGATCCGGCGTCCGTGAGCGTGGTCTCGGACGTACCCACCCCACTGGAATGCCGACCCACTAGTACCAGCTCGTCTTAGGAGGCCCGATGGCCCAGACCGTCCCGGACGTCCCCGAGGTCGATGCGGATTCGCAGCGACTCGCAGCGCTCGGCTACAAGCAGGAACTGTCCCGCACCTGGAGCGGTTTCTCCAATTTCGCCATCTCGTTCTCGATCATCTCGATCCTGTCCGGGTGCTTCACCACGTTCGGCCAGGCCTGGAACAACGGCGGCCCGATCGCCATCGCCTGGGGCTGGCCGCTGATCTCGATCTTCATCCTGATCATCGGTTTCTGCATGTCCGAGCTGGTGTCGGCCTACCCGACCGCCGGCGGCATCTACTGGTGGGCCGCCAAGCTGGGCAAGCCGATCCACGGCTGGTTCACCGGCTGGCTCAACCTGATCGGCCTGATCGCGGTCACGGCCTCCGTTGACTACGGCTGCGCGACGTTCCTCAACCTGCTGCTGGGCATGTTCGACTCGGACTGGGCCTTCGGGCTCACCGGCGTCTTCGGCATCTTCGCCGTGGTCCTGGTGCTGCACGCCCTGATCAACATCTACGGGCACCACCTGGTCGCCGTCCTGCAGAACGTGTCCGTGTGGTGGCACGTCTTCGGTGTCGCCGTCGTCATCCTGATCCTGGTCTTCGTCCCGGACCACCACCAGAGCGCCGACTTCGTCTTCACCGACCGGATCAACAACTCCGGCTTCGGCGACGGGACGTACTGGTTCTTCGTGCTGCCGCTCGGCTTCCTGCTGACGCAGTACACGATCACCGGCTTCGACGCCTGCGCGCACGTGTCGGAGGAGACCAAGGGCGCCGCGCGGAGCGCCGCCCAGGGGCTGTGGAAGTCGATCGCCTACTCCGCGATCGGCGGCTGGATCCTGCTGCTGGCGTTCCTGTTCGCCGCCACCGACCTCAAGGCGATCAACGACCCGGCCGCGCCCGGCTTCATCGGCAACCTGATCAACAGCGCGCTCACCCCGGGGTGGGCCAAGGCCGTCATCGCCATCTCGGTGATCGGGCAGTTCTACTGCGGCATGAGCTGCGTGACCTCGATGTCCCGGATGACCTACGCCTTCTCCCGCGACGGGGCCATCCCCGGCTCCGGGCTCTGGTCGAGGGTCGACAGGAACGGTACGCCGGTCAACGCGATCATCGGCGGTGTCATCGGCTGCCTGGCGCTGACCCTGCCCGCTCTCTACAAGGCGCCGAACGGGGTGCCGGTGGCCTTCTACGCGGTGGTGTCGGTGGCCGTCATCGGGCTCTACCTGGCCTTCCTCATCCCGATCTACCTTCGTCTGCGGGCCGGTTCGTCGTTCACCCCCGGCCCCTGGACGCTCGGGTCGAAGTACAAGTGGATGGGGTGGATCGCGGTCATCGAGATCGCCGTGATCTCGATCTACTTCATCATGCCGACCTCTCCGGCGGGCATCCCGTGGAACGACGCGTTCGACTGGAAGCTGGTCAACTACGCACCGCTCGTGGTGGGCGGCATCCTCATCGCGCTCAGCCTGTGGTGGGTGCTCTCGGCGCGCAAGTGGTTCACCGGCCCCCGCCGCACCGTCGACGAGGTGTTCTCTCCCGCCGAGTGACCCCCTCGGCCCGGTGGTCGTCCGACACCGAGGCCGAACGGGACGGGCGGCCATGCAATCGGCCGGCGAGCGATTGCATGGCCGCCCTGCGGCGTGTTCTCCCTGCGGCGTGTTCCCCCTGCCGTGTGTTTCCCCCGCGGCAGGTTCTTCCGCGGCAGGTTCTTCTGGCCGGCGGTCACGGGTGATCACGCAAAGCGAGGGGCAGTGGTCTCTGCGTGACAGACGCCTCCACGCTGTTCCTCGCCGGTGCCGGCACCGGCCTGCTCGCGGGCGGCACCTCCTGTGCGGCCGTCCAGCTCGGGCTGCTGGCCGGGTCGGTTCGGGGCGCGTCGCGGCCCGCGGCCCCGGTCGGGGTCTTCCTCGCCGCGAAATTGACCACGCACGCCGCGCTCGGCGCCGCCCTCGGCCTGGCCGGGTCCGTGGTGCAGCCCGGCCCTCGGGTCCGCGCCGTTCTGCTCGCCGGCGCTGCCGTGCTGCTGGCGCTGTTCGCCCTCGACCTGCTCGGCTTCCGCCCCGCCCGCCGGCTCCTGCGCCGCCGCGACCACCACTGCGGCGGCCGCCCCGACGATCCCCACCGCGACCACGGCGGTGAGAGCGGCGGCGACCAGTGCGGGGGTCACCGCCCGCTCCCGGCCGGTGGCCACCGGACACCGCTGCTGCTGGGGGCGTCGACGGTGCTGGTGCCCTGCGGCCTGACCCTGTCGGCCGAGCTGATGGCGGTCACCTCCCGTTCCGCACCGGCCGGAGCGGCGGTCATGACCGGGTTCGTGCTGGGCACGATGCCGCTGTTCGGGCTCATCGGCATCACCCTGGGCCGGGGGCTGGCGCTGCTGCGCGGGCGGCTGACCGCGCTGGTCGGCGTGGGCCTGTTGCTGCTGGCGGGCTGGACCCTGCTGTCCGGCCTGCGGCTCGGCGGCTGGCTGCCCGCCCCGGCGGCCACCGCCGCGACGGACGCGCGGTTCGTCCGGACCGATGCGACCGGGACCCAGACGATCACCATCTGGGCGTTCGACCGGGGCTACCGTCCGGCGCTGCTGTCCGCGCGGGCCGGTGTCCGCACCGTCCTGGTCGTCCGCACCGCGCGGACCACGGGCTGCACCCGGGTCTTCGAGGTCCCGGCCCACCGGGTGGAACGCGTGCTGCCCGTCGACGGCGCGGCCACCATCGACCTCGGGACACCCCGGCCCGGACGGCTGCGCTTCACCTGCGCCGTCGGCCACTACCCGGGCGCGATCACCTTCCGCTGACCCGGTCCCCGGAGGCCCGAAGACCCCGAGCGGGCATCGGCGATCAACCGGCGGACTTCGCCCGGCCGGTGAGGACTCCCCGGCTCATGACGTACGCGGTGATCAGCACGATGGTCAGGGCGCCGTCCCAGCCGAAGGTCTTGGCGGCTTCCGCGATACCACCGTGGGTGAGGTAGGCGGCCGAGGTGATGGTCAGCGCCGCTTTGTTGGCGATCACCAGCGCCCAGACCGCGCCGTGCACGTGCGGCCGTAGCGCGAGCAGCACGAACAGCCCGCCACACAGGAACAGGCCGTACATCCGCCAGGTCTGCACGACCAGGGTGTCGGGACCCGCCGCGGTCACATCGGAGATCGCGGAGCCGGCCGCGGCGAGTGCGGAGATCGCGGCCAGCCAGGTCAGGGCCTGGCCGATGGTCCGCCATCGAGACGAGGTGCCGACCGAGGTCACAGTGCTCATAGTCCACTCCCTATGCGACAGACTGTCGCGTTAGAGGTAGAATGGCATGACCCGAACCTTAATGCAACGATGTGTCGCATCAGATTCTGAGGAAACATGCCCCAGACCCGGCCCGGAGGGCGAAGCGCGCGGACCCGGGCGGCCGTGCTCGAGGCGACCATCGACGAGCTGATCGAGTCCGGATATGCGGGTTTGAGCATGGAGGCCGTCGCCAACCGCGCCGGCGTGCACAAGGCCACGGTCTACCGGCGCTGGGGCACCCTCGACGGGCTGCTGGTCGACGCGCTCGTACGGTTCGCCGAGCGATCAGTGGCGATGCCCGACACCGGCAGCATCGACAGTGACCTACGCCAGCTCGCCCGCTCCGCGCTCGCCGTACTCGCCGACCGCGGCGGACAGGCGCTGGTCCGGGCCATGGTCTCGGTCGGCCAGCAGAGCCAGGTCGCGCAGGTCGTCCGCGCGTTCTGGGCCGAGCACACCACGATGGTCGCCGAGATCGTCGCCCGTGCCGTCGGCCGCGGCGAACTGCCCCCCGGCACCCGGCCCGCCGACATCTCACGAGCCATCGGGGCCCCGCTGTACATGCGGCTGCTCGTCACCGCCGAACCACTCGACGACGAAGCCGCCGACCAGTCGGCCGCGGCGGTCGCCGCCGCCGCCCGCGCCGGCGTCTTCGTCACACCATGATCCAGTCACACCATGGCCCGGAGGCCACGGCCCGGTCACGCCGCAGGCTCGACCACGAGATGACGGCCGATTCCGGCTCCGGGTGCCGGGCGGGTCAGGCGCCGGCCGCCAGACGGGCGCGGGCCGCGGCGAGGCGGGCCAGGGTCCGCTCCCGGCCGAGCACCTCCAGCGACTCGAACAGCGGGAGCCCGACCGTGCGGCCGGTGACCGCCACCCGGACCGGGGCCTGGGTCTTGCCGAGCTTCAACCCGAACGCGGCGCCGGCCTGCTCCAGCCGGGACTTCAGCTCCTCGGTCTCCCAGGGGGCGTCCCGGTAGACCTCTTCGGCGGCGGCCAGGATCTCCGCCGCGGACCCCTTCATGCCCTTGGCCCAGGACGTCTCGTCGACGACGGGTTCATCGAGGAACAGGAAGTCCACGTTCGCCGTGATCTCCGACAGCACGGCGATGCGGGTCTGCGCGAGCTCGGCCACCTGCGCGAAGACCTTCGGGTCGTACCCGGGGATCTGTGCCGCCCAGGGCTCGCACCGGGTGATGAACTCCTCCAGCGGCAGCGCCCGGATGTACTCGCCGTTGAAGGCCCGCAGCTTCTTCTCGTCGAAGAACGCGGGAGCGGAGTTGACGTCCTCCAGCGCGAACAGCGGCATCATCTCGTCCCAGGGCATGATCTCCCGGTCGTTGCCGGGGCCCCAGCCGAGCAGCATCAGGTAGTTGACCATCGCCTCGGCGAGATAGCCCTCGTCCCGGTAGGACTCCAGGGCCACCTTGTCGCGGCGCTTGGACAGCTTCTGGCGCCGCTCGTTCACGATCACCGGTACGTGCGCCCACACCGGCGGTGCGCCGTGCTCCCGGCCCGGCTCCGGCGTGCCCAGCGCCTCCCACAGCAGTTGCTGCTTCGGGGTGTTGGACAGGTGCTCCTCGGCACGGACGACGTGCGTGATCCCCATCTCCAGGTCGTCGACCACGTTGGCGAGGATGAACAGCGGAGAGCCGTCGCCCCGGGCGATGACGAAGTCCTCCATCGCGTTGTTGGGGAACTCGACCGTGCCGCGGACGGTGTCCGCCACGACGGTCACGCCCTCGTCCGGGGTACGGAACCTGACCGCGCCCTCGGTCAGCCCGCGGTCCCGGCAGTATCCGTCGTAGCCCTGGTGCTCGGACCCGGTCCGGGCCTTCACGTCCTCCCGGGTACAGGTGCAGTAGTACGCCTTGCCCTCGGCGACCAGCCGGGCCGCCGCGGCCCGCTGCTGTGCGTCGTAGGCCGACTGGAAGTAGGGGCCCTCGAAGATCGGCGCGTCGCTGTGGATGCCGATCCAGGCGAGCGCGGAGATGATCCCCTCGGTCCACTCGGGGCGGTTGCGCGCGGCGTCGGTGTCCTCGATCCGCAGGACGAACGTTCCGCCGGACTGTTCGGCCAGCGCCCAGTTGAACAGGGCGGACCGGGCGCCACCGACATGGAAGATGCCGGTCGGAGAGGGGGCGAAACGTACTCGGATCGAAGAGGAGGCCATGGCCCCAAGCCTACGGGGTCAGGGGGTCCAGTCCGGATCGCGCCCGGCCAGGCCGAGAGCGCGTTCGAACGGGGACGCCGAGGCCGGCACCGGCACCTCGGGGCCGAAGATCTTGTATTGCCGCGCCGTCTCCTTCATGCCGTCCACCTTGGCGAGGAGCTCCTGCTGCAGGTCGTCGTCGATGGCGGGTTTCTGCCCGGTGGCGGCGGCCAGATCCCAGCCGTGCAGGAGCCACTCGGCGAAGAGGATCCCGCCGATGAACGGGGCGGGCATCCGGCCGGCGCCGCTCATGCCGGTCTCGCCCTCCCACGCCGCGGGGTCGCTCCAGGCCCGCGCGGTGGCGGCGGAGAGCTCGGCGTAGTGCTCGGCCCAGCCCGGTTCGGCGGTGTAGTCATGATCTTCGCCGGGGCCCTCGATCGGCTTCTTGCCCGCCGCGAGCCCGGCACGGTGGCCGGTCCAGAGGATCACGTGGTTGAGCAGCCCGCGGACGTCCCACTCCGGGCACGGCGTGGGGCCGTCCAGCCGGCCGGGCTCGACGCCCCGCACGATCTCGATGGCCGTATCGGATGCCTTCGTCATCAGTAGCCGCAGTTCCATGCGAGCCACGTTAGGGATCCACGGCCGATCCGTATTGAACAAACCCGACACCGGACAAACCCGACACCGAACGGCCCCGTACCTCTCGCGAATCCGCCATGGGCCCGGCGACCCGCCTAGCCTGGACCCATGGCAGGCTCCCTCCCTCCCGACACCCGGGGCATCCTGGACCCTCATACGGCCCGGGAACGCTTCCATCTCGACCAGCGGCCGCCCGTCCCCGAGCTGGCCCCCTTCGTGGCGAACTGCTGGATGCTCACCTGGGACCTGGACGAGCCGCATCGCCAGCGGGTGCTCACCCATCCCGCGGTGCACATGACGTTCACGACCTATGCGACAGGCCCGGGCCGGGCCCGGATCGCCGGAGTCGTGCGGGGTGAGTTCACCGAGGAGATCTCCGGTCGCGGCCGGGTCGTCGGCGTACGGTTCCGGCCGGGCGGTTTCCGGCCCTTCCTGGGCGCCCCGGTGGCGACGATCACCGACCGGTTCCCCGCCGTCTCGGAGGTCTTCGGCGCCGAGGGCCTGGCCGTGGCGGAGCGGATCCTCACCACCCCGGAGACCGCCGACGCCGTCACCCTGCTCGAGGACTTCCTGGTGGCGCGGGCACCCGAGCCGGACCCGGTCGTCGACGAGGTCGCCGCCATGGTGGCCCGGATCGCCGCCGACCCGGCCCTCCTCCGGGTGGACGAGCTCACCCGGGTGCTGGGCGTGCCGGCCCGGCGGCTCCAGCGGCTGTTCCACGAGTACGTCGGCGCCGGGCCGAAGTGGGTGATCCGCCGCTACCGGATGCACGAGGCCGCCGAGCGGGCTGCCGAGTCGGCCGAGGGCACCGACCTCGACTGGGCGGGACTCGCCGCCGAGCTCGGGTACGCCGACCAGGCGCACTTCACCCGGGACTTCACCGCCACGGTGGGGCGGCCCCCCGGGCAGTACGCGCGTATCGTCACCGGATGACGTCTTTTCACCTGACTCTGGGCGGGCACTCCCACCCGGACCCACACCTGGAGCCGTCCGCATGAACCTGCAGGAGTTCCGGGAGGTGGCCGTCGGCCGGCTGCGCGACTTTCCGTACACCACCGTGGCCGACGCGCCCGGCATGCGGCGGGCGGGGGTCGTGCTGTGCGTCGTGGAGCACGGCGGAGTCCCCTGCGTGATCCTGATCAAGCGGGCGTACCGCGGGCGCAACGCCGGCCAGTGGGGACTGCCCGGCGGCCGGCTGGACGACGGCGAGACCCCGGAGCAGACGGCGCTGCGGGAACTGCACGAGGAGATCGGGCTGCGGGTGGACCCGGCGGACGTCCTCGGGCGCCTGGACGACTTCCCGGCCGCCTCCGGATTCGCGATCAGCCCGATCGTCGTGGCACCGCGCGACCCGGGGCCGATCAGCGCCAACCACGAGGTCCACTCGGTCCACCGGGTGGAGCTGAGCAGGCTGGCCGCCGACGACGCGCCCCGCTGGGTGCCGCAGCCGGACGGCACCCGGCTGCTCCAGCTGCGCCTGCGCGACGACATGGTCATCCATGCCCCCACCGGCGCCATGCTCTGGCAGTTCCGCGAGGTCGTGCTGCTCGGCCGGCACGCCCGCGTCGCGGAGTTCCTCCAGCCCGACTGGACCCACAGGTAGGACCCGCGCGGCCGTCACCAGGCCGGTTCCGACCCGTCCTCGGCGGCTCGGCAGCTCTCCCCGGCGCACTCCCGCAGCCGCCGCAGCCGGTCCGACAGACCGGTCAGCAACGGGTTGCCCGCCGCGATGTCGTGCAGCTCGTAGGGGTCGGCCACGACGTCGTACATCTCGCGTTCCCCCGTTTCGTACTCGACGTAGAGGTAGCGCCTGGTGCGCAGCGCCACGAAGGGCGCCAGGTAGGCCTTGGTCCGTACCCCCGCCCGGACCATCTCCGGCGGCTCGAGCGTGCCGTCCACCGTCGTCCGGGGCCCGATCGGGTGGGTGCCGCGGGCCTTGGCGTGTTCGAGCAGGAGCACCTGCCGCCAGTTCTTCGGCGGCGGCCCGCCGGTCAGGATCGGCCGCAGCGAGCGTCCGTCGGCGAACTCGGGCGTCTTCGCACCGGCGAGATCGGCCAGCATCGGGCCGAGGTCGATGTTGGAGGCGAGGGCGTCGACTGTCCGCCCGGCCGGGATGCCGGGGCCGCGGATGACGAAGGGGACGCGGATGTCCTCCTCGTAGGCGGTGTTCTTGCCCGGGGCCAGCCGATGCTGACCGATGTGGAAGCCGTTGTCCGAGGTGAAGATGAAATAGGTGTTGGCGAGCCGCCCGGAGTCCTTCAGGGTCTGCACCAGGTCGCCGATCATGTCGTCGACCGACTGCATCGACTGCAGCCGCTTGCGGTACAGCGCGTCCCACTCCCGGGCCTCCCTGCCCGTGATCGGGGGCAGCCGCTGGAGTTCGGCCGGCTTCCCGGCCATGTCGGGCTCGTCGTAGGAGGGGGGTCTCGGGGCCCGGACGCCGGCGAACAACTTCCGGTGCCGTGGCGCCGGGGTGGCCGGGATGTGCGGGTTGTAGGGAGCGATGTAGGCCAGGAACGGCCTGGTGTCCTTGGCCGCGAGGAAGCCGTCGGCCTTGCGGGTCAGCACGTCGGTCAGGTAGGTGGCGTTGGACGGCTTCTCATGGGTCAGCCGGCCGTTCTCGTTGAGCGTGTAGTCGAACTGGCTGTAGGGATATCCGGCCGCCGGGCTGACCCAGGTGGTCCAGCCGGGCGGCACGTAGGTCTTCTTGACCGGCGCCTGTTCCGGATAGCCGTTGAGGTACTTCCCGAACAGGCCGGTGCGGTAGCCCGCCCCCCGCAGCCAGGTCGCCAGCGTCGACCGCTCCCGGCCGAGCTGGTGGAACATGAAGAAGCCGCCGTTGGGCGCGGTGTTGGTCCAGACACCGGTGTTGTGCGCGTACTGCCCGCGCAGGGTGGACGCCCGCGACGGGCAGCACCAGGCCAGGCTGACGTAGTACCGCGACAACGTGGTGCCCTGGTCGGTCAACAGCGCCTTGAGGTTGGGCATGTACGCCGTCGCCGACGTGTCGAGGTCGTCGGTGAGCAGGAACACGAAGTTCGGCTTGTCGCGCGGGCCGGAGCCGGGGCCGGAGCCCGGACCGCCCCCCGCCGACGACGTGCAACCGGACAACAGCGCCGCCGCGAGGAGCACGGCGGCCAGACCGGCGTGCGAACGCTTCCGCACGTGCTTGGGCACGAAGTAATCCCCCCGGGATGTCGGCGACCAGCGCTACACGGACGTCCGGAAGAGCCTACGCGGACGGTGCGGTGCGGCCTGCTCCACGGGGGGCTGCTTGAACGCCGCGGCCACCGCGAGCACCGCCACGGCACTCGCCCTGCCGACGTCTCTGGCGGTGGGCGGCTGCGGCGGCTCCCCGCCGGGTTCGTAGCGGAGGTCCTCGACGTCTCCCACCAGCCGTACCCCGCTGTCGAGGAGATCGGCGACATCCGACTCGCCCCACTGCAGGACCCGGCCACGCCAGTCCTCGGGGATGACGTTCTTGGCGCCGCGCTCCGTGCGGGTGAGGAACCCGTCGTTGACGACGGTGTCCCGCACCCGGGTGGCCTCTTCCCTGCTCAAGTCCGACTGCGACAGCGCGTAGTTCAGCGAGCTGAGCACGACGGTCTCCTCGGCGGTCAGCCCGGCGTGGGTGCGCTTGCCGAGTACGTCGGCGGACGGGCGGCCGGCGAAGTCGGGCAGCCCGATCGCCTGGGTGAACCGCGACCACAGCAGCTGCGGCGGCGACCCCGCGTTGGTCACCAGCCGGATCCTGCCGGTCCCGGTCTCCGCGGCCCACCGCCGCACGAGCCCGCCGAGCGCGAAGGCACGCCACAGGTGCAGCTCCAGGACCTGCTCGATGTCCTGGCGCGGGCGGTCCCGCTGGTCGGCCAGCACCTGCAGGTAGTTCTCGAAGGTCCCGGCCCGGCCGTTGCGGATGTGCTGCTGCCACAGCGAGGGCAGGGACCGGCCCAGGCCGCGGGCCGTCACCAGCACCTCGAGGTCGGGCGGGTCGAGCGTGTCGAGCAGCCGCCGGATCGCCGGGGTGCGGATGACCGCGAGCGCCTCCGCGGACAGCAGCACCGTGCCGGGCCAGTCCTTGACCTGTGCGGCCAGGCGCTCCCAGGTCTCGCGCAGCTCGGCGGCGCGCGCCTCGCCGACCCAGGGGAACTCGGTGCCCAGCAGCCCGTACATGGCGTGCTCGTGGTTCTCGACGGCACCGGGCCGGGGCGCCTCCGCCGCGAGCGGGTAGAGCATGCCCGCCTCGGCCAGCTCGCCCGTGCACGTACCGAGGACCTCCTGCAGGTACGTCGTCCCGGACTTCTGCAGGCCGATGTGCAGAATGATCTTACTGGCCATCCGGCACTCCAGAAAGGTGATCGCGAAGTCGACCGATCATCGCGAGAGGTCGACCAGGTTTTCGTGAGGTCAACAACGTCATCGCGAAGCAAGGAGGGTTATCGCGAAGTCAACCGCCACCAGATTGTAGGAGCCGGAACCGCCGGGAAGGCGTTTGGGTACGCGGCATTCACGGACTGTTCACCATGCCCGCCGGTGGCGTGCGAACTCCCTCAGCAGGTCTCTTTCGTGCGTGCCCGAACCCGCTAGGCGCGCTGGAGCAGCCAGGACCGGGCCTGCTCGATGTGGTCCTCGGTCAGCCCGACGAGGGGATCCACGGCGACGAGGAGATGGTCGCCGACATCGGCCTCACCCTGCAGGCAGCCGGTGACGTCGGGCTCGTCCTCGAACCAGACGAACGGTCGGCCCTGCGCCCACACGGCGACATGCCGCGCCTTCCACGCCCCGAGCGAGAGCTCCGTGTCGTACGGCCGGGCCGAGATCGGGACGTACGGCAGGTCCGGCAGGCCCACCCGGGGCGCGATCCACTCGTTGGCGTGCTCACACCAGTAACTGGCCCACACCAGCTCGGCACGGGTCTCGGTGACGAGCTCGCGCAGCATCGGCCCGTGCCCGGCGTTCAGCCAGAGCCGGTAGGTGATGCCGTTGGGCGACGCCCGGCACCGGCGATAGCCGCGCCCCGCCCGTTTGATCGGATTCAGCACTCCGTCGACATCCAGCAGCACGGCCGGCGTCCCCGTTCTCATCTCCGGAACGTACGACATCGACAGGGCACCTGGATACCGGTAATCGGCGTGGCGTTCCCAGGGTGGCGTGCGCGGGCTGGCGTGCGCGGGCTGGCGTGCGCGGCCGGTCAGGTGAGTTCCCGGCGGCGGGCCGCCGCGCGGTAGTGGTCGAGGACGTCCTGCCGCAGCAGGTAGCCGAACCCGGAGCGCTGGAGCCGCAGTGCCAGCCCTTCGGCGTCGGTGCCGAGGGCCGCGGCCGCCGCGCCCAGGTTCCAGTCGCAGCGGGCGAGCCGGGTGAGCAGGTGACCCCGGCGCACCTGGCCCTGCGACAGCCGGTAGGTCTTCAGGTAGGCCACCCGGCCCGAACCGTCCACGATCACCTCCCCGAGGTGGCTCTCGTCGTGCAGCCGGAAGGACGGCAGGAACCGCTGGAGCCGGAACCGGCCCAGCCGGTAGACCTCCTCGAAGGTGTAGTCGTCCGCGCCCAGCAGCCCGCCCGCCATGACCGTGTCGTGGAAGTCCGCCCACTCGGCCGTGCGCAGTGCCGCCTGCGCCCGCAGATCGGCGAGCGACCGCACCTGTGCGTCCACGATCGGGGAGACCAGGTCCGGCACCGGCAGGGTCATCAGCCCGTACTGGTAGATCAGCTCGCCGTACAGGTCCCGTACGAGCGTCGCGTGCAGCGCGCGGTAGTCCTCCGGATGCGGCACGACGAACGCGCCGGCCAGCGCGTCGGCCACGTAGACCAGCACCCCGCACTGGCCCGGGTGGATCTCGAAGATGCGCAACGCGTCGTCCAGGTCCCGGACCTCGGCCCCGCTGTAGACCTCCTCGCAGCGCGGGGACAGGCCCTGCCGCACCGCCCGCTGCGACCACTCGTCCCACGCCACCGACGGCCCGCCGAAGTGCAACGCCAGATAGCCCTCCAACGCCAGATGCAGCGGCAGGAAACGCAGCCGGTCCCGGTCCACCCGGCGGGCCATGCGCCGCCGCAGCCGCAGCGGCACGCACGCCGGTACGGTGACGTCCCGCTCCGGTGCTCCGGCCGAGCCGAGCTGCGTCCCGTACGCGGCCGCGGGCGTCCCGTCGCGCGTCCAGGTCGCCACGAAGGCGTGCGGGATGTACGACACGTACGAGACCCGGGGTCCGACCGAGACGATCGACACCTCGTCGCCGTAGACCTGCGCGTTGAGCCGCAGATCCTCGATCGGCTCCTGCCGTGCGAGGGGCACCAGCCGGATCGAGCCCCACCGCTGTGCGGGCCGGGTGGCCAGTCCGGTCAGGTCGAGCCCGGTCACGAGTCCCGCTCCAGGAATGCGCCGACCCGCTCGGCCAGATGCGCCTCGAGCTCGGGCAGCCCGGTCCGGCCCTCCGCGAACTGGGCCAGCTCCACCAGCGCGGGCAGGTCCTCGGCGTCGCGGATCCCCGCCGTCGGCACGGAGGGCGACAGCCGGCGCACATCGAAGTCGGCGGCGTCGTACACCGGGTTGAGATGCACGATGCCGACCCGGCCGGCGGGGTCCAGCCGGGTCCGCCAGATCCGCAGCACCTCCCCGGCCAGTCCGGGCGGGGCGTTGTCCCACCCGTCGGAGACGATGACGAGCCGGTCGGGGCCGGTCTCGAGCGCGTCCATGATCCGCTCGCCCAGCGGCGTCGGGCCGTACGGGTACAGCAGGAGGTCGTCGCCCCGCCCGGACAGCCACAGTCCCCGGTACTCCCCCGCCAGGACCTGGAGCAGGTGGTGACAGGCCAGCGCCACCGCCAGCGGACGCCGCCGCTTCACCACCGAGCCGAACGCGGAGAAACTGTCGTCGAGGACCGCCGTCACCCGGCCCCAGGTGCCGGCCTGCCGCCCCGCCGCCCGGCGGGCCGCGTCCCGCAGCGCCGCGGTGAGTTCGGTACGGCGCCGCGCCCGGTCGTCCAGCGACAGCCCGAGGACGTACGAGGCCAGCCGGGTCAGCGGCATCCCGGTGAGGTCACGGTCGAGGCCGGTGGTCTTGCGCTCACGGGCCGACTCCTGCAGCCGCAGCCGCTCGAGGCGGGTGAGCCGCGGCGCGATCCGCTCGAGGAACGCGCCCCGGTCGATGCCGTGCTTGGCGGCGAACCCCTCGGCCACGGTGTACGGCAGCGCGTACACGGCGCCGGCCTCGTAGTGCGCTCGCCGCCAGGTGTCGAACAACGGCGTCGCGAAGACCTTGCGGCTGCGCGGGGCGAACAGGAACGGGCCGAGCTCGCCGTCCAGGGTGAGGTGGGCGTGCCGTGCGGCGGCCCGGACCGCCCCGCGGTACTTCACGGCGTCGAAGGCCGGGTCGGGGCGGGCCGCCAGCCAGTCCCGCATGATCGCCCGGGTCGTGCGGTTGTTCACCTTGGCCTTGCGCAGCTCCCGGAACATCCCGTACACCCGCTGCGGCGGGAGCAGCGCCAACCGGCGGGCGATCAGCCGGCCCTCGACCGGTCGCCGCAGCCCGCTCTCCAGCAGCCGCCGGACGATGAGCGCCGCGTTGTGGTCGTTGATGTTGAGGGCGAGGGTGGCGGCGTACAGGTCCCGGTAGTTCTCCCGCATGTAGTGGTGCAGGAAATCCAGGGACAACCGCTGCGCGCCGTCGTCGGAGTGGAACTCCCGCTGCCCGGTGGAGGTGATCGCCGCGTTGACGAACATGAGGACGTCCTCGCAGGCGATCAGGTCGGCGAAGGTTTCCACGCGGGCTCCCGGAAGAGGTCTCAGGCCGGCCGGGGAATGAGGGCGCGAGCGGCGAATCATCGCTGTACAGGCGGGTTCCGGAAGTCGCACCTGAGTCCCGCGGCCGGCTCCCGCACAGTAACACCGGACATCTCCGGCACACCTCCCGATTTCCCGCCCCCCGCTGCCCGCCTCCCCGCCCGCCGGATGGCGGAGACTGGGGCCGTGAGCGACGAGATCAGGCACCGCAGGGCCCATGCCCAGCTGCTGCATCGGCCGGGCGGCGGGGCGGCAGAGGTGGTCCGCCGGTTGCTCGCCGTGCAGGCGCAGGACATCGCCGCCTTCCCATTGGCGCTGCGGGCCCGGACGGCCGGTCTCACCGCCGCCGACGTGACGGCCGCACGCGACACCCGGGAGATCGTCCGTTGCTGGGGGCCGCGCGTCACCCTCCATCTCATCGCGGCCGAGGACCTGCCCTGGCTGTTCCCGCTGGTCCGGCCCGCTCCCACGGGCTCACTGCGGCGCCTGCGCGCCCTCGGCGTCGAGATCGGGGCCGACGAAGCCGTACGGTTCGTGACGGCCGCACTGGCCGGCCAGGGGCCGCTCGGCAAACCGGAGCTGGGCGAGCGGCTGGCGAAGGCGGGACTTCCGGCCGAGGGACAGGCGATCGTGCACCTGGCCCTGCTCGGCGCCCGGGAGGGCTTGGTGGTGCTCGGCCCCGACCGGGCGGGCAAGCCCACCTACGTGCACGCCGCCGACTGGCTCGGCCGTCCGCTTCCCGTCACGGTGACCGACCGGGACGCCGCGCTGCGCCGGCTGGCCCGCCGCTACCGCCTGGCGCACGAGCCGGCCGAGCCCGCGGATCTCGCCGCCTGGTCGGGGCTGTCCCTCGGCGAGGCCCGGCGAGCCTGGCCCGGTTCGGAGCCACCGCCCCCCGCCCAGACCACCCCCGAACACGCCGACCTCGCACAGGCCGACCTCGCACGGGCCGGCTCCGAACGAGCCGACGGCGGGCCCGTGCCGGTCGTACGGCTCGTCCCGGGTTTCGACGAATACCTCCTCGGCTGGCGGACCAGGGAACTGTCGGTGCCCGGCCCCTACCGCACGCTGATCCACCCCGGCGGTGGAATCATCCGGCCCGCGCTGCTGGTGGACGGCCAGGCCGCCGGCACCTGGCGTACCCGGCGTTCGGCCCGGCGCGTCGGCATCATCGTCGAACCGTTCGAGCCGCTCTCCCCCGCCGTGCTGGCCGAGCTGCAGGCCGAGGCCGCCGATATCGGCCGCTTCCTCGGCCTCCCGGCCGAGCCGACCGTGATCTCCTAGCCCCCAGGTGCCGGGCCCCGGCCCACCCCCGGCCCCGGGGAACGCCGCCAAGCCTCTCTCCCCGTGCTCACGCGATCAATCCCTCCCTCCCTTGGCAGGGGTGGGGTCGTTGCTGGAAGCCCGTTGCTCGCGGCGTGTCGGATCGGATCAGGGGGCGGACGCGGGGAAGGCGCGGAGCCAGCGGCAGCCGTAGCCGTCCAGCCGCAGGGTGACGCGTCCCTGGCCGGTGAGCTTGGCCGTGCCGTCGACGAGCAGATCGGCCAGGATCCAGGAGTCGTCGAACCCGTCCAGCGTGACCTCGACCTCGGTTGGGGTCTCCGCGAAGTTGTGCAGGGCGATCACGGTGGCATGCGGGGTCGAGCACCGGTGGGCGAGTACCGAATCGGTGCCGGTGTCCAGGAGGGAGTACTCGCCCCAGGCGAACTCCGGGTTCTGCCGGTAGCGCTCCGCCAGGGTGCCCATCCAGGTGAACAGCGACTCCGGGTCGCCGCGCTGGGCGCTCACGCTGACGTGCTCGGGCCCGTACTCGCCCTCGACCAGCCGGGCCGGGAACGTGGACGGATCCGCGGTGGAGAACCCGCCCGACGGGTCCGGCCGCCACTGCATCGGGGTACGGACCGCCATCCTGCCCTCGGCGCGCAGATCCTCACCCATCCCGATCTCCTCCCCGTAGAACAGGACCGGGGTGCCGGGCAGGGAGAACAGCAGGCTGTAGACCATCTTGATCCTGCGCAGGTCGCCGCCGAGCATGGGGGGCAGCCGCCGGCGCAGGCCCCGGTCGTACAGCTGCATGTCCTTCTCCGGGCCGAACGCCTCGAAGACCTCCTGCCGTTCATCATCGGTGAGCTTGTCGAGGGTGAGCTCGTCGTGGTTGCGGACGAAGGTCGCCCAGTGCCCGTCCTCCGGGGGCTGGGGGCGCTCGCTCAGGGACTCGGCGAGCGGCCGGGCGTCACCGCGGGCCAGCGCGAGGTACATCCGCTGCATCCCGATGAAGTCGAAGCACATGGTCAGCTCGCGGCCTTCGGCGAAGAAGCGCATCGTGTCCTGGTAGGGCAGGTTGACCTCGCCGAGCAGGATCGCCTCGCCGCTGCGGCGGGACAGGAAGGAGCGCAGGTCGGCGAGGAACTCATGCGGGTCAGGCAGGTTCGCGGCGTCCCGCTGGCCGGTGGTCTCCAGCATGAACGGCACCGCATCCACCCGGAACCCGGACAGTCCCAGCTCCATCCAGAAGCCGATGATGCGCGCGATCTCGTCCCGGACCTCGGGGTTGGCGACGTCGAGGTCGGGCTGGAACTTGTAGAAGCGGTGGAAGTAGTACTGGCCCGTCCCCTTGTCGTACTCCCACAGGCTCGTCTCCTGGTCGGGGAAGGTGATGCCCTGCGGGCCGTCGCTCGGCGGCTCGTCCGCCCAGATGTACCAGTCGCGGTACTTGGAGTCGCGGCTCGCCCGGGCGTTCTGGAACCACGCGTGCTCGTCGGAGGTGTGGTTGACGACCAGGTCGACGATCACTCGGATGCCGCGGTCCCGGGCGGTCCGCACGAACTCCACGAAGTCCCCCAGCGTCCCGAGCCGGGGATCGACTCCGTAGAAGTCGGTGATGTCGTAGCCGTCGTCACGGTCCGGCGACGGATAGAACGGCATCAGCCAGATGCAGGTCACCCCGAGCCGGTCCAGGTAGTCGATCTGCTGGGTGGCTCCCCGGAAGTCGCCGATGCCGTCGTCGTTGCCGTCCTTGAACGTTTCCACGTCCAGGCAGTAGACGACGGCGTTCTTCCACCACAGATCGGCGGTACGGGAGATGTTCATGCCCAGATCCCTTCAGCGCGCGGCCAGGCCGAATCGACTCTCGACCGTCATGAGGCGGTCTGTACCCATCCAGCGGAAAAGAGTCCTCCCACCCCTCGGCTACTCCTGACAGGACAGGCGGCTGTCGTCGGTAAGAAAGCTACGAGTTACACATTGGGATCGATCAATGGCATCTGACGGGGTATCTGGCTTATCGTCCATCACAGTGACGATCACAGAAGTTGGTGGCGGGAGGCTTCCGCTGGACGGAGGACACGAGGGATCAGCATGACGTCCATATTGCTGGTCCTCGCCTGCCTGGTCGTGGGCGCCGCGGAGCTGTACCTCGCGCGCGGCTCCGGCCAGAAGGCCCGGCAGCTCACCGAACTCGGCGTCCTGGTCGACGAGCAGGAGCGGCGGCTGCAGTCACTGACCACCCAGCTGGGCGGCACCGTCCCGGCCCTCCAGCGCCGCCTGAACGACCTCGAACGGCTCTCCGCCGACATGCTCCAGGCCAAGAACCGGCTGGCGCAGCTCGGTGACCAGAGCGTGGTCTTCAGCCGGCGCCTCAGCGCGCTGGAGGACTCCCGTGACTTCGGCCAGGACCTGAACCAGCGGATCACCCGTACGCTCGAGGCGCTGGAACAGAACCTCGCCAACGTGCTCCGCTACACCATCGGCCAGCTGGACCAGGCGGTCGCCGCCACTCTCGGCGGCGCCGACCCCGCCGCCGGGACGGTCAGCGGCGGCCTGTGCGGCACGGATGCCGCCCAGCGGCCGGGCCTGAGCCGGGCCTACGAGCTGTGCTCCCGTACCAACGGCCTGACCATCCGGTTCCGGGTACCACTGAAGACCACCGCCTGGCACGTGCGCTTCTATCTGACCGGTAAGAGCCCCCGGGAGCTCGAGCGCGGCTTTCTCTCGCTGCTGGACTCCGTACGGTCACAGCCCGCCTCACCCGGCGAGGCCACCTTCCAGGGCCTGCTGCTGACTCTCAACGACAGCGGGCCGGGGTTCACCCAGATCGGCCCGATGGTGGCCGTACGCACCCAGGACGCCCTGCTCTGCGGGGTGCTCACGCTGACCGAGCTGCGCCGGTTCGACGCCGACCGCATCGTCGGGGACCCCACCGCCGTGGCGGTACGGCTCCGCACGCTGCCGGCGGAACGGGTCCGTGACATCACCACCTGGCCGGCCCGCCGGGCCCGCAACGGCCGTCAGTGACGGCGGCGGCGGGGCCCGGTCGACGTGCTGCCGCCTGGATTCCCGTGCCGACGGGTTCTGGGGCGTCCTGACGTGATCCGTGCTGTTCTGAGGCGTCCCCGGCCGGGCCCGAGGCGATCCGGGCCCGCGCCGATCCCCTCGGGGAGCTTCCCCGGCCCCGCGCTGAGGGCCTTCCCGGCGCCGGGCCGGGTCAGGGCTGAGGGGCGGCGGAGCCGGCGGCGCCGCCGAGCAGCTTCAGGTTGTGCGCGGCTCCCCGAGCGATCTCGGTCTCCAGGCCGTGGAGAACACCGTGGACCCGGCCGAAGTCGTCGCGTAGCGGGCCGGTCAGGTCCTGGAGCGTCTTCTCGATGCGGGCGGCGGCGTCTCCGCTCAACGCCCCGTCCCGCATGCCCTGGGCCATCCGCGCGCGAAGATCGCGCACACGCTCGTCCCGGGCCGACCGCGCCGCCCGGACCAGCTCCTCACGGCGCAGGCGCAGCGGCAGCACCCTGTCGGGCTCCTGCCGCTCGAGGACGGCGATGATGGCGCGCGTCCCCTCGTGGTCGCCCTGCGCGGCCCGCGCCTCGAAGGCGGCCTCCCACTCCTCCTCCGGCGCCAGGGCCACCGGAATCAGGTCCGCCAGGGCGGGGGGCTCGTAGGGCACCAGGGTGGCCGGGTGGACCTGCACGGCGGGCGCCAGCAGCAACTCCCGGTTGACGACGTGCGCGTACGGGGGCTCGGTGGTCTGTACCGGCGCGCCGTCCAGCAGCTCCAGTGTCTCCCGGATCAGCACGCGCGCCGCTCCGGCCGCCGCGGCCGGCACCGGACCGCCCGCCGCGACGGGGCCGCTCAGCTCGGCCGCGGCCAGCTCTTCGTTGCGCTCGATGGCGGCGCGCAGCTCCGCCAGGGCCTGGGTGAGCCGGTCCGTGCCCACCGAGGCCGTCCCCTTGACCGCGGAGACCCAGCGCGCCACCATCTCCAGCGCGTCGCCGATCATCCCGCCGAGCCAGATCGTGGTGGTGCTCTCGACAGGGCCGCCCGCGACCCAGCGCACCGTGTCGTTGATCAATTCGCCGACGGCCCCGCCCACCCGGAGTGCGGCCACCTGATCGGCGACCTCGTCGACCCGTGCGGTGTCGTCTCGTGCCGCGGCCGTGAGGAGCCGCCCGAGCGGTGCGTCCTGCTGGACCAGCGCCCGCCACGTCTCCTCGACCAGGGCCGGCTCCAGCCTGCGGTGCGGCCCCTCCTCCAGCAGCCGTACCGAGGCCCTGACCGCGCGCTGGCGGTTCTGCCCGGCCTGCGTGCCACGTCCGTCCGTGGT
This sequence comes from Actinomadura scrupuli, assembly GCF_050971785.1. NCBI lineage: Bacteria > Bacillati > Actinomycetota > Actinomycetes > Streptosporangiales > Thermomonosporaceae > Actinomadura > Actinomadura scrupuli. Next base: position 2,449 of record NZ_JBPCCU010000018.1, on the reverse strand, counting down.
CCCCCCGGGGACGAGGTACGCCCCCGAGTCCGCGGCATCGGCGAAGGCCTCCCCGTACGCCGAGAGCCCCGGATAGGGCGACACCACCGGGACGAGATCATCGAGCAGCCGGATCGATTCCGGGGTGGGATGCACGATCCCGGCACGTATCGCCGCGGCCCACGCCAAGATCCCCCCTGCCGGGTCGTCGGCGAGCGACCGTGCGTCCAGCCCCTGGGCTGCCGCGGAGAACTCGGCCGACAACCGCCCGGCGAAGTCGCCCATGGCGCGGGCCAGCCCCGCGCACCGCCGCGCCTGTGCCTCGGCGGCCGGCCGGCCCGCCGCCGTACGCAGCCAGGCCGCCAGCCCGAACCGGGCCGACCGCAGCGCGGCCACCTCCGCCTCCGTCGTCCCCGCCTCGGCCGTCCCGGTCTTTCCGGTCCTTCCAGCGGTGCCTGCGCCGTCAGACCCGACCACCCGGTGCCCCCGACTCGCCCCCGCCACGCTCCCGGCCTGCCCGGGACCTGCCTGCCCGGGACCTGCCTGCGGGCTTCTGACCTTCGAGGCTTCCAGCTCCTGGGGCCCGGCCGCGAGGTCGTGTGCGGGTGTGATCCCGGATCTGGGCCCTTCGGTCCCCGCCTGAGCAGGCGCGGACGTCTCCGTAGCCGCTGTTTCTCCCTCGTGCGTCCCTGCCTGCGGCTCCCCTACCGCGGGCGTCCCCGCCGGGCCCTCCTTCGCGGTATTCGAGCCCGTACCGGCGGGCGGATCCGGCTCATCGGGCCGCCCACGCTCATCGTGGATCGGCGGGCCGATCTGCTCGGCGAACTCCAGTACGATCTCGGACGCCTCGACGACACCGGCACCGAACGCGGGAGGCGCACCCAGCGGGGCCGGGGTAGCGCCGTCCGCGGGGGCCTGCGCGTCACTCTCCCGGCGACGCGTTGCCTCCCCGTCCTCGGTGCTGCTCCTTCCAGGACCCGGGGCGTCACCCACCTCCGACCCCTCGGCGACGCTCTCCGCAGTGCCGGGTACATCGCTCTTCCCGTCACCCGCGGCGTCGCCCGCCCCCGCAGGGCTCTGCACCGTGGCCGGTACGTCGCCGTCCCCGGGACCCGGTGCGCTGCCGGCCTCCGTGCCCTGAGCGGTGCCCTCAGGGGTCTCCGGCGCGGTCCTCTCCGTGCTCTTCCGCAAACTGACGGCCGGGGCCAGGCCTCGTTCGCCCTCAGGCCGAGCAGAGCCGGTCCCTTGCGGGCCGGTCTCCTGCGGACCGGTCTCTTGAGAGCCGGTCTCTTGAGAGCCGGTCTCCTGCGCACCGGTCGGCGAGCCGGCCTCCGCGGCGGCGCCTGCCTGCGGACGCGGTCGCTCAGGCTCTTCGGTTTCGAGACGCCGGTTGAGGGCCGCATTGATCAACGGGCGCCAGGTACCCGGCAACCGTTCCCTGGCCAGTTCGGCGGTGTCGTCCAGCTCTTGGAAGTCGCCTGTGTCTGCGGCCAGCGCGATGAGCTCCGCGAGCAACTCCAGCTGGGGCGATCGCCCGGTCCGCGCCGCCTGGCGAACCTCTTCCAGGACGTTCTCGAGCGCCGGCGGCCCCTGGATTCCCACCAGCCCACGAAGCCGCTCACTTCGCGACGCTTCAGCGGCCGCGGCGTCGAGAGCCTGCGACAACATCTCAAAAGTCTCCGGCATCGGGCCCTCCGACCTGCCCTCCATCAGCCGTACCCGGGCACCATCGAAGTCCGTCAATGCCCGCAGGATCAGATCCACATCACCGGTCTCCGGCCTGGTGCCCGCCTTGAGCGCCGCACAGACCCGAGCCGCCGCCTCCGTCGCGACCGGAAGCCTGCCGCGCAACTCCGCGGCCAGCTTCCTCAGATCCTGCACACTCATCGCCACCTCCGCGACTGGAAGGCCCGAACCAGCGTAGAACCGTATCAACCCCGAGGAGAGACACATTCCTAGACTCGTCCGGAAGAACACCTCTAAATCACCTTCAGGCGCGGTTTCCCGACCGTCACTACCTGGTCACACACGCGGATAATCGAGCTCGAACGGCTTCGAACATGCACGGGGACTATCGGTATTACTGCAGGTGGAAAACGTCGTCAGCGGGCCGGGTCGCGCGCGATCGGCTCGCCGGGACGGCCGCGGCCGGCCAGGGCGTCGTGGGCCTGGCGACCTCGCGGAAGGCCGGCATCGGCCCTCGTCATCCCGGCACGCACCGCACGACGATCGCGCGACAGGTCCTGGAAATGCGTCGAGGGCCGCCCCAGGAATGGAGCGACCCTCATATGGTCCGGCGAATGGTGTGGGGGTATTGGTGTGGGAATGCGAACGGCCCCCACCGGTGGGTGGGGGCCGTTCGTGAGGGTGTGTCCGGCGGTGTCCTACTCTCCCACACAGTCTCCCGTGCAGTACCATCGGCGCTGAAGGGCTTAACTTCCGGGTTCGGGATGGGACCGGGTGTTTCCCC
>NZ_JBPCCU010000017.1:0-78241 GCF_050971785.1 Actinomadura scrupuli | reverse complement strand
CACTGTCGCCCTTGGTCTCACGATGTGAGAATGCGGTCAGCCTGACCTCGCTGACGCTCGCCCTACTCATCCACTGTCCATCCCGAACGGTCCGATCCACCAATACGGCCTGGTCGCCTAGCGTGCAGATCCACAATCCGCACGCTATTTTGTGGCGCCACACGTATCAGTCTTGATCTGCGATCCACATCCAGGCAGTCAATTTTGATTCATTTGCCTGAAATTCAATTTTCCGATATTTTGCGGCGTCTCTTTTGATGGCGGTTTCGTAGACAAGCATGGATGTGATAAAGCCAACGTCGGCCGAGGTCTCTTTGAGTCGCCGTTTGAGGATGGGAGAGTCTAGGAGTCCAGCGGTCAAAACGACCGCTTCGCCAGCGAGCTCAACAGGATCGGATACCACGGTGCCGACGTGCAGTGCAGCGCGCAGCTGAAAGCGTGCAGCTGAGCGAACCTGGCGGTTGTACCGCCGTACCCGGGCGGTCAGCTCAACGAGCAATGGATCGACGATCGCATGAGTCGGGATGTCTGGTGGGATGATGATGAGTGCCCCGTCGCCGCGGTCCTCGTAATAACACATCGACCACTGCAAGCCTGATCTTTCGAAGGCGTCGCGCAGGATGTCATAGATCGTGCGGCGGATGACATGGTGGTCCGCATCACGGGTGGTGCCGGAGCTCACTATGTCGGTGAGCAGGATCGTGCAGTTGCGGCCAGACCAAGCGGGATGATGTCTCTTCCCGCCCGTTCCGTGTTGGGCGGTTGCGTTTCGGTCCCGGATGAGACGGTCGTGCATTTCCTCCTGGCGCACTGACAGACCTGGCTCTTCAGCCAATGTGAACGCAAGTGGTCGTGCGAATCCTGGACGTGATACCGAGCTCCCCGTGAACGTGGGTTGTGATCTTGTTGTGGAACGTAGGCTATGTCCGTATACCGTGTCGGCGATGCTCTGGGCGGCCATCTGCACATCTTTGTCGGAACGCTTTGCGTCGATCCAGGCCAGGCGCTCCAACGGCATCGGCATCTCAACAGTGTCTAGACGTACCGGTATCAGGCGGGTACCTCTGTTGATCCTCTGCACGGTTGCGTTGTCGAACTCTTCGCGAATCCAAGGCTTGGTAACTGAGTACTTGGAAGCAATTAGGATGACCGCATTCGCACGGGCCAAACCTTCGTCGATGAGCCGCTGTACGAGGCTGTCGCTGGGCGACATCTCCCACATGTCTAGCCATAGTTGAATTCCGAGCCGGGCTAGCGCGCGAGCAAGAGGCTCAGCAAAGACAAACTTATCCTCACTGGCATAAGACAGGAAGACAACGGGAGGTGGTGCCTCATCAACTAGGCCCGGCATGGGGGCAATGATGCCCCTGTCTGCGGACTCGCGCTGGCCAGCGGGGGCGGTGCTAAGAATGTGCTCGAGCAATTCTCGGTGTCCATCTGGCGCAGCTAGCAACGCGTGGCGGGCGTGAAGCAAGGCGGAGATTTCAGCGGCGGCGGTGGCCACTTCGGCGGCGGCTTGGTCGACACCGCCGAGGCCGTGATCGGCAAGCCACTGAGACACCTCGGCCCACGAGTACAACCGGACTTTGCTGCTGCGGTCCACAACTGGATGCGGGAATCGTCCACCTCCCCGCTTGCCCGTGCTCCAGTGTCCGACAGCCGCAACCGACCGGTTGGTCTTCTCGGCGATTTCATCAACAGTCACAAGGTCCCCAGCAACATCGAGAACGGTTAGCTGCGCCTTCTCCGTGTCGTCGATGGCGGAAATGATTGCTTCGATTGCGCTGCCGGCTTCGCGGGAGAACATAACTGACCCTCCGTCCTCGTCCCCCGCAAGCTGGCCGTCGCTGCAGATGGCGTACAGCCGCTCGGAGGCAGCATCGAGGTCAATCGGTCCCGCAAGCCGAAGCTCGAACCAGTAGGTGATCATGACCTCTCTTCCTCCCTCAGTGCCTTCAGGCGTGTTTCGTGACGCTGCATGCGCTTATAGATCTTCTTTGCCTCGTCTGCCTCGTCTCGCGGTGTCCCGTTGATCGTGAAGGGTTGGCAACAGCCGGGTCCCCCAGGGCAGGCGGCGCGGGCGTAGCAGTGTGCCCGTGGTGGGCACAGCTTGACGTCCCAGGCGGCGTCTCCCAGGGCTTTGATCGCTCGCTTGATGTCCGGACCAGGCATGTAGTGACGATACTACATGTAGGATCGATGCTACACGAATGTTATTCGGTTGCCCCTTTGTGAGAACGCTTGCCTAACAAACTTACGCACCGGTTCAGCTTCGGCTCGACGCCGTGACATGCGGTTTCGCTGTACGCGCGCCGGATCTCTATACGTGGAAAGCTTCGCGGCACTGGGCCGCCTACCCAGCGGCGATGCGGGCACCGTGAGCGGGACGGTGCCGGAGGGACAGGCGGTGGTGGAGCCCTTGACCGCGACCACATAGTGCAGGCCACCATCGTCGAAGCCGAGCAGGAAGGCGGTGATGTCGCCATATCCACTGTCGGCCGCCACCGACAACCGGGGCAGCCCCCCACTCACCACTCATCTGGTCAAGCATGTTTCAACGCGAGCTGCCACTTCGGCACGTGACGGATCTGATCGAAGACCTTGGGATCCGCCCGGAGCCTTCGTACCCATGCGGCCTCCACCTCGTCTCCCAGCGCGCCTCGGGTGCGGCGTCCTGGCGGGTTCCTCGATGGTCAGTCCAGCGAGCGCCAGTTGGTCGCCGGGTGGCTCGCTCCACAGAGGGCACGGGGCGTCGATGACGGTATTGAACGACTCCATGCCGTCGGCGGTGGTGACGTCGATGAGGTCGGCGCGTTTTGCGCGTCGGCGCGTCCGCTCTCCCCGGTTCCGATGGTCGACGCGGCGATCAGGTCGGTGACACGCCACTAGGCACGGCGCCAGCCGGGTGCCACCTGGCAGCTGACCTCGGTGTTGGTATTCGCAGCAGAACATCCGGCAGGAGACTCACAGGCTCCGAGGACTGACACTAGACGCGGGATCTTGAGGCTCCTCCTTGGGCATCGATGTTCCTGGGAACCGGTCCAGGTAAGGACGTGGCTACGGCTCCTGATCCCCGGCATGATCGGGGCATGCATGTGATAGCTGGGACAGGTTCTGAAGCTGACGACGTGATGGTGGAACGGCAGTGTCATCGCCATCGGAGTGATCTGGCGCCCGGTGCGCTGGATTTTTCGGCTTCAGGGCACTTGTATGCAACGCATCAGCTGCACGCATTCGCGGCTCGGTTGCCTCCTCCCTTGGCTGAGTGGGCTATCGATACCTTCACTGATCCCGGTGATCACGTGTTGGATGCCATGTGTGGGTCCGGAACGACTTTGGTGGAAGCCGTGCTCACTGGGCGGAGCGGGCACGGTGTGGACATCGACCCGCTCGCGCGTTTGATTACGATGGCCAAGGCGACACCCATCCAACCGGGAGAGATGAAGTCCTTGGTTGCTCGAATCGAGGATGCCTTCAACGGTGATCTCGATGATTCATGGAGGCCGGACCTTCCTAGGTTGGACTACTGGTTTCGCTCGGACGTCTCGAGTGACCTCGCACGGATTAGGTCAGCGATTTTCGCGACTACAGCAGACGATGTGGTGCGGCGGCTGGCCTGGGCGGTCTTTTCCTCGTTGATCGTTGCACGTACCTCTGTTGCTAACGCTCGAGACCTGGTGCATTCCCGACACCACTATGAGGAGCGAGAGGAGAATCCCGATACCATTGGGCGGTTCTTGCGTCAGCTTCGCCGCGCGGGGCGATTGATGGATGAGTTCAACGAACGACTGGACGGAGTGGACTGGCATCACGCGCGCCTGGCTGGGGATGACGCTCGTGCCATCCCGATCGGGTCCGAGCTGATGGACCTGGTGTTTTTCTCGCCTCCGTATGTGTCTGCGCTGGACTACCCGCGGGCTCACGTCTTCGCGGTGGCTTGGCTGGCGGACGTGCTGAACACGACTGTCGACCGGTATCGAGCTCACGCCCGCGACTATGTAGGTACTGATCGTGCGCCACTTGCGGAGGCCACGGACAGGCAGCCGCTGCCGCCGGCCAGCGGGTATGAACCAGTGGATGAGGTAGTGCAGCATCTTGCTGACAGTCCAGCCAAGGCCTGGGTCGTTCACCGGTATTTTCGGGATATGGCCCGGGTGTTGGCTGAGTGCGCACGAGTCACTCGGCCAGGGGGACACGTGGTGGTGGTTGTGTGTCCGTCCAACATTCGTCGGATACACGTCCCGACGCATCAGATTTTCGCGGCGATCGCCCCGCAGTTGTCCGGGGAGACGTTGGAGCCCGAGGTTGTCTACGAGCGTACGATTCACGATCGTCGACGTGTCATGCCCTATCTCGAGAAGGCATTCGGCGAACGGATGCGTACCGAGTACGTGGTGGTGCTGCGTCGGGTTCCGTGACCTGGTAGCTGAGTGGGCGGGTGGGGGTCAATCAATCATGCGTAGCTTGACTGGGGCGGGGTCGACTGCCACGAGCAGAGGTCGAGTCATCGATGTGAACGTCACGATGGCTTGACCGGGTGCGAGACCAGGGAGTCGTTGCCAGAGGGCATCGTCGATGCCAGCGATACTTCCTTTGAGTCGGCTGATCGTGACTGCGTCGTTGATCTTGTGTAGGACGAAGTTGTTGACCAGGCCCAGTACTTGTCGGGGCAGGTGCTGGGGGAGTTGGGTGACGAAGATGAGTGATAGCCACCGCTTGCGGCCGCGTTTGGCGATGCGGGCGACCTGCTGAAATAGGTTCGGCATGGCTGAGAGACGTTCTTCGGACAGGAACTCATGTGCTTCTTCGATGATGACGAGCGTCTTGGTGAGCGGGTGTCCGTTGGGTTTTTGGGATCGTTGGTATGCCTCGTCTTGGCGTTTTTGTGTCCCGCGGAGGAGGTCGGCGATGACGAGGTTGTTGAGCAGCGGGCTATCGGTATCAGAGAGGTCGAAGATCGACACCTGGCCGGGCATCAATAGCTTGCTGTAATCAATAGGTTGTGCGTCGGGCCGATCGAAGACGTTGATACGCATAAGCCGGCCGATCTTGCCTAGCAGGGCCCGCCAGGACAGCAGGTTGTCACCCGAGGTCTTGTAGCCGTTGGCTCGGTCGATGACTCTGTCTTTGCGGCTAAGGAACTCCTTGCTGCGCAGGAAGACACGTTGGGGGTCCTCCTTGCTGACGATTGCGTGCATGAGGGCTACCACGTCGTAGATGTGAGAGAGCCGCATTCCGGGGTAGCCGGTGTCGAACTCGTCGAGCTCGACCATGATTTTTTGATGCTCGTCGTTCCCGGGTTCGGGAAAGATCCCGACGTCCTTGAGTAGATGTTTGGTGACGTCGTAGGCCTTCTCGAACCGCTGTTTTTGTGCGTCGTTGAGGTCAAGGAGCTCCTCTACCACGTACGGCGACATTGTGGAGAATTGGAGAGAGAAGCGAACAATGTCGGGGTGGGCGGGGTTGGATGTCTCTTTCCCGACGAGGGTGAAGATCCGCGTGCCTGCGATTCCCTCGGGTTGCATGCCCCGTCGTTGTAGGGCTGCCCGCATGGTCGGGTCCTCAGTGGGTTGGTTGATTTCGGTGTATTCGCCCTCGGTGTCGAGCAGGATGACGGCGTACTTGTCAGCTGCTGCTTCTTTGATGATCCTACTGACCGTAGTGGACTTGCCCGCACCGGTTGTTCCCAAGATCCCAGTATGGCGCGGTAGAACGCTTTTGCGTGAGCTGTCGATCTCGACGTTGATAGTCTCGTCGCCGGCGGCGACGCCGAGCTGCAGACTCCCCGCGACATGTAGAACCTCAGCGGTCTCACTGGAGCTGAGAGCAAAGACCGGACTATTGGGTAGAGGCCGAAACCGTGGTGGCACCAAGGCGCCCGATTCCAGCCGCTCGCCGAGGATTTCCACTTGGACACGGCCGTGATAGCGGGGCATGAACATAGCGCCCCGCACAGCCGTGACCGTCAGCGAAGGAGCATCAGCGCGCAGACCGTCCGGCTCAGCGAACGGACCGGCTATGACAATGCCGAGGTAGACGCGTTGGTCGGGGTAGCTGGTGATACGCACCATTGACTGTGCCGGCACCTCCTCGATCGCCTCTGGTGGAAGGAGCACGATGACGGAGTTGTCTGTGGCGCCGGGTGTGTCGAACATGGTGCGCCCGACTGAGCCCTGGTACGCAGGAGGTTCTTCCCAGGCGGGCAGGCCTCGGATCGAGGCCAGCACATCGCGCCCCTGCTCGCGCTCCTCTTCCTGTGATTTTGCTGCCTCTACGGAGCTGGTGACAGGTTCGGGTTGTGCGTTTGCGGGGTCATCGTCGTCCCATAGTGGGGCGGTGGTCATGTTAGTTCTCCCGGGTGCGGCGCTCAGACAAGTAGCGCAGGGGTTCGCCGTGTAGGTGGTAGGCGGAGGTCACCGCGTCATCGAAGATTTCGGCGGGGAAGGCGGCTCGGCACGCGCTGTCAGCGAGGTCGATCGACAGAGGGAAGCCGCGGTGTTCTTGCAGAGTGGAGTCGGCCATCGCGATATGTGCGGCCTCATGGGCGTGATCGGCGTGAGCGAAGAACGGCGTCGCTGGTGCGTGCCGAGATGCCCGATAGACGCCGATAACGATCTTGGGGCCGACTTCTTTAACAAATTTTTCGGCGATCGCACGGGAGGTGGGGTTGTAGCGGCCGCCATCGACGATACGGCTCATGGCGCGCTGAGATGATGACAGGATGGCGTATTCCAAGGGCAGTAGAGCATCACCGATGGTGAGCAATAGCCGGTCCTTAATCCCCGAGGGTACGAACACCCATCGCTTATAGTCGACGAGTTCGCGTAGTACCCTCAGTGAGCGGTCCAGCAGGTCCATGTTGCCGGATCCGGTCAGCAACTCATAAGGCGCGATATTTCCGTGGCCCATCCTCCACAGCGCCTCGGAGCGATGAAGTAGCGTCGCACGCTCGGCGTAGGTCATGATGCCTCGCCTGCCCAGCTCAGACAGCTTCTCTCGTTTGTCGGGGATGTCGACGGCCGCTCGGTCCTTACGGCGCTCCAACAGCGCGCGGGCTTCTTCGATCGGATCTGGCATGCTGGTGCGCAGGTCACGGCGGAAGAACCGTTGAGACAACGCCAACTCGTTGCCTTGGTAGGAGATGAGACAGACACCAATCTGGGTGACGGTCAACAACAAAGTGTCATGAGTCTTGCTCGTGCCGTCACAGGTCTCTAGTTGGCCGCTGAAGAGGATCTTACGGTGGACTTCTTCTAGGTCGCGGGGGCGGGCGGTATGCACGCCTGCTTCTTTTGGTGCCTCAGGTGCCGTCTTCAGCAGCTCAAAAACCTCTGAGCGGATCACTTCCTGGACGCGTCGTTCCTGCTCCAGCGCGGGACCGACCTCTGACTCAAGTCGTTTGTAGAGGGCGGCCAAGTCGACGCCGCGGTCCCAAGAATCGAGGTTGAGCGCTTCGGCAATGGACTCGCCGTAGGCAGCGGAAAAGTCATCATCGCCGATCAACTCACCTGGTGTATCGGGTGGTTTCTCTTCGGTGGGTCTGGGGGTGGCCACGCGTGCTCGTCCTCCATAGGGAAGTGAGAGGTGCTCTTGTTAACTCCCTTCCGGAAGATGAAGCGATCTACGACACGTACTGTGAGATGGCAGGGTGCTAGTCACTCGTTCCCTCGCCATGCGGTTTGTCTCCCGCGCTGTGATGGTTGCCACGGGCACCGGAGTCATCAAGATCTATGATCTCTAGAAATGACCGCGTCTTCCGTGGCCGAAACCGGACCAGGGTGTGCGCGTACCGGCGTGCTAGCCCGGCAGGCAGGCCAAACTCTTCCAGCAACAGCTTCTGGACGGCAGGCGCCTGCGCATCGTTGCCAGCGCGATCGAGAACAGCGCGGGCAGGGGCAAGGAGTTCCAAGGCGACGCGATCCGCGCGCTGTTCGGAGTCCTCAACATCGTGGCAGGCAAAGCCGCCTTCCTCACCGCGGTCGAACAGGCGCACATGCATGCCCAGCGGAAGATCAGCGATCAGTGCTTCGAACTGTTCGCGCGGCGAGCTAGGGCGCACACCGTCGAGGACATCCAACAACTCCGGTTGGCGGCGAGCGATCTCCTCCCGGCGAAGCACATAATCCAGCAAGAAGTGGGCGCCCTCGTGGGCGAGCGTCGCTCGCCGTTCGTCTGGAGAATCATCGGCATCAACGAAGATGATTCCCACACCCGCATACGCCAGCAGACACCCACGCAACGATCGGTCGGACAATTGATCAAGCGCGGGAAGACCTTGTGCCATCATCCAGCCGCTCAAGCTCGCGACGCGCAGACCGCTCATCTCGACCAGTGCGATCGGCAGTTCGGTGAGCAGCCGAAGCTCAAAATCTCGCGGAAACCGATCACTGGAATCTGCTGGATCCCAGAGACGCTCTACGGCTTTGCTGAGCCATCCGGTGTCGGCGACATCAACATCGGGCAGCCGACCGAAGTACTTGCCCTCGACGTCGCGGTCACGAGCAGCCGCGAGCATGCTCGCGCCACCGTGAGACGCCATGACCGCTGAAGCACCGACGAAAGTCGAGATAACCTCCACACTGCGCAGGAGATTCGCCAACCGGGTCAGGTCTGCCCCGACAAGGCCTGCAAGTTGACCGACGTCGGCGGCGAAGTGTCCCGCTCGTGGGCGCCGGCCCAGAGAAAGTTGGGCAACCGCATCATGGGGGAGTCGCAGCTCCACTCCCGCCGAGACACCAGTCAGGCGCTCCCACGTTGCCAGCTCGAAGGCCATAAACCCGGGCACTGTACTCAGCCGAGCAGCAGCACGGTCACGAAGCGATGGACTACTCACCCTGCTCACCCAGCCCCATCCGGCGAAGCTTGTGCAAGATCCGATCCTTATGTCGTTTCACTTCGGAAGCTTGCTCACCAGGCGGTAGACCCCCAATCCCCAACACTTCAGCGGCTGCCTTGGTAGAACGCTCGCCCTCAATGCAGTACAGGAAGATCAACTCTCGATCCACAGCATCAGGGAACGCTTCTCGAATCCGACTCAGCACACCGGAGGACTCCTCTACTGGGTGAACATCCCGGACAGCAAGGCGCTCTTCCAGCAGGGGTCCTTCACCAGTGCCGAGCTCGGCGCTCAACGCTGACTCGACGAGCCACGCGCGCTCAAACGTCCGACGCGGCGACGCGTGGTCGTTAGCGAGATCACGGTGGGCAGCCAGCTCCAGCCAGCTGAGCAGCGCTGCTCGGGTGGGATCGTAGCGATCCGGCGCCTGTAGGTAGCCAATCAGTGCATCCACTGAAGCATCATGAAGCGCATCGGTGCCGGCAAGCCTCGGCCACCTCGCCTTCAACCGCGCGACAAGCCGGTCACCGAGCAGTTCGAACAGCTCACTCGAGGCGGTCACATCGCCTGCCAGCAACCGGTGATGAAGGGCCACGGCACGTCCCTGGATCGGTGATTCGTTGCGCTCCACTAGTTCGTCCTTCCGGTGGAGGAGCCGAACTGCGACACCAAACCCCATAGTTCTACGAAGCGCTACCGACAGGGGACATACCGGAAAGATTGCTCCTTGCGGGAGCCACGGCTGCTGCCCAGCTTGCGCCACGCCGTCGGTTGGTCAGGCCGGAAACGCTTTTACCAGCGGCCGTGGAAACTGTCGGTGATCAGGTGCTCGCGATCAGATTCGGGTAGAAGTCGGCATTGATGTGGGCTGGCAGGCCACTGCGCTCATCAGTCGGAGGTAGGCACACAACAGACCGTCGACGTAGGCGTCGAACCGGACGATCACGTAGACGATGCGACAAGCATCCAAGGGGTGCCTGCCCAGCTGGCAGTACGCCAGCGCGGAGGGGAAGTCCGCGGGTGTACCCGGCTCATCTTCGAGAATCTCAGGTTGTCGGCTCAACTCGGTTCGATACCGGCTGGCCGTGGCCGTGCTAGATTTTAGGGTAAGAATCGACCCTAAAAATTAGGAGCTTGGATGGTGGGGTGGAGGTTGAAGCCAGGTGACGTGGTGATTCGTAGGGATCTTCATGAGGAGTACGGCGGTCGTCGGCAGGGTGGAATCGGGCCGTCGCGGGTCACGGCGAATGTGTTGTTGTTCACCGACCCGCTCAAGGGTCATCAGCATGGCTACTTCGACGGGTGGGGTTCTGATGACTGCTACCACTACACCGGTGAAGGGCAGATCGGGGACCAAAAGCTTGTCCAGGGCAACCTCGCTGTCCTTAACCACCGCACCGACGGGCGTGCGCTGCGCCTGTTTCGGGCGGTGGTGGGCGGGGTGGAGTATCTCGGCGAGTTCGAGTTGGACGAGAGTGAGCCGTACTACCTGACTGACGCGCCGGAGACGGGTGATGGCCCCGTTCGCAGCGTCATTATGTTCAGGCTTCGGCCTGTCGGCGAGGTCAAACGGGAAGGGGCTCGGATCCCGCGGACCCCGGAGCCGCAAGCAACGGTGACGCAGTTGCCGGTGGAGGAGCAGCGCACGGAGCGGACGTTGGTTGATCCTGCCCGTGAACCGTATGAGGCTGAGCGGCGCGAAGCGGTGTTGGCGCGCTCCTATGCTGACTACGCGGTGTCCCAGCTGGGGCATGAGGTTGTTCGGCAGCAGATCCTGCCGCCAGGTGAGGCCAAGGCGCTGTTTACCGACCTCTACGACCAGTCCGTTCGGGAGCTCATCGAGGCCAAGGGCACTGTGACCCGGGAAGGGATCCGGATGGCCATCGGTCAGCTGCTGGACTACCGCCGCCACCTGAACGCCGAGCGGATGGCTGTGCTGGTCCCCTCGAGACCGCGGCCTGATCTGGTGGAGCTGTGCCGGTCCCTGGCCATCGACATCATCTGGCCTGTTGAGAACGGCTGGAAGCGCCTGTCCGAGGATGCCGGTCGTGGCACGGAGGAGCAGTCATGGGCTGGCCCGTCATCCCCCCGGTAGGCCGCGGGCTGATCACCGTCGCCGCGCTCCTGGTACCCCTCGTCCTTGTGCTGGCCCTGTTGCCCACGATCCTGGCCTGGCCGTTCCTGCCCGCCGCCCGGCAGGAACGCCTTCAAGGACTCCTCGACCTAGTCCTGAAAGGGACCAGCAAGATCCTCACTCGTTCACTACGCCCCCCTCAGCAGTGACGCTGAGTCCGACGGAACTGATCTGCCGTTCGTCTCAGCAGCTGGTCTGCGCGGGCCTGGGACATCAGCATGAATGTGTGAGATCTGGTGGGGCCTCTGGGGTGATCTCTGAAGGAGGCCGCCCTTTGTGATCAGCCCCTAGATTCGAGCGTGTCCCGATCGGAAACTCGGGTTGGTTCTGTGAGCTGGGGTTTGCTGCACGATCAGCAGCGTGGCTGGTGGGCACGGTGCCTGGAGCCGGTCGCGGGTCGCGGCCGGTCGGCGGGGCAGCGCGAGGGATTGCTCAGGCGGCTCGGGGGATGCCCATGACCTCGACACTTATCTGGTGCTGGTTGCGCAGCGTCGTGGCGGTGTGGGCCAGGGTGACCTGGGAGAAGGGGAACAGGGCGCCTGGTGTCAGCTGTGCTTTGTTCTTGAGTAGGACGGCGAGAACGACCTTCTTGGGTTGGAAGTCTGGTGGGACGCTTCGTCCCCGGCCGGTCTCCTTCACTAGGGCGGCGAACTGCTCACCGGCGTGGGGGGAGTAGGCCAGCGTTTGAGTGGAGACCAGCGCCTGGTTGAACAGATGACTCAAAGGCGCGGAGCCTTTGGCCTGCTTGACGTGGATCAGCTCGTCATCGGGGCCGAGAAGGTCGCAGACCTCAACTCGGTTGCTCGCATCGAACGGGTTGCGGACCCCCGTGCGGTCCAGGCAGACATAACCTTCACGCAGCTGCGGCACGGATTGGTTGTAGTCGCCTTCGGTCCAATCGGGTCGCCAGGGCGGCAGGTCCAGGGACGGGGGCGCGCCGAGAATGCGCTCGATCTCACCACGGACGGCCTCGAGGTATCCCGCTCCGATTTCGTACCACTGGCCGTCCAGGAGATGAAATCGGCGGGAACCGAGAGAGCAGGTGGCCTCAAGCCATTTGACGGCCATGGTCCCGGTCAGGAGATCCTTGCCGTTGCCGGCCGCACACAGGTGAACCCGGCCCTCACGCAATGCCTGAACCCGTTGCCCCGGATCTTGCCAGCTGAGGCGCTCCAAGAAGATGTCGAGGTCGAGATGATCGGAGACGGTCGCCCTGCTCTTTCCGATCTTGATCCGGAAGGATCTGGCGTCGGCCATTTGACGCAGGCAACTGGTGGGCACGACCGGAGCCAGGTGCGCGTCAGCGTCGTCAAGACCACGGGCGAGAAGCTCCTCAAGTACGTGATGAAGTTGATCCAACGTCGCCTGGTCCTGGACCGGCTGAACGTAGTCGATGAACTTTAGCAATGGGTCGGGGACGGCTTTGGCGCAGACGTCCGCGACCGCCCGGATGTCGGCGACCAGGTCGGCGGCCGCGACGCCCAGGCGCAGGCGGAGCCCGGCCGCACCTTCAACGCGTACCTTTCGCTGCGTGCCCCGGCCGAAGGTCAGGTCGGTATGGTGCAGGACCCCACCGAGGCCGCGGACGATCTCGGCGGGTTCGATACCGAAGCTGTAGATCGGCAAACCGCCAGGGACACAGGTGATGTCGCTGCGGCCGCGGGCAGCGGGGAAACGGCGCTGCAGGTCTTGGACCTGGTGGGGGTCGAGGGCTCGGATCGCGAATCTGAGCCCGAACCTGTGGTCTTTGTGCTCGTCGAGCAGCAGCCGATGCCCATGCTGCCCGTAGCCGATGGCGTAGACGACGTTGTCGACAGCGAGCAGGAGCAACCCGCCGGAACGACGGTCGCGGTGGTCGATCGGCAACCCGGTCGTGAGGGCGGCATCAGCGCACCATTCCGAAGGATCGTCGGGTGCCAGGCAACCATCGACCCAGATCGCGGGCAGGCCTGCAACATCGGGGAACTGCAGTTCGCCGCCGATCTCATCGGCGAGTTCGACGTCGATCGCCTCGATCATGGTCTGGACCGAGACGAACGGAACTCGATAGAGCGTGACGGGGCGGGTACGGACATGGGTGCGGGACATGAGGCATCGCTTTCCTACCGGGGGAAGATCACCGTGCGGACAGTGCGGCACTGAGGACGGCAAGCCCTCATGCCACAGCGGACGATAAATGGCGGTACCGACATTTCGACCGAGGAGAGTCACCGTGATGCCCGCTTTGCCCCTAATTAGCTAGATTCGGCCAGGAGCTCTGTATCTTGACCATTAGTAAATAGTTACTGCGGCGATCCGTCGACCACCCATCAGAGCTACCCGTTCTAGTTAGAGGCGGAATCTCGGCTCTCTGAGCTGCAGTCATGATCACCAATGCGCCTAAGGTGGTGCATATAATAACTGCTGTCGCTAGCGATGCATGAAAATACAGGTGATGCCGGAGCGCATCGCTGTGTGCAAAGTGGCCACAGGGGAATAGGCGCTTCGGGAATTTCTCTAATGAGACGCATAACTGGGCTAGTTCGTTTACTTCAAGAACGCCGAGGCTTGTGCCGCAACCAGCGCGAGGGGGATACCGTGTCGGCCCGCCGGACCTGATCAGGCCGGGCACTGCGGGAAGCGGGTAAGGGTCACCGGACCGACAGGCGTAGTTCAAGCTGGCCGCCACCATGCCGGGGCGCACCGTCGTTCCCGGGCTGACGATTGTTCTGCGGGCGATCTGCCTACTAGGGAGGAAGGTGTCGTCACCCGACATTCACTGCTGCCCGGCCGACATGCCGTGGAACCACCCGGCTACGGACCGCTTTCGATGACTTGGGGCAGGTGCGGTCAACTAGCCACAAGCGGTCAGGACCGCGATCGATCTACCGAAAGTGTCGCCGCTCGGCGACGGTCTGTCAGCATGATGGTTCTGATCAAGTCCTACCATCTCGCTTCATGGGAGCATTGCTGCGGAAGGCATCCAGATGGAGCCCCTGTTTGAGGAGGCCGACGGCGCTGGCGGCCGGAGTGCAGCGCTCCTCTCGGCTGATGCGCTCGTGGTCGGCTCCGAGGGGCTCAGCGCGCACGAGTCCTCGTTTCCCGCGCGGGTGGCGGCGTTTTTGAGGTTTAGTCCGGTGATCGAGGCGGCGCTGTCGGCCCGCCGCCGGGACTGGCCGGAAGGCATCTACGACATCGTGACGCTGGCGTTGACAGCGATCGACTTGGTAGTGGCCCGGCAGGGCTTCGAATTCGAGGCGACCCGGCCGGACGTGGTCGCCGCTTTGTCGGAGCTGGCCGGCTTGGCGGCGCCCGGTCGGCCGGCCGCCGAGCACCAGGACGTCGCGGTGTTCGTGGTGGACGCTTTGTTGAACCGGCCTGGGCGCCAGGCTCCGTTCCGGTACGTGACCAGCGACTACTCCAGTCAGGAAGCCGGTCACCGGCAGCGTGAGGTGCCCTTTTCGTTGCTGGTCGAGCATGACCATGCGGCCCGGGACGAGAACGTGTTGCGAGCCACGAAAGATGCGATCAACGCGCTGATCGGAGGCTTGGACTTTGATGTCGAGGACGAGCAGGTCGCCACCGAGCTGGTGCTGGAGCGGCAGCTGGCCCGCAATGCCTTCGACGCCGCGTTGAAATCGGCTGAGCGGGCGCGGCTGTTGTCAGTCGGTTTGGCCGAGGGCCTGGACCGGCTGCTCAAGCAGACGCGTCGTGACTTGCGGGTGGTGGAGGAGGAATGGGCCGCCGCGGTGCCTGACAGTCTGGAGGCGGCACGACAGCACATCCGGGAACGGCTGAGCGCTGAGCGGCGTCTGCTCGCCAAGGCCCGCGAAGCGCTGGTGAGCAGCGATACGAAGCTGCTGACGGCCGCTCTGCGGATCGCGCAGTTGTTGCAGGAATGCCAGCGCCGCCATGAGTCGCTCCATCAGCGGGTCATCGCGGCGCGGGGGGTGTTCCTGGAGGAACAACAGCGCCAGGCGTTCCGGCCGCCCGCTTCGATCAGCGTCCCGGACCCGCAACGGGAGGTGTTCCTGCCGGTGCTGGCGCTCGGTGGACCCGAAGCGAGCGCCTTGACCGAGCGGTTCCTGATCGACATGTGGGGGCCCCGCAGCCCCCGGCTACCCCGCTTGTACCGGCTGGTCAACGACCTGTGGTCGCGCAACGCCAACGCCGCCACCGGTGAGCGGGCGGACGAGGACACCGTCCTAGCCGATCCCCCGGCGCCACTCATCCGGCCGGAGATCGTCGAGGTGGCGGTCCGCGCGGTACGCAGCGTCGGCCTGCCCGCCCGGCTGTCGCGTCTTGTGCACGCGTGCCTGAACGACACCCGGGCTCCTTCGCGCACTGTGCAAGAGCAAGGCGCTGAGGTGCTGAGCCTGGCGGTGTTGTGGGCGTTCTCGCCCGAGGACGCCGACGACGACGGCGGGCGGATGGCCGAGGATCTGATGGCCCGCATCCTGGGCGTGCGCACCGTCGTTGACACCGATGGCACCCCGCTGCGGCTGCCCGGCTGGGACGGGGACGACGTCATCGTCGCCCCTGACGCCGATGTCCTCGCCGAGGCGAACCCGGTGCCGGTCATCGCCGAAGCTGGCGCCGGCACGCTCGCGTCAAAGGAGGCGCCATGAGCCTCACCCACACCGACCACACCGACATCGGCATCCTGGTGGCGTTCGCGCTCCGGCCCACCCAGCGGCCAGGCCGTAACCCCGACTATCAACGGGTCCTGGGCCGCTACCGGACCGAGCTGGAGTTCAAGGCGGCCACGAACGCGATCTTGCACGGGCTGGGCGCACAGGTGCTGTCGGACGGAGACTTCGGGCTCATCTTGGCGGTCGAGCCCGAGTCTCCACTGGCGTTCCGGATCTCCGACATGCCCTACACCGGCAAGCCGGACAACAGGCTGCTGGCCGGTCTGATCCTCACCGGCCTTGTCGCGTTCGCGTATCCCAGCGCCGAGGAACTCGACGATGACAGGGTCCGGCACATCTCGGCGAGGGACTTCGACGCCTGGCTGCGCGAGTTGTGCGAGCGGCTGCGTTCCCACGACGCAGCCGGCGACGTTATCCCTGAGGAGGGCCTGGATGAGGCGTGGCGGGTGTATGTGAGTCTGCCGTCGGTGCATGTGGGGGAGACAGGCCGGGGGGCGGGGAAGCTGAGCAGCCGCTGCACCCGTTACTGGGTCCAGGCGATCTTGACGTGGCTGACGGGTCAGGGCATGGCCCGAGTCGACGGTTCCGCCGAGGACACCTGGACGTTGACGGAGCGGTTCCGCGTGCACGCCAAGGAGCTCGCTCTCGAGCGGGCCTATACCTTCATCGCCGAGCTGCAGCGTAGGAGGGAATCCTTCTGATGGCCTACCAGCTTGCCGCGCTGCGGTTCCGAATGGTCGGCGAACACTCCGCCCGGTTCACCGACCTGCCCCTGGACCTTACTGCGCCCACCGATGGGGGAGCCGCGCCGCAGGACTCGGTGGTGTGGCTGCGCAACGGCGGTGGCAAGTCCAGCATCCTGTCACTGACCTATGCGCTGTTGTTGCCGCACGCCAACGACTTCATGGGCAAGAGCGTGCAGCGAAGCCTCACCGACTACGTTGACACCGGCGACACCTCCCACGTGATCGCGGTGTGGCAGCCACACGAGACCGGCCGGACACTGCTGGGCGACGCGGAGGATGTTCTCGTCACCGGGGTCGTGCACGAATGGGCGGATCTGCGACGTCCCGCGAACGCGGCCGAGTCTAGGGACAAACTGAATAGCACCTTCTACGCCTTTTACGCCCTCCCCGGCGTTCTGGGGCTGGAGACGCTGCCGTTCACCGACGAGTCGGGGCGGCCGCGGCGCCTGAACCTGTTCCTGGAGAAACTCCGCGAACTGGTCAGACCGCATGCCCGGCACGCCACCCTGGTTGCGACCGACAAGCAGCATGTGTGGGCGAAAGCGCTGCTGGACCGGCATCTGGACCCGGAGATCTTCCGGACACAAAAGCAGATGAACCACGTGGAGGGCGGCGTGGAGGATCTGTTCAAGTTCCCGGCCGCCAAGGACTTCATTGACTTCCTGCTGGACCTGGCCACCCAGCCCGACGCGGCCACCAGCATCGCTAACCGGCTGGCGAGCGTCACGGCGCTGCTTGCCGCCAAACCGCACAAAATTGAGGAACGCGACTTTTGTGGCGCCGCCGCTCACGACCTGAACGAGGTCGCCGCCTGCCACGGCCACCTCCAGACTGCCGCGCGCGAGCTGAGCGCCGTCACTGCCGCAGCTGAGACGCTGGCCGCCTCGTTCACCTGTGCCGTCACCGCTGCCGAAGGTCTCCAACGGAGCCTGAAGAAACAGCTCGCCGCGTTCGTGGAGGCCCGCACTGCGGCCAACACCGACCGGTCGACCGCGGGTGACCTGGCCTACCTCTACCGAAGGGAAGGGGCTCGGTTGCGCCTGGGCGAGGCACAAGCCCAAGAGCAACAGGCCAATCAGCAGGTCGATGATGCGACTGGAGTGGTCCTGGCATGGGAGACCACCTTGCAACTGGCCACGGTCGTGGAACTGCGGTCGCGCCTGGCTCAGGCCCAGCAGGCGGCTGCCGTCGAGGAAGAGCAACTCGCGCCGCTGCGGCAGGAACACGCCCGGCACGCGACCCTGCTGCGGCGACGGCTCGACACGCTCGCTGAAGAGGCTGATTTCGCGGCAGAACTCGCTGATGAGCAACGAGAGACCGCCGAGGAGACCCTCGCACACGAGGAGGAGTTGGAAAAGCGCGCCCACACGGACAAGGCCACAGCGGCCGCTGAGGAGTCCCGAGCCCGTACCAAGCTTGAGACGCTCGACGAGCGTCGCCGCGACGGCGTCACCCGCGGATATCTGCCCACCCACAGCACTCCACCCCGAACGCACCTCGATGCCGTAGAAACCGAACGCACCAGGCTGGAGCGCGAATGTGACGAGCTCACGGCACGAGCCGAGGTCCGCCAGAACCGTCGCACACAGATCACCGAGAGGGACACCGTCCTGGCGAGCGAGCACAGCACCACGGATGGGACCCGCACCAGCACAGTGACACGGCGCACCGATCTGGGCGCCCGGCTAGCCGAACTCACCGGCTCCGAGCGGCTCCGCGGCCTGGCCGAAACCGCCGTTGACGAGAGCGTCGACCTGTGGGTCGAAGGCCCGATTCTGCTGCGTCGGCTGAGTGATGCAATCATCGCCGCCGACGACGAGCGGATCCTGCGTCGCGCTGAGCAGCATGCCGACCAGCGGACCATCGAGGCGCAAGAACGCAACCAGGTGCTGCCCTCCAGCCTGGACGCCGAACGGATCGCACGCGAGCTCATCGACGCCGGGGTTCCTGCGCAGACTGGCTGGAGTCATCTGCGTGAGGTCATGCCCGCTCACGAACTGCTGACGGCGTTGAACATCTCCGAGATCGCCCGGCTCGGCTGCGGCGTGATCGTCGCGACCAGCCAGGTCACCGACGCCGTGCGGCTCCTGGACACGCGCTCCGCTGTGACCACCTCTTTGGTCGGGGTCTACTCCGCGCACGTCGCAGAGACTCTGGTTCGCGGCCTGCCTGAAACGCCATCGGCCGCAGCGGCCTGGACCCGGCTCCAGCCTGGTCTGATCGACCCGGACGAGGCAGAGGCAGCGATCCGGCTGCTGAAGGAACGCGCGCACGCCCATATCCTCAAGGACAAAGACCTGGCCCGCCAGCGCACAGCAGACGACGAGCTCGCCCGCCAGATCAGCCAGTTCCTCAGCGACTGCCCGGCCGGCCATCTGGCGACTCTGGACCAGGAGACTGAACGACTCGACCGCAGGCTCCAAGCCATCACGGAAGAACAAGCCGACAACAGAGCAGAACTACAGGGCCTCAGTGACGCAGACCGACTGGACACTGCCCGCAGGGACACCCTGAGCGGCGACCTCCGGCGGATCGATGCGGCCGTCAATTGGCTGGAGGAGCTGATTCCCGCCCTAGCTGCCGAGCAGACCTGGCACGACCGCCTGGAGGACGCACGCAAGCGCGGCGATGACGCGGATCAACGCGCACAGACCCATAACCGGAACGCGCGGCAAGCACTCATCACGGCTCAACGATGCGAGAGCGCAGCCGGAGCAGAACGGGTCCGGGCGGCAGGCTATCGGTCCGAGCGCGACGGTCTCCCCGAGACCGCCTCCAGCCCGATCGAGCTTTCCGGGGACCCGTCGACGCCGCTGGATGCCTTGCGCCGCCGCCAGCAGGACGCACTCAAAGCCCTGGAGACACGCGCCGCCCAGTCGGTGCTGGCCGACCGAGTGCAAAACCTCATCCAACGGGTAGCCGAGGCCGAACAGGAGCTCGGGCAGCGGGCCGCCGACGACCGCGCCGCCGCAAGTGCCCTGCTGGCCTCACCTGAAGGACAGGAACCGCATCTGCGCTCCGCCGCCCTATCTCGCGCCCGGCAGGATCTCGCAGCAGCGACAGGCAAGCACGGCGCGGCCCGCAGTCGGGTGCAACAGCGCAGCTCCGAACTTGAAGAGGTCGAACGGCTCTACCGTCAGCCACCACGCCGAACGCTGCCCCTGATCCCGACCAGCTCTGCAGAAGCGGACGCGCTCGCCGCCGAACAGGAGACCCGCAACCAGCGCGCGCAAGAGCGGCTCACTCAAGCCGAAGCCCACATCGGCAGCGTCGAGCAGGAAACAGGACGTGCCGAGAACCGCAAGACGCTCCTCGGAACGCTGCTGGAAGCACTCCCCGACCCGGGCCAGAACACCGCAGAGCCGTTCGCCGGCGACGAGGACACCGCTCGCACCAGCGCCCGACAGGCCAGAGACGCGGTCACTGCCGCGACCAAGGCGCTCGGCCTCACCGAAACCGACCTCAACGTATCCGTGGATAGGCTCCGGCGGACGGCTGCCCGCTACGCCGGGATCTCCGGGCCGATGAAGGACCGGGTCGCTAACGACCCTCCGGCCCTGCTCGGCCCGCATGCGCGAGAACTGGGCGACAAGCTGCGGCTGCGCGCGCAGACCCTGGACGGTGAACTCAGCTCGATCGCCCAGGATCAGGCCATCATCAGTGAAGCGCTCGCGCACCTGGTGAAGGAGAGCCTCGACATGCTCGGCAAGGCCGAACGCGCCTCCCATATGAAGACCGCATCCGGCTCCTGGGCCGACAAGAAGGTTCTCAGGATCAGTTTCGACCGGCCCGGCGACACCGACCTGGTCGTCTACGCCGAGCGGGTCATTGACCGCCAGGTGGAGAAAGGACTCAAACCCGAGGGCATGCCCCTGCTCAAGGCCGCCGTTCACGAAGCGGCAGGACCGCGCGGCTTCACCGTCAAGGTCCTCAAGCCCACCGAGGGTACCGCCGCCACCACCGAGGACATCAGCCGGCTCGCCAAATGGAGCGGTGGGGAGAAACTCACCGTATGCGTGGCGCTGTACTGCACACTCGCCGCGCTACGCGCTGCTCACACTGGCCGCAAAGGACACTCGGGAGGGGTCCTGCTGCTCGACAACCCCATCGGCAGAGCCTCGTCCGCATCCCTGGTGCGGCTGCAACGCGACGTTGCAGCCTCCCACGGCGTCCAACTCATCTACACCACCGGCGTCAAAGACCCGGCGGCGGTAGTCCAATTCCCCAACGTCATCCGCCTCGACAACCGCGAAGGCCGCACCCGCAGCCGCCGCTACATCGTCGCCGAAACCCGCACCGACCAAGCCAGCATGGACAAGACCAGCATTATCACCGGCATCCGCGTCGCGCACACCGACCACCCGTGGAGCGACCAAGACCCGGCCGCTCTGCACAAGGATCCCGGATGACCTGGCCGCTGTCACCACTTGCGGCCGGACTCGCCCAGCTCGTGGCAGAGTTCAAAGGCAAGCGGATCCCGGTCGAAGAATTGTTCAACAGAGCCAGCCAATTCGACCCCGCCCTGGTGGGGGACGCCGAAGGCCCAGCCAGATTCCGCAGCGCCCTCGATGAACTCCAAGACGCCGGGCACCTCACCCTGCCGGCGGCACGTTCACGTACCGGCTGGGATACGCGGACCATACCCGCGATCCCTGTCTGGGTCCTCCGCGTCGAGGCGCTTCCACCGCCACGCCCGCAGCTCACCCGGCGCGTGTGGCCACCGGCGCTCGAAGCCGCCGGCGCCATCGCCACACGCCCCAACGAGCAGGACATCCTGCACCGGATCGCCACCTGGATGCGCGAGGACCCTTCCCCGGAGTTCGTCCCCGTCCAGGAACGGTCCCTGGAACTCTTTGACGACGAGAAGGCCGTCGACGGCTACCTGAAGACCAGACTCTTCACCTCCAGAGCCCTCACCCTGGATCTTCTCGCCTGCTTCATACCGCCTTTGCCGTTCGTCTCCCAACACGTACCGGGCACCGGACCCACCAGGCTGCTGGTCCTGGAAAACCGGGCCACTTACACCTCCTTCCTCACCGCATTGCGTGACCTGCCTCAAGACCGCAGACCCGACCTGCACCTCGGCTGGGGACATGGCAACGGCTTTTGCCAAAGCATCCTGAGCATCCCGATGCTCGAACCTGCCCCCACAGCCGCTCACTACTTTGGGGACCTTGACCTGGCCGGACTTCTCACCGCCGTGAACGCCGCCGCGCAAGCCAACACGGCAGGACTACCCCCCTTGCGCCCAGCCGCGTCCTGTTACCGATACCTGCTGGACGGCCCGTCACGTTGGAACAGTAACGACGACAGCAACACACGCGCCGGAACTGACTATGAAGCAGCCTGTCGCTGGCTGCCCGTCGCGTTGCGCCAGCAGGGACGCGAACTGCTGCTCGCTCGCCGCCGCATTCCGCAGGAGCGGCTCGGCCTCAGAGCCCTGCGTCAGCACCCCTATCTATGGGCAGAGCTCACCACAGTCTGACCTCTGTGCACACCTCAAGGCGCCGGAGAAACGCGAAATGGGCCTGTCGGTGCCGAGAACGGTGTCACCGCATGCGACCTGCGTGTATTGGGAGGCCGTCGAGCTGGCCTCGCCGGGTGACCTTGATGTCAGCGTCGATGGGGTCGGGAAGCGCCCTGCTCAGCCATGGCGTCGAGGCTGATGACGGCTGGCCGGACTCCCTCATTGCGGTCAGCGTGTCAAGCTTGGTGCTATGCACGTCGGTGACCTGAAGGACCACGTGCGCTGGTTGCTGGCCAGGGTGCCGCGGGCACCGGAACAGCCGTTTCCGGGTGGAGCTGGCGAGGCGGATCTGGTTGACCTGGCCCGAAGGCTGGTGGCTGAGCTGCCCCATGACCTGGTCTCGTGGCTTCGCGTATGCAAGGGCGAGGCAATCGGCCCGGCGGAGTGTTCGGTGCGCGACCAGATCAGGAATCGGTCGACGTCGCCGTCAGGTCCGCCCTCCATCCCAGCTGGCAGGCCAAGGGCTGGTTGCCGGTGGCCGGCGATGGGTGCGGGAACTGCTACGTGTTGCTGACCACCGGCCCGCTGGCGGGTTTCGTCGGCTTCATCGGGACCGTGACCGAACCGGGCCGGATCGGCTATGTCGTCACCTCGAACCTGTGGCGTTCCTTTTCTTCTTGTTGCCCGCAGGGGCCGCTGGAAGCGCCGAAGGACGCTCACCTTCGCCCGATAGAGCGGCGGCGGTGCCCAATGCCGTTGGTCGCACCAGCGCCCTCGGGGTGGGCCTTCCGCCGACGACGGGCGGCGGCCGCGTATTCGTGGCCGGAGGTGTTGCATGCCTGGCACGCAGCCGGGCGGCCCAGCGGGGAAGGGCGGCCCAAGTTCGTCGACGTCCGTCCCGGCGAGTTGCTCCATGTCGACCCTTCAAGTGGAAGGCCGGGGTCGGTGCCGGCCCTTCGGCACGTCGGTCGTAAGCACCTCGTGGCGGGCACGGCGGCGGTCGAGATCCGGATGGCGCGCACCGGGTCGCCGGGACTGCTCGACATGGACGGCGACGCTGTGGCCGATCCCGAACTCCGGGTAGATGCGGTGGGCCACCGTGAGCTGGCGCCGTTCGGCCTGGTCGCCGCCCGCCGTCCCGACGGTCCGCCGCAGGAACAGCGGCTTCCTGCCAAGTGCGCTCGCCGACATCCGAGCCTGGAACACCCACGCCTCGCCGCGGTCCACGCCGCCCCGCTTGGCGGTCACGAGGAACAGGACGACGAGCCAGTTGCTCGTGCTCGCGGACCCGCCCGCGTCACAATCTCCGACTGGTCGCCGTTGAGTGGCTGGGGCTTCACCTTGCCCAGGCGGAGCGGACGGTGACGGCGCCTCCATCGGTTGCTGCCGCCACACTGGTTCCCAGGAGCGTTCCTCATCGGACGAGTGGGCGCGGAAGAACCGCGCCCACTCGTCCGTCACGGTCAGCCGGTCGATGCCGCCCTCGACGTGCGCCATGAACCTGTAGGAGGAGGGGAACATGCTGGGGATGTTGGGGGCGTTCTGCTCTGCGCCAGCGTCGGTCCGGTTAGGGTCTGTGCACATGGCCCTGGTGAATCTCTCTCTCCGCAACTACCGGTGCTTCGCGGAGCGGCAGGATGTCGAGCTGCGCCCGATCACCGTAGTGCTAGGGAAGAACAATTCCGGCAAAAGCGCATTGGTCCGAGCCCCAATCATCCTGCAGACCGGGATCCGCAACGACCACTCGACCCCCCTAGACCTCGAACAGTTCGGCGACGACGCCCCGGATTTCATCGACCTAGTCAACGGGCGGGTGGAGGTGCGCAACATCTTCGTGGGCCTTGGGATGACCGGCCCCGAAGGCGAGGAGTACGCGCTCAACGCGGTCATCCAGGACCTCCCTGATGAGTACATCCAGCGCGTGGTGAATTGGTCGCTGCGGTCCGGCGGCGACACCGTGGCCTACGAGTGGTCCATCTCAGCGGATTCGGAGGAGCTGGAGGAATCCGAACCCCAGCCCTACCAGAGGACGGACGACGACACCGACCTGACGTTACTGAACTTCAGGGGGCTGGTGCCGACGGAACTGCCGGACGGTGACGCCCCATGGTTCGACGCCGAGCGCATCCGTTCGTCTTTCGGGCTCGTCCGTCACCTGGGGCCGTTCCGTCTGAAGCCCAAGCGCCTGGTCCGGCTGCCGACACGAGAGCCCGTCCAGGACGAGTTCGGCAGCCGCGCGGCTGAGATCCTCGTCTTCCATCATGTTCGTCGGAAGGGCCGTCTCATCGAGAAGGTCAACGAGTACCTTCGTGCTCCCCTCCCAGCTTGGGAACTGGAAGTTCGCCCCCACCTCGACGGCTATATGATCGGCCTGCAGTCGCGAAAGAATCCCAAGCTGTGGGTTCCGGCCACCGAATCAGGGACCGGGATCGCCCAGATCCTGCCATTCCTGGTGCGTCGCGCGCAGGATGAGCTGAGCCCGCCCGAGCAGGACATCCTGGAGATCATCGAGGAGCCCGAACTCCATCTGCATCCGTCCGCTCAGGCCATGCTTGCCGATCTCTACATCAGGGCTGTCGACAACCAGCGTGTCCGGTTTCTTGTGGAGACGCACAGCGAGCCCTTCCTGCTGCGACTGCGCCGACGCGTCGCAGAGGGCCAGCTGGACGCGGATCGGCTCGCGCTCTACTTCATCGACGATGACGGGGAGTCGTCGGTCGTCCGGCAAATCAACGTCGATGAACTAGGCAACGTGGACTACTGGCCGGAAGGGATCTTCGAAGAGAGCTTCGAAGAGGTGCGCGCCCTTGCCGAGGCTCAGGAGACGCAGCTGGAGAGCGATGCGAATTGAGCTGACAGTGGCGCTCCTCAAGATGGACGAGCCTGCGGACGAGATCTCAACCCTCCTCGGCCACTTCAACAAGCGCCGGCATTCGTGGGTGATCGACCCACAGCTCGTCGAGGCCGTCGAATCCCTCATTGAACGGAACATGGCTCCGCGCCGCGTGCCGACGTACAAGAAGCTCGCCAGCTTGGCCGCCAAGCAGCAGCATGCCTACAGGACGGCGATGGCTCCACAGCCGGTGCGGATCACCCCGGAGGATCTCAAGGAACTTGTCGAGGACCTCGACCGCCCGGCCGTCCTCGTAGTGGAGAACGACGGATCCGATAAGTGCTTTGTCAAAGCCGTCGCCAAGATCTTCGGGGCCTCGGACATCCTGGAGGCTCTCGACAAGCGCTGGCTGGAGTTCGGGCACGGCGGCGGCGGAGACATCTACCGGCGCGCGCGAGAGGAACACGGCTCCTTCCACCAGGTCAGGCGTGCGGCGGCGTTGCTCGATAGCGACCGGTTGGCGCCGGGTACCCCGGAAAAGAACGCACACCGCATTGCGGAGCTCCGCGCGCTAGGTATGCGGGTCCATGTGCTAACGCTTCGCGAGGCCGAGAACTACGTGCCCAACAAGGTGCTGCACGCGGTGAAGCCGATCCGGAAGTCGATGGCGAGGGTCAGCCATCTCAAGAAGCTCGACCACGCCCAGCGCGGGCACTTCGACATGAAGTACGGCTTCAAGAAGACGAACGGAGTGCCAGAGCAGCAGCGGGAGCTGTTCGCCGATGTAGCCCCCAGGACGATAGCCAGACTCTCGGACGGTGGCTTCGGCCAGAACCTGCTGCTGCCCACCTTCGAGTCCATGGCAGACCGCCTCACCGACACCGACCTCAGCCGTGACATCGGCCGGGCCGTGCCCGATGAGCTGCGCGCCCTTCTCGCGATGCTGCGAGAGATCCTGTAAGGGTAGATGCATGGCAGCGGACGACCCCGAGATCTCCGTCAGACCGGAGGCCTTCCGGCTAGAGGAGCTAATGAGGCTCCTCGACGAGGGCAGGCTTCGGGTTCCACGGTTCCCCCGGCCGTTCGTCTGGCGCTCCCAGCAGATCCTTGAGCTGTTCGACAGCATCGAACGCGGCTATCCGATCGGCAGTCTGCTTTTCTGGGAGACCGAGGAGGTGTTCGACACCTTCGACACCATCGGCGATCTTCCGTTGCCGACGCCGCCCCCATGGGGCCGTCCGGTCTCCTACGTCCTTGACGGTCACCAGCGATTGGCGGCTCTGTACGGGACCTTGCGGCGCCCGGCCCCTGCCCTACGCTCGCCCAAGCAAGATGACTTCATGTGGTCCCCTTACCGGGTCTTGGGTGAGGCGAAGGGCATGCTGAGGTATCAGCTTTGGAAGAGCGCCAACCCGCCAAGTAACTACCTGCCTCTCCGCGCCATACTGCGCGCTCGCGATTTCCTGGCTTTCTCGAGGCAGCTCTTTAACGCCCCCCCCGAAGGGATGGACGCTGAAGAGCTGATCAGAGAGGCCGAGGTAGCAGCTCAGAGGATCAGGTCCTACCAGGTATCGGTCGTCCGGTTGGTCGGTGGGGACCTCTCCAATGCCGTGGAGGTGTTCACTCGGATCAACACCGCCGGCCAGGCGATGCGCCCCAGTGACATGTTGTCGGCACTGACCTACCGTGCTGGCAAACCCTCTCTCGCGGAGCACCTCGACACCGTCACAGAGCAGGTCGCGGCTACAGGATTTGGTGAGTTCTCCTCCGACGTGGTCTTCCGCGCATTGCTCGCCATTGCTGGCGAGGACAGGTCCCATGGGACTCGATGGGAAGCGCTGGCAACGCACGTACAAGGGGAACTCCGCGATTTCGTTGAAGCCACCCAGGAGGCGTTGATCCGTGCCGTGATCTTCCTGCGAGACGTGGTCGGGGTGCCGTTGGCGGGACTGATTCCGTACAACGACCAGTTGATGTTGCTTATTACGTTCTTCCATCACCGCCCGGATCCGGATTCGCGACAACTAAAGGAGTTGACGCGCTGGTTCTGGGTGACATCCTGGTCGGGATACTTCGCAGGCGCTGGTGCCACGCAGATAAACCGGGCGATCTCGGACATGAGAAGGCTCGCGAGGGGCGGAGGTGCGATTACTCCAAAGGGCGTCCAAGCTCGTCCGTTCCCGGATCGCTTCGATCTGCGAAGCGCGCGGGTTCGCGCCTTTATAATCTGGGACTTGCAGGAATTTTCCAACCGCCTGACAAGGGACGGGCTCAAGCTAAATGGCGTGGACATGCTCGCCCGTGGCGTCTCCTCGGCCTATCGAAGCATTGTCATGAAACGCAGTCGATATGCCACGCTGAGCCCTGCCAACCGGATCATTATAACGGCAGAACCCAGAGAGTTGGTCAAGGACATCCTACTCAACCTCCCCGACGGTCTCCGTGATTCCGTGCCCGCCAGTCACGGAATCCCGAGGAAGGCGATGGATCGGCTCGCGGCCGGGGACGATGAGGGGTTCATCGAGGTACGGCGGGACTTCCTCGCCCAGCGTGAACGGGCGTTCATGGCCCGGTTCGGGCTCGCCGCCATGCCCGGCGAGGGTGAGACCGACATCGACACCGAGTGAGGTCTCACATCGCTCGGGGGCATTGGGCTCGAGACTCGGTAGTCCCGAACTGGAGATCAGGCCGCGGCCGAACTCGTCCAGTGGGATGGCATCGCGAACCACGGGTTCCCCCGGGGCCATCCTGGTCGGCGACCGAGACAGCCGCTAGTTCCCCTGCGAACCAAGCCTCCACCGTGAACGACCCGTCGTCCTGTCCGGACTTGGTGTGCCGAAGCGCGTTCCCCCACCAGCTCCTCTACAGTGAGGACGGCAGGTGGTTACGCCGTGGGGCAGGGAAGCGTTAATTGCGGGAGATCAGAACTGACTTGATCTTCTCAGAACAGGTTCGTGTGGAACGGAAGATAGGTCTCTGAGCTGGGCGGAGGTACAAAAGGCCCGTGCCGCAGGGGCGGCAGATGGTGTTCACACCGAAGAGGTCACTGGTTCGATCCCAGTATCGCCCACCGGGTTTCAGCAGGTCAGAGAGGGTCTCGGAGATCATTCCGGGGCCATTTTTCGATCTTGTTGGCCGAGGGGAGCCAAACGGGGAGCCATCGTCACGCGGACTTGGCGGACTGTTCGCCGCTCGTGGCGGACGTGCTCGACCCGAAGATGGCGTTCATGGTCTCGGCGCCCTTGGTGATCACCGGCTTGAGCTGGTGCCGGTAGACCTGCTCGGTGACCGCCGTTCCTGCATGCCCGCAGAGGTCGGCGATCGTCTCGATGGGCACGCCCTTGTCACTCATGATCGATACGAACGAGTGACGGAGTTCCCGGGGAGTCCACTTCTCCCCGATCTTCGCCTTCTTGGTGGTGATGGTGCGGAACGAGCGCCGGATGTTGCCCGCGTCGAGGCGGGGTTCCGATCCTCGTGCAGAAGACCAGGCCGTGATCCTGCCACGCCTCGCCGGCCCTCTCCTTGTCCGCCTCTTCCTGGGTGTGGTGCGTCCGAAGAGCGACCGCCACCTGCCGGGGCAGTTCCAGCGTGCGGCGAGACTTCTTCGTCTTGGTGTCGCCGGTGGCTCGTACGGACCGCCAGATGTAGACGGCGAACTGCGGTGCGGGCCCGCGGCGGACACGTTGACCGCCTGGGCTTCTGCTGTCGACCTCGCCCAGCACCGGCAGGTCGCACTCTGGAGTGACGACCCCGTGCGCGTCGATCCGGACGGGGCGTTGCATCTCAAGCGCGGCCGGGGGAGGCCACCATCATCTGACCTCATGTCAAGACCGGCTCGCCTTGGCAACACGCGAGCACACAGGCTCCTCCGGCCGGGCGGAATCCCACGCCCGGCCGGAGGCAAGGGCTTGGGCCCATAGGAACCCGTCTACCGTTGGCGGCCGGACAGCCAGGCCTCGGGCGGGGGCGGGGGTGAAGTCGAGGTCGAAATCGTCGAGGGAGAGGTCGATACCGAGGGCGCGTTCCACGTCGAGGTCGGGGGCAAGGTCGAGGTCGACGGCGAGGTCGTGAGCTAGGGCGACAGTGAGGACGAGGGCGGGGACAAGATCGTCGGTGCTGCGGTTGAGTCCACCGATTCCGATGTGGCCCTTGAACGCCCCGTGCGCTTCAGGACGACGATCGCAGAATGTAGCGCTCGACGGCATTGGCGAAGCCTTCGTCCTCGTTGGACGTCGTGATCCGCCGGGCCGCTCGCTGGACCTCTCTGCTCGCGTTTCCCATCGCGATGCTGAGACCGGAGTGGGCGAACATGAGCACGTCGTTGGGCATATCACCGATGGTGGCGATCTCGGCGACGGGGATCGAGAACCGTTCGGCCAGGAATTGCGCCACCTGTCCTTTGTTCGCGTCGGGATGGGTGATGTCGAGGTAGTACGGCTGGGAACGGGCCGCCGAGACGTGGTCGCCGAACCGCGCGTGGGCGGCTTCGGAGGCCTTCGCGACCGTGTCGAGGTCGTCGCTCACGCCGACGATCTTGGCAACCTCGCGGGCGTGGGCGTAACTGTTCGTGGTGGTGGGCGCGAACTTGACGGTCCAGGCTTCCCGGTCGACGTGCGGCCCGTTCGGGTTCCGCACGTACCATTCGGTGCCCTGGTAGACCCAGACATCGAGATCGAACGACTCCAGCAGCGAGATCACCGGGGCGACCATTGTGTCCGGGATTACCTTCTGCCCGATTGCCGACATGTCGGGTTCCACGAACAGGCCGCCGTTGAACGCGGCGATCGGCGTACTGAGCCGGAGGGGTTCGATGAGCATGGACATGCCACGCGGCGGGCGGCCGCTGGTGATCGCGAATAGGATGCCGGCCTCGTGGAGCCTGTGGACGGCCTGGCACGCGCGGTCGGTGAGGATCTTGTCCGGTGTGACCAGAGTCCCGTCGACGTCGGCCAGGAGCAGGCGCGTTGCTTGGGTCATGACCCCCTCCTAGGGTGTCCCGTTCCCGGGATTCGGGGAGCTGAGAGCCGGTGAATGTAGAGCAGGAGAAGCGACTGGCCGCCGAGGCCGCGGCCGAACTCGTCGAAGACGGCATGATCGTCGGGCTGGGCACCGGGTCGACGGTCGGTTTCCTGTTGCCTGCCCTTGCGCGGCGGAGGTTGTCGATCAGTTGTGTTGCGACGTCGCCGCGCACCATGCGAGCGGCCTCGGGCCTGGGTCTTGATGTCAGGCCGTTCGACATCGTCGATCATCTCGACATGGCGATCGACGGCGCGGATCAGATCGCTCCGGACGGCTGGTTGGTCAAGGGTGGTGGAGGAGCGCACACCAGGGAGAAGATCGTTGCTGCGGCGGCAAGCCGGTTCGTGATGATCGGTGATTCGCGAAAACCCGTCGAGGTGATTCGTGCTCCGACCCCGCTTGAGCTGCTGGAGTTCGGCCTGTCGGCGACCCTGCGCAGGCTGGTGCCCGCCCTGGTGCGCGCGGCGCCGAAGAGCACGGATGGTGGGATCCTCGCCGACTTTCACGGTGACGTGGGTGAGCCGGCAAGGTTGTCCGAATGGCTGTCGGCGACACCGGGCGTCGTCGGGCACGGGCTGTTTCCCTCCGAGCTTGTCACGGAGGTGCTGATCGGCTGTGGTGATTCGATCGAGCGACGAACGGTGCGGCCGTGACAGGTCCTGGATCGGTCGCATCACGACCCCGCGGCGTCCTTGCCTGCGAGCACGTATGAGCGTGCCGCCTCCACCCGTCCGGCGGGGATCGCCGGATCACCGGCCAGTAGCTTGCGTAGTGGTGTTCGCTTGTTGGCTCCGGTGATGAGCCAGAGCAGCTCGTCGGCGCGGGCGAGGGCGGGATAGGTGAGCGTCATCCGCGGATGGCCCTGGTACGGCCGGGTGAGCGCGACCAGCCGATCGGCCACGGTGAGCACCGGGTCGCCGGGGACCAGGGAGGCGGTGTGACCGTCCGGGCCGAGGCCGAGATGGAGGAGATCGAATCTGGCCGGCAACAGCTCGGCGTACCGCCGTGCCGCGGCTTCCGGGTCGGCGTCGGTCACCGGCATGGGTACGACCTCGGCGGGTGCCGTGCCGAGGCTTTCTCGCAGGTGGGTCAGGTTTCGATCCGGATCGCCATCGGGTGCGACGCGCTCGTCGACCTGGAAGATGGTGATGTCCTGCCAGGGTAGGTCGCGGGTGGCGAGCGCGGCGAACATCTTGCATGGGGTGTGGCCGCCGCTGACGGCGAAGGTGAAGCGCCCATGGTCGGCGACCGCGGTGGTGGCGCGGTTCGCGACCTCGTCGGCGGCGCGGGTGGCCACAGAGTCCGGATCGTCGAGGATCTGCAGGTCGTGGCGCATCGCGGTCAGTCCCTCTTCTCGCGGGCGGAGCGAGCGTTGGTGAGGGTCTCCAGGGTGCCGAACGTCTTGGACGAGACGATGAACAACGTTTCGGCCGCCGACAGGTCACCATTCGCTTCAAGGAGATCGGTCGAGTCGATGTTGGACACGAACCGGAACCTCATGTCGAGCCTGCTGTAATGGATGAGCGAGCCGCCGGTGGGCATGCGAAGGGCAACGTGCAGTACGGGGCGGTGCTCAGAGGTGGTGATCGGCTCGCCGGAGAACATCATGTCCCGGCGCTGCTCCACCTCCGACTCGCGCGCAAGCCGGATCAGGAGGCGCAACGTCTCGTCGGTGATCCGGTTCTTGGAATAGTCGAGATAGAGCCCGGCGGCCTGCGCACACATGCGCTCGCCGCGCCCGGGATCGTCCGCGAACAGCTCACGCAGGTGGCGCCCCTCGATCTGCGCGTGATGCCGCTGGAGTATCTGCCAGGCCGGGAGGTCCCGCAGCGGGGTGGTGGGCATCGGCACAATCTCCTCCCGGTCGGTCAGACGAGTGAGGCGCTTTGGGTGGAAACACAGGTCATGAGATCGTTCCAGGCCGTCACGAACGCCTTCGCGTCGTCGCGTTGCAGCTTGTTCGCCAGGGCGGCGACATCGACGCCGGCTTCGGTGAAGCGGGCGAGGACCTCATCGGCATCACCGCCGTCGGCGGGCATCCCGGCGTCGACCTGACCGTGGTCGTAGAAGGCCTCCAGTGTGGTGTCGGAGGTCGGAGTCCATGAGCCGCCGGTACGCCGGAACGTTTTCAGGTCCTCAAGGGTGACCGCGGGCCGGCCGAGCACCTCGTAGTCGGAGTTCACGGCGCGAACGCCCGTCAGGTGCAGCAGCGACCACAGCAACGTCGATGCGTGCCCTTCCGACAGTACGAAACGGTCGCGATTGGGCCAGATCGGATCGGACGGGTCGAACCGCAAGAACCGCTGCCACAACATGTAGGCGACCGGCGCGATGTCCATCGGCGTACCCGGATGCCCCGACTCGGCCTGCTGGATCGCGTCCAGACACAGGCCACGGATGGTATTGATGGATAAAGCATCCATACTTCCCCTAACTAAAAGGCTACCAGCCACGAACATCGCCCCCGGCTGGTGGGCCCGGTGCCGGGCGCGGATCGGCCAGGAGCACCGGTGCCGGCCTCGCCGGCCGTCATCCGCCATGGCCAATCTCGAACGGCACGCTGCACGTCGAGAAGCCGCCGACCGGAGGCGCACGCTTCGTCCTGCGGATTTCGCTCGCGCCACCCCACTGCAACGCGGCCACGTCCGGAATGATCACGAACCTTCGTTCCGCTCCGTCGTGGGTATAAGGCCAGGTCAGTAGCGTCAAAGAGACCCTTATGGCAGCTATCGGAGATGCCGAACACCTGCGAGCCTGTCGCGTCTTGCAGTCGTCGTCGGCCGGGGCGTACCGGTCGGACTGTCGAGCGGAAGGGTGAATCGTCATGACATCAGAACTGTCCAGGGCCGTGGCACTGGTCACCGGCGGAACCAGCGGGATCGGCAGGGCCACGCGGTGGCCCTGGCCGGCCGCCGAGTACGGGCCACGCGGCGTACGCATCAACGCCGTCAGCCCCGGCCCGACCCGCACCGAGGGCACCGCGGCCATGGGTGAGATGCCCTGAACGAGCTGGCCGCGGCCGGACCGGCCGGACGGCCTGGCACCGCCGAGGAGATCGCCGAAGCGCGTTTCTGGCCTCAGACCGGGCCGGCTTCGTCCACGGCGCGATCATGCCGGTTCGACGGACGATCAGCACGCTGGAACGCGAGCTCGGCGTCGAACTGCTCGTCCGGACCTCCACCGGTGTGGCGATCACCGAGGCCGGGATGACCCTGCTCGGTGCTCACACAGAATGGCCGCCGTCCAGGGGGCCGCGATCCACGCTTCGGCGAGCGGCTGTCGGACAGGCTGCGCACGAGCCTCGGCGCGTGGGCGTGGAGCTACGGGTAAACACCAAGATCGTCGGCGTGGACGAGACGGGCGTAGACGTCGTCGCTGGCGACGGCACACGGTCCCGTGTCGAGGCCATGTCCAAGGTCTGGGCTGCGGGAGTGGCCGCATCCCCGCTCGGCGCCCAGCTGGCCGGCCAGCGCGGCACGCAAGTCGACCACGCAGGCCGGATCAAAGTCGAACCCGACTGCAGCCTGCCCGGTCACCCCGAAGTTTTCGTCGTCGGGGACATGATGTCCCTACAGAATCTCCCCGGCGTGGCTCAGGTCGCGATGCAGAGCGGGCGGCACGCGGCCGCTGAGATCCTGCGAAGGCTACAAGGGGAGCCGTCCAGGCGTCCGTTCTGTTACCGAGACAAGGGCAGCATGGCCACCGTCGCCAAGTTCCGGGCCGTGGCCTGCATTGGCCGGCTACGGCTTGCTGGGTTCCCGGCGTGGCTGATGTGGTTGTTGGTCCACCTCGTCTACCTCGTCGCTTCCATAGCCGACTCATGTCGCTGCTGGACTGGGCTGTCGCCTTTGGCGGCGGCGGCCGATCCGAACGGCCATCGCCGATGACGGAGAAGGAATCGCCCAAGCCGACCGTGAGCGCATCTTCCACCGCTTCTTCCGGCTGGACTCGGCCCGCAGCCGCGACTGCGGAGGCACCGGCCTCGACTTCGCCCACGCCCACAACGGCAACCTCCATGTCGAAGACTCAGCGTCGGGCGGGGCACGCTTCGTCCTCCGGATCCCCCTGGCCGAGAACCATGAAGGATCCCGGCCGCGTAGCCCCTGGCAACGGTAAACGCACCCAACCTGATGGAGCGGATCGAGCCCGCCCGCCGGCGAACCCAGGAGCGCCGTCCTCCCCTCAGGGCGGGCGACAAGCAGCCCACTCTGCGGCCGAGTCGATGGCGGAGTCGATCAATGTGACGGCGGAGGACAGCTCCGGAGGCTCCAGACCGACTACATCCACCGCATCGCCGACCTGCTCTGGACCTGAGCAGAAAGGCCGACCGCAACCACATGCCCTGGGCCAGGGCCGAGCGCGGTGGACCGGTACCCGGCCAGGCTCTGGGCTACCGGCACTCGGCGGCTTGCAGGGCGTCCGCGGCCGTCAGCAAGGAGGCTCCGAGGAGCACGACGTCCTTCACCAGGAACTGCCCCGCGAGGGACAGCTTCGGTTCCCCGCGTGTCTCTTGCCACGCCTCGGGTGTCGTAGCCAGGAAGCTGAGGGTGGTGGCGAACATGCCGACGGCGGCGAGGCTGCCGAGGGCTGACGCTCTCGGCGCAATCGGTTTTGCTCCGATCAGCGAGCCCAGAACGATTTCAGTGACGCCGATCAATCTAGCGACCTTCTTCTCTCCCAATCTGGCGATAAGCCGCGAGAGTGGGGGGCTTGAGGTTACGAGGGGACGAATATTTTCTACCTCGTAGTCTTCAAATTTTATTCGCCCGATCTCCAGAAGGTTGATCACAAGTCCATACCGAATGGTCGAAATCCCCACACTATGCACTATTTTTTCGATGCGGTGCATTTTCATGAAGTCCTCGCCTGACGCGTCGGTTATATCGCTCAGTGTAGGACTCGAAACGTCAGCCAACGCTGAGCATCAGGTCATGCTTCACCATCGGTGTCGAGGCCACCGCCGATCACTGCTACGCGGTGCACCGTGGCCGTGCGGGTCAGCACCCCGTCCATGTCGAAAAGGCACGCCCGTACCTGATCCGTCAACGCCAGCATCGGTTCCCCCCGTTCATGCGCAGGCCTTCGACCTTCCATACCTCGTTCGACGCCGGAGTCCTCATGTCTGTCACCCCGCACGCACCGTCAGGCGCAGCGGGAACTCACTGCTTCCACGGTGTGTGACGTGTGACGAGGGGGAAGCAAAGTACCGGTGAACGTCGAGCGAGAAAAGCAGGCGGCGGCCCAGGCTGCCGCCGAATTCACGGAAGACGGCATGGCCGTCGGCCTCGGCACCGGGTCCACCGTCGCGGAAGCGGTCGTGGTCGGCCACGGCCGCCCGCGCGCACCGCGCGACAAGCTCGGCCCCTCGGGCGCCGACGGCCTGCGGGCTCGTCAGGGCTTCGAGTAGGTGGCGCATCACGGTTTCCCCCGTCATCCGCGTTTCTCGGCGTGGCCGCCGAACGCGCTGCGCATCGCGGACAGGGCCGCGTCGGTGAAGTGTCCGAGCCCGCGCGACTCGAATCGTTCGATGAGCGCCGATGTGATGACCGGGGCGGGCACGCTCTCGTCGATCGCCGCATCCACGGTCCAGCGGCCTTCGCCGGAGTCGGAGACTCGTCCCTCGAAGCCGTCGAGCTGCGGTGACCGGGCGAGCGCGTCGGCGATCAGGTCGACGAGCCATGACCCGATGACCGAGCCGCGCCGCCAGACCTCGGAGACCTCGGCGACGTCGATGTCGTACTGATAGGCCTCTGGGTTCCGAAGAGGGGCGGTCTCCGCGTCGGTCGCGCGGCCCTTCTTGCCCACGTTGGCGTGCCGGATGATGGACAGCCCCTCCGCGATCGCGCCCATCATGCCGTACTCGATGCCGTTGTGGATCATCTTCACGAAGTGGCCGGCGCCGCTGGGTCCGCAGTGCAGGTAGCCGTCGGGTGCGGTCCCGTTCCGCGTTCTGCTGGGTGTGGGTTCGGCGCTGCCCGTACCGGGTGCGATGGTGTGGAATATCGGGTCCAGTCGCCGTACGGCCGCGTCGTCGCCGCCGATCATGAGGCAGTAGCCGCGTTCGAGGCCCCAGACCCCGCCAGAGGTCCCGCAGTCCACGTAATGGAGCTGCCGTGCGGCGAGCCGCTTCGCGCGGGCGATGTCGTCCCGGTAGAAGGAGTTGCCGCCGTCGATCACGATGTCGTCCGATTCGAGCAGGCCAGCCAGCTCGTCGAGCGTCGGCCCCACGACTGCGGCGGGCAGCATGAGCCAGACGGCACGCGGGTTTTCGAGCTTCGCCACGAAGTCCTCAAGCGAGGTCGCGCCGACCGCGCCCTCGCCCGCGAGCTCCCGCACGGCGTCCGCGTCGAGGTCGTAGACCACGCACCGGTGGCCGTCCCGCATCAGCCGTCGGACGAGGTTGGCACCCATTCTCCCGAGCCCCACCATGCCGAGCTGCATTGGTCTGTCGGTCGTCATCGAATCCCCCTAGATCTTCTTCAGCCTCCGGTAGCGGCGGATGAGAACGTTGGTCGACGAGTCGTGGGCGAGCTTGGGTTCGGCATCGGCCTCCAGCTCGGGCGCGATCCGTCCCGCGAGCACCTTGCCGAGCTCGACGCCCCATTGGTCGAAGGAGTCGATCCCCCAGATCGTCCCCTGGGTGAACACGCTGTGCTCGTAGAGCGCCACGAGAGTGCCGAGCCGGTGTGGGGTGAGGATCTCGGCGAGCAGCACGTTGGTGGGACGGTTACCCTGCATGACCCGATGCGGTACGACGTCCTGCGCGGTGCCCTCGGCCCGCACCTCTTCCTCGGTCCGGCCGAAGGCCAGTGCCTGCGCCTGCGCGAAGACGTTGGCCGACAACAGGTCATGATGATTGCGCAACGGGTTGAGGCTCTTACCGAAACCGATCAGGTCGAGCGGGATCAGCCGGGTGCCCTGGTGGATCAGCTGGTAGAAGCTGTGCTGACCGTTCGTGCCCGGCTCACCCCAGTAGACCGGGCCGGTGTCGTAGTCGACGACACGGCCATCGCGGCTCACATGCTTGCCGTTCGATTCCATCGTGAGCTGTTGCAGGTAGGCGGGGAACCGCGTCAGATACCGCTCGTACGGCATGACGCCGATGGTCTGCACCCCGAAGAAGTTCACGTACCACACGGCGAGCAGCCCCATCAGGACCGGCAGGTTCGCATCGAGCGGGGCCGTACGGAAGTGTTCGTCCATCTCATGAAAGCCCCCGAGCATCTCACCGAAATGCTCGGGGCCGATAGCGATCATCGTCGACAGCCCGATGGCGGAGTCCATCGAGTAACGACCGCCGACCCAGTCCCAGAAGCCGAACATGTTCGCGGGGTCGATACCGAACTCCGCGACGCGCTCCGCGTCGGTCGAGACCGCGACGAAGTGCCGGGAGATCGCCTTCTCGGTGCCCAGCTGGCCGATCACCCAGTCGCGCGCCGAATGGGCGTTGGTCAGGGTCTCCAGCGTGCCGAACGTTTTGGAGCAGATGATGAACAACGTCTCGTCGGCGAACAGGTCGTGGGTCGCCTCGACGAAATCGGCGGAGTCGACGTTCGAGACGAACCGGAACCTCAGATCGCGCCGGCTGTAGTGGCGCAGTGCCTCGTAGGCCATGACCGGCCCGAGATCAGACCCGCCGATTCCCACGTTGACGATGTTCTTGATCGGCTTGCCGGTGTATCCCTTCCACTGCCCGGAGCGAACATGCCGGGCAAGGACCGCCATCCGGGCGAGGACGTCATGGACCTCCGCGACCACGTCGACGCCGTCGACGACGAGTGAACTGCCTTCCGGCATCCGCAGCGCGACGTGCAGTACCGACCGGTACTCGGAGGTGTTGATCGGCTCGCCCCGGAACATCATGTCCCTGCGCTGCTCAAGCGCCGATTCCCGGGCGAGCTCGATCAACAGGCGCAGCGTCTCGCTGGTGATGCGGTTCTTCGAGTAGTCCAGGTACAGTCCGGTGGCCTCGGCGCACATGCGCTTGCCGCGCCCTGGATCCTCGGCGAACAACTCGCGCAGGTGCCGCCCCCCGATCTCGGCGCGGTGCTGCTCAAGCGCCTTCCACGAAGCTCGGTCACGGAGCGGGATGGTCGGCATCGTTTCCTCCGATCATTGGCGGGACGGTGAGCGGCCGGTCAGGTGAGTGAGGTGCGCTGCGCGGAGATCCTCCCTACCAGGTCGTTCCAGGCGGTGGTGAAGGACTCCGCGCCTTGCCGCTGGAGTCGCTCGGCGAGCGCCGTCAGGTCGACGCCGGCGTCGGTGAACCGGCGCAGGATCGCGTCGCAGCCGCCGCCGTCGGCGGGCATGGGATCGCTCACCTCGCCGTGGTCGTAGAACGCCTCGAGCGTCGAATCGGGCATCGTGTTGATGGTGAAGGGCGCCGCGAGCCCATGCACGTAGAGGGTGTCGGACGCTTTGGGGTCCTTGGTCTGCGTGCTGGCCCACAGCAGCCGCTGCACCCGCGCGCCGGCGTTCTCCAGTCGCTGCATCCGGTCGGAGTCCATGAGCTGCCGGTACGCCCGGTAGGTGTCGAGCCCGACGGCGAGCCCGAGCCGATCCTTGAGCCGTTCGGGCACCGTGCCGGCGACCGCCTTGTCCCACCGCGACATGAACACCGATGCCACCGAGCCCACGGCCGGGTCCAGTCCCTGATCGACCCGGCGCTGCACGCCGGTGAGGTAGGCGTCCGCGGCAGCCCGGTAGTGGTCGGCGGAGAACAACAGCGTCACGTTGACCGGGACACCGCAGGCCACGCACTCGGTGACCGCCGGCAGACCTTCGGCGGTGCCAGGGATCTTGATGAACAGATTGCGCCGCGCAGCCCAGCGGTGCAACGCCTTCGCCGCCTCGACGGTGGCGGCGGTGTCGTAGGCCAGCAGCGGCGACACCTCCAGCGATACCCACCCATCGACGCCGTCGGTGCGCTCGTGAACGGGCAGGAACTCATCGGCGGCCCGCTGGACGTCCTCGATGGCCAGCTCGAAGAACAGGCCCTCACCAGAGAGACCCGCGCCGGCCTTGGCGCGGATGGCGTCGTCGTAGTAGCCGGACTCGATGGCCTTATCGAAGATCGACGGGTTGGAGGTGAGTCCGGTCACCGCGTAGTTGTCGATGTAGTGCTGGATCTGTCCGGAGTCGAGGATCGCCCGCGTGATGTTGTCGAGCCAAAGGCTCTGTCCGCGTTCGTGCAGGGCCTGGGTCGCTTTCACGCCTTCCCCCTTCCGGCGGCCACGCTTTCGCGGGCGACCTGCGATACGCG
Organism: Actinomadura scrupuli; assembly: GCF_050971785.1. Classification (NCBI taxonomy): domain Bacteria; kingdom Bacillati; phylum Actinomycetota; class Actinomycetes; order Streptosporangiales; family Thermomonosporaceae; genus Actinomadura; species Actinomadura scrupuli. The sequence continues at coordinate 39,310 of NZ_JBPCCU010000017.1, read as the reverse complement.
TTCGGGGGTGAACCCGAACTTGGTGAGCAGTTGTTTGAGCGGTGCGGAGGCGCCGAAGGTGTGCATCCCGACGACCGCGCCGCCGTCACCGACGTAGCGATCCCAGCCGAACGTCGAGCCCTGTTCGATCGCGACCCGGGCCGTCACCTCTGGCGGGATCACCTGGTCGCGGTACTCCTTGGGCTGGCGGTCGAACAGTTCCCAGCACGGCATGCTCACCACCCGGGCGCCGATGCCCCCTGCGGACAGTTCGTCGCGGGCGGCGAGTGCGAGCGCCACCTCCGAGCCGGTGGCCAGCAGGATCACGTCCGGGGTGCCTGAGGGGGCCTCCGCCAGCACGTAGGCGCCTTTTGCGACTCCGGACGCGGCGCCGAGCGTGGACCGGTCGAACGTGGGGAGGGCTTGCCGGGACAGGACCAGCGCTGCGGGTTCCCGGTGGAGTGCGGCCACCACACGCCAGGTCTCGACGACCTCGTTCGCGTCCGCGGGCCGGAATACCAGTAGGCCGGGCATCGCGCGCAGCGATGCGAGTTGTTCGACGGGCTGGTGGGTCGGGCCGTCCTGCCCGACACCGATGGAATCGTGGGTGAAGATGTGCAGGACCGGGATCTCCATCAGCGCGGACAGGCGGATCGCGCCGCGCGCGTAGTCCGAGAAGATCAAGAACCCGGACCAGAACGGCCGGAGCTTGGTGAGCGCCATGCCGTTGGCGATCGCGGCCGCCGTGTGCTCCCGCACACCGAAATGGAGATTACGTCCTGAGTGGTCGCCGGACTGGAAGTCCCCTGCGCCGTCGAAGACGAGGCGTGTCTTCGTCGACGGCGTGAGGTCGGCCGAGCCGCCCAGCAACCAGGGCACCGCCTGGGCCAGGGCGTTCAGCACGCGCCCGGAGGAGTCACGGGTGGCGATGCCCTTGGAGTCCGGTGGGAAGGTGGGCAACGCCGCCTCCCAGTCGTCCGGGAGTTCCCGGCGCTGGATGCGTTCGAGCTCGTCGGCGGCCTGCGGATAGGCATCCCCGTACGCCTTGAGGAGGCCCTCCCACGCGGCCCTGGCTCTGTCGCCACGTGCGCCGATGCCTTCGGTGAACCACTCGTAGACCTGCGGTGGAACGAAGAAGTCGGCATCCTCCGGTAGCCCGAAGAAGCGCTTGGCCGCACGGACGCCGTCGGGACCCAGCGGCGTTCCGTGTGCCTCCGGCGTGTTCTCCACCGGCGAGCCGTATCCGATATGGCTGTGCACCACCACGAGAGTGGGCCGCTCGTTCTCGGCCTTGAACGTGTGCAGCGCCCGGCTCACCCCATCGAGGTCGTTCGCGTCGGCCACAGTCGTCACGTTCCAGCCGTAGGCGAGGAAGCGCGCCGCAACGTCCTCAGTGAAGGTGATCCCGGTACGGCCCTCGATCGTCACCCGGTTCGAGTCGTAGATCCAGCACAGTTTGGACAATCCCAAGTGGCCTGCGAGCGAGGCCGCCTCGGAGGAGATGCCCTCCATCATGCAACCGTCCCCGGCCAGGGCGTACACGTCGAAATCGAACAGGGGGAAACCGTCGCGGTTGTAGCGGGCGGCGAGCCACCGGCCCGCGATCGCCATGCCCACCGAGGTCGCCACACCCTGGCCGAGTGGACCGGTCGTCGCCTCGACACCGCTCGTCAGGCGGTATTCGGGATGGCCAGGACAATGCGAATCGAGCCGGCGAAACGACCTCAGGTCATCGAGCGTGACCGCACGGCGGCCGAGGATCTCATAGTCCGGATCAACGGCATGCACCCCGGTCAGATGAAACAGCGACCACAGCAGGGCCGAGGCGTGACCCTCCGAGAGCACGAACCGGTCGCGGTTCGGCCAGATCGGATCGGCGGGATCGAATCTCAGGAAGCGCTGCCACAACATGTAGGCGACCGGAGCTATGTCCAGCGGGGTGCCGGGGTGCCCGGAGTCCGCGAACTGGATCGCGTCCATGCACAGGCCGCGGATCGTGTTGATGGAAAGCATGTCGAAATCGGTCATGATCTGCAGGACTCCCTCGATGCCGGAACCCGACGGTCCGCAGTGGAGGTGCCGGTCCGAACTCGGAGATCGCGAGCTGGCGCGCATGCTCTGCGATGGCAGCATTGACGTATTCAACATCAGGCTTCATCGCCGCGGCCGCGCCGCCAAGAGTCGGGCGACCGCGAACCCAGGGACCAAAGGCCGTTTAATCCTTCCCTCAAGTGGGAACACGATGGTCTCGGGCCAGCGGATTGATCACGGTCACGTACGCACCTGTGTGGGGATCCAGCGGCCGTCGTCGGTGAGCCGGTCGGCGTGGGACGGCCCCCAGCCGCCGCGCTCGTACGGCTCTGGTGGCGTCCTGGAGTCCAGAATGGGATCGACGATGCGCCATTCCTCCTCCACGGTGTCCTTGCGAGCGAAGTGGCGGGGGTCGCCGGAGATCGCGTCGGTGAAGATTCGTTCGTAAGGGCTCTCCGCTTGACCCGGCTCCCCCGCGAAGTCGATCGACACCGCCACCTCGCGGATCGCGTCGACCTCGCCGTGATCCTTGGCGAGCAGTTCGAAGGTGACCCCGGGATCGGGTTCCAGCCGGAACCGGACGATGTTGGATCGCGGGCGGCCTGCGTCTGCGGACAGGAACAGCATGCGGGGCGGCCTGCGGAGCCGGACCGCGATCTCGGTGCTGGTGACCGCGAGTGCCTTACCGGTCCTGATCAGGAAAGGGACGTCGGACCAGCGCCAGTTGTCGATCCACAACCGCACCGCGGCGTAGGTCTCGGTGCTCGACCCGGCGGCCACACCCGGCGTGTCGAGATAACCGGCGTACTGGCCCCGGACCAGGTCATCGGGGTCGATCGCCCGTATCGCGCACATCAGCCGACGTTTCTCATCGCGTTCGATCTCGGCGCCGGCGTCGGCCGGAGGATCCATGGTCAGATACGCCAGGACCTGCAGCAGATGGTTCTGCACGACATCGCGGACGGCCCCCACCGCGTCGTAGAACGCCCCCCGATCGGCGACATCGAACGCCTCGGCCATCGTGATCTCTACGGCAGCGACATGGTCGCGGTTCCAGATGGGCTCCAGCAGGCTGTTGGCGAAGCGGAACATCACGAGGTTCTGAACCGACTCCTTCTCGAGGAAATGGTCGACACGCAGTAACCGCTCCTCGGAGAAGTGCCGGTGCAGTTCCGTGGTGAGCCGCTGCGCGGACGCGAGGTCGTGGCCGAACGGCTTCTCCACCACCAACCGGCCCCGGGTATTCAGCCCCGCGACGCCCAGCCCTGCGGCTATCGGCGCGAACAGTACGGGTGGCACGGCCAGGTAGTGGACGGCGAATGCATCGTCGGCGATATGCCTCGCGAGTTCGGTGTAGATCGCAGGTTCGGTCATATCGCCGGTGACCGGCACCAGCCTGTCGGTCAGCGCACCGAACACGTCCTCATCGACCCGCCCGAAAGCTGCCGTGACGCTATCGTGGGCGTGTCTCCGCAGCGTGGCGACGTCCAGGTCGCCGCGATCCACGCCGATGACCGGTATGTTGAGTACGCCGCGGGCGACGAGTTGATACAAGGCCGGAATGATCATCTTCTTGGCGAGATCCCCGGCGATGCCGTACAGCACCAGGACCTGCCCATGCGGTACGTCCATGATCCCCCGCTCAGTCCCTGGACGCCTGTTGCGCGTCTTACGTGTCGGTGGCGTCGTCTCGAGCCCGGTACGCCTGACGGCCGACTGGCTAGGAATTCCCCGAAAAGCCACGAACTGGCAGGTCGGCCTAACCCATCCATACCCACGACCTGGTCCGCCACATCACAATGAACTCCGACCTCATCGGGATCCTTCGTGGTGATCGGCGGCGATCGGCGGCGGCCCGACCGGTTTGGAGATCGCCGATCAGATCGCCGAGCTGACCCGCATGGCCACGCCGACGGCCCAGGACGTTCGCCTCCCCTGGTAACTCGGCAAGGCTTCTGTCTCACTAGGCTGACAGAAAGAATCCGGCGGCCAGGACAGGGCAGAGGTACTCCGGTGATTCCCGAACTTGACGCCGACAGCTTGACCATATAGCGGCTCGGACACGGTGATGAGGCCGCTCTCGAAGGGATCACGAGGCCCGCCGCCCGGCCGGTTGAAGGAACACGGCTTGCAGGGGGCTGCTATGCCGGAGGTGTCATTCGTCAATTTGTTCGCCGTCGCGTTGATCGCGTTGCTGTCGCCGCTGCTGCTCGGCCTGGTCCCCGGCTTGCGGATTCCGGCGATCGTGGTGGAGATCGTGGCGGGTGCCGTCTTGGGACCGGCGGGGCTGGGTCTGATCCGCGTTGATCTTCCGGTACGGGTCATGTCCTTGATCGGCCTGGCGTTCCTGCTGTTCCTGGCCGGGTTGGAAATCGATGTTCACAGTCTGCGGGGGCGCCGGCTCGTTCTCGCGCTGGGCGGCTATGGGATCTCTCTTGTCCTTGCCGTGCTCGGGGGCCTGTCTTTTTACTGGCTGGATTGGGTGCGCAGCCCGCTCCTGCTCGCTGTCCTGCTTTCGGCAACCTCTTTGGGTTTGGTGGTGCCGATCCTGGAGGATGCCGGGCAAATCGAGGGTGAGTTGGGGCAGAACACGGTCGCGGCGGCCTCGGTGGCCGATTTCGGCGCGGTCGTGTTGCTGTCCTTGCTCTTCTCCACCTCGGGCGGTAGCACTGGTGGACGGATCGTGCTGCTATTCGCCTTCGCCGTGCTGGTCGCCGTCACGGCAGGCGCTGTGCTGCTGGCTGATCGGTGGATGCGGCTCCGTAGGGAAGTACGGCGGCTGCAGGACACCACGGCGGAGATCCGTGTGCGGGCGGCGGTCGTGCTGTTGATGGCTTTCGCCGCTCTCGCCGAGCGGTTCGGTCTGGAGACCATTCTGGGTGCGTTCATGGCCGGCGCGGTCGTCGGTCTCGTGGACCGCGACACCTCTACTCATCCGCGGTTTCGCGCGAAGCTCGAGGGGATCGGGTACGGCTTCGTGGTCCCGGTCTTCTTCGTTGTCAGCGGGTTGCGCCTTGATCTGAGAGGGTTGTTTCATGAGCCGTCGGCGTTGTTGCGCGTGCCGTTGTTCCTGCTCGCACTCCTCATTGTGCGGGGTGTCCCGGCACTTCTGTACAAGCGCTCGTTTGGCCGCCGGGCGTCATTGGCGGTAGGGCTATTGCAGGCCACGTCTCTGCCGTTCATTGTCGCGGCGTCGCAGATCGGCGTCGTCATCGGTTTGATGACCCGGGTCACGGCCGCGGCGCTGATCTGTGCGGGCCTGTTGTCCGTCCTGCTGTTCCCGACTAGTGCGCTGGCGCTGTTGCGGGATCGTGCGCGCCCGCCGGCCGAACCGCCACCGTAGCCCCGGTCCGCGAGGACGGGTGGGGCGATGTGAGGCGGGCCGGCGAACCGGTGAGTGGTCACCCCCCGTGGTCGGTTCGGCGATCTCCATGTACACCTTGATGGCTCCGGGTCCGCCGAGCGCGGCGAGGGCGTCGTCGTAGTGGCCCAGGCCCGGGAAAGGCTAGCGGCGTAGCGGCTCCAGGAAGCGGATCGACCAGTGACCGACCTCGTCGTCCAGCAGGCGGGCGGAGACGGATGGGTTGTCGAACCGGGGGAAGCACAGCCAGTCGACCGAGGCATCGCGGCGGAGCGGCGGTCGGACACCAGAGCGTAGTTGGCGATCGGTATCGTAATTACGACTGCTCCCGGACGCAGGGATCTGACCTCGTGTGGTCCTGCCAGAGCGGCTGGCGTTACGCCCATAACGGGATGACTCGGTGAAATTGAGTTCCAGGATTCCCGCTGACCGAGACATTTCCAGCGGTGTCCTGTAGCGCTTGGGCGCGTCAGAAGACAGTATCTCGTGACGTTCGTGCGAGGAGGCTGACATGGACGACGCTGATGTGATCGTGGTCGGGGCAGGCCCCGCGGGGGAGGGCGCCGCCTGCCGGTGCGCCGACGATGGGCTCACCGTCACCGTGGTCGAGCGCGAGCTGGTCGGCGGTGAATGCGCCTACTGGGGATGCATCCCCAGCAAAGCGCTCTTACGTCCCGGCGACGTGCTCGCCGCGGCTCGCCGGGTTCCAACTGGTCGTGGATTCCGAGCGGCGGGTGATCATCGGCGCCACTTTCACCGGCCCCACCATGCAGGAGCCGCTGCACTCCGCGACCATCGCCATCATCGGCGAGGTGCCGCTCGAACGTCTGCGGCAGGCCGTGCCATCGTTCCCCACGGTCAGTGAGGTCTGGCTGTACCTGCTCGAACAACTCGAACTTTGATCAGCAAGCCGCAGCGTGCATTCGGCGCGGCATGGCACGCGGGCCTTTCGGCGGCCATCGCCGAGGGTCTTCTGCGACTGCGACTGCGACGCGAGCCCGGATACCGGGCCGCCGATCCGGTCCTGGATGACTCCGTCGATCTGGCGCTGGGATGATGTGGTGACGATGGCGCCGCGCTCCACCATGCCGGGCAGGTCGCCGCCGTACATCTCCGCGTACCAGCTGTTGCGCAGGAAGGTGTACGGCAGTCCGGAGACCCTCCATGAGTACCAGCATGCCGCCTGACCTGAACGGATGAGATTTTCGCCAAGCGCAGCGCAGGGCCGCCGTACGATCGGTTGCGCAGGAAGAGTCGTCGACGGCCGTCACCACGGCGGTGGGATCGACCTGGGCTACGGCACCCAGGCGGCGGTCCAGGGCCCCCTGGCATAGTGCCCAAGCGATCAGCCGCTGAGCGCGGGCCGGATTAATCACCTTCACCTGGATGGCCGGCGTCTGTGCCTGCTTCGGAGCCGGTGCTTCGGTCTGTTCGGTCAGCGCGCGGCTGCGCTCGACCTCGTCCGCACCTGGACGTGTTTGGGTGTCCAGGAGCGGTAGCCGAAGGACGAATCGGGCGCCTCGTGGTGAGTCCTCGATGCGCAGGGTTCCGTGGTGGGTGTGGGCGATGTCGCGGGAGATGGCAAGGCCGAGTCCGCTGCCGCCGGAGTCGGGCTTTCCTGGCCTCTGAGGCCCGGTGCGAGGAGATCGCTAGCGCGCTGCCCACGAACGTTCGCCGTGGCAGATTCAGGCGGTTTTGGGCCAGGCAACGGGGGTCACCCAGGCCTCAGCTCACGTGACGCCCCTTGCAGTCAGTTGCCGCTCATGGTGTGGCTCCCGCACCGCGGCCCCCCGGCACCCGGAGGGAATGTGCGATCGGGAAGGGCGCGATCTGTTTGGGTCTGGTCACCATCCCGGTGAAGTTGTACGCGGCGACTGAGTCCCGTGTTGTCGGCTTCCATCAGGTTCACGTCGGCGATGCCGTGCGCGTCACGATCAAAGGGTCTGCACCGCGGACGGGCAGGAGGTCCCCTGCCGCCGACATCCACCTGACCCAAAGCCGAGTGTCCTTCAAGGGGGATGATCATTGTGGGTGTTGTGCCACGCTCTGCCCACACGGCAGGTCACTGTGGGTGACGAAAGACGAACCCGGCTGGGAGTTGAGCACCTAGGTTTGGGTATTTTCGCCTATTAAGGACCATTGGCGGTCGGTTCGCGTACCGCCGACACACTCATTCGGGGGAAAGCATGACCGACGAATGGCGCCCCTCCCCCCAGGACGACGGGTGGCGCAGCGGAGGATGCCCGGCGGGCGGCTTTGGGCGGAGGTCGTTTCTGCGGGGCACAGCCGCTGGCCTTGTCGGGGCGGCGGGCGGGAAGATGCTGGGCAGCGATGCGGCCTTCGCCAACAGGGCGTGGAGCGACAACGGGAGCACGAGTGCGATTCCGTTCCACGGCTACCATCAAGCGGGTATCGCCACCCCTCCACAGCCGATCGGGACCTTCGTCTCCTTCGACGTGATCGCGTCTGACCGCAGAGAACTCACTGACCTGTTCCGAACCCTGACCGCGCGGGCGCGCTTTCTTACAAGGGGCGGCACTCCGCCGAAGGCGTCTGAGGGTTCAGCGCCACCGGACAACGACCTCCTGGGGCCCGAGGTCGTGCCGGACGATCTCACCATCTCCCTCGCCCTCGGTGCGTCCCTCTTCGACGGTCGCTACGGATTAGGCGCGCGCAAACCGGTCCAGCTCGTCACCATGCGGCCCTTCCGCCACGATGACCTGGACCCCGCGCTGTCCCAGGGCGACGTGCTGGTGCAGGTGTGCGCGGGACACCGAGACACGACGGTGCACACACTGCTCGATGTCCTGGCCCATACCAACGGCGCGATGACGCCGCGCTGGCGCATCAACTGCCAGCGCAATCCGCCGCGCCCGGTCGGTACCCCACGCGACTGGTTCGGTTTCAAGGACGGCACCGCCAACCCGGACACCACGGACACCGCTCAGATGAACCAGGAGGTCTGGGTGCAGCCGCACACCACTGAGCCCGCCTGGGCGGCGGGAGGTACTTACCAGGTGGTGCGCATCGTCCATTTCAATATCGAAAAGTGGCAGCGGGTGCCACTGGCCCAACAGGAGCGGATCTTCGGACGCCGCAAGGTCAGTGGCGCCCCGATGTACGCCATGTCCGACAACGCCTCGGACCTCCTCGATCCCATCTACACCAACGACCCGCAGGGGCTGATCACCCCGTTGGACTCGCATATTCGCCTCGCCAATCCGCAGACCCCGCAGACCGCGTCGACCAGCGCGATTCTGCGTCGCAGCTACGACTACGACCGAAGCCCTGACGTACACGGGGGCCTCGACCTGGGGCACGCGTTCTGTTGCTTCCAGCGCGAGCTCAACACCTACATCACGATGCAGAACCGGTTGGAAGGCGAAGCACTGGTGCCGTATATCAGTCCGCGGGGCGGAGGTTACTTCTTCGCCCTTCCAGGCGTACGCGACGACCAGGACTACTACGCCCGTGGACTCCTGACCTGACCGCCGCCACAGGGAGGGGCGGTCTCCGGCGAGGCGGTTCGGCCCCTGGACCCCTGCGATGTGCACAGGAGGCGAGATGCATTTCCACCGGCGAACCAGAGTCGACACCGCCGGCCGGCTGCGTAGGAAGGCGATCCGGGTTTTACTGGGAGCTGGCATCGGGCTCTTGCCGGCGTCCGGTCTCCCCGCCGCATCGGCTGGTCCAGCCTCGGCCTCTATGCCCTCCGGGGCCGTTCTTTCGGGCGTTAGCGGCCACGTGTACGTCACCAACCAGCTCGATAACACGGTCTCCGTGGTCGATGCCCGAGCCAACAGGGTCGTCGCGACCGTGCCGGCCGGCACCGCGCCCGAAGGCATCGTGGTCGCTCCGGACGGCAGACACGCCTACATCGCCGACAACGGATCGGCCGAGGTCTCAGTGCTTGATACCCGAACCAACAAGATCGTCGCAACCGTACCGGTCGGGAAGAGTCCCAGTGGTGTTGATCTGACGCCGGACGGCAGGTTCCTCTACGTCGCCGACGGCGGTTCGAACAGCATCTCGGTGCTCGACACCCGTACCAACCGGGTGATCGCGACTGTTCCGGTCGGCACCTCGCCGGTGAGCGTGGTCGTCAGTCGCGACGGTGCTGCAGCCTACGTCGCCAACGCAGGGTCGGGCAGTGTGTCGGTCATCGACACCCGTACGCGTCGGGCCGTGCGCGTTCTGCCTGCGGGCCGTTCTCCGGTGGGCGTAGCGGTCACCTCGGACGGCGGATCGGTCTACGTTGGAGACGAGGCGGCTGCGAGCGTCACGGTGGTCGGAACCCGTACCGGCACGGTGACGGCCACCGTGCCGGTCGGCGAGGGTCCTCTCGATGTCGCGCTCGCCCCGGACGGCCGGTCGGCCTACGTCTGCGTTCTCGGCCCGGGGAAGGTGACTGTGCTCGAAGCCCGTCGTCATCGGGTCTCGGCGAGCGTTTCGGTCGGCCCCCCGGGCACCGACCCGTTCAATGTGGCGGTCGCCTCCAGCGCGGTCTACGTCACCGAGCAGGGAGCCAGCACCCTCACGGTCATCGATCCCAAGACCCTCAAGATCGTCGCAACGATCCCGGTCGGGACCAGCCCCTACGGCGTGGCAGTGAGCCCGTGACGCCCATCGTCCAGTCCAGAATTCATGGAGGATCAGCGGGTTTTCCGATCCGGTGATGTGGGAGTGCCCTGTCAGCGTACGACCCGGGGCGGGCCGGCCTGGCAGCAGTTCCTCCCGATGATCGTGCCCTATACCTCGGCGAAGCGGTCGATCTGCCAGGCGTCCGGGGGACCAGCAGTAGAAGATGATCTCGTCGGCTCCGATGTCCGTCAGCCGGTTGAGGGCGTTGCGGACCTCGTCCGAGGTTGTGAGCCGTGAAAGGCCAGTAGCGTGCCGGGCGTCACGATCCGATGACCGCGCAGCCAGGCCGACAGGGCACGTGTCAGGGCGGCCAAGATCGCCCGGTCAGCCCAGTCCGGTTGCGGCCGGGATACCTGGCGCCGCAGCACGGAGACCGCATGGTGCAACACCACAATCTCCGCGTCTTCGGAGGCCGAAGTTCGGGCGAGCAGCATCAGCCAGCCGATCAGACGAACGAAGACCAAATACAGGAGTCCGGAGGCCATGACCGATGAGGGTAGACGCCCAGGTCAACCGCCCTGCACAAGTTCTGGCGCGGCACAGGCTATCGATGTCCGTCTTGTCCGTCAGCAGGAGCGTCGTAACTGTGAGTAACCGTGCTATGGAGGAGGGAAGTGTTAATTGCGGGAGATCAGAACCGACTTGATCTTCTCGGAACGGGTTCCTATGGAACGGAAGTCGCGTCTCTGCGCTGGGCGGAGGCATGAAAGGCCTGTGTGGTTGGGGTGGCGGATGGTGTTCACACCGAAGAGGTCACTGGTTCGATCCCAGCATCGCCCACCGGGTTTCAGCAGGTCAGAGAGGGTCCCGGAGATCATTCCGGGGCCCTTTTTCGATCTTGTTGGCCGAGGGGAGCCAAACGGGGAGCCTGTCGGTGCCGGAAACTCGGCCACCCTATGGGACCTGTACTCGTGGAGGAGGCCGCCGAGACGATCGTGTCGGACGACCTTGGTCTCCGTCTCGGTGGGGTGGGGGAGCGTCCGCAATGGGCATGCCTGGTTCAGCGCCCGGTGTGGCCGGTGCTTGTTGAAGTGGGTTTCGTACTCGGCCAGGACCTTGCGCAGGTGCGCGGCGTTGAGGATGAGAGTTCGGTCGAGTAGCTCGCGGCGTACGCTGCCGACCCACCGTTCCATGATCGCGTTCATGTGTGGTGCCTGCGGCACCGTAAGCACGATGCGCAGGCCTTCGGCCCGAAAGACCTCGTCGAACATGCCGGTGAACTTCCGGTCGCGGTCCCTGATCAGGAACTTGAAACCGTCGACGCGTTCACCGAGGTGAAGCATGAGGTTGCGGGCTTGCTGGGTGACCCACGGTCCGGTCGGGTGCGCCGTGACGCCCAGGACGTGGACCCGGCGGGTGGCGTGCTCGACGATGGCGAAGCAGTACAACCGTGCCAGGGTGATGAAGAAGTCGCACGCCAGGATTCCTTCGGCCTGCGAGCGTAGGAACTCGCCCCAGGTGGGCCCCTTGCGACGCGGTGCGGGGTCGATGCCTGCCTTCTTGAGGATGGACCAGACGGTCGTGGGGGCGATGCGACGGCCGAGCTTGGCCAGCTCGCCGGCGATGCGCCTATATCCCCACGTTGGATTCTCGGTGGCCATCCGGACCACGAGATCCCGGATGGTGGTCCGGGTCGGTGGCTACAGACCACAGTCGTGCGGGGTGGGTTGCCCGGTGCGGCCGGCCTCCAACAGTGCGATGGCGTCTTTCATCGCGTTGGCCTGAACCTGAGCGATGGGAGAGAACGGGCGGTCGAGGACGGCGAGGGAAGCGACTTCGACAGTCATCAGCACGGCCACTGCAACCAACACTATGCGCCTGATGATCTTTTGTTGCGATTGCGAGTCGCCGACCAGCAAGAAAATCAGCAGGCCACCACTGACGAACACGATAGCCCACAGGATTGCCGGTATTCGGGGTTGAGCCAGGAACAGGAGCTGCTGGCGCGCCTTGCCCGCGTCGCTCAGGTCCGTGCTGACCTGTTGAGATGCGGCCTGGGTTGCCGGCGAGCCCTGGGGAAGCATGGTCCTGAGGTTACGCAGGCGGTCGCCCCGCACGATCGTGTCGGGCGCCTCCTCAATGCCCCCCCGCCCTTGCGCCTTCCAGTCACGCTCGGCGACCGACCACATGTAACAGATGACCTCGCGACGCGCCGTTGTGCGGACCTGCGGCGGAAATACGCCTAGTTCGTCATACACCGCCACCAGGCTCGTCGGCTCGGACTGGGCCTGAGAACGGGCGTCAGAGTAGTGGTTGGTCGCGAATACCTGGAGCGTGGTGAGCAGGAACCCGAACAAGAACCCGACGAACAGGACGACGTTGGTGAACTGCCCGGACATGGCCGCCCCGCGCCGCTTCAGCCACCACGCCACAAGCCATCCGAGCGCGATGAAGCCCCAGAGAATCAGCACGTATATCAGGATGGTGAGCATGTTCAGGCCGGTGGGATGCTCTGCTCGTACTGGAAGACGTTGTCAGGGTCGTACTTGGCCTTGATCTCGCGCAAACGGGCGTAATGGTCACCCCAGTAGGCGGTCTCCCAATCGACCATGCCCGGGTTCGGCACGTTGACGTACGCGCCGTTGACGTAGGGTCGCAGCGCCTGGCTGAACTCGGCGACCCAGGCCTGTGCCCTGGGCGTGATCGCGTCGCCGCTCCAGCCCGCGCCCGGCTCGGCGTAGAAGAGCGCGTCGCGGTGCACGAACGCCGAGCCCCCCGGTGGCGCCTTCTTAACCGCGCCGCCGAGGCTCGAGCAGAAGTAATCGCTCACTTCCGAAGGTGCGTTCCTCATGAACGTGCCGACGATATCGATCGCCTCCGCCGGGTACGGCTCAGTGACGAACTGCGAGAAGAACTTCCAGTTCTTTGCTTTCTCAACCGCACTCTTCGACGGCGGTTGGAGTCGGGCAAAGATGTCGGCCCAGCTCCCGGCCTCGACGGAGACGTCGGGGTTGCCCACCGACAGCACCGGCGCGAGCAGCTCCTTGGCCTTGGTCGGCGACCCCGATTGCAGCACAGCCAAGAGGTTGATCCCGTCCGGACCGATGTCGAGCACGCTGCTGAGGCGCAAGTCGGTCGCTGGCGCCTGCCGCTGCCACGCGTCGAAGACACCCCGCAGGTCCTCGAAACCATTCCACCGCGCCTCGAGCAAGCTGACCTGCTTCAGCGGGTGCATCCTGTAGGTGAAGGAGGTCACGATTCCGAAGTTGCCGTTGCCGGCGCCCCGCAGGGCCCACAGCAGGTCCGGGTTGTTGTGCTCCTCGGCGGTGATCACCTTGGCGCCGTCGTCGCCCGAGGGGACGACAACCTCGGCCGCCAGCAAGTTGTCGCAGGCCATGCCAAAGTTGCGGGTGAGGAAGCCCAAGCCGCCGCCGAGCGTCGCACCAGCGAGCCCGACGGTCGCCTCCCCTCCGGTCGCCACGGCAAAGCCCTCCTCGCCGAGCGTCGTCACGGCCTCACCCTGGGTGAAACCCGCCCCGACGGTCACAGTACGAGACGCCGGGTCGAGCCGAGCGGACTTCATCTCACTGACGTCGATGACGATCCCACCGGACACATTGGACCAGCCCTCGAGGCTGTGGCGGCCGCTGCGCACCCGCAGCGCGACGTCGTTCTGGCGTGCCCAGGAGATCGCGTTGACGACGTCCTCCGTCGTCTTGGCGAAGACGATCACCAAGGGGTAGGAGCGGTAGAGCCCGTCCCAGTCGGTGCGAGCCTTGGTGTACGTAGGGCTGTCGGGGTGGATGACCCGGCCGGTGAGCTGAGCTGGCCGGCTCTTGCCCGTGGTCATGAGCGGCACTTTCCTGCCATGGCAGTCAGACGGCTACCGCTCGTCAATGCGTGACGACGCTTGCGCCTCAGGGCTTGGGCTCGAGCGCCTCGCGGTTGAACACAAGCCGGCCAGGAGGAACAACCTCCCTGTGAGGGACCGGGCGTCCGTGTCACCTCCTGTCGGTAACCTCCAGGCTCGACCGAACCCTCGGCGCCCCCGGCTGATTTCGTCACCGCAACCCCCCATCTCCCGATGTGCATTTCCACAACAGGGGGCTCAAATGATGCTCGTGCATGCGCAAGACATTGTCAAGGGGGCGCCGACCGATGCCCTGCGGCGGGACGTTACAGACATTTCGCGCGAAACTCATGGACAATGACGAAAATGGTCTGCCCGGATGATCTACCTGGAATCTCGAGCCGTGAAGCCTGGCATATAGTCCAGCAGCTCAGCCGCTCTCTCCTTTGCTGACATGCCAGTCCCTCCGAACATCAAGTTTCACGCGAGCACTAAGATCATCCCAGAGAATGGACGCCAAGAGCACTCAGACTGGGAGAACATTCACAACGCACACTGAGCCTTTTCCATCTTCATTGGGCCTGGTGGTGCAGGGTAAGGATGGCCTGGACGATGGTGGTCAGGCGAGATGGTGAGCAGCGGGCCTTGCGTAGGATGTGCCAGCTCTTGAGGGTCGCAGCGCCTCGTTCGCCGAGGGCGCGGATCTTGGCGTGGTGGCGGTTGAATAGCTTCTTCGGTCTGTTCAGTCCGCGGCCCTTGGGTCTGCGGCGAGGGGTACCGATCGCTCCGCCGGCACCGAGGTAGCCTTGTCGGCGAAGCACGCGATCGCCCGGCCGGTCACGGCCGCTACGATCCCGGGGCGCTTCGTAGCGACGTAGGCATGAGCACCTCCACGTGTGAAGCTATCTCGCCGACGCATAGTGCTTTGCCGATATTCAGCTTTTAGCCGGTTTTGGAGCACCGCAGACGCCGCAACACAACGCCCGCATCGCTCTCCCTGCCGATACCACCAGCGATCGTCCGCAGCACGGCGCCGACCGCACCGAGTTGGGCACGCGCTTGTACCAGCTCCAAGACAAGCCCCCGCACATCCGAGGGCAGCACAGTGATCTCCTGGCGTGCGACCGCGACCACAACCTGGGCCGCGTACGCGCCCGGGGTGAGACCGGCTTGGACGGCGGCCCGCCGCAGGATCGCCATCTCCTCACCCGACAGCGAAAGCGGCCCCACCTTGCGATCGCGGCGGATCCGGTTCTTGGGCCGGCGTGCCGTCGGGTCGGCGCCTTCGGATGCCGCGCTCACCAGCCGCCTCCTGCCTCACTCACATGGCCTGGTTCACGGGAGGCATGCGCGGCCCGCCCACTGCGTACGGTAGCCATCCGAAGCAAGATCCAGAACGTATCTCAGAGATAACCGATAACTTGCTCCGGGCAAGAAGGGAGCTTCGCCCGCCTTGGGCATAAGGCCGCTGTTGTCCTGTCCGCGTGACTTGGCAAGTTCCGGACTTAGGTGGCAAGGCAGCTGGCAACGTTCAGATTAAGACGGCGGCGGCATCCAAAGCCACCTTCGGCGACGCCGTCCGGGACTTCGAGGCTGACCTTCGGTGCACGCTCCTGGTACTCGAGCCCAGCGGCCAGTTCCACGAACGTTCAGTTTCGACTACATCCTGTGCCCCCCCGACCAGGCCCGCCCTGAGCCGCCCAGCCATGCAACATGGGAGCATGTCCCGCGAGCATCGGTTGCGAGCCACCTTCGACAGAGCGGCTGCCCTCTATCAGGACGCGCGCCCCGACTACCCTGCCGAGCTGTATTCCGACCTGCTCGCGATCGCGGGGGTCGAGCCACCCGCGCACCTGCTGGAGGTCGGATGCGGCCCGGGGAAGGCCACGCTGCCGCTGGCACGTATGGGCTTTAGGATCACCGCGATCGAACTCGGCGATGCTCTGGCGGCGGAGGCACGGCACCGTCTGGCAGAACTCGCCGATGCTTCGGTGATCACGTCGTCATTCGAGGGCTGGGAGCCGCCGACAGGCGTCCTGTTCGATCTCATCTACGCGGCTACCGCCTGGAAATGGGTGGATCCGGAAGCCAAGTACGCCAAGGCCTCCGCCCTCCTCACCCAAGGCGGCCACTTGGCGGTGTGGGACGCCGGGCACGCCTTCCCCACGGACTTCGACCCGTTCTTCACCGAGATCCAACAGGTCTATGAGCAGATAGACGAAGGCGATGGCGGCCCCTGGCCACCGCCACCGCCCGAGGACCAGCCCGACTCGACCGCCGCCGAGTTCGAGGACTCCGGGCACTTCACGGTCGTCGGGACACGACGCTACGTCTGGGCCCGGCGCTATACCGCGGATGAGTACATCGCCCTGCTCGAGACATTCTCCGGCCACATCGCCATGGAGCCCGCCAAGCGCGAATACCTCTACCGCGAAGTACGCCGCCGCCTCGCCGCGCGCCCGGACGGACGACTCACCCGGCACTGGTCCGCCGTCCTCACCATCGGCCGACGCCGCCGGCCGCGAGCTTGAGCCAGACGCCGCGGCTCTTCCTCGGCTCAGCCGGGCTCAGCGCCCTTCCGGGCCGGCTGGCTGCACTGCCCTCGCCGCCCCATCGAGCCGCACTGGTGCCCACTGCAGCTCGTCCGCTGCCATCGGCGCCGTTGGTGGCTGGGTGCGGGGTGGTCCCTTGCGCCAATTTACCTGGCAGAAGGGCCGTTTCCTGAAGCGTTTCTACCTTGCCGGACGGTGTCGCAACTGGCCTTGGGCTCATGACGGTGGAGGTGTCGCGTCGTCGTTTTCGGGTTCGCCGTCACGGGATCTGTGCTCGGTTGTTCGGTCTCGGTGCTGGGTGTGCGCATGAGGTCGGGATCGGCGTAGGCCTGGTGGCCGTAGCGGCCGAAGTGCTCGGCTCGCCGCTGCTCACCCTCCCGCCGGTCAAGGTCACTCAGTTCCCGGCCCGCGGGCGCGGCGGCGGGTCGCCACCAGGGCGAACCGCCCGGCCATCCGGTCGAGGAGCTTGTCGGGCTCCGCTCTCCAGCGCTCAGGTTCTACCTTGCGGCCCACGGCCACCGCTTGATCATTTGCACCCGCCGGTAGGCGCATCGCCATACGGCGGACTGCAGCTCATCGACGGCCTCGATGGCCGTCTGGAACGGGTGTAGCTCTTCTGCAGTGAGATAGGTCGGTCTGGGGCGGAGGTGGGTCAGTGCCGATGTTCAGGGGCGTGGTCGGGGCGGATCCATCTGTGTTCGGTGAGGGTTCGGTCGGCTTGGTCGAGCCAGTGTTCGGTGGCGCGATGGGCGCCGATGCGGATGCCGTCGATCCACATCGCGCCGGGACTCATCGATACCGCCATGATGCGAGCGGGTCTGTCGTCGGAGCAGCGGGCCGCGATGGAGGCCGCGACGCCGTTGCGCCGTTTCGGGCGTCCGGAGGAGATCGCAGACACGACCGTGTACCTGTGCTTCGACCGCGCCTCGTTCGTGTCGGGCGCGACGATCAACGTCTCAGGGGGCAACACGCTTTTACTAGGGCGCGGGCTCGTCACTGAGTGACACGAGCCGATGTATCGACATGCTCGATCTGCTTCGTCATCCCTGATTCTGGGTGGGCGGCGATTCTGGTATGGCGGCCACGGCGAAGCTGGCGATGGCGAGAAGTTCTTCGGTGGAACCTCCGTCCTTGGCGCACCCAGACATGCCTCGCATGACCGCCATCAGGAACGACGCCAGATGGTCGGGCTGAACGGTCGCCGGGAGGTCGCCGTCTGTGATCCCTCGTGCGATCCGGTCCTTGAGCCGACCGTGTATGTCCTCCCGTTGCGCGGCCAGGCGTGGCTCGGTCAGCATGAGGCAGCCCAGCGGCGTCAGCGTGTCGGTGTGCGCGCGGGCGGTGTCGTCGAGCATGACGGCTATGGCCTCGCGGGCGGTCGGGCGGGCGGCCGCAGAGTCGACAGCCTCGCAGGTCCGGCGGAAGTACAGCGCGGAGGCTTCATTGAACAGGCTGTCCTTGTCGCCGAACGCCGCGTACAAGCTCGGGGGAGTCACGCCCATGGCTCTCGTCAGCATCGCGATGGTGGTCTCCTCGTAGCCTGCGCGCCAGAACAGCTCGATGGCGGCCGCCAGCGCGGTGTCGCGGTCGAAGCTTCGAGGTCTGCCGGCCATGTCCTCAGCATATCGTAGCGACCGCTATGGAATGTGGTATGGTCGGATCGCAATTCATAGTGATCGCTATAGAAAGAGATCTCATGCAGTTGAAGAACGCCGTGGTGCTGGTCACCGGAGCCAACCGAGGCATTGGCGCAGAGTTCGTCGCGCAGCTCAAGGCGCGCGGAGCGGCGAAGATCTACGCGGCCTCGCGCAATGCGAGCGCCGTCGACGTGGACGGCGTCGAGCCGATCCAGCTCGATATCACGGACCCGTCACAGGTCCGGGCCGCTGCCGACGCGGCCGGCGACGTCCAGGTCCTGGTCAACAATGCGGGAATCTCGACTGGTACGTCCGTCATCTCCGGCGACGTGGCGGACATCAGGCGAGAGATGGACACGAACTTCTTCGGCCCCCTGCTCATGACTCAAGCGTTCGCTCCGATTCTGAAGGCCAACGGGGGAGGTGCCATCCTCAATGTCGTCTCGGCAGTCTCGTGGTTCACCGTCCCGGGGGCTGGCGCCTACGCTGCTTCCAAGGCAGCGGCTTGGAGCCTCACCGACAGTGCGCGCCTCGAGCTCGCGGATCAAGGCACGCACGTCGTCGGCGTGCACATGGGCCTTGTCGACACGGACATGGCCGCAGGCGTGCAAGCGCCGAAGATCTCCCCGACGACCTTGGCGGCTGCCGGTCTGGACGCCATCGAGTCGGGTCTCGACGAGGTGCTGGCCGACGACTGGGCGAGGTTCGTGAAGTCCGGACTCGCGCTTGATCCGTCGGAACGATACGAGCAGCTGTTCTCGGCCCTGGCGGGGAACTGACCAGGCTCGACGAGCAGCGACCGAAGCGTAGGGACACGTGATGCGCCGACAGCCGACATCCGGTCCATCCTGATCATGGCGGAAGCGATCGGACGGTCCCGCACACCCGCAGAGTCACGGGGCTCTTCGACCGAGGACGTCTGGTATTCCACCGGTCCGAGCCGTCGACGTCGACCGGTGGTGCGGGGTGGTCAGTGGACGCTCGAGGGCCAAGTCCATGCGCGACGTGTCGGTCGGCCCGTCACCGCATGCGGAATCTGGGCCGCAGAGTGGCCGATCTTGTTCGGTGTTCCGTTCAGCGGCCGAGCGGCACGAGACTGCCCGCAGTGCACGCGGATAGCGACAGGTCTCCCGACGGCGCCGATGGGGCGTATCTCGTGTCCGTCGGACTGCCTAGGGGACTAGGCGGTCCGACGGGCTGGCTGCTCGGCGAGGAGCCGAACTTCCGTGGAGAAGCTGCCAGTTTGAGGGGCTCATCAAGGCGACGCCGTCACCCGTACCTGAAACAGTAAGGCGACGGCAAGCCTGGAACGCGATCTCGTCCGCAGTCAAGCGAGTGCTCGGGTCAACTGGTGGGCGCTGCTCAGCAGGAGTGCTCCCAGCTCGCGCTGCCGCGCGACCTTGAAGCGCGATTCGACACCGGTCAATGACAGTGCCCAGGCCGGCGATCCGGCTGCTGTCGAAGACGGCAGCCGCCATACCCCAACTGCCTTCCACGATCAGACCAGGATTGATCGCGTAACCCGAGGGCCCCTCGAACCTGATGACGCTGGCCCGCGCGTGCCCGCCCACCTGGCGGTACTTCGTCAACGCCACGCTCGGTGACCCCGACAAGGACGCCGAGCTGCTCAGCTCCCGCTCACCCGTCAACTATGTGGAGAACATCTCAGCGCCCTTGTTCGTCATCCAGGGGGCTCAGGATCCGCGGGTGCCCAAGGCCGAAGCCGACCAGATCGTGGAGCGGCTACGCGCCCGCGATGTGGAGGTCAGCTACGACCTCTACGAGGACGAAGGCCACGGCTTCACCAACCGCGACAATGAAATTCAGGCGTTCACCGACATCGCAGACTTCCTCGCCCATCGCCTCAAGGATGGCCGATCCGGCCAGACCGCGTAGGAACACAGCCGTTGAGCGCTGATGGCCGAGCTCGCGGCCGTTCGGGTAGGTGGTTTCCGGCCCAGCCAGCGCCGGGTCGGGAACGGGGGTGCTCACGACGCGCCGGAGGTTCACCTTCACGCCTGCGCCGTCTCATAACGCGGTGGGGCTGGGCCGGAGGCGAGCCTGTTGCCCGATGAAATAGTGATCGCTTCCGGATTACGGCAGAAACGGGCCGTGTGCCGATGGGAATCCACGGCACGCTACTTTTGCCGGTCTTGCGGGCCGAAACAGGTCCGCGCCATTCCTTCTGACGGTGCCGGTGCTCTACGATGCTCGCACTTCATGTGCGCTTTAAGGGGATTTCGATGTCGGTCAACACTAGGGTTCTGCGCCATCTCGCCGCCCACGTACATGACGGGGAGACGATCGAGGTCGCCGTCATTGCCCAGCTCAAGCGTGGGATGAAGAAGCAGTTGGGCAAGGGCCTGGCGACCGGCCTGGTGACCGGGCTGGCGACGACGGCGGCGACGGGCGGGGCCGGGCTGATCGCATTCACCGTTCCTCCGGCCGTCTGGGTCGTGGTGACCTCACACCGGGTCCTGCTCTTCACCAAGACCCACAGCGCGTCGAAGCCTGGCGACCTGGTCTTTGAGGCGCCGCGCCCAGCTCTCACCGCCTCCTTGAAGTCCGGCCTGCTCACCCAGGTCACGGTCGCCGACCGCAGCGATGGTCAGTCGCTGCTCCGGCTGAACCTTGGGATGAAGCGGAGAGCCGCTAAGAGCATCGTCACTTCCATTGAGCGCTGATCTCCCGCCGGATGCAGGCCGCCGTCGCAGGCCGGTGATCACATCACCTCGCGCAGGACGTCGGCAACCGGAGGAGGTGCTGGTGAGACCGAATCGGTGACCGTTCTGGCGGCACAGCGCCGACGTGGAAAGACCCTCTCATAACGCTCCGGCGCGGCCTATATCTGCCGCATTCCGGCCGCACTCTTCGTGTTTCGTCACCGAGCTCGAGACCGCGCCTGGCCATCATCGGTTCCGCCGGTGGAAGCTACGGCAGAATGGTGGCGCGGTCGTGGCCGAGAAGTGCGAAGATCTGCTCGCAGACCTTGTCCGGCGACGCGGCCGGCATGAAGGTCCGGAAGGCCTCTCGGTGACGCTGTGACCGGGCGTGTAGGCCGCCAGCCCGAACCGGCCGGTGACCAGATTGTGGAAGATCCGAACACGGACCATTCCCGCGTGCCGCCTCCGGTCGCGGATGACCTCGATGATCGCTGTCACGACGAACGTGAGGGTGTAGACCGCGACCACAGCGACGAACACGACACCGTCACGGGGTAGTGCGCTACACCGCAGGCCAGCACGGTCCACGCGGCGACAGCCGAAATCAGGGGCCACCAGTTCGACCACCATGCCACCTGGCGAGACAGCATGATTCTCCCTCCGGCCGGGGGAGTGGCGGCCGCCGTATCGGCGGCGCGGGTACCGTCCCTGGCCGGCGGCTGACAGGCGGCCGATCAGCGGGCCATCCAGGTGGAGCGCCCGGAGCGCAGCGAGGACGAGCGACGTGGATCGGCTCGGCGAGCGGCTGCCATGCTCAGTCGGGCCAGGGAGCGGACCACGCGCCGCGGCTGCCGGACGTGCCCGACTCCCTGCGAGAGCCCATTCGCTCGTCCCGTTGATGGACGGCCGAGGGCCCGCGAGATTGTGGTCGACGGTCAAGGACGCACACCGCGAGAAGCTGCGCGGCCATCGCGTAGACCTTCGTGTGCAGGAGGTCGTCCCTTGAACATTTACGCCGAGCTCGGACGCCTCGAAGCCGTCCGCCATTGCTACGAGGAACTGACCGGCCACCTCCCTCAAGGGAAGCTCGAACCGCTGACCACCGACCTGTACGAGAAGTTGCGCCGTGAGCCCTGAAGGGCCGTCGTGGCATCACATCGGAGCTTGGCGCTCCCGGCCGGTGTCTCCTGGTGTTCGGTGGACGCAGGCCCGGAACGGCCGCAAACCGCCCGGAGCATCCTCCAAGATCAGGAACCTGGAATCGGAAGCCTGCCGACGGCGGCGGGGGTGAAGGTGACTGGGAGTTCGTGCAGGCCGCGGCTGCGGAAGGAGGGGCGCCAGCGCAGTTGGTCGGCAGGGGTGGCAAGGGTGAGGTCCGGGAGGCGGCGGAGCATCGTACCGAGGGCGATTTCTGCTTCGAGGCGAGCCAGCGGGGCGCCGAGGCAGTAGTGGATTCCGGCGCCGAAGCTCAGGTGGGGGTTGTCGGAGCGGGTGAGATCGAGTGTCTCAGGATGGGGGAACCGGTCGGGGTCGCGGTTGGCGGAGGCGAGGGAGAGCAGCACGGTGTCCCCGGCGGGGATGGTCACTCCGCTGATGGTGATGTCCTCGGTAGGGAACCGCCTGATCGCGTACTGGTTGGGGTCGGCGAAGCGCAGGAACTCGCCCAAGGCTTGGCTGGGGACGGGAGAGCCGGGGTCCAGTGTCGCTGCCTGTTCGGGGTGGGTGAGCAGGGCCAGGAGGGCGTTGCCTATCAGGTGGACCGAGTTCTCGTATCCCGCCCACAGGAGCAGGAAGGTCAGGGAGAGCAGTTCGCTTTCGCTGAGGTGGTCGTGTTCGTCGCGGGCGGTGAGCATGGCGGTGATCAGGTCGTCGCGGGGGTCGGTGCGTTTGTCGGCGATCAGCCGGGTCAGGAAGCGCAGCATGTCGGAGAGCGCCTGCCGGGCGGCTGCCGGCTGGCCGGGGTCCGGGGTGATCAGGGTGTTGGTCCAGGTGCGGAAGTCCGCACGGTTGCCGGGGGGTATGCCGAGCAGGTCGCTGATGACGGCGATCGGCAGGGGTGCGGCGAAAGCGCTGATGAGGTCCGCGCGGCCGGTGCCGGCGAGGAGCTCGGTGAGCAGGGCGTCGGTGTGCTGCTGGACGAGCGGGCGTAGGGCTTCGATCCGTACGCGGGTGAATGCGGTGGAGACGAGTCGGCGGAGCCGGGTGTGGTCGGGCGGATCGAGGTTGAGCAGGTTGGCATCCAGCGCGGGCGGCAGGGAGAACCCGTGGTAGCCGCCCGGTCGGGCGTTCTTCCTGTTCAGGGAAAGGGTGGGGTCGGCGAGCGCGGCCCGGACGTCGTCGTACCGGGTGACCAGCCACACCCACGCGCCGTCGGGCGTACGAGTCCGGTGCACGGGCCCGGCTTGACGCCACTCGGCGTAGGTTGCGAACGGATCGGCCATGAAGTCAGCGTCATTGACCAGGGCCGTGGGGCGGCCGGGTGCGGTGTGCGTTGTCGGATCCATGGTGCTCCTGTGCGGCGGGCCGGTCATGCGGGGGCGTGAGAACCATCCTGGTGGAACTTCGGGGCGGTGTCGGCGGTTGCGGGCGTTCGGGTGAAGGCGTGCGCGAGGTCGACCAGCCAGGCGAGTTCGGTGGCCGGTCCCGGACCGGTGGCGAGGCTTCGGGCAGGGGTTGCGCGGAAGGCATCGCCTCCTCGCGTTTCATGCGGAGCGCGGTCTTGAGTAGTACGGCCTCGGCCGTGATCTGGACCAGGCGTTCCGGCAGGCCCGCGCGCTCGGCTTGGGCTCGGGCGGCCATGGCGACGGCGGGGTCCAGATAGGTGCCACACGGCGATGAGGGACGGCCGGCCGGTGCTGTGAGGGAATCCGTCCGCAGACTCCGCGCGAGCGCACCCAGAACCCGCCGGGGATGCAACACCGAGCGCGGACCAGCCGTGCTGGAAGGCTTCATCAGGAGGAAGCCGAAATGACCATCGCATCCGAAAGGACGGCCCAGGCCGTCAAGGATCCTCATGGTCGGGGGGCGGCAGACCGCCGGTATGTGCGAATTCGACGACAGCTCCCCTGAGGGCTTTTGGAACTGGACAAGGACCGGTGGTTCCTCCTTCATCCTCGGTCCGGTCCCACCCGCGGCGGTCAGCGTACGGCTGTCCTACCCGGGGCGCCCACCAGGACCGTGCCGACCGCACCGCTGCCCAGGCTGCCTGGCATCCCGGCCGGCCGGTACTTCATCGCCGACGTGGACCCGACAGGACAACTCACCGCCCGGTCCGTCACCGCTCTCTCCCAGGGCTGGGGCTGGTGGACGGTCACCCCTTTGGACAGCCACGGCCACCCGGTCACCTTCACCGCGTTCTGAGTTCGTTGAGGGCCCGACGCCGCCGTCCGTCGGCTGAAAGCCCAGGGCTACCCGGTGCGGGAGGAAGACATGGCCCGGCTGTCGCTGTTCGTCCACTCCAATCTGGGCGTCCACGGCACCTACACCTTCGCCCTGCCCGACCTCGCGCCCGGCGCCATCCGCGACCTCCGCGACCCGGACACCACCGAAGACGACGGCGAGATCTGACCACCCGGCGAGCCACCCGGGCGTTCATCTGACGAGCGTTTGACGAACACCCGCGCGGGCCACGTCCGGTGTACCGCCGTTGTCGAGATGCAGCGAGCATTGACGACTCGTCGTCAATGTCAAGATCTACACGTTTGGTAGACGCTCAAGCTGGCCGTGACGGTGCGTTTGGACGTCATGCGGACGGCGTCTGGCACTCGGGTTGGGGCGCGATCGTTTGCCGGCGGAGTGCTCTGCGGCGTCGCATAATGCCAAGCTCCGCTGACCCATACACGTGGAAGCGGCTACTGAGCTTGGAGTACGCCGGCGTCGGGAGACGTCGCGAAGGTCTGCACGTAGTCGATGGCTGTCTGCAACGCATCTTTCAGTGGAGCGATGTCCCGCGCGACCTGGGCGAGGAGCGTGCCGCCCTGGAAGGCAGCAAGGAGCAGATTGGCCAGCTGCGTGGGATCTGCCTCAGCGCTGATGCGGCTGAGTTGCTGCATGCGCTCGATTCCATCGCGGAAGATGTCCCTCCACTGGTCGAACGCACTCGCGAGCTCGTCGTGAACGTCAAGGTCCGTCTTGATGATCTCGCTCGCCAGAGAGCCGAGGCTGCAGCCTTCCTGGTAGGCGCGCTCATAGCCGACGTAGAAATCCGCCCACGCCCGAAACGCGTCGAGGTTGTCGAAGCGGGCGAATCGCTCGCCGCGGTGGAACGTGAGGACGCGCTCGGCCTGCCAGGCGATCACGGCCAGGACGAGACTCTCCTTGGTCGGGAAGTAGTGGTTGAGCTGCGATCCGCTGACGTCGGCGGCGCGGCGGAGCTGTTCGTTGTTCGTCGCGTGGACCCCCTTGGTGTAGATGAGCTCCGCGGCGTGCTCCAGGATGCGGGCCCGCGTTGCCTGTCCCTTGTCGGTGAGCTTGTGGAGCTCCCGAGCTCCTGCGGTGGGTTTCATGCTTCAGACGATACCTAGATTGGGCTTGACGGCCCAGTCACAAGTAGTGTTCACTCAAGAAGTGGGCTGGCAAGCCCAAAACAGCTCCAGCGCAACCCGGGCTGACGACGACCACTCACTGGAGGCTGATTCGCCATGTCACGACTGAACCTTCCCTCTCCGGACGACGTCCCCGACGGGGCGGAGGGCATCCTCGACAACGTCGGCGCACAGTTCGGCTTCGTCCCGAACATTTTCGCGACTCTCGCGTCGAACCCGACCGTCCTCGACGTCGTCATGACACTGCAGGGCACCTTGAGTCGGGTTCTGGACGCGAAGACGCGGCACACCATCGCGCTCGCCGTGTCGCAAGCCAACGGTTGCGATTACTGCCTGGCGATGCACACGTACGTATCGTCCGAACTCGGTGGCATGTCGAGCGATGACATCGACTTGGCCCGGGCCGGGAGCTCGATCGATCCCAAGCGCGCCGCGGTCGCTCGTTTCGCTCAGCGGCTGGTGGAGAGCCGCGGTCAGGTGAGCGACGCCGACCTGGCGGCTGTGCGGGGTGCTGGGTACACCGACCCGCAGATCTTGGCGATCGTCACGGTGGCGGTGCAGGTCCTGCTGACCAACTTCATCAACAACGTCAACCAGACCGACATCGACATCCCCGCCGCCAGCTCTGTCGGTACGCCGGGATGAGCGTCGGCGTCCTCGTCGAGGCGGCGTACCTAGCCGCTCAATCCGTCACTGTCTCCAACGATCACTCGGGAAAGGTTCGGTATGCCGGTCTTCGAACTCTATGAGAGATTCATGGCACTGCACACCCGCGACGGTGGCCTCGTCATGCCGAACGCATGGGATGGCCTCTCGGCGCTGATGCTGGCCGATGCCGGCTTCGAGGCGATCGCGACATCGTCAGCGGCGCTCGCTGCCACGCTCGGCCGGTCCGACGGGCGTCACGAAGTCACCCGTAGCGAGCACCTCGAGCAGGCGCGGCTGTTCGGTCAGCTCACCGGGCTGCCCGTTAACGGAGACTTTGAGGACGGCTACGGCGACACGCCTGAAGACGTCGCTGCGACCGTGGAAGCCGCCGTGGCGTCTGGCCTGGCCGGTATCGGGATCGAAGACACATCGGGCAATCCCGATCAACCGATCCGCGACTTCGACGATGCTGTCAACCGCATGCGTAGTGCCGTCAACGCGGCCAAGGGACGCATCGTCGTCACCGGCCGCACCGACAACTTCATCCAGGGGCGGCCCGATCTCGACGACACCATCCGGCGTCTGACGGCCTTCGCCGAGGTCGGCGCGGATGTGCTCTACGCGCCTTACCCACCGGACCTCGATGCCCTGACCGCGATCGTCACCGCCGTCGCGCCGGTGCCGGTCAACGTCCTCATCTCGCCGGCGGACAAGGTGCTGACCGTCGCTGAACTGCAGAAGGCCGGGGTCAAGCGCATCAGCGTGGGTCCGGCGCTCTACACCCACGCAATGGGGGCACTCGAACAGGCCACCAAGGCTCTCGTCGCGGGTGACCTCGCCTCCGCGACGACAGGAATCAGCTTCGAGCGCATCAGCGACCTGCTTGCCCGCGGCACGAACTAGCCCAAAACCTGCGAACCACCGCTCCTCACCCACTCATCGCAAGAAGAAGGCAGACATGAATCTCGACAAGCTCATGAACAAGCACCTCACCAGGTATTTCGACCCGAGCAAGACCATTCCGGAGGAAACCCTTCAGCAGCTGCTGAGGTTCCTGCGCTCCACGCCGTCATCGGTGAACGTACAGCCCAACCACTTCTACGTCCTCGCCACGCCCGAAGGCAAAGAGCGGCTCGCCAACAACCTGGGCGAACGATTCCAGGACAACGCCGAGAAGATCCTGAACGCGTCGCACACCATCATCCTCACCACCCGGGCAGATGTGCCTGACAGCCACCTCGAGGCGGTGTTCACGAAGGAGAGGGCCGACGGCCGGTTCCCTGACCCGTCAAAGCAGGAGCTGTGGGAATCAATGACCCGAGACTTCCTCAACCTGCGCAACTACGGCTACAAGGACCTGAACCACTGGATGGAGAAGCAGACCTACATGGCGGTGGGCCTGACCATGATGGCGGCCGCTGAGCTCGGCGTCGAGGCCACGCCGCTGGAGGGGTTCGACCCGACCAGTGTCGACAAGGCGTTCAAGATCCGCGAGACCGGACACAGCACGACGGTGCTGCTGGCCCTCGGCTACCCCGACCCGGAGAGGGTGTACACCACGCCGATCTCACGATTCGTCGCCGACCAGCTGTTCACCTTCATCTAAACACCCACCCGGAAACCAAAACCCACAACACATAGAGCTCGTAACGCGATCTTGTTGAGGTTGCCGGCGTGCGGGCGCAGCCGTTCATGGCGGCCATGCGGGAGACGCCACCTTGGGCCTTGGCCGGCCGGTCAGGGCACTCGGATCGATAGAGGAGTTGATCACCTTGGACGGACAGGAGCTGCAGAGAATCGCGGGCGACTGCACTGTGGGACTGCCCGGCGTCGACCTGGAGCATCGTTTCGGCCCCGACTGGAAGGTCTACAAAGTGCGCGGCAAGGTCTTCATGCTCATGACCGACATGCCGGGGCGCCCCGTCGTGATCCTGAAAGCTGATCCGGACGATGCCGCAGCCCTGCGTGAGCAGTACGCAGACATTACCCCCGGCTATCACATGAACAAGAAGCACTGGATTACGGTGGAAGGCGGGGGCACCATCGACGAGAAGCTAGTGAAGGAGCTCGTGATCGACTCCTACCGTCTCGTGGTCGGCGGGCTTCCCAAGTCCGAGCAGCCCGTGGATCCGCGCACCTACGGCCGCCGCGCCTGACCTTCGTCATGCCCATCAGCGGCGAGAAGCTCCAGGACAGAGCGCGCGACACGGCACTGGCGCTGCCCGGGGTCAGCCACGGGCGACCGACTGACGGATCGTAGGCGGGGGGTCTCGGGCGCAGCCGAACACGGCATCCCGCCAGAACCGGACCTGCCGGATGATCTACGCCATGGTCATCGGCCACCGACCGGCGCAAGTACCCGAACCGCCACGCACACCAGGCCCATGACCTGCGAATTCACGATGCACGCGGCTCATTGGCCTGCAGCCTCATCTGCTGGAGGCGGCTGGAGAAGCACCGCTCATGATCGTGTTACGAGCTCATACGAGGAAGGGGACGATCTCAATGAAAGCCATTGTGGTAACCGACCAGGCTGCGGGAACGGCCGGGATGACGCTGACGGAGCGGCCTGAGCCGCCCGCAGCGATCAACGACGTCATCGTTCAGATTCATGCATCGGGCTTCGTCCCGACTGAGATGGAGTGGCCATCGACCTGGACCGATCGCGCCGGCCGTGACAGGACACCGTCGATCCCCGGCCACGAGCTGGCCGGAGTGGTCACCGCCTTCGGCTACGGCACGACGGGGCTGTCGGTCGGGCAGCGGGTGTTCGGCCTCGCCGACTGGCATCGCGACGGCACCCTGGCGGAGTATGTGGCGATCGAAGCACGCAACCTCGCACCGCTGCCCGGCGACGTCGACTTCACGGTAGGCGCGTCCCTGCCAATCTCGGGTCTGACCGCGTGGCAGGGGCTGTTCCAGCACGGCCGCCTTCAGGGTGGCCAGACCGTCCTCGCCCATGGCGCAGCCGGGGCAGTCGGGACGATGGTGACTCAGCTCGCACGTGAGGTCGGCGCTTACGTCATCGGCACCGGACGCGCCGCCGACCGTGAGAAGGCACTCGACTTCGGCGCGCATGAGTTCGTCGACCTCGAGAACGACGCGCTGAAAGACGTCGGCGGCGTCGATCTGGTCTTCGATGTCATCGGTGGCGACGTTCAGAAGCGGTCCGCTGCCCTGATCAAGGCCGGAGGAATGCTGGTGTCCATCGTCGGCCCGGTCGAGGCGCGGCCCACTGACGGCCTGGCGGTGGACTTCGTTGTCGAGGCCGATCGTGCCGAACTGGGTGAGATCGTGCAGCGGGTGCGGGACGGACGGCTGCGGACGAACATCGGTGACGTCGCGAGCTTCGATGATGCCATTGGTGCCCTTAACCCGACCACGCGACGCAGCGGGAAGACAGTCATCCGTGTACGCCCGTAGGGAGTGGATGGCCACGGTCCGACTGGCGGGTCATCCGCACGGTGCACGAGATGAAGCGGCTCGGCCGCGACGCCGCCGAACTCTCAGCAGCCTCCCTCGCAGCCCCGACCGGTTGGTCTGCGTACGCACGGCCTTCACCGACCAAATGCACAACGAGCGCCGCCTACTGAACTTGCTGACGCCCACCGAGACCACAACACTCGAAACGCTGCTCACGACCTGGCTCTCCCGTATGGCACGGGCCGCCCCAGCGGCAACTGACTAGACGCCTATCCGAGCCGCGACCTGCTGGAAAGACGGTATAACGCAGCTTGGCTACACGGATGATCGTCGCGTGCATCGCGTCGACTTTCGGATTGGGGGAACCCACTTCATGCCCAGCCCCACGGTCTTCCGATCAGCTTCCGCCGCCCCCGGCGACCGAGGACTGCTCCTCGGCCGGGCCTTCCCGGACAGGATCCGGCGGACTTGGGAGTTCTACGGCGAGCTGTTCGCGACCGCCGGGGCGGCTCGGCAGGACGTCACCAAGTGGGGCGAGGAGGCCTTGGAGCACATCGGCGCGCTGGCCCCCGACCTGACCGCCGAGATCGACGGCATCGCCCGCGGCTCCGGCCTGCCGCCGCATCAGATCGCCGCACTCAATGCCCGCACGGAGATCCTCGGCCGACTCGGGCAGCAGCACCCGGAGTGCTCGACCGTCGTCCACACCCCGGCCGGCGGCGGCCCACCGGTCACCACCCAGACCTGGGACTGGCACGACGGCATGCGCGATGGCTGGTTCGTGTGGACCGTCGAGCACCCGGACGGCCGGGTGGTGCGCACGCTCACCGAATACGGCATCGTCGGCAAGATCGGAGTCAACTCCCGCGGACTCGGCCTCCACTTCAACATCCTCGGCCATAGCTCCGACCAGTCCCCCGAACACCACGGCCCATGGCTCCCCGTCCACGTCCTGGCCCGCCTGGTACTCGACCGCTGCGCGACCCTCGACGAGGCGAAGGCACTGGCCATGGGCACCCCGGTCGCGGCCTCTTCCGCCTTCACCCTGTGCGACTACGAGGAAGGCCGCGCCCGCGCCGCCACCGTCGAAGTCAGCCCGGCCGGTCCCGCCCTGCTCCAGCCCGGCGACGACGGCTACCTGCTCCACACCAATCACTTCCTCGCCCCGAAGCTGTCCCCCGGAGAGGCCGTGGGAACGCAGGACCCCGACACTTACCACCGCTTCAAGGCCCTGCAGAAACGCACCCGCCCGCTGGATGCCCCGGACCGCGGCGCCCTGCTGCAGACCCTCACCGTCCACCTCGCCGAGGGCGCGGCCCTGTGCTGCCACGCGGCCCCGACCGCGCCACTCGGCCACCGCTGGGAAACCCTGGCCACCGTGTCCCTCGACGTCACCAGAGGCCACCTCGCTGTCCACCCCGGCGGCCCCTGCACCGCCCAGCCCCTCACCTGGACGGAGGTCTGACAGAGCGCCCGCACAACGCTCCGGCGCTCACCTCCCCGCCCAGGCCGCCGACTGATTGTGGCGGCTCCAAGCAGGCGAGTAGTGATCGTCCGTTGCTCCTTCTCGATCATCGTCACAGACGATGGGGCTTTCCAGCCCGCGCGATCCGCGAAGGCCCGGCCCGAGATCTCGCACCCCTCCCGCAGGGGGCGCAACTTTCGAGCCCAGGAGTTCCCGCGCTGCCTGAGCCGACGATGAAGGTGAGGAGGCCATAGTGCCGCCATCATGCCCAGCGGCCCGCTGACGGAGCGCCGATGTTCACCGCGATTCACACCTCGTTGACGTCGAGGAGGGTGCGGCCATCGCGGTCTCGTCGCTCAGCAGGGACAGTTGCCCGGCGTGGAGAACCATGCATCGAACACATCGCCGACTGACGACCCGCAGAGAGTCGAGAGCGGTCATCAACCGAACCGGTAGTTCATGCCGCCTCAGAGCACGAGGTGCGCCCGACTGGTCGGAGCCGGGCGCGCCAACTCCGAGGTCGCGCCCAGCTGTTCATTCGCCCACGCACGCTGGAGCGGCACCTCCGCATCGGCTTCACCAAGCTCGGAGATCGGTTCTCACAAGGCACCTTCGCTCAGTGCTGTCGCCTCCGAAAACGGCGTCCTACCCGGGCCGCGAGGTGTACGGGGCGATCGCCTCAGCCCTGCGCCCACCTGGCACCACCGTCGCTGATGTCGACCTGGTCCACGACAACGGGAAGGTGTTCGTCCTCGATGAGGACTGGGCGCTGGCGATCGTGCTCGACTGGCGGGACGCCGTGCACGGCGACCTCGCCGACGGGCCCGTCCTCCTCACCGACAACTTCGGTCGCGTGATCATCCTGTCAGCCAGCACGAAGTCCGCCTGAAGCCCATTGTCTGATCTACAGCGTAAAGGCGCCGGGCTGGTTCAGCCTCATCACCCCGGCCACCACCGCCGACCGACTCGCCAACGGAGCATCAGAGCCGGGGGAGTCTCATCACCGCGTGATCGGGAGTGCGGGACCCCGCATCTCGTTCATCCCTTGAGTCGAGCCTGATGATGGCCCTCTGACCGGAGTCACTTCGCCGCGGTCGGCGTGTCAAGGTGGGTGCCATGCACGGCAGTGACCTGAAGGACGACGTGCGCGGTTGCTGGCCAGGGTGGCGCGGGCGCCGGAACAGCCGTTTCCGGGTGGAGCCGGCGAGGCGGATCTACTGGATCTGGCCCGCCGAGTGGGCGCTGATCTGCCCGATGACCTGGTTGCGTGGCTTCGCGTCTGCAAGGGCGAGGTGATCGGCCCCGGGGGAGTGTTCGGAGCACGACCGGATCAGGTGGCGGTCGACGTCGCCGCCTGGTCCGCTCTGCATCCCGGTTGGCGGGCCGAGGGCTGGTTGCCCGTGGCCGGCGACGGGTGCGGTAACTGCTACGTGTTGCTGACCACCGGCCCGCTGACGGGCTTCGTCGGCTTCATCGACACCGTGACCGATCCGGACCGTATCGGCTATGTCGTCGCCTCGGACCTGTGGCGTTTCCTGTTCTTCTTGTTCAGATCCGAACTCGGCGAGCAGTCCTGGCCATTCGATGCCCAGCCGGTCCTGGCCGAAGATCCACGCTTGGCCAAGGCTCCTGCCCTGCTCCTGCCGTGGGGCAGCGCGTGACAGCCGCCGCCGCTGCACCTCACCGGAGGCCGGCTCGGCCGCGGGTGACCTCGCCATGTCCAGGGGTGCGCGGCTGGTCGTGATCAGTGGGTCCATTCTCACGAAGTGGTCGGCGATCAGCAGGTGCGGGAAACGGTAGCCGTCAGCGCCGAGCACCAACAAGCAAGATCACTCAGCTAGTCGAAACGCGGGCAGGGGTGCTGCTTCGGAGTCCAAGGACTGATGCTGGTCTGCTGGTAATTTTCGTAGAAACCTCGAGACTAGGCGTGCTGCGCGGTGGTGTACCAGGTCAGGCCCGGGTGGCGGGCCTCCAGCTGGTCCAGGGCGAGCCTGCCGAGCCCGCTGAACTGCCAGTCGGCAGGAAACCCGATCTTGTAGAGCAGGCCGATGTGGCAGGACGGGCAGATCCCGTACTTGACCTCGCTGCCGGTGAAGCTGAGCGTCACGGTCTGCCCGGCCAGGGACGAGACGTTGAAGCTCTTCAGTACGTACCCGGCGGCCGCGTTGAGGTTGGAGTAGGTCGCCAGCACGGTGTTGCCGGCCCGTACCGTCAGCCTGTCGTAGGCCACGTTGTCGGTCTCGGCGGTGTTGACGTGCAGCCAGAACGACAGCGTGCTGGTGCAGCCGGCCGGGATCGCCACCTGCTGGGACAGGATGTCGTTGTGCGTGGTGCCGTACCCGTCCAGCCAGCCGAACACGTTGCCGGTGTGCGCGGTCTGGCCAGTGCCGTTCCCGGGTGCGCAGGGCCATCACGGCACCGGCGCCGTCCCGGAGAAGACCGGCGCAGCGCTGCCGCCGGTCGTGTTCCGGATCGCAGCGAACAGGCTGGGATGTCCCGATCCGTCGCGCAGCCCGCCGCAGGCTCTTCAGCGAACGCAGGTCAGTCTCCGGTGGCGATGACGCCGGCCTTTTCGATCATCAGTACGGCGCTGCGGATGGGGGGGTCGCCATCCCGGCCGGGTTGGCGAACGCCTGGCGGGAACCGAGCTCTATGGTGTCGGCGCCGTCGAGATCGATGCGGAACAGGCCGTCCAGGACGAAGAAGAACTCGTCTGCTCGTCGTGTTTGTGCCAGTGGAACTCGCCCTGCATGACCCCGGTCGCACCAGGACCTCACCAACCTGGAGGAGGGTCTGGTTGGCCAGGGGTCGTCGACCTGGTCGATCAGTGCTTGGACGTCCATCATCTGCAGCGCGGTGGATAGCGGCTCGCAGTGCATGGCGTACTCGGGCTGTGGCATGGCTGCTCCTTGGCCCGTGGCGGGCGCCGGACTGCTGGGTCATGCGGCCGGGGTGATCAGGGCGTGGTGGTGATGGGTGCGGTCCGGGGGGCTGCCAGACGTACGTAGTCGTCGGTGGCCAAGGCGATCGAGCGGTCCAGCCGGGCGGCGTTGAAGTACAACTCCGGCACGTCGAGCAGCGCTGGATCTGCGATGAGTTCCAGCCGGGGGTGGTAGCTGAACGGCAGCACGGTTCCGCTCACGCTGCCGGCCAATTCCTCGGCTTTGTCCTTGCCCGCGAAGGTCACATAGGTGCCGTCCAGCAGCGTTCTGATGGCCTGTAGATCCACCCGGGCATCGCCGGGCACCACGGCCAGCGCGTATCGGGTCTGCTTCTTGCCGACCTTGATCATGACGATCAGGCATTTGGCGGCGAGTGCGACGTCATGCCCGCGAAGCGCGCTGACCAGGTCGGTGCGCCCTTCGGGCGCATGGTCGATCAGCCGATAGCGCGCCCCGGCGGCCTCCAGATCCGCGATCAGGCGCTCATACGGGTCCAGGGTCGGCGCAGGCACCGCGATATCGCCTTGTGGTTCACCAGTCACCGCTCAACAACTCCTTGGCCTCCGCGATGCGGTCTTCGTTGCGTTGGTAGAACACCCATTGCTTGATCTTCTTGCCGTGGACCAGCCCCGCCTGGCTGAGGATCTTCAGGTGCTCGCCGCAGGTCGGCTGGCTTACCCCGAGCTTTTCGGCGATGAAGAGCGAGCAGACTCCGTCGCGAGCCAGATCGCCGTCGCGCTGTGGTGGGAAATGCCGTTCGGGGTCACGCAACCACTCCAAGATCAGCAGGCGCTTGTCGTTGGCCAGCGTCTTCACCAGGTCCACGTCGATCATTAAGGCAGTATGGCAATTAGCTAACTACCTGTCTACAGTTCTCGGTGGGGGCGCTGGCGCTTGTCCTGGATGTCAGGACCTTCCGGCGCGACACGCCCCAACCGGGCCACCACTTGGATGTGCCCGGACTGCAGATGCTCTCCCCGGGGGCTGGCCACCGGTGGCGAGCACCGCGACTTCAGCCCCAGAGAGGTGCTCGTTCCTATACTGCTTGGCGCGGTGCTGGTGACCGTGACAGCGTCCTCTACCGCGGCAACCAGGGTTTCATGGCGATGCGCGCGGCGATCGTGACCGCCACCGTCGACTCACTGGATCCCCGCGGGGTCGCGGCCGGGCGTGTGCCCGCTCTGGCGAGCGACGAGCACGTTCACCTGTGGGTGTTCACTCCCAGAGACGCCGGCGGCCGGTACGTCGGCCAGCCGGGGTAGATCGGGGACGAACCACGCGGCGAGCTCTGGCAAGGCGTGGATGTCGGTGGCTTGACGTTTAATCGAGGGGTGGACATAGGTGAGCGCATTGCTGAGCTGACCGCTGAGGTCAAGCGCCTGAACGACCTGTACTACGGCACCGGCGACAGCCCGCTGCCGGACGCCGATTACGACGCGTTGAAGGATGAGCTGGCGGCGCTTGTCGCTGAGCACCCGGAGCTGGAGCCGGCCGACAGCCCGCTTGGCAAGGTCAATGCGCCGGCGGAGCTGACCGGTCCGACGGTGCGGCACGCGCGTCCGATGCTTTCGCTGGCGAAGGCGACCGATCAGGAGCAGATCCGTGCCTTCTGCGGGCGTTTCGGCGGCCAGGTCTTTCGCGTGTCGGAGAAGCTGGACGGGCTTTCGCTCAGTGTGGTCTACGTCGACGGGAGCCTGGACTATGTCGCCACGCGCGGCACGGGCGCGGTCGGTGAGCTGGTGACCGAGAAGGTGCGTCATGTGATTCCTGGTCTGCCGGTCGAGATCGAGGTGCCTGGGCGTGTGGAGGTTCGCGGTGAGGCGGTGATGTTGCGGTCGGTGTGGGCTGCCTACAACGAGGCGCACCCGGAGCGGACGCTGACCAACCCACGGTCGGGCGCGGCTGGGACGCTGGTGCTGAAGGATCCTGCGGCGGCCGCGAAGGCCGAACGGCTGTTGCGGTTCTTTGCGTTCGGTGCCGATCGTGACGGCGTCGCGCTGGAGATCCCGGCGGGTTTCGAGCCGGTTGCCCAGTATGTGTGCGCGAGCGTCGAGGAGGTGCTGGCGGCGATCGATGAGATCGGCGGCCGCCGCGACGGGCTTGACTACGACATCGACGGCGCGGTCGTGCGGTTGCATGAGCCGGCGGCGTTCGACGCGGCGGGCTTCAACAGCGCCGAGCCGCGTGGGGCGATCGCGTTCAAGTATCCGCCGGAGGAGAAGCTGACGAGGCTGCTGTCGGTGGAGTGGCCGGTGGGCAAGATCGGCCGGGTTCCGCCGCGAGCGAAGGTCGCGCCGGTGTTCGTCGGCGGAGTGACCGTGGAGAACATCACCCTCCATAACCCCAGGTTGATCCGTGAGCGCGACCTGCGGATCGGGGACACGGTGGCGGTCGTACGCCGCGGCGATGTGATCCCTTTCGCAGGCCGCTCGCTGCCCGAGGAGCGTGATGGGACCGAGGTCGAGATCGTCCCGCCGGCGCACTGCCCGTCGTGCGGTTCGGAGCTGGAGGTCCGTGGCACCGGTGAGGAGCGCTGGTGTGTGAACCTGCAGTGCCCGGCGCAGGCGACGCGCCGGTTGATGCACTGGGCCTCGCGGCAGGCGGCCGACATGGAGGGCGTCGGCGACGTCTGGATCGAGAAGCTCACCGAGGACGGTGTGCTCAAGAGCCGTAGCGGTTTTTATGATCTGACGGCTGAGCAGTTGCTCGCCTATGAGCGGATGGGCGAGGTCAGTGCCAAGAACATGGTCGACTCGATCGCGTCCTCCAAGGGGATAGGGCTACGGCGTGCGTTGATCGGCCTGGCGATCCCAATGGCGTCTGAGGGCACGGCCAAGCGCCTATGCCTGGCCGGTTACGAGCGCATCGAGGACGTCGCGGCGGCGACGGTCGAGGACCTGGTGGCGATCCGCGACATCGGCCCGAAAGTCGCCGCGAGCGTCGTCGCCTTCTTCGCCCGCGCAGAGGTCAAGGAAGAGATCGCCAGGCTGCGTGAGCGCGGCGTGGACCTCGACGTGTTGGACGAGGACCGGCCACTCGACGCGGCGGCCGCGGGCGACTCGCCGCTAAAAAGCAAGTCGGCCGTGATCACCGGCGCGTTCACCGACCCACGCTCAGGCGCGAAGATCAGCCGC
This sequence comes from Actinomadura scrupuli, assembly GCF_050971785.1. NCBI lineage: Bacteria > Bacillati > Actinomycetota > Actinomycetes > Streptosporangiales > Thermomonosporaceae > Actinomadura > Actinomadura scrupuli. Next base: position 2,500 of record NZ_JBPCCU010000017.1, on the reverse strand, counting down.
CCGGACGTCACACGCCTGGTCGAGCAGGCGGGAGCGACGACCGCCTCGTCGGTCTCAACCAATACCGACTACCTCCTCGCTGGCGAGAACGTCGGCGCGTCCAAGACCGGCAAGGCCGACAAACTCGGCGTCACGATCGTCCGGCAGGACGAACTATGGCAGTGGCTGGCCGAAGCCGGCGTGCTCTAGATCTAGAGCGCAGCGGCTCGCTTGGCCGCACAAGCAGAAAGTGGTGGTCCTTGACGGTCACTGCGCTGACGAGGACGCCAAAGACGTGCTGTCTGAGGGCAGCGAGCGGATCTGTGCTCGATTTCCTGCCGTTCATTGTTCCCGGCCGTGCACGATCTGCTGGATGATCCCGACCCCGCTGTCCGCCAAGCCGCCGCCCTGGCGGTAATCCCCTTGTTGGAAGACCTCTCCCTCGCCCCGCATCGCCCGGCCTCGTTGCAGCGGGTGAACACGATCCTGTCCAGCAGCACCGGCCCCGGCCACCATGCTTCTGCGACTCGCGCTGCTTTGCTGCCGGACGGCCCGACGGTTCCTGTCGACGGCGGCTTCGACGACGACCCGCCCATTTGATCCAGAGGTGTCGGGGGCTACGGCTCGGTGGTGGGGTCGTGGAAGGGGCGGAGCCCGGTGTTGAGCTCGGCGCAGGTGAAGGCGTAGCGGCCGAGGAAGTTGATGTGGTCGTAGCAGATCGGTGAGAGCCGGGCGCACATCTCATCGGTGGCGGGGAAGCCCTGGGCACGCAGGTGCTTGACGGCGGCGTCCAGGTAGAGGCTGTTCCACCAGATCACGGCATTGAGCGCCAGGCCCAGGCTGCCGAGCTGGTCTTCCATTCCTTCGCGGTAACGCTGACGCAACTACCCGCGGTTGCCGAAGGCGATGCGGCGGGCCAGGCGGTGGCGGGCCTCCTGGACGTTGAGCTGGGTGCCGATCATGGGCCTACTAATGCGTGGTCCGGCATTGCGACGGGTCCTCGCATTCGGGAGGGTTCGTCTTGCTCAAGGGGGTGCTGAGACGCTGGTCGATTGCGGTCTCGGCGCGGGGGCGTGTCGCCAGGTGAGGTAGGCGAGGGCGCCGAGCGGGATGGGGAGCAGGTACGTGGCGGCCCGGTACAGCAGGACTGCGGCGGCGATCTGTGCGCCGGCGGGGTGACCGGCGCCGCTGGCCAGGCTGCCCACCAGCCCGAGTTCGGTGATTCCGGCGCCGCCGGGGGTGATGGGCAGGGCGGTTATCAGCCGTACGGCCGTGAAGGCCGCGAGGGAGGTCTGCCAGGGGATCTGGGACTGGGATAGCCCGACGCCGCGTAGGCAGGTCAGCAGGGTGAGCCACAAGGTGAGGTGGCCGGCCGCGGTGGCGGCGCTGATCCGCCAGCCGCGGACGGTCAGCAGGTCGGTGGCGCGGTCACGGAATGCGAGCGAGGGTTCGGCGAGGTGGGCAGGCGGGGGGCGGCGGGCCAACCGGCAGGCGATGGCGGCGGCGCGTCGCAGGGCGCGGGCGGCTGCGAGGGCAACGGGCTCGCTGTGCAGCAGGAGGCCGAGTCCGGCCGCCAGGGCGACCAACGCTGCCAGACCCGTGGCGGCGGCGGCGATGTGCACGGTGTCGGCTCGGGTGGTCGCCGCTGTGACCAGCAGGGCGAATACTGGTAGCCCGAGGAGGGCGAAGACGTTCCAGAGTCCCGATATCAGGGTGTAGAGCATGTAGTCGGTGGTGCTGACTCCCCAACTGGACAGCATTCTCCAGCTGATCCCCAGGGCGAGTGCGCCGCCGGCCGGAAACGTGTTGGCCACCGCGGTGGACGCGAGGTTGACCAGCGCCGCTTCACGCAGCCGTAGTGAAGGTAGCACCGAACAGATCATGATCCAGAAACAGATCATGCTAGCGACAGCCGCCGCGGCCACACCCAGGGCGTACGGCCACGTCATCAGCTGTAGGCCGGCCCATGCGCTGCGGTAGGACGCGAAATGCGGGAGGGCGAACACGAAGACGAGTGCGACGAGCGCCGTCGACACCGCGGTCCGAAGTGCCGTGCGACCGCGCCGCCGCGGCTTGGCAGTCCCCGGTGGCCGCTCCCGCGCGCTGAGCGGCACGCCACGTTGCGTGTCTCCCACCGCCACGGCGACCACGCCTCCCAACGGCCGGTCCAGGCGGAAGGCCCCGACCGTCACCGACAGTTCAGCCGTCCACCCGGGCGGCGGAAAGCAGCGATCTGAGCGGGCCCCATCACCAGGACCGATCACCACGCCCATGTTGCACTCGATGCAGTATGTGCCGTACGCGGCCCCTTGACTATCCAGCATTTGCCCTACGGAGGCGGTTGGACCGGCGCCCCGGGCGTGGAGGGTTGCTGGCGCTTTGGGGTTTGGTGGGCGAGTTCGGTGACGGTGTGGTCGTTGTCGATGAGGGCCAGGGCGACATCGGCGAGTTTGCGGTTGTTGGTGCGCGCCCAGCCACGCAGGGTGGTGAACGCTTGGTCCATCGATAGGCCGCGGCGTTC
>NZ_JBPCCU010000016.1:0-118112 GCF_050971785.1 Actinomadura scrupuli | reverse complement strand
CGGGCCGTGCCGGCGGTGGGGGCGGGGCGGCCGGAGCGGGGGCAGGGGCGGCGGGGCCGGCGGCGGCCGGACGCGGAGCATGCGGGTCGGCGTGACCGGGCGCCGAGGGGGCACCGGGTGCGGCGGCGCCGGGGCCCTGAGCGACCGGGGGCGCGGTGCCGGGGCCCTGAGCGCCGGGGGGCGGGGTGCCGGGGGGCGACGGGGCGTGGCCGGGCGGAGCGGTGCGCTGCCAGCGGTTGAGGGCGGACAGCGCGAGCTCCTGGGTGCGGCTGAGATTCTGCGGTGCAGCCTCGCCACGCGACCGTCCCGGGGGGCGCGCCTGACCCACCCGGGCCCTGACCCCCAGCGCGTACGACAGGAAGAGCACCACCGTGAATCCGGCGAGGTAGACGGCGTGCTCGGCCAGCAGGCCCATGGTGCCCGCCCAGACGTCCAGCACGCAGAAGACGGCGAACCCGGCGATCCACCCGAAGAGCACCGGCAGGAACCAGACGTCCCGGCGGCGCAGCAACCCGGCGAGCGTGACCAGGATGAGCAGCGTCTCGATGACGTGCAGCACCACCAGCACCGGGGTGGCGAGCCCGGTGTCGAGCCCGGCCGTCTTGCTCAGGTAGGCCGCGATCTCCTTGCGGTGGTCGCTCCAGCCGATCAGGGTGCTCAGCAGTCCGGTGAGGCCGTAGAGGGTGAGGAAGATGCCGATCGGATAGTGGTAGCGGTGCCAGTTGCCGGACTGCGCCGGTGACGCGGGCGGGAGCGGCCGTCCCGCCGCCGGTGCCTGCGGCGCGGCGGGAGCGTACATGCCCGGAGGCACCCTCGACGTGTCCAACTACCGTCACCTTCCCGTAGATCGCCGCCGGTGAGACGCCTGCTCGCGCCGCCGAGTTGGCGATAAGCGGAAGATATCCCGGAACTCCGCCAAAAGGGCAGTCGCATCGCCGCCCGAGCGGGCGCGGCGGCGCCGTGCCGTGCCCCTGCTCGGCGGGCGGCGCCAAACCGCACCGGCGCCCGGATCCGTGGAAGGATCGCGGGCGCCGGTGCCGGGCCGTCTCAGGACAGGTCGTACCGGCCGTCTTTCGCGCCGGTCACAAAGGTCTTCCACGCCGCGGCCCGGAACAGCAGCACGGCGCCGTGTGGAGTCTTACTGTCGCGGACGGCGACGGAGGTCCCCAGCGACGTCATCTCCACGCAACTGCCGCTGTCGCCACTACGGCGGCTCTTTCTCCAGGTAATGTGAATCGCTTCAGAGTTAATGCTCCTTCACCTCTTACGGCCAGGAACTACTCGAGTCCGATGACTGCTTCCATGATCAGCTTACGGGAGTCCTCGGGACTGAGTGCGGACCTCCGTGCATGATCGAAAACAAGTCCGTACCAAGCGATTTCCTGCTCCTGCTCCAAATAGAGGCTGCTCGTCAGATGCTCCAGATAGACCAGCCGCGGATCGGCGGGGTCGGGGAACTCCAGGATGGTGAAGGCGCCTTCCATGGCGGGATGGGCCCCTGCCGCGAACGGGATCACCTGCACCGTCACATGGGGCAGCCGCCCGATGTCGAGGATGTGCCGGAGCTGGCAGCGCATGACGTCGTCACCGCCGACGGTGCGCCGGATGACCGCTTCATCGAGAATCGCCCAGAGATGGAGCGGGTCCGCGCGGGTGAGATGGCTCTGGCGGGCCATCCGGGCGGCGATGAAGCTCTCGGTCTCCTCCGGCTCCCACCGCAGCGGCTCACGGCGCCGGAGCGCGCGCGCATAGGCCTCGGTCTGCAGCAGCCCGGGGACGAGCTGGGGCTCGTACGTGCGCACCCGGGCGGCCTCGGCCTCGAGCCCGATGAAGGTGAGATACAGCTTGGGCAGCTCTCCGAAGAAAGAGTGCCACCAGCCGCGTTCGCGGGCCTCCCGCGCGATGGCGAGAAGGGCGGCGCGCTGTTCTTCGCCGGCTCCGTACAGTTCGAGCAGATCTCGCACGTCACGGGGGTGAATTCCGACTCGGCCGGTTTCCACTCGGGAGATCTTGGACGGTGAGCATTCCAGCCGTACCGCGGCCTCTTCGCAGGTCATTCCAGCGGATTCACGCAGCTTGCGGAGTTCGGTGGCGAGTCTGCGGCGACGAATGGTCGGGCTGTGGGTGGAAATCGTGGGCCTCCTCCCGATTGACGCCCGACGATAGGAGAATTCCGTGTCGGTGAAGACGCGCCTAGATTATCCGCAACGGCTCGGTGGGGTAGCCGCTGGTGCGGATTTCCCACCTGGTTCATCCATTCGTAACACCCGGCCGGAGTGCACGTGGGACGCGGCACGGCGCATGAGGCACGGCGCGTGAGGCACGGCACCCGGGCACCGGAGCCTGGCACGGTGGAAGGCGTGCAGGCGTGCGGGCGTACGGCGACGCACGGCGAGGAGGCGACGGTCAGAGTCTGGGCTCGCGAGGCAGGCCCAGCGTCCGTTCGGCGATGATGTTGCGCTGGATCTCGCTGGAGCCTGCGTAGATGGTGTCGGCCCGGCTGAAGAGCATCAGCCGCTGCAGGTCGCTCAGGTCGTACGGCTCCGCGTCGGCCACGAGTGCGGCCGCGCCCTGGACGTCGAGGGCGAGCTCGCCCAGCCGCCGGTGCCACTCCGACCAGTACACCTTGGCGATCGACACCTCGGGCCCTGGTTCTCCCTCGCCCAGCGAGGTCATCGTGCGCAGCGCGTTGAACCGCATGATCTCCAGCTCGATCCACGACTGCGCCAGCCGCCCCCGGATCACGGGGTCCCGGCCGGCGCCGTTGCGCCGCGCCAGGGCGATGACCCCCTCCAGCTCCCGGCGGAACCCGATCTGCTGGCCCAGGGTCGAGGCGCCGCGCTCGTAGCCCAGGGTGGCCATCGCCACCCGCCAGCCGTCGCCGGGGGCGCCCAGGATGTTGGCGGCGGCGGTGCGGGCGCCGTCGAAGAAGACCTCGTTGAACTCGCTGGTGCCGGTGAGCTGCACGATCGGACGGACCTCGACGCCCGGCTGCCGCATCGGGACCAGGAGGTACGACAGGCCCCGGTGCCGCTGCGAACCGGGCTCGGTGCGGCAGACCACGAAGCACCAGTCGGCCACATGGGCCAGCGAGGTCCACACCTTCTGGCCGTGGATCACCCACTCGCCGCCGACCAGTTCGGCGCGGGTCTGCACGTTGGCCAGGTCGGAGCCCGCGTCCGGCTCGGAGTAACCCTGGCACCACATCTCCTCGCCCCGCTGGATGGGCGGCAGGAAGCGGCGGTGCTGCTCGGCGGTGCCGAAGTCGATGATGGTGGGGCCGATCAGGCCCTCGCCGATGTGCCCCATCCGGTGCGGGGCGTCCGCGCGGGCGTACTCCTCGAAGAAGATGACCTGCTCCGCGAGGCTCGCTCCGCGGCCGCCGTGCTCCACCGGCCAGCCGAGGCAGGTCCAGCCGGCCTTGCCGAGCCGCTGTTCCCAGGCGAGCCGGACGTCGAGACCCTCGTGCTCGCGGCCAGGTCCGCCCAGGCCCCGGGCGCCGGCGAACTCGCCGCCGAGGTTCTCGGCGAGCCAGGCTCGCACCTCGGCGCGGAAACCGTCCCGGGCGCCGGCGTGCTCGCGGGTCGGTCCGTCGGCATCGTCAGCCATCGAACCGGCCGTAGGCACCCTGGTAGAACAGCAGTGGCTCGCCCTCGTGATGCTTGTCGAGGTGATGCACCCGGGCCACGATGATCATGTGGTCACCGGCCGGGTACTCGCTCTCGACGGTGCACTCGATCCAGGCCAGCGCCTCCTTGATGACGGGGCTGCCGCCGGGGGCCGTGGTCCAGTCGATGGTGGCGAACTTGTCGCCGCCCTTCATGGAGAGCTGCCGGCACACGTCCAGCTGCAGCTCGCTCAGGATGTTGATGCACAGCCGGTCGGCGACGCGCAGCCGCGGCCAGGTGCTGCTGGTGTGCGCGACGCAGAACGCGACCAGCGGAGGGTCCAGTGACACCGACGTGAAGGAGTTGGCGGCCAGTCCGGTGGGCTTGGCCGTCTCCTGGTCGATCGCGGTGATCGCGACCACACCCGTGGCGAAGCGGCCGAGGACCGACCGGAAGCGCATCCCGTCGATATCGCTCACCGTGGAGTTCGCCGCCGGGTTCGCCTTGGCGCCCACCGGCGGGCTCATGGGTGAGCCCACGGGAGAGCTCACAGGCGCGCTCACCGGAGTGGCGGCGGAGCCGTTGGGGGTCGCAGTCATGTGTCGTCGCATCTCCTGGCCGGCGGAGGGTCTGTGAGCCGAGGTGTACGGGAGAGCCGTCGTGGCGTGTGCTCTGTCGGCCATGACCCGATCCCTTCTCTTAGCCAAGCGCTTGCTTGGACGATAGGACGCACGCCTTCGAGGTGTCAAGCCGGGCGAGCCCGCCTGCCCTCCGCACGTCCAGTGAAACGCCTGGCCGGGCGGGGGATTCCCGCCGGCGGCCCGTCTCGGCCGAAAGGCGGAGCCCGGCCTCCGACCTAGGTCCGAGGCCGTACCCGTGCGCCGGAGCGGTCGTGCTCGTGCGCCGGAGCGGTCCTGCCCCGTGGACTGGAGGGGCCGTACCGCGGGCCGGAGGGGCGGGCGGTCCGCCGCCCCCGTTGACAGCGGACCCGTCCGCCGCCTAACTTTTACCCAAGCGCTTGCTCGGTAATCCTGTGATGCGGCCCGGCAAGATGCGGCAGGCATGACGTAATGGGCATGGCGTGGTGGGCAAGACGTGGCAGGCATGACGCGGCGGGCATGACACGGCAAGAACGGCGCAGAGGGGAAGGGGAGGCGCGGTGAGCACCTTCCGGGACCGGGCGGCGATCGCCGGCGTCGGGTACACCCCGTTCAGCAAGAACTCCGGGGTCTCGACGCTCACCCTCGCCGTGGACGCGATCCTGGCCGCCCTCGGCGACGCCGGGCTGACCGTGGACGACGTCGACGGACTGGCCACCCACCGGGTCGGTGACTCGACGCCGCCCTGGGTGGTGGCCCCCGCCCTCGGCGTCGGCGAGGTCAGCTGGTACCTCGACCAGTTCGGCGGCGGCAGCGTCTCGCATTCGGTGGTCGCGCAGGCCGCGATGGCCGTCGCCGCCGGGGTGGCCGACACGATCGTCTGCTACCGCGCCATCAACGCCCGCTCGGAGTTCCGGATGGGCGGCACCGGGCGGGGCCCGGCGCCGCTGTTCGACGTGCAGTACCAGGCGCCGTACGGGTACTTCGCGCCGCCGCAGCAGTTCGCCATGTACACCCGTGCGCACATGCTCAGGTACGGCACGACGCACGAGCAGCTCGGCCGCATCGCCGTCGGCCAGCGGTCCAACGCGGTGAAGAACCCGCGCGCGCTCAAGCGTGACCCGATCACCCTGGACGACTATCTGGAGTCGCGGTGGATCGCCGAGCCGCTGCGGCTGCTGGACTGCTGCCTGGAGACCGACGGCGCCTGCGCGGTGGTGGTGACCAGCGCCGGGCGAGCCCGCGACCTGCCGCACACCCCGGCGCTGATCTCCGGAGCGGCCTGGGGCGGCGGCGACAGCTTCTTCTCCGGCGGATCGGGCGGCCCGGGCGGGGCCACCGACTTCACCGTCTCGGAGGCGGCCAGGATCGCCCCCCGGCTCTACGCGATGGCCGGGGTGGGGCCGCGCGACATCGACGTCGCCGAGATCTATGACTGCTTCACCTATTCGGTGCTCGTGCAGCTCGAGGACTACGGGTTCTGCGCCAAGGGCGAGGGCGGCCCGTTCGTCGAGTCGGGCGCGATCCGGCTGGACGGCCCGCTGCCGGTCAACACGCACGGCGGATTCCTGTCGGAGGGATACGTGCACGGCATGAACCACATCGCCGAGGCGGTGTCGCAGCTGCGCGGCACGGCGGGGGACCGGCAGGTGCCCGGCGCGGAGGTCGCCCTCTCCACGGCCCAGCCGGGCTACGTGCTCGCCGGCACCTCCGCTCTGATCCTCACCGCGGGCCGCTAGATGCCCGTCACCACTTCCTTCATCCGTGCCGCGTCCCGCATTCGCACGGCCGGCAGCGCGCGGCGCGGTGCGGATGAGGGGACCATCTTTCCCAGGAGCCTTCCCAGGAGACGAGCATGAGTCTGCGGCAGCGGCCCCGGCCAGAACCCGATCGCGACTCCGCTCCCTGGTGGGAGGCGGTCCGGCGGCACGAACTGCTCGTCCAGCGGTGCGGGGGCTGCGGCACGCGCCGCTTCCCGGCCCGGTCGGTGTGCAACCGCTGCCGCTCCCGGGAGTGGGACTGGGTGCCCTCGGCGGGCACCGGCCGCGTCTACAGCTGGATCGTCAATCACCAGGTGTTCATGCCCGCGCTCGCCGACGAGGTGCCGCTCCCGATTCTGCTGGTCCGGCTCGACGACGGCGATGACATCTTCATGTACGGCGACCTGGCGCGCGATACGGCGGGCGGCCGGACCGGCGAGAATGAGATCACGGCGGAGCTGCCGGTGGAGGCCGTCTTCACCGACGTGGACGACGACTTCACGCTCGTCCAGTGGAGACCCAGACGCTGACCCCGCCGTTCCCGGTGCGCACGCGACGCGGCGGCACCAGCCACGGGCCACGAGCCGCCGGGGAAGGAGCACGGGGCCGGGAGGAGCGGGTGTGCGGATCGCGGTTCTCGCCAAGCAGGTCCCCAGGTTCGAGGAGCTGAGCCTGGGCCTGGACGGGCGGCTGCTCCGGGAGGGGCTCGAGCTGGAGATCAACCCGTACTGCCGGCGTGCCATCGCCAAGGGCGTCGAGCTCGCCCGGGCGACCGGTGGCAGCTGCGTGGTCCTGACCCTCGGGCCCCCCAGCGCCGCGGAGGTGCTGCGCGAGGCGATCGCCTGGGGCGCCGACGAAGGGGTGCTCATCAGCGATCCGGCGTTCGCGGGCGCCGACACGCTGGCCACCGCCCGCACCCTCGCCGCCGCGCTCCGGCTCGAAGATTTCGACCTCGTCCTGGCCGGGCTGAACTCGGTCGACGCCGACACCGGCCAGGTCGGCCCTCAGCTGGCGGAGCTGCTGGACCTGCCGTTCCTGGGCGGCGTCCGGGAGCTGACCCTGGACGCGGGCCTGGTCCGGGCCCGCTGCGAACGCGACGACGGGCACGTCCTCGCCGAGGTCGCTCTTCCGGCGGTGCTCACCGCTGCCGAGCGGCTCTGCCCGCCCGCGAAGATCCCGGCACACGAGCGCGGCCGGCCGCGCATCCGGATCCGCACCGCGGCCGACCTTGGGCCCGGCCCCTGGGGCGCCGCGGCCAGCCCGACCGTCGTGGGAGAGGTACGGCCCGTGGGCGGTGACCGGCCCGGCGTACGGCCCGCGGGCCCGCTGGCGGAACAGGTGCGCGAGGCCGTACGGCTGCTGGTCGCCTCCGGTGCCCTGGCCGGCCTTCCGCCCCTGCTCCCGGCGGGTCCCGGCGGGGCCGGTCCCGGTGGAGGTGCCGGTGGAGCAGGTGCCGGTGGGGCAGGTGCCGGCGGCGGAAGCACGGCGGCACGGCGGTCCGGCGTGGTGCCGGTCACCGGAGGCGGCGGGCCGCTCGTGGGAGTGCTGGCAGAGGACCCGGCGGCCGCGGTCACCGGGGAACTGCTCGGCTCGGCGGCCAGGCTGGCCGCCGGGCTCGGCGGCGGCACCGTGCTGCTCGCCCCGGCCCCCGCGGAACCGGCGACGGTGTGGGCGCGGGGCGCCGACGCGGTCGTCACCCTCACTCCGGAGCCCGAGGCGGCGGCCGAGGGCGCCACCGCCTGGGCGCGCGCCACCGGGCCGTGGGCCCTCCTGCTGCCCGGCACCTCGTGGGGACGCGAGGTGGCCGGGCGGGTCTCGGTCCGGCTCGGCGCCGGCCTGACCGGCGACGCGGTGGACCTCGACCTCACCGCCACCGGGTCCGGTACGGAGCCGGGCACGGCCTCCGGCACCGGGGCGGACCGGAGGCTGGTCTGCTGGAAGTCCGCGTTCGGCGGGCAGTCGGTGGTCGCCGTCACCGCGACCTCGCCGGTGCAGATGGCCACCGTACGGCCCGGGGTGCTGCCCGCCGGGATCCCGCGCGGCGGCGCGTACCCGGGGATACCGGTGTGCTCGGCGGAACGGGAGCCGCGCGGCCGGGTGGTCCTCTCCGGCCGGGTCAGCGACGACGACCCGGCGCGGCTGCCGCAGGCCCGGACCGTGGTCGGCATCGGGCGGGGCGTGGACCCCGCGCGCTACCGGGAGCTGTCGCCGCTCGTGGAACTGCTCGGTGCCGAGCTCGCGGCCACCCGCAAGGTCACCGACCAGGGCTGGCTGCCGCGCGGCCGCCAGCTCGGGATCACCGGCCGGTCGGTCGCGCCCGAGGTCTACCTCGCCATCGGCACCTCGGGGAAGTTCAACCACATGGTGGGGGTGCGCGGCGCGCGGTTCGTGCTGGCGGTCAACAGCGACCCGGAGGCACCGGTCTTCGCCGCCGCCGACGCGGGGATCGTGGGGGACTGGGCCGAAGCCGTACCACTGCTCACCGCCGAGCTCACCAGGGTCATGAAGACGTGAGCCAGGCACGGTCGGCCGGGCCGGGGCGAGCAACGGGGGAGTCGCGATCCCGTACGTCATGACGGGGCGCACGGTGAGGGCGTGCCGGTGACCGGTGACAGGTGACCGGTCACCGGGGGCTCAGGTCTCCGCGGCCCGCCGGCGCAGCAGCGGCTTGTCCACCTTGCCGTTGACGTTCAGCGGCAGGGCGTCCACGACGAACACCCGGCGCGGCACCTTGTAGTTGGACATGTTCTCCCGGGCCCAGGCGATGACCTCGGCGGGGTCCGCCTCGGCGCCGGCCTTGGGCACGACGTAGGCCCAGCCCGCCTCACCGCTCTTCGGATCCGGCATGCCGACCACCGCGGCCTGGGCCAGGCCGGGGTGGTGCAGCAGCAGCGCCTCGATCTCGGCCGGGTAGCCGTTGAACCCGTTGAAGATGAACATCTCCTTCTTGCGGTCCACGATGGCCACGTTGCCGTGCTCGTCCAGCGTGCCGATGTCGCCGGTGCGCAGCCAGCCCTCGGGGTCGACGGCCTCGGCCGTCTTCTCGGGGTCCTTCCAGTATCCGCGCATCACCCCGTACCCGCCGACCAGGATCTCGCCCCGCTCGCCCGCCGGGACGTCCTTGCCCGCGTCGTCCACGACCCGGACCGTGACGCCGGGGACGGCGCGGCCGGTGGAGCCCGCGATGACCTCGACCGGGTCCTCCGGCCGGGTCATCGAGACGACGGTGCCCTCCATCAGGCCGTACGCGTTGATCATGCGTTCCAGCCCGATCCGGTCGACCAGGTTGCGGATCAGCTCGGGGGGCACCGCCGCGGCCCCGCAGATCAGTACGCGCAGGGAGGACACGTCGCGGGGCCCGCGGCCCGGCCCGCCGTCCAGCTCGTCGAGGATCTTGAAGAACATCGCCGGTGCGCCGGCCAGGATGCTGACCCGCTCGCGCTCGATCAGGTCCATGAGCTCGTCCGGCACGAACAGCGCGATCGGCATCATGGTGGCCCGCTTCAGCACGCACGCCAGCAGCCCGGCGTTGATGCCGAAGCCGTGCGAGAAGGGCGCGATGATCGGGTACCGGTCGTCCTCGGTGAGCGTGACGATCTCCGCCCAGTCCCAGTAGCCGCGCAGCAGCTGCGAGTGGTGCAGCATCACGCCCTTGGGCGTCCCGGTGGTGCCCGACGTCGCCATGATCTCGCCGAGGTCGTCCCCGGTGATCGACAGTGCCCGCTTCTCGGCCTCCGCGGGCGTCACCGCCGTACCGCCCGCCAGGAACGCCTCCCAGTCCAGCACCCGGTCCCGGCCGGCCTGCCCCGGGCGGGCGCGCTCCGGCCGGCCGTACGCGACGACGTACTCCAGGTCCGGCAGCCCGGCGTAGGGGCGGTCACCGGCCGGTCCGCCGCCGGCGTCCGCCAGCAGGTCCAGGTACGAGGTCCCCATGAAGCCCTCGGCCACGAAGAGCACCCGTGCCCCGGTCTTGCGGAGCAGCTCGGCGGCCTCGATGCCCTTGAACCGGGTGGAGAGCGGCGCGACCACGGCACCCGCGTCCCACAGCCCGTACGCCGTGACGACCCACTCGGGGGCGTTCGGCGCCCAGATCGCGACCCGGTCGCCCGTCTCGATGCCCAGCGCCAGCAGGGCCCGCGCGACCTCGGCGGCCTTCCCGGCCAGGTCCGCGAGGGTCAGGGTGACCGGCTGCCCGGACAGCGACCGGCCCTGCACCACCTCGGCGCCCGGATGGCTCGCGGCCTGGTCGCGCAGCATCCGCGGGATGGTTCCCCAGCTCGGTACGGGCCGCAACGTGTCCATGGCGATGTCCCTTCGCTCGCGCTCCGCCGCGCTTCCTCCGAGGGCCTTCCTCCGAGGGCCTTGTGCGAGGCCCTTTGTGCGAGGCCCGTCCTACGTGACCTGGGTGCGGTCGCGGCCCAGGTGCTGCCCGCGCAGATCGGTGACGGACGGCGGCCGGGGCGTCTCGGAGACCTCCGGCTCGACGACGACCTCGATGGAGACCGGGGTCACCGCGACCAGGGACTGGCCGATCCGCGACTTCCACATCGGGTTCTTGACGAGCGTGTCGCGCTTGAAGGTCACGTGCAGCGCGGCCGCGTCGAGCGTGCCCTCCCGGGAGATCCGCAGCTCCCAGTGGCTGACGCCGTCGATGCGGGCCAGCGCGGCGGTCACCTTGGGGAGGGAGACCCAGCGGCCCCGGATCAGCACGTGCTCGCCGACCGTGTGCGCCGGGCTCGGCACGCCCTGCTCGCCGCCCGCGAGCCGTACGACCTGGCCGGTACGGAGCGTGGCGGCACCGAGCGTGGAGTGCCAGCCCGGGGTGACGATGACCTCCGCGAGGCCCTGGCCGGGGCCGTCCGCGGTGTCCTTGTCCAGCGGGGCCAGCCCGAGCAGCCCGTCGCGCACCGGGGTCAGGACCTTCTCGGCCGAGGTGCGGTGGGCGATCGGGACGCCCAGGAAGGGATCGGCGAACAGCTCCACGACGGACGCCTCGAACTCCGCGGCCAGCTGCCCGTAGACGTTGGCGGAGGCCACCTCGCCGATCAGGAAGATCTGCTTCAGCTCGAGGTCGAGCGGGTCCAGCAGGAACTCCAGGTGCAGCCGGGCGAGGAAGTCCATTGCGCCCGAGGGGGTGGTGACGAGCGTCGTGGCCCGGGTCCGTTCGAGCGCCGTGTGCAGCCGCAGCCTCCCGCGCGGGCCGACCGAGGCGGCCGCCTGCGCGACGGACGCCGCCGCCTGGGCGATCAGCGCACCGCTCAGCTCGCCGTCGTTGTTCAGCGCCACGACGACCCGGTCGGTGGCGCCGAGCCCGGCGGCGGTCAGGGTGGCGGCCGCCAGCTGCTGCGCGGCCGTACGGTCCGCGGTGGCCAGCGGCGCGACCACCTCGCCGTCGGGGGAGACCAGCAGCAGCCCCTCAGCCGCGCGCCCGGCGGGGAAGGACTCTCTGGTGATCCATGTCATCTCATGACCTCGCTCATGAACAGCTTCATCGATGCGGTGACGTGCTCGTGGGAGAGCCCGCCCACCTGGGCCTGCAGGATCAGGTCGGTGGCGCCCGCCGCCTGGATCTGCGCCACGGCCTTGCGGGAGCCCTCCACGTCGTCGATGACGACCATGTGGTGGTCCCGGAGGACCTGCATGGCCTCGTCCGGCGGCATCCCGACGGCCGCCTGGCCGAGCACCCGGTGGGTGGCGTGCCGGGCGTCGGTGTAGCTGGGGGGCGCGACCAGGTTGACCTGTCTCCGGAGGTACCAGAGCACGGGGTCCGCGGCGGTGGCGACCGCCTCCTCCTTGGTCGGCGCGACGTACCAGGGGATCATCAGCGCGATCCGCCGGGACTCCGGGTCGAAGCCGTTGTCGGCCAGGCACTGCTTGTACTTGGCGATGTCCTCGGCGACGTCGTCCAGGCCCTTGAGCATCGTCATGCCCAGCAGGTTGTACCCCTGCTTTGCGGCGGCCAGATAGCCCTCCAGCGAGGTCGAGGCCACCCACACCGGCGGGTGCGGCTCCTGGACCGGCCGGGGATAGACCGCCACGTTGGGAATCTCGAAGAACTCGCTGGACCGGGTGATCGGCTCTCCGTCGGCGTTCCAGATCGCCAGGACCGCCTCGAGCGACTCCTCCCAGAGCTCCCTGGACTGCTCGAAGGGGCGCTGGAACGCCTGGTACTCCAGGGGCGAGGCGCCGCGGCCGGTGCCGAACTCCACCCGGCCGCCGCTGATCACGTCCAGGGTGGCGACCCGCTCGGCGGTGCGGATCGGCGTCTGGAAGGGCAGCAGCACGACCCCCAGTCCCAGATGGATCCGCTTCGTGCGCTGTGACAGGCCGGCCAGCACGAGGTCCGGCGCCGAGGAGTGCGAGAAACCGCGGGTGAAGTGGTGCTCCACGAACCAGGCCGTGTCGTAGCCGAGCTCGTCGGCCAGCACCACCTGCGCCATCACGTTCTCGAACGCACGCCGCTCGACATCGCGGGAACGGCCGCGGACCTCAAGTTCGTAGCCAAGGCTGACCCGTAGGGATGTCATCGAGCCTCCGAATTAGTATGACCAAGCGCTCGCTTGGGAGATTAGCAGCAGCGGTAGATCGCAACAAGTCGCCCGGTGGCGTGGACTCCGTGCCCGGCGGCGCAGGTGAGCACGCGGATCAGTGCGCGGATCAGCGCGTGGGCCGGTGCGCGGATCAGCGCACGGGTCAGTGCGTGGATCAGGGCATCGATCAGCGCGCGAACCAGCGCGCGGACCAGCGCGGATCAGCGCATGGATCAGCGCATGGATCGGTACGGGTCGGCCGGCACCGGCTCCGGGCCCGTTCCCGGGCCGGATCCCGAGTGGGCGACCGCGGCGGCGGGCAGGGCGGGGCCGGGCAGCGGGCTCCAGGGGAGAGGGTTCGGGAGAGCCGGCCGGCCCAGCGGAATCCGGCGCAGCCGGGTCTCGCCTGCCCGGAGCGCCAGCCAGGCCAGCCAGCCGAGGGCGACCACCGCCCAGTAGGAGACCAGCCGGTAGAGGCCGGTCGCGGCGCCCGCGGCCGCCGGGGCCGCCCCGAAGGCCGCCATCCCGACCACCATGCTGCCGTCGATCGCCCCGAGCCCGCCGGGCAGCAGCGGCAGCGCGCTGCCGGCCGCCTGGGCGGCGAAGTAGACCAGTGCCACCTCGTACGGGGCGAGGCCGAGGCCGACGGCCTTCGCCGCGGCGGCCAGGGACAGGATGTCGAAGAGCCAGTTGAGGGCGGCGAGCAGGGCCAGCGCGCCCCAGTCGGCGCGGCGGAGCCGCAGCACGCCGCGCACGCTCGCCACCCGCCGGATCAGCCAGGCGGAGCGGGGCCGGCGCAGCGCGGACCGCAGTGCCCGCCGGTTCAGCCCGACCAGTGCGGTCCGCGCGCGCGGCAGCCTGCACACCAGCGCCACGGCGGCGATCCCGGCCGCCGCGGCGGCGAGCGCGGCCCCGACCGGTGCCCGTGAGTGCGGCTCCGACAACAATGCGGCGAGGCCGACGACGGTGTACGCCGCCGTGGTGAACACCCCGCCGAGCAGGATCACCGCCGTGGCCAGCCGGGGTGACGCACCGGCCCGCCGGAACTGCCGGAACGAATAGACCACGCTGACCGCGGGCCCGGCGGGCAGGGTGGTGGACAGGGCGTTGCCGGCGTAGGTGACCGCGAACGCCCTGCTCAGCGACATCCGGACGCCGCCGCCGAGCAGCAGCCGGCGCTGCAGCCGGGCGAACATCTCCATCGACAGCCACTCGGCGACGACGACCACGGCGAGCCAGGCGGGAGAGGCGTGGGCCACCGCCGCCCGGACGGCGGGCCAGTCGGGCAGGCGGTCGCGGAAGAGCAGTAGGACGGTGACGACGCAGGCCAGCATCGCCGACCGGGTCAGCCACGAACGCACGATCACCTCACAGAACGGCTCCGTGTGAGGAACCTGCCCGTCAGGTCATGCATTCCCCAAGAAGCGATCTACCTCGGCGAACACCGGCGGCACCCCTAGCCACAGGCCCCCGGTTCCGGGCCGCCCCGGCCCGGGCAAGCCCGCCCAGGTCCGCCCCAGGTCCGCCCAAGCCCGTCCCGGTCCGCCCAGGTCCGCCCAGGTCCGTCCCGGTCCGCCCAGGTCCGTCCCGGTCCGGCCAGGTCCGCCCCTGGCCTCGCCCTCCCCACTCGCCGTGATCATGCAATCCATCGCCGATGGATTGCATGATCACGAAAGTTGAAGGGGCAGGGGAACGGTTCCGGTCGCGCAGGGTGCGGGAGCGAGCGTCCTGGGAGCGGGGTGGTCTTCTGGGGCAGGGTGGACCGGCGCCGTCACCCCATGGGCCGGCCGGTGACGTGCGGGCGCGGCCCGCCGCTCATGCCCCGCACTGGTGGAGCCTCAGGTCCATGCGCAACCTGATCTCCGGGCCCGGTGGTCGGGCCCGATGGTCAGTCGGGCCCCGGCTGCGAGGCCCAGTCTGCAGGGCCCGGTCGTCAGACCCGGTCCTCGGGCCTGATGTTCATCGCGGACTCCTCGGCCGGGCGTTCGTCGTCGACGGCGGGGTGCTCCCGCGGCGACGCCTCCTCGCGTGCCCACTCGGAGATCCCGATGGATCCCTGGTTGTCGCTCTCGGTGATGACGAGGTCGTCCGGCGGATCGGCGATGTAGGTCTCGTACCCGCTGATCTCACTGGCCTGCTCGTCGTCGCCCATGTCCTCGTCGACTCTGCGATCGGTCATGTCCCCTCCAATGAAGGGCCGTGTTCCCCCTGCTGACCACCTTATGCAAGATCGCGGCTCACTGCCCGGGACGTGGCTCCAGGGCGGCCGGCGCCAGCCCGGGGAAGGCGGCGGCCGGTGCCGTGCCGCGCCAGCGCACCCCGCGGGTCATCGCCTCCTGCATCGCCTGCGCGGCGAATCTGCGCAGCTTGGGATCGTCGGCTCCGGCCAGGCCCACATACGCGGTGAGGACGCCGTCCTCCAGCGCGGCGGCGAGCTGCGCGGCCGTCCGCGCCGAGGTGACCTGCACCGGCAGTCTGTACGCGGCGGACGCCGGCACCGGCTTGGCCCCCAGCGCGGTGAGGAAGCCGATCAGCCGGTCGCGCCTGGCCCGGTGGGCGGTCCAGACGTCCTGGGCCGTCTGCTGCTGCCCGCCGCGCAGCCGGGCGCCCACGACCCCGTACCCGTAGATCGCGGCGTGCTCGGCGGCCACCGCCGCCTGCAGCCCCTCCACGGTGCTCTGCGGCGTCCTTCTCATCCGGCTCATCCGGGCCTCCTCACGCGGGCCTGCTCATGCGGCCGTCTCATGCGGGCCGTCTCATGCGGGCCTCGCCAGGACCGCCGCATGACCGGCCTCGCAGGCGCCGATGGAGGCGAACAGCTGGGCCAGCCCCGCCGGGACGGTCTCCACGTCCGCCAGCCGGCCGGCGGCCGCCTGCCGTTCGGCGGTACGGAGCGTCACCACGGCCCGCGCGGGCTCGTCCGGGACGCCGGGCGGGGTGGGCCGGGCGGGGGCCGGGGTGCCCTCGCCGCTGCCCGGCACGTAGTACTTGCGCAGGACCGACAGGTGCTCGCGGTGGTGCCCGACCAGGGGAGTGAGCCGCTGGGCGAGGCCGGGGTGCTGGGCGATGACCGCCTCGTACAGGGCGATCAGCCCGGATTCGGCGTTGATGGCCGCGTTGAGAGTGGCCACGTCCGGATCCGGCGGCAGCGTGACGGCCGGTTTCCCGCGGCAGCCCGCCACCAGCGGCAGCCCCAGCGCCAGGGTGCCGCCGAGCACTGCGCGCCTGCCTACAGCGTGATCACCCGGTGGCAAGCGCGCTCCTCCTCGTACTCCGGGTCCAGAGGGTGGATACGGCGCCCCATAAACGTCGCGCCAGGCCAAGGCCGGGAGCAAGCATCCCATACGGCGCGCCGGTCAGCCGTCCGAAAGACCATTGACGGGTCCGAAGGTCGATACGCTTAGGTGGCCAACAGCCGCACAACAGCATCAGCCGTAAGGAGGTCCCATGGGCGTCGAATCCAATCGCGACCACGCTCAGCGGGGCCCTGGCGTCCCTGCGACACGCCAGCAGCCCGCCCGCAAGGGCACGGGGCAGGACGCGATCAGAAGACTTCTGGAGCCGGTGATCGGCGCCGCCGGCTTCGATCTCGAGGACCTGGTGATCCAGCCCGCAGGACGCCGCCGGCTGGTCCGGGTGGTCGTGGACGCCGACGGCGGCATCAGTCTCGACGACGTCGCCGCCGTCAACCATCTGGTCTCGCAGGCGCTCGACGACACCGATCTCATGGGTTCCCAGCCGTACGTGCTCGAAGTGACCTCGCCGGGCGTGGACCGGCCGCTCACCGAGCCACGGCACTGGCGGCGCGCGGTCGGGCGGCTCGTCCGCACCTCGCTGACCGGGGCACGCCCCGGCGGCGACGGGCCCGGCGCGGACCGGCCCGGCGGCGAGATCGAGGGACGTGTGGTGGCCGCGGACGACGAGGCCGTGGTCATCGACGTCGCCGGCGACGAACGCCGGCTCTACTACGGCGAGGTGGATCAGGGCCGGGTACAGGTGGAATTCCGCCGGACCGGCCAGGACACCGACGCCGCCGACGAGGATTGAGGGGGAGCCTCGTGGACATCGACATGACGGCTTTGCGCAGCCTGGAGAGCGAAAAGGACATCTCGCTCGAACTGGTGGCGAAGGCCATCGAAGACGCGATGCTGATCGCCTATCACCGGACCGAGGGGGCGGCGCCGCGGGCACGGGTCCAGCTGGACCGCGCCACCGGCCATGTGACGGTGTGGGCCGCAGAGCAGGACGAGGAGGGCAACACCCTCCGGGAATACGACGACACCCCGAGCGACTTCGGTCGTATAGCGGCCACGACCGCCAAGCAGGTCATCCTGCAGCGGCTGCGGGACGCCGAGGACGACCTCACGTTCGGGGAGTACGCCGGGCGCGAGGGCGACATCGTGTCGGGGATCATCCAGCAGGGCAAGGATCCCCGCAACGTGCTCGTGGACCTCGGCAAGATCGAGGCCGTGCTGCCGCCCCAGGAGCAGGTTCCGGGGGAGGCGTACGAGCACGGCGAGCGGCTGCGCGCCTACGTCGTGCAGGTGCGCAAGGGGCACCGCGGGCCCTCGATCACACTGTCGCGGACGCACCCCAACCTGGTGCGCAAGCTGTTCGCGCTCGAGGTTCCGGAGATCGCCGACGGCACCGTCGAGATCGCCGCGATCGCCCGCGAGGCCGGCCACCGCACCAAGATCGCGGTGCGGTCCCGCAAGCCCGGTGTCAACGCCAAGGGCGCCTGCATCGGCCCGCTGGGCAGCCGGGTCCGCAACATCATGCACGAGCTGCACGGCGAGAAGATCGACATTGTCGACTGGGCGGAGGATCCGGCGGCGTTCGTCGGGCACGCCCTGTCGCCGGCGCGGGTCAACAGCGTCGAGGTGATCGACCTCGAGGGCCGGGTCGCCCGGGTGATCGTGCCCGACTACCAGCTGTCGCTGGCGATCGGCAAGGAGGGCCAGAACGCCCGTCTCGCCGCACGCCTCACCGGCTGGCGGATCGACATCCGGCCCGACACCGAGGCCGGCGGCGCGGGGGCTCAGGGCGCGGGTGCCCAGGGCTCGGACAACCAGGGCTCAGGCGGCCGGGGCTCCGGCGATCAGGGGCCGGCCGGGCAGGGTCCGGGCGGGCAGAGTACGGGCGGTCAGAACCCCGCGAGTACGGCCAAGTCCGGATCGCCGATCGAATCGTCTGCCTCGTCTGAAACGGCGGAAACGTCGGGAGGGCATGCGCCCGGTGCCGCCGACGCCTCGGCGCGGTAGACTCATGGCACGTGGCCAAGCGGTCCCGCAGCGCATGTGCGTGGGCTGCCGGGAGCGCGCGGCCTCGTCCGACCTGGTGCGGCTGGTCGTGGTCGAGGGCTCTGTCGTCCCCGATCCGCGCCGCCGTCTGCCTGGCCGGGGTGCCTCTCTGCACCCTGACCTGGCATGCCTCGACCTCGCAGAGCGTCGTCGGGCGTTCCCCCGGGCATTCCGCCTGACGGGGCCGCTCGACGCTCGCATGGTGCGAAGGCACCTGGAGGACACGGCCGTTCCACGGCCGTAGCACGATCGTTAGCCAGTAAGTGACGTCTAGTCGGAAGCAGGTCGAGATTGCTATGAGCGCTCGATGAGCACGCCGCAATGAGTACGGCAAGGTAGCCAAGGTCCGGAGGACTCCCCCCGGACCGAGTAGGGAGAGTAGTGGCGAAGGTCCGGGTATACGAACTCGCCAAAGAGTTCGGAGTCGAGAGCAAGGTCGTCATGGCCAAGCTCCAGGATATGGGCGAGTTCGTACGATCGGCGTCCTCGACGATCGAGGCGCCGGTAGTCCGCAAGCTCACAGAAGCATTCGGCAAGTCCTCTGGTAAGTCCTCTGGTTCCCAGACGGCCAAGGCGGCGACCGGCAGGCCGGCCGCCCCTGGCCCACGGCCGGGTGGCCCGCGGCCGCCCGCGCCCGGTGGCGAGGGTGCGCGTCCCGCCCCCCGTCCCGGCCCGCGTCCGGCGCCCGCGCCGGTTCAGCCTGCTCCGCAGGCCCCGCAGGCCCCCGTTCAGCGTGCCCCGCAGGCTCCGGTCCCGCCGGCGCCCCAGACTCCGGTCTCGGCGCCCCGTCCGGGCCCCGCGGCACCCCGTCCGGCCGCCCCGCGGCCGGCCGGCCCGCCGAGCGTCCCGCAGGTGCCCAGCGCGCCGAGCGCGCCCAGCGCCCCGGCGGCGGGCCCGGGTCCGGGTGCCGGTTCCGACACCGGCCGGCCCGGTCCGCGGACTCCGCGTCCCGGTCCGCGTCCGGCTCCCCGCGAAGGTGGCTCCGGCCAGCGTCCCGGCGGGCAGCGGCCCACCGGCCCGCGGCCCGGGAACAACCCCTTCAGCTCGACCAACACCGGCATGGGCTCGGCCAAGCCGGGTCCCCGGCCGGGTCCGCGTCCGGCCGGTCCCGGTGACCGTCCCGACCGCCCCGCCGGTCGTCCCGGTGACGGCGCCGACCGTCCGCCGCGTCCGTCGGCCGGGCGCGGTGGCGCTCCCGGCGCGGGTGGTCCCCGGCCCAGCCCGGGGAGCATGCCGCCGCGGCCGGGAGGCGGCCCGCGGCCGAACCCGATGAACATGCCCTCGTCGCGCCCCGCCAGCAGCCCCAGTGGCCCCGGCGGACGCGGCGGCCCCGGCGGCGGTGGCGGCGGAGGCCGTCCCGGCGGCGGTGGCGGTGGGCGTCCCGGTGGTCCCGGTGGCGGCGGAGGCCGTCCCGGTGGCGGCGGTCGTCCGGGTGGCGGCGGCGGCTTCGGCGGTCCCCGCACGGGTGCCGCCGGTGGCGGCGGTGGCCCACGTCCGGGTGGCTTCGCCGGTCGCCCCGGTGGCGGTGCCCGTGGCCGTGGCGGCACGGCGGGCGCGTTCGGCCGGCCGGGTGGCCGTCCCACGCGTGGCCGCAAGTCGAAGAAGCAGCGGCGTCAAGAGTTCGACAACATGCAGGCGCCCGCCATCGGCGGCGTCAACGCTCCGCGCGGTAACGGCAAGGTCGTCCGCTTGGCGCAGGGTTCGTCGCTGACGGACTTCGCCGAGAAGATCGGCGCCAACCCCGCGGCCCTGGTGCAGATCATGATGCACCTCGGCGAGATGGTGACCGCCACGCAGTCGGTGACCGAGGAGACCCTGCAGTTGCTGGGCGAGGAGCTGGACTTCAACGTCCAGGTCGTCAGCCCGGAGGACGAGGACCGCGAGCTGCTCGAGTCCTTCGACATCGAGTTCGGCGAGGACGAGGGCGGCGAGGAGCATCTCGTCGTACGTCCGCCGGTCGTGACCGTGATGGGTCACGTCGACCACGGTAAGACCAAGCTGCTGGACGCGATCCGCAACGCCAACGTGGTGGCGGGCGAGGCCGGCGGCATCACCCAGCACATCGGTGCCTACCAGGTCGAGACCGAGGTCGAGGGCCAGGAGCGCAAGATCACCTTCATCGACACCCCGGGTCACGAGGCGTTCACCGCCATGCGTGCCCGTGGTGCCGACACCACCGACCTGGTGGTGCTGGTGGTCGCGGCCGACGACGGAGTGAAGCCGCAGACCACCGAGGCGATCGACCATGCCACGGCGGCCGGCGTGCCGATCGTGGTCGCGGTCAACAAGGTGGACAAGGAAGGCGCGGACCCGCAGCGGGTCCGGTCCCAGCTCACCGAGTACGGCCTGGTCGCCGAGGAGTTCGGCGGGCAGACCATCTTCGTCGACGTGTCGGCCAAGCAGGGCCTCAACATCGACGGGCTGCTCGAGGCGATCGTGCTGACCGCCGACGCCGAGCTGGACCTGCGCGCCAACCCCGAGCAGGACGCCCAGGGCGTCGCGATCGAGGCGCACCTCGACCGTGGCCGGGGTGCCGTGGCGACCGTCCTGGTCGAGCGGGGCACTCTGCACGTCGGTGACTCCATCGTCTGTGGCGGGGCCTACGGCCGCGTCCGGGCGATGCTGGACGAGAACAACAACACGGTCGAAGAGGCCGGGCCGTCCCGGCCGGTCCTGGTGCTCGGTCTCACCGCGGTGCCAGGGGCGGGCGACAAGTTCCTGGTCGTCGACGACGACCGGGTGGCCCGTCAGATCGCCGACAAGCGCGCGGCGCGCAAGCGCAACGCGGAGCTGCTGAAGAGCCGCGTCCGGCGCTCGCTCGAGGACATGTTCAAGGACATGGAGCGGGGTGACATCCAGGAGCTGCTGCTCATCATCAAGGGTGACGTCTCCGGTTCGGTCGAGGCCCTCGAGGACTCGCTGCTCAAGATCGACGTGGGCGAGGAGGTCAACCTGCGGGTCATCCGCCGTGGTGTGGGTGCGATCACGCAGGACGACGTCAACCTCGCGGTGGCGTCCGAGGGTGCGGTCATCATCGGCTTCAACGTGCGGCCCGAGCGCAACGCGCAGGAGACGGCCGACCGCGAAGGCGTGGACATCCGGTACTACTCGGTCATCTACCAGGCGATCGAAGAGGTCGAGGCGGCCCTCAAGGGCATGCTGAAGCCCGAGTACGAGGAGGCCCAGCTCGGTACCGCGCAGATCCGCGAGATCTACAAGGTCCCGAAGATCGGCAACGTGGCCGGCTCGATGGTCCTGTCCGGCACGATCAACCGCAACAGCAAGGCGCGGCTGGTCCGGGACGGCGTCGTGGTGTCCGACAACCTCACCGTGTCGTCGCTCCGCCGCTTCAAGGACGACGCCACCGAGGTCCGCGAGGGCTTCGAGTGCGGTATCGGCATCGGCTACAACGACATCAAGATCGATGACGTCATCGAGACCTTCGAGATGCGGGAGAAGCCCCGCGCCTGAGGTTCTCGTCCCAGGGTGTCTCCCAGGGTGTCGAGGAGGGGCGGCCCGAGCCACCGGGCCGCCCCTCCTGCCATGTCCGAGCGCGGTTATTCCGTCGACTTTCTACGTGATCAAGGTAGAGAATAGGGATCCGCGCAGGTGGTGGGCATGTTCCCAGACGCCAGGTTGTTCCCATAACCTGGCCTTACGTCGTGAAATGTCACCTGCTGCCTGCAAACCCTGACTTCAACGAGGTGATCTCTTAGGTGTTCGTTGGTGCGCTGACGGTGGATCTGCTGCTGGGTGACGTACGGTCCCTGAAGCAGAAGCGATCGGTCGTCCGGCCGATCGTGGCGGAGGTGCAGCGCCGCTTTCCCGGGGTAGCGGTCGCGGAGACCGGCGACCAGGATGTGCATCGGCGGGCCGAGCTGGGAGTCGCGGTGGTGTCCTCCACGGCGGACCACTGCAGCACCATGCTCGACGCCTGCGAACGGCTCATCGCGAGTCGGCCGGATATCGAGCTGCTGTCGGCCCGGCAGCGGCTCTTCAACGACGAGGAGTAGGACTCATGGACGCGGCTCGGGCTCGAAAGCTCGCTGATCGTATTCAGCAGATCGTGGCGGAGATGCTGGAGCGGCGGATCAAGGATCCGCGGCTCGGTTTCGTCACGGTGACCGATGCGCGGATGACCAACGACCTGGGTGAGGCCACGGTCTACTACACCGTGTACGGCTCCGACGGGGAGCGTGCGGACACCGCCGCCGCCCTGGAGAGCGCCAAGGGCGTCCTCCGCTCCGAGGTGGGCCGGCAGACCGGGCTGCGGCGTACCCCCACCCTGACGTTCGTCCTGGACGCCGTGATGGACAACGCCAAGCACCTGGACGAGCTGCTCGCCAAGGCGCGTGCCCAGGACGAGCAGGTGGCCAGGGTCGCGGAGGGCGCCAAGCCCGCCGGTGATCCCAACCCGTACCGGGTCGATGACGAGCTTGCCGAAACCGATGCCGACGACGACGGGGAAGCGGGATACTCCGCACCGTGAGCGAGCGTGCGGGCAGGGCGAAGCCATGAGCGGCGGGCTGGATTGGGGCCGGGCGGTGGCCCTGATCGAGCAGGCGGACGAGGTGTGCCTGGCCTGCCACGTCTCCCCGGACGGCGACGCGCTCGGTTCCATGCTCGCGTTCGGGCTGGGCCTGCGCCGGCGCGGCGTCCGCTGTACGGCCTCGTTCGGGGATCCGTTCGTCGTGCCGTCGATCCTGCGGTTCCTGCCCGGCCAGGAGCTGCTGGTCGAGCCGGCCGGGTATCCCGTCGACCCGGACCTCATGCTCACCTTCGACGCGGCCAGCGCCGAGCGGCTCGGTTCGCTGGCGCCGCACGCGGAGAAGGCCCGTGAGCTCATCGTCCTCGACCACCACGCCTCCAACACCGGGGCCGCCGGCGCGTTCGGCACCGTACGCCTGGTCGACCCGGCCGCGGCGGCGACCGCGGTCCTGACCGAGGAGCTGCTCACCCGGCTCGGCGTGGAACCGACGCCCGACATCGCGCTGAACCTGTACGCCGGGCTGGCCAGCGACACCGGGTCGTTCAAGTTCGCCTCCACCACCCCGGCCGTGCACACGCTGGCCGCGCGCCTGCTGACCGCTGGCGTACGGCCCGACGCCGTGGGGCGGGAGCTCTGGGACCGCGCGCCGTTCGGCTACCTCCAGGTGCTCTCGGCCGCACTGGGCCGGGCACGGCTGGAGCCCGACGCGGTGGGGGGAATGGGCCTGGTCTGGACCACGGTCACCAAGGCGGACCGGGTCGCCAACTCCGTGTCGTTCGACCAGGTCGAGAGCATCATCGACGTCGTCAAGCGGACCGACGAGGCGGAGGTGGCGGTCGTGTTCAAGGAGATGGACGACGGCGGCTGGTACGTCTCCACCCGGTCGAAGGGCCGGGTGGACCTCAGCCGGGTCTGCCTGGCGTTGTCGGGGGGAGGCAATCCGGAGATGGCGGGCTTTCTCTGGACCGGTCCCGTCAGCGCGGCGATCGACAGGCTGCTGGCTCTCCTGTCGTCGCGGTCCCTGCCCTGATCCCACCGGGGTCATCGCGATGGGGCCGGCGCACCCCTCTCATGCGTGGAACCGCTGCTCACGCGCGGCGCGCGCGGCCACGGTACGGAACCGTCCGCCGGCCCATCGCGTGAGCAGGGTCCAGGCCGCCGCGGCCACGCCGACTCCGACGCCGAGTGCGAGCAGGGCGCCGGGGAGATGCACGCCGGGGAGATCGACCCCAGAGAGCTGAGCGCCATGGCGATGAACGTCATGGGGCAGAACAAGGAGGCACAAGGTACCCGCCGCGGCCCCCCAGGCACCGGCGGTGATCACCGAGACCTGACGCCGGGCGAGGCTCCGGGGCCGCGTCACCCAGACCGTCGGCGCGTCGATCCGCTGCCAGCTCACGTGGTCGGCCACGTCCGGATGCCGGGCCAGGAAGTACTGCCGGACACGCGCGGTCGCCCGCGCGCAGGCGTCGGTGCCGATGTCGCGCACGACGAGGCTGACGAAGGTGTTGGTGCCGATCAGCGCGACGACCACCGCCGCGGCCAGCGCCACCCGTTCCACCGCCGAGCCGTCGATGCCCTTGATCCCGCTGATCGTCCCCACCAGTCCGACGGCCACGCCGGTGAGCGTCAGGAAGACGGTCACCTTGGCGTGCCCCTCGGATCGCAGCCTGCGGAACTCCTCCTCCGCCCCCCGCATCTCCTCCAGGAGGAACATCACCGCGAACTGCTCGGAGCCGCTCTCCGCGCCTCCGTCCGTGCGTCCGCCGTCACTGCTTCCGCCGGCTGCGCGGCTGCTGCCCGGGCCGCTGTTGTCCGCGCGTCTGTGCCGTCTAGAGAGCATCGCGCACCCGGTCGGCCGCTCGCGCGGCGGCGGCAGGGTCGGGCCGGAGACCGCTGCTCCGGAACAAGGACCGGATGCCGCGGCTGTCGTGGGCCGGGAGCGACCAGCGCGACCTGGGCGCGACCGGGTCCTTGCCGCCGACCGGTCTGAGCAGGAAACCGGGTTCCGACCTGGTGCAGAAGGGGTTGCACACCGTCACGTGATCCTGGTACGGGGAGGTGGACGTCTCGTACGCGCCGACCCGGAGCAGGAATCGCCATCCGGCCACCCGCGCCAGGCCGGGCCGGTGGACGGCGCGGGCGCTGAAGGACACCGCCGACGCGTTCCCGCAGGGCTCGGAGTGACAGCCGGCCGACCTCCACGCCTCGATGCGGCGGCCCACCTGCCCGGTCGTCGTCCAGCCGTCGGGCAGGTCGATGGCGCTGGGACGGGTCACGAACTCGGTGCTCGCCGTGTCCAGCGTGTCCCGGTCGCGGCCGTCCCCGTCCGGTGCGAACAGGCAGGTGAGAGCGAAGCTGCGCCGCCTGGTGGTGTCGGACGCGTCATAGCGCTCGTCCGCTCCGGCCCCGCGGATGCCACCGGTACGGTCGATGTGCCAGTCGCTTCGGGAGCTCGGTACCTGCCCGGCTTCCAGCCAGATGGAATAGGTGCTGATCCGCAACGCCAGACCGGTGCCGGAACGCACCGCGAGGAGGATCTCGTCCAACGCGCCCAGCCTGAGCAGTGCCTCGAGCGCCATGGAGGCCACAGCGCCGCCGTAGCGGCGGAAGACCTCCAGGGAGCACAGGGACATGGAAGGCTCGTGCCGGATGGCGCCCGGGGCGGCGGGTGGCACCACACCGTGGATGCGGAGGTGCCGGCGAGCCGGCCGATGGCCGGCCGATCTCTGGTCGCCGATCATTTTGCGGGATCTCCGTACGATGCTGGGGAGGGCGGCACGGTAAGAAGGCGGCACTGTAAAGGCGTCACTGTAAGTGGAACCCACGGCTCCGTCCGCGGGCAATGCAGTCATCCATATTCGTCCGGTGATATTCGCCGGACGCTGTTCGGCGGGCGCTGGTGCTCCCAGCGGCCGATCATGAGGGGGACGTGGGGCGTGGGCTCGCAGAGCGGGATCGTCATCGTGGACAAGCCGGCGGACTGGACCTCCCACGACGTGGTGGCCAAGATGCGCCGGCTGGCGGGGACCCGCCGGGTCGGGCACGCCGGCACCCTCGACCCGATGGCCACCGGCGTGCTGGTGATCGGAGTGGAGAAGGCCACCCGGCTTCTGGGGCATCTGGCGCTGACCCAGAAGGGTTACGACGCCACCATCCGGCTCGGCCGGTCCACCAACACCGACGACGCCGAAGGGGAGATCATCGCCTCGGCGTCCGCCGCCGCGGTCACCGACGAGGACCTGCTGGCCGGTATCGGCAGGCTCACCGGCGAGATCCGGCAGGTGCCGCCGCAGGTGAGCGCGATCAAGGTCGACGGCAAGCGGGCCTACAAGAGGGTCCGGGCCGGTGAGCAGGTCGAGATGGCGGCGCGGCCGGTCACCGTCGCCGAGTTCACGGTGAGCGCGATCCGCAGGCACGGCGACCTGATCGACCTCGACGCGTCGATCACCTGCTCGTCCGGCACCTACATCAGGGCGCTCGCCCGCGACCTGGGCGGATCGCTGGGCACCGGTGGTCATCTGACCGCCCTCCGCCGCACCCGGGTCGGCCCGTACGACCTGACCATGGCCCGCACGATCGAGCAGCTCACCGAGGAGTGCGTGGTGCTGCCGATCGGTGAGGCCGTCGCCGCCGCGTTCCCCCGGCGCGACGTGTCCGGCGACGAGGTCCGTACGGTCAGCCATGGCGGCCGGCTGCCCGCGGCGGGGCTCGGCCCGGGCCCGGTCGGGGTCTACGCCCCGGACGGCACCCTGCTCGCCCTGGTCGAGGAGCAGGGTGAGGTGGCCAAGCCCCTGGCGGTCTTCGTCCCCTGACCTCCCGGGCGCGCACCCGCGTCCAGGCCCGAGTGAGGCGAATCACGAGCTCGGAGTGCCTCCAGACAACCTACGGTGGCGTAACCTACGGAAGCGTAAGTTAAGTGGCCGAGGTCGGCTGACCGAGGCCCGCGAGTCATCGAAGGCCCGGCGCCATCGGGCCCCACAACATCGAAGGAGGTGCCGATGATCACATCGACCGGATCTCCGGCCGATCCGTCCGCCGCGTTCGTTCCCGGTATCGCCGCCGCCGAGGTGCCGCCGCAGAAGCCGCGGCTGCGCGGCGCACTGCACGCGGTCGCCTTCCCGGCCGCGCTGGTGGCCGGCCTGATCCTGGTCGCGCTGGGGCCGACCCAGCAGGCCCGACTGGCCTCGGCGCTCTACACCCTGACGTCGGCGCTGATGTTCGGCGTCTCCGCGCTCTACCACCGGGGCCGGTCGTCGCCGCGGCTGACCGAGGGGCTGCGGCGCTTCGACCACGCCAACATCTACCTGATCATCGCGGGGACCTACACCCCGCTGGCGCTGCTGGCCCTGGACGGGGCCGTCCGCGCCGTGGTCCTGTCGGTGGTGTGGGCCGGCGCCGCGCTGGGCGTGATCTTCCGTACGGTATGGATCTCGGCCCCGCGATGGCTGTACGTCTCGCTCTACATCGCGCTCGGCTGGGTCGCGGTGTTCGTCATGCCGCAGCTCGCCGACGGTGCCGGGGTGGCGGTCTGCGTGCTGCTGGCGGCCGGTGGCGTACTCTACAGCGGCGGTGCGGTGGTGTACGGCCTGCGGCGCCCGGACCCCTCACCACGCTGGTTCGGCTTCCACGAGGTCTTCCACACCTTCACGCTGGCGGCCTACGTGGCACAGTTCGTCGCGGTCTCCCTGGTGGTCCACCGGGCCGGCTGAGAGCCCGCGATTGGCCGCTGATGCGCTACTGAACAGTAGAATTTATTACGCCCCGCCCTCATGGCCGCCGGGGCGCGCATGGCAGGCTTGTCGGAGCGCCGTCCCGCAGGGGCCGGCGGTCACCCCGGAGAGAACGTCGACGTGAGGGAGCGAGCAGGTGCGGCGCTGGCACGGCCTCGATGAGGTCCCCCCGGGCTGGGGCAGGTCGGTGGTGACCATCGGCGTGTTCGACGGTGTGCACCGAGGTCATCAGCGCATCGTCGGCGGAGCCGCCGAACTCGCCCGCGAGCTGGGGCTCCGGTCGGTCGTGATCACCTTCGATCCGCATCCCGACGAGGTCGTACGCCCGGGCACGCATCCGCCGCTGCTGTCCACGCCCAGGCGGCGTGCGGAGCTGCTGTCCGGGCTGGGCACCGACGCCGTGATCGTCCTGCCGTTCACCTTCGAGCTGTCCCAGATGGGACCGGACGAGTTCGTCCAGTCGGTGCTCGTCGACCGGCTGCACGCGCTCCGCGTGATCGTCGGGGAGAACTTCCGCTTCGGGCACAAGGCGCGGGGAGACGTGGCGCTGCTGCAGGAGCTCGGCGAGAAGTACGACTTCGTGGCGGAAGGGGTGCCGCTGGTGGCCAACGGCGAGACGATCTCCTCCACCTCGATCCGCGAGCGGCTGGACGCCGGCGACGTGGAGGCCGCCGCGCACTCGCTCGGCCGCCCGCACCGCGTCGAGGGCATCGTGGTCCGCGGGCACCAGCGGGGCCGGGCGCTCGGCTTCCCGACCGCCAACCTGGAGTCCCTGCCGCACACCGCGATCCCCAGCGACGGGGTCTACGCCGGCCGGCTGGTCTGCGACTCCGACCGCTACCCGGAGTGCCGGTGGCCCGCCGCGATCTCCATCGGCACCAACCCGACCTTCGACGGCGAGGCGCGCACGGTCGAGGCGTACGCCTTGGACCGTGACGATCTGGATCTCTACGGGGAGCACGTGGCGGTCGACTTCATCGCGCGGATCCGCGACACCCTGAAGTTCGACTCGATCGAGGCGCTCATCGAGGAGATGCACCGCGACGTCGACCGGGCCCGGGAGATCACCTCCGGCGATGCCTGATCCCGGGCGTGCTCGATTTCGGGCGTGCCTGAGCCCGGGCGTGCCTGATCCCGGGCGTGCTTGATCCCGGGCGTGCTTGATCCCGGGTGTGACTGATCCTGGACTGCTTGATCCCGGGGTGCCTGATCAGAGGGGTGGCTGATCAGAGGGGTGGCTGATCAGGCGGGTGCCAGATCGCGAGGGGCGCCACGCGGCACCTGCCCGAACACGAAGAGTGTCCCGTTGTGACGGGGCGCCGTCCGTAGCGTGGTAGCGTGGGTGGTCGCCGGGAAAGGACACCCGGTCTGGTCTGCTGCACCCTCATGTGGCAGCCGCCAGTTCAGGAAAGACGCCACACGCGCCATGCGGACCCAGTAGCTGCACAGCGGCCGGGATCTGCGGGTGACGACCGTAAGAAGGAGCCACGTGTCGCTCGACACCGCCATCAAGAACCAGATCATCGCCGAGTACGCGACCAGTGAGGGTGACACCGGATCCCCGGAAGTCCAGGTCGCGCTGCTGACCCGCCGGATCAACGATCTGACGGAGCACCTCAAGACGCACAAGCACGATCACCACAGCCGCCGCGGCCTGCTGCTGCTGGTCGGCCGCCGCCGCCGGCTCCTGAAGTACCTTCAGGACAAGGAGATCAGCCGCTACCGGCAGCTCATCGAGCGACTCGGTCTGCGCCGATAGTGATGGACGAGGGAGTGGCTCGAGGCCCGGGGACACCCGGCTCTGAGCCGCTCCCTCGCTTCATATCTCGCTTCACCTGACGTGAGAACGTCTCATATTCCGTAGTACAGCAGGACAGCTACATGCACGACAGCTACATGCACGACAGCTACATGCACGACAGCTACATGCAGGACAGCTACATGCAGGACAGCTAAAGACAGACAACTGAACACGCCAGCCCGCGGACGTCGTCCACGCGCGGCCGGTCCTCGGTAGTGGCTCTCGGGTCGTGACACACGAGCCGAGTGCTTCGATCGAAGACCGGCGCTACGCGACAACAACGGGAGACGCACGCGGGAACCTATGAAACCAAGGAGGTTTCCCGTGGATGCTGTGCGCATCGATGGAGTCGACAGTACCGAAGCCGTTATCGACAACGGTTCCTTCGGGACTCGCACGATCAGATTCGAAACGGGCCGGCTGGCCCGTCAGGCGGCCGGTTCGGCCGTCGCCTACCTCGACAACGAGACCATGGTGCTCTCGGCCACGACGGCGTCGAAGCGGCCCAAGGACAACCTGGACTTCTTCCCGCTGACCGTGGACGTCGAGGAGCGGATGTACGCCGCGGGCCGGATCCCCGGCTCGTTCTTCCGCCGGGAGGGCCGCCCCTCCGAGGACGCCATCCTCACCTGCCGGCTCATCGACCGGCCGTTGCGCCCGTCCTTCGCCAAGGGCCTGCGCAACGAGATCCAGGTCGTTGAGACGATCATGGCTCTGCACCCCGACCACCTGTACGACGTCGTGGCGATCAACGCCGCGTCGATGTCCACGCAGCTCGCCGGGCTGCCCTTCTCCGGCCCGATCGGCGGCGTCCGCGTCGCGCTGATCGACGGCCAGTGGGTGGGCTTCCCGACCAACTCCGAGCTCGAGCGCGCCACCTTCGACATGGTCGTCGCGGGCCGGGTGCTCGAGGACGGCGATGTCGCGATCATGATGGTCGAGGCGGAGTCGACCCGGGACACCCTGCGGCTCGTCGCCGACGGCGCGCCCGCGCCGACCGAGGAGACCGTGGCCGAGGGGCTCGAGGCGGCCAAGCCGTTCATCAAGACCCTCTGCAAGGCGCAGAGCGACCTCGCCCAGGTCGCCGCCAAGGAGACCCGGGAGTACCCGGTCTTCCTGGACTACCAGGACGACGTCCACGAGGCCGTCGCCGCCGCGGTGAGCAAGGACCTGGCCGAGGCGCTGACCATCGCCGCCAAGCAGGAGCGCGAGAGCCGGCTGGACGAGGTCAAGGCCTCCGCCGTCGAGCGGCTGACCGCCGAGTTCGAGGGCCGCGAGAAGGAGATCTCGGCTGCCTTCAAGGCGGTCACCAAGAAGCTCGTCCGCGAGCGGGTCATCCGGGACGGCATCCGGATGGACGGCCGCGGGGTCAAGGACATCCGCCAGCTGTCGGCCGAGGCGCACGTGGTGCCCCGGGTGCACGGCTCGGCGCTGTTCGAGCGGGGCGAGACCCAGATCCTGGGCGTGACCACGCTGAACATGCTCCGCATGGAGCAGATGATCGACACGCTCAACCCCGAGCGCACCAAGCGCTACATGCACAACTACAACTTCCCGCCGTACTCCACCGGGGAGACAGGCCGGGTCGGCTCGCCCAAGCGGCGCGAGATCGGCCACGGTGCGCTCGCCGAGCGGGCCCTGCTGCCGGTGCTGCCCACCCGCGAGGAGTTCCCGTACGCCATCCGGCAGGTGTCGGAGGCGCTCAGCTCCAACGGCTCCACCTCGATGGGCTCGGTCTGTGCCTCGACCATGTCCCTGCTCGACGCGGGTGTCCCGCTCAAGGAGATGGTCGCGGGCATCGCGATGGGCCTCATCCACGAGGCCGGGGAGTACGTCACGCTGACCGACATCCTCGGTGCCGAGGACGCCTTCGGCGACATGGACTTCAAGGTCGCCGGCACCCGTGAGCTGATCACGGCGCTGCAGCTCGACACCAAGCTCGACGGCATTCCCGCCTCGGTGCTGTCCGCCGCGCTCCGGCAGGCGAAGGGCGCCCGGCTGGCGATCCTGGACGTGATGAGCGAGGCGATCGAGGCTCCGGCCGAGATGAGCCTCAACGCACCGCGCATCATCACGATCAAGGTGCCGACCGACAAGATCGGAGAGGTCATCGGCCCGAAGGGCAAGATGATCAACTCGATCCAGGAGGACACCGGCGCCGACATCACGATCGAGGACGACGGCACCATCTACATCGGTGCCACCGACGGCGCGTCGGCGGAGGCCGCGCGGACGGTGATCAACTCGATCGCCAACCCGCACATGCCCGAGCCCGGCGAGCGCTTCCTCGGCACGGTCGTCAAGACCACGACGTTCGGCGCGTTCGTGTCGCTGCTGCCCGGCAAGGACGGCCTGCTGCACGTTTCGCAGATCCGCAAGCTGCACGGCGGCGTCCGGATCGAGAACGTCGAGGACTTCGTCAAGGTCGGCGAGAAGATCCAGGTCGAGGTGACCGAGATCGACCAGCGCGGCAAGCTGTCGCTGGTCCCGGTCGAGGTCGTCGAGCGTGAGGCCGCCGAGGGCGGCGTCACGGCCGAGTCGGCCGCGCCCGCCGGTGACAGGGCCGGCGGCGACGAGCCCGCCGGTGGCGGCGACCGGCGCCGTCAGCGCACGCGCAGCAGTGGCGGTCGCGACGGTGGCCGCGACGGCGGCGGTCAGCGCAACTCCTGATCCAGCGGAATGATGGCCGGCTGGTCTCCGCTCCCGGTCCACCGCGTGGTGGACGCGGGTGCGGAGGCCGGCCGGTCCCGTTATTGAGCCAGCAGAAGTGGAATCAACGTGACGTTGTCGGCAAGGGACCAGCAGCCGGGCACCACCCACACGCTTCATCCAGGTACCGATGGGGCGGGCCGGGTCCAGCGCACGGTCCTGCCGGGGGGCCTGCGCATCGTCACCGAGACCATGCCGACGGTGCGCTCCGTGGCGTTCGGCATCTGGGTGGGCGTCGGATCCCGCGACGAGGACATCGCGGACGCGGGGGCCACCCACTACCTCGAGCATCTGCTGTTCAAGGGCACCCGGCGGCGGTCCGCGCTGGAGATCTCCGCGGCGATGGACGCGGTGGGCGGTGACCTCAACGCCTTCACCGCCAAGGAGTACACCTGCTACTACGCGCGGGTGCTCGACGAGGACCTGCCCCTGGCGGTCGACGTGGTCTCCGACATGGTCAGCTCCTCGCTGATCGACGCCGAGGACGTCGACGCCGAGCGCGGCGTGGTCCTGGAAGAGATCGCCATGCGCGACGACGACCCGACCGACCTCGTGCACGACGAGTTCGCCATCGCCCTCTACGGCGACGCGCCGCTGGGCCGGCCCATCCTCGGCACCATCGAGTCGATCAACGCGCTGAGCCGGGACGGCATCTCCCGCTACTACCAGCAGCGTTACCTGCCGCCCAACCTCGTGGTCGCGGTGGCCGGCAACGTCGACCACGACGAGGTCGTACGGCTGGTCGGCGCGGCGTTCAGCGACTCGCTGACCGGGGACGCGCTGCCCAGCGCGCCGCGCATCGGGGGTTCCCCCACCGCGGCGCTCACCGGCCGGGCCCGGGTGGTGGACAAGGACACCGAGCAGGCCCACCTGGTGCTCGGCACCGCCGGGCTCTCGCGCACCGACGACCGGCGGTTCTCGCTGGGCGTGCTGAACGCGGCACTCGGCGGCGGCATGTCGTCCCGGCTCTTCCAGGAGATCCGGGAGAAGCGCGGCCTGGCCTACTCGGTCTACAGCTACACCTCGCAGTACGCCGACACCGGCACGTTCGGGGTCTACGCGGGCTGCCAGCCGGCGAAGGCCGACGAGGTCCTCGACATCTGCCGCGACGAGATCGCCAAGGTGGCGGCGGGCGGCATCACCGCCGAGGAGCTGGCCCGGGGCAAGGGCCAGCTACGCGGCTCCATGGTGCTGGGCCTGGAGGACACCGGCTCACGGATGAGCCGGATCGGCAAGAGCGAGCTGGTCTACCGTGAGCTGCTGTCGGTCGACGAGATCCTGGCCAGCATCGAGGCGGTCACCCTGGACGACATCCACGCGGTCGCCACGACCGTGCTGGACCAGCCGATGACGCTCACCGCGATCGGCCCGTTCGAAGACCACCGGTTCAGCCTCTGAGCGGTCCCCGCCGGGCTCACCCGGCCTGCGGGTCCTGAGTCTGCGGGTCCTGCGCCAGCGGGTCCTGCGCCAGCGGGCCGGGGGGCTGCGGGGCGGGGCGCTGCGGGTTGCGGCCCGGCAGGAACAGCACCGGCAGCAGCAGGACGGCCGTGAACGCCAGGATCCACCAGAACGTGGCGCCGAACGCGGCGGCCAGCCCGGCGGGGGTCCGGGCGTGACCGGAGAGCTGGTGCTGGGTGACGATGAGCAGTACGGCGCTGCCGAACGACCCGCCGAGCTGCTGCATGATCCGGATGCTGGTGCTCGCTCTCGGGACCGCGGCGGGTTCCAGCCCGCGGTAGGCGGAGCTCATGATCGGGACGAGGGTGGCGCCGATGCCGGCACCGCTGAGCACCTGGGCGCCGCTGAGGAGCAGGTCGCTGGTCCCCACCGCCACCTGGGTGTAGACCGAGGTCCCCAGTGCGGTGCACAGCAGCCCGACGAGGGCGATCGTCCGGGGCGGGACGTGATCCGCCAGCCTGCCGCTGATCATCAGTGACAGGCCCATGCCGATGCCCATGGGGATGAGCAGTGCTCCCGCGTGCTGGGCGCTGTC
The DNA here is from genome assembly GCF_050971785.1 of Actinomadura scrupuli. Taxonomy (NCBI): domain Bacteria; kingdom Bacillati; phylum Actinomycetota; class Actinomycetes; order Streptosporangiales; family Thermomonosporaceae; genus Actinomadura; species Actinomadura scrupuli. The sequence goes on along the minus strand of NZ_JBPCCU010000016.1, from coordinate 84,590 downwards.
GCCCCGGGCGAGCTGGTAGTACAGCGGCAGCGCGCCCATCGCGCCGAAGAGGACGAAGCCCGAGACGAAGATCGAGGCGGACGCCGAGGCGAAGGGGCGCCGGCCGAACAGCCGCAGGTCGATGAGCGGCACCCGGGAGGTCCGCAGCGCGTTGACCGCGAAGGCGGCCAGGAGCGCCGCGCCCACGGCCAGCGGGACGAGCACGTGGCCGTCGCCGAAACCGCCGTACGAGCCGGTCTGGGCGAGACCTAGGACGACGGCCGCGCACCCGGGCGACAGCAGGGCCAGGCCGGTGAGGTCCAGCCGGGTGTCTCCCGGCACCCGGTCGGCGGGCATCGCCCGCCGCGACAGGGCCAGCGCGGCCAGGCAGACCGGCACGTTGACGTAGAAGATCCAGCGCCAGTTCAGGTCGTCCACCAGCACCCCGCCGAGCACGGGGCCGAGCACCGGGCCCAGCATGGCCGGAACGCCCAGTGCGGCCATCGCCCGGTTGAGCCGCTCCGGCCCCGCCGCCTGGACGAGCACCGTCTGGCCCACCGGGAGCACCATGCCGGCGCCGAGCCCCTGCAGGATCCGGAAGGCGATCAGGCTGCCCGGCGACCAGGCGGCCCCGCACAGCACCGAGCCCCCCAGGAAGAGCGTGATGCACGCCGTCCACACCGCCCGCGCGCCGAAGCGCTCGAGCGCCCAGCCCGCGAGCGGGATGGTGACCACCATGGCCAGCATGTAGCCCGTGCCGACCCACTGCAGGACCGACAGGGTGGAGTGGAACTCGCGCAGCCACGTCCTGGTCGCGATGTTGGTCATGGTCAGGTCGAGCTGCATCATCAGCGCGCCCATCGTGACGACGGCGATGATCCGCAGGAGCGAGGCGGGCAGCCGGCCGGCCGGCGCGTCCGCAGCTTGCTGGGTCCGAGTCATCAGAGCTTCCTCTCTGAAGTAAATATTTACTGCACTGGTTGGACGGAAGGGGTTGTGTCGGGTGGAAAGGGAAAGCGTCGGGGTGTGAGAGGTCGGCGTGTGAGTGGTCGGGGTGTGAGTGGTCGGCGTGTGAGTGGGAAGGCGTCGCCGCGCCGGGACGGGGGAGGGGTCAGCCGGTCATGCCGTCGAGCAGCTGTCGGACGACCTGCTCGCGAAGCCGCACCGGATCGGTGTCGAGCCCCGGCTCGGCGAATCCCGCCCGGGCGAAGTCGGCCATGCGCGGCGCGAATATGATCATGGCGATCAGGGCGCCGATCGCCGTGCCGTAGGCGACCTCGAACGGCACCTCCGCCGGGAAGACCTTCTCCGCCTGGCCGCGCTCGTAGAGCGTGCGGAGTTGCTCGGGGAAGCCCTGGACGCCCTCGGGCAGCCCCAGCGGACCGTTGCCCAGTGCCTCGTGGACGAACATGGCCGCCACCTGGGGCCGGTTGAGCAGCGTCTCGAAGAAGCCGCCCAGCGCGAGCCGCATCCCCTCGTAGGGCTCCAAGGTGAGGGCCTGTTCCAGGATCGGCTGCCAGGCCGCTCCCAGCCGAGAGCGCTGGTCCTTCATGACCGCCGTGTAGAGGCCCTCCTTGCTGCCGAAGTGGTGGTAGATCATGCGTTCGTTGACCCCGGCGGCCTTGACGATGTCCTGCACCCGCGTGCCCTTGGGGCCGTGCTTGGCGAACTCCTCCGCGGCCGCGGTCAGCAGTAGCTCCCGACTGTCGCTCATGAAGTAAATATTTACTGAAACGATCCGTGAGCGCAAGGCCCATCGACGAGATTCCGCACCACGCCGCCCCGGACCGGCCCGCGGCCTCCACGGCGTCGGCGCAGGGCCACGGTGGGCTGGGCGGTGGCGCTCGGTGGTGGCGCTCGGTGGTGAGCCGGGTGGTGGAGTCGGGGTGGTGATGTCGGGTGGTGGAGCCGGGTGGTGATGTCGGCTCCGGGACTCGGTGCTGGACCGCGCGCAGGTCCGGCCCGCGATAGGCTCGGCGACGCGTGCGAGACGGGGAGGTTGATCGTGATCAAGGTCGGGGTGCTGGGCGCGCGAGGCCGGATGGGCGCGGAGGTGTGCCGGGCGGTCGAGGGTGCGGACGGCATGGAACTCGTCGCCGCGGTGGACGAGGGCGACTCGCGGGACGCGCTGACGTTCGCGCAGGTCGTGGTCGACTTCACCCATCCCGGGGCCGTCATGGACAACCTGCGCTGGTGCATCGAGCAGGGCGTGCACGCCGTCGTCGGCACCTCCGGGTTCGACCCGGCCCGGCTGGACACCATCCGGGAGTGGCAGGCGGCGAAGCCGGGCGCCAACGTGCTCATCGCGCCGAACTTCGGGGTCGGCGCGGTGCTGATGATGCACTTCGCCAAGATCGCGGCGCCGTTCTTCGACTCGGTCGAGGTCGTCGAGCTGCACCACCCCAACAAGGTCGACGCCCCCAGCGGTACGTCGTACCGCACCGCGGAGCTGATCGCCGAGGCACGCGGCAAGGCCGGCATCCCGGCCTCACCCGACGCCACCAGCACCGAGCTGGCCGGTGCCCGCGGCGCCGACGTCGACGGGGTACGCGTCCACTCCGTACGGCTGGCGGGGCTGGTCGCGCACCAGGAGGTGCTGCTCGGCGGGCACGGCGAGATCCTCACCCTCCGGCACGACTCGATGAACCGCGAGTCCTTCATGCCCGGGGTGCTGCTCGGCGTGCGGGCCGTCGGTGAGCTGCCTCAGCCGCTCACCGTCGGCATCGAGCCGCTCCTCGGCCTGGTCTGAGCCCCAGGTGCCCGATGACTCGGTGCCCGGTGACCCGGTGCCCGGCCCGATGTTCCGGGAGGCACTGGTCTTCCTCGCGGAGCCCTGGGAGTACCTCGGGGCGGACGAGGCGATCGACCTCGACCATCCGCTGGTGCAGACCACGGCCGCCCGGCTGCCCGCGGGTGACGGCGACGCGGTCTTCGCCCGGGCCGCGTACGAACTCGTACGAGACACGATCACGCACTCGGCGGACGCCGGGGACCGGCGGGTGACCTGGCGCGCCTCCGACGTGCTCCGCGAGCGGACGGGCCTGTGCTACGCCAAGTCGCACGCGTACGTGGCGCTGCTGCGGGCCGCCGGGATCCCGGCCGGCCTCTGTTACCAGCGGCTGGCCCGCGACGAGACCGGATCGGCGCATGTCCTGCACGGGCTCACGGCGGTCTGCCTGGACGGCTCGTGGTTCCGGCTCGATCCGCGCGGTGACCGGCCCGGCGTGCCGGCCGGGGCGCAGGCGGCGTTCTCGCTCGGCGAAGAGCGCCTCGCCTTCGTGGTACGACCCGGCCTGGGCGAGGTCGACTACCCGCAGGTCTACGCGAGCCCCGCTCCGGCCGTACTCGACGCGCTGCGGCGTCACGACGACCGCCGCGAGCTGTGCGACGGCCACCTGCCGGCCGGACTCGACCCGCCCCGCTAGGGGCTAGTGGACGGCGCGGATGGTGCCGCCGTCGACGCGCAGGGTCGCTCCGGAGACGTAGTCCGCGAGCGGGCTGGCCAGGTACGCCACGGCTGACGCGATCTCCTCCGGCCGGCCGAGACGGCCCACGTCGTTGGGGACCAGGTCGCGGACGACACCGCGTTCGATCTCCTCCCAGGTCTCGCCCCAGCCGAACCCGGGTGCCACCGCGGTGAGGAGCTCCTCGACGGCCGCGACGCGGATGGCGCCGGGGGCCACGACGTTCGACGTCACGCCCGAGTCCTTCAGCTCGCGCGCGAGGGACACGGCGAGATTGTGCCGGGCCGCCAGGGACGCGTTGTAGTCCGGCTGGGCGGCTATCGGCTGCTGCGCCAGACCGCCACCGATCTGGATCACCCGGCCCCAGCGGCGCTCGCGCATCCGGGGCACCAGCCGCTGGATCATCCGCACACCGGAGATCACGTTGGTCTCGTACGTCGCCGCCCAGCGCTCGGCCGTCGCCTCGGTCCAGGACAGGTGCTCGTACGATCCCGCGTTGTTCACCAGGATGTCGATGTCTCCGCCCGCCAGCGCCGCGGCGGTCACCGCGTCGGCACCGGCATCCGTCGAGAGATCACCCACTGCCACGACGGCGTGCCCTCCGTCGGCGCGGATGCCCTCGGCGACGGCCTCCGCCCGGGTCTTGTCGCGCCCGTGCACCACGACGCCGGCACCCTCCGCGGCGAGCAGCCTGGCGATCTCGGCACCGATGCCAGCGCTCGACCCGGTCACCAGCGCCCGCTTGCCTGTCAGCCTCAAATCCATCTCAAGTCCATTTCGACCTCGTGTTCGTACCGGCGGCCACGAGTGGCCGACCGTCTGTCTACAGTCGTAGACTTTCTTGTACAGGCGAGTCTACACTCGTAGACATGACTGCCGACAACGCCGGACACAGTGCCGGCCCAGCTGCGGGCCAAGCGGCCGGTCAAGACGCCGACCCAGCTGCCGGACACGGTGCCGGCCAAGACGCTGGCCAAGACGCTGGCCAAGACGCTGGCCAAGACGCTGGCCAAGCGGCCGGCGGGCAGGGGGGCGGCCCTCCGTCCCGGCGCCGCCGCGACGCCGCCGCGACCCGGGAGGCGATCCTGCGGTCGGCCCTGATCGCCTTCACCCGATCCGGCTATGACGGCGTCGGCGTGCGGGACATCGCGCAGGCCGCCGGGGTGACCGCGATGCTGGTCAATCGCTATTTCGGTTCCAAGGAGCGGCTCTTCGCCGAGGTGGTCGAGGCCGCCTTCGCCAGGAGACCCCTGCTCGGAGACACGCGCGACCCCAGCGCGCTCGGCCGCGAGCTGGCCGCCGCTCTGGTGACCCAGGAGGCGCCCGAGGGCGCCCACATCGACGGGTTCCTGCTGATGCTGCGGTCGGTCTCGAACGCACGGGCCGCGGAGATCCTGCGCGAGGGGGTCGCACGGCACTTCGAGCTGTACCTGGTGAACCTGCTGCCCGGCGAGCGGGCCGCCGAGCGCGCCGGGTTGTTGCTGTCCCTCATCGCGGGTTTCCAGCTCATGCGGAACGTTCTCGGCAGCGTGGCGCTCGCCGGAGCCGACCCGGCCACGCTCACCCGCAGCCTCGAGGGCATGTTCCAGCTCCTGGTCGAGCCGGTCCCGGTCCCCGTCCCGGTCGGACCGGACGCGGACGGCACCCGCGCCGGACGCGACCCTCAACCCCCTCCCGCGGCGGGTGCGCCCACCCGGTGAGGAGCACCCCTGTCGCCGCGGTGACCTGCTGAATGCGCTCTGACCACATCTCCGTAGCGGACGCCCCGCTATACCGTCCGGACGGTAGAGTGCGCGTATGTCGGCGAGTGGACGAAGGGCGCCCTGGATGGCTTGGCTGCTGTTGGCCGGTGCGATCATCTCCGAGGTGGCCGCGACGCTGGCGATGCGGGGCATCGCCAACGGATTCCGGCCGTGGCCCGCGCTGATCGTCGTGGCGGGGTATCTCATCTCGTTCGCGCTGATGGCCCTGGCGCTGCGCACGCTGAACGTCGGCATCGTGTACGCCGTCTGGTCGGGAGCGGGCACGGCGGGCACGGCGGCCATCGCCGCGGCGCTCTACGACGAGCGGCTGAACCTCACCGCCGTCGCGGGCATGGTCGTCATCGTCGTTGGCGTCGTCCTGCTGGCCACCTCGGGCGCCGCCACCCACGAGTAACCCCCACCGCCACGGGGCCGGTGATCCTCGCCATGCCGCCATGCCCCCTACCGTCATGCCGCGTGCCTGATGCCGCGTGCCTGATGCCGCCATGCCCGTAGCTCATGCCGCCATCGCCGTGCCGCCATCGCTATGCCGCAATGCCGCCGGGGCTCGGGAGGACGGGCGCGTGACCGGGTCGCCGGGCGTGCTGCTGTGGAGCGCGGGCGAGAGGGATACAGCGCGCCGACGACATGATCAGGGCGGGCTGAAGCCGTACTTGGTCAGGATGCCGACGGCCTCCGGTGAGGTCAGCCAGGCGACGAAGGTCCTGGCCTGGTCCTTGTGGCCGCTCCGGTCGAGGACCGCGGCGGGGTAGTCGGCAGTGACGTTCTGGGCCGCGGGGATCGGCACGCTGCTGGCCGCGGCGCCCGCCGACTTGAGGTCGGTGATGTAGACGATCCCGGCGTCCGCCTCGCCGGTACGGACCCGGGCGAGCACGGACCGCACGCTGATCTCCTCCCACTTGGGCACCACGGTCACGCCCGCCTTGGTGAAGACCCGCACGGCGTAGCGGCCGGACGGGGTGGTGGGGGAGCCGAGCACCACGCTCAGCCGGGAGTCGGTGAGGTCCGCCAGCCCGCGGATGTGCTTGGGATTGCCGGGGGCCACCGCGATGGTCATGGAGTTGTGCGCGATGATCCGATGCGTCCCGACCAGCCTGGCGGCCTGCTCCATGGTGGGCACGTCGGCGGTGACCAGCACGTCGGCGGACTTGCCGTCCTCGAGCCGGGCGACGAGGTCCTGCGAGCCGCCGAACGAGGCGCGGACCCTCGTGCCCCGGTGGGTCTGCTGGTACCGGGTGCCCAGCTCGGCCATCACCTCGGTCAGGGACGAGGCGGCGAAGACCTCGATCGTCTTGGTGGCGGAGGAATCGCCGCATCCGATCAGGGAGACGAGCACCAGGAGGAGACCGGCCAGGCACGCGCCGAGTCGTCTCATGGCAGGCGTGGGGGACAGGTGGGGCGGGAGGGCATATCGGTGATCCTAGGGGGACCCGTGCGGGAGATGCCCGGTGGTCACGATTCGGCGCATCAGGACCACTGTGCGAGGAACACCGCCCCGGAGACCGGCCTTGCCCTCGTCCGCGGCTCCGGTGGCGAGGGGCCGGTCTCCGGCTCGTGGGAGTCACAGCCGGGTCGGTGGGCTACGGGCCCCTCGGCCGCCGAGTGGACGTGGAGCCCCCGCGCGTGCCGGAGTCCCTGCGCGTGCCGGAGTCCCTGCGCGTGCCGGAGTCCCTGCGCGTGCCGGAGTCCCTGCCTGTGTTGGGGGCCCTGCCTGTGCCGGAGTCCCTGCGTGTGCTGGGGAGCCTGCGTGTGCTGGGGGGCCTGCCCGGCCGTGTCCTGTCGAAGGTGTAGGTCCAGCGTCCGTGGGCGTCCCGGGTCGTGCTGATCTGTTCCGCGTAACGGTGCTTGGCCCGGTTGTGCCATGAGCAGCATGGCGCGAGCAGGTCGATGTCGGTCGCCGGGTACTCGGTCCAGCCGAGCGTGTGGTCGACCTCGCAGAACCTCGCCGGGATGTCGCAGTCGGCGAACGCGCACGTCTCGTAGAGCGCTTCGAGGACGCGGCGCTGCCCTGGTGAGACGAACCGGGCTCTGTTCCCCAGGTAGAGGGGGATGCCGTCCGTCCCCAGGATGAGGGGGGACACCCCGGCGGTGAGCGCGATCGTCCGTGCCCGCTCCGGAGAGATCGGGGTCCCGTCGGCCAGCCGCGCGGACACCTTCACGTGTTCCAGCGGCCACACCGGCCACCGGACGGAGGATTCCCCGTCATCGAGGGCGGCCTGGTCCTGCGGTCCGTGGTCTTGCGGTCTGTGGTCTTGCGGTCCGTAGTCCTGCGGACGGTGGTCTTGCGGACGGTGGTCTTGCGGACGCGGGTCCGGCGGTCCCTGTTCGTGGGCATTCTGGTCGCGAGGACCATGCGCTGCGGCTTCCTCCTCGCGGATGGTCACTCCGCCGGCGTTGGCCACTCTGTCGGCACTGGTCACTCGGCCTGGGCTGGTCACTCCGTCGGGGCGGGCCACTCGGTCGGGGCCGGCCGCCTGGTCGCGATCGGGCTTTGGAGGGGCGGCCCGCTGGTCAGGGCTGGTCTGTGCGCGCTCATCCGTGCTGTCGTCGGCGGGCGTCCGTTCGCTGTGCGGGGCGGTGCCCGGTGGGTCGCCGTCGGGCTGGCAACGGTCCTCCGGTGGCCCCTGGGAAGCCTCCCCGTCCGGGCCATCGAGTGTGATGACCATGGTGGCATTCCAGCGGGTGGAACCGCCGGACAGGTGCATCGCCAGCGCGTCGGCCAGCCGCTCGGCGGGATCCCGGTCGTCCTCCGGGCCGGCCGGCTTGGTGAGCGGGCCCAGGATGTCCAGCACCAGCGCGGTCAGCTCCGGGCCGAAGCGTCCCTTGACGTAGGAGGTGCCGTTGAGTGACCTGGACAACCTCCACCATGACCGGTCACCTCGCCGGGCGTCCTCGGGTGGCTGCTCGGTGCCGTCCCGCTCCGCGATCACCTCCTGGATCCGGGCGCCGACCTTGGCGACCTTGGTGGCCGACACACCCTTCCCCACGAGCTCCAGCAGGATCCGCTCCGCCTTGACGCAGTCGTCGTCGTTCAGCCGTGCCACGGCCTCGGCGATGGTGGCGGCGTACCCGTACGGCAGCCGCCGGGTCCGCAGGAGCTCGGCGGTGGTGGGCAGCCGCTCCAACTGGCGGGCCACCGTCAGCCGCTCGCCCGCCCGGCCCGTCCGCATGCCCAGCGCGATGCGCAGCCAGCCCTTGGTCCCCGGATACCGCTGCGCCGAGGCCTCCCCCGCCCGGTCGACGGCCGCGACCCGCGCGGCCAGTGCGGCCTCGCCCAGATCCAGGCCCAGGCCGAGCCGTTCGGCCTGCTCCAGGCACACCACCGGCGCGTCGGGAACCGGCCGTCCCGCCACCTCGGCCAGGACCGCGACCGCCGCCTCCACCAGGTCACCGGTGGAGGCGGTCCGCAGCTCCACGGCCGACCACATACCGTCAAGCTACGGTCACCCACCGACAGAATCGAATGGATCATCGACAGGCTGCTCACGTCGGGGCACCGAGCATCGGCATTCACATCGACCGGGCCCATTGACGATCGAGCTGCCGCTCGCTCGCCGACCTGTCGTTGATCAAGGCATGGCCGGTCATGGCGTCACGGTCCACGAAGGCCTTGACGCGGAGGGGACGGCCGCCCTTCCGGGGACCGGCGATCAGGGCGAGGATCACGGAGCGCCGGGCCTGGCGCACTACCGGGACGCCCGGACTTTTGTCGCCGCCGGGCCCTAGGGTCGTTGGTAACAGAACCCTTTCCCCGGAGGCCGAAACCCGATGTCCCTGGACCTGCTGGACCTGCTCCCCGACGACTGGCGGGCGCACCTGGAGCCGCTGCTCGACCCGCTGCCGACCGCGGCGCTGAGCGCGTACGTCGCGGCGGAGTACGACCAGCACACGGTCTACCCGCCCCGTGAGGACCTCTTCAACGCCTTCCGGCACTGCCCGTACGACACCGCACGGGTGCTGATCCTCGGCCAGGACCCCTATCACGGGCCGGGGCAGGCGCACGGGCTCAGCTTCAGCGTCAAGTCCGGGGTGCGGCTCCCGCCGTCGTTGCGCAACATCTACAAGGAGCTCGCCGCGGATCTCGACGTGCCGGTCGCGACCGGCGGCGACCTCACCCCCTGGGCCGACCAGGGCGTGCTGCTGCTCAACGCCGTGCTGACCGTGCGGGCGGGGGCGGCCGGCTCGCACGCCAGGAAGGGGTGGGAGGAGTTCACCGACGCGGCCATCCGGGCGCTCGACGCCAAGGACGAGCGCGTCGTCTTCGTGCTCTGGGGCGGTTACGCGCGCAAGAAGGCCAAGCTGATCACCGGTGCCCAGCACGTGGTGATCGAGTCCGGTCACCCCAGCCCGCTCAGCCAGAAGTCCTTCTTCGGCACCCGCCCGTTCAGCGCGGTCAACAAGGCCCTCGCCGACGCCGGGCTTCCGGAGATCGACTGGCGGATCAGCGAGGAGCGGGACCGCTAGCGAGGCGGGACGCTACAGGGCCAGGCCGGCCGCCAGCAGGACGCCGAAGGCGATCTGCAGGCGGGCGGTCTCGCCGAGTACCGCGATCAGCTCCGGCCCGGTCGCGCCCGCCATGATCCGCCGGCTCGGCGGGATCGACAGTGGCGCGGCCACCAGCGCCAGCAGCGCCCACGGATGCGGCGCGGCCAGTGCCAGGGTGATCGTGAAGGGCAGCGCGGTGCACGAGGTGTAGAGCAACCGGGTCCGCCGGTCGCCCAGCACGACGGCCAGCGTGCGCTTGCCGGAGACCTCGTCGGTGGGGATGTCGCGCAGGTTGTTGGCGACCAGCAGGGCGCACGCCAGCAGCCCGACCGGCACCGCCGCCACCCAGGCCGTCCAGGGCAGGCGTTCGAGCTGGACGTACACGGTGCCGACGACCGCCACCAGGCCGAAGAACACGAACACCGAGATCTCGCCCAGGGCCCGGTAGCCGTACGGGTTGGAGCCGCCGGTGTAGAACCAGCCGGCCACGATCGCCGCGGCGCCGACCAGCAGCACCCACCAGCTCGTCACCGCGGCGAGCACCAGCCCGGCCACCGCCGCGAGGAGGAAGGCGCCCAGCGCGGTGGCCAGGACCTGCTTGGGCCGCGCGACCCGGGAGCCGACCAGCCGCAGCGGGCCCACCCGGTCCTCGTCGGTGCCGCGTACGCCGTCGCTGTAGTCGTTGGCGTAGTTGACGCCGATCTGCAGGGTCAGCGCGACGAACGCGGCGAGCGCCGCCCGCCACCAGACGGCGTGGCTCTCGCCGATGGCCACGCCGGTACCGACGACGACGGGCACGACCGAGGTCGGCAGGGTGCGGGGCCGGGAGCCGGCGATCCACTGGGAGAGGCTGGCCACGGGATTACTGCTCGCTCTCGGAGGAGGGGACGGATGCGGGTCGGAGGGTCCTGCGCTGATCAGGGTCCCGCCAGGGGGCTGGGAACAGGCTAGATCATCCCTCCGGGCGGCCGGGCAGCCGCAGGGACACCAGCAGGCCCAGACCGAGGATGCCGGCGGTGACGAGCATCGCCCGGTCGGCCGCGACCGCGAGGCTCTCGTCGGCGGCGTGGGCCGCCTGCTCGGCGCCCGGCTGGTCGTGCAGGACGCGGGTGTAGGTGCCCGCGCTCTCCCGCAGTTCCCGGGCCATGGCGGCGCGCTGGGCCGGGGGCACGTCGGTGAGCTCCAGCCGCTGGTGCATGACGTGGCCGAGGCCGGTGGCGAAGACGGTCCCGATGAGCGCGATGCCCAGCGCGGAGCCGACCTGCCGGGCCGTCGACTGGGTGCCGGAGGCCTGCCCGGACAGGGCGGGCGGTACGTCGCCCAGGGAGACGTTGGTGAGCTGCGCCGAGGTGAGCCCGAGCCCCGCCCCGTACATCAGCATCCAGGGGGCGAGGTCGAAGCCGGAGGTGCCCGCATGGGTGGTGAGCCCGATCGCCAGCACGGCGACGACCTCCAGGAGCATCCCGATCTGTACCACCCGTGCCGCCCCGTACCGGTGCGAGAGCCGCGCGGCGAACGGGCCGGCCAGGAAGGCGCCCACGGCGAGCGGCACGATCGCGACGCAGATCTGCAGTGGCGAGTCGCCGTGCACGCCCTGCAGGAACAGGGGCAGCACGAACAGCAGGCCCAGCTCGCCCACGCTGATCAGCGAGGAGGCGGCGTTGCCCCGGCGGAAGCCGGCGATGCGGAAGAGCGACAGGTCCAGCATGACGGGCTGGCCCGCCCCGGCCCGGGCCCGCTCCACCACGACCAGCGCGGCGACGAGCACGGCCGACAGCGCCAGCGCCACGGGGACGGGCGACAGCCCGGTGAGCGGCCAGTCATAGGGCCCGGCGGCGAACGGCCGGGTGGGGATCCACCAGCCGTACCGCTGCCCCTCGATCAGCGCGAAGACCAGCGCGCCCAGGCCCAGCGCGGACAGCACGGCGCCCGGCCAGTCGACGCCGCGCCGGGTCTCCTCGTCCCTCGTCTCGGGGATCAGCTTCAGCGCCCCCACCACGAGCAGGACCCCGATGGGCAGGTTGACGCCGAAGGCCCAGCGCCAGCCGTACGAGGTGGCCAGCCAGCCGCCGAGCAGCGGGCCCAGCGCGGCCATCCCACCGATCATCGAGCCCCAGACACCGAAGGCGACCGCCCGGTCGCGGCCGGTGAAGACGGTGTTCACGGTCGACAGCGTCGCAGGCATGATCATCGCGGCTCCGACGCCCTGCAGCGCACGGGCGGCGATCAGCTCGGGGCCACTGCCGGACCGCGCCGCCAGCACGCTGGCCAGGACGAACACGGCGGTTCCCAGCACGAACATCCGTCGCCGGCCGAACAGGTCACCGGCACGGCCGAAGGAGATCAGCAGCGCCGCGAACACCAGCGAGTAGACCGAGGTGACCCATTCCGCGTCGGTGGTGCGCAGCCCCAGGTCGGTGACCATCCGGGGGAGCAGCACGTTGACGATGGTCGCGTCGACGACGATCAGTGACACGCCGAGGCTGAGGACCATCATGCCGAGCCAGCGCCCTCGTCCCGCTCCGGGCCTTCGCGGTCGCTGCCGCGCGCCGCGTTGCCGGGGACTGGTGGGGGCGGTCATGGACTTCCTGGCGTCGAGAGGGATGCTGTGGTCGGGACGGGCGCGGTATGGGGCAAAGACCTGCCAACACCGCCCATCGGCTGGTCCTCGCCGCGGAGAGCACGCACAATGTCGCCGTGCGCGACATGGACCCGGACCCGGACCTGGCAGGCATGCCCATGTCCCGGCTGCTCGCGGTGGCCGGCCATGTCGTCGCCATGCGCTGGCAGCGGCTGATGGGCAGTCACGGTCTCACTCCGCATGGGCTCGCCGTCCTCGCCTACCTGGTTGAGGGCTCGGCGCTCACCCAGCGAGAGCTGGCCCGCCAGTGCGGAGTGTCACCCTCCACACTCAACCATACGGTCGACCATCTGGAGCGATCGGGGTGGATCGAACGCCTCCGTGACGTCGCGGACCGCCGCCTGGTCCGGCTGGCGCTGACCGAGACGGGCCACCGCCAGCTGGCGGCGGTGAGGCAGGCGGCGAGCGAGCAGATGGAGCCGATGCTCGACCACCTGCCCCCGGCGGCGGAGCCCGTCGTCCGGGAGTTCCTCATGCGGACGGTGGCCCGCTTCCAGGAGCAGGATCCCGGCGAGGTGCCGGATCTCCCCGGGATGCCCGCGCCGCGGGGGAGGGGACACGATGAGCCATGACGCGACCCGGCCGGAGCGGGCGGCGGCGGGGTCGTCGTCCCGCAGCCCCGCCTGGTGGCCCGCCCCCGCGCCCGCGGCCCGGCGGGCCCCTCCGTAGGCTGGCCGTAGTCGGCTCGTGGGGGGTCCCGCACGTCCGATCCCCTTGCGGTGCGGAACCCGCCACGAGCCGGAAGGGCCGCGGGACGCCCTGCCCCCCGGACGGGGTCAGGGCGTCCCCGTGTCCGCCGGGACGACCGAGGAGAGCCATGGGAAGCGGCGTACGGCGGATCGTGCTGCTCACGCTGGGCTGGGAGGACCTGCCCAAGTCGGTGTCGGTGCACGGGGCGCCGCCGGGCCTCCGGATGCGCGAGCCGGTGCCGGGAGTGCTGCTGGAGGCGGACGGCGGCTGGGTGCTGCTGGACACCGGGTTCAACACCGCGCTGATCCGCGATCCGGCGCTGGCCCGGCGGTTCCATCCCGGGGGCGCCTACGTCTCGGTGCTGCCCGGGCCCGGCGAGCCCCTGGAGGAGACGCTGGCCGAGGTCGGGCTCGAGCTCGCCGACATCCACGTGGTGGCGGTCAGCCATCTGCACCTCGACCATGCCGGCGGCCTCAAGCACTTCGCCGGGCGGGTCCCCGTGCACGCCCAGCGCGCCGAGCTGGAGTACGGGCTGTCCGGCCACCCGGAACCGGAGAGGCACTCCATCTACCGCGTCGACTTCGACGATCCGCGCATCGACTGGCGGCTCGCCGACGGGGAGGTGGAGATCGCGCCCGGCATCACCGCCGTGCCGACGCCGGGGCACACGCCCGGCCATCAGAGCTTCGTCGTCGACCTGGACGCCTCGGTCGGCGGCGGCGGGTTCGTGTTCGCCTTCGACGCCGCCGACCTGACCGAGAACATCGAGCACGAGCTGGCCGTGGGCGGCTTCATCGACGTGGAGCCCGAGGTCACCGTCGAGCAGATCCGCAAGCTCAAGCGCATCGCCGCGGCGAAGGGCTACCCGCTGATCCCGGGCCACGACCCCGTGGTCTGGCCCGCCCTCACCGGCGAGCTCGCCGCCCGCTTCCCGGCCTAGCCCGGGCCGCCGCGCCCGCGCGCCGCCCCGCCCCGTCTCGAGGCGTCTGGGGGCGGCTCAGAGCCCGGGGAAGGCCGTCACGTGCCGCCGGTGGCGGGGTCGTCCGTGAGGTCGGTGTGCAGCCGGATCATGGGGACGGGCTCGCCGAGGTCTAGCTGCCGCCGGGCTCCGTCCTCGGCCCAGCCCGCGGGCTCCAGGAATCCGCGCATGGCCCGGTCGCCGGGGAACACCCAGGTGACCATCCTGGCGACGGCGTCCTCCCGCACCAGGTCGACGGTGGCCGCCAGCAACCGGCTGCCGTGTCCCGCCCGGCCCGCCATGGGGTCGACGAGCAGGGTGAGCAGCTCGGCCGCCGTCGCCGGATCGCAGTCGGCGTCCGCGGCCGGGGTCTGCGCGGCGAATCCGAGAACGGTGTCGTCGGTCATGGTGTGCCGCTGTACGGCGACGAGCAGGCGGTGCCGGGGGCTCGGCGGGGCGGTGACGGCCTCCGCCCAGCGCTCCTGCCACACGGCCTGCGCCTCCGGGGTGGTCATCGCGGCCAGCGCGGGAGTGGGCACCACGCCGGCGTAGCCGCTGCGCCAAGCCCGTACCTGGATGTCCGCGATCGTTGCGGCGTCCTCCACCCGTGCGGGACGTACACCGACATCTGCCATTTGCTTCTTCTCCCCGTTACGCGTCAGCGGCCCAGACTAGGCCCCCGGGGCCGGACCGGGGCCGGGGCGGCGGCGGGCCCGGTAGGCGCGGGTCTTCGTGCGGTTGCCGCAGACCCGCATCGAGCACCAGGCCCGCGAGCGGTTCTTGGAGGTGTCCAGGAAGGCCCACCGGCAGGTGTCCTCCTGGCAGACCTTGAGCCGGGCCCAGGTGCCGTCGGCCAGGCAGGTCATCATCGCCGCCGCGATCCGGGCCAGCGCCCCCTCGACGCCGTCCCGCACCGGCACCAGCACCGGGCGCTCGCCTTCGAAGGCCACCCGCAGCGGCAGCCGGGCGAGCGCGCCGTCCATCTCGGGCGGCCGGTCGACGGCGTCCGGGCCGTGATGACCGAGCATCGCCGCCCGCAGCCCTTCGCGGAGGCCGACCGCCGTCGCCAGGTCCGCGGGACCGGCCGCCCCGGCCTGCGACCGGCCGGCCAGCAGGCCGTGCTCGGCCAGCCACTCGCCCAGCTTCCCGGGCGTGGCGATCGCGTCGTCGTCGCACTCGACGTCGAGCGTGTTCACGAAGTCCTGCAGCAGCACGGCGGCCGCCTGGCCGGTGGGCCGCAGGCTCACCGGCTGCTGGTGCACGGGCTGCTCGTTCATGTCGAACACCATCGTATCGCGTTGACCGGTTGCGCGATTGCCCGACACCGGCCCGCGGTGACCGGCTCCGCGGCCTAGGAGACCGCCGAGAGCGCCTGGGCGAGCCGGCGCACCCCTTCGGTGAGCTCGGCCTCGGTGGCGGCGATGCTGTAGCTGAGCCGCAGGTGGTGCCCCGACGGCTCGGCCGGGAAGAAGGGCCGGCCCGCGCTCACCATCACCCCGGCGCGCGCGGCGGCCTCCGTGAGGGCCTGCTCGTCCACCCCGGGCGGCAGCCGCAGCCACAGGTGCAGGCCGCCCGCGGGCCTGGTCGGCCGGACCCCGGGGAGCTCCCGGGCGACCGCGGCGGCCAGGACGTCCCGGCGGCGGCGCAGCGCGGCCCGGACGGAGCCGAGGTGCCGTGGCCAGGCCGGTGAGCTCACCAGTTCCAGGGCCGTCTCCTGCAGCGGCCTGGCCGGGAAGAAGGTGTCGACCAGCTGGGTGGCACGGAGCCGCTCCGCCACCGGGCCGCGAGCGATCATCGCGGCGATGCGCATGCTCGGCGCTGTGATCTTGGTGAGCGACGTGAGGTGGACGACGGTGCCCTCGTCGTCATCGGCCGCGAGCGGCGGGGGCGCCTCGGCGAGCCCGAGATACCGGGCGTAGTCGTCCTCGATCACGAAGGCCCCCACGGCCCGGGCCACCGACAGCACCTGGGCGCGCCGCTCCGCCGGGAGCACCGTGCCCGTCGGGTTGTGCAGGGTGGGCTGGCAGTAGAACACCTTGGCCCCGGTCATCGCGAAGGCCTCGGCCAGCAGATCCGGCCGGACCCCCTCCGCGTCCACCGGCACCGGGACCGGGTGCAGCCCGGCCGCCCGGGAGGCGACCAGCGCTCCCGGATAGGTCGGCGACTCGACCAGGACCGGTGATCCCGCCGCCAGCAGGGACCGCAGCGCGATGGACAGCGCCGCCTGCCCGCCGCTGGTGATGAGCACGTCGGCGCCGGCCGCCCAGGGGCCGGCCGAGGCGGCGAACCACGACCGCAGCCCGGCGATGCCGGACGGAGGGGGACGCTCCCAGGAGGCGGGTCGCCGGGTGGCCCGGGAGGCCGCCGTGGCCAGCGCCCGTACGGGCTGGAGCGAAGGATGCAGATAGCCGCCGCTGAGGGCGATCAGGCCCTCGGGCGCGGTCGGCAGCATGGCGTGCAGGCCGGCGGTGTCGACGGTGCGGTCCCCGAGCGCGACGGCCTGCCAGCCGAAGTCGGGCGGCTCGGAGAACGCGCGCGGCGGGTCCGCGACATAGGTGCCGCTGCCCGGGCGGGCCACGACCAGCCCCTCCGCGGCGAGCATCCCCAGCGCACGGCTGACCGTGACCGGGCTGACCTTGTGCCGCTCCACGAGGGTGCGGCTGGACGGCAGCCGGTCGCCCGGGGTCAGCCGCGTCACCTGAGCGCGCAGGCTGGCCGCCAGATGATCGATACTGCTATCCTGTTTCATGAGAGATAACAATAGCGCTATCGTCACCAGCCAGGTAGCGCTCCCCGGGCCGGGCGACCCGGTGAGCCGGCCCCGGCCCCGGCCGGTCGCACCGGGCCTCGGCCTGGCCGCCCTGGGCGTGCTCGCCTTCTCGTTCTCCTTCCCGGCCACCGTCCTGGCCCTCGACGGCCTCGATCCGTACCTCATCGGCGTCGGGCGGGCCGCCGCCGCGACGGTGCTCGCCGTGCTCGCGCTCGCCGCCGTACGCGCCCCCCTCCCGGCCCGCCACCAGTGGGGCGGGCTGGCGGCGGCCGGCCTGGGCGTCGTCTTCGGGTTCCCGGTGCTGTCCTCGCTCGCCCTCGACCAGGGCGCCTCCAGCTCGCACAGCGCGGTGGTGATCGGCCTGCTGCCCGGCGCGACCGCGGTCTGCGCGGTGCTGCGGACGCGCGAACGGCCTTCCGCCGCGTTCTGGCTCGCCGTCGGCGCCGGCGCCGCCTGCGTCGGCGGCTTCGCGCTCAGCCGCGGCGCCGGCCACGTCACCCCCGCGGACCTGCTGCTGTTCGGCGCGCTCCTGGCCGGCGCGATCGGTTACGCCGAGGGCGGCCGACTGGCCCGGGACATGCCCGGCTGGCAGGTCATCTCCTGGGCGCTGGTGCTCACCGGGCCCGTCTCCGTCCCGGTCACGCTGGTGCTGCTCGGCACCGGCGACCCGCACTGGACCGGAAGGGCGCTCGTCGGCTTCGGCTACGTGTCCGCGGTGTCGATGTTCCTCGGCTTCTTCGCCTGGTACGCCGGACTGGGCCGGGCGGGTATCGCCCGCGCCAGCCAGGTGCAGCTGGCCCAGCCGGTGCTCACGCTGGGCTGGTCGGCGCTGTTCCTCGGCGAGCGCCTCGACGCGCTGACCGGGCTGGCCGCGGTGGCCGTCCTCGGCTGCGTGGCCTGGACCCAGCGGGCCAGGAGCCGGCCCCCGGCCGTTCCCGGGCCCGGCCCGCGCCCCGCCCTGGCCGGCGAGGTGGCCGACTGATGCCATGATCGGTGGTGATCTCGGAGGTGCGGTGCGGATACGGCGTGTTGTGCGGTTCTCGGCGTGGAGCACGGCGTTCGTGCTCGGGCTGGTGGCCATCTTCCTCGCCCAGACCTGGGTGTGGTGGCAGTCCGGGCCCCGCTCGCAGGGAACGGCGACCAACGCGATGTGGGCGCGGCACCAGTGGGTGGGGGAGGCGCACACCGAGGCGGAGTACCAGGCGCTCGCCGGCACGCTGCGGCTGAACAAGATCACTGATGTCTTCTTCCACGCCGGGCCGCTGGCGCCCGACGGCTCCGTCGCGCCGCGGTTGTACGCCCACGCGGCGGAGCTGGTCACCGCGGTGCACCGGCTCGCGCCGGGGGTGCACGCCCAGGCCTACCTCGGCCAGATCAGGCGGCAGCAGGGCAGAGGGCTGCTGCGGCTCGACGACCCGGCCGTACGGGCGCGCATCGTCGAGACGGACCGGACCTTCCTCGACCTCGGCTTCGACGGCGTCCACTACGACATCGAGCCCGTGTACTCCGACGACGGCGCCTTCCTCGACCTGCTGGACCGGACCCGCGAGCTCACCCGGGCCCGCGGCCGGATCCTGTCGGTCTCGCTGGAGCAGCTCACCCTGGCCGACGCCCTGCAGCCGGTCTTCCTGGCCCTGCCCCGGGGCGGGGACCCGCACTACCCGGCCCGGCCGACCGGCGCCTTCCTGCGCGCGGTGGCCGGCCGGGTGGACCAGGTGGCGATCATGACGTACGACACCGAGCTGCCGACGCGATCGCTGGTCGGGCGGCACTTCGCCTGGCACACCGAGCACACGCTGGAGCTGATCGGCGACCAGGTCACGGTGTTCATGGGGGTACCGACCTACCGCCCCGTCACGGCGGGGTGGGCCGAGGACCTGGCGACGTCGCTGCGCGGTATCCGGCGCGGGCTGGACGCCCTCGGCAGGCGCCCCGCCAAGCCGTACGGGGTCGGGATCTACGCCGAATGGACCACGACCCCGGCCGACTGGGCCCGCTACAGATCGCTCTGGTCGCCGTGACAGAACCCTGGCCGATCGGCCACCTGCTTTGTCACGTTCCCAATTACGTATTCTCCCAGGTCGGAAGAGTGTTGCATTGGCCGTTAGGTCGGGTAAGCATCGATAAGTAAACCCAAGAGCACGGCCCGGCGGCGGGCCCTGGGAGCGAGGTCGATGAGCATGGAACACACCTCACAGCAGGTCGCTCGCCGGCTGACGGAGCTGACCGCCGAGTTCGCCGGGTGGCGGATCGGCCGGGGTGGATCCGGTCACTGGTGGGCGGTCCGGGGCAATCAGCTCGTCCGATCGCTGACCTCGGAGGACCTGCGGCTCCGGCTGCTGGAACTGGCCGGAGTTCCGCAGAAGGTGTGACCATTAGTGCCCTTTTGACCGGTATGTCGCATTTCCCCAAAGGGATCCGGGAATCTGGGCGGATAGCGCCGTAACGCGGGATTTACTTGGGGCGATGTCGGTAGAGACGCCGCCGGTGTGTGTACCCCCGAGCACATATCGGCGGCGTCTTCAGGTCAGATCTCCGCTTCACCCGCCCGCACCCCGGCCGTTCTTGTCGACACGGACGCCGGCGGCACGGCGGCGGCCCCCAGCGCCGGCCCGGCGGCCCCCCGGGAGCGCGGCGGCGGGACGAGGGCCGGACGGGCGGATCACGGGCCCCGTGGCGACCGGGACACCGGGTGCACCTGCGGGTCCACGGGCGCGGGCCGGAACGGTACCGTTCGGTGCATGGCACCCAGTACAACGAGCGACGCGCCCTTCGGCCGCCTGCTGACCGCGATGGTCACTCCGATGACCGCGGCGGGCGAGATCGACTACACCGGAGCCGCGCGCCTGGCGACCCACCTCGTCGACGAGCAGCGCCACGACGGCCTGGTGATCAGCGGCACCACCGGAGAGTCGCCCACGACGAGCGACGCGGAGAAGAGCCGGCTGCTGGAAACGGTCGTCGAGGCGGTGGGCGACCGGGCCTGTGTCGTCGCCGGCGTGGGCACCAACGACACCGCCCACACCGTCCACCTGGCCCGGGCGGCCGAGGCGGCGGGCGCGCACGCGCTCCTGGTGGTCACCCCGTACTACAGCAAGCCGCCCCAGGAGGGGCTGCTCCATCACTTCACCGCCGTGGCCGACGCGACCGGGCTGCCGAACATGCTCTACGACATCCCCGGGCGGGCCGGCGTGCCGATCCAGACCGAGACCCTGATCCGGCTCGCCGCGCATCCGCGGATCGTGGCCGTCAAGGACGCCAAGGGCGATCTGTTCGCGGGCTCGCGGGTGATGGCGGGCAGCGATCTGGTCTTCTACTCCGGCGACGACAACCTCAACCTGGCCTGGCTCTCCATGGGTGCCGCGGGGTTCGTCAGCGTGGTGGGACATGTCGTAGGAGCGGATCTCCGTGAGATGATCGATGCATACCGTGCCGGTGACGTGGGCCGGGCGCTGGCGATCCACCGTCGGCTGCTCCCCGTCGTCACGGCCATCATGACCCGCACGCAGGGCGTCATCGCCGTCAAGGCGGCGCTCGACCTGCTCGGACTGCCCGGCGGGGCCCTTCGGCCGCCGCTCGTGGCGGCCGCGCCGGAGTTCAGGACGCATCTGCGTGAAGACCTTGTAACCGGGGGAGTCAAAGTGCCGGAGGCCACTACGTGAGCACAAAGAGTCGATCAGAGGTGGGTACGGCGGTCGCGGCGAGCCGGCCGGCGCCGCGTCAGCCGGAAGGTGCCAGCGGGGTGATCGCATGAGTCATCCGCATCCCGATCTCGCGAGCCCGCCCGCGCTGCCGGCCCACGGCCTGCGCATCGTGGCGCTCGGCGGGCTGGGTGAGATCGGCCGCAACATGACGGTCTTCGAGTACGGCGGCCGGCTGCTCATCGTCGACTGCGGCGTGCTGTTCCCCGAGGAGGAGCAGCCGGGGGTCGACCTGATCCTGCCCGACTTCGAGTACATCCGGGGCAGGCTCGGCGACATCGAGGCGATCGTCCTCACGCACGCCCACGAGGACCACATCGGGGCGGTGCCGTACCTCCTGCGCGAGCGGCCGGACATCCCGCTGATCGGTTCCAGGCTGACCCTGGCCCTGATCGAGGCCAAGCTCACCGAGCACCGGATCAGGCCCGTCACCGAGCGGGTCAAGGAGGGCGACCGGACCCACTTCGGTCCCTTCGACTGTGAGTTCCTGGCGGTCAACCACTCCATCCCGGACGCGCTGG
Organism: Actinomadura scrupuli; assembly: GCF_050971785.1. NCBI lineage: Bacteria > Bacillati > Actinomycetota > Actinomycetes > Streptosporangiales > Thermomonosporaceae > Actinomadura > Actinomadura scrupuli. The sequence goes on along the minus strand of NZ_JBPCCU010000016.1, from coordinate 63,618 downwards.
CGGTCGCCATCCGTACCCCCGCGGGCCTGGTGCTGGCCACCGGCGACTTCAAGATGGACCAGCTCCCGCTCGACGGCCGGCTCACCGACCTGGGCGGGTTCGCCCGGCTCGGTTCCGAGGGCATCGACCTGCTGATGTCGGACTCGACCAACGCCGAGGTGGCGGGGTTCGTCCCGAGCGAGCGCAACATCGGCCCGGTGGTCGACGAGGTCTTCCGCGTCGCCCGGGAGCGCGTGATCGTCGCCTGCTTCGCCTCGCACATCCACCGGGTCCAGCAGGTGCTGGACGCGGCGCACGACAGCGGCCGCAAGGTCTGCTTCGTCGGCCGGTCCATGGTGCGCAACATGGGGGTCGCCGGTGAGCTCGGCTACCTGAAGGTCCCGCCGGGGATCCTGGTCGACCAGAAGGAGCTCGACAGCCTCCCGCCGGACAAGATCGTGCTCGTCTGCACCGGCTCCCAGGGCGAGCCGATGTCGGCGCTGTCGCGGATGGCCAGCCGCGACCACCAGATCAGGATCACCGAGGACGACACGGTGCTGCTCGCCTCGTCGCTGATCCCGGGCAACGAGAACGCGGTCAACCGGGTGATCAACGGGCTCACCCGGTGGGGCGCCCGCATCGTGCACAAGGGCAACGCCCTGGTCCACGTCTCCGGGCACGCCGCGGCGGGCGAGCTGACCTACGTCCTCAACCTGACCAAGCCCTCGAACTTCATGCCGATCCACGGCGAGTGGCGGCACCTGCGGGCGCACGCCCGGCTGGCCGAGCTCACCGGGGTGCCGCTGGAGAACATCGTCATCGCCGAGGACGGCGTGGTGGTCGACCTGGTGGACGGCCAGGCCTCCATCGTCGGCTCGGTACGCGCCGGCTACGTCTACGTGGACGGCTCCTCGGTCGGTGAGATCACCGAGAACTCCCTCAAGGACCGGCGCATCCTCGGCGACGAGGGCTTCGTCTCCGTCGTCATCGCGATCGACACCGGCTCCGGCAAGGTGGTCGCGGGTCCGGAGATCTACGCCCGCGGCGCCGGCATCGGCAACGAGGACTTCGCCGAGGTCATCAACCGGATCGCGGCCCTCCTGCAGGACTCGGCGGCCGACGGCGTGACCGACGTGCACCAGGTCCGCCAGCTGATCCGCCGCACGGTCGGCAAGTGGGTGGCCGACACCTACCGCCGCCGTCCGATGATCATCCCGGTGGTCGTCGAGGTCTGAGCCGTCCCGGCCGGCCCCCGTCGTGATCTTGCATGGGGAACACCCCACTGCAAGATCACGACGTATTTGGGGCGACACGCCGTTTTGGTGTCGGCCAACCGCGGGCACGCGCGGTTAGTCTCGTCACCATGGCCACTCGTGCGTCTGGCGGAACGAAGGGCTCCTCGGGTGCGCAGGGCGCGCGCAAGCCCGCCGGGGGCTCGGCCGCGCGCAGGACCTCCGGAGGCCCGGCCGCGCGCAAGACCCCCGCCAAGGGCGGCCGGTCCGGCCGGTCCGCACCGCCGCAGCGCACCAAGCCGGACCCGCTCGCCCAGGTGCTGCTGGGGATCTTCCGGCTGCTCGCCAGGGTGTGGCTGCTGCTGGCCGGAGCCGTCGGCGCGATCTTCCGGGTGTACGGCCGGGGCGCCCGCGGCCTCGAGGTCGAACATCGCCGTGACGGAGGCGGTCTCGCCGCGCTCGGCGCCGCCATCATCCTCGCCGCCGCGCTGTGGTGGCGGCCGCGCGGGGTGGTCGTCGTCGCCGTGGAGCAGATCTTCCGGGGCGCCTTCGGCGTGTTCGCCGTCATGCTGCCGGTGCTGGTGGCGGCACTCGCCTGGCGCATCCTGCGGCACCCCGAGCGCACTGAGGAGGGCCGCGTCGTCATCGGCGCCAGCGCCCTGCTGGTCAGCGCCCTCGGCATCGCGCACATCGCGGCGGGCGGCCCGTACCCGCGCAACGGCATGGGCCCGGTGCGCAAGGCCGGCGGCGTGATCGGGTGGCTGGTCTCGGCCCCGCTGGAGAGCCTGCTCACCGCCTGGGTGGCGGTGCCCCTGCTGCTCCTGCTGGGCGGATTCGGGCTGCTGGTGGTGACCGCCACGCCGATCCAGCAGGTGCCGGACCGGCTGGCCCACCTGTGGGATCTGGTGACGCTGCGCGAGCGGCAGGAGACCGGCGAGGAGGACGGCGCCGCGGAGGGCGGCAGGTCACGGCGGCGCAAGCCCGAGGTCGAGGTGGAGGTCGGCGAGCACGACAAGCCCTACGACACCCCCGTGATCGCCGAGCCCAAGGCGCCCAGGCCGCGCCGGGCCGACGGCCCGGCGCTGTTCGACGAGCTCGCCGACCCGCCGCCCGCCGAGGCCGAGGCGGCGCTGCCGGAGCCGCCGTACGTCCCCGAGCCGCCGGACCCGACCCCCGCCCCCGCGCGGGCGGAGCAGCTGCCGCTGTCGTCGTCGGGCGAGATCTACGAGCTGCCGCCGCCGGGGGTGCTGCGTCCCGGCAGCGTGGCCAAGCCGCGCACCAAGGCCAACGACGTGGTCGTCAACGCGCTGACCGCCGTGCTGGAGCAGTTCGACGTCGACGCGCAGGTGACCGGCTTCACCCGGGGGCCCACGATCACCCGGTACGAGATCGAGCTGGGCCCGGCGGTCAAGGTCGAGAAGGTCACCGCGCTCACCAAGAACATCTCCTACGCGGTGAAGAGCGCCGACGTCCGGATCATCTCCCCGATCCCCGGCAAGTCCGCGATCGGGGTGGAGATCCCCAACGTCGACAAGGACATCGTCAGCCTCGGCGACGTGCTCCGGTCGGCCGTCGCGGTCAACGACCAGCACCCGATGGTGGTCGGCCTCGGCAAGGACGTCGAGGGCCGCACGGTCATCGCCAACCTGGCCAAGATGCCGCACATGCTCATCGCCGGCGCGACCGGTGCCGGAAAGTCCACCTGTATCAACGGCCTGATCTGCTCGATCCTCATGCGGTCCACCCCGGACGAGGTGCGCATGATCCTGGTCGATCCGAAACGAGTGGAACTCTCCTCGTACTCCGGCATCCCGCATCTCATCACGCCGATCATCACCAACCCAAAGAAGGCCTCCGAGGCCCTGCAGTGGGTGGTCGGTGAGATGGACCGCCGCTACGACGACCTGGCGGCGTCCGGCTTCCGGCACATCGACGACTTCAACAAGGCCGTACGCGCGGGGCAGCTCACCGCGCCGCTCGGCAGCGAGCGCGTCTACACGCCCTATCCGTACATGCTCGTGATCGTCGACGAGCTGGCCGACCTCATGATGGTGGCGCCGCGCGACGTCGAGGACTCGGTGGTCCGCATCACCCAGCTGGCCCGGGCGGCCGGCATCCACCTGGTGCTCGCCACCCAGCGGCCCAGCGTCGACGTCGTCACCGGCCTGATCAAGGCCAACGTGCCGTCCCGGCTGGCGTTCGCCACCTCCAGCCTGGCGGACAGCCGGGTCATCCTCGACCAGCCCGGCGCGGAGAAGCTGGTCGGCCAGGGCGACTCGCTGTTCCTGCCGATGGGCGCCAGCAAGCCCATGCGGTTGCAGAACGCCTACGTCTCCGAGAAGGAGATCGCCGCGGTCGTCGGCCACTGCAAGGAGCAGACCGAGGTCGTCTACCGGGAGGACGTCGCCGAGGTCACGGCGCCCAAGCGGGAGATCGACGACGACATCGGTGACGACCTCGACCTGCTCGTCCAGGCGACCGAGCTGGTCGTCTCCACCCAGTTCGGCTCGACGTCGATGCTGCAGCGCAAGCTGCGCGTCGGCTTCGCCAAGGCGGGCCGGCTGATGGACCTGATGGAGAGCCGCGGCATCGTCGGCCCCAGCGAGGGTTCCAAGGCCAGGGACGTGCAGGCCAAACCCGACGATCTTCCCGGCCTGCTGGCCGAGCTGCGCGGGGGCGGGTGACGGGAAACCTCCCGCCGGCGCCACAGCTGCCGACAATCTCGCCCCGTTTTCTAGCGCGTTGCGTATCGCTTTACGGGTGGCCCGGTTCATACACTGGTAACGCGAGGCGGCACGCGAAAAGAAAAGATCTGGGCCGCCGGTCCCCTGGCCGGCCGGCGACCGCGAACCTGGAGGTCCAGCGTGAGCATCGGTGAGACCCTGGCCACGAAGCGTCAGGACGCGGGTCTCACGGTGACGCAGGTGAGCGAACGGACCCGGATCCGCGAGACCGTCATCCGGGGCATCGAGCGCGACGACTTCAGCGCCTGCGGCGGCAACTTCTACGCGCGCGGCCACGTCCGCAGCATCGCCCGGGTGATCGGCCTGGACCCCGAGCCGCTGGTACGCGAGTACGACGACACGCACGGTGGCGCCCCGCAGGCCGTCTCGGCGGCGGAGGCCTTCGAGCCCGAGACCCCGGTGCGGTTCCGGGAACGCCGGTCGCCGAACTGGTCGGCCGCGATGGCCGTCGCCCTGATCCTGGTGCTGATCTACGGAGTGGTGCACGCGTTCGGCAGCGACGGGCAGCAGCGGAAGCCCATCCGCGCGGACCAGGCCTCCCGTGTCGAGCCGGGCAAGCGCTCCGCCTCGCCGGCCCCGGCCACCTCCGCCCCGGTCGCGATGGCCTCCCGCAAGAAGGTGACCGTGCGGGTCGACGCCCGGCGGGCCAGCTGGGTCAACGTCCGCGACGGCAGCGGCACGCAGCTGTTCAGCGGGCTGGTCCGCAGCGGCGCCTCCAAGGAGTGGTCCGCCAAGAAGAAGATCCGGATCCTGATCGGCAACGGCGGCGGCGTGAAGCTCACCGTGAACGGCAAGGATCTCGGTTCGCCGGGCAGCGACGGGCAGGTGCTCCGGCTCAGTTTCGGGCCGGGCGATCCCGAGACGGCCTGAGCCCGGGAGCGTTCCACGGAAGAAAGCCCGAGGGGGCTGGTCAGGACCGGCGGCCGCGCCCATTAACGTATGGGGCATGCCCACTAGTCGCACGGTCTCCCTCGTCACGCTCGGCTGCGCCCGTAACGAGGTCGACTCCGAAGAGCTCGCGGCCCGCCTGGAGAGCTCGGGCTGGACGCTCGTGGCGGAGGGCGACGAGGCCGGGGTCGTCGTGGTCAACACCTGCGGCTTCATCGACGCGGCCAAGAAGGACTCGATCGACACCCTGATCGAGGCGCACGACTCCGGCGCCAAGGTCGTCGCGGCGGGCTGCATGGCCGAGCGGTACGGCACCGAGCTGGCCGAGGCGCTGCCCGAGGCGGACGCGGTCATCGGCTTCGACGACTACACCTCCATCGGGGAGCGGCTCGACGACGTGCTGGCCGGCCGCCGGCGCCCGGCCCACGTGCCGCGCGACCGCCGGACGCTGCTCCCGCTCACCCCCGTCGAGCGCTCCGCCGGCACGGCCCACATCCCCGGCCACGGCGGGGTGGACCTCCCCGGCGACCTCCCGGCGGGCGTGGCGCCCGCGACCGGGCCCCGGGTGCTGCGGCGCCGGCTGGGCGGCGGGCCGGTGGCGCCGCTGAAGCTGGCCTCCGGCTGCGACCGCCGGTGCACGTTCTGCGCGATCCCCGCCTTCCGCGGCTCCTACGTGTCCCGGCCGCCCGCCGAGGTCCTCGAGGAGGCCCGCTGGCTGGCCGGTCACGACGTGCGGGAGCTGGTCCTGGTCAGTGAGAACTCCACCTCCTACGGCAAGGACCTGGGGGATCTCAGGGCCCTGGAGACCCTGCTGCCGGACCTCGCCGGCGTTGAGAAGATCAGCCGGGTGCGGGTGAGCTACCTCCAGCCCGCCGAGCTGCGGCCCGGGCTGGTGGCCGCGCTGTGCTCCACCCCCGGCGTCGCGCCGTACTTCGACCTGTCCTTCCAGCACGCCAGCGGCCCGGTGCTGCGCCGGATGCGCAGGTTCGGGGACTCCGAGCGGTTCCTCGCGCTGCTGGAGCAGATCCGCGCCCAGGTGCCCGACGCGGGCGTCCGCTCCAACTTCATCGTCGGCTTCCCCGGCGAGACCGAGGAGGACCTGACCGAGCTGACCGGCTTCCTGGCCGCGGCCCGGCTGGACGCCATCGGGATCTTCGGCTACTCCGACGAGGAGGGGACCGAGGCGGCCACCCTGGACGGCAAGCTCGACCCCGACGACGTCGCCGCCCGGCTGGGCGAGGTGTCCGCGCTCGCCGAGGAGTTCACGGCGCAGCGCGCCGAGGAGCGCATCGGCTCGCTGGTCGACGTGCTCGTCGAGGAGGTGTCCGCCGACGGGGAGGCCGAGGGCCGGGCGGCGCACCAGGCCCCGGAGGTCGACGGGGTCGTGACCGTCCTGGCCGGTGGGCCGGCCGGCGGGAGGCCGGTCGTGGGAGAGATCCTCCGGGCCCGGGTCACCGGCAGCGCGGGAGTCGACCTGATCGCCGAGGTGGACCGGGAGAACGCGCCATGACGCCCGCGGAGCGTCCGGCGCCGAGCTCCGGAACGCCCGCGGAGCCGCCCGACCCCTCCGCCGTCGACCCCATCGCGACCCCGCCGTCGCCGCAGGTCAGCATCTACAACGTCGCCAACCTGCTCACGATGGCGCGGATCGCGCTCGTCCCGGTGTTCGTCTGGCTGCTCTTCGTCGACGGCACCGGCTGGCGGCTCGCCGCGCTGGCCGTCTTCGTCGTCGCGTCGATCACCGACCGGGTGGACGGCCAGCTGGCGCGCAAGCACAACCTGGTCACCGACTTCGGCAAGATCGCCGACCCGATCGCGGACAAGGCCCTCACTGGCTCGGCACTGGTGGGCCTGTCGGTCCTGGGCGAGCTGTGGTGGTGGGTGACCATCGTCATCCTGGTCCGGGAGGTCGGCATCACCCTGCTGCGCTTCGTCGTCATCCGGTACGGCGTCATCCCGGCCAGCCGGGGCGGCAAGCTCAAGACCCTGCTGCAGGTGGCCGCCATCACTTTCTACATCGCGCCCGGACCCCTCGACCCGCTGCGCTGGGCCATGATGGGCGCCGCCGTCGCCGTCACGATCGTGACCGGTCTGGACTACCTCTTCCGGGCCTGGAGCCTGCGCCGCCAGGCGGCCGGCGCCCGTTCCTGAGCGGGCGGGTCCGGGTGGACGGGTCTGAGCGGGCGGGTCCTGGACGGGTCTGGACGGGTCTGGACGGGTCTGGACGGGCACTGACGGGTCCTGGACGGGGCACCGACCGGTCCTGATGATCCTGTCCGGCCGCGCCGTATGCGGGATGCTGGCCCGGAGACGACTGCGGGAGGACGCACCGTGAAGCTGACCTACGACGAGGTGGGCGCCACCAGAGACGGCTCCCTGCCGGACGGCTACCGCCGGCTGCGGGAACGGACCCTGCTCGGGCAGGGCCCCGCCGTGATGGCGGCGGCCACCGACGCGGTGCTGGACTGGTGGATGCACCGGGCGGCCGGGGTCCGGATCGACTCGGGCGGCCGCCGGGCCGCGCCCGGGGTGATCGTGACGGTACGGCTCGGGGTCGGCCCCCTCGCGCTGCGCGCGCCGTGCGAGATCATCTGGACCGAGGAGGGCGACCGGCGCGCCGGTTTCGGCTACGGCACGCTCTCCGGGCACCCCGCGAGCGGCGAGGAGGCGTTCGTCGTCTCCCGTGATGCCGAGGACGACGTGTGGCTGACCGTCACGGCCTTCAGCCGGCCGGCCGTCTGGTACACCAGGGCGGGCGGCCCGCTGGTGCCGGTGATGCAGCGGGCCTACGCCCGCCGCTGCGGCACGGCCCTGCGCAGGCTCGTCTCCGCCGCGGACCGGCCCGGCGCCTGATCGAGGGCCGGGCCCGCCGGCCGATCCCGGGCCTGATCCGATCCTGAGCCTGATCCGATCCTGAGCCTGATCAGATCGTGAGCCTGATCGGATCGTGAGCCTGATCCGATCCGGGGCTGATCCGATCCGGGACGTGATCCGGTGGCCGATCCGACACAATCGGAACCCGGCGATCGCACCCGCGATCGCCTGTGATCCACGGCACGAAGGGACACGGATGCGGGTCGAGCTGGTGACGGTGGGGGACGAGCTGCTCCTCGGCGACACGATGAACGGGAACGCCGCGTGGCTGGGCCGGCGGCTGGCCGAGAACGGCGTCGGGGTGACGCGGAGCGTCGTCGTGGCCGACCGGCAGGAGGAGATCATCGGAGCCGTCACCGAGGCGCTCGGCCGCGCCGACGCGGTGATCACGACCGGCGGGCTGGGACCGACCTACGACGACCTGACCCGTGACGCGCTGGCCGTGGCGGCCGGGGTCGAACTGCACCGTGATCCCGGGATCGAGCGGCGGCTGCGCGAGCGTTCCGCCGGGATGGGCCTGCCGTTGCAGCCGATGGCGCTGCGCATGGCCGAGGTCCCCGCCGGGGCCACCGTGCTGGACAACCCCATGGGCAGTGCCCCCGGGCTGCGGATCGAGCTCGCGGGCGGGCCCGTCTACGCCCTGCCCGGCGTCCCGGTCGAGATGCGCGCCATCACCGACACGGCGGTGCTGCCCGAGCTGCGCACGGCGGTGACGGGCCCGGTTCCGGCCCGGCGGCGGCTGCGCACGGCGTGCGTGCGGGAGTCGGAGCTGGCCACCCGGCTGGCCGAGGTCGAGGCGCTGCCCGGGATCACGCTGGCGTACCTGCCCGACCCCGCCGAGGTGAGCGTCCGCATCACCGCCACCGGCCCGGACGCACCGGCCGCCCTGGACCGCGCCGAGGGGCTCGCCCGGGAACTGCTGGGCGGCGTCGTGCACGGCTCCGGGGAGGACACCCTCGACCGGGTGGTGCACCGGCTGCTGGCCGAGCGTTCCGCGACCGTGGCGACGGCCGAGTCGCTGACCGGCGGCCTGCTGGGCGCCGAGCTCACCGCGATGCCCGGGTCCTCGGCCACCTTCGCCGGCGGGATCGTGGCCTACGCGACGGCGCTCAAGGCCTCGCTGCTGGGCGTCCCCGAGGACCTGCTGGCCCGGCACGGCGCCGTCCACCCCGAAGTCGCCGTCGCCATGGCGGAGGGCGTACGGGACCGCCTGGGGGCCACCTACGGCCTCGCGGTCACCGGGGTGGCCGGTCCCGAGCCCCAGGACGGCCGGCCGGTGGGCACGGTCCACCTCGCCGTGGCCGGACCAGGCGGCGTCTCACCGGCCTACTCTCCGGCGCTGCCCGTGCCGGGCACCGGCCCGCAGATCCGGCCGCTGGTCCGGCGGATGACCGTGGTGCACGCCCTGGACCTGCTGAGACGGCACATTCTGGGTCTGGACGTCGTGCGCGAATGGCGCGATGATCGTAAAGATCGGGAAGAATCGACTTGATTACAGCGTTACGTTCGAAGCGAACACGAATCTCTCGGTCTGCCACGCGTACCGCGAAGCCGGGTACGGTGGAACCGTCAGATGGTCCGAACTCAGGGGAGGGAGCGAGACGATGGTCCTGCTTCGCCAGCTGCTTGGTGACGTACTGCGGCAGCTGCGGCTGCGCCAGGGTCGCACCCTCCGTGAGGTGTCCGCCGCGGCCAGAGTGTCGCTGGGCTACCTTTCCGAGGTGGAACGAGGACAGAAGGAAGCGTCCTCCGAACTGCTCGCGTCGATCTGCAAGGCCCTTGGGGTGCCGCTGTCCCACGTGCTTCGGGAAGTATCGGACCAGTTGTCCCTGGCCGAACTGCAGCACGAGCCGGTCATGGCCGGTGCGCCCCCGGCGCACGAGCGCCTCGACGCCGACAGGGAGGCACAGCGCATCGCCGAGACGATCCCCGCCACGCCGGAGGAGATCGCGGGCGACGCCTTCCGCGCCGACATGGTGGCCGCCTGAGCCATCGTCGAGCGGGGACCTCTGGCAGCCATGCCCGCGCGCAGGCCCGAGATAGGGCCTTTACGGCGAACTGACAGGCTTTTTCCCCTAAAAGAGGCTTACGCACGAGAGGCGTGATCAGGGAAGCGGTGCCGCGGGCTGACAGCGCGGGCACCAGAACGTGACCCGGTCGTAGGGACCTGTGCCCTGATCCGCCCGTTCGATCACGGTGCCGCAGCGACGGCAGGCACGTCCCGCCCGCCCGTAGACCCAGTGCTCCTGGCCTCGCCGGCCGGATCCGGTGGTGATCTGGTCCCAGCGTTCCTTGTTGGTGTCGAGCAGCCGCCGGGCCAGCTCCACCAGCTCCTCCAGCCCGGGGACGTCCCCGACCGGGCGCCACGGATGCACTCCGCGCAGGAACAGCACCTCGGCCTTGTAGAGGTTGCCGATACCGGCCAGCCTGGTCTGGTCCAGCAGCGCCTCGCCCACGGCGCGCTCGGGCCGCTCCAGCAGCAGGCGTACGGCCTCGGCCGCGTCCCAGCCCGGCCCCAGCAGATCCGGGCCCAGGTGGCCCACCGCCCCGTCCTCGGCGGAGGTCTTCAGCAGCTCCACCACGCCCAGGGAGTAGCCGAGGGCCTGCCACTCGGCGTTGGCGAGCACCAGGCGCAGGCGGTGGTCGGACGGCACCCGCCCGGGCCGCCGGATCTTCCAGGAGCCCTCCATCCGCAGATGGGTGTGGACGGTGAGATCGCCCTCCACCCGGATGAGCAGATGCTTGCCCCGGGACAGCGCCTCACGGACCTCCCTGCCGCGCAGATCCGCGGTGGCCAGCGCCGGGACCCGGAAGTCGCTGCGGGACAGGGACCGGCCGGCCAGCGCCCGGTGCAGGCGCTGAGCGGTCAGCCAGACGGTGTCCCCCTCGGGCACGTCCTCAGCCTAGGGGAGGCCGGGAGCGGGGACGGAGACCGGCGGGGCCGGCGCGGCCGGGCCGGGTCACTGGAAGGCCGGGGAGTCCCAGGCCGCAGGGTCCTGGGTGAACTTTCGGACGACCTCGGGCAGGTCACCGGCGGCGAGGTGGGCCAGCGTCACCTGTTCGAGGATGGACCGCTCACTGGCACGCAGCGCGATCCAGACCTCCTGGAGCGACCGGGCGGCGCCCTCGTAGCCGACGTGCTCGGGTCGTTCCCCGCGTACGCCGAGGAGCGGGCCGTCGATGGCTCTGATGATGTCGGCCATCGTGATCTTCTCGGCCGGTTTGGCCAGCCAGTAGCCTCCCTCCGGGCCGCGCTGGCTGCGGATGATGCCGGAACGGCGGAGCTGGCCGAGGATGTTCTCCAGGAACTTCGGCGGGATCTGCTGGGCGTCGGCCAGCTGAACCGCCGTCACCGGGTGGTCATCGGCGGCAACGGCGAGCTCGGCGGCCGCGCGCAGCGCGTAATCGACCCGGGCGGATAGTCGCATGATCTCAGTATCCCTTGCCTCGGAGACAGATTGTCCCTACCTCCGGTATGAGCGGTGGGGATGCTCCTCCATCCTGCCCCAGGCCGAGCTCGGCAGGGCCCCGGGGTGGGGTGGCCCAGAAGCCCAGGAGTCAGGGAGTCAGGGTGCGGTCAGCCCCAGGAGCTCGGCGGCGGCCCGGCCGTTGGCGCGCGCGGCGCCGTACGTCGCCAGGTGCACCGCCGCGGGCCGCCACACCGGAAGGCCCATCTCGACGACCACGGTGTCGGGGCGGGCCGCGAGCAGCGCCAGCACGAGCCGTCGCTGGTCCGGGTGCCGGTGGGCGTCGCGCACCACCACGACCAGCGACCGGTCGGTGGCGCGGGCCAGCAGCTTCGGCACGTCGGCGGTGGCCCCGTCGGCCCGCAGCACCTCGGGGGCCCAGGGGGACAGCCCCCACGGCACCGGCCCCACCGCGAGGTTGCCCGGCGCCTCCAGCTCCACGACCAGCGGGTCGCGCAGCGGGGGAAGCTCGCCGGTGCGGTGAACCGCCCGCCGTGCGGCCTCCAGGCCGACGCGGGGGGTGGCGGGGCCGGCCGTCGCCGGCGGGCCGCCGGCCAGCCAGGCCTTGAGCCGCCCGTTGCGGTCCGCGGCCTCGGCGAGGCGCTGTTCGGGCAGCCGTCCGTCCCGTACGGCGGCCACGATCGCCGCCCGGATGCCGGCGAGGCTGGCGGCGAACTCCTGGGAGCCCAGGCAGAGCAGGTCGGCGCCGGCGGACAGCGCCCGCACCGCCGCCTCGGGGATGCCGATGACACCGCTGGCACCGTGCATGTCCAGCGCGTCGGTCACGATGACCCCCTGGAACCCGAGCCGTTCCCGCAGCAGCCCGGTGATCGCCGCGTGCGAGAGCGTCGCGGGATCGCTCCCGGTCAGCCGGGGCACGTTGATGTGCGCCGTCATGATCGACTTGGCTCCGGCGGCGATCGCGGCCCGGAACGGCACCAGCTCCCGGCGGTCCAGCAGATCGAGGTCCGCGTCCACCACGGGCAGCCCGAGGTGCGAGTCGCCGACCGTCGCGCCATGGCCGGGGAAGTGCTTGGCGCAGGCGGCGACGCCCGCCGCCTGGAGCCCGGTGACGGCCGCGGCGGCATGCCTGGCCACCAGCGCGGGATCGGAGCCGAAGGCCCGGACGCCGATGATCGGGTTGTCGTCGGCGCTGTTGACGTCCACGGTCGGGGCGAGGTCGAGGTTGACCCCGACCTCGGTCAGCTCCGCGCCCATCGAGCAGTGCACCTGCCGGGTGAGCTCGACGTCGTCGACCGCCCCGAGCGCGGCGTTGCCCGGGTAGGCACTGCCCGTCAGGTGGGCGAGGCGGGTGACGTCGCCGCCCTCCTCGTCGATGGAGACGACCGGGTCGCCGGCCTCGCGCAGCCGCGCGGTGAGGGCCGCCAGGCCCTCGCGGTCGGGGACGTTGCCGTTCAGCGCGAACAGCGTCACGCCGCCGAGGCCGCGCTCCAGCTCGCCGAGCAGCCAGCCGGGCGGGTCGGCACCGGGGAACGGCGCGAGGAGCACCGACCGGGCGAGCCGGGAGAGGGAGTCGTCGCTCAAGAGGTGCTCCGCATGGGTCGTACCGGTTCCTTTTCCACGTGGCCTCCCCGTGACAGCGACCCTTCCGCCCGCCGGATCCGGCTCCGACCACGTAAGGTCCAGCCATGCCCGGCTTTGCTGCGCGTCGCCGGGGGTGCCGTCGCCCGGTCCAGGTTCTGGATCACGGCGTGTGTGTTGGTAAACTAACAGGAAACTTTCCTAAACGAAACCTGTTGCTGACGGTTTCGATATTCGCCGGTGGTTGAGACATTCGAGGAGTCCAGCATGGCCAGACGTCCCGGGACGCCGAGGCTGCTGCGTGAACTGAACGACCGGGCCGCACTGGAGCTGCTGATCGCCGAAGGGCCGCTGACCCGCGCCCAGATCGGGGAGCGCACGGGCCTGTCGAAGGTGACCGCCTCGCAGCTGCTCGCCCGTCTCGAGGAGCGCGGGCTGGTCGAGGTGGTGGGAGAACAGGCCGGCGGCCGCGGTCCCAACGCGGCCCTGTACGCCGTCGTCCCCGCCGCCGCCTACGTCGCGGGGCTGGAGGTCGGGCCCACCGGCGTCACCGCCGGGATCGCCGACATCACCGGGTGCATCATCGCCCAGGTCACGGTCGACCTCGACAACGCCGACGACCCGGTGTCGGTGGTCCACACCGCCGTCACCAAGGCCTGCCGGTCGGCCCGGGTGGCGCTGTCCCGGCTGAGCGCCTTCGTCATCGGCACGCCCGGCGTGGTCGATCCCCGGACCGGGGACGTGCAGTTCGCCTTCGACCTGCCCACCTGGCACGAGGGCGTCCTGGACGGGCTGCGGACCGACCTCCGCCGGCCGGTCGTCATCGAGAACGACGTGAACCTCGTCGCCGTGGCCGAACGCGCGTACGGCGCGGCCCAGGACGCCGAGGACTTCGCGCTCATGTGGATGGATCGCGGTGTCGGCCTCGCCGTGGTGCTGGGCGGGCGGATCCACCGCGGCATCTCGGGCGGCGCCGGCGAGATCGGCTATCTGCCGGTGCCGGGGGTGCCGCTGCCGGAGGGCGTCACCGAGTCGATGGCCTGGGGCAAGCCCGCGCTGGCCGGTGGATTCGGCTCGCTCGTGGGGGCGGACGCGGTGCTGGAGCTGGCACGCTCCCATGGATTCACCGATCCGGGGTCCGCCGCCGAATGCGTACGGGCCGCCGTGGCGGACGAGGAGCGCGGAGGGGCCTTCCTCGACGAGCTCGCCATCCGCATCTCCTACGGCGTGGCCTCGGTCAACATCGTCCTCGACCCGGGCCTGGTGGTGATCTCCGGGGAAATGGGGCGGGCCGGCGGCGCGGCGCTCGCCGCCCGGGTGGAGCGGGCGGTGGCCCGGATCTGCCCGACCAGGCCGCGGATCGCGCTGACCCAGGTCGACGGCAATCCGGTGCTGCGCGGAGCGCTCTACTCAGCCCTCGAGCAGGCCCGCGAAGAGGTCTTCTCCTCCACCACCGACGACTGAGCCCGCACCGACGACTGAGCCCGCACCGACGACTGAGTCCGTACCGGCGGCCGAGCCCGTACCCAACGACCGAGCCCGTACCGGCGGCCGAGTCCGTACCGGCGGCCCATGACACGCGATCGCCGACGACAGCCCCCGCGTCGTCGGCTGATGCCGCATCGCGCCGGCGACCGGTCCTTCTGGTCCGGTCGCCGGGCCGGACTCAGTGGTCGGTGACCTTCGGCAGCGCGCCGACCGGCTGGCGCCTCGGGTCCTGCTGGACCCGGTCGCGTACCGTCTGGCTGATCACCAGGCGCTTGCGCCGCTGCGCTATCGCCCATCGAGCCGTCGATGTCATGCCAACTCCCCGTAACCGATGGCATGGCCACCCACACCACCACTGACCCCGTTGACCTTCATGATCTCGAAACGCCGGGACCGGCGCATCGGCCGAGCGAATGATTCGTCATCCGCCCTTAGGACGAACGAAGCGGACGGCTGTTTTATTGCAGCTTCATGGAAAAGTTTCGCCGCCGTGGCCCGCCGCCCTGAATCAACGCCGCCGTGGCCTCAACGCCGCAGGCGGAGCCCTCGCGGGGTCGGATGGAATCCCGCCGTCTCCAGCGCCTCCGCCAGCGGCGAGCCGCCGATCGGCTCCCCGTCGGCGCGTTCCACCGTCAGCTTGCCCAGCGCTCCCTCCCGGACGGCCAGGGCCAGCGCGTCGACGGCCGGTTGCAGGACCTCGCGCTCCTCGCCCGGCGGCTGGAAGGACAGCAGCGTGCGGCCGCCGCGTTCCACGTAGAGGACGAGGTCGCCGTCGACGAGCACGACCAGTGCGCCGGCCTTGCGGCCGGGCTTGTGGCCGCTGGCGGCCTCCGGGCGGCCCTCGGCCCCCGCGCGCCCGGCCTCCGGCCACGGCAGCGCCGCGCCGTACGGGTTGGCCGGATCGGCCGCGGCCAGCACCAGCGTGCGACGGCCCCGGTCCCTGCCCCGGCCGGTGGCGGGCGTGGCCCACGGGTCGTCCACCGGCTCCGGGCGCGCCTCCCGCATGGCCCGCAGCCGGTCCACGGCCCCGGGGAGGGCGAACTGGGCCGCGCCCAGGCCCTCCACGAAGTAGCCGCGACGGCACCGGCCGCCCTCCTCGAAGGCGCGCAGCACCGGGTACACCGCCGCGAACCCGCCGGGAGTGCGCTCGGCGGCCACCGCGCCACGGATGACGATGCCGTACCGCTCGAGCAGCACCTCGGCGAGCGCGTGCGCCCGGCGGGTGCGGTCCGTGTCGCGGGCGGGCGCCAGCCACCACCGGCCCGCCACGGTCGGCGGCCCGGTCCGGGAGGGGAGCACGGGCCGTCCCCGGCGGGCGGTGCCGCGCGACCGGTGCGCCGGGCGCCCCGACCCCAGCGTGGTGCGCAGCGGGGCGAGCGTGTCGTTGGTGAGGTGGCCGGCCCACACCAGGTCCCAGAGCACCGTGGCCAGATCCTGGTCGCTCAGCCGGGCGGGCGCGACGGGTGCCTGTTCACCGGGGTTCTGGCCGGCGGGCTGGTCCCCGGGCGGCCGGCCATCCACGTGATCGGCCGGTGCCCGGACCCGGGACGGGGGTACGGGCACGGTACCGATCCGGACACCGTTGATCCGGTCGGAGAGCGTACGGAAGAACAGCGCGCTGCCGTCGGCCAGCGCCTCCAGTACCTTCTCGTGCGGCGGGGTCAGGGTGATCTCACCCGGGTCGGCCATGAGCAGCGGGGCGGTGTCGGCCAGGTAGAGCGAGATCCAGCCGTCGCCGCCGGGCAGGGCGCCCTGCCCGGCCCAGACGACCTCGCCGGTGGAGGTCAGCTCGTCCAGCATCGCCGGGGAGTAGCCGGGGACCCGGGCCGGCAGGATCAGCGACTCCAGCGCCGAGGCGGGCACCGCCGCGCCCTGCAGCTGCTCGATCGCCTGCACCAGCGCGTCGATGCCCCGTAGCCGCCCGCTCCCGATGCCGTGCCAGGCGGGCAGGAAACGGCCGAGGGACTCCGGCGGGGACGGCTCCACCTCCGCGCGCAGCCGGGCCAGCGACCGGCGGCGCAGCATCCGCAGGACGCCCGCGTCGCACCACTCGGTCCCCGGCGGCCCGGACAGGGCCTCCACCGGGAGGAACTCGCCCTCGACCACCCTCCCGCCGGCGGCCAGCCGGCGCAGGGTCTCGGCCACCACCGCGCCGCCCAGCCCGAACCGCGCGGCGGCCGCGGCGGCCCGGAACGGCCCGTGCGTCCGGGCGTACCGGCCGAGCAGGTCCCCGAGGGGGTCGGCGACCGGCTCGAGGAAGGCCTCCGGGATGCCGACGGGCAGTGGCACCCCGAGGGCGTCCTGCAGCCGGCCGGCGTCCTCGATCGCTGCCCACCGCTCGGCACCGCTGATCCGGACCCGGATCGCGCGCCGGGACTCCGCCAGCCCGGCCAGCCACCTCGGCACCTCCCCGGTGGTGTCCGGCGTGCAGCGCTCGGCCACCTCGCCGGTGGTCAGCGGACCCAGCTGACGGAGCAGGTCGGCGACGCCCTCGGCGTCCCCGGCCCGCCGGTCGGTGGCGAGCCGCTGCAGCTCCCGCTCCGCGTCGGCCACCACTTCCAGGTCCAGCAGCTCACGCAGGTCGGCCTGGCCCAGCAGCTCGGCCAGCAGCGCCGAGTCCAGGGCCAGGGCCTGGGCGCGCCGCTCGGCCAGCGGGGCGTCACCGGCGTACATGAACGCGCCGACGTAGTGGAACAGCAGCGACCGGGCGAACGGCGAGGGGGCGGGGGTCTCGACCTCGACCAGCCGGGCCGCCCGGCCCGCCAGGTCACGCATCAGCTGGACCAGCCCCGGCACGTCGAAGACGTCCTGGAGGCACTCGCGCATCGTCTCCAGCACGATCGGGAACGAGGCGTACTTGCCGGCCACGGCCAGCAGCTGCGACGACCGCTGTCGCTGCTGCCACAGCGGCATCCGCTTGTCCGGGCGGCGCCGGGGGAGCAGCAGCGAGCGTGCCGCGCACTCCCGGAACCGCGCCGCGAACAGTGCCGAGGAGCCCAGCTCGTCGACCACGATCCGCTCGATCTCCTCGGGCTCGAACAGCACCAGGTCGGCCGGCGGGGGCGTGCCGGTGGCGCCCTCGTCGAAGAGCATCGAGTCGGTGTCGGGGATGCGCAGCACGATCCCGTCGTCGGCGTGCACCGCCTGGGCGTCCACGCCGTACCGCTCCCGCAGCCGGGCGGTGATGGCCAGCGCCCACGGCGCGTGCACCAGCGCCCCGTACGGCGAGTGCAGGACCAGCCGCCAGTCGCCGAGCTCGTCGCGGAAGCGCTCGACGACCAGTGTGCGATCGTCGGGCACGTGCAGGGTGGCCTCTCGCTGCTCGGCCAGATAGGACACCAGGTTGCCGGCCGCCCATTCGTCCAGGCCCGCCGCGGCCACCCGCTCCCGCGCGGCGGCGGGCTCCATGCCGGCCAGCTCCCGGGTGAACGCGCCCAGCGCCCGGCCCAGCTCGACCGGGCGGCCGGGGGAGTCGCCGTGCCAGAACGGCAGCTTCCCGGGCTGCCCCGGGGCCGGCGAGACCAGCACCCGGTCCGGGGTGATGTCCTCGATCCGCCAGGAGGAGGCGCCCAGCACGAACACGTCGCCGATGCGCGACTCGTACACCATCTCCTCGTCCAGCTCGCCCACCCGCGAGGACTTCTCCCCGACGAGGCCGTGCCCGCCCGGGGGACGACCCCCGGAACCCCCGACGAGAAAGACTCCGAACAGGCCGCGGTCGGGGATGGTCCCGCCGCTGGTGACGGCGAGCCGCTGGGAGCCGGGCCGGTCGCGGAGCGTGCCGGTCACCCGGTCCCACACCAGCCGGGGCCGCAGCTCACCGAACTCGTCGCTGGGGTACCGCCCGGCCAGCATGTCCAGCGTGGCCTCCAGCGCCGAGCGGGGGAGGGTGGCGTACGGCGCGGCCCGACGCACGAGCGTCTCCACCTCGTCGACCGTCCACTCGTCCATCGCGACCATGGCCACGATCTGCTGGGCCAGCACGTCCAGCGGGTTGCGCGGATAGCGGAGCGCCTCGATCCGCCCGTCGCGCATCCGCTCCGCCACGACCGCGGTCTGCACCAGGTCTCCCCGGTACTTCGGGAAGATCACTCCCTTGGAGACCGCGCCGACCTGGTGGCCCGCCCGGCCGACGCGCTGCAGGCCGCTGGCCACCGACGGCGGGGACTCCACCTGCACCACCAGGTCCACCGCGCCCATGTCGATGCCCAGCTCCAGGCTGGAGGTCGCCACCACCGCGGGCAGCCGGCCCTGCTTGAGGGCCTCCTCGATGCCGGCCCGCTCCTCCTTGGACACCGAACCGTGGTGCGCCCGGGCGACCTCCCGCGGTGCGCCCCTCAGCGCGCCGGCCTGCGCCATGAGGTCGGCCGGGGCGACGTCCTCGGGCAGCGCCTCGCCGTTCTCGCGCTCGTAGGCCAGCTCGTTGAGCTTGCCGCAGAGCCGCTCGGCGAGCCGCCGGGAGTTGGCGAACACGATCGTCGAGCGATGCGCCTCGATCAGATCGAGCAACCGCTCCTCGACGTGCGGCCAGATCGAGCGCCGCGAGGGCTCCAGCTCGAGGTCCCCGCCGGACTCCCCGGGCTCGGTCATGTCCTCGATCGGCACGACGATCCGGAGCTCGAAGGCCTTCTCGTTCGGCGGCTGGACCACGGTCGCGGGCCGGGCGCCGCCGAGGTAGGCCGCCACCTCCTCCACGGGCCGGACCGTCGCCGACAGCCCGATGCGCTGGGCCGGCCGCTCCAGCAGGGCGTCCAGCCGCTCCAGCGACAGCGCCAGATGGGAGCCGCGCTTGGTGGCGGCCACCGCGTGCACCTCGTCGATGATCACGGTCTCGATCCCGCGGAGCGACTCCCTGGCCTGCGAGGTCAGCATCAGGAAGAACGACTCGGGGGTGGTGATGAGGATGTCCGGGGGCCGGGAGACCAGCCGCCGGCGCTCGTCGGCGGGGGTGTCGCCGGACCGCACCCCGACCCGGATGTCCGGCTCGGTGAGCCCCAGCCGCCGCGCCGCCTGCCGGATGCCGGTCAGCGGCGCCCGCAGGTTGCGCTCGATGTCCACCGCGAGGGCCTTCAGCGGCGAGATGTAGAGCACCCGGGCGCGATGCTTGGGATTGCCGGGGGGCGGTGTGGCGGCCAGCCGGTCGAGGGACCACAGGAAGGCGGCCAGGGTCTTGCCCGAACCGGTCGGCGCCACCACCAGCGTGTTGTCGCCGCGCGAGATCGCCTCCCAGGCGCCCGCCTGCGCGGCGGTGGGGGCCGAGAACGCCCCGGTGAACCAGGCGCGGGTGGCGGCGGAGAAGCGGTCGGGCATTCCCCTATGATGCCTCCGCCCGGCGGATGCCGCCGACGGGTGCGCCCCGGCCGATGACCCAGCGGTCACCTCCCGTCCCGGCCGCGCGCCCTGCGGGATCGCGGCGGGACCGAGGGCTCTGCCGCGACCGGTAGCGTGGGCGGGTGCGTCTCACGAGGTTCTGGCAGCTGATGAACGAGCAGTTCGGCGAGGTCTACGCGGCCAGCGTCGCCAAGGACTACGTCATCGCCGAGCTCGGCGGCCGCACCATCGAGCAGGCCCTCGCCGACGGGGACAGCGCCAAGAGGGTGTGGGCCGCCGTCTGCGCCACCTTCGACGTCCCCGACAGGCTCCGCTGACCCCGCCGTCCCGCTCCGGCAGCGGCTCACGGCCCCCGCCCCTCTCCCTCCGCCCGCCACTCTTCGCCTTGGCCCTCGCCTTCCGTGATCATGCAATCAATCGTCCAACGATTTCATGATCACGGAAGGCTCGGTCGGCGGAGCTCAGCTCGGGCTCGGGTCGGGCTTGGGCGGGGCTCGGGTGGGGTCAGATGACGGAGATGCCGGTGACGAGGCCGATCATCACATAGGTCGAGGCCAGCAGCAGGGCGGCCGGCTCCAGCTTCTCCTCCCGGCACAGGGTGCTGATCTTCACCCCGATCAGCAGGTTGAACACCAGCATCGCGATCGTCTGCACGACGATCCCGACGAGGCCGTAGACGACGGTGGCGATCAGGCCCTCGCCGAGATTGCCCTCCGAGCCGTAGATGGAGGCGGCCACGATCAGGCCGACCGCGACCATCGCCGCCGTCGCGAGCGCCGTCGCGTTCGGGTTGCGCTCATGCCGGATCACCGAGATCAGCCTGCCCGGCGTGGCCAGGTCCACCACGTAGAAACCGGCCACGAACAGGACCAGGCCGACACCGGCGTACGCCGAGATCGCCGCCGTGTTGTGGCCCAGCGTCGAAACAAAGCCGCTTTCCAGCGCCAGTGCCATGTTGCTCCTTAGAAGGGGATGCCTGAAGTGGGTGCTTCAGAGGGGTTCTGTCAGAGGCGGATGCGATGGGGGACGAAGGAGGAGGTGTCGTCGGTGATGAGGGCAGTGGTCTCCCGGATGCCGAGCCCCACCGACTCGTCGCCCACCACCCAGGTGCCGAGCACCGGGTACTGGCCGTCGAACTCGGGAAGGGCCATGAACTCCTGGAAGACGTAGCCCTCCGCGCCGTAGTCGCCCCCGGTCTGCACCTGCGGGCCGTCCGGGGTGACGATCCGCATGTTGTTGCCCTCCCGGCCCAGCAGCGGCTTCTGGATGTAGGAGGTGAGGTTCGCCGGGGTGTTGAGATAGGCGGGCAGCAGGTTGGGATGCCCGGGGAACAGCTCCCACAGCAGCACCAGCAGGCCCTTGTTGGACAGCAGCATCTTCCACATGGGCTCGATCCACGCCGTCGGGGCCTCCGGCACGTTCCGGCCGAAGCTCTCGGTGACGATCCACTCCCACGGATAGAGCTTGGAGATCGTCCTGATCTCCCGCTCCTGGAGGTCGACGAAGCGCCTGGTCCCCGAGTGCCAGCCGATGTCCTCCATGGCGATCGACACCCCCTGGAGCCCGGCCTGCTCGGCGGTCTCCTGGATGTAGGCGATCGTCATGTAGTCCTCACCGGACTCGTCCTCGCCCGGCCAGGCGAAGTGCACCGGCCCCGGCGCCAGCCGCGGCTTGATCTCCTCCCAGCGGGCGATCAGGGCCTCGTGCACCGAGTTCCACTGGTCGTCCTCGGGGAAGAGGTCCTCCTTCCAGAACCACTGGACGACCGAGCCCTCCACCAGGCAGGTCGGGGTGTCGGCGTTGTACTCCAGCAGCTTCGCCGGGCCCTCGCCGTCGTAGCGCAGGTCGAACCGCCCGTAGAGGTAGGGGTCCCGCCGCCGCCAGGAGGCCTCGATGGACGGCGCCAGCCAGTCCGGCAGCCCCAGCACGTGGTAGCGGCCCGTGGTGACCACGTGCTCCACGGCCTGCAGGCACATCTGGTGCAGGTCCTCGACGACCTTCTCCAGCGCCAGCACCTGCTCCATGTCGAACACGTAGTGGACCGACTCGTCCCAGTAGGGCCTGGTCAGGTGGGCGGGATGCGAGGTGCGGTGGAAGGCGAGCCCCTGCTCCTCGATGATCTTCTCCCACCCGGGCCGCACGGCGGACCGTTCCCGGAGCACCTCAGCCGCCCGACGAACGGTGCGAGGAATGGCCGCCGAAACCGCCCCGGCTGATCGTGTGCCCGCTGCTCGACTTGATCGTCTTGCCGCGGGGGGCGATCGAGGAGCCCCGGTAGATGTAGTGGCGCCCGTGGGAGGTGTAGCCGCGCCCGCCGTAGTACCAGAAGTAGCGGTTGTAGTTGGGAGACCCCAGGGAGTACGTGGTCGCGCAGTAGACGTCCGGGACCACCTGGTAGCCGCCCTTGGAACGATCGAAGAACCCGGCCGGGTCCTGCCGGTCCACGCAGTACCGGGTCGTCGACTGCGAGGAGCAGGCCACCAGAGTGACGGAGAGGGCGCTCAACATGCCGATCTTCACGACACGGGAGCTCAACCGCCGTCTGGCGTCCGATGCTGGCATGGTGGGGGTCCCTCCGGGGCTCGGTGCGATGAGCGATTCTAGGGCGTGCGGTACGACGGCAGTAGCTCTGCCGGATCAGGATTTCGTCTCATCGGAGGCGAGGACCATGACATTGTGACGTTCCCGCCGTACCGGTGCGTTCCGGGCGGAGGAAGCGAGGGCATTCATGGTAGGTCTCGGCCCGCCCGCGCTGAAGGGACCGTGGTCCCGACCTCCCAGGACAGCGCTCCGCCTCCGGGAGGGCAGGCCCTGAGGCCGGCGGAGCCGGGGGCGGGACCGGTCAGGACAGCGCACCGCCGGGGAGCTGCTCGTAGAGCTCGATGGGGTCCTCGGACGAGGCCAGATCGCTCACCTGGCCGTCGCCCACCTCGACCACCCGCCACACCTGGTCGGCGCGCAGGGCCAGGTCGGTGGTGACGAACCGGCAGCCGAGGGCCCTGATCGCGGCCCGTACGTCGTCCAGCACCGGGTCCGGCCTGCTCTCCGGGGTGTCGGGGTGCGGCCCGGTCAGCACCGGCTCGCCGTCCACCCACCACACCCGCGCCTCCGGGCCGAGGTACGGCTCGAACGCCCGCACCACGACGCCGCCGGCGAGGAAGTCGTCCTGCAGCTCGATCATGCGGGTGATGACCCGGTGCAGATCCTCGGCGTCGCGCAGGTCCGGGACGAAGCAGGCCTCGTCCCACTCGTGCTTGCGGGACTTCACGTAGTCCTTCACCACCGCCGCGCCGTCCGGGAGCCCCTGGACCAGGTCCACCAGGACCTCCTCGTCGGGGTCGGCGCCGGGGGAGAGCGGCAGCCAGACGCTCGGCGGGGTGAGACCGGCGAAGGTGTCGTGCCAGCCGGGCAGCTCATGGGCCCGCCGGTAGTCGGCGGGCAGGGTGATCAGAGGGGTGCCCTTGTCGTCGAGGGCCGCGGCGAGCTGCTCGTACTGCCCCGCGGTGACCATCCAGCCGCGGTACCAGGCGGGCCCCAGGTCGCGGGGGACGCGCCGGACGGCCTCGGCCAGGTCGCCGCGCTGCAGCGCGTCGTGGTCGATCAAGGGCGCCTCGCCGTAGATGGCCCGGACCGAGGCGGCCTCGCGGGCGAAGTGGGGGTCGGCACGCCGGGGATCGAGCGGGTCGGCACAGAAGAGAACGGTCAGCGGCATCAGGTCTCCCTGACGGATCACTGTACGGTCCGCGCGGCGCCCCGCGCACGAAGATTCCCGCCAAATCGGTGCGTCGGCCCATGATCGAACGAGTGTTCGGTAAGGTGGTGTCCGCACGGGACGATGTTCACAGCCGTGGCGGGCCCTCGAAACTGTCGGCGGGTCCCCGTAGCGTCGCTCTCGTCAATGAACGGCTCAGCACCCACCAGGGTCATCTCCAGGCGCTCAGCCTGGGATAGGACAGGGATATCTCATGGCAGCAAACGACCGGGAGAAGGCTCTCGAGACCGCGCTCGCGCAGATCGAGCGGCAGTTCGGCAAGGGCTCGGTCATGCGGCTCGGCGACGAGGCGCGGGTCCCGATGGAGGTCATCCCGACCGGCTCGATCGCCCTGGACGTCGCCCTGGGCATCGGCGGCGTCCCGCGGGGCCGGGTCGTCGAGGTGTACGGACCGGAGAGCTCCGGTAAGACCTCCCTGGCGCTCCATGTCGTGGCCAGTGCCCAGAAGGCGGGCGGGATCGCCGCGTTCGTCGATGCCGAGCACGCCCTCGACCCGGAGTACGCGAAGAAGATCGGCGTCGACACCGACGCCCTGCTCGTCTCCCAGCCCGACACCGGTGAGCAGGCGCTCGAGATCACCGACATGCTGATCCGGTCCGGCGCGATCGACATCATCGTGGTCGACTCGGTGGCCGCGCTCGTGCCGCGCGCCGAGATCGAGGGCGAGATGGGCGACAGCCACGTGGGCCTCCAGGCCCGGCTGATGTCCCAGGCCCTCCGCAAGATGACCGGCGCCATCAACCAGACCAAGACGACGGTCATCTTCATCAACCAGCTGCGCGAGAAGATCGGCGTCATGTTCGGGAGCCCGGAGACGACGACGGGCGGTCGGGCGCTGAAGTTCTACTCCTCCATCCGGCTGGACGTGCGGCGGATCGAGACGCTCAAGGACGGCACCGAGGCGGTCGGCAACCGGATGCGCGTCAAGGTCGTGAAGAACAAGGTCTCGCCGCCCTTCAAGGTCGCCGACATGGACCTCATGTACGGCCAGGGCATCAGCAAGGAGGGCGGCCTGATCGACATGGGGGTCGAGCAGGGCTTCGTCCGTAAGTCCGGTGCCTGGTACACCTACGAGGGCGACCAGCTCGGCCAGGGCAAGGAGAACGCCCGGAACTTCCTGAAGGCCAACCCCGACATGGCCGACGAGATCGAGAAGAAGATCAAGGAGAAGCTCGGGGTCGGTCCCAAGCTCGACCAGCCGGCGGATGCCCCGGTCGTGGCGCCGGTGGACGCGCCCCCGGTCGGCAGCGTGACCGGCGGGGCCGCCCGGCGTGGGTCGAAGGCCGCTAAAAACGGAGATTCCTGACCTAAATCGTGGAAGCCAGGTGAATCCTGACGAAGAGTGAGTAATGATCTCTCTTGACGGGCGGCGGCGCCGTACCTCCCAGCGAAGCGCCCGGCCGGCCGGCCTCGAATCGACCGAGGCAGGCCGGTCCGGAGGCGGAATCGCCGGGAGACCCTTCCCCGGTGGTGCCGCCGCCCCCGCCGGGGGCCTCCGTTGAGCACGGACACTCCGCGTGGCCGCGGCACCGGCCGGGGGGCCGGCCGAAAAGGTGGCGGAGGGGGCCGCGGCGGGCGCCGGAGGGGCGGCGGTGACAGGTTCCCGGACGGCCCTGCTCCCGGCAGCGGCGCGGCCGACACGCCGCCCGCCGATCCGGAGGCGGTGGCCCGGGAGGTCTGCCTGCGGCTGCTGACCATGTCGCCGCGCACCCGGTCCCAGCTGGCGGAGGCGCTGCAGCGCAAGAACGTGCCCGGCGACGTGGCCGAGCGGGTGCTGGGCCGGTTCTCCGAGGTCGGCCTGATCGATGACGCCGCGTTCGCCCGGGCCTGGGTGGAGTCGAGGCATCGGGGCCGCGGGCTCGCCGGCCGGGCGCTGGCGGCGGAGCTGCGCAGGCGCGGGGTGGCCGACGAGACCGTCAAGGAGGCCGTGGCCGAGCTCGACCCCGACCAGGAGGAGACCAGGGCCCGGGAGCTGGTCGACCGGCGGCTGGCGTCGACCCGCAGTGCCGACCCGGTCAAGAGGATGCGCCAGCTGGTGGGCATGCTCGCCCGCAAGGGCTACTCGCCGGGGCTGGCCTACCGCGTGGTCAAGGACGCGCTGGCGGCCGAAGGGGCGGACGTCGAGGAGTTCCCCGAAGACGGCCCCGAGGAGTGAAGGGGCCGCTCCCTCCGGAGTGCGGATCCCGGGTGGGTCTCCGGGAGGCACCGTCCCGGAGAGTGAAGGGGCGGTTCCGGCGAGTCGCGGGCGGTGGCCGTCCGGGACCGGAACACCCGATGGCGTGAGCAAGGCGACACGCCCGGTGGCGGATCTTGGTCGTGGCGCGATCCTTGCCGCTCGCGGACCGCGGTTTTACCGGTGAACGGGCTGGTGACAGGTCGGTTGCCGGAAAGCCGAACACTCACCTGACCACCGCATTGTGGCGCGTGGAGTGTCCAGATTGCTCCGAGTTTGCTTGCTCATTACATACTTGCCGCTTACCGTTACGGCAGTGAGGAGTTACTCCGTGCACTGCGGATGACCATACGACGTGACATGTGCGAGCACCTGAGGGACATAAAGGACACGAGTTCGGGTACGTGCCCACCGGCTTCGGCATGACCGGGGTCCGGGTCGTGGCGCTTGCTCTGCGTTGCCCTGCGTCGACGTTCGGTGGTCCCCCGGGGCGTGAGTAAACCCCTCGCGATGCAGGGCTCCTCGAGCCTCCGGTGGAGCCGGCGCGGAGAAAGGGGTCTGGACCATGGAGAGCGCACTGCTGGGTGCGGCGTTGCTGGTCACCCTCGTCGCTCTTCTGGTGGTCCTGCTGCGCAGACCGCACGGCTCCCAGGATCAGGCCGGGAAGGCCGCGCATCCCACCGGCGGGACACCGTCGCAGGAGGACCTCGACGACCTGCACGGGGAGGCCGACGGCATCCGCGCCCAGGCGCGGTCCGAGGCCCAGGACATCCTGCGCGAGGCGGAGTCGCGGGCGCAGTCCGCCGCCCAGTCGGCCCGGGCCGAGATCGAGGAAGAGGCCAAGGCCGTCAAGGAGGACCTGCGGACGATCCGGGAGGATCTGGAGCGCAGGGAGAGCCGGCTGGCCGAGCGCGAGCAGCGGCTGGATGACGAGCTGCGCCGACTGGCCGAGCGGACGGACCAGCTCGGCACGGCGGAGCGGAGCCTGGACGACCGCAAGGCCGAGCTCGCCCGGCTCGACGAGGAGCGCCGCCAGGTGCTCGAGCAGGCCGCCGCGCTGACCGTCGAGCAGGCCAAGGCCGAGCTGATCGCGGCCATCGAGAACCAGGCCAAGCGGGAGGCGGTCCTGCTCACCCGGGAGATCGAGGGCAAGGCCCGCGAGGAGGGCGACAAGCGGGCGCGCAAGATCGTGACGCTGGCGATCCAGCGGGTGGCGAGCGAGCAGACGGCCGAGTCGGTGGTCTCGGTGCTGCATCTGCCCAGCGATGAGATGAAGGGCCGGATCATCGGCCGGGAGGGCCGCAACATCCGGGCCTTCGAGTCGACGACCGGGGTCAACCTGATCATCGATGACACGCCCGAGGCGGTGCTGCTGAGCTGTTTTGATCCGGTGCGGCGGGAGGTGGGCCGGCTGACGCTGGACAAGCTGGTGCTGGACGGCCGGATCCATCCGCAGCGGATCGAGGAGATCTACGAACGCAGCAAGTCCGAGGTCGAGGACCTCTGCGTCCGCGCGGGTGAGGACGCCCTGGTGGACCTGGGCATCACCGAGATGCACCCCGAGCTGATCGCGCTGCTGGGCCAGCTGCGCTACCGCACCTCCTACGGCCAGAACGTGCTCAAGCATCTGGTCGAGTCCGCGCACCTCGCCGGGGTGATGGCGGCGGAGCTGCGGCTGCCGGTGCCCCTGGTGAAGCGGTGCACGCTGCTGCACGACATCGGCAAGGCGCTCACCCACGAGGTCGAGGGCAGCCACGCGTTGATCGGGGCGGAGATCGCCCGGCGGTACGGCGAGGAGGAGGACGTGGTGCACGCCATCGAGGCGCACCACAACGAGGTCGAGGTCCGTACCGTCGAGGCGGTGCTCACCCAGGCGGCGGACGCGATAAGCGGCAGCCGGCCGGGCGCGCGCCGGGAGTCGCTGGAGGCGTACGTCAAGCGCCTGGAGCGGCTGGAGGAGATCGCCAAGAGCAAGCACGAGGGCGTGGAGAAGGTGTTCGCCATGCAGGCGGGCCGCGAGATCCGGGTCATGGTGAAGCCCGACGCGGTCGACGACATCCAGGCCCAGGTGATCGCTCGTGACATCGCCAAGCAGGTCGAGGACGAGTTGACCTATCCGGGCCAGATTCGCGTCACCGTGGTCCGGGAGTCGCGCGCGACCGAGTTCGCCCGCTGACCCCCCCGGGGACGACCGCCGCCGAGCGAACCCCTCCCTTCATTTCGTGATCATGCAATCGCTCGTCGACCGATTGCATGATCACGAAATGAAGGGGCTAAGCCGGGGGAAACCGGTGGGCAAGGAGTCTTGGCGGTCCGGCGCTTGCCTTGCCTGACGGCCGGTCCTTAAGTTGCTGGTCATGCGTTCAGGGACGGGTGGGGTCCGTGCGGCCGGCGTGCGGAGGGGACGCGTCCGGGCGGTGGCGCTGACCTCGGCCGTGACCGGCTGCCTCGGCCTCGTGGCGGCAGTGGTGAGCGCGGGGCCCGGCGCGGCGCCGGTGAGCCTCCAGCGGGTCGGCGCGACCGAGGCGGCGTCGTCGGAGTCGTACTGGACACCGGAGCGGATGCGGGACGCCACCCCGGCGGACCCCAGGGCGCCCGGGCGGCCGGCGCCCGACCCCGCGGGCCGTGCCGCGTGGCGGAGCGCCACCGTGTTCCACGGGGTGCCGTCGATCGGCGCGCTGTTCTTCCGCAACGGCAACGGCGACCACTACTGCACCGCCAGCGTGATCGACAGCAGGAAGCGCAACCTGCTCATCACGGCCGCGCACTGCGTCC
Organism: Actinomadura scrupuli; assembly: GCF_050971785.1. Taxonomy (NCBI): domain Bacteria; kingdom Bacillati; phylum Actinomycetota; class Actinomycetes; order Streptosporangiales; family Thermomonosporaceae; genus Actinomadura; species Actinomadura scrupuli. The sequence continues at coordinate 35,353 of NZ_JBPCCU010000016.1, read as the reverse complement.
ACGGCGGCCCGGGCCGGGGCTTCGTGTCCCGGGTGGCCTTCGTGCCCGGCTACGACGGCGGGCGGCGTCCCTACGGGGTCTGGACGGCCCGGGTGCTGGTGGTCAAGCGGGGCTGGATCCGCGCCGGCGACCCCGACCTGGACTTCGGGTTCGTGGCGGTCGACCCGCTGCACGGCCGCAGGCTCGCCGGCGTGGTGGGCAGCAACCGGCTGGTGGTCGACAGGGGGCCCGGCCACGTCGTGAACGTGGTGGGGTACCCGGCCGGCAGGGACCATCCGATCTACTGCCGAGGTACGACGAAGAGGCAGGCGAGGTACCAGCTGCGGTTCGACTGCGGCGGCTTCACCGGGGGCACCAGCGGCAGCCCGTGGCTGCTGTCCTACAGCGCCCGGACCAGGACCGGCTCCACCAACGGAGTCATCGGCGGCTACCAGCGCGGCGGGAGGTACTCCGACATCTCCTACTCGCCCTACTTCGACCAGGACGTGTGGCGGCTGCGGGAGGACGCCGACAGGGCGGCCTGAGGCGGGCGCCGGGGCGCACCCCGGCGCCTCACCCCACGGTGATCTTGACCTTCGGCACGCCGTGCGGGGCGAAGCCGAGGGTCTGGCCGTAGAAGGACAGCTCGGACTCCAGGCAGGTGATGGTGGTCTCGGCCCGGCGGAACCCGTGCGACTCGCCCTCGAAGGTGAGATAGGTGTACGGCATGTTCTGCTCGGCCAGCGCGTCGGCGAACTTCTGCGACTGGACGGGCGGGACGACCGGGTCGTCCATGCCCTGCAGCAGCAGCACCGGGCACGAGGTCTGGTCGGCGCGGACGAGCGGTGACCGCTCCTCGTAGGCCCGCTCGAAACCGGGCAGCGGACCGATCAGGCCGAAGACGTACTGCGATTCGAAGTCGTGCGTCTCGTCCAGGAAGCTGCGCGGGTCGCTGATGCCGAAGTACGAGGTCGCGGCGTGGAACACGTCGGTGTGGGTGACGGCGGCCAGCGTGGTCCAGCCGCCGGCGCTGCCGCCCCGGATCGCCAGCCGCGCCGGGTCCGCCGCGCCCGCCCTGACGAGCGCCTCCGCCGCCGCGACGGCGTCCTCGACGTCGACGACGCCCCACTGGCGGCGCAGCCGCTCGCGGTAGGCCCGGCCGTATCCGGTGGACCCGCCGTAGTTGACATCCACCACCCCGATGCCGCGGCTGGTGAAGTAGGCGCGTTCGAGGCTGAGCACGCTGGACGCGCGCCCGGTGGGCCCGCCGTGCACGAACACCACGTACGGGGGCAGCTCGTTGTGCGGGGCCTGCGCGGCCGGGTTGGCGGGCGGGTACACGTAGGCGTACACCGGCCGGCCGAAGGGGCCCTCGAGGCGTTCCTCGTGCGGCACCGGCAGGTAGGCGGCGTCGGGCAGCGCGGCGAGCTCCCGGCGGAGCTCGCGGTGCCGCCCGGTGCTGGTGTCGATCATCACGACGGTCGGGGAGGTGGTCGGGCCGCCGGCGATGCCGACCACGGTGGTGCCGTCGGCCGACAGCGACATCTGCCAGTCGGAGTACGGGAGGTTCAGCTCGGTCAGCTCCAGCGTCTCGGGGTCGTACACGCTGAGCCGCTGGTCGCCCTGGCCGTGCAGGACCGCCAGCCGGCCGTCCGACAACGACGCGTACGGCATGCCGCCGAGCTGCCAGAGGGGACCGGCGAACTCCTCCTCGGCCGGGTAGAGCGCCTGCGGGGACTCGCCGTACAGCCCCACCTGGTAGATGTTCCACCAGCCGGGCCAGTCGGAGATGACGTACAGGCTCTTGCCGTCCCGCCAGGTGGGGGCCAGCGCGGACTCGGTCAGGCCGCCCTTGACCGTCCGGGGCGCGGTGACCTTGCCGTCGTCGATCACGCCGACCCGCAGCTCGGTGCCGTCCCAGGGCATCCGCGGGTGGCTCCACTGCACCCAGGCGAGGTGGCCGCCGCCGGGGGAGGGCGTCGGGGAGGCGTAGAAGTGCGCACCGGTGACCAGCTCACGGATGGCCGCGGGGTCCTCGGCGGCGCTGCCGTCCAGCGGGATGCCGACGATGGCGCGCCGCACGCCGTCCGGAGTGTGACCCTCGCAGACGCACCAGACCTCGTCGCCGTCCGGGGACAGCACGAAGTCGGCGTACCGCAGCCCGGCCGGGACGGCGGGCTCGGGCGTCAGCGGCCGCGGCTTGGCGTCACCGGGGTCGAGCCGGTGCAGCCGCTGGTCCTCGTAGTTGGCGAAGACGACCGTGTGACCCCCGCCCTCCGCCGGATTCAGGGGGATCGGCAGGTATGACCGCCCGCCGTACTCGTGCACCCGAGTTCGGGCGTCCCACGGCGCGGGGAGCAGCTCCACCGCCTCGTTGCCGTGCAACTGGACGATCGTGGTCCGTCCGCCCTCCTCGGGCCGGGTCTCCTGCCACCACACGTCGTCGCCGTGGACGGTGGGGAAACTGAGGCGCAGCCGCGCCTTGGCGACGTCTGCGGCGGAGATCGGGGAGGGCCAGGAACCATAGGGGGCGGTCACGCGAGCGGTCATAGCGGAATCGTCCCGCAAAGTGGGGCGGAATGGGGCCTTGACCTGAGAGTTGAGCTCGGAATGATACGGCTTCGTCGCCTCGTCAAACGATCACGTCTTGACCAGGCGCTCCGACCGTGCCGGTGAGCGGGGCCGCGGAGGTCCTGCCGACGCGGCGGGTGCGCCGTTCCAGCCAGTTCGCGGTGAAGCTGAGGATCAGGTTGATCGCGATGTAGATGGCGGCGATGACGATGGCCGCGGGCAGCAGGTTGTGGTACTTGGTCGGGATGAATCGGAAGCCGGAGTTGAGCAGGTCCTCGTAGGAGATGATCCAGCCGAGCGCCGAGTCCTTGAGCAGCACCACGAGCTGGCTGACGATGGCGGGCATCATCGCGGTCGTGGCCTGCGGGATCAGCACCCGGAGCATGACCCCGCTCTTGCGGAGACCGATCGAGTAGGCCGCCTCCGACTGGCCCTTCGGCACGGCGAGGATGCCGGCGCGGACGATCTCGGCCAGCACCGACCCGTTGTAGAGCGTGAGCCCGACGACCACCGCGGTGAACGCGCTGATCTGCGGGACCTCCCGGTCGAGCGCGGTCGCGATGGTGGCCGGGCCGGAGAACACGAAGAAGATCAGCAGCAGTAGCGGGATCGCGCGGAAGAACTCCACGAACGCCCCCGCCGGCACCCGGATCCACCAGTGGTCCGACAGCCTGCCGAGCCCGAAGAGCACCCCGGCCAGCAGCGCGAGCACCCCGGCCACGGCCGCCGCCTTCAGGGTGCCCAGCAGGCCGGGGATGATGAAGTCCGTCCACGTGCTGCCCCACAGGAACGGCCGCCAGAGCTCCCCCTTGAACTGGCCCTTCTCGTCGAGCCGGGCCAGGGCCGCGTACACGACCACCAGCACCACGACCACGAAGACGAGCGTCAGGACGTTGTTGCGCAGGCGGGCGCGCGGGCCGGGGACGTCGAACAGGACCGAGGCCCGCTCGGCCGGCCTGGGGCGGCGCTTGGCCGGGGCCGGGGCGGGGGCCGGGGCGTCGGCGGGGGCCGTCATCGGGCCACGGCCAGTCGCTTGGCCAGCCAGCCGAAGAAGAACCCGGTCGGCAGGGTGAGGATCATGAAGCCGGCCGCGAAGCCAAGGAAGATCGGCAACGTCGCTCCGTAGTCGTCGAACATCTGCTTCATCTGGGCCGTGGCCTCCAGGTAGCCGGCCACCAGCACCACCGTCGAGTTCTTGATCATGGCGATCATGACGCTGCCCAGCGGGGCGACGACCGCGCGCAGGGCCTGCGGCAGGATCACCAGGCGCAGTGACTGTGTGGAGGTCAGCCCGATCGCCCGCGCGGCCTCCGCCTGCCCCAGCGGGACGGTGTTGATGCCGGACCGCACCGCCTCACAGACGAAGGCGGCGGTGTAGGCGGAGAAGCCGAGCACCGCCAGCCAGTACGCGTTGATCGTGCTCTGGTCGGAGAGCCTGATCTGGAGGGTGTCGCTGAGCCCCAGGCTGACCAGCAGCAGCAGCAACGTCAGCGGCGTGTTGCGCAGCGTGTTGACGTACAAGGTGCCGATGACCCGGGCGATCGGGGTCGGCGACACCCGCATGGCGGCCAGCAAGGTGCCGAAGATCAGCGACAGCAGCCCGGTCATCGCCGACAGCCGGATGGTGGCCCAGAAGGCGGCCAGTACCTTGTCGGCGTCCTTGGCGAACGGGCTGAAGTCGAAAAGCGCGTTCATTGAGCTCCCTGGACGCGGAGCCGATGAGCCCGGACGGGCTCATCGGCACGGCGGTGCGTCAGCTGCAGCCTTCGGCCGTCGGAGCCGTGGCGTCGAAGTTCAGGCCGGTCTTGCCGAACCACTTGTCCCACAGCTGCTTGGTGGTGCCGTCGGCGTACATGGCGGCGATGGCCTTGTTCACGGCCTCACAGCCCTTGATGTCGCCCTTCTTGAGCCCGACGCCGTACTTCTCGTCGGTGAAGGAGGCATTGGCGATCCTGAAGACGCCGGGCTCGCGGGCCGAGAAGCCGGCCAGGATGGTGGCGTCGGTGGAGACCGCGTCGATCGAGTTGCCCTTGAGCTTGGTGATGCAGTCCTCGTATCCCGCGGACGGGATGAGCTCCGCGGCCACCTTCACGTTGAGCTTGTTGGGCCCCTCGGTGATGTTCTTCCAGGAGTTCGAGCCGGTCACCTGGCAGAGCTTCTTCTTCTTGAGATCGGTGACGGCCTTGACGGAGGTGTCGGCCGCCCGGGTCATGATGTCCTGGTGGGTGACGATGTACGGCCCGGCGAAGGTCACCTTGGGCTTGCGCGCCGCGGTGATCGAGTAGGTCGCGATGACCATGTCGACGGTGCCGTTCTGGAGGAACGTCTCCCGGTTGGCCGACCGGGCCTCCTTCAGCTCGATGTTCTTCTCGTCGGTCACGCCCAGCTTCTTGGCGATGTACTTCGCGACGTCGACGTCGAAGCCCTGGGCGCCGCTTCCGGTCTTCTCGCCCAGTCCCGGCTGGTCGTACTTGACGCCGATGACGAGCTTCTTGTCGTTCTTGGCCTTGTCGGCGACGGAGTCGTTCTTCTTGGCGCTGCATCCGGAGAGGGCGAGGGAGGCCGTCGCCAGCGCGGCGAGCACGATGCCTGATCGGCTCACGTTCATGGTGTGCACCTCGATTTTCGTCTGGCTCAGTGAGTGAGGATCTTGGAGAGGAAGTCCTTGGCGCGGTCGGTGCGCGGCCGGGTGAAGAACTCTTCGGGTGTGCTCGTCTCGGCGATCTGGCCGTCCGCCATGAAGACCACCCGCTGCGCGGCGCTGCGGGCGAAGCCCATCTCGTGAGTGACCACGATCATGGTCATGCCGTCCCGGGCCAGGCCCGTCATCACATCGAGCACCTCGTTGACCATCTCGGGGTCGAGCGCCGAGGTGGCCTCGTCGAACAGCATCACCTTGGGCTTCATGGCCAGGGCGCGGGCGATGGCCGCGCGCTGCTGCTGGCCGCCGGAGAGCTGGGCCGGGTACTTGCGCGCCTGGTCGGCGATGCCCACCCGTTCCAGCAGGATCATGGCCTCCCGCTCGGCCTCGACCCGGGACACCCCGCGCACCTTCGTCGGCCCGAGGGTGACGTTCTGCAGGATCGTCTTGTGGGCGAAGAGGTTGAAGGACTGGAACACCATGCCCACGTCGGCGCGTAGCCTGGCCAGCGCCGCGCCCTCGCTGGGCAGGGGCACCCCGTCCAGGGTGATCGTGCCGTCGTCGATCGTCTCCAGCCGGTTGATCGTGCGGCAGAGCGTCGACTTGCCTCCGCCGGAGGGGCCGATGACGACCACGACCTCACCCTCGTGCAGGGTCAGGTCGATGTCCTTGAGGACATGCAGGTCGCCGAAGTACTTGTTGACATTGTCGAGTACGACAAGTGGTCTGCCGCCGGGCACCGGGGGCGCTACGCCGCTGTCCGCCATGGGCCAGAACACTACGACGTCAAGGCCCGCAGATCATGACTTCGAGCGGTACCGATCGGATTACGGATCTCATAACTCCAGGTAGATGTCAGCTTTTTTCCCAAACCTTTACCCATTTCACCGGGTGATTCGTCCGCGCGCCGGGCGTGTCGCGCCCTGTCCGGGGTGGGTTTCGGTCCGGCGGACGGGAACGAGCGCGCCCCCTCCGCCGGCGCGTACCCTTGGTGACTGTCATGAGCGCACCCACGATCACGCACCCGCGTACGTACGACATCCGCACGTACGGCTGCCAGATGAACGTCCACGACTCCGAGCGGCTGGCCGGCCTGCTGGAGGCGGCCGGCTACGTCAAGGACGACGCCGGTGATCCGGACGTCGTCGTCTTCAACACCTGTGCCGTCCGGGAGAACGCCGACAACCGGCTGTACGGCAACCTCGGGCATCTGCGCCCGGTCAAGGACGCCCACCCCGGGATGCAGATCGCGGTCGGCGGCTGCCTCGCGCAGAAGGACCGCGACGTGATCGTCCGCCGGGCGCCCTGGGTCGACGTGGTCTTCGGCACCCACAACATCGGCTCGCTGCCGGTGCTGCTGGAGCGCGCGCGGATCGCCCAGGAGGCGCAGGTCGAGATCCACGAGTCGCTGGAGACCTTCCCCTCCACGCTGCCGACCCGGCGCGAGTCGCCGTACGCCGCCTGGGTGTCGGTCTCGGTGGGCTGCAACAACACGTGCACGTTCTGCATCGTGCCCGCGCTGCGCGGCACCGAGAAGGACCGCCGGCCGGGCGACATCCTGCAGGAGGTCGAGGCACTGGTCGCCGAGGGCGTCCTGGAGATCACCCTGCTCGGCCAGAACGTCAACGCCTACGGCTCGGGCTTCGGGGACCTCGGCGACGTCGCCGCCGACCGGCAGGCGTTCGCCAAGCTGCTGCGCGCCTGCGGGCGGATCGACGGGCTGGAGCGGGTGCGGTTCACCAGCCCCCACCCGCGCGACTTCACCGACGACGTGATCGCGGCGATGGCCGAGACCCCCAACGTCATGCCGTCGCTGCACATGCCGCTGCAGTCCGGCTCCGACCCCGTGCTCAAGGCGATGCGCCGCTCGTACCGGCAGGAGCGCTACCTGGGGATCATCGACCGGGTCCGCGCGGCCATCCCGGACGCCGCCATCACCACCGACATCATCGTCGGCTTCCCCGGCGAGACGGAGGCCGACTTCGAGCAGACCCTCCACGTGGTGCGCGAGGCCCGCTTCTCCGGCGCCTTCACCTTCCAGTACTCCAAGCGCCCGGGCACGCCCGCGGCGACCATGGACGGCCAGGTGCCCAAGGAGGTCGTGCAGGAGCGGTACGAACGGCTCGTCGCCCTGCAGGAGGAGATCTCCTGGGCGGAGAACGGCAGGCAGCTCGGCCGCACCCTGGAGGTGCTGGTCGCCGAGGGGGAGGGCCGGAAGGACCAGGCCACCCACCGGCTGTCCGGCCGGGCCCCCGACAACCGCCTCGTGCACTTCTCGCCGGGGGCCGAGCTGCCGCGGCCCGGCGACATGGCCACGGTCCAGGTGACCTACGCGGCACCGCACCATCTGGTCGCCGACGGGGCCCCCGCCACCGTCCGGCGGACGCGCGCGGGCGACGCCTGGGAGGCCCGCCAGGGCCGGCCCGCCGCGCCCCGGGGAGTCTCGCTGGGCATGCCCGCGGTCGGCCCGCCCGCCACGACGGCACCGGCGGCCTCCGGCTGCTCCGCGTGCCCCTGATCGCCGCCGCGGTCTGCCCGCATCCGCCCCTGCTCGTCCCGGAGGTCGCCGGAGCCGCGGCCGCGGAGCTGGACGCCCTGCGGGACGCCTGCGACGAGGCGGTCGACCGCCTCGTGGCCGCCCTCGGGGCGGGATCGCTGGTGGTGGTCGGGGCGGACACCGCGACGCGGGCGTACGGGGCGGACGCGGCCGGGAGCCTGGAGCCGTACGGCGTCGGGCTGACCGTCGGCCCGGGCGCGCCGGTGCTCCCGCTGTCGCTGACCATCGGCCGCTGGCTGCTGGCCCGCCACCGCGGCGGCGGACCCGGCGCGATCACGGATGTGAGGTTCCAGGGCGTGGCCGAGGACGCCCCGGCGGCGGAGTGCCTGGAGCTGGGCGCGGAGCTGGCCGGGTCGGCCGCCCGGGTGGGCCTGCTGGTCCTCGGGGACGGGTCCGCCTGCCGGGGCGAGAAGTCGCCAGGCTACCACGACGACCGGGCCGAGCCGTACGACGCCTTCGTCGGCCGGGCGCTGGCGGCCGCCGACGCCGCCACGCTGGCGGGATTGGATCCCGCGGTCTCGCGGGAGCTGCTGGCGGCCGGGCGCGCGGCCTGGCAGGTGCTCGCCGGGGCGGCCGGCCGGACGCGGCTGCGCGGCACCCTGCTCGCCGACGAGGCGCCGTACGGCGTCGGCTATCTCGTGGCCAGCTGGAGCCCCGTGAGCCGGTGACCCCATGACCCCGTGACCCCATGACCCCCGTGAGCCCATGACCCCGTGGGCGGCCGGGCGGTGCGGGGCCGGTCAGACCGACGGAGGCACGTCTCCGCGGCGCTGTTGCTCGGCGTACCTGTGGGCCTGGTCCTGCGCCTTGTCGACCTTGTCGGCGTACTTCCCGCCGGTCCGCCGGTCGAACATGTCGCCGGCCTTGTCGACGGCGTCGTGGGCCTTGTCGGTGTGCCGGCCGAGCATCTCCTTGACCTTGTCGATGATCGACATGTGAGCGTCCCCCGATGATCGGTTCGGTGCCGTACGGCACCCGTACGGGACCAGCCATACCCATTCTGTTGTCACACTTAGCCCGTGACCCTTGGCGATGTCGCCGGCCCCGGAGCCGGCCCCGCGACCGGCCCCGCGACCGGCCCGGCGATGGACCCGGCGACCCGGCGGGTGATCGCCGTGGTCGGCCCGACCGCCGCCGGCAAGTCCGATCTCGCGGTGGAGCTGGCGCTGCGGCTCGGCGGCGAGGTGATCAACGCGGACTCGATGCAGCTGTACCGGGGCATGGACGTCGGCACCGCCAAGCTGGCCCCGGCGGAGCGGCGCGGTGTCCCGCACCATCTGCTGGACGTCTGGGAGGTGACCCGGACCGCGAGCGTCGCGGAGTACCAGGACCTGGCGCGCCGGGCCATCGACGAGGTCCGCGGGCGGGGCCGGGTCCCGCTGCTGGTCGGCGGCTCCGGGCTGTACGTCAGGGCGGCGCTGGACGACCTGGAGTTCCCGGGCACCGATCCGGCGGTGCGGGCCCGGCTGGAGGCGGAGCTGGCCGAGCACGGGCCGGGCCCGCTGCACGAACGGCTGCGCGCCCAGGACCCGCCCGCGGCGGAGGCGATCCTGATCAGCAACGGGCGCCGGATCGTGCGCGCCCTGGAAGTGATCGAGATCTCCGGGCGGCCGTTCACCGCCACGCTGCCCGCCTACCGCTACCTCGGCGACGCCGTGCAGATCGGGCTGACCGTGCCCCGCGCGGATCTGGACGAGCGCATCGGCCTCCGGGTGCGGCGGATGTGGGAGGCGGGCCTGGTCGAGGAGGTGAGGACCCTGGAGGCGGCCGGGCTGCGGGAGGGGCTGACGGCCGGCCGCGCGCTCGGTTACGCCCAGGTGCTGCGGGCCCTGGCCGGTGAGTGGACGCCGGAGCAGGCCATCGAGGAGACCGCCCGGGCCACCCGGCGGTTCGCCCGCCGCCAGGAGTCGTGGTTCCGCCGTGACCCCCGGGTCCGCTGGCTGCGCTACGACGCCCCAGACCTGCTGGAGCAGGCGCTCGCGGTGGTGCGCGCGTAGCCGGGGCCCGCCGGATACGATCGCGCCATGCGATTCATCAAGGGGCATGGGACCGAGAACGACTTCGTCATCCTGCCCGACCCGGACGGATCGCTCGATCTCACGCCGGAGACCGTCACCACGCTGTGCGACCGGCGGGCGGGGATCGGCGCGGACGGCGTGCTGCGGGTCGTGCGCTGCAAGACCTCGGGTGACCCGCGGGCCGAGGCGCTGGCCGGCGACGCCGAGTGGTTCATGGACTACCGCAACGCCGACGGCAGCCTCGCCGAGGTGTGCGGCAACGGGCTCCGGGTCTTCGCCCGTTTCCTGGTCGAGGAGGGCCTGGCCGCGCCGGGCGAGTGGCGGGTGGCGACCCGCGCCGGCCTGCACCGGGTCGAGCTGGCCGCGTCCGGTGACGTCACCGTCGACATGGGCCCCCCGGACGTGCGGGGCCCCGGCACCGCGCTGGTGGCCGGGCGGTCCTACGGCGGGCTGCGGGTGTCCCTGGGCAACCCGCACCTGGCCTGCCTGATCGACGAGCCGGTGTGGGACCTCGACCTGTCGCTGCCGCCGTCCTTCGACCCGGCGGTCTTCCCCGACGGGGTCAACGTCGAGCTGTTCCGGCCGGTCGGCGAGCGGCACGTGGAGATGCGGGTGTACGAGCGGGGCTCCGGCGAGACCCGCTCCTGCGGCAGCGGGTCCGTCGCGACCGCGGTCGCCGCGGCGGTCGCGGCCGCCGGTCCCGGCGAGGCGGAGGCGATCGCGGCGGGGCGCCTGCCGGCCGGTGACTGGCTGGTGGACGTGCCCGGCGGCCGGGTCACGGTGATCTTCGACGGCACGACCAGCAGGCTGCGCGGCCCGGCGGTCCTGGTGGCGGAGGGCGAGACCCGGGCCGGGTGGCCCCAGCCGCGACACTCCGGCTGAGGCGGCCTAAGATCCCTGGAATCCGGTTCGGATTGCAGGGAGGCCCCATGACTGACGCGCGCATGGTCGCGACGGCGGTGAAGGACCCCGTCGGCCGGCTGGGCGGGGCGTTCATGATCTCGAGAGAGGCCAAGGTCTTCGCCCAGGAGACCGGTTTCGCGGGCTGGGCACCGTACTTCCGCGGCCGGTGCGGCGTCCTGGGCGAGGTCGACGCCGACGTGGTCGTCTCGGCGGCCGGGTTCTTCCCCGGCAGTGCCGTCCGGGAGGCCTGGGAGGCGGCGGCGAGCCTGCCGGCCGCCCAGGCGGCCAACCGCTATGCAGTGATATGCCAGGAATTCGGACGCCGGAAGCTGGCCGGCTTCCCCGACGCGGACCGGCTGGCCGACCTGCTCCAGCTGGTCGTCGGCCGCGCCGACGTGACGGGCGCCCCGCTGTTCGCGGGCTGGCGGGCCATGCCGCTGGCCGATGACGGCCCGGCCCGCGTCTCCCAGCTCGCCCACGTGCTGCGGGAACTGCGCAACGGGCTGCACCTGGTCGCCGTGCTGGCCACCGGGCTGTCCCCGCTGGAGGCCGTGCTGACCGGTACCTCGGCCCTGGTCCCGGGCGGCGAGGCCAACGCGGAGTTCTTCGGCTGGCCCCGGCCCTACCCGGACGCCACCGCGGAGCTGAGGGAGCGGCGGGCCAGGGCCGAGCAGCTCACCGACGGCCTGGTCGCCCCCGCCTTCGAGGTCCTCAGCCCCGACGAGGGGAACGAGCTGGTCACCCTGCTCGGCAAGGCCGACGCCACGGTGTTCGGCTAGTCATCGGTCCTGCCCGGGGCGGGACCCCCGTCCCTTCTGGCCGGGATGCCCGGGCTCGTAGCGTGCTACTCGCACACCCTGTGAGGGGCCGCGTGGATCAACGGATGGGAGCCCTGCGATCCGCGCGGAGCGAGCGGGCCGGTGGTCACCGTCTTGGCGGGGGGCGGCCACCGGCCCTTCGCGGGCTCATACCACCGCCACGTTGATCGGCAGGCGGGCCAGGACGCGGGTGCCGCCCTCCGGGCCGGGCCCGATCTGGCAGGACCCGCCCAGCTCCGCGGCGCGTTCGCGCATCGACGACATGCCCACTCCGGCGCGGCTGCGCCCGGACACGCCCACCCCGTCGTCGGTGATGCTCACCTGCAGCGCGGTGCCGCGTTCGAGCCGTACCACCACGACGCCCGCCGCGGCGTGCCGCCGGATGTTGGTGATCGCCTCCTGGATGATGCGGTAGGCCGCGACCTCCACGGCCGCCGGCAGGTCCTCCAGCTCCCCGTCGACCTCGACCTCGACGCGCGGGCCGGTGATCTCGGTGATGTTGTCCGCCAGCGCCATGATGGCTCCCAGCAGGCCCAGATCGTCCAGGGCCGGGGGGCGCAGGCCGTAGACGAGCTCGCGGATGTCGCCGATCGCCCGGCCCATGGTGGTGCGCAGGACCTCCAGCAGCGGATCCACCGCCGCGGGGTCCTTCGGCAGCGTGATGCGGGCCGCGTCCACGGTCATGGCGAGGCTGGCCAGCGTCGGGCCCAGCCCGTCGTGCAGGTCGCGGCGCAGCCGGCGTCGCTCCTCCTCCCGGGTGCTGAGGATGCGCTCCCGGGAGCGCTGCACGTCGGCGGCGAGCCGCACCGCGTTGGCGACCGTGGCCAGGTTGCGGGCCAGTACGGAGGCCAGCCGGATGTCCGGGGGGTCCGAGCGGGAGAAGATCAGCCGGCCCACCGGCTCGCCTCCCCAGATCAGCGGGATGACCTGCGGGCGGGCCCCGAGGTCGCCGTCCTCGGCCCGGGCGGCCCGCCCCTCCCGGTCCAGCACCTCGATCACCACGCCCGAGGCCCCGAGCGCCTCCCGCACGGTCTGGGCGGCGGTCGCCAGGGCGTCGGCGGGGTCGGAGGCGGTCTGCAGCCGGCGGTTCAGCTGGTCGGCGAGCCGGTAGGGGTCCCGCTCCCCGTGCATCAGCCGGTCGACGCTGCGCTGCAGGCGCCGCCGGGCCGGTTCGAACACCGCGCCCGCGGCGATCGCCCCCACCAGGCCGGCGAGCTGGCCCTGCCCTGCCACGACCAGGCTGGTCGCGCCGACGAGCGCGAAGTAGACCGTGGTGATCACTGCCACCAGGCCGACGTAGACGAGCGTGCGGTTGACGACGATGTCGATGTCGTAGAGCCGGTACCGGGTGATGGCGATCGCCACGCACAACGGGACCAGCGCCACCGAGGCGTTGCGGATCACGTCCGGGATGGGGGTCACCTCGCCGACGAAGACCACCGCCTGAGTGATCAGTCCCGGGTAGATGACCCAGATGATCTGGCGCCGCACGTCGGACGGGGAGTGCAGGAACCGGATCGCGACCGACACCAGGCCGAGCGCGAGGGTGACCAGCAGCGTCCCGCCGATGATCAGGGGTACGTCCTGGACCGGATAGGAGGAGACGCCGTTGTCGAACCGGCGGATGTCGGGCTCGTACGTCAGATGGACGCAGATCATGACCGGCACCAGCAGGGCCGAGACCAGCACCGGGCGGAACCACCGCGACACCAGCCGGCCGTCCGGGAAGATCAGGGGCATCACCAGGATCAGGCCGTAGGTGTCGACCGCCCACAGCCAGTAGGTCAGCCACAGGAAGAAGTCGCCGCCCGGGCCGTGATGGAGGATCAGCCAGGGGGCCAGGTTGAGCGACAGCACGTACAGCGCCGCGCACTGCCCCGCCGCGACCATCAGCCAGGCGACCTTGAGCCCGGGCCGGTGCCGCAGCAGCAGCGAGCCCACGGGCGTGTAGGTCAGCGCCACCACGATCTCCGGGTGCCACAGCGGCATGCGCAGCGCGCCGGGTACGTCGGTGCCGATCAGCAGCGAGGCCGCGACCATCAGGACGGCCGTCAGGGTCAGCAGCAGTGCCGCCCGGACGATCCAGCGCTCACGGCCGGCCGTCATCGTTGCTGTCCCTCCGCCGTCGCACGTCACGTCGTGGGAAAGCGTAAGGGAAAAGGGATGAATGTCCTGATCTTGCGGGCCTGTGGAGAGCGTTATCAGACTCGTTTCAGCGGCCTGCCGGGACTGGCCACTCCAACCGTACGTTTCGTGATACTCCAGTAGCGTACTGTCACGATCGCGGGCGAGGAGGAGGGCGGGTGACAGGGTTCCTGCTGCGCAGGCTGCTCAACTACGCCGTGCTGGTCACGCTGGCCGCGAGCCTGGCCTACCTGCTCGCCGCGGCGAGCCTCGACCCCCGGGCCAACTTCGAGGACCGCGCGCAGCGGCCGCCGGAATGGGTGATCGACGCCCGGCTCACCGAGCTCAACCTCAACGACAAGACCCCGCTGCTGGACCGTTACACGACCTGGGCCTCCGGGGTGCTGCACGGCGATCTCGGCCGCACCTGGGAGGGCGAGCCGGTCGGCGCCGAGATGGAGCGCCGGGTGTGGGTGAGCCTGCGGCTGCTGCTGGCCGGCTGCGTGCTGGGCTGCGTGCTCGGCGTGCTGGCCGGTGCCCATGGAGCGGTCCGGCGGCACCGGCTGGGCGATCGCGTCACCACGCTGGGCTCCTTCGTGATCATGGCGGTGCCGGTGTTCGTGCTCGCCGTGCTGCTGCAGATCTGCGGCCAGTGGATCAACGACCGCACCGGCACCCGGCTGCTGGAATGGACGGGGGAGAGCGCCCCCGGCGGCGGCCTGGGCAGCCGGCTGCGGCACCTGGTGCTGCCCACGCTGACCATCGTGCTCGCCCAGGCCGCGGTCTACAGCCGCTACCAGCGCAGCATGATGCTGGACGTGCTGTCCGCGGACTACGTCCGGACCGCGCTGGCCAAGGGGCTGCGGCGGCGGACCGCGCTGCGCCGGCACGCGCTGCGCACCGCGCTGATCCCGGTGACGACCTACTTCGCCTACAACTTCGGGCTGCTGCTGCTCGGCGCGACCTTCACCGAGAAGATCTTCGGCTGGCACGGCATGGGGGAGTGGCTGATCGACTCCATCTCACGCGGCGACGTCAACGTGGTCGCGGCGTTCGACTGCTTCGCCGCCGGGCTGGTGCTGCTCGCCGGCCTGTGCTCCGACGTGGCGCAGGGCGCCCTGGATCCGCGGGTGCGGGTGACGGCATGACCACGATGATCGACGACTCCGCGGTCGTGGTGCGGTCCCAGGTCCCGCGCCGCGCCCCCCTCGTGCTGCGCCGCCTGCTGCGCAGTCCCGGCGCCACGGCCGGGGTGATACTGCTGGCGCTGCTGTTCCTGCTCGCGTTCGCCGGGCCCCAGCTGTCCAGGTGGTCGTGGCAGGCCACCGACTTCACCGCCTTCCGCGAGCCGCCGTCCGCCGCCCACTGGCTGGGCACCACGCAGAGCGGCCGGGACGTCTTCGCCGTCACCCTGCGCGGCATGCAGAAGTCGCTGATCATCGGCCTGTTCGTCGCGGTCGTCTCCACCGGCCTGGCCGCCCTGGTCGGGTCCTTCGCCGGCTATCTCGGCGGCTGGGCGGACCGGATCCTGATGTGGTGCGTGGACCTGCTGCTGGTCCTGCCGTCGTTCCTGGTCATCGCCGTGGTCGGGCCGACGCTCGCGCACGGCGGCTGGCCGGTCTTCATCGGGCTGCTGGCCGGATTCATGTGGATGGTGACGGCCCGCGTCGTGCGGGGCATGACGCTCTCGCTGAAGGACCGGGAGTACGTCCTGGCGGCCCGCTACATGGGGGTCGGCGCGCCGCGCATCATCCTGCGGCACATCCTGCCCAACCTCGCCTCGCTGCTGATCATCGACGCGACCCTCAACGTCAGCGTCGCGATCATCGGGGAGAGCGCGCTGTCCTACTTCGGGTTCGGAGTCCAGCCTCCCGACAGCTCACTCGGCACGGTCATCGCCGACGGGGCCGGGGCCGCGACCACCTACCCGTGGCTGTTCGTGCCCGCGGCCGCGCTGCTGGTGCTGACCGTGCTCAGTGCCAACCTGATCGGCGACGGGCTGCGCGACGCCCTCGACCCGGCCCGGTCCGCATGAGCGCTCCGCCGGCCGGTCCCGCGCGGGCCCCCGTGCTCGAGGTCGACGACCTGCGGGTCGTCTTCCGGCCCGGCCGCAGCGTCGTCCGGGGGGTGAGCCTCTCGCTCGCCCCCGGAGAGGTGCTCGGCATCGTCGGCGAGTCCGGCTCCGGCAAGTCGGTCACCGCGCTCGCCATGATGGGCCTGCTGCCCCCCACCGCCACCGCCACCGGTTCCGTACGGCTGCGCGGCCGGGAACTGCTCGGCCGCTCCGACCGCGAGCTCGCCCAGGTGCGCGGCAGGGAGCTGGCGATGGTCTTCCAGGACCCGCAGTCGGCCTTCACGCCGGTCTACCCGATCGGCGACCAGATCGCCGAGGCCGTCCGGATCCACACCGGCGCCGGCCGGCAGGCGGCCCGCCGCAGGGCGGTGGAGCTGCTGGACCTCGTGGGCATCCCCGACCCGGCCGTGCGGGCGCGCGCGTTCCCGCACGAGTTCTCCGGCGGCATGCGCCAGCGCGCGCTGATCGCCATGGCGATCGCCAACGACCCGGCGGTGCTCATCGCCGACGAGCCCACCACCGCGCTGGACGTGACGATCCAGGCCCAGGTGCTGGAGGTGCTGCGGGTCGCCAAGGAGGCGACCGGCGCCGCCGTCGTCCTGGTCACCCACGATCTCGGGGTGGTCGCCGGCCTGGCCGACCGGGTCCTGGTGATGTACGCGGGGCGGGTGGTCGAGACCGGGGCCGTCGGCGACGTCTACTACCGGCCCCGCATGCCGTACACCATCGGCCTGCTGGGCTGCACGCCGCGCCTGGACGGCGACCCGGCCGCGCTGGTGCCGATCGAGGGCGGCCCGCCGTCCGCCCCGGAGCCGCCGCCGGGCTGCGCCTTCGAGCCCCGCTGCCCGGTCTCCACCCCGCGGTGCTCCGCGGCCGAGCCCGCCCTCGCGCCCGCCGGGGCGCCGGGCCATCTGGCCGCCTGCGTCGAGGAGCTCGGCGACCCGGGGCGGATCTTCCCGGTGCCGCGGGTCCCGGTGGACGGTCCCCGCCCGCCGCGTGCCGAGCGGGCCGCCGTCCTGGAGGTGACCGACCTCGCCCGGCACTTCCCCCTGCGCAGGGGGACGGTGTTCCGGCGGCGGGCCGGCACCGTGCGGGCGGTCGACGGGATCGGCTTCGACATCCGCGAGGGCGAGACCCTCGGCCTGGTCGGCGAGTCCGGATGCGGCAAGACCACGACCCTGCACGAGATCCTGCGGCTGGCCGCCCCCCAGCGGGGCCGCATCACCGTGCTCGGCCGGGACGTCACGGGGCTGCGGCGGGCCGAGCGCAAGGAGCTGCGCCGCGACCTGCAGGTCGTCTTCCAGGACCCGCTCGCCGCCCTGGATCCGCGGATGCCGGTCGCCGACATCCTCGCCGAGCCGCTGCGGGCGCACGGATGGCGGGCGCCCGCCGTCGCCGCCCGGGTCGAGGAACTGCTGACGCTGGTCCGGCTCGAACCCTCGCACGCGGACCGCTACCCGGCGGCCTTCTCCGGCGGGCAGCGGCAGCGGATCGGCATCGCCCGGGCGCTCGCGCTGGGGCCCCGGCTGATCGTCCTCGACGAGCCGGTGTCGGCCCTGGACGTCTCCGTGCAGGCGGGCGTGATCAACCTGCTCCGGGAGCTGAAGGGCCGGCTGAACCTGTCCTACCTGTTCGTCGCGCACGACCTCGCCGTCGTCCGGCACATCGCCGACCGGGTCGCGGTCATGTACCGCGGGCGGATCGCCGAGCTGGGCGAGGCGGACCAGGTGCTGCGGTCGCCCGCGCACCCGTACACCCGGGCGCTGGTGGCGGCGGTCCCGGTGCCGGATCCGGACCGGGAGCGGGCCCGCACCCGGGTGTTGCTGCGAGGCGAGCCACCGGGCGCCGCCGACGGGGCCTCGCCGGGCTGCCGGTTCCGGTCCCGCTGCCCGCTGTACACGGAGCTGGACCTGGAGCGGCGTCACCGCTGCGCGCGGGAGGAGCCCGGGCTGCGCCCGCTGGCGGGGGACCAGCGGGTGGCATGCCACCACATCGAGGAGAGATCGTGAAGCCGTCCATTCCGCTGGTCGCCGTGCTCCTGCTGGTGAGCGCCTGCGGCGCGCCCGAGTCGCCGGGCCACGCCAAGGTCGCCAAGCTCGCGGCCTACGACGTCAACCCGGTGCCGCGCGAGCAGGTCCGCAGCGGCGGCACCTTGCGCTGGCCGCTGCCGGAGTTCCCGGCACAGTGGAACTCCAACCACGCCAACGGCGCCAAGGGCGTGGTGCTCAACGTCATCCGCGGGCTGATGCCCGTGCTGATGCCGTCCGACGAGAAGGGCCTCCCGCACCCGGACCCCGACTATGTCCTGGCCGCCAGGGTGACCCGCAACACCCCCCAGCAGGTCGTCACCTACACCCTCAATCCCCGGGCCGTCTGGTCCGACGGCACCCAGATCACCTACCGCGACTTCGCGGCACAGGCGTCGGCGCTGTCCGGCCGGGACCGGCGCTTCCAGATCGTCTCCAGCACCGGCTACGACCAGATCGCGCGGGTCGCGCGCGGCCGCGACGACCACCAGGTCGTGGTGACCTTCGCCCGGCCGTTCGCGGACTGGTCCGGCCTGTTCAGCCCGCTCTACCCGGCCGGGTCCGGCACCGATCCGGAGGTGTTCAACCGCGGCTGGCTCAACCGCATCCCGGTGACGGCGGGACCGTTCCGGCTGGGCGGCCTGGACCGCACCGCCAAGTCCGTCACGATCGTCCGCAACACCCGCTGGTGGGGGCGGCCCGCCAAGCTCGACTCGATCGTGTTCCGGGCGATGGACTCCAGCGCGATCCCCGGGGCGTTCGCCAACGGTGAGGTCGACCTGCTCGACATCGGCGGCGACGCCAGCGCGTACGCCCGGGTCAAGCGGGTGAGGGGCGCGGTGGTCCGCCGGGCGGGCGGCCCGGACTGGCGGCAGCTCACGCTGAACGCCGCCCGCCCGCCGCTGTCGGATCTCCGGGTCCGCCAGGCGCTCGCGCTGGGCATCGACCGCAGGGCGATCGCCGAGTCCGATCTCAAGGGCCTCAACTGGCCCGTCCAGACCCTGGGCAACCACTTCTTCGTCAACACCCAGGAGGGCTACCGCGACAACGCGGGGGAGCTGCGGGGCTACGACCCGGCCCGGGCGGGGCGGCTGCTCGACGAGGCGGGCTGGGTGCGCAGCGGGGACCGCCGGGTCAAGGACGGCAGGGCCCTGACCCTGCGGATGGTGGTGCCCTCCGGGGTCTCGGGCAGCAGGCAGGAGGCCGAGCTCATCCAGGCGATGCTCGCGCGGATCGCCGTCGGAGTGGACATCCGGTCGGTGCCCACCGACGACCTGTTCGACAAGTACGTCTCACCGGGCAACTTCGACATCGTGCCGTTCGCCTGGCTGGGCACCCCGTTCCCGGTCTCGTCGAACCGGTCGGTCTTCGCCCAGCCGCGCGGTGACCGGATCCAGCAGAACTACGCCCGGATCGGCACGACGCAGATCGACGCCTCGATGGACGAGGCGATGGGGGAGCTCGATCCGCAGAGGGCACGGCGGCTCACCAACGAGGTCGACCGGCTGGTCTGGCAGCAGGTCAGCGTGCTCCCGCTCTACCAGCGGCCCCAGCTGATCGGCACCCGCGCCAACCTGGCCAACTTCGGTGCCGGCGGCTTCTACGACCTGGCCTACGAGGACATCGGGTTCACCGCGAAGTCCTGAACCGGCCGCGGGCGCCGCCGTGCCAAGACGCTCGGTAGGCGCTCATAAGGCGCTGAGAAGACGCGGTGCTCAGGGGAAGGCGAGCAGGACGGCCTTGCGGTCGCTGATGTAGCGGGCGTCCCAGAGGTAAAGGTTCATCTCGCTCTGCGGGAGGTCCGTGCTCACCGGGAGATCGGTCGCGACGCGTACCAGGTACGACGCGCCGGCCGGCATGTACTGGTCGCCGTCCTGGGTGACCGGTGGCCTGGATCCGTTGAGGTAGCCGATGACCGCGCTGTGGTTGGGCAGCGTGCACATGTCCGGACGGGTGCCGGCCTGTGGCATGCAGCGCGTCCGGGCGACGACGCCCACCCGGTCCCGGTGCACGAACAGGTCCGCGGGGAAGTCCAGCAGCGCGGGCTTCTGCCCGGTGTTGGTGAGCACGTAGTCGGCGTAGGCGTAGCTCGTTCCGTCCGGTGGCGGGGTGCCGGTGCCGGGCAGCGGCTTGTTGTTGGTGCCGCCGCGGGCCGCCGCGATGGAGTACGCGTAGCCGTCGGTGTTGGCGATGCTCAGGGCCGGCCCGGTCTTGGGAGCGGGCACGGTCTTCGCCGTGCCGGACGATCCGGACGTGACGTCCTGGCCGGCGCCGGCGTGCACGGGACTCGGCGCGTCGTGGCCGCCCGGCCGCAGGATGATGATGACGACCGCGACCGCGACGATCCCGAGCACACCCACGAGGGCTCCGGCGAATCCGATCCGGCCGGCGTTGCTCTTCTTGGCACGCCGCCGGTGCGAGCGGGTGTCCTGACCGTTGTCCATCGTCATCCCCGGGTCCCTCAGCGTGTCCGGCCACTCGCCGTGACGCATCGTGTGATCCTGGTCGCCAGACAAACTACCGGAAGGCGTCGGCACACGCAGGCGCAGGTACCCTACTGGCCGATCGGCGTCCACCGGGCGGATCCGCCGCCGTTCGAACGGGCGGACGGTCACCTGTGCCGCAGGAACGTCTCCCGTCCGGTCCCGCGCAGGGACGCGTCGAGCAGCTCCGCCGGGTGCGCGACGGCGATCTCTCGGCCCTGCCGGCGCAGCGCCGTGGCGATCTGCATCGAGCAGCCGGGGTTGGCGGCGACCAGCAGCTCGGCGCCCGTCCGCCGCACGTGCTCCGCCTTGCGGTCGCCCAGCTCGGCGGCCGCCACCGGCTGCAGCAGGTTGTAGGTGCCGGCCGAGCCGCAGCAGATCTCGGCCTCGCCGACCTCCTCGAGCTCCAGGCCGGGGATGCCGCGCAGCAGATCGCGCGGCTGCCTGCGGATGCCCTGGGCGTGCGAGAGATGGCAGGCGTCGTGGTAGGCGACGGTGATCGGCAGCGGGTGCCGCTCGGCCCGCGGGCCGAGCTCGGCGAGGAACTCGGTGAGATCGCGCGTCCGGGCGCTGAGGGCGGCGGCCCGCCCGGCCCAGTCCGGCTGGTCGGCGAGCAGGTCGGCGTAGTCCTTCATGGCCGATCCGCAGCCGGCCGAGTTGACCACGATGGTGTCGATGCCGTCGAACGCCTGGATGGTCTGCTTGGCGAACTCTTCGGCCTCCGCGCGGCGGCCGGAGTGCAACGACAGCGCCCCGCAGCAGCCCTGGGCGGTGCCGATGACGACGTCGCAGCCCTCCATCGCCAGCACCCGGGCGGTCGCCGCGTTGACCTGGGGGAAGAACTCGCGTTGCACACAGCCGGTCAGCATGCCGACGGTGGCCCGCCGTTCCCCCCGGGCGGCGACGCGCTCGGGCAGCCGGGGCGCGGCGCCCAGCCGAGGGGTCAGCCGCTCCATCGCGGCCAGGGTCGGGGGCAGCCGGTCGAGCAGCCCGCTGCGCCTGACCAGCCTCTCCAGCCCGGACCGCTGGTACGCGCGCAGCGGCCCGCGCAGGGCCCGCAGCCGTTTCGGATAGGGGAACAGCGCGAAGATCATTTCACGGAGGAACTTCTCGCCGCGGGTCCGCGGATGCTCCTGCTCCACCTCGGCGCGGGTGGCCTCGATGAGCCGGTCGTACTGCACGCCGGAGGGGCAGGACGTCACGCAGGCCATGCACCCGAGGCAGGCGTCGAAGTGCCCCACCATCGGCTCGGACAGCGGGGCGCCCTCCGCGTGCTGCTTCATCAGGTGGATGCGGCCGCGCGGGGAGTCCATCTCCTCGCCCCACAGCAGGTACGTCGGGCAGGTCGGCAGGCAGAACCCGCAGTGCACGCAGTCGTCGATCAGCTCGTTCATCAGGTCGTCCCCGGGGACCGGCAGACCCGTTCCCGGCTCGTGCGTGCCCATCAGATGCCTCCCACGAAACGGCCCGGCGACAGGCGGCGCCCGGGGTCGAACTGGTCCTTGACCGCCCGCATCAGCGGCAGCGCGGGTACCGGCCCCCAGAAGTCGATCTCGTCGCGTACCGCCTCGGGGGCGTAGCGCACCACGGCGCCGCCCCGGTGCGGCGCCAGCGTCGCGCGCAGCCCGGCCAGCAGCCCGCCGACCTGGCCGGGCGGCGTCTCGGCGGGCACTCCGACCTGCCAGTTGCCGGTACCGGCGGATCCCCGCACCGAGGCGCCGGCCGGCGCGTCCCGCCCGTCCGCGCCGGCGAGCGCCAGCACGTCGGTGAGGGCGGTGGGCGGAGCGACGACCTCGATGAGGGTGCTGTCGTCGGGGTATCGGCCCCACCACGGTGGCGGCTCCGGCAGCACGGCCGCCTCACCCCCGAGGAGCCGGGCGACCTCCGCGCCGCGCGGCGGCATGCTCTCGGCCAGCCCCTCGACCAGCACCGCGACGGTGACCGGGCCGCCCGCGGGGGCGTCCACCTCGATCGCGCTGGGCACGACCGCGGAGTGCAGCACGGCCTGCACGGCCTGGTGCGCGCCGGCCGGGTCGGGGACGGTCCGGGTGACGTACGCCTGCGCGTCCGGCAGCGGGTGCAGCCGGAACGCCGCCTCCACGATCAGCCCCAGGGTGCCGTACGACCCGGTGAGCAGCTTGCCGAGGTCGTAGCCGGCGACGTTCTTGACCACCTTGCCGCCGGACTTGGCGATGGTGCCGTCGGCTCGCACGATGGTGACGCCGATCAGCAGGTCGCGGCCGGAGCCGTAGAACAGCCGGCGTGGTCCCGCGGCGGCCGTGGCCAGCGTCCCGCCGACCGTGGAGCCCGGCAGCGGGGTGTCCAGCGCGAGCTGCTGGCCCTGCGCGGCGAGCGGCTCCGCCAGCCGTTCCATCGTCAGCCCGGCCTCGACCTTGACCACCAGATCGCCCGCGGCGTGCTCGATGATCCGGTCCAGCCGCACGGTGTCGACCAGCAGGTCACAGCCGGCCGGGGGCCGCCCCCAGTCCAGCCGGGTCTCACCGCCCCGGGGGATCACGGTCAGCCCCCGCTCGGCGGCCACCCGCATGACCTCGCCGGCCTCGGCGACCGTCGCCGGTGCGGCGACGTAGGTCGGCGCGACGCCCAGCACGCCCTCCGCGGCCGTCCCCTCACGGACGTCCTCGCAGGCCTTCTGCAGCGCCGTCATCGTCCGGGTCGCCATCAGAACTGCTCCGCTCTTCCCTGCTCCACCAGCGGGTGGACGCCTTTCCGGACGCCGGGCACCTCGCCGCACAGCCGAGGGGTCGGGAACACCTTGCCAGGGTTGCAGAGCCCGGCCGGGTCGAACGCGCACCGCACCATCTGCATGGTGTCGAGGTCGGCGCCGGTGAACATGCGCGGCATGTAGCGCGCCTTGTCGACGCCCACCCCGTGCTCGCCGGTGATCGATCCGCCGTGCTCGATGCACAGGTCGAGGATCTTGCCGGAGACCTCCTCGGCCCGCTCGCCCGCCCCGGGTTCGGCGTCGTCGAAGAGCACCAGCGGATGGAGGTTGCCGTCGCCGGCGTGGAAGACGTTGGCCACCCGCACGCCTGACTCGCGCGACAGCAGGTCGATGCGGGCGAGGACCTCGGGCAGGGCCGTGCGCGGGATCACGCCGTCCTGGACCAGGTAGGCGGGGCTGATCCGGCCGACGGCCGCGAACGCCGACTTGCGTCCCCTCCAGATCAGGGCGCGCTCCTCGTCGTCGGCGGCGGTCCGGACCTCGAACGCACCGGCGTCCCGGCAGAGCCGCTGCACCTGCGCGAAGCGGTGCTCGACCTCCGTGGCGGGCCCGTCCAGCTCGACGATGAGGACGGCGCCGGCGCCGGCCGGATACTCGCACTGCACGGCGGCCTCGGCGGCCTCGATGGCGAGGGCGTCCATCATCTCGATCGCGGCGGGGACCACCCCGGTGCGGATGATCGCCGAGACCGCCTCGCCGCCGGCCTCGATCGAGGTGAACGCCGCCAGCAGGGTCTGGACCGTCTCCGGCAGCCGGGTCAGCCTCACCGTGACCTTGGTGGTGATGCCGATGGTGCCTTCCGAGCCGATGAACACCCCGAGCAGGTCGTAGCCGGCGCCGCCCGCGGTGATCTCCACGATGTCGCCAGCGGGGGTGACGATCTCGCAGGCCAGCACGTGGTTGGCGGTGAAGCCGTACTTGAGGCAGTGCGCCCCGCCGGAATTCTCGGCCACGTTGCCGCCGATGGAGCAGATCTGCTGGCTGGACGGGTCGGGCGCGAAGTAGTAGCCGTACGGCCTCGCGGCCTTGCTCACGTCCAGGTTGATCACGCCGGGCTCGACGACCGCCCGCTGGTTCGCCGCGTCGATGGACAGGATGCGGCGCATCCGGGAGGTCACGATCAGCACCCCGTCGGTGCGCGGCAGGGCGCCGCCCGACAGCCCGGTGCCCGAGCCGCGGGCGACGTAGGGGATCCCGGCCGCCACGCAGACCCGGACGATGGCCGCGATCTGCTCGGCGGTGTCGGGCAGCACGACGATGCCGGGCGTGGCCTTGTGATAGGTCAGGCCGTCGCATTCGTAGGTGCGCAGCCGTACCGGATCGGTGATGACCCCGTCCGCTCCGGTGATCTCGGTGAACCGTCTCGCGAGCGCCTCAACGTCCATGGTCGTCACCTCGTCCCGGATTCCCCTTCGTGATCATGCGGTCTCCCGTCGGGCGATTGCATGATCACGAAGGAGGAAGGTGTCACGGCATGCGCTCGTAGGCAGGGAGGGTCAGGAAGTCGGCGTAGTCGCCGGCCAGAGTGACCTCCTTGAACAGCGTCACGGCCTGAGCGTAACGCGGTTCGTTGAAGGCGCCGCCGAGTTCTTCCCGGATCTTCGTCAGCTCCTCCTCGAGGATCTGCTCGACCAGCTCCTTGGTGACCGTCTGGCCATCTGTGAGCTCGACATCATTGTAGATCCATTGCCACACCTGCGAGCGGGAGATCTCCGCCGTCGCGGCGTCCTCCATCAGGTTGTGGATGGCGACCGCGCCGCCCCCGCCGAGCCAGGTGGCCAGGTAGCGCAGTGCCACGTCGATGTTGTTGCGCAGACCCGCCTCGGTGATCTCACCCGGGGTCTGGGAGATCGCCAGCAGGTCGGCGGCCGACACGTCGACGTCCTCGCGGAGCCGGTCGCGCTGGTTGGGCCGCTCGCCGAGCACGTCGTCGAAGACCTCACGGCACAGGTCCACCATGCCCGGGTGGGCGACCCAGGAGCCGTCGAAGCCGTCGCCGGACTCGCGGGTCTTGTCCGCCCGCACCTTCTCGAAGGCGACCTTGTTGATCTCCTCGTCGCGGGAGGGGATGAAGGCGGCCATGCCGCCGATCGCGTGGGCGCCGCGCTTGTGGCAGGTCCGGACCAGCAGCTCGGTGTAGGCGCGCATGAACGGCGCGGTCATCGTGATGGAGTTGCGCTCGGGGAGCACGAAGTCGCGGCCCCGGTCGCGGAACTTCTTGATCACGGAGAAGAGGTAGTCCCAGCGGCCCGCGTTGAGCCCCGCGGAGTGCTCGCGCAGCTCGTACAGGATCTCCTCCATCTCGAACGCGGCCGGGATCGTCTCGATCAGCACCGTCGCGCGGATGGTCCCCTGGGGGATCCCCAGCTCGTCCTGGGCCCGCTTGAACACGTCGTTCCAGAGCCGGGCCTCGAGGTGGCTCTCCATCTTGGGGAGGTAGTAGTACGGGCCCTTGCCCTTGGCCAGCTGGCGCCGTCCGGAGTGGAAGAGGTAGAGGCCGAAGTCGAACAGCGAGCCCGACATGGGCCGGCCGTCCACCTGGAGGTGCTTCTCCTCCATGTGCCAGCCACGGGGGCGCACCACGATGGTGGCGAGCTCGTCGTCGGCCCTGAGCGCGTAGGACTTGCCGCTCTTGGGATCGGTGAAGTCGATCGTGCGGTCGAGCGCGTCCCGCAGGTTGAGCTGGCCCTGGACCATGTTGTCCCAGAGCGGGGTGTTGGCGTCCTCGAAGTCGGCCAGCCACACCTTCGCGCCGGAGTTGAGCGCGTTGATCGTCATCTTGCGGTCGGTGGGACCGGTGATCTCGACCCGCCGGTCGACCAGGCCCGGCGCGGGGTCGGCGACCCGCCAGGAGGGGTCCTCGCGCACCTGGGCGGTCTCGGGCAGGAAGTCCAGGGTGCCGCCCTTGGACAGCGCCTCCTGCCGCTCCACCCGCTTGGCCAGGAGCCCCTCGCGGCGGGCGCCGAACTCCCGCTGCAGGGTCGCGAGGAAGCCGACCGCCTCGGGCGTGAGGATCTCGTCGTAACGATCGTGAAGAGGCCCGGTGACCTCGACGCCTTCGGGACTGGCCATCTGCCTGACCTTTCGTCTAGCGAAAATCGACTTCTACTTAGTGGAACGCTAGTCGGTTCCCCGGATATCGGTCAAAGTGGGCTTTCCCACCTGGCCGGACCGGCACCACCTGGCCGTCATACCCGTCGAACCGGGAGAGACTCCGGTCGTGGCCCGGCATCCGCCCCCGGTGGCCGGGGAATAAAGCAGGTGACCGAGCCGGTGGGCCGTGGGACGATCGCCGGGAAGTTCCGGCCCCGCCCGGACGTTGATATCGATGAGTTCGCTGAGTCTGGAGGAACATGACTACTGCCCCTTATGAAGACCATGAGGAAGAGCCGATGACGGGAGACCTCGATCTCGCAGACCGGCAGGCTCTTCGTCGCGTCGGGGGGCTGTCGACCGAGCTCGCCGATGTCACCGAGGTCGAGTACCGGTCCCTGCGCCTGGAGCGCGTCGTGCTCATCGGCGTGTGGACGGAGGGTACGGCCGCGCAGGCGGAGTACTCCATGCGGGAGCTCGCGCTGCTCGCCGAGACCGCCGGCTCGGAGGTGCTGGACGGCCTGATCCAGCGCCGGAGCAAGCCCGACCCGGGCACCTACGTCGGCTCCGGCAAGGCGGAGGAGCTGTGCGACGTCGTCATCGCGACCGGCGCCGACACCGTCATCTGCGACGGTGAGCTCACCCCCGGCCAGCTACGTCAGCTCGAAGAGATCGTCAAGGTCAAGGTCATCGACCGTACCGCCCTCATCCTCGACATCTTCGCGCAGCACGCCCGCAGCCGGGAGGGCAAGGCGCAGGTCGAGCTGGCCCAGCTCAACTACCTGCTGCCGCGCCTGCGCGGCTGGGGTGGCAACCTCTCCCGGCAGGTCGGAGGCCGGGCGGCCGGCGGCGTCGGCATCGGCGGCCGTGGCCCCGGTGAGACGAAGATCGAGCTGGACCGCCGGCGCATCCGCACCCGGATCGCCAAGCTGCGCAGGCAGCTCGCCGAGATGAGCACCTCCCGCGACACCAAGCGGGCGGAGCGGCGGCGCCGTGAGGTGCCGTCGGTGGCGATCGCCGGCTACACCAACGCCGGCAAGTCCTCGCTGCTCAACCGGCTGACCGGCGCCGGGGTGCTGGTGGAGAACGCCCTGTTCGCCACCCTCGACCCCACGGTGCGCAAGGCGCAGTCCCCGTCCGGGCGCAACTTCACCCTGGCGGACACGGTGGGCTTCGTACGGCACCTGCCGCACCAGCTCGTGGAGGCCTTCCGCTCCACCCTGGAGGAGGTCGCGGACGCCGACCTGATCCTGCACATCGTGGACGGCTCCGACAGCGACCCGGAGGCGCAGCTCGACGCGGTCCGCGAGGTGCTGCGCGAGATCGACGCCGGGTCGGTGAAGGAACTGGTCGTGATCAACAAGTCCGACGCCGCCGATCCGCTCGCGCTGGCCCGGCTACAGCGCCGCGAACCGCACAGCGTGGTGGTCTCGGCCCGCACCGGTGCGGGCGTCGAGGAGCTCCTCGCGGCGATCGAGCGGGAGCTGCCCGTGCTCGACCGCGAGGTGCACGTGCTGCTGCCGTACGGCCGGGGCGATCTGGTGGCCCGCACGCACGATCACGGCGAGGTGTTCAAGCAGGAGCACACCGAGAACGGCACCGCGCTGCACGCGCGGGTGCCGCTGGCCCTCTACGCGGAGCTGGAGCGCTTCACCGTCACCCCGGCTCCGGCCTGACCCTGCTCGTGCCTGACGCCGGCGTACCGGCGTGCGTGCGCGGCCGGCTGTGACGATAAGCCCCGGGTGGCTATCCGCCCGGGGCTTATTGCTGGACATTGACAGAAATGGCGATCGCCTGGGCGGGACAACTGGCGAATCCCTGTGGCGGAGCCATATATTTCCCTACGGTCTGTTGGTCGGGGGCGACGGCACACCAGGGGGTGAGCAGGTATTGCATGCAGTATTTCCTTTCGTGAGAGTTATGTCGGTTTCTGTAACCGGGCACGCTCGCCGTCCGGACCTGGGAGACTGTGAGTCGGGGAGGGGTGCTCGTCGGTGGCCGTCCCGGCCGGAACTTTCCCCGATACCCCCTGCGTTTGGTGGCAAGAGGTTGTATGCCGGGCCTTCAGTGCACTACCGTGACGAAACCGATATCTCCGGGCTCGTTGCTCCCGGTGATCGTCCGATCACCGACAACCCCACGATGGTTCGCCGGCACCCAGTCGGCCATGACGATCGAGAGCAGGTGACCGTCTGGTGTGGGATCGAGAGCAGGTGAGACCCGCCACCATGTACGAGGGGGAGCAGGGGAGACCCACCACCATGTGCCTGGTGTTCCGATTGTCCGCTGCCGCGCGCTGCCGCGAAACTGGCCGGTGAAACTATGACGGTACGGTTGCTGACGAACATCGGCAGGCTCTGGACGGGCACCGATGTCTGTAGCAATGCCGCCATTCTCATTCACGACGACCGCATCGTATGGGCCGGCCCCGCCGCGGATCTGCCGCAGAGCGTGCCCGGTGTCATCGATGACATCGTCGACGTGGATCACGTCGAGAACCTCGGTGGCGGGCTGGTCACGCCAGGGCTGATCGACGCGCACTCCCATCCCGTCTACGCCGGCAACCGCTGGGCCGAGCTCGCGATGCTCTCGAGCGGCTCCACCGAGCGGGAGATTATGGCCGCGGGCGGCGGGGTCTACTCGACGGTGACCGTGACCCGCGGGACCGACCCCTGGACACTGTGCAACGCGGTCCGGGAGCGGCTGCGCCACTGGATCCACAGCGGCACCACCACGGTCGAGGCCAAGACCGGATATCACCTCACCCGCGACGGTGAGCTCGCCGACATCCGGCTGCTGCGCGGCCTGGAGAGCGAACCGGCGATGCCGCGCATCCACGCGACCTTCCTGGCCGCGCACGTGCTGCCGCCGGAGTTCTTCGGCAGGCGCCGGGACTACGTCGAGGCGGTGCGCCTGTGGGCGGGCGACGCGGCGGCGGCCGGCGCGGACAGCATCGACGTCTACTGCGACGACGGCCACTTCACCGCCGACGAGGCGCGGGCCGTGCTGCTCACCGGCAAGCGGGTCGGCCTCAAGGCCCGGATCCACGCCTGCGGCAAGGAGCGGATGGGCGCGGCGCATGTCGCCGCCGAGGTCGGCTGCTCCTCCGCGGACCTGCTCAACGAGGCCAACGAGGACGACATCAAGGCGCTGGCGCACGCCGGGGTCACCGCGACGGTGTGCCCGGGCAGCTCGCTCGCCGGCGGACGCCGCAAGGCGCCGGTCCGGGCGATGCTCGACCGCGGCGTGACGATCGCCCTCGGCACCGACCACAACCCGGGTCAGTGCGGCATCACCTCGATGCCGCTCATCATCGGCCTCGCGGTGGCGGAGTACGGGCTGAGCGTCACCGAGGCGCTGCGCGCCGCCACGCTGGGCGGTGCGTCCGCCCTGCGGGTCGGCGACCGGGGTTCGCTGGCGCCCGGCATGATGGCCGACATCGTGCTGTGGGACGCCGATCACGAGGGCGCCTTCGCCTGGTCCTTCGGGCTTCGGGCCGTGCGTGTCTGGCGGGGTGGCGTTCCCATCCAGTAGGGGTAGTCTCCCGGGCATGGGTGCTGAGGTCGCGATTGTCACGGATTCCACCGCGTACCTCCCCCCGGGGCTCGCCGAGCGGCACGACATCACCGTGGTGCCGCTACAGCTCACCGTGGGCGGGGCCCTCCGGGAAGAAGGCGTGGACATCTCCGCCGCCGACGCCGCGCAGGCGCTGCGCGAATGGAACCCCGTCACCACCTCCCGGCCGTCCCCCGAGCGGTTCTCCGCGGCCTACACGGCGGCCACCGCCACCGGGGCGACCGCCATCGTCTCGGTGCACCTGTCCGGTGCCATGTCCGGGACGGTGGAGGCGGCCCGGCTGGCCGCCGAGGCCGCGCCGGTCCCGGTCCGGGTCGTGGACACCGGCAGCATCGGCATGGGACTGGGCTTCGCCGCGCTGTCGGCGGCGGCGACCGCGCTGACCGGCGCCTCCCTCGACGAGGTCGCGAAGGCGGCGATGGACCGGGCCGACATCTGCCGCTCGCTGTTCTACGTCGCCACCCTGGAGCACCTGCGCCGCGGCGGCCGGATCGGCGCCGCGGCGAGCCTGCTGGGCTCGGCGCTCATGGTCAAGCCGCTGCTCGGCATCGAGGACGGCCGGATCGCCCCGCTGGAGAAGGTCCGCACGGCCTCACGGGCGGTGGCCCGGCTGGAGGAGCTCGCCGTCGAGACGGCGGGCACCCGGCCGGTCGACATCGCCGTCCAGCACCTGGCCGCGGCGGCCCGGGCCGAGGCGCTCGCGGACCGGTTGCGCGAGCGGATCCCGCATCTGGTCGACGTGTACGTCGGTGAGGTCGGCCCGGTGATCGGCGCACATGTGGGCCCCGGCATGCTCGGCGTCGTGGTGGCCCCCCAGCTCGGCACGGTCTCCTCAGCGCCGGGATGATCGGCGGGACTCCCGGCCGGCAGGCCGGAGGAACAATACTTATCGGTATCCGATAACCAACAAATAAACATCGCGCATCTATTGCCATTCCACCGGATCATCCATCTATAGCCTTGCATTTCAGGAATACTCCTATCTGGCCTGAGATGAGGTGGACGAGCTGCGCGGAATCGAGGACTGCCTGACGCGGGCGATGGCGATCCCTGGCGCCCAGGGCGTCACGTTGGTCGACTACACCAGCGGCCTCGTCATCGCCGCCGCCGGCAGTGAGCAGCTCCTTGACCGGGACGAGAACGCCGCCGGGATGACGGACCTGCTCCGTGCCGTGCTCGCCAGCCCCGCTCTCTCCTCGACGCCGACCGGTGACGATATCGAGGACATCGTCATTTCCGGTACGGCCGGATATCACCTTCTTGCCCTGATTCGAACGGTATTTGACGGGCAATTGTTCCTTCACGTACGGCTCGACCGGCGGCGTGGCAACATCGCGCTGGCCCGCCACAGCATTCAGTTGATCGTCCGCGAAATGGTGGCCCCGTGAAGGGCTCCCCGATAGAGCTGGAGCTCAACCGGCTGGCCGAGAGCGGGGCGACCGGTGCCCTGCACGTCGGCGCCGAGGGCTCGCTCTTCCTCACCGACGGAATGGTGACGTTCGCCCAGAGCGAGCGGGCCACCAGCCTCGACCTTCTCCTCACCGCCTCCGGCAGGGTGAGCGAGCAGAGCTGGCAGCGGGCCCGGGCCAGGGGAGCGCCGCCCGCCACCTGGAAGGCGGCCACGGCCAAGCGCCTGAGCCACGCCGAGTTCGAGACCTTCGTCCTGCTCGCCATCTTCGACGCCGCCTTCTTCCTGCTTCCCTCCTCCGAGCCGGCCGGGTTCGCCGAGGCAGAACGGCACTGGCTCGACCCGATCTGGCGGATCACGCCGGGCACGCTCGCCCATGAGTGCCGCCGCAGGCAGGCACAGCTCGAGGCCGCGTGGCCGTACGCGCTGGCCGATGACGCGCCGGTCATCCCCATCAGGAGACTGCGCAGGCAACGCGTCATCCTGACCGGGCTCCAGGCGGAGCTCCTGCTGAACGCCGACGGGCACCGCACCGTGACGGACCTCGCCCGTGAACTCGGCCGGACCTGCTTCGGCTCGCTGCTGGCCCTGCGGGGTCTCGCGGCGGCCTCGCTCGTGCACGTGGAGTCGACGACTCCGCGCCGGCGGCGGCCCGCCCTCGCCCCACCTCCGGTGAACCCGCCCGCGGAGGCTCCCGGGCAGCCCCGCTGGGCGGCGGTCGAGCAGGACCTGCTGGTACGCCTCCGCGACGCGCTGACGGAGTTCACATGAACCAGGAAGAGACCGAAGAGGCCGTGCTGGCGGAGCTCGGGCCGCTGCGCCGGCGGATCGCGCAGCTCTCGGGCAGCCTCGTGGCCACCTGTGACGGGCTTCTCGTCGCCCACGACCTTCCGCCTGATCTCGAACCCGCGGGGATGGCCGC
This sequence comes from Actinomadura scrupuli, assembly GCF_050971785.1. Lineage (NCBI taxonomy): Bacteria > Bacillati > Actinomycetota > Actinomycetes > Streptosporangiales > Thermomonosporaceae > Actinomadura > Actinomadura scrupuli. Next base: position 3,413 of record NZ_JBPCCU010000016.1, on the reverse strand, counting down.
GCTGGCCGCCTCCGAGCTGTCGCTCAGCCACCAGATGATGCTGAACACGCACGACGGAGACTTCGACGAGGTCGTCATCCGCGGGACCGGAGGCTACGTCGTGATCTACGCGGCCGGGCCGCACGCTTCCCTGACCCTCCTCGCCGGACCGGAGGTCAATGTTGGCCGGCTCCATCTGGAAGCGCGTCCCGTGGCGCGCACCATCGCCGATCACCTGGCGGATTCCACCCACCCGTTACGAAACCGGAGGAACGCTCATGTCCAATCTGGAAACGGCGCTGAAGGAGATGATGGCGATCGACGGGGCGCTCGGATGCGCCGTCGTTGACTACGGCAGCGGGATGGCGCTCGGTGTCCTCGGCAGCTCCAAGAGCCTGGACCTGCAGGTCGCCTCGGCGGGCAACACCGAGGTCATGCGCGCCAAGATGCGCACCATCGATCAGCTGGGGCTGAAGGACGCCATCGAGGACATCCTGATCTCCCTCACCAACCAGTACCACGTCCTGCGGCCCATCTCCGGCCGCAACGGTCAGGGCCTGTTCCTCTACATGGCACTGGACCGCACCCGCGCCAACCTGGCGTTGGCGCGGCACCAGCTCAAACGGGTCGAGGAGACCATCGAGATCTGATTCCGGCCCGGCCTTCGTGAGCTCTGCCGCTGCCGCAGAGATCACGAAGGCCGGTTCGGTGCCACGGCCCCGGTGCGGCCCGGCCCGGTGCGGCCGGCCCTGGTGGTCGGCGCGCATGCGATGCTTGCGTGCCGGTGACCCCGGCCGGCTCAGTGCCGGGGGGATCCGCGGGTGAGCACCGCGGGGCCGGTACGGGTCCGCAGGACGGCGACGTCACCGGCCTGGTCGGTGCGGTAGACGCGCATGCCGAGCCTGCCGAGCAGCGCCAGCGTGGGCCCGGCGGGGTGGCCGTAGTCGTTGCCGGCCCCGACCGAGGCGACCGCGATCCGGGCGCGGGTCGCCGCGAGGAAACCGGGGTCCTGCCGGCGCGAGCCATGATGCGGGACCTTGAGCACGTCGACCGCCGGGACCCGCGGGGCCAGGTCGTGCTGGGCCTCGGACTCGACGTCGCCGGAGAGCAGCGCGCTCAGGGCCGGGACGTCTCCGCCGCCCGCCCAGCGGGCCACCAGGACGACGCTGGCGTTGTTGACGGTGGTGCCGTCGTCCCGGGTGGAGACCTTCACCCCGGCCGGTCCGGGGGCCAGCACCGACAGCGTCAGCGGCCCCGCCTGCCAGCTCTGGCCCGGCGCGGCGGCCCGGACCCCCAGGCCGCGCAGGAACCGCGACTCCTCGCCCTCGCTCAGCGGGCTGGGCAGGACCGCGCCGACGGTGCGGCCGTGCCGGACGCCGGGCACCCCGTTGACGTGGTCGGCGTGCGGATGCGTGAGCACCAGCAGCGCCACCGTGTGCACGCCCAGGCGTTCGAGGCAGCCGTCCATGAGCCGCGGATCGGGCCCGGCGTCGACCACGACGGCGCGCGCCTCACCGGCGTTGAGCACGAGCCCGTCGCCCTGCCCCACGTCGCAGGCGACCAGGGACCAGCCCCGCGGCGGCCAGCCCGGCGTCAGGATCGCCGTCACGACCAGCACCGTCAGCACGCCCGCCACGGCGGCCGCCGTGAGCCGCAGCAACCGCCGGTGCCTGACGACCACGACCGCGGCCACCACCGCGCCCATCAGCACCACGGCGCCGGGCACCCCGTCCGGCAGGCCGACGTTCGCGTACGGCACGGCGGCGGCGGTACGGGCCACCCAGATGATCCAGCTCACGGCGAGCCCGGCAGGCCACACCAGCAGCCGGGCCACCGGCATCGCGACCGGCGCGACCGCGGCGGCGAGCGCGCCGAGCAGGGTCGCGGGCACCACCGCCGGCTCGGCCAGCAGGTTCGCCGCGACGGCGACCAGGCCGATCTCGCCGGACAGCATCACCAGCACCGGAGTGCAGGCGACCTGGGCGGCGGCCGCCATCGCGAGGACGTCCGCGATCCCGCGCGGCAGCCACCGCCGCAGCCGGGTCCGCCACGGCGGGGCCAGGACGAGCAGGCCCGCCGTGGCGAGCACCGACAGCGCGAAGCCGTAGGAGCGGCCGAGCGCGGGGTCGGCGAGCACCAGGATCAGCACCGCCGCGCACAGGGCCGGCACGCCGCGCCGCTCCCGCCCGGTGGCCAGCGCGATCAGCCCGATCATGCCCATGACCGTGGCGCGCAGCACACTCGGCTCCGGCCGGGCGACGACCACGAAGGCGAGCACGGCGGCCCCCGCCGCCAGGGGCGCGGCGCGCCGGCTCAGCCCGGCCCACCGGGCGAGGCCGAGGACCGCACCGGTGACGATCGCGATGTTGGCTCCGGAGACGACCATGAGGTGGGTGAGCCCGGACGTTGTGAAGGCCTCGGCGATCCGCGGATCGAGCCGGGAGGTGTCGCCCACGACCATGCCCGGGAGCACCCCGCGCGGTGCCGGGGAAAGCCCGCTCACCGCCTCGCGCAGCCCGGCCCGCACGCCCTCCGCCGCCCGCTGCACCGCCGACGGCGGGCCCACCTCCAGCGGCGGACCGCGGACCAGGGCCACCGCGGCGAGCAGCTCGCCCGGGCGCGGCACCACCAGCCGCGCGGTGAACCGCACCCGCCGGCTGGGCAGCAGGTCCCGCCACTGCGGGGTGCGGGCCAGCACCAGCACCGGGACCCGGACCGCGGTGACGCGTCCCCGGACGCGCACACTCTCGGCCCGGACCCGTAGCGCCACCAGCTCGCGCCCCCGCACGGTGCTCACCCGCGGGTCCTCGGTGACGACGGCCTCCAGAGTGGTCGGCGCCTCGGCGACGGCCAGCTCGCGGACCGGACCCGAGCCGACCGCGGAGAGCCGCAGCCCCACCCCGGCGGCGGAGGACGCCGCGCACGCCAGCGCGGCACCCGCCAGCACCCGGCGGGCGGTGCCGGCTCCCGGTGGCCTTCCCGCGAGGGCGCGCGGCCTCAGCAGGAGCAGTGCCGACGCCGCGCAGAGCCCGGCGGTGGCGTAGGCGGCCCACGCCGGGCAGCCGACGAGCACCAGCGCGGCCAGCCACACCGCCGACGCCGGCGCCACCAGCCGGAGGTCATGACCTCCGGTGGTGGCCGGCGGCTCAGACCCGGACACGTTCTCTCAGGTCCGCGAACCGCCGGGCACCGATCCCGCTGACCTGGCGCAGCTCCTCGACACCGCGGAACCCGCCCTGCCGCGTGCGGAAGTCGATGATCCGCTGGGCGAGCACCGGACCCACGCCGGGGAGCCGTTGCAACTGCTCGGAGGTCGCCGCGTTGAGATCCAGCGGGCCCGCCGGATCGCCGCCCGCCACGGCCCCGCCGGCCGGGTCACCGGCCGCCGGAGCGCCGCCGCCCGGCTGGGGCCCTCCCGGGCCGGGCACGCCGGC
>NZ_JBPCCU010000015.1:0-148528 GCF_050971785.1 Actinomadura scrupuli | reverse complement strand
CGGCCCCGCCGCCCCTGCCCCCGCTCCGGCCGCCCCGCCCCCACCGCCGGCACGGCCCGCACCGGCACCGGCGGCCACGATCCCCGCTCCGGCTCTGCCCTTCGACGCCGACCGGACCCGCACCGACGACCCGGTCCCGGCAGCCGATCCGGCGCCCGGTCCGGCCCCCGCCGCCGCATCCGCTCCAGAGCCAGAGCCCGAACCCTCGCCGGAGCCCGAACCTGCTCCCCCGGCCTCCCCGGCACCGGCACCGGCAAGCCAGGAACAACAGCACTCACCGCTGCCCCCGCCCAGAAGGTTCCCCGTCACTCCCCCCGCTCAGCGGCCTCCCTCGTCCTGACGCCTTCCCGCGATCTGCTGCGATCTGCCGTCGCTTCCTGCTCAGAGGGACGGATCTACGACGATCTTGGCGTGGTCGTCGGGGCGGCTCAGTTCCTCGAACGCCCCGGCGATGCCGTCCAGCCCGACCATGCCGGTGATGATGGAGCCGGCGTCGATCCGGCCTTCCGCGATGTCGTACAGGGTGGTGCCGTACTCCTCGGGGAGGGCGCCGAAACTCCCGATGATCTCGAGTTCCTTGCTCACCGCGACGCCCGGCTCGATCGTGTCGGACTGCATGCACACCCCGACGACCACGATCTTCCCGCCGGCCGGCGCGCCCTCGATGACCTGCTGCAGCATGCCGGGGACCCCGACGCACTCGAAGACGACGGAGCCGCGCGAGGGCACTGCCAGCAGTTCGCCGGCGATCCGCTCGACCGTGGTGGTCGGTACCCCGTGTGCGCTCCACCGGTCGTACGGCGAGGCGACCGCGGGGTCGAGCACCTCGTCGGCGCCGAGGCCCTCGGCCAGCGCGCGGCGCCTGGGTGAGAAGTCCACCGCGATGACCGGTCCGTGCCCGCGTGCCTTGAGCGCGGCCACCACCCCCAGCCCGATCGGGCCGAGGCCGAGCACGATCGCGACGTCGTCCGCGGCCGGCCGGGCCCTGCGCACCGCTCGGGCAGCGACGGAGAACGGCTCGGTGAGCGCGGCGACCTTCGGCTCGAGTCCGTTCGGGACGGCCATCGTGAGGCCCTCGTTAAGGATCATGTACTCGCCGTAGCCGCCGGGGAACATCGGCGCGTATCCGACGATCCCCGCCCCCTGCGGGCCGATGCCGATCGGCGGACCGCACACCACGGCGCCGAGGGGCAGGGAGCGCTCGGTGTCCGGCCCGTACCCGACGATCTCACCGGCGTACTCATGGCCGAAGACAAGGCCGTCGCGGGGATCGTACGGCGTGCCGCCGGACCGCCGGGTGGTGTCCATGAACGCCTCCGGATCCGACAGCGCGTGCAGGTCCGAGCCGCACACCCCGCACGCGAGCGTACGGACCAGCAACTGTCCCGAGAGCGGCACCGGGTCGGGCACCTCCTCCACCACCAGCGTCGTGTCCCGCGTGACGGCAGCGCGCATCAGAACCTCACAGAGCTTTCGTAGGGGGGGCTTTCGTAGGGGGCTTTGCGCAGGGGCTTGCGCAGGGGCTCGGGTCGGGGCTTTCACAGGGGTGGGCAAGGGGACCTTCCCCCGCACCGAACCATGTTCAGCCTCGCGACGGAAGCCCTCGGGCCCGGTCCCCAGTGCCACGGGGAAGCGGCGGGCCGGGAGGAAGCAGCCAGGCGACCGCGGTCATCGTGCCCGGCGGGACCTCGGTGAAGCCGGCGTCCCAGACCGCGACCGCGGACCGGCCGACACAGTCGTCCCACGGCACGTCACCACCGGCCAGCCGCACCTCCAGGCCCGCGGAGATCCAGGCCTCCCGCACGCCCCGGCCGAGCCTGCGCAGCAGCAGGTGCGCCGCGTGCGCGGACTGCGCCGCGGCCTTCCCGGTGGTCATGGTGACGTCCGGGTTCAGCGCGACCACGGCGTACGGGCGGTCCGGCGCAGGACGAGGCTCCGCGGCACCGCCGCCGGACAGGTCCAGCCCGGCGACCTGAAGCCTGGCCAGCTCGGGCGGCACCTCGTCCACCGGGCCCGGGACGAACGCCCGCACCTGCGCCCCGTCATGGTCGACGGTCAGCCCGGGCAGCTCCTGTACGGCCTGCCAGCGCACCCCGCGGGCCCGCCGGGTCACCTTGCGGATCCGGGCCGTCTCCCAGCGGTGCACGCGGTCGTACCACTCGCCGTCCGTCGCCCGGGGATCGGTGAGCAACCGGACGACGGCCATCGCCGCAGCCTCGCACACCGCGCCGTGCGCGGGCGGTGCGGTCTTCTCCGCTCGCGCCGCGAGCTGCATGGCCCACGGATGCTCCTCATCGGGATCGGACGCCATGGCATCCAGCGTAGGGGCCGATCTTCAGCCGGGTTCGGCGGCTCCCGTGCCGGCTCTGTGCCACATGCCACATGTGCGGCATTCGACCGGCGGGAGACTGGCTGCGTACCCATATACGACCGTGCACCATCCGCGACCGTATCCATGACGGCGTGGGTGTGGCCGCGCACGTATGACCGGCGTGCGACGTCGTACTGTAACGGCGGGTGGGTGGACGCCGGATGGAGACAGGGGGACATGAGCCACTCGCAGGGTAGAAATCGGGCCCCTGGAACGTGACTTTCCTGTCCGTCATGTGGGTACGGCAACCGACATCGCCCGCTAGGCGTCACATAACGTCGGCAGTGATCTAGCCCTCTGGCCGGAGGTCTGCAGTGGTCAATGGTGTTCACAACAGCACCATCCCCGGGACCGGCACGTTCTTCGTCGGCATCGACATTCCACCGGGCCGTTACCGGTGCGAGAACGGGAAGGGAGGCTGGTGGGTGCGCTTCGGCGGCACCGGCGGTGACGAACCCGTCGGGCTGTGGCCGTTGCCCGCCGGCCCCGCGGAGGTCGAGATCGACGCCGATGACTTCGCCTTCGAGACCCATGTGCCGACCAGCTGGCGGCTGGTGGCGCCGGTGGCGGAGACCGGTGGCGGCCGGAGGGAGCTGCGCCCGGTCGCCGATCCGAGCCTGCGGCCGGAGCTCGACCGGCTCGTCTCCCGGCGCCGGCCGCTGCTGCAGCTGACACCGCTCACCGGCCTGGCCGCCTGCCTCCTCGGCTTCCTGCTGCTCGGCTCCTGGGGTGCGGTGATGCTCATCCCGCTGGCGCTCGTGGCGCTGATGAGCCGGCAGATGAGTGAGGACGCCTACCGAGCCCGGGCGCTGCGACTGCGCCGGGACCGCTATCTGACGCCCGAGGACCTCGACGAGGAGGGGCAGTCTCTGCTGAGCCGGGTGCAGAAGGCCATCGACACGGTGCAGGACTCGGAGGTCAACCGGGAGGGGATGCTCGACACCGTCGACAACGCCGTCACGCTGCCCCAGCAGGAATGGGAGATCGCCCAGGTACTGGCCCGGCAGTCCACCCTGCGCGGCGAGCAGACCGAGCTGCTGGGCGACGGCGCCGAGCCCGAGGTGCGGGCCGCGATGCTGCCGCTCCGCGAGAAGCTCGACCTGTCCGTGCGGGCGGTGACCCGGCGGGTGGAAGCCCTGGAGCACTACGCCGACCGCACCCGCGCCGCCGACCAGGCCTTCCGCGCCCATCGTCAGCTGACCGAGATCACCGCACGGGCCCATGTCTACGACGAGCTGGTCGCCGACACGGTCCGCGACGATCTCGCCGTCCCCGCGATCCAGCGGCTCGCCGAGCAGAGCGACGAGCTCGTACAGACCCTGCGCAGCAGGCTGACCGAGGCGGCCGACGCCGCCACCGAACTCCCCTCGCCCTGAACCCGGTCCCTGAGCCCGGCCCCCCGGCCGCCAGGCCGGTCAGCCCGTGCCGTAGACCGGCTCGGGGTCCGGGGCCTCGGCGAGGAGCTTGTCGACGGCGGGGCCGATCTCGGCCGCCTCCCAGCGGTCGCCCTTGTCGACGCGGGGGCCGTGCCGCCATCCGGTGGCCACGCTGATGACGCCCGCCTCGACCTCGAAGACCCGGCCGGTGACGTGCCTGGACTCCGTGCTGCCCAGCCAGGCGACCAGCGGGGAGACGTTGCCGGGGTGCATGGCGTCGAAACCGCTCTCCGGCGCGGCCATCGTCTCGGCGAAGACCTCCTCGGTCATGCGGGTGCGCGCCGACGGGGCGATGGCGTTGACGGTCACGCCGTACCGCCCCATCTCGGCGGCGGCGATGAGGGTCATCGCGGCGATGCCGGCCTTGGCGGCACCGTAGTTGCCCTGGCCGATGCTGCCCAGCAGGCCCGCCCCCGACGAGGTGTTGATGACCCGGGCGTCCACCCGGTCGCCGGCCTTCGACCGCTCCCGCCAGTACGCGGCCGCGTGCCGCAGCGGCGCGAAGTGCCCCTTGAGGTGCACCCGGACGACGTCGTCCCACTCCTGCTCGCCCATCGAGACCAGCATCCGGTCCCGGACGAACCCGGCATTGTTGACCAGCACGTCGAGCCGGCCGAAGGCCTCGATCGCACTGTTCACCAGCGACGCGGCACCGTCCCAGGAGGCGACGTCGTCACCGTTGGCGACGGCCTCGCCGCCCAGCGCCGCGATCTCGGCGACCACCGACCCGGCGACCTCCGCCGTACGGCCGCCGCCGCCGTCGAGCTGGACGCCCAGGTCGTTGACGACCACCCGGGCGCCCTGCCGGGCGAACTCCAGCGCGTGCTCCCGGCCGATGCCGCGCCCGGCTCCCGTGACGATGACGACCCTGCCTGACAGAAGACTCATATCCAACTCCTCGCCTCCCCCTCCCGCCGTGATCACGCAATCAATCGTCGAACGATTGCGTGATCACGGTGAGGGGGTGGTCGTCGGGTGTGCGTGCTGCTGGACGATGTACGACCACGCGGGCTGTTCGCCGCCGCCGTGGAGTTCGAGACAGGCGCCGTGGACGTACGGCTCGGAGCCGAGGAACAGGCAGGCCCGCGCGACGTCGTCCGGCACCGCCATCCGGCCGGCCGGGACCGTCGCGTTCACCCGCGCGAGCGTCCCCGCGTCGCCGTAGTGCCCCTGCCCGCCCTCGCCGGTGTCGGCGAGCCCGACGACGACGGTGTTGACCCGTACCGCCGGCGCCCACTCCGCCGCCAGGCAGGCGGCCAGATGGTGCAGGCCCGCCTTGGCCGCGCCGTAGGCCGCCGTGCCCGGAGAGGGCCGTGAACCGCTGACACTGCCGATCATGACGATCGCGCCGCCGTCCGGCTGCCCGGCCATCACCCGGTGCGCCGCCTGGGCGACGTGCAGCGGAGCGATCAGGTTGAGCTCGATCACCCGGGCGTGCAACCGGGGGGACGCCTCGGCGGCCGGCGCGTACGGCGAGCCGCCGGCGTTGTTGATCACGACGTCCAGCCGGCCGTGGCGCTCCACGACGGTGTCGACGAGCACCGCGACGTGGTCGGGATCCCGGACGTCGGCGGCGGCGAACGACGCCCCCCGGCCGCCGGCCGAGGGAAGCTCCCCGGGGTCCTTGCGGCCGCACACCACGACGTCCGCGCCGGCGGCCAGGAACCTGGTCGCGATGCCCGCGCCGATCCCCTTGGTGCCGCCCGTGACCAGCACGGTCCGGCCCTGATAGTCGTACGTCACCGTCATGGTCCTCCCTCGATCGCCCCATGCTACGGTACCAAGCAAGCGTTAGTTATCAGTGAGCAGTCGTCAGTCAGTCAGTCGTTAGTGAGCACTGAGGGTGTGCATGGGCATCACACATCAGCTCGCCGCTCCCGGGGTGGCCGAGGTCGTCGTCGACGTACCGCCGGTGAACGCCCTCACGGTCAGCGGCTGGTACGAGCTCGCCGACGCCGTCACGGCGGCCGGGCGGGACCCGCAGGTGCGCGTGGTGGTGCTCCGCGCCGAGGGCCGGGGCTTCAACGCGGGCGTGGACATCAAGGAGATGCAGCGCACGGAGGGGTTCGAGGCCCTCATCGGGGCGAACCGGGGGTGTTACGCCGCGTTCGCCGCCGTGTACGAGTGCGAGGTCCCCGTCATCGCGGCGGTGCACGGCTTCTGCCTGGGAGGCGGCATCGGCCTGGTGGGCAACGCCGACATCATCGTGGCCAGCGACGACGCCACGTTCGGGCTGCCGGAGGTGGACCAGGGCGCCCTGGGCGCCGCCACCCACCTGGCCCGGCTGGTGCCGCAGCACCTCATGCGGGCGATGGTCTACACCTGCCGCACCGCGACCGCGCAGCAGCTCCACCACTACGGATCGGTGCTCCGCGTGGTGCCCCGGCAGGAGCTGCGGGACGCCGCCTTCGCGGTGGCCGCCCAGCTCGCCGACAAGGACCCGTACGTGCTCCGGCGGGCCAAGGAGTCGCTCAACGGCATCGACCCCGTCGACGTCAAGCGCAGCTACCGGTTCGAGCAGGGCTTCACCTTCGAGCTCAACCTGGCCGGTGCCGGCGACCAGCACCGCGACGCGTTCGTCCAGCGGAAGAAGAAGGAGAACGAAGCGTGAGCGTGAACGGGCGCGCCGGGACGAGAGTGAGCCGATGAACGCCTCCAGCAAGATCCTCTCGATCGACGCGGTCGTCGGGTCGCTGTCCAGCGGGATGACGATCGGCATCGGCGGCTGGGGATCGCGCCGGAAGCCGATGGCCCTGGTCCGCGCCATCTGCCGGTCCTCGCTGACCGATCTGACGATCATTTCGTACGGCGGCGCCGACGTGGGCCTGCTGTGCGCCTTCGGCAAGGTCCGCAAGCTGATCGCGCCGTTCGTCACGCTGGACTCCGTCCCGCTGGAGCCGCACTTCCGGCAGGCCCGGCAGAACGGCACCGTGGAGTTCGCGGAGTACGACGAGGGCATGTTCATGTTCGGCCTCTACGCCGCGGCCCACCGGCTGCCATTCCTGCCCACCTACGCCGGCCTCGGCTCGGACGTGATGCGGGTCAACCCCGGCCTGAAGACGGTGCGGTCCCCCTACGGCGACGAAGAGCTGGTCGCGGTCCCGCCCCTCGCCATGGACGTCGCGCTGGTCCACATGAACCGGGCCGACGCCCGGGGCAACGCCCTGTACCTGGGCGCGGACCCGTACTTCGACGACCTGTACGCCAAGGCCGCCGACCGGACCTACGTGAGCTGCGAGCGCATCGTGGACACCGCCGACCTCACCAAGGAGGGCCCGGTCCAGGCCCTGCTGATCAGCCGGGCCCAGGTCACCGGGGTGGTGGAGACGCCCAACGGCCACCACTTCACCACCGGCGACTCGCAGCGGCGGGACGAGGCCTTCCAGAAGATGTACGTCGCGGCGGCGTCCGATCCGCAGGCATGGAAGGCCTTCCGGGAGCGTTTCCTGGCCGGCGACGAGGCCGCGTACCAGGACGCCGTACGGCAGTGGCAGGAGGAGTCCGCATGACCACGCAGGTGAGCAGGGGCCCCGGCACGGGCCCAGGCCAGGCCACCCGGGCCGAGGTCTGCGCGGTCGCCTGCGCCGACATGTTCCGGGGCGACGGCGAGATCGTCGCCGCCGCGGTCGCCGGCATGACGCCCGCGCTGGGCGCCCGGCTGGCCCGGTCGACCTTCGAGCCCGACCTGCTGACCACCGACGGCGGCCCCTTCCTGACCGCCGAGCCCGTACCGCTCGGCGCGCCCCCCGGCGACGTCGAGGGCTGGCTGCCGTTCCGGGACCACCTGTGGCTGGTGCTCAACGGCAAACGGCACGTCGTGCTGGGGCCGAGCCAGATCGACCGGCACGGCAACTGCAACATCTCCAACATCGGCGACTGGGCGCGGCCCAAGTCCCAGCTGCTGGGCGCCCGGGGCGCTCCCGGCAACACGCGGTGCAACACCACCAGCTTCTGGATCCCCCGGCACTCCACCCGGGTCTTCGTGGACACGGTCGACTTCGTCAGCGGCATCGGCTACGACCGCGGCGCGTTCGAGCTGCGCGTGGTGGTGACCAACCTGTGCGTGCTGGACTTCGCCACCCCCGATCACCGGATGCGGCTGCGCTCGGTCCATCCCGGGGTCTCGGTGGACGAGGTCGTCGCCGCCACCGGGTTGGAGCTGGTCGTCCCGGCGGAGGTGCCGGAGAGCCGGCCGCCCACGGACGAGGAACTCCGGATCATGCGCGAGGTCCTCGACGTCAAGGGGTTCCGCGAGCGGGAGGTCCCCGCGTGATCTCCACACCGCTGACCGAGCTGGCCGGCATCGAGCACCCGATCGTGCAGACCGGCATGGGCTACGTCGCCGGGGCCCGGCTCGCCGCGGCGACCTCCTCGGCGGGCGGCCTGGGCATCATCGCGGCCTCCACCATGAGCGTGGCGCAGATGACGGAGGCCGTCAGAGAGGTGAAGCGGAGGACCGACGCCCCCTTCGGGGTGAACATCCGCGCCGACGCCGACGACGCGGCCGAACGCTGCGACATCATGATCAAAGAGGGCGTACGGGTGGCGTCGTTCGCGCTGGCCCCCAAGAAGGAGCTGATCTCCAAGCTCAAGGACGCCGGGGTGCTGGTGGTGCCGTCCATCGGGGCACGCCGCCATGCCGAGAAGGTGGCGGCCTGGGGGGCCGACGCCGTCATCGTGCAGGGCGGTGAGGGCGGCGGCCACACCGGCGCGGTCCCGACCACCGTCCTGCTGCCCGACGTGGTGGCCGCCGTCGACATCCCGGTGATCGCGGCCGGTGGCTTCTTCAGCGGGCAGGGGCTGGTCGCCGCCCTGTCCTACGGGGCGGCGGGCATCGCGATGGGCACCCGGTTCCTGCTCACGTCGGACTCCCCGGTCGGCGACGAGGTCAAGCAGGTCTACCTCGGCAAGTCGGTCCGCGACACCGTGGTGACCACCCGGGTGGACGGGGTACCGCACCGGGTCCTGTCCTCGGACCTGGTCCGGTCGCTGGAGTCGGCGGGGCGGCTGCGCGGTCTCATCCGGGCCGTGCTGAACGGAGCGCGGTTCAAGAAGGTCTCCGGCCTGTCCTGGGGCGAGATGATCCGCGAGGGCCGGCGGATGAAGCACGGCCGGGAACTGACCTGGGCCCAGGTGCTGATGGCCGCCAACACGCCGATGCTGCTGAAGGCCGCGATGGTGGACGGCCGTGCGGACCTCGGCGTCATGGCCTCCGGTCAGGTGGTCGGCCTCATCGACGACCTCCCGAGCTGCGCCGAGCTGATCGCCCGCATCATGCACGAGGCCGAGTCCACCCTCGAGCACCTGGCCGAGCTCAGGCCGGTCCCCGCTCAGACCCACCCCGGCCCGGACCGTCGCGCCCGGCCATGACGCCGGGCCGGTAGCGCTTGCTCCGGGCCGCTTGCCGTTGTCGTGTTGCCTACGTCGTGCTTGCTTCGTGCCCGCTTCGTCGTGCCCGCTCCGTGGTGCCCGCTCCGTGGTGACTGCTTCGTGGTGCCCGCTCCGTGGTGACTGCTTCGTGGTGACTGCTTCGTGGTGACTGCTCCGTGGTGACTGCTTCGTCGTGCCCGCTCCGTGGTGCCCGCCGCGTGGGGCTCAGTGGGGCAGCCGGTCGGTGGTCTCGCTGACCAGCTGCAGCACGAGCGGGGTCAGCTCGGCCTGGTCGTACAGCAGATCGTCCAGGCGCGCCCGCCACGCCGCGGTCTCGGCGAAGGGCTCGTCCTCGAGCTGGAGCCGCAGGCGCGTCTCGGCCAACTGCAGCTCGTACATGACGCCCAGATACCGCCCGACCATCTCGCTGAGCCACCAGTAGGCGTCGGTGTTGGCGGCGGCGACGAAGGCGCGCGCGCCCTCCCACGCCACGCGCGGCCGGTGGATGACACTCATGGCCGGACGGTACGCCGATCCCCTACCCGCCACAAGACCAGATCCGCAGCCCCGTCCGCCCACCCCGTCCGAGGCCTCCAGGCCTCGACGACGTCTCCACCCGGGTTCAGCCCGGGCCCGTCCGCGGCCCGGCCCGTCCGCGGCTCGCTCCGGCCCGGGTTCAGCCCGGCCCGGGTTCGGCCCGGGCCCGGAGTTCAGCCCGGCGCGGAGACGGCGGACAGCCCGTCGTCGAGCTGCCGCGCCCGTCCGGCGCTGAGGCCGCCCTCCCGGAGACGTTCCCGGACCTTCCGGCGCAGCTCGGCGACCCGCTGCCCGACATCGACCGGCTCGCCGGCGGAGAGCCGGTCGAGCAGGGCGGCGATGAGGTTGTCGAAGTCCACCGCGACGTCGGACCTGACCTCGCCGGCCGCCGCTCCCTCGTCCACGGTCCGCCGCAGGCCGGTGAGCGCGCCGATCGCATCCGGAACGGAACGGGACGACTCGGCGGGCCGGGACGGCCGGGTCACGGCCGGCGAGCTCCCGGGAAGCGCCCCCGACGGCACGGAAGGCGCGGGACGGTGCCCGCCGGATCCCCCGGTGGACAGCACGACCATGACCACGACACCGGCCACCACCGCGACCGTCACCGCTCCCGCCACCACCCTGCGCGGCATGCCCCTCGCCGGACCCGTCGGCTCCGGCGTACCCCTCGGCGCTCCCCTCCCTACTCCTCCCGGCCCACCCCGCACTCCTCCCGCCACACCCCGTACCCCTCCCGGCACCCCTCTCGCCACCAGCCCGGCCACACCCCTCGCGAGGTCCCCCGGCACATCCCTCAGGGTCCTCGCCAGGCCCCCCAGGCCTCCGTCGCTCATGCCCGTCAGTGCCGCCCGGAGGGGCGGCCAGCGGCGGGGCACCGGGGCGGGCTCGGGCAGCACCAGAGTCGGTGCGGAGCCCTGCGCGCCCTGCGGCGCCGGAGGCGGGTCCGGCGCGGAGGGCGCGCCGAGAGCCGTCGCGGCCTCGGCGGCGGAGGGCCTCCGCGCGGGGTCGGCGTGCAGGCAACGCTCGCGGAGACCCGCGAGCTCGGCGGGCACGCCGGGCAGCGGTGGCGGTGGCGCCGACCGGGTGTCCCCGGCGGTGAACGGCCGCTCCCCGGTGAGCATCTCCGACAGCACGATGCCGAGCGCGAACACGTCGGCCGCCGCGGTGGCCGGTCCGCCGCCGAGCTGCTCGGGGGCGAGGTACGCGGGCGTGCCCAGCCGGGGGCCGGTCCGGTCGCGGGCCGCCCGGGCCAGCCCGAAGTCGAGCATCCGCACGCCTCCGGCGGCGAGGAACACGTTGGCGGGCTTGACGTCACCGTGCACGATGCCGGCCCGGTGCGCGGCCGCCAGCGCCGTCGCCAGCTCCCCGCAGATCCGGGCGGCCTCGTCCGGCGGCAACGGCCCGCGGGCGAGCCGCCCGGCCAGGCTCTCCCCCTCCAGCAGCTCCATGACGAGGTACGGGGTGCCGTCGTCCTCGCCGTAGTCGTGCACGGTCACGATGTGCGGGTGGGACAGCCCGGCGGCGGCCCGGGCCTCGTCGCGGAACCGTTCCCGGAAGACCGGGTCGCCCAGCAGCGCCGGGTCGACCAGCTTCACCGCCACCTGGCGGGAGAGCACGTCATCCCAGGCGCGCCACACCGAGCCCATCCCGCCGGTCCCGACGCGCTCGCGGAGCCGGTAGCGACCGGCGAGCTCCCGTCCTTCCACGCGCCGTCCTCCCACGCGCCGGCCCTGCCCACGCCGTCACTCCACGCGTAAGCCCGGCCAACGCCGTCACTCCCACGCGTTGTCACTCCACGCGCCAGCCTGCCACGCGCCGGCCTTTCCCGGGCGAATCAGGATGATTCGCGGACGACCAGGTGCGTGTCCAGGATGACCGCTCCCGGCTCGACGTGCTCGCCTCTGATGCGGGCGACGAGCAGCCGGGACATCTCCCGGCCCATCGCCTCCACCGGCTGATGCACGGAGGTGAGTTTCGGGGCGGCGTGCCGCGCGGTCACGGAGTCGTCGAACCCCACCACCGCGACGTCCGACGGGATGGCGCGGCCGGCCTCCCGCAGCACCCGCATCGCGCCCGCCGCCATCGGGTCGGACGCCGCGAACACGGCGTCCAGCTTCGGTTCGCGTTCCAGCAGGGTGCGCATGGCGGCGGCGCCGGTCTCCTCGCTGAAGTCACCGAAGGCGACCAGGTCGGCGCGCAGCCCGGCGCTGGTCAGCGCATCCTGATGGCCCGCGAGCCGGTCGAACCCCACCTGGGCGTCCTGCGGTCCAGCGATGGTGGCGATGCGGAGCCGGCCCCGCTCGACCAGGTGCGTGACCGCCAGCCGCGCACCGCCCCGGTTGTCCGCGTCCACGCAGGTCAGGGTGGACAGGTCGGTCCCCACCGCGGTACCGACGAGCACGGTCGGTACCCCTTGGGACTCCAGGTGATGGGGCAGCGGATCGTCCCCGCGCAGCGAGGTGAGCAGGACACCGTCCACGTGCTGGGCGGAGAGGTAGCGCTCCAGCCGATCGTGCTCCGCCCTGGACTCGGCGAACGCCAGCAGCAGCTGGAAACCGGTGTCGGTGAGGCCCCGGCTGATCCCACGGGTGATCCCGGCGAAGTAGGGCTCGTCCCACACCCGTTCCTCGGACGCCGACATGACGAGGGCGATGGTGTCGGTACGGCGGGTGACGAGGGTGCGGGCCGCGCGGTTCGGGACGTACCCGAGCTCCTCGATGGCCCGCAGCACCGCCTCGCGGGTGTCCATGCTCACCTTGGGAGAGCCGTTGATCACCCGCGAGACCGTGCCACGGCCCACGCCCGCCCGCGCCGCCACCGCCTCGAGCGTGGGGCGTCGCTGAGCGGTCATGTTCCTATTCTGCCGGTAGCTGAGCAGGCGGTATCGCCAGCCCGCCGCTGCGCGCCGCCGAGCCGAACCAGCGGGCACTGCTCTTGGGCAGCCGCCGCTGGGTCTGGAAATCGACGTGCACCAGGCCGAACCTCTTGGCGTAGCCCCAGCCCCACTCGAAATTGTCCATCAGGGACCAGGCGAAGTACCCGCGCAGCGGCACCCCCGCCCCGATGGCCGTGTGACAGGCGCGCAGATGCCCGTCCAGGTAGGCCAGGCGTTCGGGATCGTGCACGCCGTTCTCGGTCACCACATCGTCGAAGGCCGCACCGTTCTCGGTGACGTACAGCGGCACCTCCGGATACTCCGTGGCCACCCGGGTGAGCACCTCCTGCAGCCCCAGCGTGTCTATCTCCCAGCCCATCCCGGTCACCGGCCGGCCCGCCTGCACGAAGGAGACGTGCTCGGCACCGGGCCACGGAG
This sequence comes from Actinomadura scrupuli, assembly GCF_050971785.1. NCBI lineage: Bacteria > Bacillati > Actinomycetota > Actinomycetes > Streptosporangiales > Thermomonosporaceae > Actinomadura > Actinomadura scrupuli. The sequence continues at coordinate 135,501 of NZ_JBPCCU010000015.1, read as the reverse complement.
AGGTCTCCGCGAACGGCGACGTGATGGCCTGTCCCTCCGCGCCGGCCAGACCGGTCACGGTGTGCCGGCTGTAGTAGTTGATGCCGAGCAGGTCCATCGGCGCGCCGATGAGGTCGAGGTCGCCGTCGCGCACGCACTCGGCGAAGCCGTACGGCTCCAGATCGGTGAGCACGTCCTCGGGGTAGCGGCCGCGCAGCAGCGCGTCGAGGAAGAACCGGTTCTGCAGCCCGTCCACGCGGCGGGCGGCGTCCAGGTCCTCGGCGGCCTCGCTCGCCGGGGACACGGCGTAGAGATTGACCGCCGCGCCGATCTCGCTGTCCCATCGCCGCAGCGTCGGCAGCGCGAGCCCGTGGGCGAGCAGCAGGTGATGCGCCGCCCGCAGCGAGTCCGCGGGGTCCCTGCGCCCCGGTGCGTGGTCTCCCGAGGCGTAACCCAGGAACGCCGCGCACCACGGCTCGTTGATCGTGATCCAGTGCTTGACCCGGTCACCGAGGGCATCATGGACGATCGCGGCGTAGTCGGCGAACCGGTGGGCGGTGTCGCGGACCGGCCAGCCTCCGGCGTCCTCCAGCGGCTGCGGCAGGTCCCAGTGGTAGAGGGTCGCGTACGGCTCGATCCCCGCCTCCAGCAGGGTGTCCACCAGCCTGCGGTAGAAGTCGAGCCCCCTCTCGTTGGCGGCGCCGGAGCCCCGCGGCTGCACCCGCGGCCAAGCGATCGAGAAACGGTAGGACGTGAGGCCGAGGTCCGCCATGATCGCGACGTCCTCGCGGAAGCGGTGGTAGTGGTCGATGGCGACGTCACCGGTGTCACCGTCGAGGACGTTGCCCGGGGTGTGACTGAAGGTGTCCCAGATCGAGGGCCCCCGCCCGTCCTCCGCGACCGCGCCCTCGATCTGGTAGGCGGCGGTGGCCGCACCCCAGACGAAACCGGCGGGGAAACGGAGGGACGTCTCCTGTTGCTGCGAAGCCTGAGTGGTCACGCCTTGACCGCACCTTCCATGATTCCGCCGATGATCTGGCGGCCGAACACGATGAAGACGATGAGCAGCGGAACCGTGGAGACCGCGGTCCCGGCGAACACGAGGGTGTAGTCGGTGTAGTGCGCGCCGTTGAGCTGGCTCAGCGCGTACTGCACGGTGGGGTTGTCCGGTGTCAGCACGGCGAAGTTCCACAGGAACTCGTTCCAGGTCTGCATGAACTGGAACAGGCCGAGCACCGCGGCCGCCGGCCGCAGGGCCGGGAACACCACGCTCCAGAAGATCCGGAAGGTGGAGGCCCCGTCGACGCGGGCGGCCTCGATGAGCTCGTCGGGGATGGCCTGCTCGGCGTACTGCCGCATCATGAAGACCCCGAACCCGGTGACCAGGAAGGGCACGATCACGGCCTGCAGCTGCCCGGTCCAGTGGATCTTCACCATGACGATGTAGAGCGGGATGATCCCCATCTGGACGGGGACCATCATGGTGGCCACGATGATCAGCAGCAGCGCGTTACGGCCGCGGAACCGCAGCTTGGCGAAGGCGAAGCCGGCCAGGCTGGAGAACAGCACCACCGACACCGCCACCGCGACCGAGGCGATCGCCGAGTTGACGAGCGCCTTGGCGAAGTGCGCGTCCTCGGTACTGAAGACCCTGCCGACGTTGTCGCCCAGGTGCTTCCCGGGGATCAGCGGCGGCGGGATCGCCCCGACCACCTCGTTGGTACGGGTCGCGACCACGAACATCCAGTACAGCGGCAGTGCCGACAGCACGATCGCGACGACCAGCGTGATGTAGGTGAGCGGGCTGGCCTGCCACAGCCGGGCCGACCCCTCAACGGCCCGGCCGCCCAGGTGCCGCCGTTGGCGACGCCCCTTCCCGGGTCCCCGCTTCGACGCCTTCGCGGGCTCCCGCCGGGAGGTGGTGGACTGTCCGGTGAGAAGGGTCATGTCCTGCCTCCGCTGAGCCTTCGCGTGATCAGGTAGTTGAGCAGGGAGACGACGAGGATCAGCAGGAAGAGCATCCACGCGACCGCCGAGCCGTAGCCGTACTGGAAGCGCTGGAAGGCGTTCTCGTACATGTACATCGCGACCGTCTGGCCCTGCCGCAGGGTGCCGCCGGCCATGTAGTTCTGGTTGAACAGCAGCGGCTCGGTGAACAGCTGCAGGCCCCCGATGGTCGAGATGATGGTGGTGAAGATGATCGTGGGCCGCAGCGACGGGACGGTGATCTTCCAGAACTGCTTCATCCGGGAGGCCCCGTCGATGGCGGCCGCCTCGTACAGCTCACGGGGGATCGCCTGCATCCCCGCCAGGAAGATCAGGGTGTTGTAGCCGGTCCAGCGCCAGTCGACCATCACCGAGATGGCGGTCCACTGCGACCACCTGTTCGCCGCCCAGTCGATGTTGCTCACGCCGACGAAGTGCAACAGCCAGTTGATCAGCCCGTAGTCGCGGCCGAAGAGCTGGCTGAAGACGATGGCGACCGCGGCCACCGACGTCACCAGCGGCAGCAGCACGCCCATCCGGAACAGGGTCTGCGCGCGCAGCCGGCGGTTCAGCGTGTTGGCCAGCAGCATCGCGAGCAGCAGCTGCGGCACGGTCGCGATCACGAACATCGCCAGGGTGTTGACGACCGCGTTCCAGAAGTTCGGATCGGTCATCAGAAGCTCGTAGTTGCGCAGCCCGGTGAACCGGTGATCGCCGATCAGCTCCCAGTGGTGCAGCGACACCCAGAAGGTGTAGCCCAGCGGGAACAGGCCGAAGACCAGGAACAGCAGGTAGAACGGGGAGATGTAGGCGTACGGGGACACCTTCACATCCAGCCGGGACAGGAAACGACGTACCGGCCCGCGCGGCGGGGGGGCGAACCCGGTCCGGCCCTTGGCCGGTGCCCGGCTCGGGTGGAGAGCCATCTGTCCTCCTTTCGCGGGAGTGGACGGCGGAAGTGGACGGGACGAGCAGGCCGAGGACGGGCCGGGAGTGGGCGGCGGAAGTGTGGAGGTCCTCCGCCGCCCACGTCTGGGCCGGCCCCTGGATCGGCCCCGTCGGTCAGCCTGTTTCCGCGGCCCGCTTGGAGTCGGAGATGATCCGCTTCCAACCGGACTCCGGCGACAGCCTGCCCTGCTCGATCGCGCGCAGGTCGGCTTCGACGACCGTCCGCACCGGCTGGTTGTTGGCTCCCAGGAACACCGGGTTGAGGCTCTTGGCTCCGGCCCCGAAGATCTGGCCGACCGGCGCGTTGCTGAAGTAGTCGTTCTTGAAGTCCTTGACCGCTGGGTCATCGAGCGCCTGCGGCGAGGACGGGAGGTTGTTCTTGGACTTGAAGGACCCGATCTGACCCTGCGGGCTGGTCAGGAACTTGACGAGTTCGACGGCCTCCTTCGGGTGCTTGCTCTGCGTCGGCACCGCCAGGAACGAACCGCCCCAGTTGCCGCCCCCACCGGGCAACGTCGTGATGTCCCACTTGCCGGCCTTGCCGGCGCCCGCGTTCTCCTTGATCAGACCGAGCATCCAGGCCGGGCAGGTGACCACCGCGAACGCGTCCTTCTTGAGCGCCTGGCTCCACGGGTCGGTGAGGAACTGGATCTTCGCCGTGAGGTTCGCCTGGGCCAGCTGGACCGTCCGGTCGAACGCCGCCTTGACAGCGGGGTTCGATTCGATGATCAGCTTGTTGCTCTGGTCGAAGTACGTCTGGTTGGAGCCCTTGCCGGCCTCCTGCATCAGAATCGTGTTGTAGAAGTTGGTGGCCCCGTCGGTGAACTTGGTGCCGGGCACCTTGGCCTGGAACTTCTTGCCGGTCTCCAGGAAGGCGTCCCAGGTCGGCCAGAGCTTGCCCACCGTCTCACGGTCGTTGCCGAGCCCCGCCTTCTTGAACAGGTCCTGGCGGTAGCACATGGCCAGCCCACCGATGTCGGTGCCGAGACCGACGAGCTTGGAACCGTCGGGCAGGCTCGTCCCCATCTGCCATTTCCAGGGGAGGAAGTTGCCCTTCAGCGAGGCGGCGCCGTACTTGTTCAGGTCCAGGAACTTGTCGGGCTGGGACATGAACTTGGCGACGATCCCCTCCTCGATCGAGACGACGTCGCCCGCGCCCGCACCGGCAGCGATGTGCTGCTGGAACTGCGGGAGGTAGTTGTCCATCTGCGGGATGTTGCGGTCAACGATCTTGATGTTCGGGTGACTCGCCTCGTACTGCTTGTAGAGCTCCTCGTAGCCGAAGGTGCCGAACGAGTCGACGGTGAGCGTGATCTTGCTCGTTCCGCTCGAACCACCGCTCTTACCGTCGTCCCCCGAGCATGCTGCGGCCAGTGCGAGTACACCGGCCATGACCGTCGCGGCCGCGATTCTCGGCGCGCGGCGCATCGTGTCCCTCATTGACGGACCCCTCTCAGGTCGTCTCGTCCGTTCCATTGACGGGGTGGATGCCGGCCTCGACACTGAGACCGACGGAACTGTGGGAGCGCTCCCACGAAGGAAAGCCGGAGGCAACCTGGCTGTCAATATCCCGCAACACAACCGTTACCGGATGGCCCCTCAGGCCGGTCCGGCCCCTTTACGCGCACTCCGGCCGGGCGGTGGGAGCGGTACGCGCGCGCGGCGGCCCACGCTGTTAGCAAGCGCTTGGTACCCTTCGCGGGAACACGTAACCTGATGTGAACACGACCGGCGAGCAAGCGGTTGGGCACGACCGGCATAATGAAAGGGTGACGACCACGAGCACGAACAGCGGACGATCAGCGGCGAAGCCCCGCGCGAGCAGTGAAGGCGGGAGCCGCCGCCGCGCGAAGGGCACGCCCGCGCTGGCCTCCGAGCGCCGCGAGCACCTGGTGAAGCTCGCCGCCGAACTGTTCGCCAAGAAGGGCTTCCAGGCCACGACGGTGCGTGAGATCGCCGACGAGGCCGGCATCCTGTCCGGCAGCCTCTACCACCACTTCGACTCCAAGGAGTCGATCGTCGACGAGATCCTCTCGGTCTTCTTCCGGGAGCTCATGGCCGCCTACGGCGCGGCGATCGAGGAGGGCGGCACCCCGCAGGAGGTGCTGTCCGCGCTGGTCCGGATCGCGTTCGGCACCCTGGAGCCGCACCGTGCCGCTATCACGGTGATGCAGAACGACTGGAACTACCTCAAGGCACTGCCCCGTTTCGAGTACCTCACCAAGTCCGAGGACGACGTCGAGAAGATGTGGATCACGCAGATCAAGCGTGGTCAGTCCACCGGGCTCTTCCGCGAGGACATCGACGCCAAGCTGACCTACCGCATGATCCGTGACACCATCTGGGTCGCCATACGCTGGTTCCAGCCGGGCGGCCGCCTCAACGCCAAGGGGCTCTCGGAGCACTACCTCAAGGTCCTGTTCGACGGCATCTGCACGCACTGAGCCCCGTCACCCCGCGGTGGCCGCCAGGGGTACGGGGCCGGCGCGTGCCGCCGGGAGGCCCGGTCAGTGGGCCGGGGCGGGGAGCAACCGGGCCAGCGGCCTGGGCAGCCACCAGTTCCACACCCCGAGCAGCTCCATCAACGCCGGGACCAGCACCATCCTGACCACCGTCGCGTCGATGAGCACCGCGACGGCCAGGCCCAGCCCGAACTGCTTGACGGCGGGGTCGGCGCCGAGCAGGACGGTCAGGAACACCATCACCATGATGGCCGCCGCCGCGGTGATGACCCGGGCGGTGCGGGCCAGCCCAGCCGTTACCGCGTCCCTGGTGCCGGCGCCCTTGTCGTACTCCTCACGGATCCGGGCGATCAGGAAGACCTCGTAGTCGGTGGAGAGCCCGAACAGGATCGGGAACATGAACAGCGGCACCCAGGTGGTGATGGGCATCGCCGTCGTGAAACCGAGGAGCTCGCCGCCCCAGCCCCACTGCACGATGGCGGTGAGCACTCCGTAGGCCGCCCCGATGGACAGCAGCGTCATCAGCGCCGCCTTGATCGCGATCGTCACCGACCGGACCAGCACCAGCAGGATCAGCAGCGACAGCCCGATCACGATCGCGATCAGCCAGGGCAGCCGTACTCCCACCTCGTGCGCGAAGTCGGCCGTCCCGGCGTTGGGCCCGCCCACGTGGACCCGCAGCGCGGTCGCCCGGGGGATCACCGTGTCGCGCAGTTCGGTGACCAGCCGGGGAGTGGCCGCGTCCTGCTGCGCGGTCCTCGGGTAGGCGATGAACTGCGAGGCCTGCCCGTCCGGGCTGGTGAACACCGGGGTCACCGAGGCGATGCCTGGCGTCGCCCGCACCGCGTCGGCCACCGGCTGCAGGCCGCTGCCGCTCTCGGCGATGATGAACAGCGGAGCGTCGTAGCCGGGCCCGAACCCCTCGGCGAGCAGCCGGTGCGCCGTGTGGCCGCTGGTCCCGCTCGGCAGGTTGCTGGAGTCGGTGAAGCTCAGCCGCATGGACAGCGCCGGCACGGCCAGGATCAGCAGCACCGCCGAGGCGGCCACCAGCGAGACGACCGGGCGGCGCTGGATCACCCCGGCCCAGCGGGTGGCCAGCGGGCTGGCGGTGCGGGTACGGCCGAGCAGCGGCAGCCGGAACCGGTTGATGCCCCGGCCGGTGAAGCCCAGCAGCGCGGGCAGCAGGGTGATCGCCGTGATCACGGTCATCATCACGGCCACCGACGCGGCGATCGCGGTGGCGGTCAGCAGCGACTGGCGCATCACCAGCAGCCCGAGCATCGCGATGACCACCGTCGTCCCGGCGAACAGCACCGCGCGGCCCGAGGTGACGAGCGAGGTGACCGTCGCCTCCTCGGGGTCCAGGCCGTCCTCCAGACCCTCCCGGTAGCGGGTGACGATGAACAGCGCGTAGTCGACGCCGACGCCGAGGCCGATGAGCCCGGCCACGATGGGGCTGAAGCTCGGCGCCGGGAAGAGGTAGCCGAGCAGGTCGGTCAGGGCCAGCCCGGTGCCGATGCCGAACAGCGCCGTCACGATCGGCAGCCCCATGGCGGGGAGCGAGCCGAACGTGACGAGCAGGATGATGACGGCGGCCAGCAGCCCGATCCCCTCGGTGGAGCCACCGCCGGGCGTCTCCGCGGTCTGCACCGCGCCGCCGTCCAGCGCGAACCGGACGCCGTCGCCGGAGGACCCGCGTACGTCCGAGATCAGCTTCTTGGTGTCGGCGACCGGCACCTTGTCCGCCGTCGTGTCCATGAAGATCTGCGCGAACGCGGTGCGGCCGTCCCGGGAGACCTGCTGGGCCGCGGTGTACGGGGACGTCACCGAGCCGATGTGCGGTGCGCCCTTGACCAGTGCGAGCACCGTGTCCACCCGGGCCCGCACGGCCGGGTCGGTCACCCCGCGATCGGCGCGGGCGACGAGCGTGACCGAGTCGCCCTGGTCCGGGAAGTGCTCCTCGGCGACGTCCGCGGCCAGGGCCGAGTCGGCCTTGCCGCCGGTGAAGTCGTTGTCGGCCGGTGCGGCGAAGCCGAAACCGACAAAGATCACCGCCGCCGCGCCGACGATCCACAACAGCAGGACCAGCCATCGCCGCCGGTAGCAGAACCGTGCCAGGGAGGACATCGTCGTCATTTTTCTGTCGTCACTTCTCTGTCGTCACTTCTCGGTCGTCACTTGTCTGTCGTCGCTCGTCCGTCGTCGCTTTGTCTACGGCCACGAGCCATCTAGAACAGTGACGTGCCGGGTCGCCGTGGTCGTCAGGCCTGTGGAGACACCTGCCCCCGGCCGTACTACCGGTGGAGTAGTCCTGCCGTACCGGTGGGGTTCGCGCGGTCCTTCGCGCAGCGGTGCCCTCGGGCGCCGAGGGCACCGCTCTGCTAACGGTTCCCGGGAGTGACCAGGCCGGCCTCGTACGCCATCACCACGAGCTGGGCCCGGTCCCGGCAGGCCAGCTTGGTGAGGGCCCGGCTGACGTGCGTCTTGGCGGTGAGCGGGCTGACCACCAGCCTGGCCGCGATCTCGGCGTTGGACAGGCCGCCACCGACCAGCTTGACGACCTCCCGCTCCCGCTCGGTCAGCGCGGCGAGCATCGGCGAGGGTGCCGTCGTCTCCGCCGGGCGGGAGACGTACGCCTCGATCACCGCACGGGTCACCGCCGGGGAGAGCAGCGCCTCGCCACCGGCGACCACCCGGATCGCCTGCAGCAGGTCTGCGGGCTCGATGTCCTTGACCAGGAATCCGCTCGCCCCGGCCCGCAGCGCCCGGAAGACGTTCTCCTCCTCGGCGTACGTCGTCAGCATCACCACGCGGACCCCGGCCAGCGACGGGTCGGAGGTGATCCGCTTGGTCGCGGTGACCCCGTCGACCTCCGGCATCCGGATGTCCATGAGCACGACGTCGGGCCGCTCGGCCCGGGCCACCGCCACCGCGACGCCCCCGTTCGCGGCCTCCCCCACCACCTCGAGGTCGTCGGCAGAGTCGATCAGCACCCGGAACCCCGCCCGCACCAGCGACTGGTCGTCGGCGAGCAGCACCCGGATCACGCCCATGGGCCGGCCCGTGTCCCCGGTGCCGGCGGCGGTCGCGGGCACCGCGCTCATCCCGCTCCCCCGGGCAGCCGGGCGCTGACCACGAACCCGCCACCGGGCCGCGGTCCGGCGGTGAGCGTCCCGCCGACGGACTCGGCGCGTTCGCGCATCCCGCCCAGGCCGTGACCGCTCTCCCCCGCCCAGACCGCGGAGTCGCCCGCGCCGTCGTCGGTCACCTCGATTGCCAGCCCCATCGGGTCGTACGACATCCGGATCAGGGCCCGTACCTTGGTGCCGCCGTGCCGCAGCACGTTGGTGAGGGACTCCTGCAGGATCCGGTAGGCCGTGTGGTCCGCGGGCGGATCCAGCGGGACCACCCGCCCCGTCACGTGCACCGTCACCGGCACGCCCGCCGCGCGGACGGCGTCGACCAGCGCGGGCAGCCGGTCCAGCCCGGCCTTGCCGTACGGCTCGGACTCGGCGCCGTCGCGCAGCACCCCGAGGGTGGCCCGCAGTTCCTGCAGAGCGCCCCTGCTGGTGTCCCGGATGGCGGTCAGTGCCGTGCGTACGTCCTCGGGCCGTCGCTCCAGCACATGCAGGGCACTGCCCGCCTGGACGGTGATGGTCGCCATGCTGTGCGCGACGGTGTCGTGCAGTTCGCGGGCGATTCGCACCCGCTCCTCGGTGACGCGGCGGGCTGCCTCACGCTCGCGGTCCTGTTCGGCCTGGCGAAGCCGTTCCTGGGTCTCCTCGGCCAGCGCGCGCCGGCTGCGGACGACCTCCGCGAGCAAAATGACGACGGCGCACAACACCACATGGGGCAGGAACCCGGCGAAAGTGACGAACGGCTGGTTGTGCTCACGCACGCCGACCACGAGGTACCCGACGGTGAAGTAGAAGGCGGGTATGCCGATGGCCCAGGCCAGCCGCCCGGCGAGCGCGGCGGTGTAGATGGGGACCGCCAGCACCGAACTCGGTGCGAACCCCGGGTAGTCGGCGGAGTAGTAGCCGAACAGCAGAACGCTGGAGACCAGCAGCACCGTGAGCGGCCACCGGCGCCGGACCAGCAGCACCAGGGCCATGGCCACCCCGAGCGCATACGCTCCCGCGTCCGCGGGCCGGGAGCCCGCTTCGGCGGCCACGCTGATCGCCACCGTGATGGCGGCGCCGGCCGCCACGGTCACACCGACGTCGACGAGCACTGCGCGGGAGGGGAACGCCACACCGTCACCGTACGCGCAGACCGACATCCGCGGCGGACCGTTTTCGAACACCCGGGCGAGAGCGCCGTCACACCCCCGCGGCCGCCTCGCTTGCGATCCGGCGGCGGCCCGTCACCGATGGTCTGGCCACTACCGCTGGTCTGGCCACTACCGCGCGATGAGGTACCTCGCGGAGATCTGGAACACCCAGGACAAGACCCACGCGCTCGAGGCGGATTCCAGACCGCCTACGAGGTCAGGCATCCCAACCGTCGGGAAGCTCACGACGACCTGACACTCGAAGCCCTCAGGGTGCACCCGGTTGGCGGTGGCCGTCGCCGGACCGTCGCCGGACCGGCGCCGAGCCGGCTCGGTGGTCTGCCGGGTGGTGCGAGGCGAGAGGACTTTCAGGACCGTCCGGCCTTGGCGGTCTCTGGTCTGAACGGTCCGGTCGTCGTGGGCTTCGATCCATCGGTTGTGCCAGCCGCACAACGGGGCGAGCCGATCGATGTCGGTGGGGGTACCGAGTTTCCACCCTCCGTCGAGGTGGTGGATCTCGCACAGATGAGCCGGGATTCGGCAGCCGGTGACACAGCAGGTGTCGTATCGGGCGAGCAGTACTCTGCGCTGGGCGGAGGTGGCGAATCTGGTACTGCGGCCGAGGTAGATGGGTATCCCCTCCCGGCCGAGGACCAACGCGCTGATACCGGCGTTGAGTGCGATGCGGCGGGCGTCCTCCGGCGAGATCGGCGTCCCGTCCAGCAGGCGGGCGGGTATCCGTTGCCGCCCGGACAGTGAGGGCCCGGCGGACGCCAAGGGCCCGGCGCCGGAGGCGCGCGCCTCAGCTTCGGCCTCCCGCTCGGCAACGCGCGGAGCTTTCCCCGGCCGATACGCGGCCTCGACGTCCGCCGCGGCGTCCGGCTCCGTGCCGCAGGGCTCCGTGCCGCAGGGCTCCGGTCCCGACCGGCCTGCGGGCTGTGCGCCCGCTTCGAAGCTCCCTTTGCGGGGGGTGTGGGTGAAGGGTCCGGTGTCGCCGGTTGCTGCGGTGTAGGCGGCGAGGTCGATGATGAGGGTGATCCCGGCGCCGCGGTTGCCTTCGGTCAGGACGGAGAACAGGGCGTCGGCGGTGCGCTGGGCGATGTCGCGGTCGTCGCCCTGGGCCCTGGGCTTGGCGAGCGGGCCGATGATCTGGTCGAGCGCGGCGGTGTGCTCGGGGTTGCACCAGCCCTTGAACCACGAGCCGCCGTCCAGTGACTTGGACCTGGTCATCCAGGAACGCGCGAAACCCCGCTTCGAATCCTCCGGCTCGACCTCCCTGCCGAGACGCTCGGCGATGAGATCGGTGATCCTGTCACCGGCCTTGGCCACCTGCCCGACCGAGCATCCATCCTCGACCATGCCCAGGAGGATGTCCTCGGCCACCGCGGCGTCCGCGGCGTCCAGGCGCGGGGTCGCGGCACAGACGGCGGAGGCGAACCCGAAGGACAGCCCGCTGCCGGTCAGCAATTTGCGTAACCGCCGCAGCCGGGGCAGCTGGCGGGCCACGGTCGCTCGCTCGACGGCCCGCCCGTGCCGCATCCCCAGCCGTTCGCGCAGCCACGACACCACCGACGGGAAACCATGCTCCCCATAGGCACCCGTGGAGTCCACCCGGGCGACCAGCGTGGCCAGGGCGGCCTCCACGAGATCAGCGGCCCCGCCCACCAGCTCCGCGGCCTCCAGGGCGGCCGGCCCGGACTCGGGTGCGGGCCGCGCCGCCAGCTCGGCGGCGATCGTCTGGCACGCCTGGGCCAGCTCCCCGCAGGAAGCGTCGGCGAGCCCCGCACCCATCGACCACATGCCTCGAAACTACCGTCCCGAGACCCCCGAAGCCGCTAGCTGGACAGCGACACAATCGAGTGTGTGATCGATATGGAAATCGAACCTTCAGGGCAGATAACACCAGGTCAAACGCCTACGAATCCCCCCGGACGTGATCCATTGCGCACCTGCGTTCGGAGGCCCCGGCGGGCCACCGGCACTGCGGAGGTACGAGTCGCAAAAGCTGGTCTCAGACCACGTGGTCGACCGGCCAGTGTGCCTTGAGGGAGAACCACACGGCCTTTCCGAAAGGCGTCAGGTAATGGCCGCAGTCATGCGTCAGGGCCGATACCAATGCCAAACCTCTGCCGGTCTCTTCCGTATCGGCCGGGCGGCGAATCCGCGGGGCCACAGTGGTGCCATCGTGCACGTCCACCCGGAACAGATGACCGACACGGCTGATGACCACGAGTACCGTGCTGCCCGGCATGGCCGCACAGTGATAGAGGGTGTTGGTGACGAGTTCGCACACCGCCAGCCGTGCCACGAAATCGACCTCCTGCCCCAGCCCCCATTGCGCGACCATGATGCCGATGAGATCGCGGGCCGCTTTCGGGCTCGTGACGGTCACCGGAAGGCGAAGCCTCCCGAGTTCGACGCCGTCACGGCACACAGGATCCGACATCGACTGCACCTTTCCCCAACATCCGATTGCGTAGCGCTCATCCTCTCCGGCGAGTCATACTCTGGGTAATCGATTGATGACGGGACGTTCAACTCCCGCCCGGCTCATCGATCACCGGACAACGCCGTCCAACGCCGGTCGGCGACGCGTGAGGAGACCCCGATGGCACGCCCGCCCAAGCCCCTCGACCCGGCGAGTTCGGGACTCGCCCTGTTCGGGTCGACTCTGCGGATGTACCGCGAGGCCGCCGGCGAGACTCTGGCCGTCCTCGGCGGCAGGATCAACTACTCCGCCTCCACCATCGGTGAGACCGAACGCGGAGAATCACGGTGCGAGCGACTGCTCGCCGAACGCGCCGACACCGCACTCGGCACCGGTGGAGCGCTGGCCCATCTCTGGGACTACCTCGTCAAGAGGGCCGTCTACCCCACCTGGTTCGACTGGCCCGGCCACGAGGCGCGCGCCACGACGTTTCGCTCGTTCGAGCTCTCAGTGATCGGCGGGCTACTCCAGCACGAGGACTATGCCCGGGTCCTGCTGCGCGGTGACGAGGCGGCCGTCCAGGCGCGTCTGGCACGTCAGGAGGTCCTCGCCCGGAAAGACCCCGCGCTGCTGGTGGCGGTGATCGACGAGAGCGTCCTGCATCGGGAGATCGGATCGCCTGAGGTGATGCGCGGCCAACTGGAACATCTGATCGCGGTCGCGTCCGATTCGGTGAGCATCCAGGTGGTGCCTTCGGGCTTCCACCGTGGAATCAGCGGTTCATTCGTGATTGCTACGCTCGCGGACAGAAGCGAGGTAGCTTACGTAGATACGGCCGCCCGTGGGATCACCATGAGCGACCCACAGGATCTGGATACCCTCACCAGATCGTTCGAGGCGATCCGGTCGCAAGCCCTTCCGGTGAGCCAATCCCTAGACGTGATCCGAAGAACGGCAGAACAGCGATGGACCTGAGCAACGCTCGGTGGCGTAAAGCGAGTCGGAGCACCGACAACGGCGGGAACTGCGTGGAAGTCGCCCCCGTTTCCGGCGCCATTGCCGTCAGGGACTCCAAGAACCCGACCGGTCCGGCCTTGACCTTGACGCGCGACACGTGGCGTACCTTCACGGAGAAGCTCAAGCGCCTTTGACGCGACGAGACCCTCGGACAACGGCCCGGAGGGCGGCACGAGCCCCGGGCGGCATAACGTCCCGGGCGGCGTGGGCCGATCGAGTGAGGTCGTGAATACTGAGTCGCCATGGCCCTGCTCATCCATGTGACCCCCGCGAAGAACGCCCGCAGGATCAGGCGTTCGGGCATCGCGGCGGCCAGCCACCACCGGCGGTCGGAGGAGACGGGTGTCTACTGCGCGCCGGTTCTGCAGTCGTACACCCTCTCGTACCAATGGCTGCGTGAACTGCGCAGGAGCGGGCAGCGGACCTTCGTCGCCGTCCACTTCCGGATCGACGACCACGAGCAGGTGCTGGTCGGCCACTACGGCGCGTCCGATCCCCGGCGGGTCACCGCGGCCCAGGCCATCGCGCTGATCCGGGCGGTGGCGGACCCGAGGGGTTATGAGATCTTCGTTCCGCGGGCCGTGAACCCCGCCGAGCTGCATCGGGTACGGAGGGTCTCGCAGGTCACCGGCTGGCGCTACGTTCCCGGAGCGCACGGCACGCGGCCGTGTTCCTGCCCGGTCTGCCTCGTTCCGGGCACGTACCAGGCGGCGGACATCCGCGCCCGCTATCCGCTCGACCCGCCACCGCGCGGGAAGCCCGAGCTCATGGCGGCCCTGCGCGCCGCGGACCTGCCGATCTCGATCGTCGAGGCCCTGCAGGAACTCGGCGGCGCGGGCCGCCGCTGGGGCGGGGCTGAGGAGCTGGCCGGTCTCGCCGGCCATCCGGACGTCCGCGTCCGGGAGGCGCTGGCGGAAACGCTGCACGGCTACCGTGGCCGCGCCGCCCAGGACCTGCTGGAACGGCTCCGGTCCGACCCGCATCCCCTCGTCCGGGAGGCGGCCTCCCCCTGATCACGTGTGCGCCGCGCCCGTTCCCGCCGCCGAGGCGGCAGGGGCTGGAGCGCCGCCCATGACGGCTCCGCAGCGGTGACCACGAAAACCGGATGACCGGAGGGCTTGCGGTCTGGGAGCCTGCGCGTGTGGCCGACCGCACGATCCAGACGTCCAGCGGGCCACCCGGCTCGGGTGCCGCCGTATTCACGGGAGACTTCGAGGGAGACTTCGAGGCCCACGTGACCGTACGGTGCGCTGAGCGGGAGCACGACGCACTGGACCGCTGGGCGGCCTCGCGGGGGCTGAAGTTCTCGCACATCGTGCTCGACCGGGGTCGCGTCGTCTCCCAGCCGATGCTGACCCTGCGCGGTACGGCCACCCTGGACCTGGCCGGCGCGGCGGCCCGGGAACTCGCCGCCGCGCTGGGCACCGCCGGGTACGACGTCGCACGCACGAAGATCGAGATGACGCCGTGGAGCGCGGGCGTCCCGGCCACGGACGGCGAGGCCGCGGTCCTCGGCGCGGGTTTCTACTTCGAGCACCACATCAAGCTGGCGCTCACCCCCGGCACGGAGACGGGCACCCTCGCGGCTCTGGCCGCGCGTCACGGCGCGCACGTGTCGCGCAACGCTCGCCGGATCCGGCAGGACGGCGTGCAGGAGCGGTTCGTGACCCAGCGCTGCCGGATGGCCGGGACCGCGACGGCCCAGCGGCGGCTGCGCGAGCTGACCGCAGCGCTGCTCGGCCGGCACCACACGATCGTCGGCGTGGAACAGGAGTTCGTCGTGTTCGACAGCGACGCCTCCCTGGACCACGGATGGATCGACGAGCACGCGGCAGGCGCAGTATGAGACAGGCGCAGTAGTGAGACAGGCGCAGTATGAGACAGCACGCAACGAGACGGCACGCAATGAAGAGCGAGTACGCCGGCTGACGAGGCCGGCAGAGGAAGGCGCATGACATCCGCATGGGAGAAATTCGACTGGGGCCCCTGGCCGGCGACGGCCGAAGTCCCGCATCACGCACCTGACGAGGCCACCCGGCACCGCCGGAGCCTCCCGCTGACGCTGCGGCCGGTGACCGGCGACGGAGTCAGCCAGGTCCCGGTGTTCGATCCGGCGCTGAAGCACCACGGCATGGCGATGCGCGCCGGCGACCCGAGGTTCGCCGACCGGGCTCTGGGAGCCCGCTGGTACGCGGCGCGCCGTACCGCCATCGACCATGTGCTGGCGGCGGTCACCACGTCGAGGTGGGCCGACCACCTCGTGCTGCGAGGCAGCATCCTGCTCAAGGCGTGGTACGGCGACGCCGCCCGCGAGCCCGGCGATCTGGACTTCGTGGTGGTACCCGAGTCGTGGAAGATGTCCGCGGACCGTACGGCCTCGATGCTGGACGACATCGCCCACCTGGCCGAGGACGGGTCCTGGCGCGGCGGCGACGCCCTGACCGACGCGAGCACCGACGCGAGCATCGACGCGAGGATCGACGCAAGCGAAGCGGTCATCGAGGACATCTGGACCTACGACCGAGTGCCCGGCCGCAGGCTCCTCCTGCCGTGGACGGCCGACGGGCTGCCCTCCGGGACCGTACAGCTGGACTTCGTGTTCAACGAGCACCTGCCCGCCCCGCCCGAGGTCACCTCGGTGCCCCGGGCCGGCGGCGGCGCTCCGATACCCGTACTGGCGGCCTCCGCCGAGCTGTCGCTCGCCTGGAAGATCATGTGGCTGGTCAGCGACATGCATCCGCAGGGCAAGGACCTCTACGACGCGGTCCTGCTCGCCGAGTCCACCCCGCTGCCGGGCCGGCTGCTGCGCGAGACGCTGGTCGCCTCCGACTCGTGCTACGCCCGGCAGCCGATCACCCCCGCCGCCATCACCGGGCTCGAGGTCGAGTGGGACGAGTTCTGCAAGGAGCACCCGCATGTCCCGCGTGACGCCCGGGAGTACGTCGACCGGCTGGCCGCCGCGCTCGCCCCGACCTTCGCCGAGCAGGTCGAGCCTCCCGGCACCGAGTACCAGCGGCGGGCCGCCTGGCTGGCACCCCGGGTCGCCCACTGCCTTACCCTCATGACGCGCGACGGCCGCGACGGCCGCGACGGCATGGAGGCCGCGCAGTCGTGGCTGGTGGAGCAGTCCGTGCACGCCATCGACGCGATCGTCATCACCAGCGAACTGCTCGGTGCCGAAGCCCGCGGCGTCCAGGACGCCGCGGACCTCGTGCTGAAGGGGAGCCCGGCCTGGGCCCGCACCGGCTGGCGGGGCTACTACGAGCGCAACCCCGGGCTGCTGGCCGCCGAACTCACCCGGCTCCGGGAGGATCGCTGACCCGGACCGCTCGCGGCCGGCGGGGCTCCCTGCCGCCGTGGCACCGCCGCCACCGGTACGGTCCCGCGCGGGGGCGGGACACGGCTCAGGGAGCGGTGAGGATGGCGGCGCTGCCGTAGCCTCCGCCAAAGCCGGTGCACAGTGCGACGCCCGCGCCGCGGACCTGGTTGGTGCCGTCGCCGCGCAGCTGGCGTACGGCTTCGGCGACGTTGTTCAGGCCGTGCACGTACCCCTCCGACAGCAGGCCGCCGTGCGGGTTGACCGGGACCGGGCCGTCACTGGCGGTCCCGCGCGGGAGCGATCCCAGCGTCGCCGCCAGGTCCCCCCGCGGGACCAGGCCGAAGTCCTCGAGCTGGCGGGGCACCAGCCAGCTGTAGGCGTCGTACAGCAGGGACACGTCGATGTCGCCGGGCTTCATGCCGGCGGCCTCGTAGAGGGGCCCGGCGACATAGGAGGAGAAGATCCGGGTGACGTCGTCGGCCTTGTCCATGGCCGACGCACCGGGACCGCCGCCCCGTACGACCGCGTGGATGCGCGGCGCCCGGGGTGCCCGCCCGGCCGAGGTGATGACGAGCGCACAGGCCCCGTCGGTCTCCTGGCAGCAGTCCAGCCTCCGCAGCGGGGACGCCACGAGGGGACTGGCCAGATACGTCCCAAGGTCGAGGGGCTCCCTGCGGAGGGCACGGGGATTGGCCGCGGCGTGCTCGCGGGACTGCGCCACGACCCCGTACAGATGCTCCGGGCCGAGCCCGGCGTCGTGCAGGTACCGCTGGCCCGCGAGGGCGAACTGGTGCACCGGCCCGGCCATGCCGTACGGATGGGTGAACTGCTCCTCGGTGCCCTCGCCCAGCTTGAGGCCGAGCGCGTTCATCCGTTTGCCGGACCGGCCGTTCAGCGCCCGGTAGACCAGCACCGTCCCGGCCAGCCCGGCGTCGACGAGCATGGCCGCGTCGGCGAGGATGGAGGCGCTCTGCGTCCCGCCGCCGTAGATCTCGTTGTGCCACCCGATCTCCCGCAGGCCCAGCTCACGGGCGAGATAGAGCACCGGCGCGGAGTCACCCAGGTGGTAGCTGAGGATCGCGTCGGGTCGTTCGACGGCCGCGTCCGCGAGTGCGGCCCGGGAGGCCTCGGCGGCGAGCTGCAGCTCGGTCCGGCCGGACTCCCGCGACAGCGCGGTCATGCCGACCCCCGCGACGGCGGCCTTACCGGAGAACCCCTGCCTCCCGCCCATGCCTCCCCCTCCTTCCGTGCTCACCCGCCGTGATCATGCGATCGTTCGTCGAACGATCGCATGATCACGACAGGTGAAGGCGCCGCCCGCCAGGGATGGGGCGCGATCCATCCCCAGCGGGCGACGCGTCTGTGGTGGCCTCACACGCCGTACACGCGGGCGGCGTTGCCGGAGCAGATCTTGTCCTTCTGCTCCGGGGTGAGGCCGTGCATCAGCTTCGCCACGTAGTCCCTGCTGTCGGGCCACAGGCACAGGCTGTGCGGGTAGTCGGTCGAGTACATGACCATGTCGGCGAGCTGCGGCCAGCCGGCGCGGATGAGGTCGTAGCCGACGTAGTCGTCGAGGGAGGTGACGAAGACGTTGGTGCCGCAGTACTCGCTCGGCTTGCGGGTGATCGGCAGCTCGGCCCAGGCCTTCTCGCACTCGTAGGTCTCGTCCATGGTCTGCATCCAGAACGGGACCCAGCCGTGGTTGACCTCGCCGACGACCATCTTCAGGCCCGGGAACCGCTCGAAGACCCCGCCGTAGATCATGTACGTCAGCGGCTTGACCCCGGCGAAGAACCGGGAGACGGTGCCGGCGAGGTTGACCTTGCCGCTGGTCACCATGTCGTCGTACTGCTGGTCGGTGGGGGTGCCGCCGAAGGTGCGGTGGAACGTCACCGGGACGCCGGTCTCGTGGCACCGGGCCCACAGCGGGTCGTAGTAGGAGTCGTTGTACGGCCTGACCGGCAGGCCGGGAATGAACATCCCCTTGGCGCCCTTGGCCACGCACCGGTCGAACTCGGCGAGGGTCGCCTCCATCCCGTCGTCGACCGGCAGCAGCGGCAGCCCGACCAGCCGGTGCGGGTCCGCGGCCTGGAAGTCCTCCAGCAGCCAGTCGTTGTAGGAGCGCTGGCAGGCCTGGGCCAGCTCCCGGTCCGGATGGCTGTAGGTGAAGATGACGTTGGCGGGGTAGACGACGCTGACGTCTACGCCGTCCCGTGCCATGTCGGCGACGTGCGCGGCGCCGTCGTAGTTACCGGGCGGGATCTCGTCGAAGGTCAGCCCGGAGGCGACGAAGTCCTCCTTGGACCGGCCGGCCATCGCCTCGAGGCCGAAGGTCCGTTTGGGGGGGCCGCCGTCGAAGCTCCAGCCGTCCCCGCCGTCGGCGCCCCGCATCATCTTGGGCGCGCCCGCCTTGAACCGCTCGGGCACGCGGTCGAAGACCCACGGCGGCTCGTTGATGTGACAGTCGGCCGAGATGATCCTGCTCGCTACCGCGGTCATGCGCTGCCTCCGGACCTGTCGCCCGCCCGCGCGAGGTGGGGTGGAGTCCCTCGCCGGTGCGTGCCATCGGAGGTGAAACTAACCCGAAACCCTAACTTAGGCAAGCGCTTGCTCGGGTGTCCGCGGCAAGTCGGGATCTCCGACTGCCACCTGCACACCAGAGCCCGCGCCGCAAGGGCTCGACAGGGCCGGTACGGCGCCGCGCGCAAGGGCGGGACGGCCTCCCGCCCGGTCAGGGCAGCCGGGCGCGGAGGGTCTTCAGCTCCCGGCGGAGTTCGTCCCAGGGGAAGGCCGTCCCGCCCTGGCCGGAGTCCGGTGCCGGGAGGCGCGCGGGGTCGAACAGGATGGTGACTCCCCAGCCGCGCAGGTCGGCGACGCTCCGGCCGAAGGCGGGATGGCGGGCCAGCGCCGCGTTGGGCCAGGGGGCGGCGAGGATCGGCAGGCCCAGGCCGAGGGCCTCGTTGAGCAGGCCGAGCGCGAGCGTGTCACTGCTCCCCTGGGCCCATTTGTTGACGGTGTTGAAGGTGGCCGGCGCCACGACGAAGGCGTCCGCGGGCGGCAGCACGTCCGGCTCGTCGGGCTGCTTGTACTGCGACCGGACCGGGTGCCCGGTCAGCTCCGCCAGCCGCCCGGTGTCGAGGAACTTGGTCCCGGAGGGCGTCGCCACGACGCAGACGTTCCATCCCTGCTCCTGCGCGTGCACGACGAACGCGGTGACCTCCGCGGCGGGCGGCCCCCCGCAGGCGACCACGTAAAGAACCGGACTCCCGGCCACCTCGACCCCCTGACGCCTGCATTTTGCCCAGAGCGATATGCATCTGAACAAATTCTGACATCTGGCAAGTTCCCACGCCCGCAATGGCCTGCTACAACCGGCCTGCTACAACCGGCCTGCTGCAACCGGCCTGCTGAGAACGGCCTGCTGAGAACGGGCTGCTACGAGCCGCCGCGGAGGAGCCTGGCCGCCTGGGCCTCCAGGTAGCGCTGCTCGGGCAGGCTGGTCGTGCGTCGCGCCGCCGTCCGGTAGCAGGCCCGCGCGGCCTCGTGGTCGCCGGCCATCTCCAGCAGGTGGGCGCGGACCGCGTCGAGGCGATGGTGCTCCGCGACCCGGCCTTCGGAGTCCAGAGTCTCCAGGAGGTCGAGCCCGGCGCGCGGCCCCCGCACCATCGCGACCGCCACGGCCCGGTTGAGGGTGACCATGGGGTTGGGCGCGATGCGTTCGAGGACCCCGTACAGCGCGAGGATCTCCCCCCAGTCGGTGTCCTCGGCGTGGGCCGCCTCGGCGTGGACCGCGGCGATCGCGGCCTGCACCTGGTACGGGCCGATCGGCGCCCGGGACAGGGTCTCGGTGATGAGCGCCACGCCCTCCTGGATGGAGGCCCGGTCCCAGCGACCGCGGTCCTGCTCGGTGAGCGGCACCAGGGTCCCGTCCGGCCGGGAGCGGGCGGCGGCGCGGGCCTGGGTGAGCACCATCAGGGCGAGCAGCCCGGCGATCTCGCCGTCGTCGGGCAGCAGGCGGTGGATGGCGCGGGTGAGCCGGATGGCCTCGCCGGTCAGCTCGTTGCGCTGCAGGTCGGGTCCGGAGGTGGCGGTGTAGCCCTCGTTGAAGATCAGGTAGAGCACGTGCAGCACGACGCCCAGCCGGTCCGCCCGTTCCTGTTCCGGGGGCATGCGGAACGGAATGCCGGTGACCTTGATGCGCTGCTTGGCCCGGCTGATGCGCTGGGCCATGGTCGCCTCGGGGACGAGGAAGGCGCGGGCGATCTGCGCGGTGGTCAGCCCGCCGACGGCGCGCAGGGTCAGCGCGACCTGCGAGGCCGCCGACAGCGCGGGATGGCAGCACAGGAACAGCAGGGTGAGGGTGTCGTCCTGGTCCGGCGGATGCTCGTCCCCGGGACCCGGCGTGAGGGACTCCCCGGGGGAGGCCATGGCCGCGACGGTCGCCTCCCGGCGGCGGCGCGCCTCGTCGCTGCGCCACTGGTCGGCCAGCCGGCGGGACGCGACGGTGATCAGCCAGCCTCGCGGGCTCTCGGGCACGCCCTCGCCGGGCCACTGGACGGCGGCGGCCAGCAGCGCCTCCTGGACCGCGTCCTCGCACGCGTCGAAGTGCCCGTACCGGCGGATGAGCGCACCGAGGACCTGCGGCGCCAGACCGCGCAGCAGATCCTCGACCCCGTCGTCCATGCTCACATCTCCAGGCCGGCGCGGGCCATGACCGGCCGTAGCTCGGCGGCGCTGAACCCGGCCGGCAGACCCGAGGCGAGCTCGATCGCCCGCTCCACGCTCTCACAGTCGATCACGTAGTAGCCGGCCAGATGCTCCCTGGCCGCCGTGTACGGGCCGTCGGTGACGGTCGGCACGCCGTCGAGCACGCGTACGGTCTTGGCGTTGGTGGGATGGGCCAGCCCCTCCGCGCCCACCAGCTCCCCGGACTCGGCGAGCCCCCGGTCGAACGCGGCATGCTCACGCGCCAGCGCCTGGAGATCCGACTCCGAACAGTTCTCCGCCACCGCCGGGTCGCTGTAGATCATGAGCAGGTACTTCATGCATCGCCTCGCACGGTCCGGCACCCGGTGAAGGCGCCTCTCGCCCGAGACGTCGGAGCCGAGGGCGGGCTCTCGACATCCTCCCGTCGCGGCTCCGCCCCCGGCGCGGCTCCGGAGCTCGTCGGCGCGGGCCATCCGCGCGTCAGAGCTCGTACTGGACCGCGGCCCGGTCGGCCACGATCGGCCTGATGGTGTCGGCGATGATCTCGCGGTGGTACGGGTGGTCGCGGTAGGTGAGGTACGCCTCGCGGTCGGCGAAGTCCGCGACGACCGCGAAGTCGAAGTTGCCCTCGTTGATACCGGCGTCGGCACCGATCTCGTACCTCTCCAGCTCCGGGATGACCCCGGGCAGCTCGCTCAGCCGCTCGGTCACGGCGGCCTTCTGTTCCTCTGTCGCCTCGCTGGTCCAGACGAACAGCACCACGTGCCGGAAACCGCTCATGACCTTCTCCTCTTGCCGATCAGTCCTGATCTTCCGAGGCTAGCCAATTCGGTACAGGTCGCCCACAACCGGAGGGCGTGGGACACCTGGCGGTATCCCGCGCCGGAGGTCACCCGGCGAGTTCGGCGGCGCTGACCGCGCCCAGCTCCCAGCACTGTTCGAGCTCGGCCCTGCCCGGTGCGCCGGTCACGATCAGCGGCGGCCGGATCCGCCGCCACCGCAGGCCCGTGGTGATCGAGTCGATCGCCCGTACGGCCCCGGTCGCGTCACTCCCGGAGTGCAGGTACGCGGCGTACGGGCGGCCGGCGGTGGCCTCCAGGCACGGGTAGTAGATCTGGTCGAAGAAGTGCTTGAGCGCACCGCTGATGTAGCCGAGGTTGGCCGGGGTGCCGAGCACGATGCCGTCGGCCTCCAGCACGTCCACGGCCGCGGCGGTCAGCGCGGGCCGGGCGACGACCTCGACGCCCTCGATCTCGTCGGTCATCGCACCGGCCCGTACGGCCTCGTACATCTCCTGCAGGACGGGCGACACCGTGTGGTGGACGATCAACAGCCTCTTCACCGGCAACGAGTTCATCGGCAGGGAGTTCATCGGCTACGAGCGTAGACCCGCCTTCCCGGCATGTCGCTCCAGCGGGTCTCCCCGGCACGTCGGCCCCCGGGATCGCCCGTCACTCAGGAGCCGGCGAACCTGACGCCATGTGGCGACGTCCAAAGAAATATCCACATTCGGCCTGATTCGGCCTGATACACACTCATGCCGTTCGCCCGAGGTGGGAATCCATCAGTGGTGCTCGCGGTTGGGCCAAGAGTCGGTTGCGCCGGGAGCCCGCCAAGCGATGAACAGTTGCGCGCAGAGCGCAAGAAGGGGTGAAGCCGTGCCGGATGAGAGGCCCACCTGGCCGCTCGCGCTGTCGACCACGGTAGTGGCGGGCCTTGTCGCGCTGCCCGCGCTGAGCGGCAGCCCGTCCTGGCTGGACCGGCTGGCGCTCGGCATCACCGGGCGGCCGCTGGAACCGCAGCACGCGGTCGTGCTGAGCATCGCGCTGCTCCTCGCGGCCCGCGGTCTGCTGCTGCGCCGCAGGATCGCGTGGTACGGACTGCTGGCCGTCATCGCCCTGGGCATGCTCGCGGCGGCGTCCGGCGCCGATCCGCTCTGGCGGCTGCCGCTGCTGGGCGCCGCGGCGGGAGCACTGTGGCAGTTCCGCGGGGGGCTGCTGGTCTCGCCGCATCCCGCGCGGGTGCGCACGGCCGTGCGCACCGGTGCGGCCATCGTGTTCGTCTCCCTGCTCGGCTGTGTGATCATCGGGGACGCCTCCGTCCGGTCGGTCGGGCGTGACGTGTTCACCGGGCTCGGCGGAGCCGGGCTGGAGGACGGCGCGCTGTCCCTCGGCGGGCCGCCCTGGCTCCCCGCGGCGCTGGCCCTGCTGGGCGGCATCGGGCTGATCGCCATCCTGGAGATCCTCATGGCGCCCGCTCCCCCGCCGCCGCCGGGTGACGACTTCGAACGCCGTCAGATCTCCGCGCTGGTCTGCCATCCGGAGTCCGACACGCTGGCTCCCTTCGCGCTGCGCCACGACAAGTCCTACGTCTTCAGCCCGGACCGGCGGGCCGCGATCGGGTACCGCGTGCTCTTCGGAGTCGCGGCGGCCGGCGGCGACCCGGTCGGGGATCCGCGGTCGTACGGCGCGGCCATCAAGGAGTTCCTGACCCTCTGCGGGCGGATGGGGTGGCGGCCCGCGGTGCTGGGCGCGAGCGCCGGGCACCTCCCGGCCTGGGCGGGGCTGCGCTCGATCGGCTTCGGCGACGAGGTGATCATCCAGCTCGCCGACTTCAGCCTGTCCGGACGGCAGATGCGCAACGTCCGCCAGGCCGTGCAGCGTACTCACCGGGCCGGGGTGAAGACCGAGGTCATGGCCGAGGGCGCGCTGTCACCGGAGCTCCGGGACGCCCTGCTCGAGGTCGCCTCCGCCTCGCTCGACGGGGCCGCCGAGCGAGGGTTCTCCATGAACCTCGACTCGATGCTCACCGGCAGGCATCCCGGCTGCGTGGTCGCCGTGGCCTACGACGAGGAGGCCCGGCCCATCGCCTTCCAGCGCTACGCGTCGGCCGGGAGGGCGCTCTCCCTGGACGCCATGCGCCGGATCCCCGACGCCCCCAACGGGATCAACGAGCGGCTCATCGTGGAGATGCTGGAGTACGCCCGGGAGCAGGAGGTCCCCGAGCTGTCGCTGAACTTCGCCGCGTTCAGGGAGCTGCTCGACGCCGCGGACCGGGGCCCGCTGGAGCAGATCGGCTACCGCGCCCTGCACCTGCTGGACCCGCTCATCGCGGTCGAGTCGCTGTACCTGTTCGACCGTAAGTTCCGGCCCTCCTACCGGCCGCGCAGCGTGATCTTCCGCTCCTGGGCGGACATCGGCTGGGTCGCCGCCGCCCTGCTCACGCTGGAGTTCGGCCGCTCGCGCCCCGCCGCCCCGGTCGCCCAGCCCGAGCCGCTGCCCGAGCTGTCCTCCGAGCGCCGGTAACCCCGCTCCGTAACCCCCGCCCCGCTCCCCTCCCGTCGCCTCCGCCGGTTCCCCGGCTGCTTCCTCGCCTGCTTCCCCGGCTGCTTCCTCAGCTGATATGAAGCTGCTACGCTACCAAGCGAGCGCTTGGTACAAGAGTGGGTGCAGCCCGCCGCGCGCCGGATTTAGCGACACCGAGGCGAGAAGGAGCCCCAGTCATGGCTGACCGTCCAATGAAGTTCAGCACCTTCCACCTCTTTCATCAGCATTCCGGCCAGACCGCCAAAGAGATCTACGATTACCAGATCGAGGTCGCCGAACTGCTGGAAGAGCTCGGTTTCGACGGGGTCTGGGTCGCCGAGCACCATTTCCGTGACTACGGAGTGGTGCCCAATATCTTCAATCTGCTGTCGAACCTCGCCGCGCGTACCGAGAAACTGCGGCTCGGCACCGGAATCGTCGTGCTCCCACTGCACAACCCGATCCATGTGGCCGAGGAGGCCGCCATGGTCGACCTGTTGTCGGACGGGCGCCTGGAGATGGGCATCGGGCGCGGCTACCAGAGCATCGAGTTCGAGAGCTTCGGGCTGGACCTGTCCGAGGCCCGCGACCGGTTCAACGAATGCCTGGACATGATCCTCGGCCTGTGGACGCAGGAGAACTTCGAGTACAAGGGCAAGTTCTACGAGACCCGCCACCCGCTGACGCTGATGCCCAAGCCGGTCCAGGCCCCGCACCCGCCGGTGCACATCGCCGCCGTCAGCCCGGAGACGGTCGAGCTGTACGCGGCCCGCGGCCTGCCGATCCTGGCCGACCCGGCCGCGACCTTCCGCAAGATCGCGAAGGCGGCCGAGACCTGGCACGCCACCGCGGCCGCCCACGGGGTCGACTCCGACGCGGTCGAGCTGGTGGCCAGCCGGTCGGTCTACGTCGCGGCCACCACCGAGCAGGCCCGCGCGGACCAGGCCAGGTTCGAGGCGATGTTCGACCGGAGCCGGATCTTCAACAAGCAGAGCGCCCCCATCGACTCGAAGACCGGCGAGGTCGCCAAGGGCTTCGAGTTCTGGCAGGACAAGTACCTGAAGGGCGGGACCGTCGACAACGACTTCCGCTGGGAGCAGCTGGAGATCATCGGCGACCCCGAGCGGGTCATCGGCCAGATCAAGATGGTCCAGGAGATGGGCTACAGCAACCTCATGTGCGACTTCGGCTCCACCCGGCCGGTCCCGATCGACGAAATGCGCAAGACCCTCACGTTCTTCGCCGCCGAGGTCATCCCGGCCTTCCGGTGACCCGCAGCACCCCGTACACGCAGAGAGGCGCGATCATATGGGCTCAGTTCACACGCTCACCCTCGGGGACGTCCTCAGCGAGCACCGGCGAGGCCGGCCGCTCGACACCGCCGCCGTCGACGGCGACGTACGGCTGACCTATCCGGAGCTCGACGAGCGGGTGAACCGGCTGGCGGCGGCGCTGGCAGCCGACGGGGTGGGCCGGGGCGAGCGGGTGCTCTGGCTCGGCCAGAACTCCTTCCGCGTGCTGGAACTGCTGCTGGCCAGCGCCCGGCTGGGTGCGATCTTCTGCCCGGCCAACTGGCGGCAGAGCGCCGACGAGCTTGCCTACATCCTCACCGACCTGACCCCGAAGGTGGTCGTCTGGGAGGAGTCGGAGGCCACGGAGAAGGCGCGCGGCCAGGTCACCCTCGACGCCCGCTGGGTGAGGTCCCCCGAGGAGTACGAGACCTACCTCGCCGACGGCTCTCCCGACGGGCCCACGGGCGGGACCGGCGGCGAGGTCACCGGCGACGCGCCGGTGCTGGCCATGTACACCGCGGCGTTCGACGGGCGCCCCAACGCGGCGCTGCTCTCCCATGACGCGCTGATCGCGCACAGCGTCTCGCTGCTGCACATGCGCCAGATGGAGAACGGCTTCACCTTCCTGGACTGCGGGCCGCTGTTCCACGTGGGGACCATGATGTTCTGCCTGGCCACCTTCCAGATCGGCGGCACGAACGTCTTCACCCCGGCGTACGAGCCCAAGGAGGTCTGCCGGCTCATCGAGGCCGAGAAGTGCACCCAGGCGTTCCTGTTCGGCCCGATGATCGACGGGCTGGTGGCCGCCAACTCCGAGGGCGCCTACGACCTGTCCAGCCTGCACTTCGTCTCGCACAGCCCCGAGTGGGACGCGATGATCACTGTGGACGACAGCCCCTGGTGCGTCTCCAAGATGGGCGGCTACGGCCAGACGGAGGTGGGCGGCATGCTCACCTTCCTGGGGCTGGGCATCGGCGGGGCGGGTTACGCCGGCCGTCCCTCGCCGCTGGTGCACGTACGGATCCTGGACCCCTCCGGCGACGAGGTCGCGCCCGGCGAGGTCGGGGAGATCTGCGCGCGGGGTCACAGCATCTTCAGCGGGTACTTCAACCGCCCCGAGCTCAACGCCGCGAAGACGGCCGGCGGCTGGCACCACACCGGCGACCTGGGCCGCCGGGAGGCCGACGGCACGATCACCTTCATCGGGCCCAGGCTGCGCATGATCAAGTCGGCGAACGAGAACATCTACCCGGCGGAGGTGGAGCGGGCCCTGAAGGCCCATCCGTCGGTGGCGGACGCCGCCGTGATCGGGGTGCCGGACGAGCAGTTCGGCCAGGCGGTCAAGGCCGTCGTGGTGCTCAAGGAGGGCACGGAGGCCTCCGAGGCCGGCATCATCGAGCACGTACGGGGCGAGATCGCCTCGTACAAGAAGCCGAAGCACGTCGAGTTCGCCGAGGCCATCCCCAAGAAGGGCTACACGCCCGACTACGACGCCCTCGACGCGACCTACGGCGGCGGCGCCTACCCCGGCTCCTGACCCAACAGGCCTGACCCACGGGCCCGACCCCACGGGCCTGCCCAACAGGCCTGACCGACCGGCCCGACCCCACGGACGGTCAGAGGACGGCCACCGGGTTGATGGGGCTGCCGGTGCCGCCTTCGATGGCGAGGGGGGCCGCGACGAACAGGAAGTCGGCGCGGCCCGCCTCGGCGAGCTCCTCGAGCCAGAGCATCTCCGCCAGATGGATTCCGTGCCGCCACAGGAAGATCATGTGCAGGTCGTCCGCCAGCCCCTCGTCGGCCAGCTGATGCTCGTTGAGCCCGCCGATGGCGGCGTTGTCGGAGGCGACCATGCTCACGTCGCGCTCGGCCAGCCAGCGGCCGCCGTCCGCGGACAGGCCCGGCTGCCCCGCCCAGTACGCCTCCGGGCCGGAGGACCAGGTCAGCGGCCATCCGGTCCGTACGACCGCGATGTCACCGGGCCGCAGCTCCACCTCGCCGCGGGCCAGGCAGGCCGCCAGGTCGGCCCCGGAGATCCGGTCCCCGACCTCGAGATGCGGGACGCCGCGCAGCGCCGCGACGTCGAAGAGCACTCCCCGCCCCACCACCGGGCCCGCCTTGTCGATGCCGCACCGGGTGGCGCCGTAGGACCGTACGCGGTTGGCCGGATGCCCGTTGTAGAGCTCCTCCCCCGACCACATGTGGCTCAGCGCGTCCATATGGGTGGTGGTGCCGTGCGGCGTCACGACGAGCGCGTCGTCGGCCATCTTCAGGCCCGCGCCGATGGCCCGGGCGCCGGCGGCGTAGTCACCCCCGTCCACCGACATGAAGTGCTGCGGCAGCGGGCGCCCGCGCAGATGGGGCACCGTCGTCGGGGCCGGCGAGGAGGTCGCGCCCCGGATGGGCAGCGACAGGCTCAGCGCGCGGCCCTCGCGTACGCACGAGGCGGCGGCGACCACGGCCTCCGGGGTGAGCAGGTTGAGGGCTCCGCGCTCGTCGGCGGCCCCCCATCGACCCCAGTTATTGGATTCGAGCATCATTCGGTTGAGACCTTCCACAGAGAGACCGGCCGGCGCCGGAACAGCGAGCGCCGGAACAGCGGCACCGAAACAGATCGAAGGAAGAGGACCCGCGCATGACCACTGTCCAGGGCCACTGCGACCCGGCATTCAGCGCCGTACGCGACGCTTTCGAGGACAACTTCGCCGCGGGACGCGAGCTGGGCGCCGCCGTCTCCGTGTACGCGGGCGACCGGCTGGTGGTCGACCTGTGGGGCGGGACGGCCGACCGCCGGACCGGGCGCGAGTGGGCGCACGACACCCCGTGCGTGGCGTTCTCCTGTACCAAGGCCGTCACCGCCGCCGCGGCCGCGCTGCTGGCCGAGCGGGGGGCGTACGAGGTGGACGGCCCGGTCACGGCGTGGTGGCCGGAGTTCGCCGCGGGCGGCAAGCAGGACACGACCGCGGCCCACCTGCTCTCCCACCAGGCCGGGCTGGCGGCGCTCGCCCGCCCGATGTCGGCCGAGGAGGCCGCCGAGCCCAAGACGGTGGCCGACCAGCTGGCGTCGCAGACCCCGGAGTGGGTGCCCGGCGAGGCGCACGGCTACCACGCGCTGACCTACGGCTGGCTGGCCGGCGAGATCGTACGCCGGCACTCCGGCCGCACCGTCGGGCAGTTCGTCAAGGACGAGTTCGCCCGCGACCTCGACCTGTGGATCGGTGCTCCGGACTCCGTCATCGAACGGGCGGCCAAGCTCACCGCCGGCCGGCCGGGCGGCACCGACCCGGTCTCCCTGGGCGACGCCGAGGACCTGCTCGCCCGGATGTCCAAGGCCTACCTCGACCCGGAGAGCCTGCTCAACCGGGCGCTGTACAACCCGTCGCCGGGCAAGGGCGGCTACAACAACCCCGTGGTGCTGCGCGGTGGCTGGCCCGCCGCCGGCATGGTGACCACCGCCCCCGCGCTGGCCGGGTTCTACCGTGACCTGCTCGCCGGGCGGATCGTCCGGCCGGACACCCTGCGCGAGGCGATCGCCCCACGGGTCAGCGGGCCGGACCGGGTGCTGCTGAGCGACAGCTCGTTCGGGCTCGGCTTCATGCGCCCGTCCATGACCTACCGCGTGCCGGCCGCGGGCCACGCGGGCGCGTTCGGGCACAGCGGGGCGGGCGGCTCGCTCGGGCTGGGCGACGTGGAGAGCGGCATCGCGCTGGCCTACGTGATGAACCGGATGGGCAACGAGCTGTCCGGCGACCCCCGCGCCTACCGGATCGCCGAGGCCGTCTACACCTCCCTGACCTGACGCCCACGCTCCGTGATCACGCAATCGTTCGTCGAACGATTGCCTGATCACGAACGAGGAGGGCGGCGAAGGGAAGGGAGGCGGGGAAAAGGGGGGCACCGCATTCACTGCATCGTTATCCCGCCGCTGACCGAGAGCGTCTGGCCGGTGATGTAACCGGCGCGCTCGGTGCACAGGAAGGCGACGATGCCCGCGACGTCGTCCGGACGGCCGATACGGCGCAGCGGGATCTGCCGGGCCAGTTTGTCGAGCAGCCCGGGGTGCTTGTCCCCCACGGCGCGCACCATCGGGGTGTCGGTCGGCCCCGGGCAGACGACGTTGCTGGTGACACCGCCGCGGGCCGCCTCCCTGGCCAGGGTCTTGGCCAGCCCGAACAGCCCGGACTTGGTCGCCGCGTAGGCTCCCTCGCCGCCCGATCCGGCCCGGGCCCCGTCCGACGAGATGAAGATCAGCCTGCCCCAGCCGCGCTCCACCATGCCCGGCAGCAGGCCCTTGGTGAGCTGCATCGGCGCCCGCAGGTTGACCTTCCACATGAGGTCCCAGTCCGCCGGGTCGCTCTCGGTGAAGGACTCCACGATGCTCACGCCGGCGTTGTGAACGAGCACGTCCACCGGCCCGACGTCGGCCACGAACCGGTCGATGTCCGAGGGATCGGTCAGGTCGACCCGCGACGCGAAACCGTCGAGGGACTTGGCGAGATCCTCCGCGGCCTGCTGGTCCAGGTCCGCGATGACGACCCGCGCGCCGAGCGACGCCAGGTCCGCGCAGATGGCCCGCCCGATGCCTCCGGCGCCGCCGGTCACCACGGCGGTACGCCCCTCCAGTGTCAGCCCGTCCACGCCTGCCGTCCCTCCGGATCGCCGATCATGCCCGTCGCCCGCTCACGGGCCCGGCTCATGCGCTCGTTCCAGGGGCCGGCGGACTCCGCCAGGCCGTGACGAGGTCGTCGGCCCGGACCCGGGCGGCCAGCATGGCGATGGTGTTGGCCATGACGGCGTCGCCGTACTCGGCGGGGGTCCCGGCCACGGCGTCGGCGAGGACCACGACCCGGTATCCGAGGCCCACCGCCTCCAGGCAGAGTCCCGGAATCGCCATGTTGAGCGATACCCCGACGGCGACGACCGTACGGACGCCGAGCGCGCGCAGCGTCTGGTCGAGCGAGGTGCCGGTGAACGGTGAGAAGCCGTGGTAGCGCCGCGACTCCAGATCCGCCGGGTCGTACAACTCCGGGACGACCTCGGCGGCCCCGGTGCCCTCGAGCATGTGCGCCGGGTCACGGAGCAGCCTCTTGATGAACGGGGTGTTGTCGGTATGGCTGCCGGCGCGGTCGGCCCGGAAGGCGGCCGTGCACTGCACGACCCGCACGCCCGCGGCCCTGGCCGCACGAACGGCGCGGGCGGCGTTGGCCACCACCTCCCGCTCGGCGCAGGCCTTTCCCAGGTCCGGAAATTTGGCAAGATCCCCCATTACCCCGCGCTGCATCTCCATCACCAGCATCGCGGTGTGCCTGGGGTCGGCCAGCTCAGCAAGATCTATCGCCACGGCGTTCACACTATCGGCCGAGCGCTTGCTTGGGTAGATGCCCGGGTGCGACTGCGGGCCGGAGCCCGAGCGGACGCCGGTGCCGCCGCGGGCACAGGGCCCGGACTCAGCGCACCGGCCAGGGCACGGACAATAGGGTTCGCCCATGGAGGTGCGGCGGCTGCACGGATGGCCACAGACGCCGGAGGAGGCGGCCCGGATCCAGGACGAGCTCAGGCCACTCCTCGAGCTCGGCGTCGCCGGCCCGCAGGTGCTGTCCACGGTGGCGGGGCTGGACGTCGCCTACGCGCCGGGCTCCGACCGGCTGGCCGCGGCCGTCGTCGTGCTGGACGCGGCCACGCTCGACGTCGTGGAGGAGGTCGCCGTCCTCGGCACCGCGACGTTCCCGTACATCCCTGGGCTTTTCGCCTTCCGCGAGCTGCCCACGCTGGTCGAGGCACTGAGCCGGCTGACCATCACTCCCGACCTGCTGGTCTGCGACGGGCACGGCCTGGCCCACCCGCGGCGGTTCGGGCTGGCGTGCCATCTGGGGGTGCTCACCGGGGTGCCGTCGATCGGGGTCGCCAAGACGCCGTTCCTGGGCGGCTATGAGCCGCCGGGCGATGACCGGGGCTGCGCGAGCCCGCTGCGCGCCGACGGCGAGACGGTCGGGCTGGTGCTGCGGACGCAGACCGGGGTCCGCCCGGTCCACGTGTCGGTGGGTCATCGAATCGACCTGGAGACCGCCCGCCGGCACGTCCTGGACCTGAGCCCGTCCTACCGGCTGCCGGAGACCACCAGACGCGCCGACCGGTCGTCCCGCGAGGCCCTGCGGAAAGGCACCGAGGAGCCCCGGCTCCCCCCGCCGTGACCGCGGGGGCCCGGGGGGCCACGGCGGGGGCGCGCGGGCGGGGTCGCCACCGCCGGTCCGGCGGGGCGCCGGCCCGGCCGTCCGGCCGCGTCACGCCGGCCGGGCACTGTTGCGACCAGGCTCTTGTCTACTAACCAAGCGAGCGCTAGGTTTACGCGAGATGGACCGACCGCCTGCCCCCACTCCGACCCCGCTGACAGAGCCCTACTGGGAGGCCTGCAGGCGGGGTGAGCTCGCGCTCCAGCGATGTGAGAAGTGCGGCCGGTTCGTCCATTTCCCCGAGCCCGTCTGCCCGTTCTGCGGTGGTACCGAGCTGCCCTACACGAAGGTCTCCGGGAACGGCACCGTGCACACCTTCAGCGTGGTGGAGCGCACGTTCCTGCCGGGGTTCCGCACTCCGTACGTCATCGCCTGGATCGATCTGGCCGAGGGCGCGCGGGCCTTCGGCGACCTCGTCGGCTGCCCGCCGGAGGAGGTGCGGATCGGCATGCCGGTGGAGGTGTGCTTCGCCGACCTGCCCGGCTTCGGGCCGATCCCGTCTTTCACCCCGCGGCCGGATGTGACGGCCACACCCGACAGTCCCCGTTGGAGGACCCCATCATGACCCGGATCGGGAACGTGCTGTATCCCGTCAAGGACGTCGAGGCCGCCGTCGTGTTCTATCGCGACGCCCTCGGCCTGGCCGTGAAGTTCCAGGACGGCTCGCGGTTCGCGGCCCTCGACGGCGGCGGCACCACCTTCGCCATCGCCGGCGAGCAGGAGGACGTCACGGCGGGCGAGCCCGCGGTGTCGTTCAAGGTCGACGACGTCGAGGCCAAGACCGCCGAGCTCACCGCGGCGGGCGCCCAGCTGGTCCGCGGGCCCGAGGAGGGACCGCACGAGATCCGTGCCGTGCTGCGCGACCCGGCCGGCAACCCCTTCGTCCTGTACGCAAGCCGCACCTAGCCCACCCCTGACACGTCCAAGGAGCCGAGCCGTGGCGCGAGAGACCTCCGCATCCAGCAACCCATTCAGCAACTACGCCTATGCCATTCTCACGGCGAACGCGCTGCGCACCCCGGACAAGGTGGCGCTCACCTACTGCGGCGAGCAGAGCTTCACGTTCGACGAGCTCAACCGCAAGGTCAACCGGGTCGCGCACGCCCTGCTGGCCGCGGGCGTGACGCCGGGGACCAGGGTCGCGTCGCTGATGAACGAGACCCTGCACGTCGCCGAGGTCTATCTCGCCCAGATGAAGATCGGCTCGGTCGTCTCGGCGCTCAACCCGTACTGGCCCGAGGACACCCTCGCCCAGGTGGTGGAGCACTCCGAGTGCACCGTGTTCGTCTACGACGCGACCGTCGAGGAGCTCGTCCGCAAGATCCGGCCGCGGCTGTCCAACGTGAAGCTGTGGCTGCGGGTGGGCGGCGCGGCCGACGACGCCACCGACCTGGACGGGCTGACCGCGGAGGCCTCCGAGGAGGAGCCGCCGCTGGGCGGGTTCGGCAACGACCTGCTGGCGCTGTTCTACACCAGTGGCACGACCGGGCTCCCCAAGGCGGTCATGCACACCCACTTCTCCAGCCTGGCCTCCGCCCAGATCTGGCTGGACGTGGACCGCGACCAGGACTCGGTGATGGGCACCGGCGCGATCATCTGGGGCATCGGCTTCCCGGCGCTGGTCGGCCCGGCGTTCTACGCGGGGATGAAGCTGGTGCTGGAACAGGACTGGGGCCCGTCGAACTTCCTGAAGGTCGTGCCGCGTGAGAAGGTCACGCACGTCAGCCTGATCCCGAGCTTCTTCTCCGCGCTGCTCGGCTCGGACGAGCACGAGGGCGTCGATCTCAGCTCTCTGAAGGCCATCATGCTCGGCGGCGAGCCACTGCTGCCCGCCGTACGGGAGCGCATCGTGACCAGGATCCCCGGCGCGGCGATCTACAGCTACTACGGGCAGACCGAGGCGCCGTACACCTGCTTCGGCCGCCAGGACGACGGCAGCCAGGACATCTCCGCGTCCGGGCGGGCCCGGATGTCCTGCGCGGTGCGGATCACCGACCCGGCCGGCAACCGGGTCGTGGACGAGGTGGGCGAGATCAACCTCAGCGGCCCCAACGTGATGGCCGGTTACGACAAGCTGCCCGGCAAGACCGCCGAGGTGCTGCGCGGCGGCTGGTACGTCGGCGGTGACCTCGGGACGGTGGACGCCGACGGCTTCCTGCACGTCATCGGCCGCCGTGAGGACGCCATCCTCAAGGGCGGCCAGTGGTCGCAGCCCGCGCAGGTCGAGGAGGCCGCCATCGAGGTCGACGGCGTGGCCGAGGTGGGGGTGGTCGGGGTCCCGGCCCATCCGGAGGGCCAGGACGCCGTCGAGCAGAAGATCCTCGTCGCGGTGGTGGCACGGGCCGGCGCCACCCTGGACGCGGCGGCGGTCAAGGCGGCGATCGCCTCCCGGCTGCCCGCCCACCAGGCACCCGACCACGTGGTCGTCGCCGCCGAGCTGCCGCACACCTCGGACGGCTCCGGCGGCCCCGGAAAGCTGCTGCGGCGCGGCATCCGCGACCTGTACGCCGACCAGATCCAGTAGCCCCCCGCTCCCTCCGTGATCATGCAATCGATCGTCCGACGATTGCATGATCACGGCGGGAGGTTCGGGGTGCGCATGGGTGTCAGCAGCCTCTGGGGGCCGTGAGAGCCGGGAGTTTGGAAGCCGGGAGCTTGAGAGCCGGGAGCTTGGGAGTTTGGGAGCTAGGAAGCAGATGAGGGAACTCCCTGAGCCTGTCGTCGAGGGACATGCCGTCGGAGAACATGACGTCAAGGGATGGGTGGCCGGGTTCGGGGTGGCGGTGCCGAGGGGTGTGACGGCGCCGGATCCGGAGTCCGTCGAGGCCGCCGGCGCGGGGCTGGGCCCGCCGCTGGTGCTGAAGGCGTACGGGCCCGCACTGGTGCACAAGAGCGATTCCGGAGCCGTACGGCTGGGACTGCCCTCGGCGGCCGAGGCCGGGCAGGCGGCGGCGGAGATGCTGGCCGCGCTGACGGCCCAGGGCATCGTGCCGGACGGCTTCCTGGTCGAGGAGCAGTGCGACGCCGGGGTGGAGGTCATCGTGGGGGCGGTGCAGGACCCGGCGTTCGGCCCGGTCCTGCTGGCCGGCCTGGGCGGGGTGTGGACCGAGGTGCTGCACGACACGGCGCTGCGGCTGTGCCCCGTCACCGAGGCCGACGCCCGGGACATGCTCGGCGAGCTGCGCGGGGCGGCGCTGCTCGGCCCGTTCCGCGGGCGCCCCGCCGTCGACCGCGACGCCCTGGTCAAGGTGCTGCTCGCCGTCGGCGGCCCGGGCGGTATCGCGGAGGCGCTGAGCGGCACCGGCGCCGAGTTCGAGCTGAACCCGGTCATCTGCGGGTCCGCCGGCGCGGTCGCCGTCGACGCCCGCCTCCTCGGCTCCGGCCTCCCGGAAGGCGCCACCACCGAGCCCCCCGGCCGCGACGGCCGGCGGGACGACCCCCAGGACCGCCATCAGGACGACAAGCGGGACGGCACCCGGGACGGCACCGGGAGAGGCGGTGACTTCGACCGGCTGTTCGCACCGCGCGGGATCGTCGTGGTGGGGGCGTCGGCCAGGAAGCCGAACTTCGGGAACATGTTCCTCGGCTTCTACCGGGCGGCGGGCTTCACCGGCCGGCTGCTCGCGGTCCACCCGTCCGCGGCCGAGATCGACGGCGTACCGTGCATCGCCTCGCTGGCCGACGCGCCGGAGGACATCGACTACGCGCTGGTCGCGGTGCCCGCCGCGCAGTGCCCCGACGTCGTACGGCTCGCGGGTGCGAACGGCCGGCCCATCCCGTTCGTCCAGGTGATGAGCGGCGGCTTCCGCGAGATGGGCGAGCCCGATCTGGAGGAGCGGCTGCTGGAGGCCGCCCGGCAGGCCGGCACCCGGCTGCTCGGGCCCAACTGCATGGGCGTCTACTCACCCGCGGGCGGGCAGACGTTCATCGGCGGCGAGCCGGGGCGTCCCGGCCACGTGGCGGTCGTCTCGCAGAGCGGTGGCATGGCCGGCGAGGTCATCAAGGTCGGGGAACGCCGGGGCCTGCGGTTCTCCAAGGTCGCCACGGTCGGCAACAGCGCCGACGTCACCCCCACCGAGCTGCTGACCTACCTGGCCGCCGATCCCGGCACCACCGCCATCGGCCTCTACCTGGAGGATCCGCGGGACGGCCGGGGGCTCTTCCACGCTCTCAAGGACGTGGACCTGCCGGTCGCGGCGCTGGTCGGCGGGCGGAGCGGCCAGGGGCAGCGGGCCGCCGCCTCGCACACCGGCGGGATGGTCAGCGACACCCGGGTCTGGGCGGCGCTGGCCCGGCAGACCGGGATCACTCTCGTCACCAGCCAGGACGACCTCCTCGGTGTGCTGGACTTCTTCGATCTGCACGCCCGCCGGAAGGCGCCCGGCTCCCCCGAGGTGCTCGTCATCGGGCCGAGCGGTGGTGCCAGCGTGCTGGCCGCAGACGTCTTCGACGCCGCCGGCCTGGACCTGGCCGCGTTGCCGGGCGACGCCGGCGAGGCGCTGCGCGGGCTCGGTCTCGGCGCGGGCACCTCGCTCGCCAACCCGCTGGAGATCCCGGTCGGGCCGCGCGGCAGACCCGATCTCGTGCGGGACGCCGTCACCGCGATCCTGGCGTCCGGTGAGCCGGGGCGGGTGACGTTCCCGGACGTGGTCGCGCACGTCAACGTGCAGAGCTTCTTCACGTTCGGTACCAGCGCGGACCCGCTGATCGCCTACACCCACGCGGTCGCCGGGATGCAGGCCGCGCTGCCCGACACCCGGGTCACGCTGGTGACCCGTAACGCCGAATGCGCCCCGCCCGGGGTGGAGGACGCGGTACGGGCCGTCGCGCGTGACGGCGGGATTCCGGTGTACCGCAGTATGGAGGCCGCGGCCGTCGCCGTCGCCGCAGGCAAGACGTTCAGCAGAAGGGTCGGACATGGGACAGCTTGACGGCAAGGTGGCACTGATCACCGGTGGGGCACGCGGCATGGGCAAGGCCCACGTGAAGCGTTTCGCCGCCGAGGGCGCGAAGGTGGTGTTCGGTGACGTGCTGGAGGAGGACGGCGTCAAGCTGGCCGCCGAGCTGGGGGACGACGTCCGGTTCCTGCGGATGGACGTGACCCGGCCGGAGGACTGGACGGCCGCGGTGGAGCTGGCGGTGAGCGCGTTCGGCGCGCTGAACGCGCTGGTCAACAATGCCGGCATCATCAAGCACAAGAACATCGAGGACATGGGCCTGGAGGAGTTCCGCCGGATCCTGGAGGTCAACCTGGTCGGCCAGTGGCTGGGCCTGAAGTCGGTGATCGAGCCGATGAAGGCCGCGGGCGGTGGCTCGATCATCAACGTGTCGTCCACCGAGGGGTTCGTCGGGGCCGCCGGCATGACGGCCTACGCGGCCAGCAAGTTCGGGGTGCGCGGCATGACCAAGTCCGCGGCCCGCGAGCTCGGCGCGTACAACATCCGGGTGAACACCATCCACCCCGGCGCGATCCTGACCGCGATGTCGCTGGACCCGGACGTCGTCGCGGCGACCGCCGACAGCGCCGACGCCTTCATGAAACAGCTGCCGCTCAACCGCATGGGCAAGGCCCGGGAGGTCACCGGAGCCGTGGTGTTCCTGGCCTCCGACGACTCGAGCTACTGCACCGGCACCGAGCTGCTGGTGGACGGAGGCATGCTGACCGGCGCCGGTTACTGACCCGGCCCGCGCCCGCCCCTTCCGCCAGGCCGTCCTCCGCTCGCGCCCCGCCGCCGACCGGGCCGGCGCGGGCTACACCGCCGTCGGGCGGCGTTCGGTCCACCCTTCGGCCTGTTCGAGCTGGGCGGCCAGCGAGATGAGGGTCGCCTCGTCGCTGTCGTGCCCCAGCAGCTGGGCGCCGATGGGGAGGCCGGCGGCGCTGAGCCCGGCGGGCACGCTGAGCGCCGGCCAGCCCAGTACGTTCCACGGCCAGGCGAAGGGGCAGGCGGCGGCGGACGCCGACTGGGTCCTGCTGTAGTTCAGCCCGTCGAAGGCCCCGATCCGCATCGGCAGCCGGGCGGTCGTCGGTGTCAGCACGACGTCGGCGACCTGGAAGATGCGGCCGGCCCTCCGGCGCAGCCCGGGATCCATCCGCCTGGCCAGCGGCAGCAGCCGCCTGCCGACGAGCCGTCCGATCTTCGCTTCGGTCAGCGTACGGATCTCGGGGTCGGCGCCGGGGATGGAGTCGAGCCAGTCCGCCACCCCGGCCGTGCCGCGCGGCACCAGGCCGAGCGCGACCAGCCCGTAGTCGGGGTCGGCGGGGAACACCTTGTGCCCCAGCCCGGTCAGTGTCCGGGCGAGCCGCTCCACGGCCAGCCGGATCTCCGGGTCGATCCGGGCCGACACCCCCAGGGCGGTGCGGAAGGAGACCGCGACGCGCAGCCTCCCGGGGTCGCGGCCGGCCGCGTCCGCGAACGGCGTACGCGGCGGATCGAGCTGGTAGGCGTCCTGTGGGTGACTTCCCGACAGCACGTCCAGCAGCAGCGCCGCGTCACCGACGCTGCGCGCCAGCGGTCCCCATACGGTGATGCCATTGAAGGGGTCGCGGTTGGGGAAGCCGGAGACCCGGCCGCGCTGCGGCTTGATCCCGACCAGCCCGGTCCAGGCCGCCGGGATGCGGATGGAACCGGCACCGTCGGAACCGACGGCGGCGGCCACCATCCCCGCGGCGACGGCCGCCGCCGATCCGCCGGACGAGCCGCCCGGCGTGTGACCGAGGCTCCACGGGTTACGCGCCTTGCCGAAGCCGGGCGACTCGCTGAACGGCCAGAGCCCGATCTCGCAGGTGGTGGTCTTCCCGATGACGATCGCCCCGGCGGCCCTGAGCTTGCGGACCTGCTCGGCGTCCTCGGTCACCGGCACGTGGTCCCCGCGCACGGCGAAGGGAGTGGTCTCCCCCTGGAGGTTCGTGTCGTCCTTGATGGCGACCGGGACGCCCAGCAGCGGCCACCGGGGCCGGTCGCCGTCCCCCTGTGCGCCCTCGGCGACCCGCTCGTCGGCCACCGCGGCCTCGGCCAGCGCCGCCTCGTGCCGTACGACCCGGAACGCGCCGACCTTGCCGTCGACCTCGTCGATCCGCCGGAGCGAGGCCTCGACGAGCTCCCGCGAGGAGACCTCCCCCTCGGCCACCAGCCTGGCCTGGGCCGCCAGCCCCGTGTACACCAGATCGCTCATCCGCGCTCCCGTTCGTCGCCGCCGTGATCGTGCGCCCGGTACCGCCCGTACGATCACGGAAGGGCTGGTCGTTCGTTCGAACGAACGATAACTTCGGAGACCGGTGAAGGGAAGAGCCCGCCGACTGCGAGAGACTGAACGCGATGAATGCCACAGTGCGCGATGCCGCGATCCCGGAGGCGGCCCGTGAGCGGATCCTGCGGGCCACCATGCGCCTCATCGGTGAGAGCGGCGTGTGCGCGGTGACCAACCGGGCCGTCGCCAAGGCGGCCGGGGTGTCACTGGGCTCGCTGACCTACCACTTTCCCAGCCAGGCCGACCTGCTGCGGGAGAGCCTGAACCGCTTCGTGGATCTGGAGATCGAGCGGATCACGGCGCGGCTGGAGCTCATGCGGGCGGCCGGGATCGACGCCGAGCAGGCGGCGGAGGAGGTGGAGAAGGCGATCGTCGCCTTCTCCTACGGCCCGGAGGAGATCGCCAATCTCGACCTGCACCTGCAGGCCGCCCGCGATCCCGAACTGCGGGCGGCCGCGATGCGCTCGATCGAGGCCTACGACCGGCTGGCCACGGCGATCCTCACGGCCCTGGGCATCCCCGACGCCCAGCGGCACGCACCCACCGTGGTGGCCCTGTTCTACGGCCTGGCGATCCGGCGCCTGTCCACGGGCGACACCACCGCCACCGGCACCGCCGACGCCCTGCGCCTGTTCCTGCATGGCGCCCTTCCCCGCTGACCCGGGACACGCCCGTACCACCGGTCGTCGCGCCCCCGTCCGCCCGCGCCTTCCGGCCCAGACCCCAGGTGGCTCAGACCCGGGGTGGTCCGGGCCGGGGGCCTCGGGGGTCGGCGGGGTCGGTGCCGTTGAGCGCCGCGAGACGGATCTGCTCGTCGCGGAGCTCACGCTGCCTGCGCCACGCGTTCAGGTCGAGGTTCGGGTCGTCCTTCCACAGGAGCGTGACCTCCTGCGTACCCGGGACGATCTCCACGGCCACCTCGATGCCGGGCTGTGGCGCGGCCTGGTAGATGCGCACGTTGAGCAACTGCACGCGAAACGGGGCGCCGCCGTCGCCGGGCCTGACGTCGAGCACGAAGTCGTAGCGGAATTTTCCCGACTGATACCACTTACCGCTGGCGACCGTGGCCGCCAGAACGGTGGCGCGGCCGGGAAGGGGTGTGCTCATGGTGTGCCTCCAAGGCGACCCGCGCGGCCTACGCCGACACGTGGCCCGGTCACCCTAGCCTCCGGCCCGCTCCCGGGGTACGGGCATCGGTGCCGGCCGATCAGCCGGCCAGGGCCCGGGAGAAGGCGAGCGGCTGCTGGACCACGCTGCTGCAGGTGGCGTCCGCGAACGCCTTGGCACCTCCCGGGCAGGCCTTGTCGCGGGTCGCGGACCACATCGAGGTCCAGGCCAGGCCCTTGGCCGCCGCGAACGCGGCCACCTTGCGGGCGTCGGCCACGGTGAAGATCTCGTTGCTGGTGTCGTTGACACCGATCATCGGGGTGACGGCGACCCGGTGCCAGGCCTGGGCGTCGCCCAGCTTGAACACGCCCTTGATCTGGCTGTGCGTGGCGGTCGCCGCGTCGATGGCGAAGTCGCCCATCCGGCCCGCCGGGTCCGGCGCGGCCCAGTCTCCGTAGTCCATCGCCATGATGTTGACCGCGTCGACGTCGACACCGTTGTCCCTGGCGTCGGCGAGCAGGTCGACGCCGTCCTGGGTGAGCCCCTGCGGCAGCACCGGCAGGGTGAAGGAGACCTTCAGGCCGGGGTTCGCCTTCTGCAGCGCCGCGACGGCCCTGGCCCGCCGGTCGTTGGCCGCGGTGTCGGGCAGCGCCGCGCCCTCGACGTCGAAGTCCACCATGGTGAGCCCGAAAGCACCGACGACCTTCTGGTACGCCGCGGTCAGCGCGCCCACCGTCGAGCAGGCCCCGGCCAGCTCGGTGCCGTTGGCCCCGCCGAACGACACCCGGACGTCCCCGCCCGCCCTGCGCAGCGCCCCGATCTGCCGGGCGACGGCGTTGGCGCCGAGTTCCTCGACACCGCCCCACGTGGGCGTGCAACCGCCACCGGACACGACGAAGGCCAGGTTGAACTGCTCGACCCCCGTCGCCGCGGCGGTGCCCGTCAGGTCGAAGGCCGGGAAGAGGCCGGTGTCCACGTAGGGCGCGAACCGGGCGGTGCCGGCCGCCGGAGTGACCGCCGGGGCCGGGCTCCGCGTGGGGACCGGCCTGGGCGCGGGTGCGCGGGTGGGCGTACGCGTGGGCGTGGGGGCGGCGGTCCCGGGCGTGCCGGTCGGGCGGCCACTTGCGGTCGGGGCCGGTGCCGGACCGGCGGCACAGGACGAGCCGTTGATCGTGCATCCGGCGGGGTCACCGGAGCCCCGTGACTTCTCCACCACGAACCCGACCACGGCCGATCCGCCGCCGTCGAGGTCGCCGTTCCAGCCGGCGTTCCGGACCGTCACATGGGCGCCGGACGCGGTGAAGACCCCGTCCCACATGCTGGTGATCCGGGCGCCGGCCGGGAGGTCGAAGGCGAGGTGCCAGCCGTGCACCGTCCGCGTGCCGGTGTTGGTCAGCGTGTACTGGGCGGTGTGGCCACTCCCCCAGTCGCTGACCTTCGCGTACGTCACTCTGATCGACTCAGCGCTCGCCTGCCCGGGGACCACCGCCCAGGCGGCGACGGTCAGGCCGAACGAGGCGACCAGGCCCGCGGCGAGGAAGTAGCCGCGGCCAGGGACACGCCGTCTGCGGGAACGCTGCGGGCTCGTGCCCATGGTCCACCTCCGTGATCTCTTCGACCGGCCGCGTTCACGCTAGATCTGCCGAGACGGCCGAAGAAGGTGGTTAAGGTGCCCTTAAGTCGCCCGTGAATACCCACTAAGGTGCTTACAGTTCATTCCGCTACATCCTGACAAGCAGCCTCATTCGTACTCCCCCGCATCGCGCACCACCAGAACACCGGCACGACGCGCCGCTCGTCCGGGCGCATCGCGATGCGGGACGCCTTCACCGCTGGGAGGAACCGTGGAGAAACGCACAGACCGGACCATCGCGATCTGCGCTGTCGCGGCGGTCACCGTCATCCCCACGGTCCTGCTGGTGATGGTCAAGACCGGCGGGCCGCACATCCCGTTCACCAGCGGGCCGGGCCCGGCGGCCGCCGTCGCCGCCGAGCGGACCCCGGGCGCCGGCGCGTCCCCCACCGTCTCGCCCTCCGCATCGCGGGGTACGGGCGCGCGGCCCTCCGTCCTCGGTGGCGCGACCCCGCGGAACCAGCCGACCGGGAAGGCCGCCTCGCCGGCCACGAGTTACCGGGCCGCCGACGACGGCGCGGTCATCACCGCGGTGAAGAAGGCCGGGGCCCGCGCGTTCGACCTGACCGTCCGCTCGCCGGCGCTGGGCTCGTCACAGCGGGTCCGTGTCCTGGTCCCCGCGTCCTGGCGCACCGCCTCCACCAGGACCTGGCCGGTGGTGTACGCCTTCCACGGCGGCCGGGACGGTTACGCCTCGTGGACCCGCAGTTCGGACATCGCCGCGGTCGCGGCCGGGTACGACACGATGGTCGTCATGCCCGAGGGCTCCAACGGCTCCTACACCGACTGGTACAACTACGGCAGGGGCGGGACTCCCAAGTGGGAGACCTTCCACACCCTCGAGGTCCGGCAACTGGTGGAGCGCAACTTCCACGCCGGTGGCTCCCGGGCCGCCATCGGGCTGTCCTCCGGCGCCCAGGGCGCCATCACCTACGCGGCCCGCCACCCCGGGATGTTCGCCTACGCGGCCTCCTACAGCGGAGTGCTGTCGATGCTCCAGGCCGGCATCCCCTCGCTGCTGATGTACACCAACTCCAGCAACGGGAGCGACCCGTACGCGATCTGGGGCGACCCCGTCGTCGACGAGGCCAACTGGAAGGCCCACGACCCGGCCAGCCTGCTGCCCAAGCTGCGGGGGGTCAAGGTCTACGTCTCCTCCGGCAACGGGCAGCCCGGCCCGTTCGACGCTCCGGACAAGGCCGCCTGGGACATCGGCTACCTCAGCGAGACGCAGGTCTACCGGACCACCCAGGACTTCGTGGCCAAGGCCCAGGAGCTCGGCATCCCGGTGACCGCCGACTTCTACGGCAACGGCTCCCATTCGTGGCCGTACTGGAAGCGCGAGCTGCACGCCAACTGGCCGGCCATCATGTCCACCATCGGTGCGGCCAAGACCTGACCCCGCGGTCCTGAGCAACGTGTCCTGATCCCGGGTCCTGACCTGCACGACCCGGCCTGCACGGAGGACTCCGGGAGGACGGCGTCAGGCCGGGCCGTTCCGCCGGTGCCCGCGGCGCCGGCGGCGCCGCCCGCCACCGGTGTGCAGCCAGAGCTGGATCTGGGCGCCGCCCAGCGCGGCGGACCGGTCGATCCGCAGGTTGCCGCCGGTGGACTCGGCCGCCCGGCGGGCGATGTCGAGGCCCAGCCCGGTGGAGTCCCGGCCACTGCTGCCGCGGGCCAGCGCGGCCGGTGAGTCGGTGATGCCCGGCCCCGCGTCGGCGACGAGGATCCCGGTCACCCCCTCACCGGGGTGCAGCGTCACGGCGAACTCCGTGCCCTCGGGGGTGTGCCGGAACACGTTGCCGAGGAGCGCGTCGACACAGGCGGCCAGCTCCGCGGCGGGCAGCGGGACCGGCACCGGGCGGCCGGCTCCGATCAGTTCCCAGGACCGCCCCTCGTCCTCGGCGAGCACGGACCAGAAGGCCAGCCGGCCGCGCAGCACCTCGGCCGCGTCGCAGCTGCCGTGCCCGCCGGGGCTGCGCACCGTGCGGATGATGAAGTCGACCTCGCGTTCGAGCTGGTCGACCGCCTGCCGGGTCTGGTCGGCCAGCTCCCCCGGGCCCAGTGCCCCGGTGTTGAGCCGCAGCGCCGCCAGCGGGGTCCGCAGCCGGTGCGACAGATCGGCGGCCATCTCCCGCTCGGCCGCGAGCAACTGGGCGACCCGGTCCGCCATGGCGTTGAACGCCCGGCCGGCCTCCTGGAGTTCGGCCGGACCCTGCGGGTCCACCCGTACGCTCAGGTCGCCCTCGCCGAGGGCACCTGCGGCACCGGCCAGCCGGCGGGCCGAGCGGACGGCACCGCCCGCCAGCCGGTCGGCCACCGCCACGGAGCCGGCCACCAGGGCGACCGCCACACAGGTCATCACCGCCCAGGCCGCCCACACCCCCTGGGAGAGGTCCGCCCGGGGCAGGAAGACCTCGACCACCGCGATGCGGCCGCGGTCCAGCGCGAACGGCTGCAGCAGCGCGAACCCACCGGGGACGTGCGCCGCGAAGGACCGGCCCGTCCGGGCCGCGGCGTCCAGATCCGCCCGGCCGGCCCGGCCCCGGCCGATCGCCGGCCCCTCGGGGAGATGCACCGCCATCCGCCCGGCGGCGCCGGCCTGCGTGCTGGCCACCGCCCGCTCCAGCGCGGCGCGGTCGGTGGTGACGGCCAGCGCCGGGCCGAGCGCACCGGCCTGCCGCTCCGCGTCGGACAGCGCCCTGTCCCGGGCGATCTCCCGGACGGTCAGCCCGAGCGG
This sequence comes from Actinomadura scrupuli, assembly GCF_050971785.1. Lineage (NCBI taxonomy): Bacteria > Bacillati > Actinomycetota > Actinomycetes > Streptosporangiales > Thermomonosporaceae > Actinomadura > Actinomadura scrupuli. Next base: position 90,827 of record NZ_JBPCCU010000015.1, on the reverse strand, counting down.
GATGAGGAACGCCAGCGCCACCATCGAGGTGACCGCCAGCGAGACCAGCACCAGGACGCGTCTCACGGCGGCGAGAGCCTCACCCCGACGCCGCGCACCGTGTGCAGGTAACGCGGTGCGGACGCGGTCTCGCCGAGCTTGCGGCGCAGCCACGACAGGTGCACGTCGATGGTCTGGTCGTCGCCGTAGGACTGGCGCCAGACCTCGGTCAGCAGCTCGCGCCGGGGCACCACCCGGCCCGGCCGGGCCGCGAGATAGCCGAGCAGATCGAACTCCCTGCGGGTGAGCTCCAGCGCGGCCCCGTCCAGGGTGGCCTCCCGCCGGTCCAGGTCCACGCTCAGCCCGCCGACCAGCAGCAGCATCGCGGGCCGGGCGTCGCCCAGAGGGGCGGTACGGCGCAGCACCGCCGCCAGCCGGGCGCTCAGATGCTCCCCGGAGAACGGCTTGACCAGATAGTCGTCGGCACCGGCGTTCAGCAGCCGTACGATCTCGGTCTCGTCGTCCCGGGCGGTGGCGACGATCACGGGGACGGCGGAGACGCCGCGCAGCATCTTGAGCGCCTCGGCCCCGTCCAGGTCCGGCAGCCCCAGATCCAGGATGACCAGGTCCGGGGGTGTCCGCGCCACCTCGCGCAGCGTGTCCAGCGCCGTGCCGACGCTCCGCACGACGTGGCCACGGGCCGTCAGCTCCCGGATGAGCGCCGCCCGCACCATCGGGTCGTCCTCGACCACGAGCACACTCGCCATGGCGGAACCGTACGGCATCTGTCCGGCGATGGTGCAGTATGTGCTGATGCGCCGAGCCGTGCTGTATCTCGCCCTGTGGGCGGGGGCCACCGCTCTGGCCGTCACACTGTCCTGGCTCGGCGTCCGTGACGTGCTGCGCGGCGCGGTGTTCGACCGGCCGGGCGCGATCCCCGCGGGTGGGCCGGTCATCCACGCCAGCCCGGCACCGCCCGCGACCGGCGGCACTCCGGCGGCCACCGCCCGGCCGTCCCGTCCGGCACGCCGGCCGGCTCCCGTCCCCGGCCGGCCCTCCGCCACGCACGCGAGCCCGTCCGCGTCGAGCCGGGCCGCCGATGTGCGCAGCTTCGCGTCCCGGGGCGGCCGGGCCGCGTTCACCCTGACCCCGGCGGCGGCGCACCTGGTCTCGGCCACCCCGGCCCAGGGGTACGGCACGAAGGTCACCCCCGGCACCGGATGGCTGCGGGTGGACTTCACCGCGGGCGACCGGACGTCGTCGATCATCGCGTCCTGGTACCAGCACGCCCCGACCGTGCAGGTCTACGAGTACTGATCGCGCACGGATGCGGCCCCCGGGGAGTACCACCACCTGACCGCGCCCAGCCCGCTCGCCTCGACCTGTCAGGATCCGGCGCACGGGGTGCTCAGGGCGCCTGGCGGCCCTTCTTCCCGGCGCGGGCACGGATCAGGGTACGTACGGTCAGCAACGCCACGATGACGACGACCTGGCCTCCGAGGATGACGCGGTTGACGTCCACCGTCGGTTGCCAGCGCACCTTGCCGTCCTTGACGACCAACGCTCCTATGGGCACCGCGCCGATCCCGAAGCCGCCCCCGGACCCCTGGCCGGGCTGGTCACCGTCCTTCTTGCCGGTACCCGCCCCGCCGCCTCCGGAGATCTTGGCGACCGGGATGACGGTGACGCCGTCCTGAGTGACCGGCTCACCGAAGACCCGTGTCACCGTCGCGTTGTCCTGCGCGTGCCCGACCAGTTCGATGATGTCCACGGCTCTGTCCTCCCACCTACGGCGTACCAACTGCTCTCCATGCTCATCGCAGGTGGTGGCCGCGTGTAGGGGCAAAGGTCATGACGTCATCTGGCGGGGTCGAAGAACGACGACACGACCGTCGCCTGCGGCGGACCGGCCGTCTTCGCGGGCACCGGTGCCTGGCCGGTGTCGCGGCGGGCCTGGGCGAGCTCGCGCTGCAGCTGGCGCTTCTGCCGCTCCAGCGTGGTGATGGACTCCTCGGCCTCCTCGCGCAGGTAGCGGAGCTCCCGGCGGAGCCGCAGCGCGCGTGCCATGGCGAAGTAGACGATCACCAGGCCGGCGACGAGGACGACGGTCACGCCGGCCCCGAAGAGGAGGACCTGTCCCTGGGTCGTGACCTGGGGAACGGTCCGGCCGAAGACGGTCAGCGTCGCGGGAGCCGTGTTCTCGACGGCCACGTCGACGCCGATCACCATGGCCACCACGACCACGACGAGTCCCAGGAAAACAACCACGAGATCTCCTCTCCGAGCACTGCGGACGCGGGAACGCGGACGCGGGAAACGCGGACACGGGGAATGCGGCCGCCGTCACATCCTCACCCGGCGCCCGCCCATGACCGCACTTCCCCTTACAAGCGCCGCGGCCCGCGCCGATGTCACTGCGGCCGTCGCCGCCGACGGCCGAGCGCCCGGTCGCCTCCGGCCGGCTCGGGTCCGGTCGGCTCGGGTCCGGTCAGGCCGGGTCCGTCCAAGGCCGGGTCCGCACGGGCCCGGGTCCGTACGGGCGGGTCCGTTCAGGCCCGGTCCGCGGAGGTCGTGGCGGGCAGGAGCTCGCCGTCGTGCAGTTCGAGGACCTCGTCGGCGTGCGCCAGCAGCAGCGGGTCGTGCGTCGCCACCAGCGCGGTCACCCCCTCGCTGCGGACCAGCGCCCGGATCAGCATCATGATGGCCTGGCCGGTCTCGGAGTCGAGCTGGCCGGTCGGCTCGTCGGCGATGAGCAAGCGGGGGCGGTTGGCCAGCGCCCGCGCGATCGCGACCCGCTGCTGCTGGCCGCCGCTCAGCTCGTACGGCCGCTGGGCGGCCTGGTCGGCGAGGCCGACCAGCGAGAGCAGCAGCCGGACCCGCTCGTCGCGTTCGCGCGGGGGCGTGCGGATGAGCCGCAGGGGCACCTCCACGTTCTCGGCCGCCGACAGCACCGGGATGAGCCCGAACGACTGGAAGACGAAGCCCATGCTCTCGCGGCGCATCCGCAGCAGCTCGCTCTCGCCGAGCCCGGTCACCCGCTCGCCGTCGACCACGACCGAGCCCGCGTCGGCGGTCTCGAGGCCGCCGATGAGGTTGAGCAGGGTCGTCTTGCCCGATCCGGAGCGGCCGCTGACCGCCGTCAGCCGCCCGGCCGGCACGGTGAAGGAGACGTCGGTGAGCGCTCGTACCGGGGACCGCCCGGTCCGGTAGACCTTGGTGAGCCCCTCGACGACGACCATGCTCATTCGGAGTCCTCCTCGGCCGCCCACACCCCGATGTGATCCGGTTCCAGGGCCAGCCTGACCCGGTCCTTCATGCTGAGCGCCCCGGTGAAGTCGCGGGGAAGCTGAAGCCGTCCCGTGCGGTCGAGCACGGCGTACTCCTCGGCGACGACCCGCTCCCCGCCGTCCGCGTCGCGCTCGGTGCGCCGGATGACCTCGCTGGCCGTCCTGCCGTCGCGGATCGCGATCGTACGATCCACCTGGTCGGCGACCTGCGGATCATGGGTGACCACCACGGCCGTCACGCCCAGCTCCCGGGTCGCCAGGCGGAGCGTGTCGAACACCTCGGCCGAGGTCGCGCTGTCCAGCTCACCGGTCGGTTCGTCGGCCAGCAGCACCCCCGGCGCGTTGGCGACGGCGACGGCGACGGCCGTGCGCTGCTGCTCGCCGCCGGACATCTCCCGGGGCCGCCGGCGGGCGCAGTGCGCCACGCCCATCAGCTCCAGGAGCTCCGCCGCCCGCGCGCGCCGCGCCCGTGACCGCCCGCCGCGCAGCCGCATCGGCAGCTCGACGTTCTCGGCCGCCGTCAGGTAGGGAAGCAGGTTACGGCCGGTCTGCTGCCAGACGAACCCCACGAGCTCCCGGCGGAACCGCAGCCGGTCGCGCGCCGACATCGCCGCCAGATCGGTGCCCGCCACCCGGACCAGCCCGGCCGTGGGCGTGTCGAGGCCGGACAGGATGTTGAGCAGCGTCGACTTGCCCGACCCGGAGGCCCCCACGATGGCGACCATCTCGCCCTTGCCGATGAGCAGGTCCAGGCCGCGCAGCGCCACCACCTCCACCCCGTCGGCCCGGTAGATGCGCACGAGGTTGTCGCACACGACGTGCGTGTCCGCGCCGAAGACCGCGACGCGCTCGGCGGCCCGCCGTTCCAGCTCCGCGAGGTCGGGCACGGGTCCGGTCATGTCTCTTCCCCCATCCGGAGCAGGCCGCCCAGCCGCCTGCGTGCGTTGACGGCCGCGTCGATCGCGAGGGCGCAGCCGCCGGCCAGGATCGTCCCGCCGGCCAGGATCATCGTGGCGGCCGGGTCGAGGAGCCGGTAGGACACCGCCCAGCCGCCTGTATAGGGTCGCAGGTCGACGGCCGGTCCCACGATCGCCGGGAGCACGACTCCCAGCAGCCATCCGGCGGCGACGGCGCTGAGCATCATCGGGCCCAGCTCGACCAGGGTGAGGCGCCGCAGCTGGCCCCGGCTGAGCCCCAGGGTCCGCAGGTAGGACACCGTACGGCCGCGGGACTCCGCCTCCATCGTGAGCATGAGCAGGATCGCCAGGCCGCCGCAGCAGGCCGAGGCCCACCGGCCGTAGCCGAATCCGGCCTGGACCAGGCTTATCAGGGGTTTCCCGGCCAGGCCGGTGTGGACGTCGGCGTAGGTGTCGACGGACACTCCCGAGTACGCGCCGGCGGGCAGCCTCGAGCCCGTTCCCGTCTCGTCCATGACGGCCCGCAGCAGGGCGCCGCGATCGAGGTGACGGCCCCGGACGAACACCGTGGTGGCGAAGGTGTTCGCCGCCGAGCCCAGGGAGGTGTACGGCACGACCGCGAACTCCGCACCCGGTGGCATGGTGGCGAAGTCCTCGATCGTGCCGCCCTGCTCGTACCGGAGCCCGGGTTCGCCGTTCCAGCCGACCGTCAGCGGCCGAGACCGGGCGGCCCGTGCCGCCCGGGCCAGCGACGGTGAGAGCAGTGCCGCCGGGCCGGCCGCCCCTCGCGGCGAGCGGGACACGCTCGGCACGGCTCCCGCGACCAGCCGCCGGTAGGCCTCCAGGTCGATGGCGATGACCGTCACTGCCTGGCCGTCCATGCCCTCACCGGTCAGGGTCGCGCCCCCGATGAAGCGGGCGGGGACGGTGCCCGTCACCCCCGCGACCCGCCGGATCCGCTGGGCGGCGGCCTCGTTGATCACGGTCGCGTAGACGCGGGCGTCGGCGCCGACCGTGTGCCGGGCGGAGTCCTCCTGGGCGTGCCGCAGGCCCGCGTCTACCGTGGCGGCGAAACCGGCGACGGCGGTGGCGAGCACCAGGACGATCACGGGGACCGCGGTGGCCGGGCGCTGCCGGGAGGCTCGCGCGATCCCGACGAACGGCACGGCGGAGCGGGCGCGGCGCGCGACCCGGCCCAGGACTCGCAGGGGGTACGGGACCAGACGCAGCGTCAGCAGGCCCGCCGCGACGGCGATGAGCACGGGCACGGCGGTCAGGAAGGGATCGGTGCCGTGCTCGGGCACGTCGCCGGCCAGTCCGCGCCGCCGCAGGACGACCACGCCGACGACCGCGAGCACCAGGACGAGGCATTCGAGCACCACCCGGCGTGGGCTGAGCCGGACGGCCGCGAGATCCCGGCGTTCGGCCCTCCCCGGCCGCCGGTGGATCCAGGCCGCCATCGCGCCGGGGACCAACGTCACCAGGCAGGCGACCGCCGCCGCGCCGGCGAGCGAGCCCCCGCCCGTCAGCGGCAGCGCCGCCGCGTACCCGGCGGCCGTCGCGGGCAGCGCCGCCCAGGCGATGGCCTCGCCGGTCAGCAGGCCCAGCTGGAACAGGGACGCGCCCCGGGCGCGCATCGTGGCCAAGCCGACCCGGAGCCGCTCGATGAGGACGAGACAGGTCAGCAGGAGCAGCCCCAGCGCGGCCGCTCCGAGCCCGCCGAGGGCCAGGAGGAGGACGGCTTTGGTCACCCCCAGCTGCCGGGAGAACTCGGGCAGCACGGAACCGAGCTGCGAGGACCACTGGAAGACCGAACCGGCGATCTGGCGGTTCCCGACGCCGTGGCCGAACTCGTCGAGATCCGACAGGATCGGGCCGGCGTCGGCGGCGGAGAGCCGGTCGGCCGCGACCGGGAGCCGCCACAGATAGTCCAGGTCGACATCGGTCTGCTGGTACAACGCCGTGAACCCCGCGGCGTCCAGCACCACGGTGGTGAGGCTGATGTCGCGGTCCCGCCCGGATGGCACCGGAGGGGCCTCCAGCCACGTGACGTGGTCGGTCCAGAACTGATCGGCCGGCGAGACCGGGGTGTACAGGCCGCTGATCCGTACGCGCGGGGCGACCTGCCCGTCCGCGCCCAGGGTCACCGTGTCGCCCGCACGCAGGCCCAGCTTCCGCGCTGCCCGCTCGGCCATGCCGATCTCGAACAGGGGCTCCCGCGAGGGCCGGTTGTGCGGGGCCGCGCCACTGACATAACGGACCCGGCTCTGGAGATCCGGATTCCACGACAGGACGATGGCCGCGTCGGGACCGGTGTACCGGACCCCCAGCCGGCGGGTCGTCACCTCGTGTGCGGGCGGCCCGGTCAGCCCGGCCAGCCGGCCCTTGACCAGGTCGCGCCATTCCCCGCCGAGCGCCTGGAGTGACTCCTCGGTGCCGAGTGCCGCCACGCGCGGGCCGGACACCGAGGTGGTGACCCGCAGGTCCGGGGACGCCCCCTTCAGCTGGTCGTGCAGGGCGCCGTCGTACCGGGCCGTCAGGGCGGGGGGCACCGAGGCGGCGAGGAGGGAGGTCGCCAGCACCATCAGGGCGAGCACGGTGAACATCACCCGCTCGCTGCGCAGGATCGCGATCGCCGGCCTCATCGATCCTGCTCCAGCGAGGTGACCGTGCCCAGGCCGCCCCGGCGCTGGGCCCGTACGACCAGGCCGAGGGCCGCGCAGAGCAGTACCGCGATGCCGCCGAGGATGCCGAGCACGAGCGGCCAGGGCACGATCACCTCGACGGCGGGGAAGGGAGCGGCGGCCTGCACCGTCAGCACGACGTGCGGGACCACCAGCATGACCGCGGCGAGGCCGAGGGCGGTGCCCCCGGCCAGGCCGAGACCGGCCAGGACGGCCTGCTCCATGCCGAGCAGGCCGAACAGCTGACCGGGTCTCGAACCGAGCGCCCGCAGGATGGCGAACTCGCCGCGGCGCTCGCGTACCGACACCGAGAGGTTGACCACGAAGCCGATCAGGGCGAAGGCGAGGGCGGCGGCGAAGCCCAGCACCAGCGCCCCCTGGAGGGCCGCGCCCAGGGGCGCGTCCCGCAGCTGCCGGCGCAGCGCCGTCCGGTCGACGACGCCGGCCTGCCAGGCGGGGTGCGCGGCGAGCATGGCGGCGGCCCGGGCGCCACCGCTCCGCGCCCCGAGCCACCATTCGTTCGCCGGCAGGGGGGTGATCCCGGCCGCCAGGGACCGTTCGTTCACCGTGTTGAGGTCGACCAGGACCGCCGGCCGGCCCGGAGCCGCGGACGGCAGGCCACCGACGACGCCGGCGACGGTGACCGGTTGCTGCGCGCCCAGGAGGGTCAGGGTGACCTGGCCGCCGATGCCGACCTTGGCCTGGGCGGCGAGGTCGGCGGTGATGATGCCGGGCAGTGGTGCGGGCGGCGTGGAACCTCCCGGCTGGACGGTCGCGCCGGCCGTGTCCGGTGCGGCCAGGACCGCGTGCACGGTGCCGACGTACGGCAGTTCGAAGCCGTTCGGCTGGGCGGGCGGCGGCGGGATGTCCATGGTGATGAGCGCGCCCGGGGAGCGGCCCGCCCGGGGTTCGAGGGACGGCCCGCCGCCCTGAGCCGCGTCGGCGAAGACCCGCCACCGGGTGCCCGGCGGACTCCCCGCGGGCGGCCCGTAGCCGGTGGCCGTGCCGCCGCGGATCCGCAGCAGGCTCAGGGTGAGCAGGCCGTTGCGCGGGCTTCCGGTGAAGTCGTACTGGAGGGACCGCACCGCGAGGGGGTAGCTGATCCGGCCGCCCGGCCCCGCCAGCGCCGCCGCCGTCAGCACGACGGTGTGGACCGCGCCGTCCGGCCGGACCGCGCCGAGACCCGCCTCCCGGGCGACGCCGAGCCCGTCGACGAGGGTGACCGAGACCTGCGACCCCGCGAGGGCCGCGCGGTCGCCGATACCGCGGCCGGAGAGCCTCAGGTCGAAGGCGATCCGGTCCGGCTCCCCGGGCAGCACCGCCGTCCTGCCGGCTTCCCGCGCCGCGGCGAGAGCGCCCACCCCCGGGACCGCTCCGGCGCGCAGCACCCGGCTCATCGCGCGCGCGTCCCCGGCGAGCACGGTGACCTCGTGGTTCCCGGCCGTGGCGGTGGTCCGCAGGACGGGGCTCAGCGCGGTCACCGCCGGCAGCGCCGCGTACCGGCCGCCCTGGCCCAGGGGGGTGGGGCTCGACGGGTCGTCCCGCACCGAGAGGCGCAGATCGGCGGCGGCCTGGAAATCGGCCTGGGCGAGCTGGGAGGTCCGCCAGGTCGCCGCGGTCGAGACCGACAGCACGCCGACCGCGACCGCCATCACCAGCAGCAGGGCGGGCCCGGCGTACCGCAGGGGGCGGCGGCTGACCTGCCGGGCGCCGAGCGCCGGTGCCAGGCCACGGCCACGGGACGTCAGCCACTCGGCGGCCCGGGAGACCACGGGGACGAGGCGCAGCACCAGAGTGCCGCCGGCCAGCAGGGCGAGGGTGGGCCCGGCCACGATGAAGGGGTCGACGCCGCCCGCGGTGACGGGCCGCCCGTAGTGGGACAGCTGCCAGAGTCCGAGCGCGGCGACCGCCACGAGGGCCGCGTCGGCGCCGGCGCGCTGCAGCCCGCCTCGCCGTTCGCCCCGGCCCCGCGCCGTCTGGCTCTCGACGTAGGTGACCGCGACGCCGCGCAGGGACGGGAGGGTGAGCGCCAGGGAGCAGGCCAGCGCCGAGCCGAGGGCGGTGAGCCAGACCGCGGCGGACGGCGCCGCGTCCAGCCGCAGTCCCGACGCCTTCAGCGTCGGCGCGGCCGCCAGCAGCCGGAGCAGCGGCGGGCACAGCAGCGGAGCCGCCACCGCGGCGGGCGCGGCGAGCAGCAGCCCCTCGCCGAGGGCGAGCGCCGCCAGCTGGGGTACGGCCGCGCCGCGGGCACGCAGCAGCGCGACCTCCATCCGCCGGTGATCGGCCATCAGCCGTCCGACGAGCAGCAGGGCGTAGCCGGCCAGCACGATCAGCTGCAGCACCGGGATCAGCATCGTGGAACGTGCCACCGTGAGCGCGCCGTCGAGCCGGCGCATGAGGTCGGGGAACGCGGTGACGACCGTGAACTGCCCGTGCTGCCGGAGCCGCTCGCTGAGCGCGTCCATCCGCCCGGCCAGCGGCCCCAGCTGATCCGGGCCGATGACGCGGGTGTCGGGGAGCACCTGCCAGCGGGTGGACACACCCCCCGCGTCGAACCGGCCGGCGAAGGTGCCGGGCGGGACGACCAGCGGGCCGTACGTCGTGTAGCCCCCGCGCTCGACGCCCTGGGTCACGAGCGGGTCGCCGGACCAGAACGGGTCGCCGGCCCGGTTCACCTGGAACAGCCCGGTCACCCGGACCTCCGCGGTGCCCGGGCCCAGCCGGCTGTGCAGGACGAAGGTGTCGCCGGCGGCGACCTTCATGGCCTTCGCCGCCGGAACCGGAAGCACCGCCTCCACCGCGCCCGGGCCCGGCGGCGCCGTTCGCGGCCACGATCCGGACGTCAGGGTCGCGTGGTCCTCGATCCCGGAGTACATCGCGAAGACGGTCAGCTCCGGATGGGGCCGCCTCTCCTGCCCGGCCAGGGCGTACGAGCCGCCCTGCGCGCTCGCGGAGACCGTGACGGGCACGTCCCCGAACACCCCGTGCAGGGCCGCGCGCAGGGACCGGTCCACCGCCGGGAAGCCGCCGCCGGGGATCTGGGCGGTGAACCGTCCGCCGGCCGTCTCGAACGTGGGATGCGCGAGGGTCCGCTGGAGACCCTCCCGCGTGACCGAGCCGGTGTAGCCGGTGAGCGCCGCCAGCACGATCGTGGCGAACAGCACGGTCGTGCTCGCCGCGAGGAGGAGCGGTCGTTCGCTGAGCGCACGCCGCGTCATCAGCCGTCCCCACGTCACCACGAGATGATCACGCCTCGAAGACCCTCTTGACAAGGCCTTTTATCCCAAAGTGCCCATCTTGAGACAAGAACCTCCGAGATCGCCCTAATGACCGAGATCGCCCCTATTGGCCGAGGCTGAACTCCGCGGCGAAGTCGGTGAGCTTGCCGATGGCCTCACGGGTACGGCTCCAGGGCCGTACGATCAGCCGGTCCACGCCGAGCTTCTCCCACTCGGCGACCTCGTCCGGCCCGCTCAGCTCGTACGCGTGCACGGTGACCTCGAACGGCTCGGCCGAGCGCCCGGCCTCCTCCCGGAAGGCCCGCAGCCGCTCCAGCTGAGAGCGCACGCCCTCCAGGGTCTGCGGCATGCTGATCCAGCCGTCGCAGCGGGCGGCCCTGCGCAGCGCCGCCGCGGACTCGCCGCCGACCACGACGGGCAGGGGCGACTGCACCGGCTTGGGCTCGAAGGCCACCTCGGGAAAGTCGAAGAACGTGCCGTGGTGCTCGACCGCCTCCTCGGTCCACAGGCGGCGGGCCACCTCGATGGCCTCGTCGAGCCGCTTGCCGCGGGTGGCGAAGTCCACGCCCGCCGCGAGCCATTCCCCCTCGTACCAGCCGGAGCCGACGCCCACGATCGCCCGGCCGCCCGAGATGTGGTCGAGGGTGGCGAAGGCCCGTGCGGTGACGAACGGGTGCCGCAGCCCGAACAGGTAGACGGCGGTGCCCAGCCTGATCCGCTCGGTGACGGCCGCCAGCGCGCACAGGTACGCGGGCGCGTCGTGGAGCGGGGTGGCCGGCACGATGCCGGGCGAGGAGGTCCCCGGGTAGTTCGCCGTCGACAGGTCGGTGGTGAAGACCAGGTGCTCGGGCATCCACACCGATTCGAAGCCGAGCCGGTCCGCCTCCCGCGCCAGGTCCGTCCAGACTGCGGGATGCACCAGCCCCAGCGGCACTCCGAACTTCATCCCGTTCCCCTCTCAAGGCCGTGATCATGCAATCGTTCGTCGATTGATTGCATGATCACGGAGTGGTGGTGGTGGTGCGGCCGTCGGCGAGGTCCTTGCGTACGGCGTCCGGGGCGCGGCCGGCGGGGTCGCCGTAGCCTCCACCGCCGGAGGTCTCCAGCACCAGGGCCTCTCCGGCGGCCAGCGGCTGCCGGGTGCCCTTGGCGCTCAGCGGCTCACGGGTGCCGTCCGCGCGCTCCCGGTGGTAGCCGCCGCCCCGGCCCGGTCCGCCGCCGGAGGCGCCCGGCGGCGGGGACGTGAGCCGGTCGCCCCGGGTGTCGACCCGGGCGTCCTCGAGCATCCGGATGACCGTACGGGTGCCCAGCCCGCCGCGGTGCGTCCCGGCGCCGCCCGAGTCCGGGATCAGGGAGACCTCCTCGACCCGGACCGGCAGCCGGGCCTCGATCGGCTCGGCCTGGGGGATGATGTTGCGGCCGCCGCCGAACAGCGCGCCGGTCGCGTCCGGGCCGTCGCGGCGCGCGCTGGCCCCCATGCCGCCGAGGTCGAAGGCCATGTGCAGCCAGGGCCGGTTCGCTCCGCTGATGCTGAACCCCTGGAGGATGCCGGAGGCCGCGACGCCGCGTTCCGGCAGCGCCTGGGTGAGCGCGGCGAAGATCGCCTCTTCGGCCGCGGCGACCGTCGCCCAGCGCCCGCCACCCGGGTACGGGGGCGTGCAGTTGACCAGGCTGCCCTCCGGCAGCCGCAGGTCGATGGGCGCGAAGCAGCCCTCGTTGAGCGGCAGCGCGGGATCGACGTAGCAGCGCAGCGCGTACATCACCCCGCCGGTGGTCTGTGAGAACCCGGAGTTGATCGGCCAGGCCACCTGCGGGCCGGTGCCCTCGAAGTCCACGGTGACCCCGCCCGGGTCGGCGCTCTGGTCGAGGGTGACGGTGACCCGGATGTGGTGTTCCCCGAACCGGTCGTCGTCCAGCCGGTATTCACCCTGGTAGACGCCGTCCGGCAGCACGGCCAGCTCGGCCCGCATCCTGGCCTCGGTGTGCGCGAGGTAGTCCTCGATGCCCTGGGCCAGCCCCGCCGGGGTGTACTGCTCGATGATGTCCCCGAGCCGCTTGGCCGCCACGTTCGCGCCGGCGATGAGGGCCCGCACGTCGCCCAGCAGCCGGTCCGGGGTACGGCTGTTGGCGGCCAGCACCCGGGCCATGTCGTCCACCAGCCCCTCGGCCGTCGCGATCCGGACCGGCGGCAGCTGCAGCCCCTCCAGGAACACGTCGGTGGCGTCACTGGCCATGCCGCCCGCCGAGATCCCGGACAGGTCGGCGACATGGATGAGCGTGCCGGTGAAGTAGGCGGGCGCGCCGTCCACGAACACCGGCCGGAAGACCAGCAGGTCGTTGGCGTGGATGCCGCCCTGGTAGACGTCGTTGAGCATGAAGACGTCCCCCGCCGCCATGGTGGCCGGCGGGAAGGTGCGCAGCACGTACGGCAGCGCGCTGCGCAGGCTCGCGCACTGCACGATCGCGGTGGACAGCGAGTGCGCGACCAGCCGCCCGCGGGCGTCCAGGACCGCCGCCGCCGCGTCCGCGCCCTCGACGATGAAGGTCGAGTACGCCGACCGTACGACGACGATGCTCGCCTCCTCCGCCGCCACGCACAGCGCGTTGCGCAGAATCTCCGCCGTCAGATCATCCGCCATCGGACTCCTCCCTCTCCCCCGCGCTCCCGATCTGCCCGCTCACCCGCGCACTCCCGCTCTGCCCGCTCACTCGTCCCACCCGCCGCCCACTCGCCATGCCGCCGCCCACTCGGCCGTGATCACGCAATCGTTGGACGATGGATTGCATGATCACGGTGGTGAGTGCTCGAGGAGGACGGCGCCGTGGTCGTCGACCGTGCCGTGCCATCCCGGGGGCACGAGCAGCGAGGACTGGGGCTCGGTGACCACGCACGGGCCGGTCAGCTCCGTACCCGCGGGACAGGCGTCCCGGACGATGACGGGCACCTCCCGGATCTCGCCGTCGAACACCACCCGGCGGGAGCCTCGGCGGAAGGCTCCCGCCGAGCCGTTGACCGAGATGGCGGCGACCTCCGCCGGGCCCGGGACCACCGGCCCGCCCTCGGCCGGCCGTCGCACCGCCGGTCCTGGAAACGCTCCTGGAGCTCGCCCTGGCACGGGTCCAGGCACGGATCCTGGCGCGGTCCCCGGCACCGGCCCGGGCGCCGGGGCCGCGGCGCTCGCACCGGGGCCGGGCTGTGAGGGCAGGGTGACCCGGACCCGGGCGGTGGTGATCTCGACGGGGTCGCGCAGTTCGATGCCGTACGACTCGCGGTAGCGCTTGTAGAACTCCTCCACCGCGTGCCGGACCGAGTCCCGGGTGACCTGTCCACCGGCCAGCTCGACGGTGAACGCGTGGGCCTGCCCGATGAACCGGATGCCCACCGACCGCACCACCGCCCCGTCCGCTCCCCCGGCCAGGTCGGCGCGGGCCGACCGCTCCAGGTCGGTGAAGGTCTCCGCCAGCCTCGCCAGCGCGGCCTCGGAGCTGGGGGCCACGGCGCAGGAGGCGGACGTGAGCGTGTCCGCCGAGGCCAGGAAGGTACGGGCCCGCTCCACGGCGAGGTCGGCGTACAGCAGCCCGACCGCCGAGCCGACCCCGCAGTACGGCGGGACCAGCACCCGGCCGATGCCGAACCGTTCGGCCAGGCGGGCGATGTGCGTCGGCGCCGCACCGCCCAGCGCGACCAGCGTGAACCCGCGCGGGTCGATGCCCCGCCGCACCGTCACCACGTGGACGGCGGCGCTCATCTGCGCGTTGGCGATGTCGTGGATGGCCGCGGCGGCTTCGAGCACCGGCACCCCCAGCGGCCCGGCCACGTGCTCGGTGATGGCCTCCAGAGCCGCCTCCGCCGAGAGCGTGAACTCGGCGAAGCCGTCGGGGTCGAGATAGCCGAGCACCAGGTTGGCGTCGGTGACGGTGGGCCGGGTGCCGCCCCGGGCGTAGCAGGCCGGGCCGGGGTCGGCGCCGGCCGACATCGGGCCCACCCGCAATGTGCCCGCGTCCACCCAGGCGATCGAGCCGCCGCCGGAGCCGACCTCGGCGAGGTCGATGGCCGGCACCTTGATCGGTATGCCGGTGCCGGCCCGCCGGCCGCCGAAGCTGCCCTTGCCGCCGACCTGGAACTCGTGGGTGATGCCCGGCCGGCCGCCCCGTACCAGCCCCGCCTTGGCCGTGGTGCCGCCCATGTCGAAGGAGATCAGGTCGGCCAGGCCCCGGGCGGCGCCCTGCCGGGCGGCCGCGATCACGCCCGCGGCGGGGCCGGACTCGATGGTGTAGACGGCCCGCGAGGCCGCCAGCGCGGCGGGCAGCACCCCGCCGGCCGACTCCATCACGTGGACGGGTGCGGTGACGCCCAGTTCACGCAGCTGTGCGGCGAGGCGCCGCAGATAGGAGGCCATCACCGGCCCGACGTAGGCGGACATGAGGGTGGTGGTGGACCGCTCGTACTCGCCAAGCTCCGGCCAGACGTCGGCGGAGAGCACGACCGGCACCCCGGCGGGCAGCCGTTCGCCGAGCAGGGCGGCCAGCCGCCGTTCGTGCACCGGGTTGGCGTAGGAGTGCAGCAGGCAGATCGCGACGGCCTGCACGCCCAGCCCGGCGATCTGGTCCGCCACCTGTGCGGCCGCCTCCTCGTCGAGCGGCCGGAGGACCTCACCGGAGGCCGACAGCCGTTCGGGGACGGTGAAGGTGTGCGTCAGCGGCACGGGCGGGTCGGCCGGCTCGAAGGCGAGGTCGAAGCGCTCCTCCTCCACCCTGGCCTGGCGGCCGAGCGCGAGCATCGACCGGAAGCCCTCGGTCGTGACGAACGCGACGGACACGCCCCGCCGCTCCAGGATCACGTTGGTGGCCAGGGTGGTGGCGTGCACGAACCGGTCGACCTCCGCCGGTGCGACCTCGGCCAGTTCGAGTACGGCCGCGCACCCGCGCAGCAGCCCGACGGTCGGGTCGTCCGGGGTGGTGAGGGTCTTGACCACGTGCACCCGGCCGTCCGCCCGGGTGAGGACGACGTCGGTGAAGGTGCCGCCGACATCGCTGGCCAGCGTGATGGTCATGACTCGCTCCCGACTCTGAGACCCGCCTGTGAAAGTCGCTCGTTGGATGTGGCCCGTGGGATGTCGCCTGGGATATCGCCTGGCATGTCGTCTGTGGGATGTCCTGCCGGATCGCCGCCTGCTGGATCGTCGTCTGCCGGATGTCGTCTAGGGGACCCGCGGCACCGCGGGTTCGCCGAGCAGGGCGGCGCTCAGCCGGGCCCGGTGCCACCGGTCGTCACCCCACGTGGTGCGCAGCGACCACACCCGGGCGAACCACAGGTGCAGGTCGAGTTCGTCGGTGTAGCCGATCCCGCCGTGCACCTGCAGCGCGGTCCGGACCGCGCGCCGGGCGGCGCCGGCCGCGGCGACCTTGGCGGCGGACGCGTCCCTGGAGGCGGTGGCGACGGCCGCGGAGTGCGCGGTGGAGCCGGGGGGGAGGCTGGGAGCGGAGGCGGAGTGCGAGGTGGTGGCGGCCTGGGTGAGGGTGTAGGCGGCCCGGTGCACGGCCGGGGCCGCGAAGCCCAGCGCGATCGCGACGTCGGCCAGCTGGTGCTTGACCGCCTGGAACGACCCGATCTGCCTGCCGAACTGCCTGCGCTGCCCGGCGTAGGCGACCGCGGCGTCGAGCAGATGACGGCCCAGGCCGAGCAGCTGGGCGGCCGTCGCCAGTGCGGCGTGGTCGATCGCCCGCGCCGGATCCGCCTGCTCCGGATCCGCTCGCTCCGGTCCCGCATGGCGCGCGTCCGAGCCGGCATTCGACCCGAACGAGCCGTCCACGCTGAACAGTCTCCGGGTGGGGTCCGCCGAGGGCTGCCCGGTGAGCCGGACCGTGCCCGGCGCGGCGCGGATGACGCCGTCTCCACGCTGGACGACCAGCAGGTCCGCCAGGTCGGCGTCGAGGAGATACGGCGAGTGGTCGGTGGACACCGAGACCGCCGCCGCACCGGTGGCGATGCGCTCCAGCCACTCGGGCCCGGCGAGCAGGGGGGCGGCGACCGCCGTCTCCACGATGGGCCCGGGGACGGCGGCCCGGCCGATCTCCTCGTACGCCAGCACGGTGTCCAGCGGTGTGAGCCCCAGGCCGCCGTGCTCCTCGGGCACGTGCGCGCCCAGCAGCCCCAGCTCGGCGAGGGCCCGCCAGGCGTCGCCCCGGCGTACTGCCGGATCGGTCTTGGCGGCCCGTACGGTCTCGGGCGGGCAGCTCTTGGCCAGCGCCTCACGGACGGCCCGGGCCAGCAGCCGCTGGTCTTCGGTGAAGGAGAACTTCATCTCGGCAGCCCCAGGACCCGCTCGGCGATGATGTTGCGCTGGATCTCGTTGGTCCCCGCGTAGATCGGGCCGGCAAGGGAGAACAGGAAGCCGTCCAGCCAGCGGCCCTCCGCGTCCGGGGCCCCGGCCGACAGGGTCGCGCGCGGGCCGAGCAGTTCCAGCGCCAGCTCGTGCAGCCGCAGGTCCAGCTCGGACCAGAACACCTTCATCAGGCTGGAATCGGCGCCGAGCTCGATGCCCTCCTCCAGCCGGGCCACGGCCTGGAAGGTGTGCAACCGGTAGGCGTCGGCGTCCAGCCAGGCCTGCACGGCCGCGTCGCGGAGGGTCTGGTCGGTGCTCGACCTGGCGAGCGCGAGGAGCCGGTCGGCGGTGGCCATGAAGCGCCCGGGGCTGCGCAGGGTGAGGCCGCGCTCGGAGCTGGTGGTGACCATCGCGACCTTCCAGCCCTGGCCGATGCCGCCGAGCACCTGGTCACCGGGGACGAAGACGTCGTCGAAGAAGATCTCCGCGAAGCCGGGCTCGCCGTCGAGCTGGGCGATCGGCCGTACGGTCACGCCCTCCGCGTCGAGCGGGAACAGGTAGTAGGTGAGACCGTGGTGCCGCTGCGACTCCGGGTCGCTGCGGAAGAGCCCGAACCCCCAGTCGGCGTAGACGGCGCGGGAGCTCCAGGTCTTCTGCCCGTTGAGACGCCATCCGGCCCCGTCGGCGGTGGCGGTGGCGCGCAGGGAGGCGAGGTCGCTGCCGGCCTCGGGCTCCGACCAGGCCTGGGCCCACACCTGCTCGGCCGTCGCCATCGCGGGCAGGAACCTGCGTTTCTGCTCGCCGGTGCCGTACGCCAGCAGGGTGGGGGCCAGCAGGAAGATGCCGTTCTGGCTCACCCGGCCGGGGGCACCGGCCGCCCAGTACTCCTCTTCGAAGATCAGCCAGTCGATGAGGTCCGCGTCACGGCCGCCGAACTCCGCCGGCCAGGACACCACCGACAGCCGGGCCGCGGCGAGCTCCCGCTCCCAGGCGCGGTGCCGTTCGAAGCCTTCGGCGGTGTCCATCGACGGGAGGGGGGCCTCAGGCGTGTGAGCCGCCAGCCAGTCACGCACCTCGGCGCGGAACGCCTGCTGACGGTCGCTGAAGCTGAGATCCACACACCCCTCCGGACTAACCTAGCGCTCGCTTGGGACACTAGGGTGCGGCTCAGCGCGCTGTCAACGCGCCGGGCACCCGGACGACCCGGCCCGCCAACCTAGCGACCGCTTGGTACGATCACGGCTCCCGGCCTGGCGATCGCCGAGCCGACGGGGTCGATCTGCGCGGGAGGCCGCCGGTGCTGCTGAAGGACGAGATCGCGGTCATCACCGGGGCCGGGCCCGGTCTCGGGCGCACTCTGGCCCTGCTGATGGCCCAGGAGGGTGCGGGCGTGGTGGTCGCCGCCCGCAGCGAGGACGTCCTGGAGCAGATCGCGGCCGAGATCACCGCCGCCGGAGGCACCGCCCTCGCCGTACCCACCGACGTCTCCCGCCCCGACCAGGTCAAGCGGCTGGCCCGCACCGTCATGGACCGGTTCGGCCGGATCGACGTGCTGGTCAACGCCGCCTTCCCCGGGACCCATCGCAAGAACGTGCTCGACATGGACGACGCCTACCTGGAGCAGTGGCGGTCGGCCGTGGAGATCGCCACCTACGGCACCCTGCTGTGCTGCCGCCACCTCGCCCCGCACATGGTCGCGGCCGGCCGGGGCTCGATCGTCAACCTGACCTCGATGTCCAGCCGTACGGGTTACGCGGGGCGCAGCGACTACGCCGCCGGTAAGGCGGGCGTGCACCTGCTGTCGCACTGCCTCGCCGACGAGCTCGGCCCCTCCGGCGTACGGGTGAACTGCGTGGCGCCCGGCTGGATCCAGAGCGACGTGCTGGTCGAGTGGATGCGCGGGCGCGCGGCCCGGCAGGGGGTGACGTACGAGGAGGTCCTGGCCGGTGACGTCGGCGCGATGGCACTGCGCAGGATCGCCACCGAGCAGGACGTCGCCCGCGCGGTCCTCTTCCTGGCAAGCCGGCGGGCCCAGGCCATCACCGGCGCCACCCTCGACGTCAACGCCGGCCAGCAGTTCACCTGAGCACGGGCCTCCGACCACCCTCGACCTTGTCGGCGGCCTCGTGTGAATGTGGCCGAAATAGGTGAGTGACCTGTCATAGAACCCAGACGTCTCCTCGCGCCCATGCCCGTGGCCGGGCACGTCAGGGTCGGGTCGGTCGCCGTCGTGCGGACCGACGGCCGATCGTTCATAGAACCGAGCCTCACCGCTGGATCAGGTCGCAGCGACTCGATAAAAGCGCTGGTCATGCTGTCGCGAGTGACTCGCACCAGTCACCCCCACCCGGTCACTCAACGTATCCAGTGACTACAGTGAGTAGCTGTCGCTGTTTCGGGAGGTGGTGTGGCGGCATGTCCGCAAGGTGCGTTCGGGCGGTGGCCGCGCTCGTCATGGCGGTTGCGACGGTGCTGCACCTGTGGGCGCATGTGGTCAGCGCGCACACCGGAGCCGCCTCCCCCGAATACTCCACGGTTCACCCTCACCCCGAGCACGATGATCATGATGATCACGATCATCATGATGGGCAGGCGCACCCGGACGGCTTCATTGTCGCCCCGGTTGCACATGGTGTGGTGGCCGGGCCCGGGTGGTATCCGGTCTTGCCCGCTTTTGAGGCGCCGGTGTTGTCGTATCACCCGGTGCCGGGTACCTCGTGTCGCTCTCCGCCGTATGGTCATCGCCCGCGGGCGTGGATGACTCGCACTCTCGAAGTCTGTCGGCCCTGATCGGCCTGCCGGCCGTGAACCGCCGAGCCCTCTCAGGGCCGGGTGGTTGGCGGTCGTGTGTCAGGTCTTGTCAGCCGATGTACTACGGGGGAGTTCTTGCGATGTCGTCTATGTCGTCTTTGGTTCGTTCGCCGCGTTATCCGCTCACCGTGGGGGATCCCTCCCCGGCTCATCTGGTCGGGAACACGCCGGTGCTGTGGATCGGTGAACCGTTCGCACCGGCGGGAAGGGGGTTCTGGGCGAAACTGGAGGGCGCCAACCCCGGCGGGCTCAAAGACCGGCCCGCCCTGCACATCATCGATCAGGCCCGCAGACGGGGGGAGCTGGAACCGGGCGCCATGGTCGTCGAGTCCACTTCCGGCACGTTCGGTCTCGGCCTGGCCTTGGCGGGCATCGTCTACGGGCATCCCGTGACGCTGGTCTCCGATCCGGGCATGGAGCCGATGGTGCACGGGCTGCTGACCGCCTACGGCACCCACGTGGAGACCGTGACCGCCCCGCACCCGGACGGAGGATGGCAACGCGCCCGCCTGGACCTGGTGAGTGAGGTGCTGAAGACCCATCCGGGGGCCTACACCCCGCAGCAGTACGACAACCCCGACAACGCCGACGCCTACGGCGCTCTCGCGCACGAGCTGATCAGCCAGCTCACAGAGATCGATGTGCTGGTGTGCAGTGTCGGTACCGGTGGCCACTCCGCCGGGATCGTGCGGGTACTGCGCCGGTTCTTGCCCCGCCTACGGCTGGTCGGGGTGGACGCGACCGGATCCACGATCTTCGGGCAGCCCGCGCGGCCCCGGCTGATGCGCGGCCTGGGCAGCAGCATCTACCCGCGCAACGTCGCCTACCAGCAGTTCAACGAAATCCACTGGGTGGCACCCGGCGAAGCCGTCTGGGCGTGCCGGACGCTGGCCGCCACCCATTACGCCACCGGCGGGTGGAGCGTCGGCGCGGTCACCGTCGTCGCCGGATGGCTGGCCCGCACACTGCCCGCCGACACCCGGATCGCGGCGATCTTCCCTGACGGGCCGGCCCGCTACCACGGCACCGTCTTCAACGACGCCTACTGCGCCCAACACCACCTACTCGACCGGCCACCCGCCCCGGACCCAAAGGAGATCACCCACCCCGCCCAGGAAGTTTCGCGGTGGAGTCGCTGCACCACCGTGATCAACCCGGCGGAGGCGTGAGGCCGATGCTCACTCGAATCGGCTCCTTCGACCGCAGCGTCCAACTGCTGCTGGTCAACCAGTTCACCATCAACATCGGCTTCTACATGCTCATGCCCTATCTCGCCGGGCATCTCTCCCATGACCTGGGCATGGCGGCCTGGACCGTCGGCCTGGTCCTGGGCATGCGCAACCTCAGCCAGCAAGGCCTGTTCCTGATCGGCGGAACCCTCGCCGACCGGTACGGCTACAAGAAGGTCATCGTGGCCGGCTGCGTACTGCGCACCGCCGGATTCGCGCTCCTGGGCCTGGTCGACACCCTGCCAGCGCTGCTGGTGGCCTCGGCCGCCACGGGATTCGCCGGAGCCCTGTTCAACCCCGCCGTACGCGCCTACCTCGCCGCCGACTCAGGCGACCGCCGTATCGAAGCGTTCGCGATCTTCAACGTCTTCTACCAGGCAGGCATCCTCGGCGGCCCGCTGATCGGACTCGCCCTGGTCACGGTCGACTTCCAGCTGGTGTGCCTGACCGCAGCAACGGTGTTCGCCGCACTGACCATCGTCCAACTACGCTGGCTGCCCGCACACCACGCCACCACACCCACCACCGGCAGGCCTACCGGGGTGTGGGCCGACTGGCGCAGCGTGCTGTCCAACCGGCCGTTCCTGCTGTTCGCCTGCGCGATGGCCGGATCCTACGTCCTGTCCTTCCAGATCTACCTGTTGCTGCCCCTGACCCTCGGCCACCACCTAGGCGGTCACTTCACCGGGGCACTCGGCGGTGTCGGCCTGATCTTCGCCGTCTCCGCCCTCACCGCCATCGCCGGGCAACTACGCATCACCGACTGGGCGCGGCGCCGTTGGAGCGCCCCCGCCACCGTCACCCGGGGCCTGCTGCTCATGGCCGCCTCGTTCCTGCCCCTGGTCGCCTGCACCCTGGCCGCACCCACCGGCACCGGGCCACCCGCGCTGCTGACGGCCGTCATCGCCTGCACCATCCTGCTCACCCTGGGCAGTGCACTGATCTACCCATTCGAGATGGACACCGTCGTCGGCCTGTCCACCGGCCGACTGGTCGCCACCCACTACGGCCTCTATAACACCATCGCCGGAATCGCCATCGCCACAGGAAACCTCCTCACCGGAGCACTCCTGGACACCGCCGGAACCGGGCCACTGCCCTGGATCACCCTGACCACCCTCGGAGCGGCCTGCGGCGGCGCCATCCACCTACTTGCCAAAGACGGACGGCTGACAGCAACGAGCAAGCCACAACCCACCCTCAGCTGATGCCAACAACCGGACACCCCGACCACCAGCAGCTACCCCAGACAATCATTCCGCCGCAGAGACAGGGTTCGGTGCGCGGCGTCACGTCTGGCGGGAGCGGCGGCTCGGCTACGACGGCCAGCGGTCCATGAAGGCGACCAGGCCGGCGACGGCGGAGGCCTGCACCTTCCGCTGGAGCGACGGGGTCCAGCCGAGCAGCAGGCCCGGTATCCCCAGCGCCTGACGGGACCAGTGCCAGAAGTCGAAGTGATCCTTGTGCTCGATGATCATGCCGTCGGCGAAGCTGAAGCGGGCGTCGATCTCGTTGCGGACCGTACGGCCGGTCCGCCGGAACGTGTAGCGCACCGCGCAGTGCGCCCGCCCGCGCCGGTCGTCGCCGTGCAGGCCGCCGGCCGCGACCTCGATGCCGGTCGAGCGCTCCAGCAGCATCCGCCACATCTCCGTGACCTGCACGCCCCGCAGCTCGGGAAAGATCGGATCGGAGAAGACGGCATCCGGGTGGTAGCACTTCGCCATGGTGTCCGGATCCCCGCGCCCGAACGCCTCGTAGAAGGTCGCCATCAGTCTCGTCGTCGCATTCATCACTCCTCCACCTGCGGGGATACCCAGGTACGAGGGGGACGATCACTCCCGGGACCGGCGGGCCCGGACCGGGCCGGGCCGCCACCGGGCTGCGGCGGGTGCGCCCGGCGTACGGCTCAGCGCTGCGGCAGGATGAACATCGCGGTGGCCTCGACGGTCGGCTTGCCGTCCGGGCCGAAGATCACGGCGTCGACGTAGGTCTTGCGGCCGTCCACCCGGACCGTCCGGGCCTCGGCGGTCAACGGCACGCCGTGCGGAGTGGGCCGCCGGTAGCGCAGGTCGAGGGTCGCGGTCATGCCGGGAGTGCCGTTGGCCGCCGCGGCGGAGCCCAGCAACTGGTCGAGGATGAGCGCGGAGACACCGCCGTGCACGAAGCCGGGCGGCCCCTCGTAGACGACGCTCAGGGTGAACTCGCAGCGTACGGACCCGTCCGGCTGGGCCTTCATCTCGACCGGCGGCGCGATCGGGTTGAGCCGGCCACTGACCGGGCTGGCGAGCTGGTGGACCAGCCCGTGCCCGTCGAGCCGAGCGATCGGGGGTGCCGCGTGGCGCACGGCGGAGAGGCGGGCGGTGAGCTTGGCGACCTCCTCGGCGACCTCGGCCACCTCGGCGGACTCCACGTCGGTGAGCACGACGGCCTCGGTGAGCTCACGGACCCGGGCGGCCAGCCCGGCGAGCGCGTCCTCCTGCGCCGGCTCGAGAGTGTGCCGCTCCCTCGTCGCGAAGACCCGCCGCATCGCCGCTCCGGCACCCGTCATTCACCCTCCACACCTCGATGAACCGAACATGATTCTAGATCGTGGGAGGTCGTCCCGGCGCCGAACGAGTGCCAGGTCACACCCGGGCCCTGGCGCCTGCAGGTGAGAGACGACAAGTGAGAGACGAAAGGTGACAGGCGAAGAGTGACAGGCGAAGGGTCACAGGCGAAAGGTGACAGGCGCGTCAGAGCCGTCTCGTCACCTCAGGACGCGTTACGCTGCCGACCGCCCTCCATCCCTGATCGCCGCCTCTCCACAACGGAGCCCCTGCCGTGACCTTCGCCGAACTCATCATCATGCTCCTCCCCATCACCGTGGTCGCGGTGGCGCTGATCGGCGTCGTCGTGTTGATCGTCAAGGCCGCCAAGCCCAGGCGACACCCGGGCCACGGTCAGGGCTATGGACCACCGCCCGGATATCCCCCTCACCCCGGGCACCCCCTCCAGCCGGGACAGCCGCCCTTCACCGGACAGGGACCCCACCACCCCGGACAGCCCCAGCCCGAGGGGCAACCCGGCCGCGAGTAGGACGCGGTCCCGGGCAGACCCGGCCCCGAGCAGCACCACAGACCACGGCCGGTCGGGTCTGGCCGGGCTGAAGTGGGGGCCGGGCTGAAGCCGTGAACACCGGACGCGGGGACCGGACCCGGCGACCTGCGGGGGCGGTCTGGGACACCTCTCACAGACCGTTCTCATCCCAGCACGGCGTTACCCTACGAACGATTCCTCCTCTCCTCGACGGAGCTCCCATGTCCGCTACCCCCGCCTTGGTCCTCGTCCTGCTGGTCCTCCTCGTCCTGGTCGTGGCGGCGGTCGCCGTGGTCGTCCTGCTGGTCGTGCAGGCCGGGAAGGGCAAGCCGCCCGCTCCGGGCCGGTCTCCTCACCCCGGCTACGCTCCACCGCCCGGCCAGCCCCCTCACCCAGGTCCAGCCCCCTACCCGGGCCAGGCCCCGTACCCAGGGCAAGCCCCGTACCCAGGACAGCCCCCTTATCCAGGACAGGCCACGTACCCGGGCCAGGCCCCGTACCCAGGTCAACCCCCGTACCCGGGACAGGCCCCTTATCCAGGGCAGGCTCCCTATCCAGGGCAGCCGCCGTACCCAGGACAGCCCCCGCACCCGGGGCAAGCTCCGGAGCAGGGACCACTTCCCGGCCAGGCCCCCGGAGAGGGGCAGGGATCGGAGGCCGGGCAGGGCCTCGAGCACGAGCCGCGGCCCGCCCCGGCCCAGCCCGAACCCCAGCCGCAGGCAGGGCCCGGGGCCGAGCCCCAGGGGGAGGCCGAGCCCCGAGCCGAAGCCGAACCCGAGGACGAGGCCGGGCGAGACGTGCCCCGGAGACCGGATCCCGGACAGCCCGGCTGATCAGCCGTGGCCCGGGCGGCCCGGGCGGCGCGTGCGCAGGCCGTACGGCATTCCGGCCGGGCGGGAGACGGCCGCCGGGCGCCCGCCGCGTGACCATGCCTTCGGCCGGGCTCGCATCTCGACCAAGCAAGTGCTTGGTGCTAGCGTGGGCGCACGATCTACGCTGGAGGAGCTCGGGATGACCACGATGCGGGCCGCGGTGCTGCGGGAGTTCGGCTCCCCCCTGGAGATCATGGACGTGGAGGTCGAGGACCCCCGCGCGGGCGAGGTACTGGTGAAGATCGCCGCCTCCGGCATCTGCGGATCCGACCTCAAGACCCTCGACGGCAAGAGCCCGGTGGCCCGGCAGCTTCCGGTCATCCCCGGCCACGAGAGCGCCGGGGTGGTCACCGCGACGGGCCCCGGGGTCACCTCCGTCAAGCCGGGCGACCACGTCATCGTCGCCATGAACGGCCCGTGCGGCCGGTGCCGCAACTGCGCGCGCGGCCGGGCCCACCTGTGCAGCGCCAAGTCGCGGATGGCGGCCATCATGGGCCTGATGGCCGACGGCGGCACCCGGCTGAGCATCGGGGGCGAGACCGTACGCCCGTACATCGGCATCGGGTCGTTCGCGGAGTACACCGTGGTGGCCGAGGCCATGTGCGTCAAGGTGGCCCAGGACACCCCGCTCGACCTGCTCTCCCTCACCGCCTGCGGTGTGGTCACCGGGATCGGCGCCGTGCTCAACGTCGCCCGGGTGGAGCCGGGCGCCAGCGTGCTGGTCGTGGGGTGCGGCGGCGTGGGCCTCAACGTCGTCCAGGGCGCGGTGCTGGCCGGAGCCACCACGATCATCGCGGCGGACGTGCTCGACTCCAAGCTGAGGCTGGCCGAGGAGTTCGGCGCGACGCACACGCTCCTCTCCGACGACCTGCCCAAGCAGGTCGGTGAGATCGTCCGCGGCGGGACCGACTACGCCTTCGACGTCACCGGCAGCCCCGCCGTGCTCGCCGCGGCGTTCGGCGCCACCCAGCCGGGCGGCACCACGGTGATGGTGGGCAGCCCGCCTCCGGGCAAGGACCTGGAGATCCCGGCGGCCACCCTGTTCGGTTCGCGCAGGCTCATGGGCACCCAGGGCGGCGACGCGATGCCCGCCCGGGACCTGCCGTTGCTCGTCGACCTCTACCGGCGCGGCCGGATCAACCTGGAGGGACTGGTCAGCGAGCGGGTACCGCTGGAGAAGGTCAACGAGGCGGTCGAGCACGTCCGCTCGGGTGCCGTCGCCCGCTCCGTCATCGTCTTCGACCAGGGCTGAGGGGCACCGGTGCCGGCCCAGCACGTCGGGTCCAACCTGCTGCAACTCCGCTGGAACGTGCCGCAGCCGAAGGTGGCGGACTTCGAGGCGTGGTACGACGAGGAACACCTGGCCGACATGGTCGCGGTCCCCGGCATCCTCGGCGGACGGCGCTTCGCGAGGGTGGCCACCGGCTTCTCCAGCCCCACCGAGTTCGGGTTCGTGACGCTCTACGAGCTGGCCGATCTGGAGCCGATGCGGCGGCCGGAGTTCCAGCGCCTGGTGGAGGCGCCCAGCCCGTGGACCCGCAGGGTCGCCTTCGACCTGGAACTGGCCCGGACGGTCTACCGGCGGCTCGGTCCCCTACCCGGCCACGGAGAGGTACCCGGACCTGGAGAGCAGGACGTGGCCGGGGAGAGGCGGGAGACCGGCTCCGCGCTGCTGCACGTGATGATGTCCGCGGAACCCTCGGTGCTGGAGGACTTCCACGGCTGGTACGACGAGGAGCACCTGCCCGCGCTGCTGGGCGTCCCCGGGGTGCTGGGCGCCCGCCGCTTCCAGACGGCCGACGACGGCGCCGGCTTCGGCCGGCACGAGTCGGAGGCCGGCCTGGACTTCCTCGCGGTGTACGAGCTCGCGGACACCGGCGTCGTCGACACGGCCGCCTTCCGCGCCGCCGGCAGTGCCACTCCGCGCCGGGAACGGCTGGGCGACGCCGTACGGGCGCACGTCCAGGTCTACCGGCAGGTGTTCCCCGCGAAAGGAGCGCTCGAATGAAGGTCGGGGCCCTGGACGTCACTCCCGTCGACGACGGCGTCGGGCACGTCACCCCGGCCCAGCTGTACGCGGCCGGCGGCAAGGAGCGGCCCGGCAAGGGCGCGCACGACGAGGACTGGGCCGAGCACCCCGGGTTCCTGTCCGGCGCCGGGCAACTGGAGATGCCGGTCGGGACGTTCCTGATCCGTACCGGCGAGCGGGTCGTGCTGGTCGACGCGGGATACGGCCCGCAGGCCCCCGCGACCGTCTCCGGGCCGCGGCTGCCGGAGAACCTCGCGGCCGCCGGCGTGGGCCGGGAGGACGTCACCGACGTGATCCTGACCCACCTGCACACCGACCACATCGGCTGGTGCGCGGTCGACGGCGTGCCGACCTTCCGCAACGCCACCTACCGGTGCGCCGCGGCCGACTGGGCGTACTTCGCGGCCGGCACCGGCGACACGGCCTTCCACCGGTTCGCCGCCTCGACCCTGGGCCCGATCGAGGACCGTTTCGAGACCTGGGACGGGGAGAGCACCCTGGCGCCGGGCCTGGACGTCGTCCCTGCGGCCGGTCACACACCGGGCTCCGCCACGGTCGTGCTGACCTCGGAGGGGCAGCGTGCCGTGCTGCTCGGCGACGTCGTCCATCATCCGGTCCAGCTCCTGGACGACGCCTGGGAGCGGGTCGTCGACGTGGACGAGGCCGCCGCCCGCCGTACCCAGCGGGCCGTCGTCGCCGAGCTCGTCCGCGGCGGGACCCCCGTGGTCGGCGCGCACTTCCCCGGCCTGCGCTTCGGCCTGGTCGACGAGCGGGACGGCCGCCGCCGGTGGGAGCCCCTGCCGTGACCCGCCCGAAGGCGCGGGTCCAGGACGTGCCGGAGGAGCCGGTGCACGCCTGGGAGCCACCCGCCTACCGGGTCGACGAGCACGGCAAGGTCGTCGGAGCCGCGCCGGGCACCCCGCACAACTGGGGACGCTGGGGCCCGGACGACCAGATCGGCTGCGCCAACCTGATGACGCCGCGGACCGTACGGGCGGGCGCCGCGATGGTGCGGACGGGCAGGTCGTTCTCGCTCGGGCTGCCGATCGGGGGCCCCACGACAGGCGCCGTGCCCACTCCCCTGGTACTGCGCTCCTCGGCCACCGGCGACGCCGTGCTGGATCCGCCCCAGGCCCATCCGCCCTACTCCGACGAGGTCCTGGTGATGGGGACCCAGACCTACACCCAGCTCGACGGGCTGGCGCACGTCGCCCAGGACGACACCATGTACAACGGCTACTGGGCGGGGCTGGTCACGGCAGGACGCGGGGCCAGGCGGCTGGGCATCCACCACCTCAGGCAGGGCGTGATCGGCCGGGGGGTGCTGCTGGACGTCGCCCGCCACCTCGGGCTCGACCGGGTCCCCGCGGACACCGAGATCGGCCCGGATCTGCTGGAGGCGGTGCTGTCCGCGACGGGCCTGACGACCGCGCCCGGTGACGTCCTGCTGGTGCGGACGGGCGTGCTCGGCGGCTGGGACGGCGTGCGCGGCAGCCTCGGTCTCGCCCCGCAGGCGGGACTGTCCGCCGAGGCCGCCGGCTGGGTCGCCGAGCGCGACCTCATGCTGGTCGGCGCCGACAACTCCGCGGTCGAGGCCCTGGACGCCTCGGCGGGGTCCTGGCGGATCCCCTTCCACATCTCCGCGCTGCGCGATCTCGGCCTGCTGCTCGCCGAGCTGCTGTGGCTGGACGACCTCGCCGAGGACTGCGCCCTCGACGGCGTCCACGAGTTCATGTTCGTCGCCCAGCCGCTGCCCATCGTCGGCGGAGCCGGCTCCCCCCTCAACCCCATGGCGATCAAATGACGGCGAGCCGGTCCCGGCCGGCCGGTCAGGCGCCCGACCCGGTCTTGGTCTGGCCGAGGTAGGAGGCGAGCAGCTCGTCCCGGTCGTGCAGCCTGTCGGCGGGCGCCTCCAGGACGATCCGCCCGCCGCTCATCACCGCGGCGCGCTGGCAGACCCGGATCGCCAGGTGGACGTTCTGCTCGATGACCAGCAGGGCGGTACGCGCCCGTACGGCCACGAGCGCCCCGGCGACGGCCTCGGCTACGACCGGGGCGAGCCCGAGCGAGGGCTCGTCGATGAGCAGCAGCTTCGGGGCGGCCACCAGGGCCCGGCCGATGGCGACCATCTGCTGCTCACCGCCCGACAACGCGAAGCCGAGCCGGTCGCGCAGCGGGACCAGCGCGGGGAACAGGTCGTAGACGTCGTCGAAGCCGAACCCCTCCGCGCGCCCGCGCCGGGGGGTGGTCCCGATCTGGAGGTTCTCGTGGACGGTCAGGTCGGGGAACACGTGCCGCCCCTCCGGCACGTGGATGAGCCCCAGCCGGGCGACGTCCTCCGGCGCCACCTTGGCGAGGTCCCGTCCCTCGAAGAGCACCGAACCGGTGCAGGCGGCCAGCCGGCTGACCGCCCGCAGCGTGGAGGTCTTGCCGGCGCCGTTGGGGCCGAGCAGCGCGACGGCCTCGCCCTCGCCGACCGTCAGGTCGATCCCGCGTACGGCGTGCGTGGTGCCGTAACGGACGTCCAGGCCCTCAATCCGCAGCATCTGCAGGCTCCTCCAAAGATTTGCCCAGATAGGCGCTGATGACCCGTTCGTCCCGCCATACCTCGTCCGGCCTGCCCCGCGCGATCACCTGGCCGAGTTCGAGCACCACGAGGCGATCGCACAGCGCGTCCAGGAAATCGATCTTGTGGTCCACGATCACGAGCGTGTTGCCCGCGGCGCGTACCTCGCTCAGGAGCGCCGCCAGCTCCGCGGTCTCGCCGTCGTTCAAGCCCGCGCTCGGCTCGTCGAGCAGCAGGACCACGGGGTCGCCGGCGAGTGCTCTGGCCAGCTCCAGCAGCCGCTGCCCGCCGTAGCTGAGCCGCGCGGCGGGCTCGGTCGCCTGGCCGGCGATGCCGACGGTCTCGAGCGCCGCCATCGCCTTCGCCCAGCGCAGCCGTTCGTGCCGCCACATCAGCGGGCGGACCGGCCAGGCCCCGGCGAGCCCGCGCCACCGCCGGTCGGAGGTGGACAGCAGCACGTTGTCCAGGCAGGACAGCTCGCCGTAGACCTGCGGAGCCTGGAAGACCCGGGCGACGCCGGCCCGGCGGGCCGCCGTGGGACGGCCCAGCCGGACCGCCGAGCCCGCCACGGTCAGCGAGCCGCGGGCGGGCACGATCCCGCAGACGGCGTTGAGGAACGTCGTCTTCCCGCTGCCGTTGGGACCGACCAGGCCGAGCAGTTCCCCCTCGGCCACCTCGAGGCTCACCCCGTCGACGGCGCGCACACCGCCGAAGGCGACGGTGATGTCGTCGGCTTTCAGCATCGGTCACCTCCGATCATCGGTCACCTCCGGTGCCGCCGGCCCGGGTGCGGCCGCCTCAGGCGCGCCCGGCTCCGGTGCGGTCGCGTCGGGCACGGCCGGGTCGGGCACGGCCGGGTCGGGCACGGCCGGGTCGGGGGGACGCCTGAACCGCTGCCCGAACCGCTGCGCCGAACGGGCCGACAGGGCCCGGATCGGCCGCCGGACGGCCGCCGCGATGCCGCCGGGCACGGCCAGCACGACGATCAGCAGCAGCACGCCGTAGGCGATCGCGCTGTACTGCTCGATCCCGGACAGCAGCCGGGGCAGCGCCACGTACACCGCCGCGCCGATCAGCGCGCCCCAGATCGAGTCGATCCCGCCGAGCAGCAGCATCAGGAAGATGCCGATGGACAGGTCGATGCCGAAGGAGTCGGTGCCGATGACACCCTGCCAGTGCCCGATGAGCGAGCCGGACAGCCCGCCCAGCGCCGAGCCCAGCACGAACAGCACCAGCTGGACGCGCTGCACGCCCACTCCCGCGAGCGAGGCCACCAGCCCGTTCTCCCGGGCGGCGATGGCCTCCCTGCGGAGCGGGGACCGCTCGATGAACGCGGTGAGCACCAGGCAGGCGGTCAGGACGCCGAGGAACAGCCAGAAGACCTCGTCGTCCCGGACGAACTCGATGCCGAACAGCGAGGCCGGCGGGATGCCCACCGCCTGGCCGTTGGCCCCGGTGAACCCGGTGGCCTGCTGGAACACGATCGTGCCGACCTGGGTGACCGCGAACGTCGCGATGGCGAAGTAGAAGTGCTGTGCCTTGCGCACGAGCATTCCCACGACCGCCGCGGTGAGCGCCGTGACCACGACCGCGGTCGTCACGCCCAGCAGGAACGAATGACCCCCGCCGGTACGGGTCACCCAGGCCGAGGTGTAGCCGCCGAGCGCCATCATGAAGGTCTGGCAGAAGGCGAACCGCCCGGCCAGCCCGAACACCAGGTAGAAGCCGAGCCCGGCGATCGCGTAGACCAGCCACAGGTTGAGCAGGAACTGGTTGGACCGTGAGGTGGCGACCGCCGGACCCGCCAGCGCGACGACGGCCACGAAGACCACGATGGCGGGGAAGTGCCTGCTCCGGTAGTCCGGCGGCCGCACGGCCGCCGTGCCGCCGCCCGGCCCGCCCGCCGGGCGGCCGATCACGCTGGTCCATCCGGTGGCGTTCACAGGCGGCTCCGGGTGAGGTTGACCAGGCCTTCGGGGCGGATCGCGATGACCACGAACAGCACGACGGCGGGGAAGGTGGCCGCGTAGTCGGGCAGCAGGTATCCGCCCACGAGCTGCTGGATGAGCCCGATCACCAGTGCCCCGATGACCACGCCGCCCAGGCTGCCGAACCCACCGAGCACGGCCGCGGCGAACGCGGTGACCATCAGGCCGAAGCCGAAGTTGAGATCGACGGCGCCCAGCGGGGCGACCAGGATCCCGGCGAGCGCGGCGAGCATCGACGACAGCGCGAACGCTCCCATCGCGACGGTCCTCGTGCGGATGCCGGTGAGCCGTGCCATCTCCGGGTCGGCCGCCAGCGCCCGGACCTGGCGGCCGAAGGGCGTGCGCTGGAAGACGTACAGCAGCAGCACGACGGCCAGCGCGCAGACGACCACGATGAGGACTCGCTGGTAGGCGATCGCGGCTCCCCCGACGTGCAGCACCCGGCTGCCCACCGGGGTCGCCAGCGTCTTGGGCTCCGAGCCCTGCCACACCGCGATGACCCCGCGGATCACGATGGCCGCGGCGAGCGTCGCGATGACGACCACCATCGGCGGCCGGTCCCGCAGCGGTGCGTAGGCGACCCGTTCGATCAGCACTCCCACCAGGCCCATCACCGCGATCGCCACCAGGTAGCCCGCCACCGTGGGCAGCCCGAGCGTGGAGATCGCCCAGACGCCCAGGTAGGCGCTCAGCGTGATCAGGTCTCCGTGTGCGAAGTTGACCACTCCGGTGGCCTTGTAGAGGACCAGGAACCCGAGCGCGACGACCGCCAGCACGGCGCCGTAGGCGATGCCGCTGGCCGTCAGCGCGATGAACTTGTCGATGGTCGTGTCACCCCCTCGGCGAGACCCCGTCCGGTCAGCTCGTGGCGGCGTTCTGGGCCGGGAAGGTGTAGGTCTCGATCTCCTGGGTGGTCCCGGCCGTGGAGAACTTGTCGATGGACACCTCGTGGCTCATGATGTGGGCGCCGTCGGCCTTGTAGGTGTCGGAGCAGACGACCTTCTCGGTGACCGACACCTGGGCCATCGCCGCGTTGACGGCCGCCGGGTCGGTGCTGCCCGCCTTCTCGATGGCCGCCTTGGCCACCCAGACCGCGTCGTAGGAGTCCGCCGCCAGGTCCGTGGGAACGGTCCCGTACTTCTGCTGGTAGAGCGCGCCGAAGTCCTTGGCGACCTGGCGTTTGGATCCGCTGGTCGGGTCGCAGGACACGACCGAGTAGACGTTCTTCAGCAGGTTTCCGGGGACCAGCTTGTACTGCACCGCGATGTTGGTCGAGGAGGAGCCGATCAGCGGCACGGTCAGGCCGTTCTGCGCCATCTGCTTGATCTGAACGGCCAGCGGGTTCGGGAACGCGAAGGTGATGACCGCGTCCGCGCCCTTCATCTTCAGCACCGTCGGCGTGACGTCGGTGGCGGTCGGGTCGTACTTGCTGACCGCGAACGGCTGGAGCGACTTGGCCTGCAGCGCGGTGGTCAGGTCGGCGATGTTCGTCGTGC
Source organism: Actinomadura scrupuli (assembly GCF_050971785.1). Classification (NCBI taxonomy): domain Bacteria; kingdom Bacillati; phylum Actinomycetota; class Actinomycetes; order Streptosporangiales; family Thermomonosporaceae; genus Actinomadura; species Actinomadura scrupuli. The sequence goes on along the minus strand of NZ_JBPCCU010000015.1, from coordinate 58,329 downwards.
CGTACGACTCGCTGGTGCCGGTCAACGCGACCTTGGAGGCCTTGAGCGTCTCGGTCGCGTACTTGACGGCCGCCTGGTCCTTGTAGCCGTCGAAGGGCTGCAGCAGCCAGAGCCACTTGCTGCCGCCGGGCGAGCCGAAGCGGATCGAGGAGGTCGAGCTGGAGGTGGCCAGCATCGGGATGCCGGCCCGGTCGATCTGGGACTTGGCCGCCAGCACCGCGCTCGCGGAGGGGATGCCGAGCATCATCGCCGGCTTCTTGTCCACGCCCTGGAGGAACTGCGAGGTCGCCTTCTGGGGATCGGCCACCGACAGCGGCACCCGGTCCAGCGTGACCTTCTGCCCGCCGATGCCGCCCGCCGCCGTGATCTGCTCGATCGCGAGCTGGGCACCGTTCTGGTAGTCGTTGATGGCCGCCGCGCTCTCGCCCTTGATCTCCCACAGGCCGACCAGCTTGATCGGGCCGTCGAGCCCCTTCGACTCGCCCCCTCCATCTCCGCCGCCGTTACCGCACGCCGCCACCAAAAGGGCGGCGGACACGACCATCGACATCCCGAACACTCTCAACGCAGTCCTCCTGGAACACAGCTGTTCGCCCGCCCCCGGGCTGGGGGTTCAGAATGTACCAAGCGCTTGTTAGAGTCAATGCCCGGTGATCTCCCTGCTCAAGGAGCTGCCATGGCCCGCATCCGTCCTCCAGCGGAATTCGACCTCGATTCCGTCGGGGAACTCGACCAGCGCGAACGGATCGGACAGGTCCACGCCTCCATCCTGGCGCACCGCCCGAAGATCGCGCATGCGGTCAACGAGGCGTACCGGCAGGCCCTCGACGAGGAGGGCACGCTGCCCGACCGGCTGGTCGAGCTGGTCCGGATCCGGCTGGCCTTCCACAACCAGTGCCGCAGCTGCATGGCGGTCCGCTACCGGTCCGGCATCGACGCCGGGGTCACCGACGAGCTGGTGTGCTCGCTCGCCAGGCCCGCCGAGGCCGCGGACCTGACGCCCGCCGAGCGCGCGGCCCTGCGCTTCGCCGACCTGCTGGCCACCGACCACCTGTCGATCGACGAGTCCGTCTACGACGACCTGCGGCGGCACTTCGACGAGGGCCAGATCGTCGAGCTCGGCCTGCGGTGCGCACGGACGATCGGGTTCGGCAGGCTCAACGCCACCTGGATGAACATCGACCATCTCCCGGAGCGTTTCAAGGACGCCCAGGGAGTCCTGACCCCCTGGGACGGCGAGACGATCGCCTGGTGACGGCCACCGCGCTGGTGCTGGAGGACTACCGGCGGCTGGTCCGCCGGGAGCTGCCCCTGCCCGACATCGGCGACGACGACGCGCTGCTGCGGGTCGAGGCGTGCGGGCTGTGCGGCACCGACCACGAGGTCTACACCGGCCGCATGCGGTGGCCGGTCGGCTTCGTGCCCGGCCACGAGACGGTGGGCGTCCTGGAGCGCCTCGGGCCGGCCGCCGCCGCCCGCTGGGGAGTACGCCAGGGCGACCGGGTGGCGGTGAGCAACCGCCGGGCCTGCCGCGAGTGCGGGCCGTGCGCGGCCGGCGATCTGGCCGGATGCGAGCGGTTCGGCCCCTGGACCTCCTACGGCATGGAACGGGTCGCGGTGCCCCCGGGCCTGTGGGGCGGCTACGCCTCCCACCACTACCTCGCCCCCGAGTCGGTCGTGCACCGCGTGCCCGACACCCTGGATCCGGTCACGGCCACCCTGTTCAACCCGCTGGCCGGCGGCCACACGTGGGCGGTCCAGGTGCCCGCCACCCGCCCGGGCGAGGTGGTGGCGGTGCTGGGGCCCGGGATGCGGGGCATCTGCGCGGTGGCCGCCGCGAAGGCCGCGGGCGCCCGCCACGTGCTGCTGACGGGGTTCGGCCCGCGCGACGGGCCCAGGCTGCGCGCCGCGCTGGAGTTCGGCGCCGACCAGGTGGTGGACACCGCCCAGGAGGACCCGGTGACCGCGCTGCGCCAGGCGACCGGCGGGCAGGCCGACGTCGTCGTGGACGCCACCGCCAACGCCCCCGCGGCGTTCGGCCAGGCCGTCGCGCTGGCCGGGCTCGGCGGCCGGGTCGTCATCGCGGGCATCCGCGGCGAGGGCGTGCTCGCCTCCTGCGAACCCGACCTCATCGTGTCCCGGGAACTGCGGCTGATCGGGGTGCGCGGAGTGGCGACCGGCGCGCACGAGCAGGCGCTGCGGCTGCTGGCCGCAGGACGCTTCCCCTTCGGCTCTCTGTCGCGGGCCGTCGCGGGCTTCGACGGCCTGTCCCGGCTGCTTCTGACGATGGCCGGGGAGACCGGCGACCCGCCCCCCATGCACGCGGTCTTCACCCCCGGGGAGCCCCGCGCATGAGACTCCGCATGCCACGCCGCATGACATCCCACATGACACGCCGCATGACGTTTCAGGACGCCCACGAGATCGAACAGGTCGTCTACCGCTACGCCGTGGCCATCGACACGTGCGACTGGGACCTCCTCGACGGCTGCTTCACCCCGGACGCGGCGATCCGGATGAGCGTCGCGGGCCGCTACCCCTCCCCCGCCGACTACCGCGAGAAGGCGAAGGCCACGCTGGCCACCCTGGACGCCACGCACCACGTCTTCTCCAACGTGCGGGTCGCCGTCGACGGCGACCACGCCGCCGCGCACAGCTACTACCAGGCCCAGCACGCGCGCAACGAGCTCGCCCCGGACCCGCTGCTCATGATCGGCGGATGGGTCGAGGACGAGTTCGCCCGGATCGGCGGGCGCTGGCTCATCACCTCCCGGAAGGGCACCGCTGTCTGGTTCGACGGCAACCCCGCCGTCCTCGGGCTCGACGTCGTACCCGGGGCGAACCCCGCGGCGGCCCGCCGGCCGGCCCGCTGAGCGCCTCACCCCCCGCCCCGGCGATTCCCCGGTCCCGCCGGCTTCGAGGCGCGGGCCGGGTCCGGGGAACGGATGCGGTGCGTGCGGCGTCCCAGAGTCGGTAGGTTCAGGCGGAAACCCGCCCAGGAGCGTGAGGACCGCAGGTGACCGAGACTCCCCAGCAACCCCAGGACGACCCCCGGCCCGCCGGGGAACCCACCCCGCCCGCCGCGTCCTCGTCATCGCCCTCGTCCGAGCCGCCCGGCGACCCTGTTGACACCGCGACACCCGCGCCCGGCGACGCGGAGCCGACCGGCAGCACCGACAGTGCCCACAGCACCGACAGCACCGACAGTGCCGACAGCAGAGAAGCGGACGCGCCCGGCGTTCAGGAGGACGCTCAGCCGGCCGCATCGGAGCCGAGCCTGCCGCAGCCGCCGCCCTACCGGGGCGTGTACGGGCAGCCGCCCGGCGCGCCGCCCTCCGCGTACGGCCGGCAGCCGTACGGCCCACCGCAGGGACCACAGCAGGGACAACCGCAGTGGGGCCCGCAGCCACAGGGACAGGGACAACCGCCGTACGGCCCCCCGCAGCCGGGACAGCAGCCGCCCGTCTACGGCGCCCAGCCGTACGATCCGGCCTACGGCGGGTACGACCCCCGCTGGGGCTACGGGCCGCCCGGCAACCCCGAGCATCCCGAGTACGGGCCGCCCACCGGCGACGAGACCACCATGGCGCTGTTCTGCTACGTCGGCGCGCTGCTCGGCGGCTTCCTCGTACCGCTCATCCTGTACTTGATCAAGAAGAACGAATCTCGCTTCGTGCGCTTCCACGCGGCACAGGCACTGAACTACACGCTCACCCAGCTGATCGTGCTGGTCGGCGTGCTGGTTCCGCTGGGCGTGCTGGCCATCGTGACCCACCAGCCCGCCTTCCTGGTCCCGGTCGCCGTGGTGTGGCTGTACGAGGTCATCGCGCCGTACGTGTGGATGATCCTGGGCACGATCCGCAGCAGCCGGGGCGAGTGGTACACGCTGCCCAAGTGGACCTGCTTCCGGATGGTCCGCTGACCCCGTGCCGGGCACGCGCCCTTAGTTCAGGTACGTCGCCACGTACTCGTCGAGCACCGGCAGCACCTGGTCCCGGCCGCCGCCCGGGAGGCGCAGCACGACCTCCTCGATGCCGAGCGACGCGTAGTAGTCCAGCTTCGCCGCGTTCGGCAGGGTCCCGAACGGGACGACGGTGGCCGTCGCGGGGTCCCGGCCCGCGCTCTCGTACGCCTGGGCCAGCCGGGGCAGTGCCTCGCGGATCCCGGCGCCGCCGATCGGCAGCCAGCCGTCGGCGTAGTCCGCGATGGCGGCGAAGAGTTTGGGCCCGGCGGCGCCGCCGATGAGCACCGGTACCCTCCCGGCCGGCTTCGGCCACGCCCAGCTCGCGTCGAAGCCGACGTACTCCCCCTTGTAGCGGGCCTGTTCCTGGGTCCACAGGGCCCGCATGGCCTGCACGTTCTCCCGCACGACCGCGCGGCGGTGCGCCCAGGACACCCCGTGGTGGGCGGCCTCCTCGACGTTCCAGCCGTAGCCGATGCCGAGGACGAACCGGCCGCCGGAGATCTGGTCGAGGGTGGCGACGGCCTTGGCGGTGACGATCGGCTCGCGCTGGGCCGGCAGGCAGACACCGGTGCCGAGGGTGATGCGGGAGGTCACCGCCGCCGCGGCGGCGAGGGCGATCAGCGGATCGACCATCCGGGCGTAGTCCTCGGCCAGCGTCTCGTCCCCGGACGTACCCTTCAGGTAGGACGCCTGCCAGGTGGCTCCCGCCCCCGGCCCGGCCGGTGACGGGGTCGTCCTGGCCACCGGGATGTGCGTGTGCTCGGGCAGGTAGAGGGAGGCGAAGCCGCGGTCCTCGGCCTCGCGCGCCAGCAGGTGGGCGGGCATCGCCCGATCCGTCGCGATCATCGTGATCCCCAGCCGCATGCGCGCAGTCCCTTTCGTCGGCGCCGGCCGGCCTTTCGGCCGGGCGACGAGCGTCACATCCATCGACCAAGCGATTGCTCGGTTGTTCCATTTTGATGTAGCGTGCGCTTGTTCGGGAAGTCGGGAGGAGGATTCGGCAGATGCCATTCGCTGACCTGGGCGATGTTCGTCTGTTCTACACGGACGACGGACCCACCGGAACCGCGACGGCCGAGCGGCCCCCGCTGCTGCTCGTGCACGGCTTCGGCGCCGACTCGCACGACTGGGTCTGGCACATCCCGGCGCTGAGTGAGGAACACCGGGTCATCGCGGTCGACCTGCGCGGGCACGGTTACTCCTCGGCTCCCGAGGACGGATACCGGCCGCAGGACCTGGCGCTCGACCTCGTACGGCTGCTGGACGCGCTCGGGATCGAGCGGGTCGTGGCGTTCGGCCACTCGATGGGCGGACTGGTCGTCAGCGCGCTGGCGGTCGAGCATCCCGCCCGGGTGCGGGCCCTGGTGTGCGTCGACCCCGGATACGGCAAACAGGACGCGCTCGCCCCCTACCTGGCCACCCTCGCCGCGAACATGCGCGACGACGCGCACCGGCAGGCACTGGCCAACGACGAGTGGTGCTACACCTCCGCGAGCCCCGCGTTCCTGCGGAACTGGCACGCCCGGAAGATCCTCGGCACTCCCCCGCATGTGCTGGCAGCGGCCTTCACCGCGATGTTCAGCGCGGACGACCAGATGGGAATCCGGTCGGCGAGCGAGGCCTACCTGGCCGGGCGGGAGTGCCCGGTGCTGTCCTTCTCGTTCGACCCCGAGCAGTCCGCCTGGGAGGCGGCCCTGTTCAAGGATCCGGTCTCCACCACGGTGACCTGGGCCGGATCCGGCCACCGGCTGCACGCGGAGCGTCCGGCGGAGTTCCTGCTCGTCGTCCGGAACTGGCTCGAAAAGCTCGACCACAGCTGATTCAGAGGAGAAGTTTGCCGTGAAGTTCTCGATCTTCCTCAACCCGCAGATTCCCGGGTCGGGCTATGCGGCCGAGGAGAACGCCGTCGCCAAGCGTCCGATCGGCCGGGACAACGAGTCGTACCAGAAGCTGCTGCACGAGGTGCGGGAGATCGCGGTCCACGCGGACCAGATCGGCTTCGACGCGCTGATGATGACCGAGCACCACTTCCACTCGGAGGGGTTCGAGTTCTCGGTCAACCCGCTGATGTTCCTGACCGACCTCGCCGCCCGCACCGAGCGGATCCTGCTCGCCCCGCTGGGCCTGGTGCTGCCGTCCTGGGACCCGATCCGGGCCGCCGAGGACGTCGCGTTGCTGGACCACTTCTGCAAAGGCCGGCTGCGCCTCGGGGTGGCCCGCGGTTACCAGAAGCGCTGGATGGACGTGCTCGGCCAGCGCTGGCACGCCGCCGCGGCCGCGTCGGACGGCAAGGCCGCCGACACCCGCAACTTCGACGTGTTCGGTGAAGTACTCAAGATCATGAAGCTGGCGTGGTCGGAGGACCTGCTGCGCTACAAGAGCGACGTCCTCGACTACGAGGTCCCGCAGCCCTTCGACACGGGCATCGAGGGCTGGCCCGCGCAGGAGTGGACGCAGAAGTTCGGTGCCCCGGGCGAGATCGATGAGAACGGCGTCATCCAGGGCGTGTCGGTCTGCCCGAAGCCCTACCAGTACCCGCACCCCGAGCTGTGGCAGCCGTTCACCATCTCCAACCGCTCGGTGGTCCGTGCCGCCCAGGAGGGCATCCTGCCGTGGATGTTCACCCCGAACCCCGACGAGCACGCCGAGAAGGCCAAGCTCTACCAGGAGGAGTGCGCCAAGGTCGGCAAGGACTACAAGCTCGGCGAGCACACCGGCATCCTCAAGATCATCGGCATGGCGGACAGCCGCGAGGAGGCCATCGCCACCTACGGCAAGGGCATGCAGAAGGACTTCGCCAAGTTCTTCGGCCCGTTCGGCTACCTGGAGGTCCTCCGCAAGAAGGAGGACGACAAGCACCAGGCCATCAGCCCCGAGAAGGGCGACTTCAAGCGCATGAACGACGTCGAGATGGCGCTGCTCGGCACCCCTGACGACGTCAAGCGCGGCATCCAGCGGATGCTCGACCGGATGCCCGACCTGGAGTGGTTCGGCCTGTTCATGCAGGGCCAGCAGGGCGTGCTGCCGCTCGACACCGTGAAGCGGAACCTCGAGATGTTCGCCACCAAGGTCATCCCCGAGTTCCAGGACTGATCCGGTCCCGCGCGGCGGCGTTTCCCGGGCCGGGCCTCCTCCACGTGCCCGCCCGCGCATGTTTTCCCCCGGCGTGGTCCCTGTGGCCGCCTGAGCCTCCTCCCCTCGGGCGGCCGCAGGACCGCATACCGGTCCCTGACACGGCATGACAGGAGTAGCTGATGGAGTTCTGGCTCGGGGCCTCGTTCGCGGACACCGGCGAGATGATCGGGCTCGCGCAAGCCGCGGACCGGCTGGGGTACGACGCCGTCGCGGTGTCGGACCACTTCTTCTACGCCGAGTACGACACGCCCTATCCCTACTCGGAGGCGGGCGCGCCCCCGTACCGGCCGGACACCCACTGGCCGGACCCCTGGGTCCTGATCGGCGCCATGGCGGCCGTGACGGAACGGGTCAGGTTCGCCACCAACGTCTACATCCCGCCCGCGCGGGACCTGTTCACCGTCGCCAAGGCGGTGTCCACGGCCGCCGTGCTCGCCGACGACCGGGTGCTGTTCGGGGTCGGCGTCGGCTGGTGCAAGGACGAGTTCCTGCAGACCGGCCAGGACTTCCACACCCGGGGGAAGCGGCTGGACGACATGATCCCGGCCCTGCGCGCGCTGTGGCAGGGCGGGATGGTCGAGTACCACGGCACGTGCTACGACTTCGGGCCGCTCAGCATCTCCCCCACACCGTCGCGGCCCGTCCCGGTCTACGTCGGCGGCGACAGCGACGCGGCGCTGGCCCGCGCGGCCCGGATCGGCGACGGCTGGATCGGCAACCGCATCTACGGCGAGGACCAGCTCGGCGAGCTGCTCGACCGGCTCAGCCACCATCTCTCGGCGCACGGCCGCACCCTCGACGACCTGCGGGTGATCGCACCCATCGGGGCGATGCCCAGCGCCGACCTCTACCGCAAGTGGCACGAGCGCGGTGTCGACGGGACCCTGGCGGCCCCCTGGTGGATGGCCACGCCCGAGGAGACGGCGAAGTACGGCACCAAGCGGTCCGGTGGCCTCCCCCTCAAGGTCGCCACCATGGAACGCTTCGCCGAGGAGATCATCGCGAAGATGTGACCGCCGAGCCGTGACCGCGGCGGCGGGGCGGGCGGCGGCGGGGCGAGCACCAAGATCGGCACAGGTAGGATCGACCCCATGTTGCCCCTCGTCACCGCGGTGCGGTACGTCACGCCGCTGCGCGAGGGCGGGTCGCTGCCCGGCATCGTGGAGACCGACGACCTGGGCACGTACGTGGTGAAGTTCCACGGCGCGGGCCAGGGGCGCAAGGCGCTGGTGGCCGAGATCGTCGCCGGTGAGCTGGGACGGCGGCTGGGCTTCCGGGTTCCCGACCAGGTGATCGTCGATCTCGATCCGGCGATCGGCCGGCACGAGCCCGACGAGGAGGTCCAGGACCTGCTCAAGGCGAGTACGGGCTGGAACCTCGGCGTGGACTTCCTGCCCGGCTCGCTCGGCTACGACCCGCTGGCCTGGCCGGCCGACTCCGCGTTCGCGAGCCGGGTCGTGTGGTTCGACGCGCTCATCGGCAACGTCGACCGGAGCTGGCGCAATCCGAACCTCCTGGTCTGGCATGGCGACGTCTGGCTGATCGACCACGGCGCGAGCCTGTACTTCCACCATGCCTGGCCCAGTGCGGCCAAGCTGGTCGCCCGGCCGTACGACGCCGCCGACCACGTGCTGTCCCCCTTCGCAAAGAACCTCGCGGAGGCCGACGCGGAGCTCGGCCCCCTGGTCACCGAGGCACTGCTGCGTGAGGTCACCGCGCTGGTGCCCGACGCGTGGCTGGACGGCGAGCCCGGCTTCGCCGGCGCCCAGGCCGTACGGGACGCCTATGTCGGGCAGCTGATGGCCCGGGTCACCGGGCCCCGTGACTGGCTGCCCGGGATCGCGGACGCGCCGGCCCGCAGCGCACCGCCGGTGACCGGCCGGCCGGGCTGGATCAAGAACTGGCTCGGCGAGCCGGGGGACGGGCCGTGAGCACCGTCTACGAGTACTCGGTGCTCCGCGTCATCCCCAGCATCGAGCGCGGCGAGTCGATCAACGTGGGGCTCCTGGTCTACTGCCGGGCGCTGGACTTCCTCGGCTGCCGCACCCATCTCGACGAGCCCCGGCTGCGCGCCTTCGCGCCTGCCCTGGACCTCGAGGGGGTACGGGTCGCGCTGGGCGCCGTCGAGGCCCTGTGCTGCGGCGGCGAGCGGGCCGGGCAGGCGGGGTCGGAGTCACCCGGCCGCAGGTTCCGCTGGCTCACCGCGCCCCGCAGCACCATCGTCCAGCCGGGCCCGGTGCATGCCGGCCTCACCGACGACCCCGCGGCCGAGCTCGACCGCCTCGCCGCGCTCCTGATCCACTGAAGCTCCCCGCTGAAGCCGGGCCGCGCTCCGCGCTACGCTTTGGGATGGGTCGCGTCCAAGCTTTGTACGCCGCTGTCTCAGGTGTGCCCGCTCGCCCGGACGTACCGGTTGTCGGCGCCGATCGTCGCCGGGGCCTCCGGCGCCGGCTCATGGTCAGGGTCACTAGTCAGGAGGCCTGATGGCCACGAGGGTGACGCCGGGCTCTCAGGCCTGGCTCCGGGCGGCCAACCAGCGCAGGGTCGTCAGCGCCGTCCGGGGCACCCAGGAGATGACCCAGTCGGGCATCGCCCGGGCCACCGGGCTCTCCGCCGCGACCGTCTCCAACATCGTGCGGGAGCTGCGCGACCAGGGCGTCCTCGTGGTGACCCCGACCTCGGCGGGCGGCCGGCGGGCGCAGGCGGTCTCGCTGTCGTCGCGGACGGGCCTGCTGCTGGGAGCCGACTTCGGCCACACCCATCTGCGCGTCGTGGTCGGCAACCTCGCGCACGAGGTCCTGGCCGAGGACGCCATCCCGCTCGACGTGGACGCCTCCGCCGACGATGGGCTGGCCGCCGCCGAGCGGCTCGCCGACGCCCTGCTCGACGGGCTGGGCGGGGAACGCTCGAGCGTCCTGGGCCTGGGCGTGGGGCTGCCGGGGCCGATCGACGTCGCCACCGGGACCCTGGGCTCCAGCACCATCCTGCCCGGCTGGGTCGGGGTCAATCCGGTGGCCGAGCTGACCCGCCGGTTCGGGCCGAGCGTGTGCGTGGACAACGACGCCAACCTCGGCGCGCTCGCCGAGACGACCTGGGGGTCGGCGCGCGGCTGCGCGAACGCGGTGTACGTCAAGATCGGCTGGGGCGTCGGGGCGGGGGTGGTGATCGGCGGGGAGGTCTACCGGGGGGACGGCGGCATCGCCGGCGAGCTGGGGCACCTCACCATCGACGAGACGGGCCCGCTCTGCCGGTGCGGCAACCGGGGGTGCCTGGAGACGTTCGCGGGCGGGCGGCACCTCGCCGACATCCTGCGGCCCGCGCACGGCGAGCTCACCACCACCCGTATCGTGCGGCTGGCGCTGGAGGGGGATCCCGCCTGCCGGCGCGTCGTCAGCGACGCCGGCCGCCATCTCGGCGTCGGGGTGGCCAGCCTGTGCAATCTCCTCAATCCCGGCCGGGTCGTCATCGGCGGCGACCTCGCTGCCGCCGGCGCGCTGCTGTTCGACTCCGTGATCGAGGGCGTGCGGCGCTACGCGATTCCCGGGGTGACGCGCGAGTTGTCGATCGAGCCGGGGGCGCTCGGCGAACGAGCGGAGGCACTGGGCGCGCTGGCACTGGCCGTCCGGCAGTGGGAACGGGCCGGCGCGGCACCGGCCGACCACTAGCGGCCACTTCCGGCCACTCCCGCCCCGGGCGAGCCTCCCGGACGCGGGCCGCCGGTGCGACCACTGGGGACGCGGGGATTCCCTCGAGCAGCGGCGGCTTCAAGAAGTGAACACATGACGGGGTCATCCGCCAGGTCTTTGTTCAAGTCTTGACTGTAAGGAAAGTTAGCTATTCACTGCAGGCGAGGTGATCCTCCGTGCCTCCCCACCCCCCGATGGAGTGCCTGTGAAGCCCATCGTTCCCCGCCAGAGTCTTCGTGCCACCCTGACCGCCGTGTTCATGCTGCTGGCGCTGGGCGTGGTCCCGGCCTCGGCGACCGCCCAATCCGGCCAGCCGACCTACCTCAACGCCCAGGCGCCGATCTCGCGCCGGGTGGCCGATCTGCTCCGGCGCATGAACCTCGAAGAGAAGATCGGCCAGACCGCCCAACCGGCCGTCGTCACCCTCCAGGGCGACTGCAACTGGTCCGGGGGCGAGCTCGTCCCCGCGTGCATGAAGCACGAGCTCGCCGACCAGCACGTCGGCTCGGTCCTGTCCGGCGGCGGCCAGGCCCCGCCGAGGAACACGCCCAAGGACTGGGCCGACATGGTCAACGCCGTGCAGAAGTACGCGATCGACAACAACCGGCTGCACATCCCGATCGTCTACGGCGTCGACGCGGTGCACGGGCACAACAACGTGCTCGGCGCGACGAAGTTCCCGCAGCAGCTCGGGATCGGCGCGAGCTGGGACCCCGCCGTCAGCAACGCGATGGGGCAGTCGACGGCCAAGGCGGTGAAGGCCACCGGCCCGATGTGGAACTTCGCCCCGGTCCTCGACATCGCCCGCGACACCCGGTGGGGCCGGTACTACGAGACCTATTCCGAGGACCCCTACCTCGCCGGCTCGCTGGGCGCGGAGAACGTCAAGGGGCTGCAGCAGAGCGGCCAGGTCGCCGCGACGGTCAAGCACTTCGGCGGCTACTCCGAACCGCAGAACGGCCACGACCGCTCCCCCGCCCAGCTGGACATGCGCTACTTCCAGGACACGTTCCTGCCGGCCTACAAGGCGGCCGTCGACGCCGGGGCCCAGACCCTCATGGTCAACTCGGGCGCCGTCAACGGCATCCCCGCGCACTCCTCGCACTACCTGCTCACCGACCTGCTCCGCAAGAGCTGGGGGTTCAAGGGCGTCGTGGTCAGTGACTGGGACGACGTGAAGAGCCTGCAGACGGCCCATCACATCGCCGGCAGCTACGCCGAGGCGACCGGGATCGCGATGAACGCCGGCGTCGACATGGCCATGCTGCCGCCCGGGAGCGTCGACGGCTACATCGACGGCCTGACCGCGCAGGTCAAGAGCGGGAAGGTCTCCCGGGCACGGCTCGACGAGGCCGTGTCCCGGATCCTCACGCTGAAGTTCCGGCTCGGCCTGTTCGAGAACCCCTACGTCGACGCCGCGAAGGCCGACGCGGCGGTGCTCGGCGCCGACAAGGACCTCGCGGTGAAGGCGGCGACGGAGTCGCTGACCCTGCTCAAGAACGACGGCAACGCACTGCCGCTGCCGACCGGCATCGGCAAGGTCGTGGTGGCCGGGCCGAGCGCCGACTCGGTGCCCAACCAGAACGGCGGTTGGACGATCGCCTGGCAGGGGATCCCCGACGGCGTGCAGGACCCGGGCGTCACCGTGTACGGAGGCGTGCGGACCCTGCTGGGAGCCGGCAAGGTCGACCTCGCCAAGACCACCGCGGAGGCCGTCGACAAGACCAAGGACGCCGACGCCGCGATCGTCGTGGTCGGTGAGAAGCCCGGCGCGGAAGGCGTCAACGACAGCGAGACCCCGGAGCTCGCCGCCGACCAGCAGGACCTCATCGCCCAGGTGCAGGCAACCGGCAAACCGGTCATCGTCGTGGTCATGGCGAGCCGGCCACTGGTGCTGGGCAAGGCCACGGCCGCCAAGCAGCTGGTGATGGCCTGGCTGCCGGGCAGCGAGGGCGGCACCGCCGTCGCGAACGTGCTGTTCGGCAAGGCCAACCCGAGCGGGAGGCTCCCCGTCTCGTGGCCGAAGAGCATCGGCGACCAGCCGATGTACTACCAGCAGCTGCCCGGCCCCAACGGGGGTACGAGCTCGGCGTACGACCCGCTGTTCCCCTTCGGCTTCGGACTGTCCTACACCGGATACGAGTTCCAGGGCGTGAGCCTCGGCAGCGCGTCTGCCTCGCCGCGGTCCACCGTCAGGGTCGACGTCAAGGTCGCCAACACCGGCAAGGTGGACGGCGACATGGTGGTTCCGGTCTACGCCGCGCAGCCGGTCAGCCGGATCGTCGTCCCGCCGAAGCGGCTCGTGGCCTACACCAGGGTCACCCTCAAGGCCGGAGAGGCGCGCACCGTCACGTTGTCGTTCCCGATGTCGCGGCTTGCCGTGACCCCGGGCGACATCAACGGCGCCGGCACCCCGGTCGTCCAGCCGGGCGCCTACCAGGTCATCGCCGGGGACAAGACCTCAGACCTCACGGTCCGGTAGTCCCGCTCACCCACCCCGCCGCGCGGGCGCAGGCCACCGGGCCTGCGCCCGCGCGCATGTCACCCGCTCTCAGGGAGCGCCTTCGGTGAAGGTACCCGTGCAGAAGGCGAGGCCGATCTGAGGCGGCTGCGCCTTGACCGACCTGCCGTCGACCGAGACGCTGCAGCCGATGACGGCCAGCGGCCCCGAGGACGTCGCGTTGAGCGTCAGCGGTATCTGCTGCCCGCCCTGCCCGGCCATCGGCAGCTCCAGGCGCCACGGCAGGCGCACGTTCTTCCGCTGCACGGTCTTGCTCTCGGCCGGGTCGTAATACATGATCAGTTTGGCGGTGCCGGAACCGGTCACCTCGTACTGGACCTTGTGCGTGACCCCCGTGTCGGTCTTGCCTACGTCCGGGATCCGCTCCAGCACCAGGCCGGCGAGCCCGGTCAGGACCTCGCGCGGATCCTTCTCGCTCTTCCCGCGGAGCCCGCTGAGGATCAGGGTGACCAGCAGCGAGCCGCGGCGCAACTGCAGCTCGTGCTCCTTGTACTGAGCGCCCTCGGTGCCCAGCGTCCAGTAGTCGAACCAGCTCTCGTCGGCGCCGGGCACCACGCCGGTGGCCAGGATCGTCGACCGGTGGTCCGAGGCGAGCCGGTCCTTGTGCTCCTTCAGTCCGGCGGCGTACACCAGCTTGGCGGCCTGCGCGGTGGGCTGGAGACCCAGCGAGAGCTCGTCCTGGGTCATGTAGAGGCATTCGACCCCGTTGCCGCCCTCGACGGGCTTCGCCGAGACGCTGGGCAACCGGTGGTGGCCGTACTTGGCGTAGTCGGCATTGGTCAGCAGGCCGCACATCTTCTCGGTGAGCCGCCCGTTCTCCGGTTGCGGCCAGCCACCCGGCGGCGGCCCGCCACCGGCCGCCTCGCCGCCGCCGGACCCGCCGGACCCGCCGGACCCGTCCGACCCGCATCCCGCGAGAGCGATCACCAGCGCCGACCCGAGCAGAAACACCCTGGACAACGACCCATATCTCATGACCCGAGCTCCCATTTCGGCTGGTCACCAATGCATACCAAGAAGGCATCAAACCATGCGATAAGGACAGTCCGCAGATTCTTCGCAATAACCACAGCTCGCATTAATGATCAATCCGGCCTGGCAGGCAGGCAGGATGAGCGGACGAGTGGCGGCCGGTGGACGCCGCGCTAGAAAAGAACGGACATAAAGGTATCGATGTCCGTAAAACCGACGCGCCGGTAGGCGGCACGGGCCCGGGTGTTGTAATCGTTGACGTAGAGGGTGACGGTCGGCGCGATGGTGCGCAGCGACTCGTTCACCACCTGGGCCATGCCGTGGGCGGAGATCCCGCGGCCGCGCAGGTCGGGGTGGACCCAGACGCCCTGCACCTGGCAGGCGTACGGCGTGACCGCGCCGATCTCGGCCTTGAAGACGACCCGGCCGTTCTCGATCCGGGCGAACGAGCGACCGGCCCGGATCAGCTCGGCCACCCGGGCGCGGTAGAGCACCCCGCCGTCGCCGCCGTTGGGCGAGACCCCGACCTCCTCGGTGAACATCGCGACGCAGGCCGGGTAGACGAGGTCGAAGTCCTCCATGCGCACCCGCCGTACGGCCGGGTCCGCGCCGACGGCGGGCGGCCCCGAGATCGCCATCACCGGCTGCGCGGCCCGGACGGCCCTGGCCGGCCCCCAGTAGGGGCGGAGCATCTCCCACAGCTCGGTCACGGTCCCGACCGGCCCCACGACCGACGAGCAGCGCCGGCCCTGCGCGCGGGCCCGCTCGGCGAAGGCGCGGACGGCCTCGGAGCCGGCGGCCACCGGGATCAGGTTGGCACCGGAGTAGCACAGCGAGGCCAGCCGGCCTTCGCTGACATATCCCCACATCTGGGCACCCAGGCGGCCGGGGTCGAGCCCGACGGCGTGCACCCGGGAGCTGACGAAGACGTTCGCGACCGGATCGGAGTCCAGGATCGCCAGGGCCTCGTCGCGGTAGCGGTCGTCGAGGACCCGCACCGGCAACGACCCCAGCATGCGCATGATCTACCCGTCCCCGGACGTCGTCGACTTCACCGGCACCAGAATACGGTGGGGAAACCTGCTCGCATCCACCGGCTCCCCGGCGCGGCGGGCGGGTCCCGGGAGAGCCCCCGCTCACTCCGCACGGAGCCGGGAGCGGTCTCCGGTATTCACTTCCGGCACAAGTATGTGGGCGGAATTCGTAGATATATCCGTTTACTTTCGCTGAACCTGCTGGCAATCATTCGGCCATAAGACGTCCCCGGGACGATGCCACCGTTCGGAGATCGAGAACCGGTTCCGCATCCCTGACGAACTCCGCAGGAGGGCTCCGTGCAGGAACAACCGGCTGTGCAGAAACGATCGACTGGGCAGAAGAGATCGGCCGAGCGGGAACGATCGGCCGTCCTCCCCGGCAGGACGCGCCGATGGCGCCGGGCCACCGCCGTCGCCACCGCCGGAGTGCTGTCACTCGCGGCGTTCGCCGGTCTCCGGGAGACCGCGGACGCGGCGGCGATCCCCGTTCTGGACCACGTCGTCGTGGTCGTCTTCGAGAACCACGCGGCCCCGCAGGTCGTCGGCAACTCCAACGCGCCGTACATCACCTCGCTGGCGGCCGACGGCGCGAAGATGTCCAACTTCTTCGCCGAGACCCATCCGAGCCAGCCCAACTACTTCGCGATGTTCTCCGGTAGCACCCAGGGCGTCACCAACGACGCCTGCCCGCCGCCGGGATCGCCCTACGCCACCGCCAACCTCGGCCAGGAGATCATCAGCGTCGGCCGGACCTGGGGCAGCTACAACGAGGGGCTGCCCGCGCAGGGCTCCTCCGCGTGCTCCAACAGCGCGACGAAGTACGCCCGCAAGCACAACCCCTGGTTCTCGTTCGGCAACGTGCCCGCCTCGACCGGGCGCACGTTCGCCCAGTGGCCTGCCGACTTCACCACCCTGCCGACGGTGTCCTTCGTGGTACCGGACCTGTGCAGCGACATGCACGACTGCTCGGTGAGCACCGGGGACACATGGCTGAAGAACAATCTGGGCACCTACGCCACATGGGCTAAAACACACAACAGCGCACTGATCGTCACGTTCGACGAGGACAACTGGCTCTACTTCAACAAGATCGCCACGGTCTTCTACGGCGCCCATGTGAAGACCGGCACCTATTCCACGCAGTACAACCACTACAACCTGCTCCGCACGATCGAGGACATGTACGGCACGACCCACGCCGGCAACGCCGGGTCGGCCAGCCCCATCACCGCCATCTGGCAGTAGGCGTACCGTCCGAGATCCCCTCCCACGGGTGACGGCCTCGTGCCGCCACCCGGAGGAGCGCCCGCGCCGAGGAGGAGCACGGGGTGTACCTATCGGTCAGCCGCTCGGCCGACGCCGCCGAGGGGATCCCGCGCGCCGAGGTCCCCGTCCGCCGCGCCGGCGGCTTCGTGGCCGCCAACGTCCTGGCGCTCGGGTTGGTCAGCCTGGTCACCGACGTCTCCGCGGAGATGGTCACCGCGGTGCTGCCGCTCTACCTGGTGGCGGGGCTCGGGCTGTCCCCGCTGGCCTTCGGCTTCCTCGACGGGCTGTACGGCGGCGTCACCGCGCTGGTCCGGCTGCTCGGCGGCCACACCGCCGACCGGTGGCAGCGGCACAAGCTCGTCGCCGGGGCCGGGTACGCGCTCTCCGCGGCGTGCAAGCCCGCGCTGCTCCTCGCGGGTTCGGTACCGCTGATCGCGACCGTGCTGGCGGTCGACCGTACCGGCAAGGGACTGCGGACCGCACCACGGGACGCGCTCATCTCCCTGTCCAGCCCGCCGGCCGGGCAGGGCAGGGCCTTCGGCGTGCATCGGGCCATGGACACCGCGGGTGCGCTCCTCGGACCGCTCGCCGCCTTCGGGGTGCTGGCGGCGGCGCCGGGGGGCTACGACGCGGTGTTCGTGGTGAGCACCTGCGTGGCGCTGCTCGGGGTGCTGGTGCTGGTCCTGTTCGTGCGGGGCACGGGAGCCCGGGGAGGTGCGGGAAGCCGCCCCACGCTGCGGACGGCGCTCGGCACGCTGCGGCTGCCGGGCGTCGCCCGGATCTGCTGCTGTGCCGCGCTGCTCGGGGCGGCGACGCTCAGCGACGCCTTTATCTACCTCCTCCTCCAGCACCGGGTCGGGCTGCCGGCCCGGCTGTTCCCGCTGCTGCCGGTGGGCACCGCCGCCGGCTTCCTCGCCCTGGCCGTGCCATTGGGCATGGCCGCCGACCGCCTCGGGCGCTGGCGGGTCTTCCTCGCCGGGCACGCCGCGCTCCTCGCCGGCTACGCCCTGCTGCTCGGACCGGTCGCCGGACCGGTGCTGGTGGTGGCGGTCCTGGCGTTGCACGGCGGGTTCTACGCCGCGACGGACGGAGTGCTCATGGCCCTCGCCGGCCCGCTGCTGCCCGGCCCGTCGCGCGCCGGCGGCCTGGCCATCCTGCAGACCGGCCAGGCACTCGCCCGGTTCGCCTGCTCGCTGGCGTTCGGAGCGGCCTGGACCTGGTGGGGGCCGCAGCGGGCACTGTGGGCCGGGACCGCGGCGCTGCTCGCCGCCGGGGCCGCGGTGGTCCTGCTCCGGCCGGTGCCCGCGCGGGAGGCGGAGGCCCGGTGACCGGCCGGGGACGGGTCACCGTGTTCGCCTGCGCGACGGCACTCCTGCTCGCCGTCGCGAGCGCGTACGTCCTGTACGCGGCCGGCCGCGGCTCGGGCGGCACGGACGGGGCGGGGGCGGCCGGGGACCGGATCGCGCTGGGCACGCCCGGCCGGATCGTGTTCCGCAACACCGGGATGGGGCCGGGCAAGGACCATCTGGCCACGGTCGCCGCCACCGACCCCGGCGGGGCCCGGACCGTGAGCCGGGTGAGCTGCCTGCGTTTCCACGCCTCGGCCGGCACCGGGGTCTGCCTGCGCGGCCGGGGCGGCCTGGTCCCGTCCTACGAGGCGGTGATCCTGGACGGTCGGCTGAGCGAGCGGCGGCGCATCCGGATTGAGGGCGCCCCGACGCGGGCCCGCGTCTCGCCGAGCGGCCGGATGGCGGCCTGGACGGTGTTCGTCAGCGGTGACTCCTACGGGGGCCTGAACTTCTCCACCCGGACCGGTGTGCTCGACACCCGCACGGGGGCGTACATCCCCAGCCTCGAGGCCTTCTCCATCCAGAGGGGCTCCTCCCCCTACCGGGCGGCCGACGTGAACTTCTGGGGCGTCACCTTCGCCGACGACGACCGGTTCTACGCCACGCTCGCCACCGCGGGGAGGACCTACCTCGTCGAGGGGAGCGTACGGGACCGGCGGGTGCGCACACTGCGGGAGAACGTCGAGTGCCCGTCGCTGTCGCCGGACGGTTCCCGGCTGGTGTTCAAGAAGCGGGTCCGGTCGGTGGCGTCGGGCGATCCATGGCGGCTCTACGTCCTCGACCTGCGGACGATGGCCGAACGCCCGCTCGCGGAGACGCGCAGCGTGGACGACCAGGTGATCTGGACGGACTCCGGCACCGTGATGTACGCGCTGCCCGGGGACTTCACCGCCGACCTGTGGTCGGTGCCCGCCGACGGCACCGGCGCGCCGCGGAAACGGATCGCCGCCGCGATCTCCCCCGCGTGACGCGGGCCGGGCCGGCCGCCCGGCCCGGCTCGCTACGGGACGGGGTCGGGCAGCCGCGCGCAGTGCGAGACGTCGGGAGGCAGCGCGCCCGTGGCGAGGTAGGCGTTCAGCTTGTCGTCGAGGCAGGCGTTGCCGCGCTGCAGGACGCCGTGGGTCCGGCCACCGTCCTCGATCACCAGCCGGGAGCCCCGGAAGATCTGGTGCATCTCCAGCCCTCCGGCGTAGGGCGTCGCCGCGTCCAGCGTGGCCTGGAACATCAGCATGTCCGGCAGTCCCCTCCTGGCCTCCAGATGGACCGGGGTGCCCGCCCTGGCGGGCCAGAAGAGGCAGGGGGCGTTGTACCAGGTGTTGCTCCAGGCCTGGTACGGAGCGGACGCGTACACGCGGGCGGTGTCCGCGCGCCAGGCCGGCCAGTCCCGCGTCCACGCCGCGTCGGTGCACTGAACGGCGTTGTAGACGGCGAACTCCCCTTCCTTGCTGGTGCCCCACGTCCGGTAACTGCTCAGCAGCGAGGTGGGATCGCCCTTGGCCGCGTAGGACGACCACGCCCTGGCGAGCAGGGGCCAGGCCGCGGCGAGATAGCCGCCGAGCTGGAGGGTGTCGTCGAGTTCGTCCGGCCCCAGGATGCCGTGCGCCGGATGGGCCTTCAGCTCGCCCCGCAGGGCGTAGTAGGCCTTCTCGACCACGGCGGCGGTGCCGCCCAGGTGGTAGACGGCGTCATGGCTCGCGACCCAGGCGAAGAAGGACTTCACCGACGCGTCGAAGGCGAAGTCCTGGTCCAGGTTGCTGCCGTACCACAACCGGCTGGGCTGGACGATGCTGTCCAGCACCATCCGGCGGACCCGGCCCGGGTAGAGCGTCGCGTACACCGCTCCGAGGTACGTGCCGTAGGAGGCACCCAGGTAGTTGATCTTCTCGTGGCCGAGGGCGACGCGCAGGTTCTCCAGGTCGCGCGCGGCGTCGACCGTCTTCAGATGCTCGAGTAACGCGCCGTACCTGCGGCCGCACGCGTTCGCGTAGCCGCGTGAGCGGTCCAGCCAGGCCTGCTCGTCGGCCGGGGAGGCCGGCACGTAGTCCGGCCGCACCGGCGAGAAGTAGTCCGGCACACAGCTCAGCGCCGGCCTGCTGGCGCCGACCCCGCGCGGGTCGAACCCGACGATGTCGTAGGCCGCCCGCAGCCGCGGCGGCAACTGGGCGGCGACGCTCCCGGCGAACTCCCGCCCCGCGGCGCCGGGACCGCCCGGGTTGACCAGCAGGACGCCCTGGTAGCCGGCGGCCGGGCCGGTGTGCCGGACCCGGGACACCGCGATGCCGATCTGCCGGCCGGCGGGGTCGGCGTGGTCGAGGGGCACGGCGAGCATGCCGCACTCCATCCCGGCGGGAAACGTCCTGGGACAGGACTGCCAGCCGACCGAGCCCCGCACCCCCGTGGACGGGCTCGCTGCGGCACCGGCGGGCACGGCGGACAGGGCGGCGAGGCCGAGACCGGCGGCCGCTGCCGCCGCGACGATTCTCTTCACAAGTCCGAAATTGTGTGGCCTCGCGGCTCGGTCGGCCCGCCGATGACTCGCCACGACGGGCCAAGGGTAGGTAAAGGCCCCGGCGCCAGAGCGACGCCGGGGCCCATATGCGGGGAAAACAGGCGAGCTACGGCCGTCCCCCGAAGGACGGGTGGGCACCCAGGCCACCGGCGGCGGGAGCCGCCTGCGACCTGGCCGCGGCCTGCGGGTAGGCGCTGTCCGCCGGAGGCGGCGGCACCGGGGCGCACTTCACGTCCGACCGGTCGCCGGGGAGCCGCTTGGGCAGCTTGCCCGTCAGCAGGTAATCAGCGATCTTGTCGTCGGTGCAGGCCACGCCCGACAGCGAGCCGGCGTGCGTCGTCCCGCCGACACCCTCGATCAGGCTCGACCGGGGGTAGAGCTTGCGGACGTGGAGGCTGCCGGTGAACGGCGTCGCGGCGTCGTTGGTCTCGGAGATCAGCAGGATGCCCGGAACCTTCTTGCCGTCGATGTGCACCGGCTTGCCGGCCTTGGCGGGCCAGGTGAGGCACGGCGCGTTGAACCAGGCGTTGTCCCAGGTCTCGAACGGCGCCTGGAAGTGGGTCCGCCAGTTGTCCTTCTTCCACTTCGCCCAGCTGGTGGGCCACTGGACGTCGGTGCACTGGACGGCGTTGTAGACGGCGAACCCGTTGTCGTCGGTGGGCCCGGCGGCGCTGTCGTACAGGTCGATCAGCTGGTCGACCGAGGCCTGGTCGCCCTTGGTGACCCAGTCGGAGAACGCCTTGCCCATGTCGGCCCAGCCGTAGACGTAGTAACCGGCCTGCAGGAAGATGTCGGTCCACTCGTCCGGGCCGATCTTGCCGCCGGCCGGGGTCTTGTCCAGCTTGGCGCGCTGGGCGTACCAGAGCTTCTCGACGGCCTGCTCGGTCGTGCCGAGCTTGAAGACGGCGTTGTTGTCGGCCACCCACTTGAACCAGATCTTGATGTTCTTGTTGAACGCGATGTCCTGGTCGAGGTTGGCGGCGTACCAGACGCGGCGTTCGTCGACGTTGCCGTCGAGCACCATGCGGCGCACCTTGGACGGCCACAGCGAGGAGTAGACCTGCCCAAGGTAGCTGCCGTACGAGAAGCCGTAGAAGTTGATCTGCTTGGCCCCCAGGGCGGCCCGGATGCCGTCCATGTCCTTGACCGAGTCGATCGTCTTCATGTGCGGCAGGATCGCCGCGTTCTTCTGCTCGCAGGCGGTGGTGTACTCCTTCGACCGCTTCAGCCAGTACGTCTCGAGGGCCTTGGTGGTCGGGATGTAGTTCGGCCGGTCGTAGCCGAAGTAGGTCGGGATGCAGCTCAGCGCGGGCTGGCTGGACCCGACCCCGCGCGGGTCGAACCCGATCCAGTCGTAGGCGTCGGCGGCGTTCTTCGGCACGACGCCCGGCGAGGTGAAGAAGGCGGGCAGGGTCAGGCCCGATCCACCGGGACCACCCGGGTTGACCAGCATGACGCCCTGGGACTTGGCGGTCTTGTGCTTGATCCGGGAGACCGCGATCTTGATCTTCGTGCCGCTCGGGTGCGCGTAGTCCAGCGGTACCGACAGGAAACCGCACTCCGCGCCGTAGTAACTGCCGTACGGGCCCGAGCACGTGGACCAGCTGATCGCGGCGGCGGGGGTCGTCGGCGACGCGCTGGCGGCACCGGCCGCCGTGACGCCGCCGAGGGCGAGGGCCCCCGCAGCAATGATCATTACGAGTTTCTTCACGAATTCCCCTCCACCCGCTGACTCTCCGGAGAGCCTGCGCTTGTTGGGGAAGATTGTGGTCTTTGTGGGGTATTTGCCGGGAGATGTCAGAGCAGTGGTTGCCAAATCGTGACACGGGTCGGCGAACTTCTGAGCGCCCCCGGACGTTGAAGGACCCCCGACCGGCCAGGTCGGGGGTCCTCCGTCCCACGGATATGGCTACCGCCGGATGGTGCTTACCGGCGGATGGTGCTCACCGGCGGGTGGTGCTCACCTGCGGCCGATCAGGTCGGTCGCGACCGGTGCTCCGGCGGTGCGGGTCCGCGCCGCGGCGGCCGCCGCCGGCGGCACCGGGTCGGGCAGCGCCGGGACGTGCACCGTGCTCGCCGGAAGGGTTCCGTTGAGCAGGTAGGCGTCGAAGTAGGCGTCGATCGGGGCGTTGCCCCGGTGGACGATGCCGTGGGTCTTCCCACCGTCCTCGATCACCAGGCTGGAGCCCTTGAAGCGCCTGTGCATCTCGAGCCCGCCACCGAAGGGGGTGGCGGCGTCGAGCGTGGCCTGGAACAGCAGGATCCCCGGCAGGCCCTTGGTGGACTTGACGTCGACCGGCTTGCCGGACGTGGCAGGCCAGAAGAAGCAGGGCGCGTTGTACCAGGTGTTGCCCCAGGTCATGAACGGAGCCTTGTTGTAGACCTTGACCGAGTCGTTGTGCCACTTGGTCCAGCTCTTCGGCCAGGCCGCATCGGTGCACTGGACCGCGTTGTAGACCGCGTACCCGTTGTCGTCGGTGGTCTCGGCGAAGTCGGAGAAGGCGCCGACGAGCGGCCCGTCGTCTCCGGCCTTGTACGCCGACAGGGCGCTCGCGAGCTCGCCCCAGATCGCCGCGCTCTGCCGGTAACCGGCGACCAGGAACGTGTCGTCGTACTCGTCCGGGCCGACGATGCCCTGTGCGGGCGCCTTGCGGAGCGCGGCCCGGGTGTCGTAGAAGAACTTCCGGACGGCGGCCGTCGTGGTGCCCACGTGGTAGGTCGAGTCGTACTTCGCGACCCAGGCGAAGAACAGCTGCGCGTTCCGGTCGAACGCGTAGTCCTGGTCGATGTTGTCGTCGTACCACTCACCGCTCGGGCGGACGTTGCTGTCGAGCACCATGCGGCCGACCTTGGTCGGGAACAGGGTCGCGTAGACCGAACCGAGCGCGGTGCCGTACGAGGCTCCGTAGTAGTTGAGCTTCTTCTGGCCCAGCGCGGCCCGGATGGCGTCGATGTCGTGGACGGCGTCCGTGGTCTTCATGTGGCTGAGCATCCAGCCCCACTTCTGGCCACACGCCTTGGCGTACGCCGCGGACCGCTTCAGCCAGGCGGCCTCTTCGGCCTTGCTGCGCGGCACGTAGTCCGGCCGCACCGGCTTGAAGTAGTCGGCGTCGCAGGTCAGGGCGGGAACGCTGTCCCCGACACCCCGCGGGTCGAACCCGATGAAGTCGTAGGCCGCCTTGAGGGCCGCCGAGGACTGGCCCGCGACCCGCACCCCGAAGTCCACTCCGGTGCCGCCCGGGCCGCCGGGGTTGACCACCAGGGCGCCCTTGTACTGTGCGGCGGTGCCGGTGTGCTGCACCCGGGACAACGCAATCGTGATCTTTTTGCCGTTGGGGTTCCGATGGTCGAGCGGTACCTGGAGGTTGCCGCACTGGGCGGTCACCCCGAAGACGCTCTCGTAGAAAGCGATGGTCTCGTTCGAGCAGGCCCCCCAGCTCACCGCCGGAGTCTTCGCCGTCGCCGCCTGCGCGACGAGCGGCGCCGCGGCGAGGCTGCCGAGCCCCAGGCTCGCGGCGGACGCCAGCACAACCAGTCTCTTCACATAATCCCCTTCGCCGTGGACTCGACAGTGAGTCCGCTTCAAGTCACAAGGGGAAATTGTTACGGTAGCCGCTTTTGTCATAGAAGATGCGGCGTCAAGAGGATGCAGAATCGTGACAGATTTCTTGCACGGCGCAGAATGCGACAAAAGGCACAAAACTCGCATTAATGCTGGTGAGGGGAGGTGGGGCGCCGTTCAGCGGCCACGGCGAGCGGAACCGGCGGCCGAAAACAGGCGGCCGAAACCGGTGGCCGAAACGGTGGCTTAACACAGGGCGGGCGAAGACACGTGGGTGAAGAGACGTGGGTGAAGAGGTCGGTGAAGAGGTCGGTGAGGACAGGCGGCTGAAGCCGGGTGGCCGGGAGGTGGCCGGTAGGTGGCCGGTAGGTGGCCGGTAGGTGGCCGGGCCGTCAGGCGACGGTGACCGCCGCGCCGGGTCCGTCGCCGTCCAGGTCGACCTCGACGCCCATCTCCTCGGCGAGGCGCAGTGCCTCCTCGATGAGGGTCTCGACGATCTGGGCCTCGGGCACGGTCTTGATGACCTTGCCCTTGACGAAGATCTGGCCCTTGCCGTTGCCGGAGGCCACTCCGAGATCGGCCTCCCGGGCCTCTCCCGGGCCGTTGACCACGCAGCCCATCACCGCCACCCGCAGCGGCACCGGGAAGCCCGCCAGCCCGGCGGTGACCTGCTCGGCGAGGGTGTAGACGTCCACCTGCGCCCGGCCGCACGACGGGCACGACACGATTTCCAGGCCGCGCTCCTTCAGGTGCAGCGACTCCAGGATGGCCAGGCCGACCTTGACCTCCTCCACCGGCGGGGCGGAGAGGGAGACCCGGATGGTGTCGCCGATGCCCTGGGAGAGCAGGGCGCCGAAGGCCACGGAGGACTTGATGGTGCCCTGGAAGGCCGGGCCGGCCTCGGTGACCCCGAGGTGCAGCGGGTAGTCGCAGCGGGCGGCCAGCTGGCGGTAGGCCTCAATCATGACGACCGGGTCGTTGTGCTTGACCGAGATCTTGATGTCGCGGAAGTCGTGCTCCTCGAACAGGGAGCACTCCCACAGCGCCGACTCCACCAGCGCCTCGGGAGTGGCCTTGCCGTACTTCTCCAGCAGCCGCCGGTCCAGCGAGCCCGCGTTGACCCCGATCCTGATCGGGGTGCCCGCGGCCTTGGCGGCGCGGGCGATCTCGCCGACCTTGTCGTCGAACTTCTTGATGTTGCCCGGGTTGACGCGGACGGCCGCGCAGCCCGCGTCGATCGCGGCGAAGACGTACTTCGGCTGGAAATGGATATCGGCGATCACCGGAATCTGCGACTTGCGCGCGATCGCCGGCAACGCGTCCGCGTCATCCTGCGACGGCACCGCCACCCGCACGATCTGGCACCCCGACGCCGTCAGCTCCGCGATCTGCTGCAGCGTCGCGTTGACGTCGGAGGTGAGGGTGGTGGTCATCGACTGCACCGAGACCGGTGCGTCACCGCCCACCGGCACCGAGCCGACCATGATCTGGCGGGACTTGCGACGGGGGGCGACCAGCGGGCGGATCTTGGGCATTCCCAGTTCGACACTCACGGCTCCTAGCGTAAGCGTGCGAGGGGAATGCGACGCCCCAAAGGTGTCCGATACCACCTACCGTGGCAGGGTCATCGGGTTGAACACGTCGGCCAGGATCAGCAGCATGCCGAACCCCACCAGCACCAGGAAGACCAGGTAGGTCACCGGCATCAACTTGGTCATATCGACCGTACCGGGGTCCGATCTGCCGCGCAGCCGGTTGATCCGGACCCGGATCCGCTCGTAGCCGATCACCGCCAGGTGGCCACCGTCCAGTGGCAGCAGGGGAAGCACATTGAGAGCGCCGAGGAAGATGTTCACCGACACGACGAGCTGGAGGTAGGCGTCCAGCTTCTCCTTCCAGCCCGCGTCCGCGGCGAAGATCTCGCCGGACACCTCCGTCGCGCCGACCACGCTGCCCACCTGTCCTCCCGGGCTGCTGGCCCGGTCCGGGGAGAACAGCTTGGGGATGGCCGACGGCAGGTCGGCCAGCACCGTGCCGATGCCCGCCACCGTCCGGCCGATGGTGGAGGCCGCGTAGCCGGCGGCACCGGCCGGGCCGAACCGCCGGTAGCCGCCGCCCTGGACCTGCGCGGTCATCCCTACGAAGGAACTGCCGCCCACCGAGGTCACCTTGAGCCGCAGCGTCTGCTGCCGGCCGCCGCGCTCGATCACCACCGCGACGGTCGATCCGGGCGGTTGCGCCTTGATGGCGGCCCGCAGCGCCGTCCAGTCCCGGACCGGGGTTCCGGCGAGCGAAAGGATCTTGTCCGAGGGCCTGAGCCCGGCCTGCGCGGCGGGCGACGGCGGGTCCCCGGGCTTGCACCTGGACTGCAGGGCGGACGGGGTGCACGGGCTGACGACCGCGACGGTGGTGCTCGGGGTGCCCGGGATCCGCTCCCCGATGGTCAGCGCCAGCGCCGCCAGCAGCACGAAGGCGATGACGAAGTTCATGACCACCCCGCCGCAGATCACGATCATCCGCCGTAGCGCGGGCTGCCGGTAGAAGGCGCGGGGCTCGTCCTCCGGCTCGATCTCCTCCAGCGGGGTATAGCCGACGATTCGTACATAACCCCCGAGCAGTACGGCCTTGACGCCGTACTCGGTCTCGCCCCGGCGCCACGACCAGAGCGTCGGCCCGAAGCCGACGAAGAACTGGGTGGCCTTCATGCCGAACCGCTTGGCGGTGAGAAAGTGGCCCGCCTCGTGCAGCATCACCGAGGCCAGGAGAGCGAAGACGAAGGCGACCACACCCAGCAGGTAGGTCATTACGCCTCCTCTAGAGGCCCGGCTGCAGGCCCGGCAGGCCCCGCAGGCCCTCAGGTCAGTTCGCGTGTCCTGCTTCGTGCCCATTCGTCGGCGGCCAGAACATCGTCCAGAGTGACGGCGGACGGTGCCTCATGCTCGCCCACTACCCGCGCGATGGTGTCGACGATCCCCAGGAACGGCAATCGGCCGGCCCGGAAAGCCTCCACGCACTCCTCGTTCGCCGCGTTGTAGACCGCTGGGAAACTGCCCCCGCGCTCCCCCGCCTCCCGTGCCAGCGCGACCGCCGGGAACGCCTCATCGTCCAGCGGGAAGAGCTCCCAGGTGTGCGCCCGGGTCCAGTCGAGGCCGGGGGCGGCGTCCGGGGTCCGGTCCGGCCAGGCCAGGCCGAGCGCGATCGGCAGCCGCATGTCCGGCGGTCCGGCCTGGGCGAGGGTCGAGCCGTCGGTGAACTCCACCATCGAGTGGATCATGGATTGGGGATGCACCATGACCTCGATCCGGTCGAACGGGATGTCGAACAGCAGATGCGCCTCGATGACCTCCAGGCCCTTGTTGACCAGGGTCGCGGAGTTGATCGTGATCACCGGCCCCATGTCCCAGGTGGGGTGGTCCATGGCCTGCTCCGGGGTGACGCCCGCCAGCTCCGCCCGGGACCTGCCGCGGAAGGGCCCTCCGCTGGCGGTCAGCACGAGCCGCCGCACCTCGGCGGCCGAGCCGCCGCGCAGGCACTGGGCCAGCGCCGAGTGCTCGGAGTCCACCGGCACGATCTGGCCGGCCTTTGCCCTGGCCTTGACCAGCGGGCCGCCGACGATGAGCGACTCCTTGTTGGCCAGCGCGAGAGTGCGGCCGGCGTCCAGGGCGGCGAGCGTCGAGGCCAGCCCCAGCGCCCCGGTGACACCGTTGAGCACCACGTCGCACGGCCAGGCCGCGAGCTCGGCGACGGACTCCGGACCAGCGACGATCTTGGGGATGCGGTAGTCGCCGGAGGAGAACCCGCGCCGCTGCGCCTCCGCGTAGAAGGCCAGCTGCAGATCCTGGACGGCGGAGGACTTGGCGACGGCGACCACGTCCGGCCCGAACTCCAGCGCCTGCTCGGCGAGCAGCTCGATCCGGCCGCCTCCGGCGGCGAGCCCGACGAGATGGAATCGGTCGGGGTTGCGGCGGATCACGTCGAGGGCCTGGGTGCCGATCGAGCCGGTGGAGCCGAGCACGACGACGTCCCTGCGGGCGGCTGGCGAAGTAGCTGTCACCCCCACATTCTGACCCACCCGATCCACCTGCCGGGCACCGCCGGGATCCTCCTGACACCCCCCTAACAGCAAGGTGCCCGCCCCGTGGTCTCTTCACGGAAAGTCACAACACGATCACCAGGTGTGTCGCACACTCCTGGCTCATGGGCACGCACACTCCCGTCATGCTCCTGCTTCCGTTGTTCGCCTCGCTGACCGGCGTCCCGGCCGCGGGCGCGTTACCGGGATCGGTGTCGCACGGCGCCAAGGTGATCACTCATGAGGTCTCCCGGGACCCGGCCCGGCGCGAGCAGATCCTGCACTACTGGACGCTGGACCGGATGGTCCGCGCCATCAATCCGGTACGACCCGTACATCCGGCCGCCCGGCACGCGTCGCGGGGAGCGGCCTCGGTGGCCGGCCGGCCCGCGCGGCCGGTCGCCCCCTCAGCGATCAGCGGGGGCGCCGAATGGCCGGTCCGGGGCGCGATCCGCGACTCCATGGGGAAGGTCTTCTTCTCCATGTCCGGGCGCGACTACGTCTGCTCGGCCACCACCGCGAAGAGCGCGAACCGGGACGTCGTCGTCACCGCGGGTCACTGCGCGATGAGCGACACCGGCACCTGGGCGGAGAACTGGATCTTCGTACCGGGCTACCGCGAGGACAGCAGCCCGCACGGCGGATTCACCGCCCGGCGGATGTTCGTGCCGAACCAGTGGTCGGGCTCCGCCGACGACGACTACGACGTCGCGATGGTGGCGCTGGCGACGGCCGACGGCAGGCACGCGGGGGACGTGGCCGGCGCCCAGCCCATCGCGTTCGACCAGCCGCGCGGCCGACAGGCGTGGGTCTTCGGGTACCCGGCGACCGGGCGCTACGACGGCGAGGAGCTCGACTACTGCAGCGGCAGGCCGCACCGCGACCCGCACGGCCTGACCGGAAGCCAGGGCCTGCGCTGTGACATGACGCAGGGGTCCAGCGGCGGGGCCTGGCTGTCGGGGTTCGATCCCGCCACCGGCACCGGCGTGATCACGTCGGTGAGCAGCTTCAAGTACGCCGACGACGGCGGCACCATGTACGGACCGTATTTCGGCGCCACCGTGCGCAAGCTGTACGAACAGGCCCAGCACAGTTGATGGCCACGCCGATGTAACACGCCGATAACGTCCGCTTCGTATCGTGCAGGGATGAAGCACATGACCGTGTTGACCGAAATAGAGGCCGCCCCTCCCTACGCTCCGGCCGTCATCGCGCTCTGCGCGGAGCAGCAGGAGGAGCTGGAACGGCGCTATGACGGCGGAGACGAGGCGCCCAAGGGCCTCGACCCGCAGATCTCGTTCCTGCTGGCCCGCATCAACGGCGAACCGGTCGGCTGCGCGGGCCTGCAACTACTGGAACCCGGCGTCGGTGAGGTCAGGCGCATGTACGTCCGGCCCGCGCACCGCGGCCAGGGGGTGTCCCGGATGCTGCTGGCCGCGGTGGAGGGCATGGCCCGGGGCCGCGGGGTGCACACCCTCCGGCTGGAGACCGGGGATCTGCAGCCCGAGGCGATCGGCCTCTACCAGTCCACCGGCTACCGGCGGATCCCCGTCTTCGGCCCCTACCTCGGCTCCGTCCACAGCCTGTGCTTCGAGAAGCACCTGCACCTCCAGGCGGCCCCGGACGGCGACGCGAGGTCGTCCCTGCTCAGAGGGGCAGACCGGTGAGGACCATCACCTTCTCGTAGGTGTAGTCGGCCATCGCGCTGCGCAGCCCCTCACGACCCACTCCGGACTCCTTGACCCCGCCGTAGGGCATCTGGTCGGCGCGGTAGGACGGTACGTCGCCGATGACGACGCCGCCCACCTCCAGCTCCCGGTGCGCCTTGAAGGCCACATCCAGCGAACGGGTGAAGACACCCGCCTGCAGGCCGTAACGGCCCCCGTTGACCAGCGCGAACGCCTCGTCCACGGAGTCCACCGGCTGCACGATCAGCACCGGGCCGAAGACCTCCTCGCAGGCGACCTTCGCGTCGGCGTGCACGCCGGCCAGCACGGTCGGGGCGTAGGCCGAGCCGTCGCGCTGCCCGCCGGTCAGCACGCGGGCGCCGTCCGCGACGGCCTCCTCGACCCAGCGCTCGACCCGCAGCGCGGCGTCCTCGCTGATCAGTGGCCCGACCTGGGTCTGCTCGTCCCAGGGATCACCGGTGACCAGGGCGCCGACCGCGTCGACGAGCTTGGGCACGAAGGACTGGTACACCTCGCGGGCCACGTAGACCCGCTGCACGGCGATGCAGCTCTGCCCGGCCTGGTAGTTGGAGAACAGCCCGATGCGGCCGGCGGCCCAGTCGAGATCGGCGTCCGCGCAGACGACCGCGGCCGCGTTGCCGCCCAGCTCCAGCGTGATGTGCTTGCGCGGGACGCTGTCGGCGATGCTCCACCCGACCGGGCCGGAACCGGTGAACGACACGATCGGCAGCCGCGGGTCCTGGACCAGGCCGGCCGCCCGGTCGTTGGGCACCGGGAGCACCGAGAACATGCCCGCGGGCAGGTCGGTCTCGGCCAGCAGCTCACCCAGCAGCAGCGCCGACAACGGCGTGGCGGGGGCGGGCTTGACCACGACCGGGGCGCCGACCGCGAGGGCGGGCGCGACCTTGTGGGCGGTGAGGTTCAGCGGGAAGTTGAAGGGCGTGATCGCCAGTACCGGGCCGTACGGCACCCGGGAGACGTAGGCCAGCCGCCCGGCGCCGCCGGGGTCGGTGTCCAGCCGCTGCGTCTCGCCGTTCCACCTCCGGGCTTCCTCGGCCGCGAGCCGGAACACCGACACGGCACGGCCGACCTCGGCGCGCGCCCACAGCAGCGGCTTGCCGTTCTCCCCGGTGATCAGGCGGGCGATCTCCTCCGACCGCTCGGCGAGCCGCCGCGACACGTGGGCGAGCGCCTCCGCACGCACGTGCAGGGGCAGCGCGGCGGCCTCGGCGCGCACGGCGTCGGCCGCGGCGACGGCCTCCTCGACCTGCGCGGGCGTCGCGACCGAGGCCGCTCCGATCACCCGGCCGTCGTACGGGTGGGTCACCACGATCTCGTCGTCACCGGTCGCGGGCTTGCCGGCCAGCCAGAAGGGCGTCACGTCCATGCCGCTCACGTTAACCCCGCGTATCCCCTGCCCAACCCCGTACACCCCGGCCAATCCGCCACCCCCCACTGTCCACCCGGGCCACTCCTCCGTGATCACGCAATCAATCGTCGATGGATTGCATGATCACGGAGTGAAAAGGTGAGGGGGTGGGTCAGGAGGGGATGTTGAGGGCGATCCAGAGCTCGGCGCGGACGGCGGCGTCGTCGAGGTCGCGGTCGAGCAGTTCGGAGACCTTGCGCATCCGGTAGCGCAGCGTGTGCCGGTGCACGCCCAGCGCCCGGGCCGCGGCCTCGCCCTGTCCGTTGGCCTCCAGGTACGCGCGCAGTGAGTCGACCAGCGCGGGGTCCTGGGCCCGCAGCGGTGCCAGCACCGAGGCCGCGAAACCCCGGGCCGCCTGCGGGTCGAGCAGCCCGAGGACGCCCTGGCCGGGCAGGTCCGCATGGCGCAGCACCAGGTGCTCCCCCGCGCCGCGGGCCCGCCGTGCCGCCGACAGCGCCTGTTCCGCCTGGCCCAGGGCCTGCGCGAGCTCGTCGAGCCCGCTCGCCTCGCTGACCCCGACCGCCCCGCAGTCCCGCACCAGCCCGATGACGTCCTCGGCCAGCCGGTCCGGCACGATGACCGCGCAGAGGCCGGGCCGCGTCAGTGCCAGGCAGTGCTCCCCGGCCGGGTCGCCCTCCAGCGCGTCGAGCACGTCGTCCTCGCCCGCGCAGGCCAGGACCCGGACCGGCGGTTCGGGCAGCCCCGGCGCCGGGCCGTACCCCAGCAGCAGCCCGGCCAGGGCCGCGCGCAGTTCCCGCCGGGCTCTCGGCTCCTCGATCTGCAGGGTCAGCAGCGACACCGCGGTGGCGACGATGGTGTGCGCGACGGGCGGCAGCCGGTCGACCGTGCCGACGACGAGGAACCCGCGGCGCCGGCCGCCCAGCGCCAGCGGCTGCAGCACCACGTGGTCGCCCCGTCCGGACAGGGCCGCGCTGCCCCGGAGTCTCCCCAGCTCGGACACGAGATCGGCGGCACGCGAGCGGGCGTGGTCCGGCGCGGCGTGGCGCACCGCTCCGGAGCCGTCCAGCAGCAGGGCCCAGCCGTCCAGCTCCCGGGCCAGCCGGGCGACCAGCTCACCCGGCCCCCGGAGCGCGGCCCGGGTCAGCTCGCGCTGGGCCTGGAAGGCGCGGGTGAGGTCCTCGTACCGCTCGGCCGCCAGCATCCGCGAGACGGCCTTGCCGATGGCGATGAAGGGTGTCGAGCGGGGCACCTCCAGCAGCGGCAGGCCATGGGCGAGGGCCGCCTCGACCAGTGCGTCCGGCACGGTCTGGTGGCTGAGGCCGGCGCCGAAGCCGAGCCCGGCCACGCCGCGGCCGACGAGGCGGGCGACGTACTCCCCCGACTGGGCCGCGGGGTCGGTCAGCCGCATCCCGGTGGTCAGCAGGAGTTCGCCGCCCTCCAGGAAGGGCGTCGGGTCCTCCAGCTCGCTGACCGCCACCCAGCGGACCCGTACGTCCGGCGCGGCGCTCGTGCGGGCGAGCAGACCGAGCTGCGGCAGTGCCGCCACGGCGGCCAGGGTGGGCGGCATCGGTGAGCTCCAACATGTCCAGCCGGAGGGCCCGCACTGGCCACTCCGTACCATTCAGCGTATGCCGCTTCGGGGTTATGTTCACGCCATGACCGTCTCTGACCAGCGAGAGCTGCCGCAGGAGCGCCGGGTCGTCACCGCGATCCCCGGGCCGCTGTCCCAGGAACTGCAGGAGCGCCGGCGGGCGTCGGTGCCACAGGGGGTCGGCAGTGTGCTGCCGGTCTACATCACCGACGCGGGCGGCGGCGTGGTCGTCGACGTGGACGGCAACTCACTGATCGACTTCGGCTCCGGCATCGCCGTGACCAGCGTCGGCAACGCCAACCCCCGGGTGGTGCGGCGGGTGCGGGACCAGGTCGGGCGGTTCACCCACACCTGCTTCATGGTCACCCCGTACGAGTCGTACGTGAGCGTGTGCGAGGCCCTCAACCGGCTCACCCCCGGCGACCACGACAAGCGCTCCTTCCTGGTCAACAGCGGCGCCGAGGCGGTCGAGAACGCGGTCAAGATCGCCCGGTACGCCACCGGACGGCAGGCCGTGGTGGTGTTCGACCACGGTTACCACGGCCGGACGCTGCTCACGATGACCCTGACGGCCAAGAACATGCCGTACAAGCACGGCTTCGGGCCCTACGCCCCCGAGGTCTACCGGATGCCGTTCGCCTACGCCTACCGCTGGCCGACCGGGCCGGACAACTGCGGCCCGGAGGCCGCCGAGCAGGCCATCGGGCAGATCAGCGCGCAGATCGGCGCCGGCAACGTCGCCGCCGTGGTGGTCGAGCCGATCCTCGGTGAGGGCGGCTTCATCGAGGCGGCCCCCGGCTTCCTGCCCGCGATCGCCGAGTTCTGCGCGGCCAACGGCATCGTCCTGATCGCCGACGAGGTACAGACCGGCTTCGCCCGCACCGGCGACATGTTCGCCAGTGAGCACGAGGGCGTCGTCCCGGACCTGATCACCACCGCGAAGGGCATCGCCGGTGGGCTGCCGCTGGCCGGGGTGACCGGTCGCGCGGAGATCATGGACAAGGTCCACCCCGGTGGGCTGGGCGGCACCTTCGGCGGCAACCCGCTCGCCTGCGAGGCCGCCCTGGCCGCCATCGAGGAGATCGAGGCCGAGAAGCTCACCGAGCGGGCGCGCCGGATCGGCGAGATCATGCTGCCCCGGCTGCGCGCCCTGGCCAGGCGGCACCCGGCGATCGGGGACGTCCGGGGCCGCGGCGCCATGATCGCGATCGAGCTGGTCAAGGACGGCGCCGTACCGAACCCCGAGCTGACCGCCGAGGTGGCGCGGCGCTGCCACGCGGCCGGCCTGCTGGTCCTGACCGCCGGCACCTACGGCAACGTCCTGCGCTTCCTCCCGCCGCTGGTGATCCCGGAGCACCTCCTGGAGGAGGGCCTGGACATCCTCGACGAGGTCTTCGCCGCGGTGTGACCGCGGTCTGATCGCGCTGGGCCCGCCGGGTCCCGCTGCCCGTCCCCTTGCGCAGCAGGGATTCGCCGGGCCCAGCGTCCCGTCATCGGAAACCCTTGCCGGTTTGCCCTGGCTGTGCGATAACAGTGTTATCGCTTAATGGCAGCGTTATCGGGTACCGGCGGCGGACCGTCGGCGGGACCCGGTGGCGCGGGCCTCTCACGGCAGGCGGCTCAAGACAGGCGGCTCAAGGCAGATGGCTCGAGGCAGGCTCCGATGACAGACGCCCACGACCGGCCGCCCACGACCGGGACGCTCACCCCGTACGAGCAGGCCCAGCGGCACGGCGACGAGACGCTCCGCACCACGCTGCTGGACGCCGCGAGCAGGCTGCTCGTCGCCGAGGGGCCGCAGGCGCTGTCGATGCGCCGGATCGCGCACGAGGTCGGCTGCTCGACGACGGTCCTGTACCGCATGTTCGGCGGCAAGGACGGCCTCACCGAAGGGCTCTACATCGAGGGCTTCGAGCGCTTCCGCCGCAGGCTGGCCGCCGTGCCCCGGCACCCGGACCCGCGGGTGCACCTGGCGGAGCTGGGCCGTGCCTACCGCGACAACGCGCTGCTGGAGCG
The DNA here is from genome assembly GCF_050971785.1 of Actinomadura scrupuli. Lineage (NCBI taxonomy): Bacteria > Bacillati > Actinomycetota > Actinomycetes > Streptosporangiales > Thermomonosporaceae > Actinomadura > Actinomadura scrupuli. Next base: position 23,571 of record NZ_JBPCCU010000015.1, on the reverse strand, counting down.
CAACTACTACGGCCTGATGTTCGACAGGCCGATCGCCGGCTTCGTGCCCAGTGCCGAGGCCCAGGCGAGAGCCCGCGCCTCCTTCGCCATCCTCGGCGAGGCCGTCTCCGCCTGCGCCGACGCCGGCCTGCTGACCGTCGGCGACCCTGCCGTGGTCGCCGAGGTGCTCTGGGCCACCGCGCACGGCCTCGTCAGCCTGGAACTGGCCGGGCACCTTCCCGACCCGGACGCGGTGTTCGACACCGCGATGAGGGTCACCGCCGCCGGTCTCCTCGCCCCCACCGCCACCTGAGCCCCATCCGCCACCCCTGGAGGGAATTCACCATGGCCGACCGCCATCTCGAAGGGCTGCTCGCCCCCGTCACCGAAGAGGTGACAGCCTACGACCTGCCGGTCAGCGGCCGGATCCCCGCCGGCCTGCACGGCCGCTACCTGCGCAACGGCCCCAATCCCCTGGGGCTGGAGGACCCCGAGGCCTACCACCTGTTCCTCGGCGACGGCATGGTGCACGGCGTGCGGCTCCGCGACGGCAAGGCCGAGTGGTACCGCAACCGCTGGGTCCGGTCCCGATCGGTGTCGGCCAAGCTGAACGAGCCGTGGCCCGCCGGCCCGGTGTTCCAGAACATGGACTGGGCTCCCAACACCCATGTCATCGGCCATGCGGGCCGTACGTTCGCGCTGGTGGAGGCCGGTCCGCGCCCGTACGAGCTCAGCTACGAGCTCGACACGCTCGGCCCGTGCGACTTCGGCACGGCGGGCGGCCGTGGGCTGCCCGGCGGCTACACCGCGCACACCAAGCGCGACCCGCTGACCGGCGACCTGCACGCCATCGCCTACTTCTTCGGCTGGGAGTACCTGCAGCACGTCGTCGTGGACGCGGCCGGCGCCGTCCGGCGGACGGTGAACATCCCGGTGAGCGACGGTCCGATGGTGCACGACTTCGCGCTCACCCAGCGTTACGTGGTCGTCTACGATCTGCCGATCACCTTCAGCCTGGACATGGCGTTGGGCGGCTCGCTGCTGCCCTACGCCTGGAACGACGCCCACCCGGCCCGGATCGGCCTGCTGCCCAAGGACCCGCCGGATGACGGCACGACGCCGGAGGTCACCTGGTTCGACATCGACCCCTGCTTCGTCTTCCACACCCTCAACGCCTACGACGACGGCGACCGGGTGGTGGTCGATCTGGCCAAGTTCCCCAGGATGCTGCAGCACGGGCGGCTCGAGGGGAACCCGCCGCCGGTGCTGGACCGCTGGACGATCGACCCGGTGGCGGGCAAGGTGCTGCAGGAGACGCTCGATGACCGGGGCCAGGAGTTCCCCCGGGTCGACGAGCGGGTGGTGTCGGTACCGCACCGGTACGGCTACACCGTCTCGTCGGACGGGGTCGTGGACATGCTGGCCGGCGAGGCCATGCTCAAGCGCGACTACTCCACCGGCTCCACCGAGGTGCGCCCGTTCCCGAGGGGGTCCGGCGTCGGTGAGGCGGTGTTCGCCCCGGCCGCACCCGACGCCGCCGAGGACGACGGCTACGTGATGGCGTTCGTCTTCGACCCCGCCCGCGGGGCGACCGACCTGGTGATCGTGGCCGCGCGGGACTTCACCGGTGAGCCGGTCGCCGTGGTCCACCTCCCCGTGCGGGTGCCCATGGGGTTCCACGGCAGCTGGGTCCCCGACCCCTGGCTCCCCGGCCCGCCCCCGGGACCACCCGCCGGCCCATCGCCCCGGTGAAGACTTTGCCGGTCCTTGCACCCGGGTTCACCGGGGCCCCACCCGCCCGCGCATATAACGGAGGTAAGTGAGGCCGACTCCGTCGCGTGAGGGGTGAGCGAATGAGCCGTGCGAACGAGTTGACGTTCGACCCCGGCGCGTTGAGCGCCGCGCAACGCGCCGGCGACGCCTGCGTCGTCTGCCACAAGAAGTGGCCGCGCCCGCGTGTGCGCATCGGTCGCCTGCCGGCCGGCTCAGGGGTGTTCGTGTGCGCCGATTGCGCACCCGCCCTGCCGGACCCGCACGCCACGGAGCCGCTCACGACTCCCGTCGGCGACACCGGGCCAGCGGCCCGGCGGCCCGTCCCGGCGGGAGTCCAGCTCTGAAAATCGGTCTCTGAAGAGCCGCCTGCGGGCGGCTCGGGAAGAACCTCTGAGGAGAGGAACGCCCCGGGCCATGGGGGGATGGTCCGGGGCGTTCCGTGTGGACGCGCCCACCGGGGGGTCGGGACGCGTCCGGTCGGTGCGGTCTCTAGCGCTGGGCGTCGCTCCACGCCTGGGTCCACTGCGCGTAGTCCGTGCAGACGTGCCGGCCGCACTCCTTGACCGGGGTACGGGCGAACAGCACCTTGTCCAGATAGGCGCGGTCGTTGACGTGATAGGTGGTGCAGAACTCCGGGTTGAGGCGGTACTGCGAGCACGCCTGCGGATTGGCCGGCGCGACCCCGGTCCACTCCGACACCTGCTGCTGCACGTCCGGGGACGTCATCCAGTTCAGCCACTGGTACATGCAGTTGGGGTGCTCCGCCCGGGCTCCGATCATCCATGAGTCCAGCCACCCGGTCACGCCCTCCCTGGGCGTGACCCCCTCGATGGAGCGCCCGGCGCGCTGGAGCACGTCCACGTGGTACGGCCAGACCTCGCCGAGCACCGCGTCACCGCTGGCGAACGCGCTGATGGCGTCCGACGGGTGGGTCCAGTACGACTTGACGTAGGGGTGCTGTTTCCTGAGCACGTCGGTGACGGCGGTGAGCTGCCGGGGGGTCAGCTCGTACGGGTCGGAGATGCCGAGACCGGGCTGACGGTACTTCAGGTACAGCGCCGCGTCGGCGATGGTGAGGGGCCCGTCGCGGACGACCAGCCGGCCGGCGTACTTCTTCGCCTGGGCCGGGTCGAACAGCGCCGACCAGCTCGTCGGAGCCGGCTGCACGACCTTCGGGTCGTACATCAGCACGTTCGAGCCCCAGACGAACGGCACGCCGTACACCTTGCCGCTCTTCTTGAGCAGCCCCCGCAGCCGCGGCTGGAGGTCCTTGTAGCCATCGACCAGGTCGGGGTTGATCTGGACCGCCTGCTTGGCGGCGATGAGCTGCCCGGCGACCTCCGGCGGGGCGGCGATGCCGTCGAAGCGGCGGCTCGGGTTGGACATCTGCGCGACCATGTCCGCCCCGGAGGAGGCGTACCTGATGTCCACCCTGCACCCGGTGCGTTCCTGGAAGGGCGTCACCCAGTCCACCCGCGGGTCGCTGGCGCCGCCCTCGGTGTAGCCGGGCCAGGTGACCAGGGTCAGCGCGCCCTCGCCCTGCCCGATCGCCCGCGCGACCCCCACCGTGCCGGCCTGCCGGCCGCCCTCGCTGCAGCCGGCGAGCACCGCGGCCATCAGCACGAGAGCCCCCGCCAGCGCCGCGGCCGCCCGCAGAGCGGTGTGTGGATGCCTCATGCGTCTCCCCGGTACGTCCGTTCTCCACCGCGTTGCCCTCCGGCGCAGCGTAGTGGGGTGCCCGGGTGACGTGAGCGGCGACCCGGGGACAGGCGTCGAGCGTAGCGAGGTTCACCGCGCCGTCACCCGTTCCGATGAAGTGTTCCCGCCGATTACCGCAGAATCGACTCTAACGACTTTGCGGTTTCATCGCATTTATCTCATTTCGAGCACGGACTCATCACGGCGAAAACACGATGAGAATAACGCCGCCGCGGGCCCGGAAGAGCAGTGGGTGCTGACGGGCCGCGCCGCTCACGGAGGTTACGGGAGAGGGGCATGGCGCGGCTTCTGCTCCGCCGGGGCCGCGGCGACACCGGTGGGCGTGACCAGGTTGGGAACAGCGGATCACCTTGACATGCTGCCTGGCCACGCGTCCACCGGCACCCGGCGGGCCTGCGGTCGGGGGTCACCCTCGGGCCGGAGGAGATCCGAGGGATTCCGCAGGTCCTGCCGGGAGTCGTCGTGGAGGGGGGCGTGCTCCACCACCTCGATGACGGAGATGAGTTCTTGGATGGTGGCGACTTCGACCAGCCCGCCGATATCCCGGTCACGCGGGGGAAGCGCGAACCAGTGACCGGTTGCGGGACCGAACCAAATGGCCCAGCGTGGATAACGCGTCCGAAGTGCGACCGTCTCGGCGACGCGGTCATCAGCAGGCATGGCACGCTCCCTGCGACCAGGGTATTCGTTATACCGTCCCTTTAATTCGAGACAAATACATTGTGTCGCGCGACACAGATGGGGTCAAGAGTCGTAGCTATCATTTGTCGGATAGAGAGCGAAGGAAATTAACGGGAAGGACCGCTTGACAGCAGAAAATGGCGGGCCGGTTGAGCAGCGGCTCAGCACGCCCCGTCATTCCCCGTTCACCCGCCCGTCACCCCGGGTCCCTAACGTGGCGGCCGGTGAGCACCCTCCCGATCGTCCGCGTCCCGTTCCCGCACGCCCACGGCCTGGGAAGCCTCTTGTGGCGCAATGCCGGGTTCGTACTGCTGGTGACCGGCGGAGCCGTACTCCGGGTGCTGGCGATGCTCGGCTTTCCCCCGATTCTGTGGTTCACCGGTGACTCCTACCTTTACCTCACCCGCACGCTGCGCCTGACCCCGTCGCCGAGCAAGACGATGGGCTATCCCTTTCTGCTGAAGCTGCTGCAGCCGTTCCACAGCTTGACCCTGGTGGCGGCGGTGCAGCATCTGATGGGCCTGGCCATCGCCGTGATGATCTATGCGCTGCTGCGCAGGGCCCGGCTGCCGCGCTGGGCGGCCGCCGCACTGACCGTCCCGGTGCTGTACGACGCGTACCAGATCGAGCTCGAGCAGTTGCTGATGGCCGAGACCCTCTTCACCTTCCTCATCATGAGCGCGATGACCCTCATGCTCTGGACCGGCCGCCGGCCCGCCTGGTCCGCGTCGGCCGCCGGGCTCACCGCCGGGCTGCTGCTCGGCTGGGCGGTGCTGGTGCGCTCGGCGGGCGCGGGCGCGCTGCCGGTCCTCTTGGGGTGCCTGGTCGTGCGGCAGGTGGGCTGGCGGGCCTGTGCCGCCGCCACCGCGGGCTGCGTGCTCCCCCTGGCCGGATACGCGATGTGGTTCCACGCCCACCAGGGCGGCTACGGTCTCACCAGCGCCGACGGCCTCTATCTGTGGGGCCGCACCACCACGTTCGCCACCTGCGAGAAGCTCGACCTCCCGCCGGAGGAGCGCGGCCTGTGCCTGAAGGGCCCGGCGGACGGCCGGGAGGCCCCCGGCACGATCATCTGGCGCAAGGAGGCTCCGCCACGACGGCTGCCGGGCGGGCCGATCACCCCGGACAACAACCGCCTGCTGCGCTCGTTCTCGATCCACGCGATCGAGTCCCAGCCCGCCGACTATCTCTCCTCCGTGGCCGCGGGGATCGGGATGGCCGTCGGGCCGCACCGGTTGCGGTATCCGAACCCCTCCACCGAGGCGCTCTACCACTTCCCCGGCCGACCGCACCGGTTCCCGCCGAACCGGCTGCTGACCGGCCAGCTGCCCGGGGACGCCGCCCATGCCTACGGACGGCAGAACCCGTCCCGGGTGGTGGAGCCGTGGGCCGGTTTCCTGCGGGCCTACCAGTCGCGAGCCTTCCTGCCCGGCCCGGTGCTCGGCCTGCTCTTCGTCGTCGGCGCGGCGGGATTGTTCCGGCGGGCCGGCCGGGCGCATCGGGGGGCGGTGCTGACGGCCTGGTCGGCCTCTGTGGCGCTGCTGGTCTTCCCCATCGCGGTGGCCGACTTCGACTACCGCTACGTGCTGCCGGTGGTCCCGTTCACCTGCCTGGCCGCGGGACTCGCGCTGGCCCCGCGACGGCGTACCGCCCCTGCGGCCCCGGACCCGGAGCCGGACCCGGAGCCGGAGGCCGGGGCGGACGCCGAAGACGAGGCGGCCCCGCCGGAGCAGGTCCGGCGGGGCCGCGAGGTGGCGAGGGCGATCAGCCGTTGGTGGGGAAGCCGAGGTTCACTCCGCCGTGACTCGGGTCGAGCCAGCGCGCCGTGACGGCCTTCGTACGCGTGTAGAAGTGCACGCCCTCCATGCCGTGCGCGTGGCTGTCGCCGAACAGCGACGCCTTCCAGCCCCCGAAGGAGTAGTAGGCCATCGGCACCGGGATCGGCACGTTGATGCCGACCATGCCGACCTCGACCTCGTTCTGGAAACGCCGGGCGGCGCCGCCGTCGTTGGTGAAGATGGCGGTTCCGTTGCCGTAGGGGTTGGCGTCGAGGAGCGCCATGGCCTCGTCGTAGGAGCCGACGCGGACCACCGACAGCACCGGGCCGAAGATCTCGTCCCGGTAGCAGTCCATCTCCGCCGTCACCCGGTCGAGGACGGTCGGCCCCAGCCAGAAGCCGTCACCGCCTCCGCCGAGGACCGGGGTACGCCGGCCGTCGATGGCCAGGGTGGCGCCCTGGGCGACCCCGCTGTCGAGGTAGGACACGACCTTGTCGCGGTGCGCCCGGGTCACCAGCGGGCCCATGTCGGACCGCTCGTCGTGGCCGGGGCCGATCGTCAGCCCGGCGACCCGCTCCTTGATCTTCTCCAGGAGCTCGTCGGCGACCGGCTCGACCGCGACGAGCACCGAGATGGCCATGCAGCGTTCCCCGGCGGAGCCGAAGCCCGCGTTCACGGCGGCGTCTGCGGCCAGGTCGAGATCGGCGTCGGGCAGCACGACCATGTGGTTCTTGGCGCCGCCGAGTGCCTGCACGCGCTTGCCGTGGCGGGCCGCGGTCTCGTAGATGTGGCGGGCGATCGGCGTCGAGCCGACGAAGCTGACGGCCTTGACGTCCGGGTGCTCCAGCAGCCCGTCGACGGCGACCTTGTCGCCGTGCAGGACGTTGAACACGCCCTCGGGCAGGCCCGCCTCCGCCCACAGCTCGGCGATCCGCATCGACGCGGACGGGTCCTTCTCGGACGGCTTCAGCACGAAGGTGTTGCCGCAGGCGATCGCCACCGGGAACATCCACATCGGCACCATGGCCGGGAAGTTGAACGGGGTGATGCCGGCGACGACGCCGAGCGGCTGCAGGATCGAGTAGGCGTCGACCTTGGAGGAGACGTTCTCGGAGAAGCCGCCCTTGAGCAGGTGCGGGATGCCGCAGGCGAACTCCGCGACCTCCAGGCCGCGGGCCACCTCGCCGGCGGCGTCCGACTCGACCTTGCCGTGCTCCGCGCTGATGAGCTTGGCGATCTCGCCCTTGTGGGTGTTGAGCAGCTCCCGGAAGCGGAACAGGATGGCGGCCCGCCTGGAGAGCGAGGTGTCCCGCCATCCGGGGAAGGCGGCCTTGGCCGCGGCGACCACGGCGTCCACCTCGGCGGGGGCCGCGAAGTCGACCCGGCCGGTGATCTGGCCGGTCGAGGGGTCGTAGATGTCGCCCTGCCGCTCCGCCTGCCCGTCGTGCGGCTTGCCGTTGATCCAGTGCGTGATGTGCTTGCCGGTGCTCATGCGCCCGCCTCCGCCGCGGCCGCCTCGCTGATGGCCTCCAGCGCGTCGACCAGGATGTCGAGCCCTTCCTTGGCCTCCGCCTCGGTCAGGGTGAGCGGCGGGGCCATCCGCATGACGTTGCCGTACAGGCCGCCCTTGCCGCCGAGCAGACCGCGCTTCCTGGTCTCCTCCATCATCCGGGTGGCGAGGGCGGGGCTCGGCGCGCCGGTGGCCGGATCGACCAGCTCGACGGCGAACATCAGGCCCTTGCCGCGCACGTCGCCGACGATCGGCAACCGGCCGGCGGCCTCGCGCAGGCCGTTGATGATCAGCGTGCCGGTCCTGGCGGCGTTGGCCTGCAGGTCGTGGTCGAGGACGTAGTCCAGGGTGGCGTTGGCCGCCGCCATGGAGATCGGGTTACCCCCGAAGGTGGCCAGGCCGACCGCGTGCAGGGCGTCCATCAGGTCGCCCCGGGCGACGACGCCGCCGACCGCGAAGCCGTTGCCCAGGCCCTTGGCGAAGGTCATCATGTCCGGCGTCATGCCGTGGTTCTGGATGCCGAAGAAGCTCTGGCCGGTGCGGCCCCAGCCGGTCTGCACCTCGTCGGAGATGAACAGGATGCCGTTCTCGTCGAGGACGTCCTTGTAGGCGGCGAACAGCCCGTCGGGCGCCATCGTGAAGCCGCCGACGCCCTGGATCGGCTCGGCGATCAGGGCCGCCACGTCACCGCCGGTGACGGTGGCCAGCACGTGCCGCAGGTCCTCGACGCAGACCTTGATGTAGTCGGAGTCCGACAGCCGCGCGAACTGCGGCAGATGGCGGTCCGCCCCGTGCAGGAAGTGCACGTTGAGCGGCGACAGCGAGTTGTTCTTCCAGCTGCGGTTGCTCGTCACCGAAATGGCGCCGAAGGACCGGCCGTGGTAGCTCTGCCGCATGGCGAGCACCTGGTCGGTCTTGCGCGCGTAGGTCGCCAGCAGCAGGGCCGTCTCGTTGGCCTCGGTGCCGGAGTTGGTGAAGAAGACCTTGGCGTCCTTGATCCCGGACAGCTTCGCGATCTTCTCGGCCAGCTCGATCTGGCCGCGGAGGAGGTACACCGTGGAGGTGTGCACGACACCGGTGGCGAGCTGCCGTTCGACGGCCTCCCGCACCTCGGGGACGTCATACCCGATCATGTTGGTGAGGATGCCCGCGAAGAAGTCGAGGTAGGTGTTGCCCCCGGCGTCCGTCACGCGGTTGCCCCGGCCGCTCACGATCTCGATGGGCTCGTCATAGTAAAGCGCCACCCAGTTGGGGATGACTGCGCGGTGGCGTGCGAGAAGGTCCGACATACGCCAAGTCTTCCCGTCTCCGGTCCGCTCCACCAGGTACACCGTGTCGGTTCCGTCCCCGGATCCATGACACAGTGCCGGATGATCCACGGGGGTGCCGGACCCTGCCGCCCCGGTCGGTGCGCAGGCGGGACCGCCCGTACGGGTCGAATCGCCGCTCCGGCCCGGGTCAGAGGGCGTTGATCTGCCGGGCCAGGTCGAAGTCCTTCGCGGTCAGGCCGCCGGCGGAGTGGGTCGACAGGGTGAGGATGACCTTGTTCCACTGGATGGTGATGTCGGGGTGGTGGTCGGCGGCCTCGGCGACCTCCGCGAGCCGGTCGACGAAGGCCACCGCGCCCTTGAAGTCCGCGAGCGTGACCGTGGCCACGATGGAGTCCTCGGCCCGTTCCCAGCCCGGCGTCGCCGCGAGCTCCCGGATGATCGTCTCTTCGTCGAGCAGTGCCATGACGTCTCCTTCGGCAGGGGTCTCCCCAGCCTCTCCCGCGCCGGGAGTCCCGTCGAGGCGGCGCACCGCCGGGCCCGAGACCCGTGGCCGGACACCGCTGAGCACAATGTAAAGGGCCAACGCTCATGCGTGACAGTGTGATGGCATAGGATCGGTTCAAATGCTTCCCACTCTCGCGGACGTGCTCCAGCTCGACCCGGTGCGGCGTGGTCAGCCACGGGTGGTCGCCGGTGCGGAGCACCTTGACGCCCGGGTCCGCTGGGTGCACGTCGCGGAGGTGGCCGACATCGCGCACCTGCTGCGCGGCGGCGAGCTGGTCCTCACCACCGGCATCGCGCTGCCCGAGGAGCCCGCCCGGCTGCGCGCCTACGTCGACGAGCTCGCCCAGGTCGGGATCAGCGGGCTGGTGATCGAGCTGGGCCGCCGCTACGTCGGGGAGCTGCCGCCCGCGCTGATCACGGCCGCCGAGGCGCACGGGCTGCCCGTGGTCGTGCTGGCCCGCGAGACGGTCTTCGTCGACGTCACCGAGTCGGTGCACGCCCGCATCCTCGAGGAGCAGATGGTCGAGCTGCGGGCCTCGGAGGAGCTGCACGAGATCTTCACCCAGCTGTCGGTGGAGGGCGCCCCGCCCGGCGAGGTGATCCGCCAGGTCGCGGCCATCGCCGCCCGGCCGGTCGTGCTGGAGAACCTCGCCCACCAGGTGCTCGCCGCCGACGCGGCCGGGACCAGCCCGGCGGAGCTGCTGTCCATGTGGGAGACCCGGTCCCGGGCGGGGCGGCCGGAGCAGCTCACCGCCCACGACGAGGCCTCCGGCTGGCTGGTCACGACCGTCGGCGCCCGGGGCGAGGACTGGGGCCGGCTCATCATCACGGGGCTGGCCGAGCCCACGTCCCGCGAGATCGTGCTCATCGAGCGCGCGGCCACCACGCTGGCGCTGGGACGGCTGCTGGACCGGCACGCGGAGGGCCTGGAGCGCCAGGCACACGGCACGATCATCAGCGGCATCCTCGCCCACGCCTACTCCGACCCGCAGGAGGCGGCGGCCCGGGCCCGGGCGCTCGGGGTGCCGCTGTCGGGCCGGCGGCTGGTAGGGGTGGTGGTGCGCCCGCGCAGCCACCTGCAGCCCCGCGGCTACGCGCCGCCGGCCGCGGGCCCGCTGCCGGAAGGGCTCGCCGAGCTGGCGGAGGCGACCTCCGCGGCGTGCAAGGAGGCCAACCTCGCCGCGCTGGTCGGCGTGCTCGACGAGGGCACCCCGCAGGCCCGGGTCGGCGTGCTGGCCTCCCTTCCCGCGCGGGCCGACGCCGAGCACTCCCTCACCGAGGTGGCCAAGCACCTGCGCAAGCAGTGCGACGACACCTCGGTCATGGCGGCGGGGTCGGTGGTGGAGTCGATCCGGGACGTGCGCCGGTCGTTCCTCGAGGCCGAGCAGGTGGCCGACGTCGCCGCCCGCGGGGGCGGGGACCGCCTGTTCTACCGGCTGCCCGACCTGCGGCTGCGGGGTCTGCTGCACCTGCTGCGCGACGACGCGCGCCTGCAGACCTTCGTCGAGCGCGAGCTCGGCCCGCTGCTGGAGCACGACGCCCAGCGCGCCGGGGACCTCACCCGGATCCTCTCCCTCTATCTCGAGACCGGGCGCAACAAGGCGGTGGCCGCCCAGCAGGCCCATCTGTCCCGGCCCGCGTTCTACGAGCGGCTGCGCCGGATCGAGCGGGTCCTCGACGCCGACCTCGACGACGTCGAGTCCTGCGCGTCCCTGCACGTCGCCCTGCTCGCCCTGGACTCCGTCCGCAGCGAGGGCCCCTGAGGGGTCAGTTCTTGGTCCGCCAGGCCGCCTGGAGCTTGTCGATCTCGCTCTGGTCGAGCGAGACGAGGAGGTCGGAGGGGGTGAAGCCGCCGGTGTCCTCGGCTCCCCCCTCGACGTGCGCGACCAGCCCGGCGAGCGCCTCGAACCAGGCCTCCGCCAGGTCCCGTACGTCCTCGCCGGTCAGCACCCCGTCCGGCCAGGTCCAGGCGACGCCCAGCTCGGGGCCCTCCGGCCGGTCGTGGGTGACCGCGTTGATCTCCAGCACATGGGCCATCGGCATCCGCGGGTCCTCACCACCGGGCAGCGTCTCCGGGGCGAGACTCCACTCTCCCCCGGTGGCCGCCACCCTGCCCAGGTAGTTGAAGGCGATCTGCGGGCGCGGCAGATCCTCCAGCTCCCGGGCGGTCGCCGGGTTGAGGTACCGGAGCAGTCCGTAGCCGATCCCGTCGTCGGGGATGTCCCTGAGCTGCTCCTTGATCTTCTTGATGGCGGTGCCGACGGCCTCGCCACCGGAGCGGATCTCGCTCCAGTCCGCCGGTCCCGGGTCGAGCCGTACGGGGTGAATGCTGGTGAACCAGCCGGCCGTCCGGGACAGGTCCACGCCGGGGGCGATCTCCGCCCGCCCGTGGCCCTCCAGGTCGACCAGCACACCGGTGCCCCGGCCGCCGCGCCGCCTGCGCCAGCCCGCGGCGGCCAGCGCCAGCCCGGTGAGCAGCACGTCGTTGACCCGCGCGTGGAAGGCGCCCGGGACGGTCGTGAGCAGCGGCCCGGTGACGGTGGAGGGCAGGGTGAGCCGGAGGGTACGGGCCCGCTCCGCCGTGTCGGTCTCCGGGTCCAGCGACCGCCGGCCGATCCTGGGGTTGGGCCCGTCCAGGATGCCGGTCCACAGGTCGAGCTCGGCGGTGCGGCCGGGCGCGGACGCCTCGGCGACGAGACGCTGCGCCCAGCGCCGGTACGAGGTCGGCACCGGGGCGAGGCCGGCCGGTTGCGCGGTGGCGATGCTCGCCCACGCGGTGACCAGGTCGGGCAGCAGGATCCGCCAGGAGACCCCGTCCACCACCAGATGATGAAGAGTGAGCAGCAACCGGCCCCGGGGTTCCCCCTGGGGGCCGGGCCCGGCCGCGGGTTCCGGCCCGGCGTCCAGCCAGACGACCTGCACCATGACCCCCCGCTCCGGGGCGAGGCGGTCGCGGGCGGCCACGGCCTGTTCTTCGATCACCATGGCGAGGCCGTCGTCGTCCAGGCCCGCCACGTCGACGCGGCGCACCAGTTCGGCGGCCCGCACGGAGGCGGGCGGCTGGACGGACGGCCGCCACTGCCCGCCTTCGCGGTCCAGCCGCAGCCGCAGGACGTCGTGATGGTCCACTACGGCCTGCAGCGCGTCGGTCAGGCGCTCGACGCCCAGGCCGGCGGGCACCCGCAGCAGCGTGCTCTGGTGGAACCCGTCGACGGCGTCGCCGGCCTGCTCGGTGCGCTCGCGCAGCCATCCCATGATCGGGGTGAGCGGGATCGGCCCTACGCCCGTGCCGGGTGGCTCGGTCTCCACGGCGCCGGTCTCCCCGGCGGTCTGCGCGATGGCGGCGAGTTCGGCCACGGTCTGGTGCTGGAACACCTCCCGTGCCGTGATCACCAGCCCGCTCTGCCGGGCCCGGGACACCAGCTGGATCGCGATGATGGAGTCGCCGCCCAGGTCGAAGAACCCGTCGTCGGCCCCGACCCGCTCCAGGCCCAACACCTCGGCGAACAGCCCCGCCAGGGTCTCCTCCCGTTCGGTGCGCGGTGCGCGGCCGGTGACGGCGGCGGAGAAGTCGGGTGCGGGCAGCTTGGCGCGGTCGAGTTTGCCGTTGGCCGTCAGCGGCAGGGCGTCCACGAACACCACCGCCGCCGGCACCATGTGGTCCGGCAGGCTCTCCGCCACGAACCGGCGCAGTTCGCCCCCGTCCACCAGGCCACCGGCCGGGCCGTCGGCGTCCTCTACGGCCTCGGCGCGGTCCCGTGGTCTGCGGGGGACGACGTAGCCGATGAGTCTCCTGTCTCCCGGGCGGTCCTCGCGGGCGAGCACCGCGACCTCCGCCACACCCTCGTGCCGGGCCAGCACCGCCTCGATCTCACCCAGCTCGATCCGGAACCCGCGCAACTGCACCTGCTGGTCGACCCGGCCGAGATACTCCAATGACCCGTCCACGCGCCAGCGCGCCAGATCCCCCGACCGGTACATCCGAGTCCCGGGCACACCGAACGGGTCGGCGACGAACCGCTCGGCCGACAACCCCGGCCGGTTCAGATAACCCCGCGCCAGACCCGCCCCCGCGACGTACAACTCCCCCACCACCCCGGGCGGCACCGGCTGCAACCGGGCATCGAGCACATAGGCCCGCAGATCCGGGATCGGCCTCCCGATCACACTGCCCGGCGCCCCCACACACGACACCTCGTCCAGCGCCAGGTGCGAGACGTGCACGGTGGTCTCGGTGATCCCGTACATGTTCACCAGCACCGGAGCGTCATCGGCATGCCGGGAGAACCAGTCACCCAGCCGGCCCGGCTCGAGCGCCTCGCCGCCGAAGACCACGTACCGCAACGCCAGCTCCCGGCCGGGACCCTCCCGATCGGCGGCCATCAGCTGGTAGAACGCCGACGGCGTCTGGTTCAGCACCGTCACCCGCTCCGCCTCCAGCAGAGCCAGGAAGTCCCCCGGCGACCGGGAGACGGCATACGGCACGACGACCAGCCGGCCGCCGTACAGCAACGGGCCCCACAACTCCCACACCGAGAAGTCGAACGCGTAGGAGTGGAACAACGTCCACACATCCCGGTCACCGAAACCGAACCAGTGATCGGTCGAATCCATCAACCGCATCACGTTCGCGTGCGGAACCACCACACCCTTCGGACGGCCGGTGGAACCCGAGGTGTAGATCACATACGCCGGGTGCCCCGGCAGCAACGGAGCCGCCCGGTCGGCGTCGGTGAGGTCGGTGCCGGGATGGCCCGCCAGGGCACCGGCGGCGAGGTCCAGCTCGATCCTGGGCAGCTCCGCCGGCAGCGCCCGCCCGGCGCCGGACACGGTGACCGCGAGCGCCGGCTCCGAGTCCGCCAGCATGTACGCGATCCGCTCCGCCGGGTAGTCCGGGTCGATCGGCACATACGCCGCACCGGTCTTGAGCACCGCCAGGATCGCCGTCACCAGGTCCGCCGACCGCGGCAACGCCAACGCCACGAACCGCTCCGGACCCGCACCCCGCTCCACCAGCAGCCGGGCCAGCCGATTCGCCGACGCGTTCAACTCCCCGTAGGTGAGCGACACACCCTCGAACGTCACCGCCACCGCATCCGGGCACCGCGCCGCCCGCACCTCGAACGCCGCCGGAATCGTGGCCCCGGGCAGCCCCGCACCGGCGGAGGCCAGGGTGCCCCCGAGGACGACGTCAACGTCAACATCGGCGTCGGCGTCCCAGGCGCCGGGACCGGCGGGCGCCCCGCCGCGGGCCCACTCCCGCAGGATGGTCCGCCGCTCGGACGCGTCCAGGAGGGGAGCGGCGCCGATGGGCGCGCCGGGGTCGGCCAGCAGCCCGCGCAGCAACCGCTCGAACCGCCCCACGATCGACTCCGCCGTCGCCGGATCGAACAGGTCCAGCGCGAACTCCAGCTCCCCCGCGAAGCCACCGTCCAGCTCGGTCAGCACCATCAGCAAATCGAACTTGGCGACCCCCGCGTGCAACGGCTCCACCTCCGCGGTGAACCCCGCCAGCTCCACCCGCGCCTCAGGATTGTTCTGGAACGCCAGCCCGACCTGGAACAACGGATGCCGCGACATCGACCGGGCCGGGTTGAGCACCTCCACCAGCCGCTCGAACGGCACGTCCTGGTGCGCGAACGCCGCAAGGTCCGTCTCCCGCACCCGCGACACCAGCTCCCGCAGCGACGGATCCCCCGACGTGTCCGTCCGCAACACCAGCGTGTTGACGAACATCCCCACCAGATCGTCGAGCGCCTCATCCGTACGACCCGCGATCGGCGAACCCACCGGCACATCGGTGCCCGCACCGAGACGCGTCAGCAGCGCCGCGTACACGGCCTGCACGACCATGAACACGCTCGCTCCGCACTCCCGGGCCAGCGCCTCCAGGCCGGCGCGCACTCCGGCGTCCAAGGTGAACCGCACCGTGCCGCCCCGGTAGGACGCCTCCAGCGGGCGCGGGCGGTCGGTGGGCAGCTCCAGCTGGTCGGGCAGTCCCGCGAGAGCGTCCGTCCAGAACGCGAGCTGCCGCGAGACCAGGCTCTCCGGGTCCTCCTCCGAACCCAGCAGCTCCCGCTGCCACAGCGCGTAGTCCGCGTACTGCACCGGCAACGCCGCCCAGCCGGGCGCCGCACCGGCCGTACGAGCCGCGTAGGCCTCGATCAGATCCCGGGCCAGCGGCGCCATCGACCACCCGTCACCCGCGACGTGGTGCATCAGCAGCAGCACCACGTGCTCGTCGGCGGCGAGCCGGAACAGGTGGGCGCGCGACGGCGGCTCCACCGAGATGTCGAACCCGTACCCGGCGGCCGCGGCCAGCTCGGACGGCAGCCCCGGCGCGTCCACGTCGTGGATCCGTACCTCGGGGCGGGCCGCCACCGCGTCCAGCACCACCTGGCGCGGGACACCGTCACTGTCGGGAAAGACCGTCCGCAGCGCCTCGTGGCGCTCCACCACATCGCCGAGCGCCGCCTGCAGGGCCGTCACGTCCAGCGACCCCGAGATCCGCAGCGCGATCGGCATGTTGTACGTCGCCGACGGGCCCTCCAGCCGGTTCAGGAACCACAGCCGCTGCTGCGCGTACGACAGCGGAAGGGGCTCCGGGCGGGCCATCGGCACCAGCGCGGGCCGCACCCCCTCCCCGGCCCGCAGGGCGATCCGCCGTGCCAGCCCGGCGACCGTCGGATCCTCGAAGAGCGCCCGGATCGGCAGTTCGGCGCTCAGGGCGGACCGGACCCGCGACACCAGGCGCATGGCCCGCAGCGAGTCACCGCCGAGGTCGAAGAAGCCGTCGTCGATCCCGACCCGCGGCACGCCGAGGAGCTCGGCGAACAGCGCGCACAGGATCTCCTCCTGCGGGGTGCGGGGCGCCCGGTAGGACGCGGTCTCGTCCGGCGGGCCGGGAGCCGGCAGCGCCCTGGTGTCCACCTTGCCGTTGGCCGTCAGCGGCAGCTCCGCCAGCACCATCATCACGGCCGGCACCATGGCGGGGGGCAGCGACTCGGCGACGAACCGGCGCAGTTCGGCGACGTCGACGGTCTGCCCCGCCGACGGGACGACGTAGGCGACGAGGCGGTCCGGTCCGGCCGGCGGCGGTCCGGCCGGGGGGACGTCCAGCAGCCGGCCCAGCTCGGCCGCCCCGGGCACCGACACGTGGCCGACGAGCCGGTCCGGGTCCGCGACCAGGGTCTCCGCCAGCGAGACCAGCATCGCCAGGAGGCGTTCCACGGGCTCCCGCTCGAACAGGTCGGGGCGGTAGCGCAGCCGCAGTCCCAGCTCGTCGCCGGGCAGGATCTGCAGCTCCAGCGGGTAGTGCGTGGCGTCGGCGACCTCGGCGCCCGCGAGCCGGACCCCGTGCACCGACGACTCCAGCAGCGCGGCGTCCAGGGGGAAGTTCTCGTACACCGTCATCGTGTCGAAGAGCGCGCCGCCCCCGGCGAGCCGCTGGATGTCGCGCAGCCCCAGGTGGTGGTGGGCGAACAACCGGGCCTGCTCGTCCTGCAGGCGGGCCGGCAGATCGGCCAGGGTCTCGGTGGGTTCCAGCCGCACCCGTACCGGCACGGTGTTGATGAACAGCCCGATCATCCGGTCGGCGCCGGGGAGCTCCGGCGGGCGGCCCGACACGGTGGCGCCGAACACCACGTCGTCGCGGTCCAGCAACCGGCCCAGCAGCAGGCCCCAGAGGGCCTGCACGAGGGTGTTCGGCGTCACGGCTCCGCGCCGTGCCCGCTCCAGGAACGCGCCGGTGAGTTCGCGCGGCAGCTCGGCACTCACCTCTTCCGGCAGCACCGGCGGCCGGTCCGCGGCCTGGGGTGCGACCAGTGTCCCGCCGGAGCCGCCGGCCAGCGACTCGGCCCACGCCGTACGGGCGGCGCCGGCGTCCTGGCGGGCCAGCCAGGCCAGGTGCTCCCGGTAGGACGGCACGGGGGGCGGCCCGGAGGCGTCGCCGCCGTCCGTGTGCAGGGCGTACAGGGCGAGCAGCTCGGCGGCCAGCACCGGCATGGACCAGCCGTCCAGCACGATGTGGTGGTTGGTCATCAGCAGCCGGTACCGCCCGCCGCCCTCCGGACCGGGCGCCGCCGTGTCCCGTGCCAGTGCTCCCTCGTCGACCGTGCCGAGGGTGAGCAGGGCGAAGCGCAGCAGCGGCGGACGGCCCAGGTCGAACCGGCGGGCCCGCTGGGCGGCCATCGCCGCCCGGACCTCGTCATCGGAGGCACCGGACAGGTCGAGCGCCGTCCACTCCGGTTCCACGGTGTCCCGTACGACCTGGACGAGCTGTCCGTCGGCGGTGGCCACGAACCCGGCCCGCAGGCCCGGATGCCGGGCGAACAGGTCGCGGATCGACGCCCGCAGCGCCCCGACGTCCAGCGCGCCGACCAGGTCGAGGACCAGCTGAGGGGTGTAGACGTCGGCGCCGTCGGTGTCGAGCAGCGCGTGGAAGAACAGGCCTTCCTGGAGCGGCGCCAGCGGCCAGACCTCCGTCAGGCCGGGATGGTCGCGCTCGAGCTCGGCACGGACCCCGTCCTCCAGCCGGAGCAGGGGAAGGGCGGCCCGCGCGGCGGGTTCCGGCTCCGCGTCCGCGCTGGCCGCGACGGCCGCCTCGGCCAGCGCGGCCACCGTCTGGTGCTGGAACACCTCACGCACCGTGAGGACCAGCCCGGCGGCGCGGGCCAGGGAGACCAGCCGCATCGCGATGATGCTGTCGCCGCCGAGGTCGAAGAAGTTGTCGTCGACGCCGGCCCGCGGCAGCCCGAGCACCTCCGCGAACAGCCCGCAGAGCGCCTCCTCGCGGGGCGTCCGGGCTGCCCTGCCGGTCGCCGCCGCGGCGAAGTCGGGGGCGGGAAGGGCGGTGCGGTCGAGCTTGCCGCTGCGGTTGACCGGCAGGCCGCCGAGCAGCACGACCGCCGCCGGCACCATGTACCCGGGCAGCGTCTCCCCGGCGAACCTCCGCAGCTCCCGCACGAGGTCCCGCGCCGGCTCCCCAGACCGGGGCTCCCCGGCCGGCACGACGTAGGCGACCAGGCGCACGTCTCCGGCGTCCGACTCGTGCGGCACCACCGCGACCTGGGCGACCGATCCGTGGCGGGACAGCGCCGACTCGATCTCGCCCGGCTCGATGCGGAAGCCGCGTACCTTCACCTGGTGGTCGGCCCGGCCCAGATAGTCGAGCGTCCCGTCCGTCCGCCACCGCACCAGGTCCCCGGTGCGGTACATGCGCTCGCCGGGGGCACCGAACGGGCACGCCACGAAGCGCTCCGCGGTGAGCCCGGGACGGCCGAGGTAGCCACGGGCCACGCCGGCCCCGGCGACGTACAGCTCGCCCGCGACGCCGGGCGGCACCGGCTGCAGCCCGGCGTCGAGGACGTAGACGCGAGTGCCCTCGATCGGCCGCCCGATGGTCGGCGTCCCGGGCGCCTCGGATCCCGTCCGGAGCGGATCGCTCATGGTGGCGGCGACCGTGATCTCGGTGGGCCCGTAGGCGTTGATCATGCGGCGGCCGGGGGCCCAGCGTGCCACCAGCTCGGGCGGGCAGGTGTCACCGCCCACGACGACGGTCCGCAGCCGCTCCAGCCCCTCGGCAGGCACGCCGGCCAGCGCCGCCGGGGTGACGAACGCGTGCGTGACCCCGTGCTCGCGGAGCAGACCGGCCAGCTGGTCGCCGCCGTATACCCCCGGTGGGGCGACCACCATGGCGGCACCGGCCGGGAAGGCCATCAGCAGCTCCAGCACCGAGGCATCGAAGCTGGGTGAGGAGAACTGCAGGGTCCGGCTGTCCGGCTCGACCCCGTACCGCGCCACCTCGGTCGCGGCCAGGGCCGCGATGCCGGTGTGCGTGACGACGACGCCCTTGGGCCGCCCGGTGGAGCCCGAGGTGTAGATCAGGTACGCCGGGTGGCCGGGCAGCAGCGGCCCGCGTCGGTCCGCGTCGGTCAGGTCGTCCGGAGAGTACGGCGCGCACGCGGCGGCGGTGCCGGGATCGTCCAGCAGCAGCCAGTCCCCCCGGATCCCGGATCCCGCCGGGCGCTCCGATACGGATTGGGCGGACGTGGTGAGGCCGAGGACCGGGCGGGCGTCGTCCAGCATGAAGGAGAGCCGGTCCGCCGGATAGTCCGGATCCAGCGGCAGGTAGGCGCCGCCGGCCTTGCCCACCGCCAGCACGGCCACGATCAGCTCGATCGACCTGGGCAGCGCCAGGGCCACGATCGACTCGGGGCCCACGCCCAACGTCACCAGGTGACGGGCCAGCCGGTTGGCGCGCCCGTTGACCTCGCCGTAGGACCAGACCCGGCCGAGGTCATCCGGTCCGAAGTCATCGGGTCCTCCGCCGGGCGACCCTGTGATCACTGCGGGATGCGCCGTCGGATGCGCCGTCGCCCCGCCGTCCACGACCGCCGGGGCGTCCGGCCGCAGGGCGGCCTGTGCCTCGAAGAACGCAGCCGGCCCGAGGGGAGCCGGGGAGGCGGCGTCGCGGCCGGTGGCGTTCCAGTCGATCAGCAGCCGCTGACGCTCGTCGTCGCCGAGCACGGGAATCCGGGCGAGCGGAAGGTCGGGGTCCGCCTCGGCGATCGCCTCCAGGAAGGCCACGAATCGGCGGTGCAGCGCGGCGAGTTCCCCGGGCGTGTAGAGCGCGGGGTTGGCGTCGAAGTCGATGCGCAGGCCGCGCCCGCCCCAGCCGTCGTAGACGTTGATGGCCAGGTCCTCGATCGGGCCCGTCGACAGTCCGTGCAGGATGCCGGTACTGCCGTCGAAGTCGACCGTGTGGTCGAACTGCATGATGTTGATGATCGGGCCGTACAGCCGTCGCTCGTCACCGGTGAGCTGCAGGTCCCGGCGCAGGTCCTCCAGACGGTAACGCTGCCGCCGCAGTAGCCCGCCGGCCTCCGCGGTGACCTGGCGTACGAGGTCGGAGGCCGTCGTGCCGGGCCGCAGGTCGAACCGGAGCGGGAGCACGTTCGCCATCATCGCCGGGGTCCTGCGCGCGGCCGCGGTGGTCCGCCCGGTCACCGCCATGCCCAGGGCGACGTCGGGGTTGCCGGTCAGCCGGGCCGTGTAGGCGGCGGACGCGGCGATCACCAGCCCGGCCGCGTTGGTGGACAGTCTCCGGGCGGCCGCGGTCAGCCGCTCGGTCGGCTCCGGTGGCAGCGTGCGGGTCTCGCGCAGGTAGCGGGCCGACGGCGGCGCCGTCCGCCCGGACAGACTGGTGACCTCCGGCGGTTCGGCGAACCTCCGGGTCCAGTACTCGCGATCCTGCTGGAACCGCTGGGACGCGCGATAGGCGGCGTCCTGCTCGGCCAGCAGGTCCACCGAGCCCATGTCCCCGGCGGGCTCCTCACCCCGTGCCCGCGCCGTGTAGACCTCGGCCACCCGCTTCATGATCATCGACCCGCAGACGCCGTCCAGCGCGATGTGATGGCTGCGCACGTAGGCGAACAGACGCCCGGGTCCGGCCGTGAACACCTGGTAGGTGAAGACGGGGTCGTGGAGCAGGTCGATCGGGGTGGTGAGGTCGTCCCACATCCATGCCTCGGCCGCGGCCCGGGGGTCGCTCTCCGCACTGACGTCGATGACGGGGATCTCCCGCTCCAGCGCCGGCCCGGGGGCCTGCCAGGGCACCCCGCCGGTCTCACCGAACCGGACGTTGATCGACTCGACTTCGGAGGCCACCTGGCGGGCCACCGAGTCCAGCAGGTCCAGGTCGACCGGGCCGTTGATCTCGGTGTACTGGCCGATGGTGATCGGCGCCTCGGGGGCCAGCTGCTGGGTCATCCAGACACTCAGCTGGGCGGCCGTGAGAGGCCGGCGCTCGTTCTCGATGTCAGACATGGAAGACCCCACCCGATGCAGCACTGCAAGACCCCGCGCCTCAAGAGAGGCAAGTGAATCAGCCGGGCATGTGGGGTGCAAGCGGAAGGAATCGTCCTCTATTAGACATACGCCAGAGGACGAATTCGCGCCGCTTCTTTGTCACCGAACTGAGTAAGGCCCGAGGAAGCGTGCTCGGATACGACGGGTTATGGGCCCAGACCGTAGTACGGTCCGGCGCCGCCGTACACCCTGGAGCCCGGACCCCCCGAGCCGGAGCGTCGTCCGCCGGGCCGCCCGCGCCGGTGCGGGCGGGCGACCCGTCACGGACGAGTGGTCACCGCGGTCGCGGGGCCGGGGGCCGGGCCCCGCGCGGTCACTTGCCGGTGCCGTAGGCGAGACGGTAGCCGGTACCGGACGACCGGTAGGAGCGGCCATGGCCGAACGACAGCACCTGGAAGCGGGCGTGCACGGTGTTGGACCGGACACCGGTGAAGAACGCCATCATCTTCTCGGACAGGTCGAGGATCGCGGGGATGTCGTGCTGGGCGACGGCCCACTCGGCCGGCCCGAAGTCGTCGACGACGCCGATCGTGCTCTTGCCCCCATAAGTGATCTTCACTCGGGTGCCCAGTGGCCAGTAGGGGCTGGCGAGGGTCCGGAAGGACATGGGCCTGCCGGAAGCCGTGGCCGCGTCCCAGAACGAGGTGGCCGTGGCGGTTCCGGACGGCAGGGGCTTCTTCGCCGGCTTCCGGGCCGCCTTCTCGGCCGCCTGCTTACTCGCCGCCTGCTTGCCCGCGGCCTGCTTGCCCGCCTCTTCGTCGGCCGTCTGCTCGCCGGCCGTCTGCTTGCTCGCGGCCTGCTCCTTCGCGGGGTGCACGCTCTCCTGGTTCTGCGCGTCCTGCTGGGGGGTGGTGCTCTGGGGGGCGCGGTCCGCGTTCTGGGGGGCGGTGCGGGCGGCAGCGGCGGTGGGGGCCGCCGGGTTCTGCCGGCCGGAGACGTTCCGCGCGGGGGTGAGCGAGGCATCGTCCTGGTAGGCGCCGATGACGGCCGAGACACTAGTGGTCACGGCGATCGCAGCCACGCCTGCCAGGATTATCTTGGTCGCTCGGTTCTCCATGGAGTTCCCGTCTATTTGGGCATGACACAGCTGCTTCGCACCCGTCTTGCAAAAGGGTCGGAGCTGCCTCATGAGAGGACATGGGAGACTGCCTGAGCGCGATTTCGGGATCGCTTTTCCGACATCCCGGAAGGGGAATGGGTCACGGTCTTTCGTGCGGCCGAAAGCTGGGGTCCGTGGCCCCTTCGCGAGAGATCTGACTCGCTGACCTGGTCGTCACCGCCCGGAGCTACCGGGCTTCTCCGACGAGGCCGAACCTCTTCGCCACGTCTGCGAAGAGCGACAGTCTTGCGAAAGCAATGGAGTTGAGGGGTTGGTGATGTACTGGTCGAGTACAGGCACATTAACGGCAAAGTACGTAAAAGTGGACTTGACAAAGGTAGATCTTTTTCGGTCAGAGACCGAGCCGGGCAGCGCCGCCACCTGGGGTATCCTGCGCCATCCCTTACACGGAACGGGTTATGACGCCTGACGGAGGTCTGTCAGGAGCCTGTGCGGGCCCGCCGGGAGGCCGGTGGTTCCGGGCACCCGGGCCGGGTCTCGACGCGTTCCGCCGCCCAGGCGCGGCGACTCGGGCGGGGCCACAGGGACCGCTGGGACGGCAGAGGCGCCGCAGCGGTAAAGGCGGCTCAATGGTCGAGGCGGCCCGGCGGAGGCGCGAAGCCGAAGAAGCCGAAGCGGTGCGGCCGGCGATGGGGAGAAGGCGACTCAGCAGGGCCGGCGGGGCGCGTCCAGGGCGAGGCGCTTGCGCATCGAGCTGAACCCGAGCCCTTTCACCTCGGCACAGAAAACGGCGTTGGGCACCGCGTACTCCACGTGCAGCACGGCCTTGCCGGCCCTGACGAAGGGCAGCGCCCGCCGGCACTCGTGATACTGCGCGCACTCCTCGACGACCGCGAAGTCGAAGTCCCCCACCAGTTCGCCGGCCTGCCCCAGATCGTTCTTCAGCCCCACCGACAACCCCCGGTCGTGGGCGAGCCGGGCGAGGTACCGGTTGTAGCGAAGCTGGTCGGCGGCGGTGAGGGGGAAGCCGGTCCGCTCCGGATAGGCCTCGACCAGATCGGGCTCGACGGCGTCGAAGCCCTTGGCCCGGCACATGTCGAACCGCCTGGCCATGATCGGGCCCAGCACGTCGATCCGCCGGATGTCCAGCCAGCGCTCCCCCGGCCAGCCGTCCGCCCGGCCCAGGACCGCCGGCGGAAAGGCGCCGTGGTCCGGGCGGAAGCTCTCGGCGGCGCCGGCGTTGACGTAACAGATGACCCGGCGCCGCAGGCGGTGCAGCTCGGCGACCACCGAGGCGCTGTTCTCGAAACCGTCGATGTCGTAGACGGGCACGTCGGGCCGCAGGTCGACCGGGGTGGTGAGCTGCCACTGCCAGGCATGGCCCGGCCGCGGCGACCAGCGGGCCCGGTCGCCGGCCGCCGTGGCCGG
>NZ_JBPCCU010000014.1:0-230240 GCF_050971785.1 Actinomadura scrupuli | reverse complement strand
TGAGTTCTCAAGAAACGGACACACACCACCAAGAACCAGGAAACCACACCCTGATCCCATCCGGGGCAACCCTGCTAACTTACCAGATCCCCAGCCCCTGTCAACCCCCGCAACCACACCGGAGCTTAACGAAAGACCCAAATCCATCAGACCGGCCCAGAGCAGTCATACGACCGTCCAGGATGATCAGTGGAGAGGATTCGCACGGGCCGGCCACCTTCGTGTCCTGCATCCCGTTTGAGCTATTAAGTCCAGCTTACACCGGTTCGGAGCGAGTCCCAACCGATTTTGTCTGGACCAGGTGTCCCCGGGGCCGTCCGCCTTTCGGCGTTCCGCATCCCCTCGGGGCATGGAGAACATTACGCAGTCACCGCAGTCACGTCAAACTCAGAGCCGTACCCGTGTCTCTGCTGTGACAAACCACCTGGTCAGCAGATTGCGCGGGGTCAACGCGCTATTGCGCTGAGCCACCGGCGCGATGGCCTGCGAACTCGGGCCCGTGAACTCGCGGGCCTCGGCGAGCGGCGATGAAATCATCCGGTCGCGGCACCAATGGCCTGCGAAAAGACCAAGTAGTCGCCAAGTGCGAGGCATAGAACAGGAAAACGGAGCCCGCAAAAAGGGCCGCGCGAACGCGGCCCTTGGGGGATCGAGTGGAGCTATGGGGATTCGAACCCCAGACCTCCTCCATGCCATGGAGGCGCGCTACCAGCTGCGCCATAGCCCCGCGCCGGGAACCCGTCCCGGCAACGAGAGTTGATCCTACCGGTCCCCGCGGGGTCCCACGACCACAAGGGCCCCATGGGTCACGCGCCGGACGCGTACACCCTGGTGGTAGCGGCAACGTCTCCCCCCGGACAGGTACCGGATCTGACTGCCCGGCTTACGCTCGGTTCAGTCGTCCCAGCGAAGGCGGAGATATGGAAACCCAGCCCGGTTGCGGCCAGTGCTCCTGCTCTGATGAGGCACAGCGGGTGGCCGGTGGCACCAGTCACGTCGCCGTCACCAACAAGGATCGGTGAGCACCCACTGGTGAGATGACCGCCCGGCTCTGTTTTGAAGATCCGCGGGAGTCAGGTGATCCACTCGCTGGTCAGGCGCCGCACCGCCGAGCCATCGAGGTCGGCCAGCTTGACCCCGGCGAACTGCCGTGCCGCATCCGAGGTCTGGTAGCGGAGGTGGGGTTCGTCGGAGGAGAGCACCGCCTTCACCAGGTCCGCGACCTCTTCGGCCGGCTGGGCATGGGTGAAGGCCTCCCCCGCACGGGACAGGTACGACTCGATCGCGGGCCCGTAGGCACCGGCGGCGGTGATCAGCGCACTCCGGTCGACACCGATATTGGCCACGAACTCGCTGGCCACGGCGCCCGGCTCGATGACCGACAGCCGCACCCCGACGGTGCTCGCGACCGGTGCGAGCGCCTCCATGAAGCCCTCCACCGCGAACTTGGCCGCGCAGTAGGCCTCGTTGAAGGGCTGGCCGATGACTCCTCCGACACTGGTCACGGTCAGCAGCCGGCCGCCGCTCCTGCGCAGGTGGGGCATCGCGGCCTTGGTCACCGCGACGACGCCGAAGAAGTTGACCTCCATGACCTGGCGGACGTCGGCCACCGTTTCCAGGTCGATCGTGCCGAGGTGGCCGGCGCCCGCGTTGTTGACGACGGCGTCCAAGCGGCCGTGGGCGGCGACCGTCCCGCCCACGCAGTCCGCGATCGAGACTTCGGAGGTGACGTCCAGCCGCCGTACGTCCATCCCCGCCTCCCGTAAGGGTGCGGCCTTCTCCAGGTCGCGCATCGTGGCCACCACCTGGTGGCCCTCCCTGGCCAGGGAGAGCGCGATGGCCTTGCCGATTCCCGACGACGTACCGGTGATGAGGATGACGGACATCCGACTCTCCCTGCGATGGACGACTGGTGATCAAGGACAGGCCGGCGCGGGCACCGCATGAGACCGGTGGACGGGTCAGAGACGGACGAGCATCTTGCCGATGTTCGCACCGCGCGACAGGCCGAGAAAGGCCTCCACGGCGTTCTCGATCCCGTCCACGACCGTCTCCTCGCTGCGAAGGGAGCCTTCCCGCAGCCAGCCCGCGGCCTGTGAGAGGTACTCCCCCGCGAGATGTCCGTGGTCGGTGACGATGAAACCCCGCAGGGTCAGCCGCCTGCCGATGGCCAGCGCGAGATTGTCCGGCCCGGGTACGGGACCGGTGGCGTTGTACTGGGCGATGGCCCCGCACAGGGCGATCCTGCCGTGCGGGCGCATCGCCGAGATGGCGGCGCGCAGGTGGTCACCGCCGACATTGTCGAAGTAGACGTCGATGCCGCCCGGCGCCGCCTTGGCCAGCTGCTCCTCGAGCGAGCCCTGGCGGTAGTCGATGGCCGCGTCGTACCCGAACTCCCCGACCAGCCGGGCCGCCTTCTCCGGGCCGCCGGCGGAGCCGATGACCCGTGACGCGCCGAGCCGCTTGGCCAGCTGCCCGGCGACGCTCCCGACCGCCCCGGCCGCGCCGGAGACGAAGACCACGTCACCGTCGTGGACCGGCGCCACCTCCTTGAGCCCCGCGTAGGCGGTCAGCCCGGTGGTCCCCAGAACCCCCAGATGGCTCTGTACGGGTGCCAGGGACGGGTCGACCGGGCGCACCTTCTCCGCGTCCAGGGTCGCGTACTCCCGCCAGCCCAGGCCGTGCAGCACGGTGGCGCCCTCCGGCACCTCCGCCGACCGGGAAGCGATCACGGTGCCGACCGCGCCACCGTCCATCGGCGCCCCCAGCCGGAACGGCGGCACGTAGGACTCGGCGTCGTTCATCCGGCCGCGCATGTACGGATCGACCGACATCCAGTCGTTACGGACCAGGACCTGGCCCGGCCCCGGCTCGGCGACCAGCGACTCGGCCACCAGGAAATCGTCCGGCCTCGGCTCACCGACCGGGCGTGCGATCAGCCGTACCTCACGGCCGCTGCGCGGAATGGACACGATGGAACCTCCAGATGTGTGTACGTACACACGTTAGCCATGCGTGTGTGTACACACAAATTGCTATGATGCAGGGCATGCCGCCTGTTCCCCTCAAACAGGGCAATCTGCCCCTGGAGGATCTCGCCTTCTACGGCCTGTTCTGGGCCGGGAACACCCTCAGCGTCCGTGTCGAGGAGCACCTGAAGCGCGCGCACGATCTGCCGGTCTCGTGGTTTGAGGTGCTGCTCTGGCTCTATCACCAGGACGCCTCCGTGTCGGTCTCCGACCTCGGCTCCTGCACCATGCTGAGCCGCAGCCAGGTCTCGCGGGTCCTCGACGCCCTGCGGGAGAGGGGGCTCGTCGTCCGTACCCCGTCGCCCACGGACGCCCGCTCGGTGGGGGTGGCGCTCACCGCGGAGGGACGTGCGCTCTTCGAGCGGGCCGACGCGACGCGCCGCGCCTGCCTGGCCGAGGTGTTCACCGACCGCCTGGACCAGGACGATCTCGCCGCCCTGACCGCCATCTGGCGCAAACTCAAGCACTGACCCCCACCAGCCGGGCCAACACAACGGAGATCCGAGGCCCGGGGCCGGGGGCGTGGGGGCGGAACCCCCACCTCGGGGGTCCGGGGGTCGCCCCCCGGGAAACACAGCGGCCCCCGGCGAAGGCAAGCGAAGCTCGCCAAGCACCAAAGGCCGGCGAGCAAAGCCAACGCCCGCCCCAGCGGCGCAGTGCGCGCCAGCGCGCGAGCACCTCGGGGGTCCGGGGGTCGCCCCCCGGGAAAACACAGCGGGCCACCGGGAAGGCGCAGCTGCGCCGACCACGATGGCCCGACTCGTGGAGCTATGGGGATTCGAACCCCAGACCTCCTCCATGCCATGGAGGCGCGCTACCAGCTGCGCCATAGCCCCGCGCGACTGCGTGGACGTTCATCCCGCAGCGCCTCGCCAGTGTATAGGACACCGGACCCTGCTTCGAATTGATATCCGGGTCAGGTGCCGTTGTCGGTGCGGTCGTCGCTGAGCACCGGCTCGGGCAGCGTGCCGGCGT
This sequence comes from Actinomadura scrupuli, assembly GCF_050971785.1. NCBI lineage: Bacteria > Bacillati > Actinomycetota > Actinomycetes > Streptosporangiales > Thermomonosporaceae > Actinomadura > Actinomadura scrupuli. The sequence continues at coordinate 226,236 of NZ_JBPCCU010000014.1, read as the reverse complement.
TGTGCTCGATCAGCCGCCAGCCGCCGTCGCGCATCTCGGCGAGGACCGACCAGCTGCAGTTGGACAGGCCGCCAAGGCGCTCCCAGATGCTCTCGGGGAAGCCGAGGAGGTGGGCCATGCCGAGCCGCAACGCGGCGCCGTGCGAGGCCACCACGAGCACGCCGTCGCCAGGGAGCCGGTCGATGGCCCGCCGTAGCGCGCCCCCGACCCGCTCGGCGACCTGCCGGCCGGTCTCCCCGCCGGGTGGCTGCCAGACCGCGTGCTCGGCGGGGTACTGCTCGCGGATCTCGGCGTTGGTGAGGCCCTCCCATTTGCCGCCGTCTCGTTCGACCAGGTCCTGGTCGTAGGTGACGGGCAGTGCCGTGACCGCGGCGAGCGCCGCCGCGGTCTTGGCGGCACGCTGCAGGGGGGAGGCCGTGATCGCCGTGGGCTTCAGCCCGGCGAGCAGCCGGGCCGCCCGCTCGGCTTGGCCGACCCCGATCTCGTCCAACGGAATGTCGGTCTTGCCTTGGAATCGACGTTCGACGTTCCAGGTGGTCTGGCCATGCCGCCAGAGCACGACCCGGCGGTGACCGCCTTGGGCCGGAGAATCACTCACTGTTCTTGCCCCGCTCGCCTCACGGGCGCCCTCCGGCGCACGGAATCCTCGTCGCTTGCTCGCTCGGCACGGCCCCTCGCTGATCAGGAGCCGATGCGTACGGTGCGCCTACTGAGCCTCGCCTGCCCGCACCCGCTGCGCGGCGTGGGCGTTCACCTCGTCCGGGAGCTCGATCTGCGGACAGTCCTTCCACAGGCGCTCCAGGGCGTAGAAGATCCGGTCCTCTTCGCTCTGGATGTGGACGATGATGTCGATGAAGTCCAGCAGCACCCAGCGGCCCTCCCGCTCGCCCTCGCGGCGTACGGGCTTGGCTCCGGCGTCTTCACGCAGCCGCTTCTCGACTTCGTCGACGATGGCGCGGACCTGCCGGTCGTTGGGTGCGGAGCAGAGCACGAACGCGTCGGTGATGACGAGTTGCTCGCTCACGTCGTAGGCGATGATGCCGTCTGCCAGCTTGTCAGAGGCCGCCTCGGCGGCGAGCTGGACCAACTGGGTGGCCTTTTCGGATGCGGTCACGATGCGGTCGTGGTCCTCCTCGTTAGCGGTGCTGCCACGTCCACCTTCTCATGACGCCGTCGGCGGCCCCACTGTTGACGTTCACCAACGAGGGTATCCGTACCGGCCGACATAACCGAATGGGATCTGGGTCCGACGACCCGGCGGGCCGCCGGGCGCGTCCGCCTCCTGGCCAGGCGGGCGTCCACCGGGCGGGGGGACGACGCCGAAACCCGCTGTGATCATGAGAAGGACGGCCGAATCCGGCCTGGAGCCCAAAAGATCTTAATCCCGGTAAAGGTTCCGTTTATTGATGTACTGGACGATGCCGTCCGGGACCAGATACCAGATGGGCTCTCCCGCGCGTACCCGTTCCCGTACCTCGCTGGAGGAAATGGACAGGGCCGGCACCTCCACCAGGCTGACCTTGCCCTCCGGCAGCCCCGGATCCTCCAGATGGTGGCCGGGCCGGGTGCAGCCGATGAAATGCGCCAGGGTGAACATCTCCTCGGCGTTGTGCCAGGTCAGCATCTTGGCGAGGGCGTCCGCACCGGTGATGAAGAACAGCTCGGTCTCCGCGCCGTACAGCTGGCGCATCTCCCGGAGGGTGTCGATCGTGTACGTCGCGCCAGGCCGCTCCACGTCGATCCGGCTCACCCGGAACCGCGGGTTGGAGGCGGTGGCGATCACCGTCATCAGGTAGCGGTCCTCGGCCTCGGCCACCTTCCGGCCGTTCTTCTGCCACGGCTCGCCGGTCGGCACGAACACGACCTCGTCGAGCTGGAAGAGGTGCGCGACCTCGCTGGCCGCGACCAGGTGACCATGGTGAATCGGGTCGAAGGTCCCCCCCATCACACCCAATCGACGCGTTCGTGACATGTCATGAACCCTAACGAGCCCGTCCGCGAGACGCGCACGCAGCCCCTGCGGATCTCAACGGGCCTCGCGCCGGCCTGCCGGAAATGCCCCGGGCGCCGACTCGCAATGGCGGCGAATCGCGCGGCGAGTGGTTCAGGGAACCCTGGGCCTGAGCGGTTCGTCGGAAATAGCATGTCGGATATGACGTCGAACACCCCGGATCGAAACCGCACTCGCTTCCCCGGGATCAGCTCCCGGGCCTACGAACACCCCGCCGACCGTTCCGCGCTCGTGGCGCTCCGGTCGCTCACGGGTTTCGACACCGTGCTCCGGAAGATGTCGGGGCTGTTCAGTGAGCGCGCCATCCGGCTCATGTACCTGGGCGGCAGCGTCCGGGTGAGCGAGGACCAGTTCCGCAACCTGCACGACATGGTGCGCGACGCCTCCTACATCCTGGACCTCCCGGAGGTCCCCGAGCTGTACGTCATCCAGGAGCCGACGCCCAACGCGATGGCCATCGGCGTCGACCACCCGTTCATCGTCATCAACACCGGCCTGATCGACCTCCTCGACGAGGAGGAACTGCGCTACGTCGTGGCGCACGAGGTCGGCCACATCCTGTCCGGTCACGCGGTCTACCGCACGCTCGCGCTCATCCTCGCCTCGCTCGGCTCCCGGCTGGCCTGGCTGCCGCTGGGCAACATCGGGATCGCCGCGATCCTCATGGGCCTGCAGGAGTGGCAGCGCAAGGCCGAGCTGTCGGCCGACCGGGCCGGGCTGCTCGCCTCGCAGGACCCCGAGGCGGTCAAGCGCGGCCTGATGAAGATGGCCGGCGGCGCCAAGCTCACCGAGATGAACACCGAGGCCTTCCACGCCCAGGCCCGGGAGTACGAGGCCGCCGGCGACGTCCGGGACGGCCTGCTGAAGTTCCTCAACCTGCTGCGCCAGTCGCACCCGTTCGCCGTGATCCGGTTCGCCGAGATCGACAAGTGGGCCCGCAGCGGTGAGTACGCGCGCATCCTGGACGGCGACTACCCCCGCCGGTCGGACGACGGCAGCGCCTCGATCTCCGACGAGGTCAAGAACGCCGCGAACTCCTACCGCGAGTCCTGGAGCCAGAGCGCCGACCCGTTCATCGGCAAGGTCCGCGACGTCGCCGAGGGCGCGGCCAGCGCGGCCGAGGGGCTCTTCGACCGGTTCAGCCGCCGCGGTGGCGGCGGCGGTTCGCAGAGCAGCAACAACTGAGCGCTCCCGCACGACCGATCGTGTGGCCGGTGTCGCCACCGGCCACGCGATCACACCACGGCGGCGCCGGCTCAGAAGGGAGCCGGGACGAGGAGCTCGACGTTCCGGTCCTCGGGCTTGCCGCGGCGTAGGTCGTTGTCCTCCTGCCAGTCGTTGCCGGCGAGCTCCCGGGAGAGCGACGCGAGGTGCAGCGGGTCACCGAGCTTCCCGGCGTACGACTCCGGGGCCGCCGAGTCGACCACCGTCGCGAAGATCGACAGGGTTCCGTCGAGGTTGTCGGCGATCTCCATCACGCGGCTCTGCTGCGGCCAGTCGATGTGGGCGGCCGTGCTGACCTCCCAGAAGCCGCCCTTGACCGCGGCGGCCGCGGCCCGGGGGTGCGGCGTGACCTCGTTGACGTGGGTGTGCCCGTTGACCCAGAGCACGACGTTGGGAAACCGCAGCAGCAGGGCCTCCAGCCGCCCGGCCAGCACCCGCCCGCCGCCGAGCGGGTTGTTCATGGTGGCCAGCGTGTGGTGGCTGAAGATGACGACGAGCCGGTCGGTGACGGCGTGCCTGACGACCTTGCCGTCGGCGCGGAGGTAACGGCTGCTCGCCGCGGTGAGCTGCGCCTCCAGCCAGCTCAGCTGCTCCTCGTCGATCGAGCCGTCGGCGTAGCCGTTGGGGTTGACCGTGTCGAGCACGATGCCGCGGACCTTGCCCCGGGTGAAGGCGTAGTAGGCGGTGCCCTTCACCAGGTTGGACCGGGTGAAGCCGTGGCCGCCACCGCTGCTGAAGTGCTCGCGTACGACCTCTGCGCGGGAGAGCAGCCGGCGCCGCGGGTCCGGGGTCACCATGCGGAACAGTCCTGATCGCGCACTCGCCAGCCGGCGCAGCGCGGATCCGTCGCCGTTGCGCAGCATGTCGTCGATCTCGCGGACCTCGGCGTCGTCCGCGGGTGCCGTGATCTTGATGGCTCCGGTGGCCATCGCGTTGAGCAGCGCGTTGATCGGCAGGTTGCCCTGGACCAGCCCGTCGTGGTTGCCGAACACCGCCAGCCACGGGGTGTCCAGCCCGGTCGCCTGGAACGGCGCGCGGGCGGCGTCCAGCAGTCCCTTGACCGTGGGGAAGCCGTGGTCGGCGTGCGGGAGGTCCGCCCGGGCGCCGTCGGGCGCTCCGTCCGGGTGCCAGTAACGCCGGTCGTAACCGACCAGGTCCATGACGCCCTCGTACCTGCCCAGGTCACCGGAGTCGGGGTGGATCCGTTTTCCGTCGAGCAGGTCGATGACCCAGCGCACCTCGTTGAGCTGCACGTTGTCGGCGGCGTCGCCGGTGTTGATGGTGAAGGCGGGCCGGGTGCCGGTGACCGGCCCCAGCGTCACCTTGTTGACCGCGCGGACCATCGCCTCGGCCACCTGGGTGGTGAGGAGTTCCTGCGGCCGGTGGGACGAGGTGAACGGCAGCAGCGCCAGCGGGCTGCCCGGATCGTCGGCCCGGTCGAGGTACTCCACCCGGGCCGGTGACTGCGAGTCGACGATGTGCACGTCGGTCAGGTGGCCGAAGACCAGGACGGGCCGGCGCCCGGTCGTACGGGCCGGGCTCGCGGTGCCGCCCAGATCCCGGCGGAGCAGGTGCGGCTCGCCCGGCCCGGCCACGACCGGCCGGTAGCCCTTGGCACCCGGGCTGCCGAGCAGCAGTGTCCGGTCGAGCGTGGTCCCCGCCACCGAGCCCTTCAACGGGGCGGGGGCCTTGACCGCCGAGGCGGCCGTCGCGGGACGCGCGGGGAGGACGGCGAGCCCGGCCCCGGCCGCGGTGAACTTCAGCATGCGGCGCCGGGTGAGCCGGCCGCTGTCGCCGGTGCTTCCGGCCCGGGGGGTGTTCTGGGGGGTGGGGGTCACAGCCCACGATCAGACCACAACCGCCAAGTGACATCAATCCCCTATGTGTCACTGTCGCCGTGGATTCCCGGATCAGCCCCGGAGGTGGCCCTCCCCGGTGATGACGTACTTGGTGGAGGTGAGCTCGGGCAGTCCCATCGGACCGCGGGCGTGCAGCTTCTGGGTGGAGATGCCGATCTCCGCGCCGAAGCCGAGCTCCTCGCCGTCGGTGAACCGGGTCGAGGCGTTGACCATGACCGCGGCCGAGTCGACCAGGCCGACGAAGCGCCTGGCCGCCTGCTGCGAGGTCGTCACGATGGCCTCCGTGTGCCCGGATCCGTACCTCCGGATGTGGGCGACCGCGTCCTCCAGCGAGTCGACCACCGCGGCGGCGATGTCCAGCGAGAGGTACTCGGCGAAGTAGTCCTCCTCGGTCGCCTCCACCACGTCCGGGCCGTACGACCGGACCGTGGCGTCGCCGTGCACGGTGACGCCCTTGTCGCGGAGGGCCGCCAGCGCCAAGGGCAGGAAGTCCCCGGCGATGTCGCGGTGGACCAGCAGGGTCTCGGCGGCGTTGCACACCGAGGGCCGCTGGGTCTTGGCGTTGACCAGGATGTCGACGGCCATGCCGAGGTCGGCGGCGGCGTCCACGTAGACGCTGCAGTTGCCCACCCCGGTCTCGATCACCGGCACCATCGACTCCTCGACCACCGAGTTGATCAGAGAGGCGCCACCGCGCGGGATGAGCACGTCGACCAGCCCGCGGGCGCGCATCAGGTGCTTGACCGAGTCGCGGCTCCGGCCCGGCACGAGCTGCACGGCGTCGGCGGGCACCTGGGTGCCGCGGAGGGCGTCGCGCATGACCTCGACCAGGGCGTGGTTGGAGTCGTACGCCGAGGACGACCCGCGCAGCAGCACGGCGTTGCCGCTCTTGAGGGTGAGGGCGGCGGCGTCGACGGTGACGTTCGGCCGGCCCTCGTAGATGATGCCGACGACACCGAGCGGCACGCGCAGCTGCCGTACCTCCAGAGCGTTGGGCAGCGTGTAGCCGCGGACGACCTCGCCCACCGGATCGGGCAGCGCGGCGACCGCGCGCACGGCGTCGGCGATGGCGAGCACGCGCTGCTCGGACAGGCCGAGCCGGTCGATCATGTAGTCGGCGGTGCCGGCCGCGCGGGCCCGGTCGACGTCGCCCTCGTTCGCCTTGACGATCTCAGGGATCCGGGCGACCAGGGCGTCGGCGATGCGCGCCAGCGCGGCGTCCTTGACCGCCCGCGGCAGCGGGGCCAGCGTCGCGGCCGCCTCCTTGGCCCGGCCGGCCACCCGCAGGAAGTCCGTCTGCTCCGCCGCCTGCGCCGCGGTGCTCTCGCCCATCGCCGGCTCCTTTCGCTGCACGATCGTGACAGGGTCGCGTCACCCTCACGACCGTGGGGTGAGGGTGTCCTTCTGACTCAGCAGTACGAGGTCGTCACGGTGGATTATCTCGCGTTCGTACTCGGGACCGAGCTCACGCGCGAGCCACCGGGTCGACCGGCCCATCAGGTCGGGGATCTCTCCCGCGTCGTAGTTGACCAGGCCACGGGCCACCACCCGGTCCTCGGGATCGCACAGGTCCACCGGGTCACCGGCCACGAAGTCGCCCCGGACCCCGGTGACGCCGGCGGGCAGCAGTGACTTGCGGCGCCGTACGACCGCGTCGACCGCTCCGGGGTCCAGCGTCAGCCGGCCGTGCCCGGTGGTGGCGTGGGCGAGCCAGAGCAGCCGGGTCGAGGGACGGTGGGCGCCCGGGTGGAAGAAGGTGCCGACCGACTCGCCGGCCAGCGCGGCGGCGGCGGAAGCGGCGTCGGTGAGCACGACCGGCACCCCGGCGCCGGTGGCGATCCTGGCCGCCTCGACCTTGGTGACCATGCCTCCGGTGCCGACCTTGCTGCCGGGCCGGCCGAACACCACTCCGTGCAGGTCCGCGGCGTCCCGTACCTCGTCCAGCCGGGTGGCGCCGGGCCGGCGCGGGTCACCGTCGTAGAGCGCGTCCACGTCGGAGAGCAGCACCAGCGCGTCGGCCCTGGTCAGGTGTGCGACGAGCGCGGCGAGCCGGTCGTTGTCGCCGAAGCGGATCTCGTCGGTGGCCACCGTGTCGTTCTCGTTGACGATCGGGACGACGCCGAGGGCCAGCAACTGGCTGAGGGTGCGCTGCGCGTTGCGGTGGTGGGCGCGGCGCATCATGTCGTCGGCGGTGAGCAGCACCTGGCCCACGGTCAGCCCGTGCCGGGCGAACGCGACCGTGTAGCGCGCCATCAGCAGGCCCTGCCCGACACTGGCCGCTGCCTGCTGGGTGGCCAGGTCACCGGGCCGGCGGGAGAACCCCAGCGGTCCCAGTCCCGCGGCGATGGCGCCCGAGGAGACGAAGACGATCTCCCCGCCGGACGCGCGCCGTGCCGCGAGCACGTCCACGAGCGCGTCGATGCGAGCGCCGTCGATGGCGCCCTCACCCGTCGTCAGCGACGAGGACCCCACCTTGACCACGATGCGACGGGCCTTCGTGACGGCCGAACGCACGATTCCTCCCCCACTTCGCCGGTGCTTGCCGGCGATTCCTCCCCCACTTCGCCGGTGCTTGCCGGCGGTGCCGCCGGCGGTCGCACCGGCCGGTGCTACAGGTGCCCGAGTCGTCTGTCGGTGCCGCGCGGACCGAACCCGACGTCGCCGCCGGCGGCGATGTCCGGCTCCCAGTCGAAGACGACCGACTCTTCCATGGTGCCGATCATCACGGTGGCACCGGCCTCGGCACCGGCCTCGCGCAGCCTCTCCTCGATACCGATCTTGGCGAGACGGTCGGCGAGGAAGCCCACCGCCTCCTCGTTCTGGAAGTCGGTCTGGCGCAGCCAGCGCAGCGGCTTCTCGCCGGTGACGAGGTAGGTGTTCTCGCCCAGGCGCTTGATGTCGAACTCCACGCCGCCGACCGCCCGGGGCCGGATGACCAGCCGGGTGGGCTCCTCCGGTGGCAGCGAGGCACGGTAGGACTCGACCATCTCGGCGAGCGCGAAGGACAGCTCACGCAGTCCCTCGTGTGAGGAGGCCGAGACCTCGAACACCTGGAGGCCACGCTCGGTGAACTCCGGGCGCACCAGCTCGGCGAGCTCCCGGCCGTCCGGGACGTCGATCTTGTTCAGCACCACGATGCGGGGCCGGTCGGACAGCGGCCGGTCGCCCAGGTCGCTGTCGTAGGCCGCGAGCTCGCGCTCGATCACCTCGAAGTCGCTCACCGGGTCCCGGCCGGGCTCGGGGGTGGCGCAGTCGAGCACGTGCGCCAGCGTGGCGGAGCGCTCGATGTGCCGCAGGAACTCCAGGCCCAGGCCCTTGCCCTCGCTGGCGCCCTCGATCAGGCCGGGCACGTCGGCGACGGTGAAGACGTGGTCGCCTGCGCTCACCACCCCGAGGTTGGGCACCAGGGTGGTGAACGGATAGTCGGCGATCTTGGGCCGGGCCGCGGAGAGCGCGGCGATCAGCGAGGACTTCCCCGCGCTGGGGAACCCCACCAGCGCCACGTCCGCGACCGTCTTGAGCTCGAGGATGATGTCGAACTCGCCGCCGGGCTCACCGAGCAGCGCGAACCCCGGCGCCTTGCGCTTGGCCGAGGCCAGCGCGGCGTTGCCGAGGCCGCCCCGGCCCCCTTCGGCCAGGACGTACCGGGTGCCGGCCCCGACCAGGTCGGCCAGGACCTCGCCCTCGGGGGTCTTCACGACCGTCCCGTTGGGCACCTGCAGCACCAGGTCCTCACCGTCCGCGCCGTTACGGTGCGAGCCCTGCCCCGGACGCCCGTTGCCCGCCCTGCGATGCGGGCGCTTGTGGTAGTCGAGCAGGCTGGCGGTGTTGGTCTCGACCTCCAGGATCACGTCCCCGCCGTTGCCGCCGTTGGCCCCGTCAGGGCCGCCGAGAGGCTTGAACTTCTCCCGGTGTACGGAGGCACAACCGTGCCCGCCGTTGCCCGCCCCCACGTGCAGGACGACGCGGTCCACGAACTGCGCGCCATGCGCACTTCCGGCCATGTCTTCCCCTCAGTTTCCTGCTCGGACTCTGCTGCTCGGGCTCCGCCCGTTTCAGGCTCCGCCCGCTCAGGTCTGCCTGCACAGACACGGACAAGGGGCGGACCGAACAGGTCCGCCCCTTGCCGACCCCTCACGGGGTCCCAGGGGGTCGACCCCCTGGATCAAGACTCTTCCGGTGGCGGACTACTCCGCCGCCGGCACGATGCTCACGGCCCGGCGACCGCGGTAGCGGCCGAACTCGACCGCGCCGTCCACCAGGGCGAACAGCGTGTCGTCACCGCCACGGCCGACGTTGAGGCCGGGGTGGAAGTGGGTGCCGCGCTGACGCACGATGATCTCGCCGGCGTTGACCACCTGACCACCGAAACGCTTCACACCAAGGCGCTGCGCGTTCGAGTCACGGCCGTTCCGGCTGGACGAGGCGCCCTTCTTATGTGCCATGTTCTGCCCCTCCTGGACCAACCCCGTAACACGGGGCGAACAACTACTTGTCGGCCGTGATACCGGTGACCTTGACCTGGGTGTACGGCTGACGGTGACCCATCCGCCGCTTGTACCCGGTCTTGTTCCGGTAGTGCATGATGTCGATCTTCGGGCCTTTGAGAGCGCCGATGATCTCGGCGGTGATCTCGTACTTGGCCAGCTCGGCGGGCGCGCTCACGACGCTTTCGCCGTCGACGACCAGCAGCGCCGGGAACGTCACCGTCTCGCCGGCCTTCCCGGCCAGCTTGTCGACGGTGAGCACGTCGTCGACGGCCACCTTCTCCTGCCTGCCGCCGCAACGGACAATCGCGTACACGCGGAACCCTTCCGGTTCATCCCCGCACATGCGGAGCTGAAAATCCTGATGATGCTCGGAGTCATCCCTGCAGATGCGAGGGCTGATGGACCTTCCCCACGAATGGGGCTGCGTCCGGGCCGTGGGGAGAGATCCCGGCGACGGCCTCGAACAATGAGCAACAGGCGCGCTCTGCACGCGCCGATTGCCTAGCGTACCGGATCGGGAGCACCGAAGGCGAACCGAGCCCCCGGTCCGCCCCACCCCCGTCCACCCGCCCCCACCCATGCGTGATCATGCAATCCATCGACGATGGATTGCATGATCACGAACGGTGGACGGGCGGGGTCAGCTGTCGGCGTCGACCTCGGCCTTGGTCCTGACCCGGCGGGGCCGCCGGCGGCGGCCGCCGGTCGTCACCGAGGGCTCGGTGACGTCGTCCTCGCCGATGGCCGCGACGCTGAACTCCTCGGCGTCGGCGGGCTCGAGCACGGCCAGGGAGATCTCGGCCGGTGCCTCGGGCTCGTCCGCGTCCTCGGTCCGCTCGGCCTCGTGCAGGGCCAGCTTCTCCTCGACCGCCTTCTCGACCTCGCCCTTGCGCTTGCGCCGCCGGCCGCCGGCCGCCGTGGTCAGCGCGGCGGGCGAGCTCGCGGGCTTCTCACCCTTGCCGTCCGCCACGGTCAGCGAGACATGGATGCCCCGGCCGTTGCAGCACTCGCACGTCTCGGAGAAGTTCTCCAGCAGGCCGGAGCCGACCCGCTTGCGCGTCATCTGCACCAGGCCCAGCGAGGTGACCTCCGCCACCTGGTGCTTGGTGCGGTCGCGGGAGAGGCATTCGAGCAGCCGGCGCATCACCAGGTCGCGGTTGCTCTCCAGCACCATGTCGATGAAGTCGACGACGATGATCCCACCGATGTCGCGCAGCCGTAGCTGGCGCACGATCTCCTCGGCGGCCTCGAGGTTGTTGCGGGTGACGGTCTCTTCCAGGTTGCCGCCGTGACCGGTGAACTTCCCGGTGTTCACGTCGATGACCGTCATGGCCTCGGTGCGGTCGATGACCAGCGAGCCGCCGCTGGGCAGCCAGACCTTGCGGTCCAGCGCCTTGATGATCTGCTCGTCGACCCGGTAGGCGGCGAACACGTCCTCGGGGCCGCTCCAGTTGGACACCCGCCCGGCCAGGTGCGGCGCGACGTAGCTGACGTAGTCCTCGACGGTGTCCCAGGCCTCGGAGCCGGAGACGACCAGGCTGGCGAAGTCCTCGTTGAAGATGTCGCGGACCACCCGGACGGTGAGGTCCGGCTCGCCGTACAGCAGCGCGGGAGCGCTGGCGGTCTTGGCCTGACGCTGGATGTCCTCCCACTGGGCGGACAGCCGCGACACGTCACGCGACAGCTCCTCCTCCGTGGCCCCCTCGGCGGCGGTACGGACGATCACCCCGGCGTTCTCCGGCATGATCTTCTTGAGGATCTGCTTGAGCCGGGTGCGCTCCTTGTCGGGCAGCTTGCGGCTGATCCCGGTCATCGAGCCGTCCGGCACGTAGACGAGGTACCGGCCGGGCAGCGAGATCTGGCTGGTCAGCCGGGCGCCCTTGTGCCCCAGCGGGTCCTTGGTGACCTGCACCAGCACCGACTGGCCGGACTTGAGCGCCGACTCGATGCGGCGCGGCTGTCCCTCCAGCCCGGCGATGTCCCAGTTGACCTCGCCCGCGTAGAGCACCGCGTTGCGGCCCTTGCCGACGTCGACGAAGGCCGCCTCCATCGAGGGCAGGACGTTCTGGACCTTGCCCAGGTAGACGTTGCCGACGTACGACTGGTGACTGGCGCGGTCCACGTGGTGCTCGACCAGGATGTCGTCCTCGAGCACCGCGATCTGGGTGCGCTCACCGTCCTGCCGGACGACCATCACGCGGTCGACGGCCTCCCGGCGGGCAAGGAACTCGGACTCGGTGATGATCGGCGGCCGGCGGCGGCCCTGCTCGCGGCCCTCACGGCGCCGCTGCTTCTTGGCCTCCAGCCGGGTGGAGCCGCGCACCGACTGGACCTCGTCCGCGACGGCCCTTGCGGTGCGGACGTGGACCACGGTGTTGGGCGGGTCGTCCTGCTCCTGCTCCTCACCGCCGGCCTGCTGGCCTCCGGTGCGGCGGCGGCGCCGACGGCGGCGGCGGGTCGATCCGCTGCCCGACTCGTCGTCCTCGTCGTCGGTCTCCTCGGCCCCGGCCTCGCCACGGGCGGCCTCGGTGGTCCGGGCCGCCGCGGACTCGTCCGCGGCGGTGTCGTCGGCGGACTGCTCGTCCTCGTCGGAGTCGCGGACCTTGCCCCGGCCACGGCCGCCGCGGCGGCGACGGCGGCGCGAGGGCCGATCCGACTCGTCCTCGTCCTCGGACTCGTCCGCGAGTTCCCCCTGCTCGGCGGGCTCCTCGGCCACGGGCTCGGTGACGGCGGGCTTGGCCGCCGGCTTGGCCGCGGACTTCGGGGCGGACGCCGCGGGCTGCGGCGGCTGGAAGACGACCATGGGCGGCTGGAAGGTCACCGCGGGGATGCCCCCGGCGGGCTCCTGCTCGAGTGCCACGGCGTCCTCGTCCGGTTCCGCGACCTCTGCGACTTCCCCGGCGGCGACCGCCGCAGCGGCCACGGCGGCGGCGTCGGCCGCCTCGGCAGCCTCGATCGCCTCGGCCTCGATGGGCTCCGGCGGCGCCTCGGCGCGCTTACGGGTGCGGGCCGCGCGGGTGCGGGCCGGCTTCTTGACGGCGGGCTCCGGGCTCTCCTCGGCGACCGGCGCCGGCTCGGCGTCCGCAGCCTCGGGCACGGAGACCGCCTCGGGCCCGGGGGCCCCCACGGGCTCGGAGACCACAGGCTCGGAGACCGCGGGCTCGGGCTCGGGTGCCGGCCGGGCCGTAGGCGTGGACACCGGCTCGGCCGCGGTCTGGGCCGCCTGCGGCTGAACCGGCGGGACCGCCGGAGGCTCGTCGGCAGGTGGTGCCGGGGGCTCCTGCGCCGGCCGCACGGCGGCCGGTGCGGGCAGGTCCTCGGGCTCCGGCGGCGGACCGGCAGGCCGGCTGGCCGCACGCCTGCGCGTGCGGGTGACCTTGGGCGCCGTCTCGGCCGCCGGATCAGTAGTAGTGACGTTGTCCTCGGTGGCTGACGCCACCCCGTCGATGGGTTCGTTCTCGGGCATGCGGGCAATCTCCCGTCAGGCTTCCGGGCGCACGGCCATGCCCAACCCTCAGGCGAACCGGCTTCATGCGCCGCACGGAAGCACTCCGTATGTCGTCAGCGTCGTCGCGTCCCGGCCCCGATGGCCGGCAACGACGACAAAAGTCGTTGGGGGCGCGCCCGTCCGTCCCCTAGGAGCCGGTGCCGTCTGCACGGCGCCGGTCCTACGCCCGGGCGCTGACGAAGTCCTAGCCCGCGGTTCGCACCGGCTGCCCGGAGGCAGAGCCGCTGGCCGCCATGGCTTCATCGCCAGGCGGTACGGCCTCCCGGTCGGGATCCAGTGGATCCGCGAGCTCGCCGGTCTCTGCGTTCAGCGGCCCCTGCGCCAGCCTGGTCACCAACGGTGGTGACGGCGGCGCGAGGTCGGCCACTTGACGTAGCCCGGCGAGGACGTCGTCTGGTCGTACGGCAGGTGTGAGATGCCGAACAACCATTCGAAGTATCGCATATGGACGGTCCGTCGCTATCCCGGCGCGCCGGTCCAGCTCGAAGGCGGACACGGCGGACCTGGCGTCGAAACGGCGCCGTCCCTTTTTTGTGAGGCGTTCTACCTCGATCACTTCGGCGGCCATGAAGGCCCGCACGGCGTCTTCGGCGGTGCCGGGGGCGACACCGTCGAGCCGTACCAGCCATTCTGACGCCTGCAGCCGGTCCGCGAACGTCGTGCCCACCGTGGCGGGCACGACATCGAGGATGTCGAGACCGTCGGGAAGCGCGGCGTCGAGGTCGGCAAGAACCCGAGCTGGCGCACGGGTGTCGGTGAGCCCGATCTCGAGGTACTCCGCCTCACTGGCCACCCCTGTCGCTGCCGCGCCCGAATAAGAGATCTTCGGATGCGGCGTGAATCCAGCACTGAACGCGACGGGGATCCCGGCGCGCCGGACGGCGCGTTCCACGGCCCGGGATATGTCGCGATGGCTCGTGAACCGCAGCCTGCCACGCTTTGCGTAGCGCACGCGCAGCCGCTGGGTCACGGGGGCCGGTGCTGGACCCTCCGGCATGGGAGCCAGGGCTCTAGTCCTTCCTACTCGTATCGAGTCAGACGTCTGATACCAGAGTACGGGGCATCTGGCCGGCTCGTATCCAGGCATGTGCCCGGGAGCCCGCACAGCCGCCCCGCTCCGACCGCTGACGTACGTGTGACGCACACCAGCCGTCTCAGGTTCACCACGGTACGCCACCTTCGGCGGGCACCGGACCGGCGCGTCCGCCGCCGGGGCGTTCTCCGGGCCTCAGACGACGGTCAGCGGAAGCAGTTTCTTCCCGGTCGGCCCGATCTGGATCTCGGTGCCCATGGTGGGGCAGACCCCGCAGTCGTAGCAGGGCGTCCACCGGCAGTCCTCGACCTCGGTGCCGTCCACGGCCTCCCGCCAGTCCTGCCAGAGCCACTCACGGTCGAGCCCGGCGTCGAGGTGGTCCCAGGGCAGCACCTCGACCTCCTCGCGCTCCCGGACGGTGAACCAGTCCAGGTCGACCGGGCCGCCGGCGAAGACCTTCTCGGCACAGGACATCCAGCGCTGGTAGGAGAAGTGCTCGGACCAGCCGTCGAACCGGCCGCCGTCCTCCCAGACCGCCCGGATGACCTCGCCGACCCGGCGGTCGCCGCGGGACAGCAGCCCTTCGATGATCGAGGGCTTGCCGTCGTGGTAGCGCAGGCCGATGGCCTTGCCGTACTCACGGTCGCGGCGCAGCGCGTCCTTCAGGCCGAACAGCCGCCGGTCGACGGTCTCGGCGTCGCACTGGGCGGCCCACTGGAACGGGGTGTGCGGCTTGGGCACGAATCCGCCGATGGAGACCGTGCAGCGGATGTCACGGCGGCCGGTGGCGTCGCGGCCGGCCTGGATGACGCGGCGGGCCATGTCCGCGATGGCCAGGACGTCCTCGTCCTCCTCGGTCGGCAGCCCGCACATGAAGTAGAGCTTGACCTGCCGCCAGCCGTTCTCGTACGCGGTCGTCACGGTGCGGATGAGGTCGTCCTCGGAGACCATCTTGTTGATGACCTTGCGCATGCGCTCGGAGCCGCCCTCGGGCGCGAACGTCAGCCCGGAGCGGCGGCCGCCCCGGGAGAACTCGTTGGCGAGGGTGATGTTGAAGGCGTCCACCCGGGTGGAGGGCAGCGACAGCGAGGTGTTGGTGCCCTCGTAGCGGTCCGCCAGGCCCTTGGCCATCTCGCCGATCTCACTGTGGTCGGCGCTGGACAGCGACAGCAGCCCGACCTCGTGGAAACCGGAGGCCTTGAGGCCGGTCTCGACCATGTCGCCGACCGTGGTGATCGAACGCTCCCGCACCGGGCGGGTGATCATGCCGGCCTGGCAGAACCGGCAGCCGCGGGTGCAGCCGCGGAAGATCTCCACGCTGAACCGCTCGTGCACGGTCTCGGCCAGCGGCACGAGGGGCTTCTTGGGGTACGGCCACGCGTCGAGGTCCATCACCGTGTGCTTGACGACCCGCCACGGCACGCCCGGCCGGTTCGGCGCGACCCGCTGGATCCGGCCGTCCTCCAGGTAGCTCACGTCGTAGAAACGCGGGACGTACACGCCACCGGACTTGGCCAGCCGCATGAGCAGCTCGTCCCGGCCTCCCGGGGAGCCCTCGCGCTTCCACTCCCGGATCACCTCGGTGATCGCCAGCGAGATCTCCTCGCCGTCGCCGAGCACGGCCGCGTCGAGGAAGTCGGCGATCGGCTCCGGGTTGAAGGCGGCGTGCCCGCCGGCCAGCACGATCGGATGCTCGTCGGTGCGCTCGGCGGAGTTCAGCGGGATGCCGGCCAGGTCCAGCGAGGTCAGCATGTTGGTGTAGCCGAGCTCGGTGGAGAACGAGACCCCGAGGATGTCGAAGGCCGCCACCGGCCGGTGCCCGTCCACGGTGAACTGCGGGATGGCGTGCTCGCGCATGATCGCTTCGAGGTCGGGCCAGACGGTGTACGTCCGCTCGGCCAGCACGCCCTCGCGCTCGTTGAGGATCTCGTAGAGGATCTGGACGCCCTGATTGGGAAGGCCGATCTCGTAGGCGTCCGGATACATCAGCGCCCAGCGGACCTCGGCCTCGTCCCACTCCTTGACCTGGGAATTCAGCTCACCGCCGACGTACTGAATCGGCTTCTGCACCTGGGGCAGCAGTGGCTCCAAGCGCGGAAAGAGCGACTCGACGGGCATGAGAAACCTTCCAGAGAGGGGAACAGGGATCAACTTCTCAGGGTACCCGGCCAGGTCAGTCGAAGTGGCGGCTGCGCACGTGCACGGCCTGCAGCAGGCCGAAGGCGATCATGTTGGCGAAGGTGGCCGAGCCTCCGTACGACACGAACGGCAGCGGCAGGCCGGTGATCGGCATGATGCCGACGCACATGCCGACGTTCTCGAAGGTCTGGAAGGCCAGCCAGCACACGACCCCGGTGGCCACCAGCACGCCGAACGTGTCCGCCGCCTGCGTCGCGATCCGCAGGCCGCGCCACAGCAGGACGCCCAGCAGCAGCAGGATCACGGCGGCGCCCAGGAAGCCGAGCTCCTCCCCCGCGACCGTGAAGATGAAGTCGGTCTGCTGCTCGGGCACGAAGTGGCCGGTGGTCTGCTCGCCGTGGAACAGCCCCTTGCCGAAGACGCCGCCGGAGCCGACCGCGATCCGGGCCTGCTGGGCGTTGTAGCCCGCTCCGCGCGGGTCGGCCGCCGGGTTGGCGAAGGCGGTGAACCGGGCCACCTGGTAGGGCTTGAGCAGCCCGAAGAACCAGGCCGAGAAGGCGACCAGCAGACCCGAGCCGAGCAGGCCGGCCACCCAGGCCTTGCGGGCGCCCGAGATGGCCAGCATGCCGAGGATCACCGCGGCGAACACCAGCGTGGTGCCGAGGTCGGGCTGCAGCATGATCAACGCCATCGGCAGCCCCGCCAGCCCGAGCGCCCACAGGATGTCGCGGCGGCCCGGCCCGACCTCGCCGTCCCGGGGTTCACCGAGGATCATCGCCAGCAGCACCACCAGGCCCACCTTGGCGAACTCCGACGGCTGGAGCTGGAAACCGCCGCCCAGCACGATCCAGGAGTGCGAGCCGTTGATCGTGTCACCCAGCGGGCTGAGCACCGCGACCAGGCCGATGCAGGACAGCGCGTACAGGATGGGGGCGTAGGCCCGCAGCAGCCGGTAGTCCAGCAGCGTCACCACCGCGCCGAGCACCAGGCCGATCAGCAGGTTGAGCAGGTGCTTCTTCAGGAAGCCGGCCGGGTCCTCGTGCCGCTCGATCATCAGGGCGTGGGTGGCCGACCACACCAAAAGCGAGCCCATCACCGACAGCGCGATCACCGGCAGGATCAGCACCCAGTCCAGGCGGCGCAGCGTCGAGTCGTGGGCCGCCACCTTGCGCAGCAGCGACGACCGCACCCCGTAGCCGGTGATCACGGCGCCACGACCGTTCCGTCCGGGCGGAACTTGGGCAGCTCCTCGGGGAGCTTGCCGTAGGGCATTGCGGCCGGCTTGCCCTTCAGCCCGAAGATCGCCTCCCAGATCTGCCGTACGGCGGGGGCGGAGTACTGGCCACCGGTGCCGGCCTGGCTGACCATGACCACGGTGACCAGGCGCGGGCTGTCCGCCGGGGCGTAGGAGGCGAACCAGGCGGTGTCCTTCTTGCCGTAGACCTCGGCGGTGCCGGTCTTGCCGGCGATCGCGACCTTCTTGAAATCGAAGCCGGCGAACGCGCCCCGCGCGGTGCCCTCGCTGGGGACCTTGGCCAGGGCGCCGCGCAGATACGCCAGCACCTCCTGGCTGACCGGCAGCTTGGGCCCGGCGGGCGCGTTGATCCGGCGCACCACCGTGCCGTCCGGCCGGACCACCGCGCGGGCCAGCCGCGGCGTGACCAGGGTGCCGCCGTTGGCCACCGCGGCGTACGCCCGGGCCAGCTGCAGCGGGGTCACCAGGACGTCGCCCTGGCCGACCGAGAAGTTGGCCGCGTCACCGGCCCGCCACATGTAGCCCTCGGCGCAGTTCTCCCGGGCGATGGCCTTGAGATAGCCCTCCCGGTCCGGCGGCTCTCCCGGATAGCCGGTCTTGGCGTGCTTGCAGTCGGACTTCTTGGTGGCGTTCCAGTAGGACTGCTTCCAGGCCCGGTCCGGGATGCGCCCGGGCGACTCGCTCGGCAGGTCGATGCCGGTCCGCGACCCGAAGCCGTACGCCCGGGCCATCTTGACCATCGGGTCCTTGGGGTTCTTGACCGGGTGTACGGCGCCGTCGCGCTGCCATTCCTCGTAGGCGAACCGGTAGAAGATCGTGTCGCAGGACACCACGATCGCGGTGTGCAGGTTCATCGCGCCGTGGCCCTGGCCCTCGAAGTTGTGGAAGGCCCTGCTGCCGACGTCGTAGGAGCCGGGGCAGTCGTAGGTGCCGTGCAGCTTGTAGCCGTCGCCCACGGCGGCGGCCAGCGAGGAGATCTTGAAGGTGGAGCCGGGGGCGAACTGCCCCTGAGTGGCCCGTGAGATGAGCGGCTCGCCCTTGCCCTTGCCGAGCAGCCCCTCGTACTCGTTCTGCGAGATGCCGCCGGTCCAGATGTTGAGGTCGTACGAGGGGTAGCTGGCCAGCGCCACCACCCGGCCGGTGCGCACGTCCATGACGACTCCGGCGGCGGAGTCGGCCTTCCCGCCGTCGTGGCGGACGTTCTTGACGGCCTTCTGCACGGCGTCCTCGACCGCGCCCTGCACCTTGGCGTCGAGGCTGGTCACCAGATTGCCGCCGGGCTGCGCGGCCTGCTCGCTGGCGATGCCGGTCACCCGGCCCTTGCTGTCGACGTTGACCTTCCGGATGCCGGGCCCGCCCCGCAGGTCGGCGTCGTACCGGGCCTCCAGCCCGTCCCGGCCGATCAGGTCGACGCCGCTGAACCCGGTGACCTTCAGGCCCTTGCGCTTGTCGAGCTCCTCCTGGGTGATCGGCTGCAGGTAGCCGAGGGCCTGGACGGCGCCGGCCCCGTCCGGCCGCGGGTAGTCACGGACCGCCTGGACCTGGGCGGTCACCCCGGGGAAGTCCTCCTGGCGTTCCACGATCTGC
Source organism: Actinomadura scrupuli (assembly GCF_050971785.1). Taxonomy (NCBI): domain Bacteria; kingdom Bacillati; phylum Actinomycetota; class Actinomycetes; order Streptosporangiales; family Thermomonosporaceae; genus Actinomadura; species Actinomadura scrupuli. Next base: position 207,130 of record NZ_JBPCCU010000014.1, on the reverse strand, counting down.
AACGCCTTCTTCGGCTCGACCTTGTTGTCCACCGGGATCGGCTGGTAGGGCGAGCCCGGCCAGCAGGGCCGCTTGGTGGTCGGGCCGCACAGCCGGACGCGCTGGCTGAGCTCGTCGTAGGAGATGCCCAGCACCTTGGCGAGCCGGGTCAGCACCGTCTTGCCGCCGTCCTTCTGCCGGGACATGGTCGTGCGGTCCACCGACACCACCAGGGCGGTCCGGTTGCGCACCAGCGGCCGGCCCATGTCGTCGAGGATCTGGCCGCGTACGGCGGGGACCACGATGTCGCGGGTGCGGTTCTCGGCCGCGACCTGGCGGTAGTGCTTGCCGTCCATCACCTGGAGGTTCCACAGCCGGCCGACCAGGATGACCAGCAACGACAGCACCAGGACGTGCAGCACCACCAGCCGCTGGTGGGATCTGCTGTTCATCGGTCAGATCCGTTCCCGTGACATCGCCCGGTAACGGGCAGGGGCGAGGTCGAACCGGCCGGGGCTCTTGCCGCGTTCGACGCGCCGGGTGACCCGCAGCACCGCCCAGACCACGAACGGGCTGGCGAGCACGTCGTAGAGCACCGACAACGGCACCATCCGGGAAATGATCGCCCAGGTGGCCCGCGGATCGCCGAGCAGCATGCCCAGCCCCGCGTACAGCAGCGTGCCGGCCAGTGCCCCGGCGGCCACGGCCACGAACGGCACCACCGACGAGCGGTCCATCTCGGCGCTGGCCAGGCCGCAGAGGTAGCCGACGAGGCAGTAGACGAGCGCGTACCGGCCGATCGTGTGGTCGGCGGGCGGCATGATGTCGGCCGCCAGCCCCGCGGTGAACCCGGCGACGAGGCCGACCATCTCGCCGTTCACCAGCGCGAGCGCCACCACGGTGAGCAGCACGAGATCGGGCGTGACCGAGCCGGGCAGCGGCAGCCGGTTGGCCACCGCCACCTGGAGGACGAGCGCGACCACCATCACCAGAACCGCCCAGAGCCTGTGGTTGCCTGGGGCGGAGTCAGAAGATGTGCTCAGCATGTTGCGTCCCCCGAGAGGTGCTCAGCGCCGCGCCATCGTGGGCTTGGGCGGCAGGATGGAGTCGTGCGGATCGGTCTTGGGCGGCTCGACCACGACACCGACGACGTCCAGACTCGCGAAGTGCACGAACGGGCGGACGTAGGCGGTCCGGGTGAGTGACCCCGGCGTCTTCACCACCCGGTCGACGGTGCCGATCGGCAGCCCCGAGACGTAGGGGCGTTCGCCGTCGGAGCCCAGGGTGACGATCCGCTGTCCCGGTGTCATCACGGCGTTGGCGTCGAGCAGCTGGAAGCTGAGCGGGGTGGCGGTGTCGCCCAGCCCCCTGCGCCCCCTGCCCTGGGTGATGCCGATCTGCTTGGAACCCTCCACCCGGCTGCCCACCGCCGAGGCGGCGTCGGTGGCGAGCAGCACGGTCGCCGTCGAGGGCCCGACCCGGGTGACCCGGCCGACGAGCCCGTCGGCCGCCATCACGGTCATGTCCGTGCGCACGCCGCTGCCACTGCCGGCGTTGATGGTGACGGTGTCCTCGAAGCCCTGGCCCGCCGAGATCACCTCCGCTGCGACGATCTTGTACGTGCCGAGACCGGCGGGACGGAGCAGCTTGTCCAGCTGGTCGGCGCGGTCCTTGTCCAGCCGGCTGGACTGGAGCTGCTCGCGGAGCTTCGCGTTCTCCCGTTGCAGCCGGTCGGCCCTCTTGCGCTCGCCCGGCGCGTCGGTGATGGCGTCCACGGTGCCGCCGATCGGGCGCACGATGGCGGCCGCGGTGCGCTCGATCGGCCCGAAGACCGCCGCACCGACCCCGCGCAGCCCGCGCAGCGGCGAATTCTGCCCGCCCCGGTAGTCGATGGTGATCAGTGCCAGGGCGACGAGCAGCAGTGTGCCGAGCACGAAACGGTTGCGCCGGGAGTCCCTCACGAGCTCAGTGACGTGCCTCAGGGACGAGCACCTGACGCAGGGACTCGAAATCTTCCACGCACTTGCCGGTGCCGATGACCACCGAGTCCAGCGGGTTGTCCACCAGATGGATAGGCATGCCCGTCTCCTCACGGAGCCGTTCGTCGAGGTTCTTCAGCAGTGCCCCGCCGCCGGTCAGGGCGATGCCCCGGTCCATGATGTCGCCGGACAGCTCGGGCGGGCACTTGTCGAGAGTGGTCTTCACCGCGTCGACGATGGCGTTGACCGGCTCCTCGATGGCCCGGCGCACCTCGTCGGCGGAGATGACGATCGTCTTGGGCAGCCCGCTCACCAGGTCACGGCCGCGGATCTCCGCGTGCGGCTCGTCCTCGCCGAAGGGGTAGGCCGAGCCGATGGCCATCTTGATCTCCTCCGCGGTGCGCTCCCCCAGCATCAGGGAGTACTCCTTCTTGGAGAAGGTGATGATCGCCTGGTCGAGCTCGTCTCCGCCGACCCGCACGGACTGGCTGGTCACGATGCCGCCGAGCGAGATGATCGCGACCTCGGTGGTGCCACCGCCGATGTCGACGACCATGTTGCCGGTCGGCTCGTAGACGGGCAGCCCGGCACCGATTGCGGCCGCCATGGGCTCCTCGATGATGTAGACCCGGCGCGCCCCGGCCTGGTAACCGGCGTCCTTGACGGCCCGCTGCTCAACGCCGGTGATGCCGCTGGGCACCGCCACCACGATCCGCGGCTTGGCGAAGTGCCGGCGCTTGTGGACCTTCTGGATGAAGTAGCGCAGCATCCGCTCGGTGACGTCGAAGTCGGCGATGACGCCGTCCTTGAGCGGGCGGATCGCCACGATGTTGCCCGGCGTCCGGCCGATCATGCGCTTCGCCTCGATGCCGACTGCGACGATCTTGCCCGTGTTGGTGTTGATCGCGACGACGGACGGTTCGTTGAGCACGATGCCGCGGCCGCGGACATAGACCAGAGTGTTCGCTGTGCCTAGATCGACCGCCATGTCACGGCCCAGGAACGACAGCTTGTTGCCCATGGAGTTTAGGGAGCCCTTCCTGCTGGCGGACGTGCAGAGCGGCATGCTCATCGTAACGCGATAAAGACTGCCAGGGCAGGCGCCGGGACAATGCGAGTTGTCCGAAATTCCAGCCATGCCGCGACAAGTTTCTGACAAAGAACGCGCGAGCCGGAGGTCACCGGCCCGCGCGCTCCCGCCTTTTCTTCGATCGCTCGCCCGGGGCGCTCGGTGCGTCCGCTAGGCGGGATGCCCAGTTGACAGGTCGCTTACACCAGTCCGGGGAAGAACAGCTCGATCTCACGCTTCGCCGAAACGGGCGAATCGGACCCGTGCACGACATTCTCGCCGATCTCCAGGGCGTGGTCACCGCGGATCGTGCCGGGCGTCGCCTTGACCGGGTCGGTCGCGCCGGCCAGCGTACGGAAGGCCTCGATCGCGCGCGGGCCCTCGACCACCAGGGCGACCAGCGGCCCACCGGTGATGAAGTCGACGAGCTCGCCGAAGAACGGGCGCTCGCGGTGCTCGTCGTAGTGCTCCTCGGCCGTCTCGCGGGTCAGCGTGCGCAACTCCAGCGCGACGATCGTCAGCCCCTTGCGCTCGAGCCGGGTGATGACGTCGCCGACGATGCCGCGACGGACGCCGTCGGGCTTGACCAGAACAAGAGTGCGCTCGGACACGGAACTTCCCCTACCTAGATCTGAGATGGCCTTGCCCACGGTGCTCCACGCGGGCCGCGCGCGAAGCCTACTGGATGGCGCGGGCTCCGCTCGCTCGGATCGGCGGACGCATCGGCGGGGTGTCCCGCCCCGGCCCGGCCCGTGTCCCGAGCGTACAACCGGGGCGGGGGCCGGGGAACTCACGCCTCGCTGCGGCGCCGCCGGCCGGCCAGAGCCGACGCGCCCGCCAGGAGCACGGCGATCACCCCTGCCACGATGAGCCAGACCCGGAATCCCGCGGTGAGGGCGTAGACCGCGTTCTGCATGTCGCCGCCGAGCCTTACCGCGGCGTTCACCTTCGCCACCTGCAGGGGGCCGATCACCAGGAAGCCGGACAGCACGGCCGGGAAGCAGAGCGCCAGGCCGAACAGCGCCGAGCCGAGCGGGGCCGACCGCAGCGAGGCGGCGAGCGCCATCCCGATCCCGGCCCCCAGCGCGGCCAGCGGGACGCACAGCATCCACGGGCCGGACTCGGCATCGGTGGTCAGCAGGATCAGCACCGCCACGACGGCCAGCCCGTGGCCGACCAGCACCATGCCCAGCCCGGACGGCCGGCGGACGGCCTCCCCCGGCTCGAGCCCCGCCCCGAGCTCGGCCCCGGGCTCGGTGTCGGCGGTGCCTCCGGCGCCGGACACGCCGACGAGCAGGGCACCGGCCAGCGCGGCGGCGGCCCCGACGGCGAAGGGCAGCAGGGAGATCGCCTGCGGCCCCTCCCGGGTGCTCATCAGCCCGGCGAGCGGAGAGACCACCGGCACGGTGAGCAGCCCGCTGCTGACCATGACGACCGCGCATCCCAGCGGGCTGCCGGTGGTGGCGTCGCGGGTGCCCACGAGGGCGAGCCCGAGCAGGGCGGCCAGACCGATCCCGGCGACCACGAGCTGGGCACCCGGGGACCAGCCGTAGGTGGTCACCACGGCCAGGAAGGCGAAGCCCGCGGCGGGCGCGACGAGCAGCAGCAGCTGGGTCCGCTCGGTGGGCCGCACGACGGGGCGCTCACTCACGATGACGCGGCTGCGGAAGATCCCGAACAGGCCGGTCGCGGCGAGGGCGGCCCCGACCAGCCAGGGGTAGGGCTGCAGCACGGACCGCCACTCGCCGGCCGCCTGCGGGACCCTGGCGAGCGCGAGCGGCATCGTGACCAGGAGCGACGCGGCGAAGATGCCCGCCCAGACGGCGCTGAGGGCGCGACCACCGCGTCGCCAGACCAGGACCAGGGTCGCGGGCAGCACGGCCCCCGCGCCGAGCCCCTGGAGGCTCCTGGCCGCGCCGAGGAGCGGCACCGAGCCGGCCAGCTGCACGACGAGCTCACCGCCGAGCAGGCAGCACAGACCGGCCAGCAGCACCACCCAGGCCGGCAGCCGGCGGGCCAGCACCGCGCACAGCGGCACGGCCAGCAGCAGCGCGGGCAGGACGAGGCCGTTGGCGCGGACCAGGTCGGCGGCCTGGCCGCCGCGCAGCCCGAGGTCGCCGACCGCCTGCGGGACGATGTAGGAGACGGTGTTGGGCACGACGAGCGCCACGATCGGCAGCGCCGTGAACGCCACGAGCAGTGTGATCAGCAGGCCGAACCGGTCGGGGCGGGACGCCGGAAGCGGCTCCGGGGCGAGCGCCCAGGCATCGTCCGGCGCGGGGTCCGCGGCTCGTCCGGCATGTGGCTGAGGGGATGGGGTGGACACTGCCTGTCCTCCGGGAAGGGATCGGCATCCACCACATATCTACAAAGGCACGGCATAAACGCATTTTGGCATTACGCCCGTTTTATGCGTTTAACGCGAATTGTGGATATCGGCGGATGGATTCGATGTGCCATCTCGCCGGAGATTAGCGCGCCTAGCGGCTTTCCACTGTCCGTCCGAGCCAAATGGCGGTAATCCAGAGCGCGGCAAAAATGGCACCGAGGAAGAACATGGTGGAAACCACGAATCCACTGACGATGATGAGCACCTGTAGCGCACTTCCGGCCACGTAGGCCCATCGATACCGGAGGAATCCGGCCAGCAGCAGGCACAGGACCGCCGCCACGCCACCCGCGACGCCCGCGGCCCCGGCGTCGGTGTGCACCACCGTGATCGCCACCGGGATGGCCAGCGCGATCACGATCGCCTCACACGCCAGCACCATCGCGCACAGCCTTCTCATGCCCGGGTTCACCGGCGGCCCTCCACCCGCAGCAGCGTCCGGGCATCGCCCGCGGTCACGACCGAGCCGGTGATCAGCACCCCGGCCCCCTGGTACTCCCCGGTCTCCTCGGCCAGGCCCAGCGCCTGGTCGATGGCGTCGTCCAGCCGGTCCGCGAGATGCACGCGGTCCGCGCCGAAGATGCCTTCCGCCAGGTCGCCGAGCTCCTCGGCCGGCATCGACCGCGGTGAGGAGTTGGGGCTGACGACCAGCTCGGCGAGCACCGGCTCCAGCTCCTCGAGCAGGCTCGTCACGTCCTTGTCCGCCGACACGGCGAGCACGCCGACGAGCCGGGTGAACCCGAACTCCTCGACGATCGCCGCGACGCTGGCGGCCATGCCCGCCGGGTTGTGCGCCGAGTCGAGCAGCACGGTCGGCCCCGTCCGTGCGATCTCCAGCCGTCCCGGCGAGGAGGACCGGGCGAACGCGCCCCGCACCAGCTCGGGGTCGAGCTGGCCCTCGCCGCCCTCGAACATGCCCATGCTCTCCGCGCCCCGGGTGGCGTCCTCGAGCTTGGCGTCACCGAGCGCCGTCGGCGCCCCGCTGGCGAACGCCTCCACGGCGGCCAGCGCGCACACGGCGTTGCTCGCCTGGTACTCGCCGAACATCGGAAGGTAGATCTCGTCGTAGACGCCGTGCAGGCCCTGCAGCCGCAGCAGCTGGCCGCCGACCCCGATCTCGCGGTTCAGCACGCCGAAGTCGACGCCCTCGCGTACCGCCGGCACCCCGGTCTCGGCGATCCGGCCGGCCAGCACCTCGGCCGCCTCCGGCTGCTGGAGGCCGAGCACCGCGATGGCGCCGGGCTTGATGATGCCGGCCTTCTCCCCGGCGATCTGCTCGATCGTGTCGCCCAGGTAGTCCGTGTGGTCCAGCCCGATGGGGGTGATCACGGCCACCGTGCCGTCGGCGACGTTGGTGGCGTCCCACGTGCCGCCCATGCCGACCTCGACCACGGCGACGTCCACCGGCGCGTCGGCGAACGCGGCGTACGCCATGGCCGTGAGCACCTCGAAGAAGCTCAGCCGGACGCCGTGCTTGTCGTCGATCAGCTCGAGGTACGGGACGAGATCGGCATAGGTGCCGGCGAAGAGCTCCTCGCTGATCGGCTGCCCGTCGATCTCGATCCGCTCCCGCAGCGTGGTCAGCTGGGGGCTGGTGTAGAGCCCGACCCGCAGCCCGCGCTCGCGCAGGAGCGCGTCGATCAGCCGCGCGGTGCTCGTCTTGCCGTTGGTGCCGGTCACATGGACGACCGGGTACGCCCGCTGCGGCTCTCCCAGGATGTCCATGAGATCGCGGATCCGGTCGAGGCTCGGATCGATCTCCCACTCGACCCCGCGTTCCATGATCGCGGCGATGACGGCTCGGTAATCGGCAGGCTGGGACACGGAACTCACAGTGCTCGCTGGCGGGCCGCTCGATGGCGGGACTGACTCACTATAGAAGCCTACTTCGCCCACCGCCCCGGCCCGGTGACGGGACGCCGGGGTACGGGCCGCCCGCGTGGTCCCCCTATCGTGGAGAGGGCCCGACCACGGGCCGGGAATCCGATCGGAAGGACCGAGTGACGGCCGGCGCCGACGTCTTCTTCCGCGAATGGGACCGCCGCCTCCCGGGGCAGGCCCGCAGCGTGGACCGGGCGAGACGGCTGGCCACCGGGCTGGGACTGCTCGAGCCCGGTGTCCCCGTGCTGACCGTGGTCGGTTCCAAGGGCAAGGGCACCGCCGCGACCTTCGCCTCGGCCCACCTCGCCGCCGCCGGGCTGCGCGTCTGCACGGTGACCAGCCCGGGCCTGCGCAGCGACCGGGAGCGCATCCGGGTGAACGGGCAGGCCCTGACGGAGCGGGAGTTCCAGGACGTGGCCGGCGACCTCGGCCGCGCGATGGACGCGCTGCCGGAGCCCACCGGCGGCTACCTGTCCCCCTCCGGCCTGTTCACCCTGGGCGGCATGCTGCGGGCCCGCACGGCGGGCGCCGACGTCGTCGTGCTCGAAGCCGGCCGGGGAGGCAGGTCCGACGAGGTGAGCCTCTTCCCGCCCACCGTGGCCGCGCTCACGCCGATCTTCGCCGAGCATGTCGGCGTGCTCGGCGACACCCCGGCGGCCATCGCCGAGGAGAAGGCCGCGGTGACCGGACCCGCGACCCGGGCCGTCGTGTCGGCACCGCAGACGCCCGACGTCACCGAGGCGGTGGTCCGTACCCTCCGGGAACGCGGGATCACCCTGGAGACGCTGGGCGGACAACCCCCTCCGGAGCCGGAGTGGCCGCTGCCGGACGGCTTCGGCCGGGTCAACGCCCTGGTCGGCTCCACGGCCGCCCGTCGTCTGCTCGAGGTGTGCGCGATGGCCGCCGCTCCCCCGGAGACGCTGGCCTCGGTCCTGTCGTCGGTCAGCCTGCCCGGCCGCCTGTCCTGGCACCGCCTGCCGGGCACGGGCGCGGAGCTGCTGGCCGACTGCGCGATCAGCCGGCCCGGGGTGGCCGCCGCCCTCGCGGCGGCCCGGCGGCGCTGGGGGACGATCGGCCACGTGTTCGTCTGCCTGCCCGACCACAAGGACGTGGCGGGCGCGATCACCGAGCTCGGGGACCTGCCGGTGACCTTCGTCCGGCTTCCGGGCCGGCATCTGGGGTTCACCCACCCGATCCCGCCGGGCTGGCCGGTGCTCGACGCCGCGGACCTCACCCGCGGCACGCTGGAGGGCGCCGGCGGGCACGTCGTCGCGCTGGGGACGGTCTACTTCGTCGGGCGCGTCCTCGAACTGGTCGGCGCGTGCACCGAACGGCTCTTCACCCTCCCCGCCGGGTCGTGACCTGGGCACCGCCACGGGCGACGGAGATACCAGGATGCGGCCTCCCACCTGGCATCACCGGTCCCCTCCCGGGGCAGGCACCCGGGAGAGACGGTCCCGGTCGCCGGGGCCGGCCGACCAGCGGCAACCGGCCCCGGTCCGCGGAAGGGACACAGCGATGTACGACAGGATCCTGGTCGCGGTCGACGACTCTCCCGAGCGGGCGCACGTGCTCGAACACGCCGCCGGGCTGGCCCTGGCCACCGGCGCCGCCGTGCACGTCCTGCACATCCAGACCATCGAGACCGACGCCATGGCCACCGGGGTCGTCGAGGAGGACACCGGCCAGGTCCACGCGCTGGTGACGGCCTCGATCAAGGAACTGACGACCCGGGGCGTCACCGCCGACGGCGAGATCCGGGAGGCCATCCGGCCCGACATCGCCGCGGCGGTGCTCAAGGCCGCCGCCGACCAGCGGGCCGATCTGATCATGCTGGGCGTCCGCCGGCACAGCGGCCTGACCGGGCTGATCCTGGGCAGCGTCGCCGACGGCGTCGCGCACGGCACCCCGCCCTGCCCCGTCCTCCTGGTCCCCTGACCCCCCCCCCACCGTGATCATGCAATCGTTCGTCGAACGATTGCATGATCACGGAAGTGGGAGCGCTGGGGAGCTTCAGCCGACCGGCAGGGCGGCGAGCTGTGCCTCCAGGCGGGTGACGTCGGTCTCGGACTGGGCGAGACGGTCGCGGTTCTTGGCGACGACCGCCTCCGGTGCCTTGGCCATGAACTCGGCGTTGGCCAGCTTGCGGGTGGCCTGCTCGATCTCCTTGCGGGCCGCGGCCAGGTCCTTCTGCAGCCGGGCCCGCTCCGCCTTCACATCGATGGTGCCGGCGGTGTCGAGCTGCACCGACAGCCCTTCGACGGGCAGCGTCGCGGTGGGCGTGAAGCCCGCCCCGGGCGGGTTCAGCCGCAGCAGGGACCGGATGGCCGGCTCGTGCGCCGCCATGGGGGTGCCCTCGATGCCCGAGAGGGCGGCCACCACCCGCTGACCGGGCTTGAGCCCCTGGTCGGACCGGAAGCGCCGGACCTCGGTCACCAGCCGCTGCAGCGAGGCGATCTCGGCGACGGCCTCGGCGTCGTACGATCCGGAGCCCTCGGCGTCCACGGTCGCCGGCCAGGCCGCGACCATGATCGACCTGTCGTCGTCGACCCCCTGGAGGGCCAGCCACAGCTCTTCGGTGAGGAACGGGATGAAGGGGTGCAGCAGCCGTAGCACCGTGTCGAGCACCTCGCCGAGCACCCGGCGGGTCGTCCCGGCCGCGGCGCCGCCCTCGGCGAGGGGCACCTTGGCCAGCTCGACGTACCAGTCGCAGAACTCGTCCCAGGCGAAGTGGTAGAGCGCCTCGCAGGCCTTGGCGAAGTCGAAGGCCTCGAAGTACCCGTCGACCTCCCGTACGACCTCGTGCAGCCGGGACAGGATCCACCGGTCGGCGACCCCGGGCGAGCCGGGCAGCGGACCCGCCACGGTCGCGCCGTTCATCAGGGCGAACCGGGTGGCGTTCCACAGCTTGTTGCAGAAGTTCCGCGAGCCCTGTGCCCACTCCTCCGCGACCGGCACGTCACCGCCCGGGTTGGCGCCGCGCAGCAGCGTGAAGCGGGTGGCGTCGGCGCCGTACCGCTCGATCCAGTCCAGCGGGTCCACCACGTTGCCGAACGACTTGGACATCTTCTTGCCGTGCTGGTCGCGGACCATGCCGTGCAGGGCGATGGTCTCGAACGGCGGGACCCCGTCCATGGCGTACAGCCCGAACATCATCATCCGGGCGACCCAGAAGAACAGGATGTCGTAGCCGGTGACGAGCACGCTGGTCGGGTAGAAGCGCTTCAGGTCCGCGGTCTCGTCGGGCCAGCCGAGCGTGGAGAACGGCCACAGCGCGCTGGAGAACCACGTGTCGAGCACGTCGGTGTCCTGGGTCCAGCCCTCGGGCGCCGTCTCGTCGGGGCCGGCGCAGACCATCTCGCCGCCGGGGCCGTACCAGACCGGGATGCGGTGTCCCCACCACAGCTGACGGCTGATGCACCAGTCGTGCATGTTGTCGACCCACGCGAAGTAGCGGGCGGCCAGCTCCGGCGGGTGGATCTTCACCCGGCCGTCGCGCACCGCGTCGCCGGCCGCCTTGGCCAGCGTCTCGACCTTGACGAACCACTGCAGGGACACCCGGGGCTCGACCACGGTGGCGCACCGCTGGCAGTGGCCCACCGAGTGCTCGTACGGGCGGATCTCCTTGACGATGCGGCCGTCCTCACGGAGCGCCGCGACGACGGCGGGACGCGCCTCGAAGCGGTCGAGTCCCTCGAAGGGGCCGTGCGCGGTGATGACGCCGCGCTCGTCGATGACGGTCAGGAAGGGCAGTGAGTGCCGGCGGCCGATCTCGAAGTCGTTGGGGTCGTGCGCCGGGGTGACCTTCACGGCGCCGGTGCCGAACGCGGGGTCGACGTGCTCGTCGGCGACGACGGGGATGCTGCGCCCGGTCAGCGGCAGCTCGACCTCGCGGCCCACCAGGTGGGCGTAGCGCTCGTCCGCGGGGTGCACGGCCACGGCGGTGTCGCCGAGCATGGTCTCCGCCCGGGTGGTCGCCACCACGATCTCGGTGTCGCCGGAGCCGTAGCGGATGGAGACGAGCTCGCCCTCGCGATCGGCGTGCTCGACCTCGATGTCCGACAGCGCGGTCAGGCAGCGCGGGCACCAGTTGATGATGCGCTCGGCCCGGTAGATGAGGCCGTCCTCGTACAGCCGCTTGAAGATCGTCAGCACGGACCGGGAGAGGCCGGAGTCCATGGTGAAGCGCTCGCGGGTCCAGTCGACGCTGTCGCCGAGCCGCTTCATCTGGCCGAGGATCCGGCCGCCCGACTCGGCCTTCCACTGCCACACGCGCTCGACGAACGCCTCGCGGCCGAGGTCGTGCCGGGAGAGGTTCTCCTTGGCCAGCTCACGCTCGACGACGTTCTGGGTGGCGATGCCCGCGTGGTCCATGCCCGGCAGCCACAGCACCTCGTGACCCTGCATGCGCCGGCGGCGGATCAGCGCGTCCTGGATGGAGTGGTCCAGGGCGTGCCCCATGTGCAGCGAGCCGGTGACGTTGGGCGGCGGGATCACGATGGAGAAGTGCGGCCTGCCGGGGTCGCGCGCCGGGTCGGCGGCGAAGAGGCCCGCCGAGATCCAGCGGTCGTACAGCTTGCCTTCGACATCCGCGGGCGCGTACTGGGTCGGCAGCGCCGGCACTGTCGGGGCCTGGTGCGCGGTGGGCTCGGTCGTGGTGGGCTCGGTCACGGAGGCAAAGTCTACTGGCCGCGCGCGCCCGGATCTCGCGCTCTCTTCTGCACCATATCTCCCAATAGGGCACAATTTCCTCTGCTGACACAGACCACATCGCCGAGGGCGGCACAGCGGGGCGATGCAGAGGGGATGACACATGAGTGGTTGGAACGCGCCCCCCGGGCAGGCCCCCGGCGGCGCCCCGGGTTATGGCCCGCAGCCCGGGCACGGGCAGCCGAACGGCTACGGCCAGCAGGGCGGCTACGGGCAGCAGCCCGGATACGGCCAGCAACCGGGATACGGCCAGCAACCCGGTTACGGGCAGCAGCCTGGCGGGCAACCGGGAGGTTATGGGCAACCGCAGGGCCAGCCGTACGGCCAGGCCCCGTACGGGCCGCCACAGGGCTATGCCCAGCCGCCCTACCCGCCGCGCAAGAAGTCCAGCGCGGGTCTGATCATCGGCCTGCTGGCCGGTGCCGTCGTCCTGGTCGTGGTGATCGTCGTCGTGGTGGTCATGGTCTCGGGGGGCGGCGGCACGCAGTACCAGATCGCCACGCCGAGCACGGCCGGCGGGCTCACCCAGGACGCCAGCGGCGACTCGCTGCAGCGAGCCGCCGCCTCGGGCGCCAAGTCCCAGGCCCAGCGGTCGCTCGGCGGGCGGGTGGACAGCGTGGTCTCCGCGACCTACGTGGACGGAAACCGCAAGATCCTCTTCATCGGCGCCACCGGGAAGTTCGACGATCCCGACAGCCTGGTCAGCAAGCTGCGCAGCAGCGGATCCGGCTCGAGCACCAGCCAGGGCGTCTCCTTCACCTGGACCGAGACCGACCCCGGCGTCCACGGCGGCAAGGGCGCCTGCGGCGAGGGCCGGTCCACGACCGTGACCAGCGTCCGGGTCGCGTTCTGCGCCTGGCAGACGACCTCGACCTTCGGTGAGGTGATGGTCCTGCCCAGCGTGACGACGCTCGGCTCGAGTTCCTCCTCCAGGAGCATGTCGGCGAGCGAGCTCGGCGCCCTCATGCGCCGGATGCGGCCCGACCTGGAGCACGAGAAGTAGCGCGCGACCCGGAAGGGGGGCGTGACCGGTCACCGGTCACGCCCCCTTTCTCTTTCCGTCCCGGCTCTCCGTGGCGGGGAGACGGCCGGTCGTTCCCGGGTCGGCGTCCCGGCCGGGTCGGGACTCCGGTCACCTGACACTCCCGCCGGCGGTGGGCCACAGTTCGAGGCGTATCCCCTTCCAAGGAGGATCGCGATGAGAGGCATCGCGTACGGCCCACCGCGGCGGGCCCCGGCCGGCCGCCTGTGGCGGTGACGGCGGAGCAGCCGCCACCACGTCTCCGCGCTGATGCCGAGAGGCCTTCCTGACAGGGTGCTCGCCGCGATACAGGGGCCGCGGCGAGCACCATCTCCCTCTCCCGCCGGCCCACCCGCGCCGGAAGGCTGATGATCTTCCCGTACCGGCCGTGACGCAGGTCCCGTGACGCTGGGACGCCCCGCACCGGAGAGTGAGGACGATGGCCGGCCGGGAGGTGTTCTGATGCGGACAGTCGTCACGGCCGACCGTGCCGCGAGGACCGCCTGGATACGCACCCGGGCGCCGTACGCGCTGCTCTACGGCCTGGCCCTGGTGGCGATCACCGCCGCGTACTGGGCGGTCGCGGCCGTCACCGAACCGCTCGCTCCGGCCGCCACCCACGCCGGCGGGCTGGCCGGGGCCTTCGCCGCGGGCGCCGCCGTCCACTCGCTGCGGAACCGGCTGCGGAGCCTGCTGCGAGACCGGCGCTCCAGGGCGGATGGCGGGCGGTCCCCCGCCAACGATCACGCCGGTCCCCTCGCGCACGGCGAAGCCCCCGCGCAGGGCGAGCCCCCGGCGGAGGGCGGCTCTCCGCCCCTGGCCGACCCCGCCCCCCTGGCCGACGCCGGCGCGCAAGCCGACCCCGCCCCGCAGGCCGGCGCCGTGCCGCGTGAGGCACCGGCGCACGAGGCTCCGGGAGCCGCCGAGGCCCTGGTCACGGCCATCACCACCGTGCGCGAGACGCTGGGCGTCCCCGGCGCCGCGGTCGAGGCCGGTGGGGAGACCTACGCCAGCGGGGAGATCGGCGAGCGGCCCCATCTGGTACCGCTCGTCCGGCACGGCGAGCCGGTGGGCCAGATGCTGATCGGCCGCACCGTGGTGCCCGGGCAGCGGATCGACGAGCGGCTGCTGGGCATGCTGACGCTGCACCTGGCCGACGTCACCCATGCCGTACGGCTCAGCACCGACCTGCAGCGGTCGCGGGAGCGGATCCTGTCCACCCGGGAGGAGGAGCGGCGGCGGCTCCGCCGGGACCTGCACGACGGGCTGGGACCGACCCTGGCCAGCCTCGCCATGTCACTCGACGCCGCGCGGATCACCCTGGTCAAGACGCCGGAGCGGGTGGAGCCTCTGCTCGCCGAGCTGCGGGAGCGGATGGCGACCGCGATCGGGGACATCCGCGAGCTCGTGTACGACCTGCGGCCGCCCGCGCTGGACGACCTGGGCCTGGAAGGGGCGATCCGCTCCCTGGCCGGGGGCGCGTGCACCGGTCCCCAGGTGGAGGTCGCGTTCGAGGGCGACCCCTCCGATCTGCCCGCGGCGGTGGAGGTCGCGGCGTACCGGATCGTCCAGGAGGCACTGACCAACATCCGGCGGCACGCGAACTCCGCCACGGCGCTGGTCCGCATGCGCCGTGCCGAGGAGTTGCGGATCGTGGTGGCCGACGACGGCGCCGGGCTGCCGCCCCTGCTGCGCCTGGGAGGCGGCCTGACCTCCATGCGGGAACGGGCCGCGGAACTCGGCGGCATCTGTGTGATCGCCCCCCGCGCCGGAGGCGGCACCACGGTGACCGCCCGGCTGCCGCTCACACGCGAGCCGGAGAGGTGCGGCGGCAGGACCGAGCAGCGACCGAGCGAGAGTGCACGCTAGTGCGCCTCGGAGACGAGTGGGTCATGGAAATCGACAAGGTCCGGGTCATCATCACCGACGACCACCCCATGTTCCGGCAGGGGCTGCGTGCGCTGCTCGAGGCACTCGACGTGGAGGTGGTGGCCGAGGCGGTCAACGGGCCGGACGCGGTGAAGCTGGCGGCGGAGCTGCAGCCGGACGTGGTGGTCATGGACCTGCACATGCCGGGCGGCAACGGCATCGAGGCCACCCGCACCATCACCCGCACCAGCCCCCGCATCGGCGTCCTGGTCCTGACCATGTTCCGCGACGACGACTCCGTCTTCGCCGCCATGCGCGCCGGCGCCCGCGGCTACCTGCTCAAGGAGTCGGGAGCCCAGGAGATCGCCCGCGCGGTCCGGGCGGTCGCCGCGGGCGAGGCCATCTACGGACCCGAGATCGCCCGCCGGGTGCTCGCCTACTTCGCCCGGGTCGTCGACCCCCGGCAGGCCGCCTTCCCCGAGCTGACCGACCGGGAGCGCGAGGTCCTGGAACTGATCGCCCAGGGCCGCAACAACCAGGAGATCGCCGGCGTGCTCTTCCTCAGCCCCAAGACCGTGCGCAACCACGTCTCCAACATCTTCATGAAACTGCACGTCGCCGACCGCGCCCAGGCCATCGTCCTGGCCCGCGAAGCAGGCCTCGGGGGTGAATGATCTGGGTTCCTGGCACGATGGGGGCACTTGACTCGTCCCCGCCAAGGAGCCCCATGAGCACCGAGCCGATCCGTGTGATCATCACCGACGACCACCCGGTGTTCCGGCAGGGGCTGCACGGGCTGCTCGAGGCACTCGACATCGCCGTGGTCGCCGAGGCGGACAGCGGTCCCGAGGCGGTGAAGCTGGCGGCGGAGCTGCAGCCGGACGTGGTGGTCATGGACCTGCACATGCCGGGCGGCAACGGCATCGAGGCCACCCGCACCATCACCCGCACCAGCCCCCGCATCGGCGTCCTGGTCCTGACCATGTTCCGCGACGACGACTCCGTCTTCGCCGCCATGCGCGCCGGCGCCCGCGGCTACCTGCTCAAGGAGTCCGGGGCCGAGGAGATCGCCCGCGCGGTCCGGGCGGTCGCCGCGGGCGAGGCCATCTACGGACCCGAGATCGCCCGCCGGGTGCTGACGTACTTCTCGAACATGCCCGACCCCCGGCAGACGGCGTTTCCCGAGCTGACCGACCGGGAACGCGAGGTCCTCGAAGTGATCGCCCAGGGCCGCAACAACCAGGAGATCGCCGGCGTGCTCTTCCTCAGCCCCAAGACCGTGCGCAACCACGTCTCCAACATCTTCATGAAACTGCACGTCGCCGACCGCGCCCAAGCCATCGTCCTGGCCCGCGAAGCAGGCCTCGGGGGCGAATGACGCATAATGACCGAAATGCCCCGTCGGAGGGGAAACTCCGCCGGGGCATTCGGTCGTTCTACAGCTATGTCCTCAGGTGACGCGTCAGGCGCTCTTCTCGCGCGGCTCCCGCTTGGTGGTCCGCTCACGCGGCACCAGCGTGGGGTTGACGTGCTCCAGCACCGCCTCGCGGGTGATGACGACCCGGGCCACGTCATGGCGGCTGGGCACCTCGTACATCACCGAGAGCAGGACCTCCTCCAGGATGGCCCGCAGCCCGCGGGCACCGGTGCCCCGCAGGATGGCCTGGTCGGCGATGGCCTCCAGCGCGTCGGTCGTGAACTCCAGGTCCACACCGTCCAGCTCGAACAGCCGGTGGTACTGCTTGACCAGCGCGTTCTTGGGCTCGGTGAGGATATTGATGAGGGCTTCACGGTCGAGGTTGTGCACCGAGGTGATCACCGGCAGCCGGCCCACGAACTCCGGGATCATGCCGAACTTGAGCAGATCCTCCGGCATGACGTCGGCGAAGATGTCGGGCCGCTCGACGAAGTCGACCTTGGAGCGGATGACCGCGCCGAAGCCCATGCCCTGCCGGCCGACCCGCTGCTCGATGATCTTTTCCAGACCGGCGAACGCCCCGCCGCAGATGAACAGCACGTTGGTGGTGTCGATCTGGATGAACTCCTGGTGCGGGTGCTTGCGGCCGCCCTGCGGGGGCACCGAGGCGGTGGTCCCCTCCAGGATCTTCAGCAGCGCCTGCTGGACACCCTCCCCGGAGACGTCCCGGGTGATCGACGGGTTCTCGCTCTTACGCGCGATCTTGTCGACCTCGTCGATGTAGATGATCCCGGTCTCGGCCTTCTTGACGTCATAGTCGGCCGCCTGGATCAGCTTGAGCAGGATGTTCTCCACATCCTCCCCGACATAGCCGGCCTCGGTCAGCGCGGTGGCGTCCGCGATGGCGAACGGCACGTTCAGCAGCTTCGCGAGCGTCTGCGCGAGCAGGGTCTTACCGGAACCGGTCGGGCCCAGCAGCAGGATGTTGGACTTGGCCAATTCGACCGCATCATCCCGGCCGTCCCCGGACTGGATTCGCTTGTAGTGGTTGTACACCGCGACGGACAGTGCCTTCTTAGCGGAGTCCTGACCGATCACGTAGGAGTCGAGAAACTCGTAGATCTCCCGCGGTTTGGGCAGGTTGTCCCACTTCAAGTCGGAGGTCTCGGAGAGCTCCTCCTCGATGATCTCGTTACAGAGATCGATGCACTCGTCGCAGATGTACACGCCCGGGCCCGCGATGAGCTTCTTGACCTGCTTCTGGCTCTTTCCGCAGAAAGAGCACTTAAGCAGATCACCACCGTCGCCGATGCGTGCCACCCAACTGTCTCCTTTACGTGGACCGCCCGCCCGAGAGGCTGCGGCGCAGATGCGACCTGATGGCCCTCGACGTTCCGGCTTTTCGAGTTCTCTTCGACGTTACCGTCCCCGAGGAACTTGGTGGGCCCCTCGATCGGAAGTGTGACGTGGAGGCTCGGGGGTCACCCGCGCCTCCCGCCTTCTTATGACGACACTACCTCGGCTCGCCGCTTGGTGCCGCCGAAGACATCGTCGATCAGTCCGTACTCCTTGGCCTCCACGGCCGTCAGGATCTTGTCCCGCTCGATGTCGTGCTGGACCTCTTCCATGGTCTTACCGCTGTGACGGGCGAGAATCGTCTCCAGCAGCTCTCGGATCCGCATGATCTCACGAGCCTGGATCTCGATGTCGCTCGACTGACCGTACGTGCCCTCGGTCGCCGGCTGGTGGATCAGGATCCGCGAGTGGGGCAGCGCGGCGCGCTTGCCCGCGGTGCCGGCGGCCAGCAGCACGGCCGCGGCCGAGGCGGCCTGGCCGATGCACACGGTCTGGATCTCCGGCTTGACGAACTGCATCGTGTCGTAGATCGCCGTCATCGCGGTGAACGAGCCGCCGGGCGAGTTGATGTAGATGCTGATGTCCCGGTCGGGGTCGATCGACTCCAGGGTCAGCAGCTGCGCCATCACGTCGTTGGCCGACGCGTCGTCGATCTGCACGCCGAGGAAGATGATCCGCTCCTCGAAGAGCTTGTTGTACGGGTTCATCTCCTTGATCCCGTACGTGGTCCGCTCCACGAAGGACGGGAGGACGTACCGGCTCTGCATCGGCTGGGGGGACGCGCCATGGGCGCCGGCGGCGCCGTTCGGCAGGATCAGATCACTCATGTCAGTGCCTCCGCTACTCGTTCGGGCGTCTTCAGGAGACGGAGCCCTCGGAGGGCACCTGGTTTGCGCTGAGCACCACGTGGTCGACGAAGCCGTACTCCTTGGCGGCCTCGGCGGTGAACCAGCGGTCCCGGTCGGAGTCGCGCTCGATCTGGTCCAGCGGCTGCCCGACGTGGAAGGCGATCCGCTCGGCGAGCGTCTTCTTCACGAACAGCATCTGCTCGGCCTGGATCTTGATGTCCGAGGCCGTGCCGCCGATGCCGCCGGACGGCTGGTGCATCATGATCCGGGCGTGCGGCAGGGCGTACCGCTTGCCCTTGGCGCCCGCGCAGAGCAGGAACTGCCCCATCGACGCGGCGAGGCCCATACCCACCGTGGCCACGTCGTTCGGGACGTACTGCATGATGTCGTAGATCGCCATGCCGGCCGTCACCGAGCCGCCGGGCGAGTTGATGTACAGGAAGATGTCGCGCTTGCCGTCCTCGGCGGACAGCAGCAGCAGTTCGGCGCAGATGCGGTTGGCGATGTCGTCGTCAACCTGCTGGCCCAGAAAGATGATGCGCTCTCGCAACAGCCGCTGGAACAGCATCTCGCCCAAGGGAAGCAGCGAAACATCGCCGCCCCTTGACAGGATGGGCGTCGACTCATCAAAAGTCGGAGGCTGGCTCACGTGGTGTTCCTCCGGTCGCTATCAGGTCCGATGATTGGACATTAACGCGCCGGACCGACCGGTCATGCCGTGAGGCCCGCCTTTTCGCTCGGGGCGTATCCGTCAGATGGCGTTCGCTGGCAGGCTCGCTCTCGCGGCCGGGCGGCTCTGGGAGCACGTCCTTCGAGGGGATGCGCACGTGTCGCTTCGCTCCGTGCGCACCCCGTCGAAGGACGCGCAGCCGCCCGGGACGGTGGCTGAGGTCGGCGGCACCCCCGCGGCCACGCCGCTTTCAGGGCGAGGGCTGAGGTCGGCGGCATCCCTGTGGCACCGCTGCGGCCACACCGCCTTCAGGCCGGGAAGGGGCGCGGATGCGCAGCCGCCTGGGGGCTTGGGGCGGGCGGCGGGGCGCCGGAGGAGAAACGGGTCGGGCCGGTACCGCCAAGGCGGTACCGGCCCGTACAGCCGTCGGAAGGCGCGAGGGATCAGGCCTCGGGCTTCTTGTCCTCGGTCGTGTCGTCCGCCGCCGGCTCGGCGGTCTCGGCCGTGTCGGCCGCGGGCTCGTCGGCGGCGGCCTCGGTGGCCTCCGCCTCCTCGCCGGTCTCGGACTCGCCGTCGAGCTCACCGCGGAGCGTCTCGAGGTCGAGCTCCGTGCCCGACTCGTCCTTGATCTTCACGTGCTCGAGCAGGACGTTCAGCGACTTGGTGCGCAGCACCTCCGAGACCAGGGCCGGGATCTGCCCGCTCTCGGTCAGGTGCTGGGCGAGCTGCTGCGGCTGCAGTCCCATCTGCATGGCCTGGGTCACGACGTACTCGCTGAGCTCCTCGTTCTCGACGCCCAGCTCCTCCTGGAGCGCGAGCTGGTCGAGCACGAAGCCGCCCTTGACCGCCAGCCGGGCGGCGTCGGCGATCTCGTTGTCGAACTCCTCGGCGGTCTTCTCCTCGGAGTCGAGGTAGTCGTCCTTGGTGAGCCCGGCGTACTGGAGCTGCTGGTCGAGCTGCTCGTTACGGCGCGCGATCTCACTGTCGATCACGCTCTCCGGCAGCGGGATGTCGATCTGCTCGAGCAGGGCCTCCAGGGCCTTGTCCCGGGCCGAGGCGACCTGCTGCAGGCGCTTCTGCCGCTCCAGGCGCTTGCGGACGTCGGCGCGCAGCTCGCCGATCGTGTCGAACTCGCTGGCGAGCTGGGCGAAGTCGTCGTCGAGCTCGGGCAGCTCCTTGACCTTGACGCTCTGCACGGCGACCGTGATCTCGGCCTCCTCGCCGGAGCGCTCACCGGACACCAGCGTGCTGGTGAAGGTCTTCTCGTCACCGGCGTTGAGGCCGATGAGCGCCTCGTCCAGGCCGTCGACGGAGGTGTCGCTGCCGATCTCGTAGGAGTAACCGCTGGTGCGGGCATCCTCGACGTCTTCGCCATCGATCTTGGCGGACAGGTCGATGGAGGCGAAGTCGCCGTGCTGGGCGGCCCGGTCGGCCCCCTTGAGCTGGGCGAACCGCTCGCGCAGGTTGCCGATGGTCTCCTCGACCTCGTCCGGGGTGACGACGGCGTCCTCGACGGTAACCTCGAGGCCTTCGTAGTCGGGCACCTCGAACTTGGGCCGGATGTCGACCTCGGCGGTGAACGCGAACTCGTTGCCGTCGTCGAGGTTGGTGATCTCGACGTCGGGCTGCCCGAGCACGAACAGCTCGGTCTCCTCGACGGCACGCCCGTAGAGCTCGGGAAGCGCCTCGTTGACCGCCTCCTGCAGGACCGCACCACGACCCACGTACTGGTCGATCAGCCGGGCAGGCACCTTGCCAGGGCGGAAGCCCTTGAGGCGCACCTGCTGCGAGAGCGCCTTGTACGCCTTGTCGAGGCTCGGCTTGAGCTCCTCGAACGGCACCTCGATGGTGAGCTTCACCCGCGTGGGGGTCAGCTCCTCGACATCGGTCTTCACTGGGGCAGGTCTCCTTGATCCGGCGCGATCGCGGCAAAAGATTCATGAATCGCCGCGGCGTTTCGACGCATTAGCAGCCTGGCAGTCGGCCTGTCGGCAGGCACGCTGAACAGGCGTCCGCACGGCTTCGCGCGGCCAAGTCTAGGGGGTTCCGGCACGGACTGCGGACACCATGGGCGGCCGGGCGCGCTCCAGCGGCCCGGGAAGGGGCCGGACGCGCTGCCCCGGACGGGCGGAAGGGCGCTCCCCGCTGGGGGAACGCCCTTGCCTCCGGCCGCGATCGGCCGGTCACTCCGTCTGGTCGTCCGTGCTCGCGTCGGGGGCGTGCCGCTTCACCGAGTCGATGCCGTTCAGCGCGGCCGACTTGGTCTTGTAGCTCTCACTCGACGCGATGACCTGGCCGTTCGAGGCCACCAGGTTGAACCGGAACTCTCCGGCCCGGTCCTGCTTCAACACGAATTTGCCCGCCATATTGCCTCCTCGAGATGGGGATCGGGATCCCGACGGGCGTGATGTAACCGCCAGATCTCATCTCAATCACGGCATCGCCAAAAATAATTGGCCGAATCATCAGAAGTTGGATACGACCTCCGTCAAGACCTCGCGGATCCCATTCGGATTGGACGAGTCGTACTCGGCGCCGTCGGTCGACTCCGCGATCTGCCGCAGCACGGCCTGGTCGGCGTCCTGCCCGTAGGCGATCGTGAAGACGCGGACCTGCTCGCCCTGCTGGTCGGACAGCTTGCTGATCAGCGCGGGCAGGTCCAGGCCGCCGGGCCGCTCGTTCTTGCCGTCGGTGAGCACGACGACCGCGTTGATCGAGTCCTCCTCGCGGCCGGCCCGCATCGCGTCGTAGGCCGCCGCGGTGGTGTTGTACAGACCGGTGGCACCGCCCGCGCCCAGCGTGGTCAGCGACCGCTTGAGCGCACCGCGATGGCCGGCGTCCACCGACGCGACGGGCTGCAGCTCCTGCCAGTCCTGCTCCCCCTTGAGCTTGGAGGAGAACATCCACAGCCCCACCTTGTCCTGGCCGCGGAACTCGGCGAGCGAGTCGGCCGCCGCGGACCTGGCCAGGTCCAGCTTGGTCTTGCCGGTGCCGGGGACGCCCTCCTTCATCGAGCCCGAGCGGTCGACCACCAGCAGCACCTTGGCCGGCTTGCGCAGCTCGCCCCAGGCGTCCAGGAGCGCGCTGAGCACCGGCGCCGAGGGTACGTTGAGCGTGCCCTTCGGCCCGTCGGCCAGCAGGCCGTTGCCCTGGTTGATCTCGCTGCCCGGCTTGCCCTGCCAGCCCCGGTAGCCGAAGTTCTGGAAGCCGCGCTGGGCCTCGTCACCGTGCAGGTAGGCGAGGAAGTCGTCGGAGGCCTTCTGCTTCTCCGCATCCATCCAGGTGAGCGCCACGTAGGGGTGATCGGAGTAGATCGTGCCCTCTTTGGGATAGATGGCGACCAAGGGGGTCTTCGGCTTCGGGTGCTTGCCGAGCAGCGCCGGGTCGCCGGTGGGATCGCCCTGGTTGTAGGCCCAGACCGAGTCCTCCTCGACGGTCACCGCGGAGATGTACGACAGCGCGCGGCCCCTGTCGTCGGCGCGCTGCAGGGCCGAGAGGAAGGTCAGCGTCGTGTCGCCGTAGTGCACGATCGAGCGCTCGAGGTTCCGCACGAAGGTCTGGTTCTTGGAGTCGGAGACGTCGTCCACAGTCAGGTCCGCCGTCGTGCCGGCGCTCGCGAAGTAGGCGCCCACGGTGGCGTTGAGGCCGGAGGTCGAGAGGTTCGGGTTGGTCTTGCCGAGCTTGAACCTGCCCCACTCGGGATGCCCGTAGCTCGCCCAGCCCTTCGGGTCCTGGGCCAGCTTGGCCAGGTCCTCCCAGCCGATGGCCTTGGCGGGCCAGCCGATGGCCTCCGCCATGGGCTTGGGCATCGCGATGGTCAGCGGCGACGTCATGATCGACTGCGGAGCGCCCTGCGCCACCGGAACCGGCTTGTCGGAGCCCTGGGCGCGCTGCCGCAGCAACGTCACCCAGACGCTGGACGCCGGGCTCCAGATGTCGGGCCGGGGTCCGTCCGCGGTCTCGTTCCAGCCCCGGACCAGCGCGTTCATGGCCGTACCGGAGTTCTTGGAGTCGACCGTCACCGCGACGCACTTGCCCCCGACGGTGTGCTTCCTGCCGTAGTCGTCCGCGGCCCGCTGCAGCAGCCCGACCGTGTCCTGCGACGCCGCCATCCGCAACCGGATCGTCCCGTCGCAGTCCGGTTTCCCGTCGCCGCGCATGAAGACCACGAATCCGGCCACGACCACGGCGACCAGCACCGCCGTGACGAAGAAGGGCCACAGCGGGGTCCGCCGCCTGCCCCTCGGCACACCCGAGTAGTTCACTCAACCTCCCGCGACAGATGATCGCGACATTATGGGCCGTAAGCCCACGTGACACCGCAAATCGGCCGAACTGCCGGCGTCTGTGACGGTCCGTTCGTTTCCATTGGAGCGACGAAGCCCGGGAAACGTTCCCCTTGTGACCGATCCGTTGTACGAATCGATCACGACCTGCAGGTTATGGACAAGTCCGGAAATCCACCGATGTAACACCATGGATTTCCCAGCGTGCCGCCAGTAACGTGCGTTCGGCCCCGCACTGAGAGGAGGAGTACGTGGCAGGAGTGCACACGATGACATGACAGGAGCACTCGCGGCCTTCGCGGCCACCGCCCTCTACTACCTCGGCTTCGCCGTCTTCAAAGTGGCGGCGGACCGGGCGGAGCCGCTCCGCGTCAACCGCATCCTGCACCTGACCTGGCACGTCGTGAGCGACTGGATCTTCCTGGCCGGGCTCTGCCTGGTGCTGGGCGGGTTGTCCCTGCAGATCGTCGCGCTCTCCAAGGTGCCGCTCAGCGTGGCCGTGCCGATCTTCGTCTCGGGCCTGGTGCCGCTGCTGATCATCGCGGTGGTCTTCTTCGGCGAGCGGCTCACCCTCCGGGAGTGGCTCAGCCTGCTGCTCATCGCGGCGGCCATGCTCCTGATCGCGCTCTCCATCGGCTCGCCCCCGCCGATCAAGGCGACCTCCGTGGCGCCCTGGAAGCTGGCCGCGGTGGTGGCCCCCGCGCTGGCCGTGCCCTTCCTGATCATGCTCTTCGGGGATCACCGCCCGGACGGCAGGCACGCGCGTCCGGTCTCCGGGATCGCCTACGGCATGAGCGCGGGCCTTCCGGTGGGCTCCGCGGAGCTGGCGATCAAGGGCTGGAGCGACTCGCACGCGGATGGGCTGGACATCCTGCAGACGCCCTACCCGTACGTCACCGTGCTGGCCGCGGCCCTCGGCTTCGGGATCCTGCAGCTGGGGTTCCAGCGCGCCCGGGTCTCCATCGTGGCCACGGTGATGACGATCACCGCCAAGACGTACCTGCTGCTGGTGGGCACCATGCTGTACGGCGAGCCGTGGCCGGACGACCGTGGCCGGGTGGCGCTGCGGCTGCTGGGCTTCGCGGTGGCGGCCGGCGCGGTCCTGCTCTTCCCCCGCCACGACCCCAACGCGGTGCAGCCCGGCGACTGAGCGGCTCCGTCCCGGCCGATCAGCCCGGCAGCTGCACCGCCACGAACTCGTTGCCGTACAGATCCAGCACGTGGCACACGGCGGCGCCCTCCGCGTCATAGGGATCGACGCTGAAGCGCACCCCGCGGTCCTGCCATTCGGCGGCCAGCGCCTTGAGGTCGTCGGTGTAGACCACCGCGACCGGCTCGCCGCCGGTCTGCGCGCCCACCCGGTCCATGTTGGCGGCGCTGCCCGGCCGCAGCAGCCAGATCGCGGCCTCGTCCCCGGGAAAGCGGACATGGACGAAGCGCAGGTCCGCCGATCCCGGGCGATCCTCCAGGACCTCGCACCCGAAGGACTTGGTGTAGAACTCCAGCGCCTCGTCGTAGTCCCGTACCAGCACGATCACCCGTCCCAGCGCTACCTTCGCCATACCGCCTCCTCGTCGAGCCGCCACCACCGGCGCCGTCCCTCCAGGTAACCATCCCGGCCGGCGGACTTTCGCGATCCTGCCGGCTTGCACCTGACGCGGCGTCGGGTCCTAGCGTCGCAGGCATGACACCACGACAGGCCCCCGACCGCGTCTGGCGGGTCGGCGAGCTGGCGCGGGCGACCGGACTGACCGTGCGGGCCCTGCACCACTACGACCGGCTCGGCCTGCTGACGCCACGCCGGGATCACGGCGATCACCGCTACTACACCGGCTCCGACGTGCGCAGGCTCCACCAGATCATGGCCCTGCGCGGCTTCGGGCTGTCGCTCGCGGAGATCGCCGGGATGCTCGACGGCACCGGCGCCGATCCCCGCGAGCTCGTACGGCGGCAGCTCGAGCAGACCGAGGAGCGGATCGCGGCGGCCCAGCGGCTGCGGGTGCGCCTGCTGGCCGTCATGGGCGCGCTCGGGCACCGGCCCGAGCCGTCGGCACAGGAATTCGTCGAGCTCATCGAGGAGATGACCACCATGGACCGAGCGTTCACCCCCGAGCAACTGGAGCAGATGACGCAGCAGCGCCGCGAGATGATGGAGGCGCTCGGCCCGGAGGAACTGGCCGAGATGCGGCGCCACCGCGAAGAGGCGATGAACGGCCTGTCCGCGGAGCAGCTGGCCGAGATGGAGCGGCACCGCCGCGGTCTCCTGCCGGACTCCTGACTCGCCCCCGGCCCGGCCGGGCTTCGCCCACCGCCCGGCCGGGCCCGCCGCCCCTCCCGGCGGGCACCGCCGCAGGCTCGATAGCGTTCCAGGCAGGAGTGCGGACGACCATCGAGGAGCGGCCATGGCGACGACCGAGCGGGAGTTCACCCTGGCGGAGGCCCGCGCGCTCCTGCCCGAGGTGCTCGCCAGGGCGGACGAGATCGTACGGCTCCGGGCCGATCTCGCCGAGCTCGCCCTCGAGCTGAACACCGAGGGCTCCTCGGCGTTCGGCGGGATCCCCGAGGCGAAGGCCTACGAGGCCCGGCTGGAGGAGCACCTCGCCTGGTTCGGCGAGCAGGGCATCGAGGTCAAGGGCCTCGCCCCGCTGCTGGTCGACTTCCCGGCCCGGATCGACGGCCGCTCCGTCCGGCTCTGCTGGCTCGAGGGCGACCGGGAGCTGGCGTGGTACCACCTGAGCGAGCTGGGCTTCATCGGCCGCCGTCCGCTGAGCTGAACCCTCCGCACGGCGATCACCCCCGGTCCCGGCCACCGGCGGGCCGCGCGGACATCGCCGTTCTCTCCCCTATGACCCTGTGACCCACGTAACATCACGTTTATCTCCGATCATGGCGGGATAAGGGTGGGGCCGGTGACAGAGACCACGTTGTGGGGAATGCTCTGCGATCGGAAACTCTCCTTTCCGCTGGACGCGGCGGAGGTCAACGTCGCCACCCTGATGTTCGAGGTGCCCGTCGCGGCGGCGAGGGCGCTGGTGCCGGGCACGGCGTTCGAGGTGGTGGAGATCGCCGCGGGCAGGGCCCAGTTCATCGTCGCGGCGTGCGACTACCTCCGCACCGCATGGGGCGCGTGCCGCGAGATGACCTTCGCGTTCCTCGTCCGGCCGGCGGGCGCCCCCGCCGAGGCACCTGGGCTGTTCGGCTACCGGATGCCGGTCGA
Organism: Actinomadura scrupuli; assembly: GCF_050971785.1. Lineage (NCBI taxonomy): Bacteria > Bacillati > Actinomycetota > Actinomycetes > Streptosporangiales > Thermomonosporaceae > Actinomadura > Actinomadura scrupuli. The sequence continues at coordinate 180,439 of NZ_JBPCCU010000014.1, read as the reverse complement.
CGAGGCGTTCACCTGCGCGGTCGGCAACGGCGTGATGGGCTACCCCGTGAGCGTCGAGCTGATCCAGGCCCGCTACACCACCGACGAGGTCACCTTCGGCCTGGCGGTCGGCGTCCAGCGCGCGCTCGAGCTGCGGATACCGCGCGGCGGGCGGCGGGCTCCCGGCGGCCGTTTCAGCATGGTCAGCTACTCCTACCGGGACGGCGTGCCGTACGCCATGCCGATGGAGATGGACGTCGCCCCGCGTACGGCGACCGGTTCCGTCGGCGTCACGCTGGGCACCGGGCCGCTCGCCGACGAGTTGCGCGGCCTCGGCCTGCCCAGGGAACCCGACTCGTGCTCCTGGGGTGAGGGGCTGACCGCGACGTTCCACATCGGCCGCCCGGTGCGGCCCGCCGTCGCGTCCCGGGCCCGGTCAGGAGTCCTCGGGCAGCGGGATCTCCAGGCAGGTCAGCCCACGTAGATCGAGCCATGCCCGCCCAGGGGCGCGTACCAGCCGGAACAGCACCGTGTCGCACGCGGGGCAGCGCCCGACCAGGCCGGGAGCACGCGCGTAGAGGTACGTCTCGGCCATCACCCCGGTGCGCCCGCAGCCCGTGCACCGGCCCACGGCGGCCGTCACGTCGACGGTGAAGACCTCCCGCAGCGCGGCTGCGGCGGCGTTCGTGTCGAGATAGTCGTGCTGATCGTGCTGGTCGTCGGTCATCGCGGTCCTCCGCTGGGGCCGAAGCGTTCGGTGTGGATCCGGGCGGGGTCGTGGCCGGCGTCGACGAGCAGTCCGGCGGCGGCCTCCACGAAGCCGGTGGGGCCGCACACGAAGCAGGCCGGGTCGGGTTCCGCCGGCCGGCCGCCGGCGATGAGCTGCTCGGCGCCGATCCGGCCCGGCGGGTGCGGCCATCCCTCGGGCACCCCGCGGGTGTAGACGTAGGAGACGTCCAACCCGGGGTCGTGCCGGCCCCGGTGGCGCAGCTCCTCGGCGTAGAGCATCGACCGCGGGTCGCGCACGGAGTACACCAGCCGGAACGGCACCCGGCTGTCGTGGGCGGCCCGGGTACGGATCATCGCCATCAGCGGCACGATCCCCGAGCCGCCGCCGACCAGCAGCACCGGGTCGGTCGCCGCCGGACGCCAGACGAACCAGCCGCCGACCGGGCCGCGCAGCTCCAGCGGGTCACCGACGGACAGTACCTGGGTCAGGTACGGCGACACCTCCCCGTCGGGGACCGCCTCGACGGTGAGCTCCAGACCGTCGGACCCCGGGGCCGACGCGATGGAGTACGACCGCTGGGTGGAGTAGCCGTCGGCCGCGGTCAACCGCAGGTCGACGTGCTGACCCGCCAGGTGGCCTGGCCAGCCGGGCACCTCCAGCACGAGCGTGCGGGCCGTGGCGGTCTCCTGCCTGACCGCCACCACGGTGCCGACCCGCCAGGTCAGTCGCCCCAGTACCGCTGCTCGCGCCATGGATCTCCGTAGTTGTGGTAGCCCGCGCTCTCCCAGAACCCCGGCTCGTCGTCATCGAGCAGTTGCAGGCCACGTACCCACTTGGCGCTCTTCCAGAGGTAGAGGTGCGGGACGAGCAGCCGCGCGGGGCCGCCGTGCTCGGCGTCCAGCTCCGCGCCGTCGTAGCGGAAGGCGATCCACGCCTGCCCGTCGAGCAGGTCCTGCACCGGAAGGTTGGTGGTGTAGCCGCCGTAGGACAGGGCCAGCGCGTACTCCGCGGCGCTCTCCACGTCGGCGAACAACGTGTCCAGTGACACGCCCTCCCAGGCCGTGCCCAGCTTCGACCACTTGGTGACGCAGTGCAGGTCCACGGTGAACCGCTCGGCCGGCAGGGCGCGGAACGCCGTCCAGTCCCACCGGTGCCGCACCCCGGCCTCGGTGGTGATGGTGAACTCCCAGCCGTCGCGGGTCACCCGTGGCGTCGGGCCGGCCGACAGCACCGGGAAGTCCTCGGTGAGGTACTGGCCCGGCGGCAGGTCGGGGGCTCCGGTACGGCGACGGCCGGAGAACCCCGGCGACACGATGCCCATTACCCTCACCCCTGGATCGATCGGCAGGCGAAGACGGCCTGCGCCTATCGATCAGTATCCCCACCAGGCTCAGGTCGTGTCCAACGCGGCCTCAGTATCCCGAGCCACCGTCGTACCCACCCGGCCCCGAGCCCGAGGACGCGAGGGCCTTCTTGCCGGCGGGGTTGCTGACGAACCAGATGCCGCCGACGCCCTGGCCCTTGGTGTCACCCGGGGCGGTGTCCTTGGCGAACCGGTACAGCGGCCATCCGTTCAGCGCGATCTGGCACTTGCCGTCCTTGCGCATGATGTTGGTCAGCAGGGCGCGGTCCACGCCGACGACCTTGAAGCCCTTGGTCCACAGCACCGGCGGCCAGGCCTTGGCGCAGGCGCCCAGGCAGTTGGAGATCGCCTTGCCGCCGGGCCTGGGGATGTCCTTGTCGAAGCGGTAGAGGGTGCGCCCGGAGCCGTCGACCACGATCTTGCCGAGCTCGGGGTCGGTCACCACGCGCAGCAGGACGTTGCCTTTGGGAGCCGCCGGGGCGGCGGGCGCCGGGGCCGGGGGCTTGGCGGCCTTCTTGCCGGTGGGGGCGGTGACGAACCACTTGCCGGAGACTCCCTGCCCGTTGGTGTCGCCGGGGTTGTCGTCCTTGGCGTAGCGGTACAGCGGCCAGCCGGCCAGGGTCAGCTGGACCGTGCCGTCGGGGCGGGCCAGGGTGCCGAGCAGCTTGGAGTCGATGCCCTTGACCGACACGGACTTGTCGTCGGCCGTCACCGGCGGCCAGGCGGTCGCGCAGGCGTTGTTGCAGTTGCTGACCGAGGTCGGCTTGGCGGAGTCGGCGTCGAAGCGGTACAGGGTGCGGCCCTGGTCATCGACAACGATCTTGCCGAGCTTGCCGTCACTGGCCACTTCCAGCTTCTTCGTGGTGTTGCCCGCCGCGGGGCTCTCGGTGGGATCGGCATAGTCACTGGGGCTCGCGCTGGGCTGGGTCTTCCCCGAGGTGCTCGATGCGTTGCCGCTGTTCCCGCCGTACACGACGAAAATGGTCCCGGCTGCGACCACGGCGGCCGCCGGTATGGCCCATCGCTGGATTTCCTTCATCATGCCTCCGCGTATCGGTACCACCGCATCGGGAACAACCGCTCGATCCCGGTCGGCAGGCAGTACGGGAGGCGAGCCCGCCAAGGTTCGACCGACCTGCCACTTTTTCCCCGGGCAGACGGTGCCGCGGGCCCCTCGGCAGGCCCGGTCACGACGCTCAGCCGACCCGGAGGCTCACCCGGCTCTGAAGCTCAGCCGCCACCGGCCGTGCCGGCGTCGGCGGCCTGCACCAGGGCGCTGTGGCGGTAGGCCTGCGGGCTCAGGCCGTAGGCGGACTTGAAGATCCGGCTGAAGTGCGCGGCGTCGGTAAGCCCCCACCGCGCGGCGATGGCGTGGACCGGCCGGGCGGCCAGCAGCGGGTCGGCCAGATCGCGGCGGCACCGCTCCAGCCTGCGGGCACGGATCCAGCCGACGACCGTGAGGCCGTGGGCGTGGAACAGCCGGTGCAGGGACCGCGCGGAGATGTGGTGGGCGGCGGCGACCGTCGCCGGTGACAGGGCCGGGTCGCCGAGCCGCTGCTGGATGAAGACCTGCGTGCGGTGCAGCAGCACCTGCCGGTGGGACTCGGGCGGCAGGGCGCTGCCGGTCTCCAGCTCGTGCGCGAGCAGAGCGCCCAGCAGGTCCAGCAGGGTGGTCGACAGGCGCACGGCGTCGGCGGGGCGGTAGTGGCCGATGTCCTGGGCGGCTCGCGCCACGAACCCCGACAGCAGCGCACCGATCCCGGTGTGGCCGCAGAACCGTGCGCCCACGAGCCGCTGCACGGCGGGGACCGGCAGCGGGAGCAGGTGCCGGGGGAACCGCACCATCACCCACCGGTCGTCGCCGGAGCCCCGCCATCCCAGGGCGGGCAGCGAGGTGTCGTAGAGCACCATGTCACCGGGGCCGAGCGTGACCTGATGATCGTTGTGGTCCAGCACGCTGGTCCCGCCCAGCTTGAGCACCAGCCGGTACGCCTCCGGATCGGATCGCCGGATCAGCTCGGCACTGCGGTGGATCCGGCAGCGCCCCGGTGTCCGGGTCGACAGCGACACCATCGTCACCGCGCCGAGATCGGCCTTGTCGAGCTGCGCCGAGAAGTCGGCGGGCCGATCACAGTGCACGGCCATCGGGGACGGTTCCCGGAAGACGATGTCGCGGAAATAGGCGAATCTGTCGGCGACCGGAAGGTGCTCTGTCGTAATCAGAGTGCGCACCACCGACCGGGTTTTACCGACGCCCTTTTTCGGGATTTCCCTTGATCTTTTCTCCATTCGTATCCCCCGACCACAAGGACGCCCCACCGCGGATCGCGAAGTGGAACCCGACCGTCGTGCGGACGCTGGCATCATAAGGATCGAGCAAATTAGATGTCAAGGCTGACCTGGTGTTATGCCATCGCGAGAGCATGAACTGCATAGCCGTCGACACACTTTTCGATAGTGCGACATTTCATTACTTTCGCACGCTGCGGGCGAAAGGGAGAGGCTCGGCGGAAGGCGCGCATCGTCAAGTGGCGGGCGCGCACGGACAACGACGGCCGGCGCGATTCCCGGGATATTCGAACCGGCAGATCGAACCGCATCCACAGGGAGCACGAACACCATGAGAACGACCTTCGCCAAACACCTCGGGACCGCCGCCCTCGCGGCCGTCGCGGCGCTCACGGCCACCGCACCGGCCACCGCGCTCGCCGCCCCGGCGTCGACGCCGGCCCCGCCCTCACCGGTACCGGACTCCTCGGCCCAGAAGCCGGTCACCGGCACCAAGTCCTTCGACGGGGCCGCCAGCGGCGCCCTGGCGTCGACCACCTGCGACAGCATCGGCAACAACAGGCACAGCTGGTGGGCGAACTGCCGGGTCAACTCCGGCTCCTCCCGCGCCTGGACCTACTGCTCCGACGGCCGGTTCCGGTACGGCTCGTGGGTCGGCGTCGGCTACTGGAAGTTCGGCGGCAGCTGTGGCCCGTTCCGGCTGCGGGACTACGGCATCCAGATCAGCGACTGATCACAGTGCCCGGCGGGCGTGTGCCCGCGCCCGCCGGGCACCACCACGTCGAACGCCTGTTTGAACACCGCGTAGGCTCGAGATATGACAGACGCGTTCCAGGGTTCGCTACTGGACTTCTGCGACGAGGTCGGGCCGGGCCCGCTCGGCTCGTCGGTGCGGCGGACACCACTCGCCCACGGGGCCTGGATCGATGTCCGGCCCGGCTGGATCGCCGGTGCCGACGTGCTCTTCGACCGGCTGATGGAGGTCGTGCCGTGGCGGGCCGAGCGGCGGAGGATGTACGACCGCACGGTCGACGTCCCGCGGCTGCTCAGCTTCTACGCCGAGGACGAGCCGCTGCCCGACCCCGTGCTCGACCAGGCCAGGCAGGCCCTCGACGCGCACTACGCGGCGGAGCTCGGTGAGCCGTTCCGCACCGCCGGCCTGTGCCTGTACCGCGACGGCAGGGACAGCGTCGCCTGGCACGGCGACCGCACGGGGCGCGGCAGGACCGAGGACACCATGGTGGCGATCATCTCGATCGGCACGCCGCGCACCCTGCTGCTGCGGCCGCAAGGGGGCGGCGAGACGTTGCGCCACCACCTCGGCCACGGCGACCTCATCGTGATGGGCGGCAGCTGTCAGCGCACCTGGCAGCACGCGATCCCGAAGACCACCCGCGCGACGGGCCCGCGGATCAGCATCCAGTTCCGCCCGAGCGGCGTTCGCTGATCCTCCCCGGCACACCGGGCCGCGCCCCAGACCGCCCGGACCGCCGAGACCGCCCAGGCCGCCCCGGGCCGCTCCGGCAACCCCGGGCCGCGTCGGCCGCAGGCACCGGGCCGCCCCGTGTCCCGGACCGGAAAAACGGCTCGCCCGGCCGGCGGCCGCACCGTAGGCTGCGCCCATGACCTGGCGACATTGATCCTCACCTGAGTCCGGACTCGCGCGCAGGCTTTACACCTACGCGTTCTTCGAAGATCTCGTGCTGCTGTACCCGGTGTACGCGGTGCTGTTCACCGATGCCGGATTGTCGGCCGCCGAGATCTCCTCGCTGTTCGTCATCTGGTCGGTGACCTCCTTCGCGCTGGAGGTGCCGTCCGGGCTGTGGGCGGACGTGTTCTCCCGCCGGCGGCTGCTGATGATCGCGCCCGTCCTGGCGGCCGCCGGGTACGCGCTGTGGACCTTCCTGCCCTGCTACGCCTCCTTCGCGGGCGGCTTCGTGCTGTGGGGCGCCGCCTCCGCGCTGCGCTCGGGCACCCTGCAGGCACTGGTCTACGAGGAGCTCGTGCGGCTGGGCGCGGCGGGCGCGTACGGGCGCCTCACCGGACGGGCACAAGCCATCGGCATGACTGCGATCATGGCGGCCTCCGGCCTGGCCGCGCCGGTCCTGGCCGTAGGCGGCTACCGGGCGGTGGGGATCGTGAGCGTCGGCACCACGCTGCTCGGGATCCCGCTGGCGTGGTCCTTCCCCGAGTCCCGCGGCCGGCGCGGCGAGCGGGAGGAGACCTTCGCGACGGTGTTCCGCGGCGGGCTGGCCGAGGTCCGGCGATCGTCGACGGTGTCGCGTTCGCTGGTGCTCGCCGCGGCGCTCACGGGCATTGGCGCGCTGGACGAGTACGTCCCGCTGCTCGCCCGGGCGACCGGGGCCGGCCCGGCGGCGGTGCCGCTGCTGGTGCTGCTGGTGTCCGCCGGGGCCATGGTGGGCGGCTGGTTCGCCGGTCGCGGCACCCGCCGGGTGGCTCCCGCGCTGGCGGTCGCGGCCGGGTGCCTGGCCGCCGGGGCGCTGAACGGGCGGCCCGCCGGGCTGGTGTTCGTCGCCGTCGCCTTCGGGGTCTTCCAGTGGGCGATGGTCGCCGCCGAGACCGTGCTGCAGGATCACCTCGCGGACCAGGCCCGGGCGACGGTCGTCTCGATGGCGGGCTTCGGCTCGGAGGTGGTGGCGGTGCTGACCTACGCCGGTTACGCGCTGGGCTCCGTCTGGGCGGGGCCCGGCACGCTCTTCGCCTGCGCGGCCGTGCCGTACCTGATCGTGGCCCTGGTCCTGTGGCGGAGCACCTGAGACACCACCTGGGTCGTCCCGTACGGACGCCGAGATCCGTGACCCCGCGCGGCGGCGGGGCCGTGCGGCCTATCCTGGGCCATCCCCCGCCGAGGAGCCGCGATGACGACCAGCACGTCCAAGGTTCTCGTCGAGGCGAGCAGGCTGCACGAGAACGGAGTGCGCATCTGGTGCGCTCTGGAGGCGGCCGCGGATCTGCACTCCACCTCCTCGGACCGCCGGGACGTCCACGCCCGGGCCCAGGCCGCGCTCGCGCGCTACCTGCGGCGCGGGGCGGCACGGGACGGCGGCCGCCAGGGGGAGCCCGGCGAGGACCCCGAGGCCGTCATCGAGAGGTGGCTCACCCGCGACGAGCCGTCCCTCGCCGAGCGGGTCGCCGCGCTGCGCGGAGCAGCGATGGTGCCCGAGGCGGTGGACTAGGTGGTGGACCGGGCGGTGGACCGGGCGGTGGACTAGGTGGTGGGCCAGGACGGGATCAGATGCCGGCGGGCGATCTCGAGGCCGCGCGCCATCGTGTCCCGCAGCACGGCCAGTTCCTCGTCCGACCACGTCGGCTCGGCGGACTCCGCCTCGGCGGTCATGGCCGGCAGGTTGTTGCCCCAGAAGAGCTTGTCGTAGATCTGGTCACGGACCTCGCCCCGGTCGTCGAACTCGGTGCCCACGCTGTGGGCGAGATCGACGAACAGGTTCCACGCGTTGAGCAGCTCGATGCAGTCGACGCCGGCCTCGTCCGCGACGACGGTCCAGAAGGCGACGGAGTCGAGGTCCAGGGCCCAGACGTCCTCGGTGCCCGAAGTGTCGATCCGAATGTGCTCAGCGTGGGCGAAATTGCGCAGGGCCGCCATGTCCGCCTGGACTATCACCCGGCCGTCGTCGTCCACGAGGACCCCGTCCGGCTCGTCGCCTCCGTCGAACCAGACGATCAGCAGGTCCCGGCCCTCGAGCCGGAGACCGTAGGGGAAGAACTCACGCACCCTGGGCAGACTGCCAGAGCAGGCCGCGACGAACTACTCGAATGCCCGGAGACGTCGCCCACCGGACGGCCCGATGCGCCCGGCCGATCGGTTCGGCGTCGCGTCCCCTGGCCGAGTGCCCCCACGGTGCGAACCACCCACTGTGACAAATAGGGTCATTTGTCATGGCAGGAGCGATCACACCGGAAGCCCACCCGCTACGGCCGGGAGATCCCGCGTATCTCGGCGCCTACGAGGTGGTCGGCAGGCTGGGGGAAGGCGGTCAGGGCTCGGTGTTCCTGGCCCGCCGGGCCGGGGACCCGGAGTTCCGGGCGATCAAGCTGCTGCACACCGGGCTGACCTCCGACCCCCGGGCCCGCACCCGTTTCGTCCGGGAGCTGGAGGTGGCCAAGCTGGTCGCCCGGTTCTGCACCGCGCAGGTCCTCGACGCCGACGTCGCGGGCGATCGCCCGTACATCGTGAGCGAGTACGTCGCCGGCCGGTCGCTGCACAGCCTGGTACGTGAGGAGGGGCCGCGCGCGGGCGGCGCGCTGGAACGGCTGGCGATCGGCACCCTCACCGCGCTCGCCGCGATCCACCAGGCCGGGATCGTCCACCGGGACTTCAAGCCGCAGAACGTGATGCTCGGCTCCGACGGCCCACGGGTCATCGACTTCGGGGTGGCGCGGGCCCTCGACGCGGCGGGCGAGACCCAGAACGTCGGTACCCCGTCGTACATGGCGCCGGAGAACTTCGACGGCCGGCCCATCGGCCCGCCGGTGGACCTGTTCGCCTGGGGCAGCACCATGGTCTTCGCCGCGACGGGCCTGCCCGCCTTCGGCAACGACGAGATCGGCGAGGTGATGCACCGCATCCTGCACGCGGAGCCTGATCTCGGGGCCTTCCCCAGCCCGCTGCGCGAGGTGGTGGCGGCCTGCCTGTCCAAGGACCCCGACCAGCGGCCCACCGCACGAGAGGCCCACGAGCGCCTGCTGGACACGGCGCCGTCCGCACCGGCCCTCACCACCGCACCGCTCGCCGCCGCGCCCACCACGGTGGCGGCGTCCTCCGCGCCTCCCGCCGTCGCCGCCCCAGCGGCCGCCGTACCGCCCCCCGGGCCGGCGCCCATGCCCGCGCCCATGCCCGCCTCCATGCCACTGACGGTGCCGGGCGGGATGCCGCGGGCCGGTCGCCGCTTCCCGGTGCTGCCGCTGCTGGCCGGTGCGATCGTGGCCACGCTGCTGCTCGCCGTCCCCGTGGTGTGGGCGACCGTACGCGGTGACGGCGACCGGCCGGCCGGCACCGCCGCGGAGGCGACGCCCGGCCCGGAGGCACAGGGCAACGGGAACACCGCCGGGGGCACGACGACCGGCGGACACGACGGCCAGAGCGGCAGCGGCAAGAAGGGCGGCGCGGTCGCCACGCCCGGCAGCACGGCGACCCGGTCCCCCGCCACCGCGGGTACCCCGCAGGCACGGCCCACCGGCGCTGCCGGTGGGCGCCCCGGGAGCGGCGGCGGGGAGACGCCCCCCGTGGTCAAGAATCCCTACACGCCCGAGCAGGTGTGCAACTCGGGCGGCCACGGCTCGGGCTACTACCGCCAGCGTTCCAGCTCGTTCAGCGGCGGCTCGGTCCACCAGCTCTACAACGGCTCCGGCTACAACTGCGTCGTCACCCTCAAGACCGTCAGCGTCGGCAAGAAGACCAGCGTCTGGGCGACGCTCACCCGCAAGGACGGCCAGAGCGCCACGGACAGCGGAGCGTTCGCGTACTACGCCGGGCCGGTCTACCTCTACGCCAAGGGTCAGTGCGTGAAGTACCGGGGCGGCGCCGGCCAGGCCAGCGCGTCCGTGTCGTGGGCCAACTGCGGCTGATCACCATGGGCCCGGCTTCCGGCGGACCGTGGGCCGCGCCGCGCGGCGCCGTCTCATCTGCGCCGCGCGGCGCCGGGGGCGCTGGCCTCCAGCAGGCCGTGCGCCTGCAGCGTCTGCTCGGCGGTGGGGCCGAACAGGCGCAGGCAGGTGTCGCGGAGCTCCAGCGCCACGGTGTGCGCCCCGGCGAACCGGCCGAGCGCGTGCTGGACCCAGCCGATCAGCTGACGGCTGTCCAGGGTGTCCTCGTGCTCGTTGCCGAGCACGCGTGCGCGCGCATGAGCGACGTCGTACGCCAACGGGAGTGCCTCGGCGTTCCGTCCCAGCATGTGCAGCGTCCACGCGACGGTGTTGCGCGTGTCGAGCGTGTCGGCGTCGTCGGGTCCCAGCACCTGCTGCCGCGACGAGGCCACCCCCGCCGCGATCGGCAGCGCCTCCGCGTGGCGGCCGAGCATGTACAGGATCTTCGCCAGCAGGTGCCAGCTGGTCAGCGTGTCGGCGTGGTGCGGCCCGAGGACCCGCGAGCGCGCCTCGGCGGCGCCGTAGACGACCCGCTCGGCATCGGCCTCCATGTCCAGCATGTACAGCGCCGTGCCGACGAGGTGCCGGCTGCTCAGCGTGTCGGGATGCTCCGGCCCGAGCAGCTGCATCCGGGTGCGCGCCACGTGGTCCGCCAGCGCCAGCGCCTGGCTGAACCGGCCCTGGTAGCAGTGCTCGACCGCGATCTCGTGCTGGTGCTCCAGATCGGAGAGCCGGGGGTCGGAGAGCAACGCCTCCTGGCCGGCCCCTGATCCGGGCAGGGCCCATGCCGCCGCGGGCGCGGGCTCCGGCGGCGCCGCCCGGGCCGGCGCTTCCGGCCGCACGGCCTCGGCCGGTGTTTCCGCGCGTACGGCCTCGGACGGTCTTTCCGGGTCTACGGCCTCGGATGATGCCTCCGGGCGTACGGGCTCGGACGGCGGGCCGGAGAGCGGCACGGGTGAGGCGAGCGACGGGTCGGTGGTCACCGCCGCCGTGTGGGCCACGCGGAGGGCTTGCAGCCGGCGCGTGACCGTGACCGCGTCGGCGGGGCGATCCGCGGGATCCTTCGCCAGCAGTTCGCGGACGAGCCCGTCCACGTCCTCGGGGATGCTCTGGTCGGCCGCCCTGGGGCCCGGCGGGGTGAGGTTGAGGTGGCCGTTGATCAGGGCCGGGATGCCCTGGTCGACGGGGAAGGGCGGACGCCCGCACAGCAACTGGTGCAGCAGGCAGCCCAGGGCGTACAGGTCGGTGCGCCCGTCGACCTCGCCCGACGAGAACTGCTCCGGGGCCATGTAGACCGGGGTACCGATCATCCCGGTCCCGGTGAGCCCGGTGGCGGACTCGACGAACCGGGCGATCCCGAAGTCACAGATCTTCACCCAGCCGTCCCGCAGGACGATCAGGTTGGCGGGCTTGATGTCGCGGTGCACGACCCCGCGGGCGTGGGCGGCGGCCAGCGCGCCGCTGATCTGGACGGCGAGCGACAGCGCCTCGTCGAGCGGCAGGCCCCCGGGCCGGCGGGCCAGCACCCTGCCGAGGTCGTCGCCGTCGAGCAACTCCATCACCAGGTAGAGCAACTGCTCGGGCGGGTGCTCGTCGATGTCGTGGACGACGGTGATCCCCGGGTGCTGGAGGCCGGCGGCGAGCTGGGCCTCACGCCGGAAGCGGGTCACGAGTCTTGGGTCGGCGTCGGCCTGGGCGGGCAGCAGCTTGACGGCCACGGGCCTGTCCAGCCGCAGGTCTGTGGCGCGCCAGACCTCGCCCATCCCGCCCCTGCCGATCCGCTCCACCAAGCGGTACCGGCCGCCCAGTTCGAGCCCCTCGCGCATACCCGCCTCCGTTCAGCCCGGCGTTCGGAGCCGATCGAGAAATCGTGCCGACCAACGGGGCGGGACCGCCACCAAGCGGTCAGCATACGCAGGCAGGGCGGCTCCCCGGAGATCTGTACATCGAAAGCGTAAGTTCCAATAATGGTGTTGGCACATGACATCTCGGACTGCTGGAGCCGGCATGGAGCACCTCGGCATTCTCGCGCACAGCACCGAAGGGGCCGCGCTCTGCTTCCGGGCCTTCTGCCAGGAGGGCTTCGCCGAGCTGGGCTCCCATCAGCATCCGGACGTCACCATGGACTGCATCTCCATGGCGCACAGCATGCCCGCGTGGGACGAGGGCGACCACGCGTCGATCCGGGCGACGCTGTCGGAGAGCGTGCGACGGCTCGCCCGCGCCGGCGCGGACTTCTTCGTCTGCCCGGACAACACCGCGCATCTGGCCCTCGAACAGCCGGGCGCGGATCTCGCCCTTCCCGGCCTGCACATCGCCGAGGTGGTCGCGGACCGTGCCGCTCACGACGGCCGTACGCGCGTCGGCGTGCTCGGCACCAGATACCTGATGGACGGCCCGATCTATCCCCGGGCCCTCGCCGACCGCGGGATCGCCGCCGAGGTGCCGGACCCGGACGACCGCCACATCATCAATAAGATCATCTTCGCGGAGCTGGTGAACGGTGTGTTCACCGCGGGCTCGCGTGCGGAGTACACCCGCATCATCGGCCGGCTGGCGGACCGGGGCTGCGACGCCGTCGCCCTCGTGTGCACCGAGATCCCGCTGCTGGTGACGCCCGACGCCTCCCCTCTGCCCACGCTCGACTCGACCCGCCTGCTGGCTCGCGCCGCCTTCGAGGTCGCCGTCGGCCGCCGGGCCATGCCGGACTGGCGCGGCGGACCGGTCGGTCGACCGCCGGGTTCGTCCTCCCGGGTGTCCTGAGGCCGATCCGTGCGCGGCGCCTCCCGCCTGCCGAGGTTCCGTAACCGAAGTGTGTCGGTGCTGTCATACGAATCCGTACCCGTTCCGTACCTCCTGACATCCGCTGTTCTCCCTGGTCACGGCCGCCGCCGTACCGGTCCCCGGCCGTGGCAGAATCATCGCGCGTGACGATCAAGGCCGTGCTGTGGGACTGGACCGGACACTTCCGCCGCCGGGGCGCCGACGGGGCGTCCAGGACGAACGAGGTGATGAACGAGGTCACCGATGCGACCGCGCCGATCGTGGTGCCGCTGCAGGAGCTGCTCGCCGGAGGCAACCACGTGGTCTCCGTCATGCCGGTCGGCGTGGTCCAGCGGACCGGGAGGACGCCCGCCGAGCCCCGCGCGCTGGCGGACAGGCTGTACCGCGCCGGCGGGGTCGCGCTGAAGGTGGCGGCCGTGCGGCCCGTCCCGCCACCCTGGCGTGACCGGCTGCACCAACTGGTCGCCGCGCAGATCCCCACCACGGCGAGCTGGTCGAGCCGGCAACCGCCCCGGCAGGAGCTGTCCGCCCAGCAGATCGAGCGGGTGACCGCGCTCACCGACGAGCTCGCCGATGTGATCGAGGCGCGTCTCGGCCCGATCTCGAGCGCCTTCGAGATGTCGTCCCACAGCGGCGACTACCGTGCCGCCGCTCGTGACATCGCCTACTCCTACGACCTGAGCTGGGACGACCTCCTGCTGGTCAGCGACGGCTGGGGCGCACTGCTGCACATCGGGCTCACCGACTGACGACCGCCCGGGCGGGTCGGTGGCCGCCAGGGCGGCGGGCTCGCAGGAAGGCCCCGTCTCACCGGCGCTGTTCCGGGCGCGCGGGCGCGATGATCGTGGCTGCCGGGCGGTCGCCGCCGGTGGGCGCTGGACCGAGTACCTGGCACCGCGCGGATCCGTGCCGGGCCCAGAGGGCCGCCGTCCATGCGCACATGAGGGCGTCGATGAGGTCTTCGCGATGCTTGTAGGCACGGTCGTCCTGCGGGGACGGCTCCTCGGTCAGCCGTCGAGTGATGGGGTGCGAGTCGAGCCGGAGGGGCGGATCGGCGGCCGCCAGCCCGTCGAGCCGTCGGATCAGCTCGTCGCAGGCCACGGCGCGTCGTGGTCTCCAGGCGGAGACGGGCATGCCCTTGGGTTTGCGCTTGTAGCGCGGGCGCTCGCGGTCGTAGCCGAGCTCCGAGGCGCCGACCAGGGTGGTGTACGGATAGCACTCCGACACGACGCGGCCTGCCGCCGGTGGACCGTCGTGGCCGTCGGCGTAGGTCCACCCGCAGGCCTCGAGCCGTCCGCGCAGGGTGACCCCGGCGAGCCGCGGCGAGTTGAGGTTGGTGGTGTTGGCGCTGACCTTCCACCGGCCGTACCGCTGTCCGACCTGTGTCTCGCAGAGGCGTTGACCGGCGGGGTTCGTCACCACCAGCGGCGCGTCGACGAACAGCAGGGCCGGATCGTCGTCGGTGGCCTCCCTGATCCAGTTGAGGGTGCCCGCCGACCCGCGGGTCCACCCGGCGTCGAGGACCCGGCCGCCGTCGTCGAGAACGGCGACCCCGCTCTCGTTCGCCGCCTGCCGGTCATCGTCTTCTCGCCACGCGAGGTCCACGCCCAGGTACCTGCCGATCGCCATACCGGGTTTGTACACGGGGCCCTCCGGGCGGCTGCGTTCATTCGGCAGGTCGTTCACCGGATCTCCTGGTGCCGGGGCTCCGGCGTGGTCGCCGGGCCCGGGGTGGCGATCTTCTGGAAGACGGGTGCAGGAGCGGGGAGCCGCCCGTCCAGGGGTTCGCACTGCCGGGTGATGCGGGCCGCGGCGTCGGGCAGGAAGGGTGCCAGGTGCTCGGCGATCGTCCGGCATGCCCGGATGAGCTCGGCCAGGACCGCGTCCAGTCGGTGCCCGGCGTGCTCGTCGCCGTCGCGTTCCCTCCCGGCCAGTTCCCAGGGGCGGACGTGCTCGACGTACCGGTTGGCCTCGTCGACGATGGCCCAGACCGCGGACGTGGCCCTGCGGAAGTCGAACTCGGCCAGTGCCGTGCCGACGAGGCGGGGTGCTCGCCGGCATGCCTCTCGGAGGCCCTCCCCGCCGGGAGCCGGCGCTGCACCGACGGGGACCTGCCCCTCGCGGTAGCGGTGGGTCATGGCGACGACCCGGTTGACGAGGTTGCCGAGTCCGTTGGCGAGTTCGTCATTCGCGCGGGCGACGAGCCGGTCGAGGGTGAAGTCGGCGTCCCCGACCCGGGGTACTTCGCGCAGCAGCCACCAGCGGACGGCGTCCGTGCCGTACTCTCCGGCGAGCGCGGCCGGGTCGACGGTGACGCCGCCGGACTTGCTGATCTTACGGCCGTCGACGGTGAGGTAGTCGTGCACCAGGATGTCGGTCGGTAGCGGCTGGCCGGCGGACAGCAGCATGGCCGGCCAGTAGACGGCGTGGAAGCGGAGCACGCCCTTGCCGACCAGGTGGACGCGGTGCTGGGCTCCGGTCCACCAGTGCCGGTGGTCGTCGCCCCCGGTGCCGTACCCGAGGGCGGTGAGGTAGTTGCCCAGGGCGTCCCACCACACGTAGATGACCTGGCTCGGATCGCCGGGGACCGGGATGCCCCAGCCCCGGGCGCGGGCGGTCGACCGGGAGACGGAGAAGTCCTGCAGGCCACCGGCGAGGAAGGCGAGGACCTCGTTGCGGCGTCCGGCGGGCTCGATGCGCAGAGCACCGGTGGCGATGAGGTCGTGCAGCCGGTCGGTGTAGCGGGAGAGGCGGAAGAACCAGTTCTCCTCGGCGACCCGCTGCGGCCTGGTGCCATGCTCGGGGCAGTGACCGTCGTTCAGCTCGGCCGGTGTGTAGAACTGCTCGCAGCCGACGCAGTACAGGCCCTCGTAGTGCTTCCGGTAGAGGTCACCCGCGTCCGCGCAGGCCCGCCAGAACCGCTCGACCCCGGGCCGGTGCCGGGGGTCGCGGCTGGTGCGGATGACATCGTCGGCCGACAGCGACAGCGGTCCGGCCAGCGCGACGAACGCGGCGGCGTTGCCGTCGACGAACTCCTGGACACCGATGCCCGCGGCCTCGGCGGCCAGCACGTTCTTCAGCGAGTTGTCGTCCGTGCCGGTCTGGAACCTGACGTGATGGCCTTGCCCGCGACGATGGCGGGCGAGCACGTCGGCCTGCACGAGCTCCAACGCGAATCCCAGGTGGGGACGGGCGTTGACGTACGGGATCGTGGTGGTGAGATAGGTGTGCGGTGCGGTCATCGGAACCTCCGGGATCCGGGGCACCGACCGCGGACATCGATCGAGGCCCCGTGAGCAGGGCCTCGGAACGATCGTCCGTGCAGCGTCAGCGGCCCCGTGAGCGGGGCATCATCACCTGACCTGCGGACGTGTTCATGACGTCATGGTAGCAACGCAGGCGTGGCCGCTGCTCGCCCCGAGGTGCGCCACGGACCGGCCGCCCCGGCTTCCACGATGACCCTGTCCTGGAGGTTCGGTTGCACTCACCTTCACGGTGCATTCCGTCGATAGCTGCTTACGATGTGTGGCTTTCTTGCACAATGTGGCGGTGAGCGGGGAAAGAGCCTACGTGCGGGTGGAAGGCGACGTACGAGGTCAGCTCGTGGTCGGTGACCACAACGTGGTCGTGACCGCCGAGCATTCGGTGGTCACCGTGCTCCAGCCGGGCGAGCGGCCGCGGCCCGTACGACGGGAACGGGTCGCGCTGCTGCCGCGGCGGACCGTGATGCTGCGGGGGCGGGATCGCGAACTGGCCGACATCGACCAGGCCGTCGCCGCGGCCGAGCCCCTTCAGGTGCACGGCGTGGAGGGTATGGGCAAGAGCACGCTGATCAGGCATGCTGCCCGCCAGATGGACGGCGCGGACGCCGGAGTCGTCTTCCTGAACACCGCCGGCCGGGACGTGGGCGACATCGCCCAGGATGTGTTCGAGGCCTGCTACGACAGCGAGGGCTATCGGCCCTCCGCCGTCGAGCTGCGGCGGCTGATGACGGGTGTCGACGTACGGGTCGTGCTCGACGACGTGGAGTGTCCCGGCCCGGAACTGACCCTGCTGCTCGACCTGCTCCCGGACGCGGCCATGGTGATCGCCTCCTCCACACGGTCGTTGTGGGGACGGGGGCGGATGCTGCCGCTCGGGGGGTTGGACCGGCAGGACGGCCAGGCACTGCTGGCGGACCTGCTCGAGCGCCCGCTGATGCCCGCCGAGGCCACGGCTGCCGACGCGTTGTGGGAGGTGACCAGGGGAAACCCGCTCCAGCTCGTACGTGCCGCGGCGGCCGCTCGCCCAGGTCCGGACGGCCAGGTGGTGCTGCCACGTCCCGGCGAGGTCGCCTCCCTGGTGCCGGTGCTGCTGAGCCGGTTGTCGCCGGTGGAGCGGGAGACGGTCTCCCTGCTGTCGGCCGCCGGTACACCGGTGTCGGTGGAGTTGCTGGCCTTCCTGCTGGGGGCCGAGGACTTCGCCGGTACGCCCGGGCATCTCGGTGCGCTCGGCCTGACCAGCCTCTCCGAACACGGTTGCCGGCTCACCGACGGCGTGACCGCCGCGCTGCCCGCGGAGCTGACGCCGGGCCCGGAGAGGCTGGCGGGACTGGCCGGCCGGCTCCGCGAATGGGTGGCCGCCGCGGGACGTTCACCGATGGACGTGGCCGACCACGGCAGGCTCGTGACGGCCGTCATCGAGGCGGCGACCCTGGCCGGGCAGAGCGACGCCGCCGCACGGCTGGCCGCCGCCGCGTCCCCGGGCGTGGCCCGCTCGCTACGGTGGGCCTCCTGGGAGAACATCCTCGCCCGTGGGAAGGCCGCCGCCGAGGCTGCCGGCGACCGGCGCCTGGTGGCCTACTTCACCCATGAGGACGGCATCCGTTCGCTGCTCACCGGCAAGCGGGTGGCGGCAGCGGCGGCGCTGGGCGCGGCGGCGGCGATCTGGGCCGACCTCGGCGCGAAGGGGCCCGCGACCGTCGCCCAGCAGGCTCAGGGGCTCTGCGCGCCGGGTGCGGCACCACCACCCGTCGTGCCGGACCCGGGCTCCGCGGCGACGGCGGCGAGCACCCCGGCGACATCGGGTGCGGCCAGTGCCGTCACGGCCAAGGTCGTCGCTGCCGCCGGGCTCGCCGTCACGGCCGCGGCGGCCGCCGGAGGCGTCACCGCGTACAACCACTACGTCAGGACACCGCACCGCGCGTCGGCCCCGGCGGTGCAGCTCTCCCACCTGAACTCGCTGGGCTGCGCCCGCGCCGGATCGACCAAGGCGACCTGGTCACAGAGCACTCCGAGAGCGGAGTTCCAGGTCGTCAACAACGGCTCCCGGCCGGTAACGGTCTATTGGCTGAACTACACGGGCGGCCGCGAACGCTGGGCCGATGTCGCGCCTGGATCTCGCCGGAGCTTCCCCACGTTCCTGACCCATCCATGGCTGATGACCAGCAGCTCAGGCCGGTGCCTCGCGGTCTTCCTGCCCACCAGCACCCTGGGACGGGTGACCGTCAGTGGATGAGGCCGGTCAGGGCACCCAGATGCTGAACAGGCCCGAGGTCAGCGCACCGGCCGCCGCCCCCTCCACGATCACGCGGAGGCTCTGACCGAGGGTGCGCAGACGGCGGTGGTCGGCTGCCGGCTCGCCGGCACCCGCCACGATCTCCCGGACGAGCTCCTCGGCGGCGCGCCGCTGCTCCTCGCTGACGCCGAGCACGGGGAGGGCCTGTCCGACCGCCCGGGCGAACTCCGTCAGCCGGGAAAGGTCTACGGCATTTTCAGCCGGTCCCATTGTGGCGGCATTGCCTGTCCCGACAAGGATCTGCCCCGACACGTCGCCGCCCACGTGGAGGTAGTGACCGTCCCGGTCATTTTCGGCCATTGGTGCCCCCTTTTGCCCCCCGTGAGTTTAACATTTCCTCGGTTTCGCGCAGATGATCGGCAGCAGGTCATCGGCCGTCCGCGGGACACAGCGCGGGCGTCCTCGGTGGGCCGCCGGTGCGCGGGGCGCCGGCCTGACTACCCTCGGAACGAGCGTTCGTCCGCCAGGGCAGGAGCCACCGCCACATGAGCCGCAGCGAGCCGACACCGGTACGACTCACCACCGGCCCCCGGACCGCGGCAGCCATTCGCGAGGCCGCCGCCGACCTGTTCTACCAGCACAGCTACGAGGCCACCACTCTCCGCCAGGTCGCGGCCCGGGTGGGCATCACGGTGGGCAGTCTCTACAACCACATCAGCGGCAAGCAGGCCTTGCTGGCCTCGCTCATGCTGAGCATCATGGAGGACCTGCTCGCCGCGCAGGAACACGCGATCACGGGACGGTCCACCAGCCTGGACCGGCTGGGCGCGGGGCTCGACTGCCACATCCGCTTCCACGCCGAGCGCGCTCGCGACGTCTTCATCGGCAACAGCGAGCTACGGGCGCTCGAACCCGAGGACCGGGACAAGATCGTTAGTAGCCGGGACGTTTACGAGCAGACGCTCCGACGCCTCATCGCCGAGGCCTGCCAGGACGCCGGCGTCAAGGTACTGGACCTGCGGCTGCAGACCTACGCGGTGCTGGCCGCCGGCATCCACGTCTCGAGCTGGTACCGGGCGGAGGGTCCCCTGGAGTTGGACGAGATCGTGCAGATCTACACCGTCATCCTGCTCCGTCAGCTCGGCATCACGCCGCCGGCCGGCACGGACGCGGCGAGGTAGTCAGGTCCTTCGCGCCGATATTTATGATCTTGGGTGATTTCAGCCGGGATCATTGATCTCACATCGGCTGGTAGCGGTGTCTACTCCCCGTCGGAGCCGGAGCGGTATTGGAACCGCGTCACCCAATGCGGGAGATCGCGCTCGACGTCGCTCCGCTGCTGTAGTCCGGCCTCGAACAGATGCCTTGCGACGTGCTGCTGAGCCGGGCGATTCACGGCGGCCCAGAAGGCGTCCATCTGGTCTTTGTACTCGGCCTCCGGCCGCTGTGTGGCGCGGTTGACGAAGTGCTTGACGTCCCTGATCGTCTGCAGGTCGAAGGAGGCGACGCGGGACGCGAACTCGTCGACGAAGCCGTCGAGCTCCGCGTCGGGCAAGGCGCGATTCACGTATCCGTACTGTTCGGCGAGTGCTCCGTCATAGTCGAGGCCACCGTAGAGGATCTCGAAGGTCCGGCCCCGTCCGACCAGGGCGGGCAGACGTGAAGCGGGTCCTCCACCCGGGAGGGCGCTCATGCCGATCTCGAACTGACCGACGATGGCCTTCTCCCGGCTGGCGAAGCGCATGTCGGTAGCGAGGAGGAATTCGCTGCCCGCACCGCGCGCCCTGCCCCTGATGGAGGAGATGGTGGCCAGAGGGAGAGAGCTGAGACGGGCGAGCAGCGCCGTCCACGGGTGGACCTCCTCCGGGTTGGCCAGGACATGCCGCAGCTCGGTTTCGTCGGAGAGGTCGTAGTGGGCCAGGTAGAAGTCGGGGTCGGCGCTGTCGAAGACGATGACCGCGAGGCTGTCGCTCGCCTCGGCGCGCGTGAACAGGGAATTCAGCTCTCTCGTCATCGTCGCGTCGACGAGATTGACGGGAGGGTTGTCGAACGTCACTCGCCACAGGGCGGCCGAGTGCTCGGTCAGGATGAACCGTGTCGGTGAGTCCATGCGTCTGACGCTAAGGCGTGCAGGCCAGGTGGCGATTCAGCCTCGCCGCCGACACCCATGACCGCCGGCGTGCGGGTCAGCCGGCGTTGAGCCAGGCGAGGACGGCGAGGACGCGGCGGTTGTCGTCGGGGGCGGGTGGGAGGTCGAGTTTGGTGAAGATCTTGTTGGTGTGCTTGCCGACGGCCTTCTCGGTGACCACGAGGCGGTCGGCGATCGCGGCGTTGGAGCGGCCCTCGGCCATCAGGGTGAGCACGTCGCGCTCGCGCTGCGTGAGCCGGTCGAGCGGGCGGACGCGGCGGCTGACGAGCCCGGCGACGACTTCGGGATCGAGGACGGTGCCGCCGCCGGCGACCTGGCGGACGGCTGCGACGAATGCGTCGATGTCGGCGACGCGGTCCTTGAGCAGGTAGCCGACGGCGCCCTCCCCTGAGGCGAGCAGGTCGCGGGCGTAGAGCGGTTCGACCCATTGGCTGAGCACGAGGACGGGGAGGCCGGGGCGGGCCGCGCGGGCCGCGATCGCCGCCTCGAGGCCTTCGGCGGCGTGCGTGGGAGGGAGGCGTACGTCGACGATCGCCACGTCGACGTCGTCACGGGTGAGCGCGGTCGCCAGGGCGGCCGCATCCTGGACGGCTTCGACGACGACGATGCCGCCGGCCTCGAGGATGCGGGTCAGGCCGACCCGCAGGAGTGCCTGGTCCTCCGCCACGATCGCCCGGAGCGTGATCCCGGACTCGGTTATGTCGGGCATGGGATCTCTAGAGTCACGACGGTGGGGCCGCCGGGTGGGCTGTCGACGGTGAGCGTGCCGTCGAAGGCGGCCAGTCGCCGGGCGATGCCGGTCAGTCCGGAGCCGGCCGGGTCGGCGCCGCCGCGGCCGTCGTCGCCGACGGCGAGCCGCAGGCGGGTGCCGTCGTAGCAGCCGCGCACGTAGGCGCGGGTGGCTCCGGAGTGCTTGACGGTGTTGGCGAGGCATTCGGCGACGGTGAAGTAGGCGGCCGACTCGACGGGGTCGGGGAGCCGCTCGGTGACGGTCACCGACACGGTGACCGGGAGCGGGATCGGCAGGGCGAGCGCCTCGATCGCGCCGGCGAGGCCGCGGTCGGCGAGCACCGGTGGGTGGATGCCGCGCACGACCGAGCGCAGGTCGTCGAGCGCGTCGAGCGTGGTCTGGCGGGCTTCGTCGAGCAGGGCCTCGGCGGCGTCGGGGTCGCTCCTGACGAGCTTGCCGGCGAGGCCGACGGTCATCCCGACCGCCGCCATGCGCATTTGCGCGCCGTCGTGGAGGTCGCGTTCGACGCGGCGGATCTCGGCGGCCGACAGGTCGAGCGTCTCGCTGCGCGACTCGGTCACCTGCTCGACCCGGCGCTCGAGCTCGGCCAGGCGCGACCCGCCGAGGATCGCCCGCTCGGTGATCGCTCGGGCGCGCACCAGCGGCGGGGTGACGATCCACCACACGAGTAGCCCGAGCCCGCTGGCGCCGAGCAGCAGCACCAACAGCCGGCCGGGGGCGACGATCAACCCGACGGCATACGTGACCGGGGCGGCCAGCAGCACCGGCGGCATGAGCGACATGGCGAACCCGCCGGTACTGGAGAACCACACGAAGGCGACGTCGCGCCAGCGGGCGCCGTCGCGCAGCCAGCGCAGGGGCCGGCCGAGCAGGCCGCGGCCGGACGTGTCGGCGTAGGAGGCCGGGATCTCGGTGCCGAGCAGGGCACCGCTGACCCGCCGGTGCACACCGGCGAGTGCGGCGGCTGCCGGCACGGCGGCCAGGGCGAGGGGGAAGCCGACGCTGATCAGCCCGAGCGGCACGGACAGGACGAGCACGATCGCCAGGGCCAGTGCCGGGGCGGCGGCCAGCGCGTACCCGGCCGACACGAGCGTCAGCCGGAGCCGGTCGACCACCGCGTGCGTGTCGACCGGCCCTGCCCGGACGCCGTCGATCGGCGCGAGCAGGCGCACCGGGCGGCCGGTCGCCGGCGTCACGCGGACCGCGCCGGCTCGGTCCGGGCGACCCGGTGCACCGCGCCGCGGGCCGCTCCGAGCGTCAGGCCGACGACGCCGGCCACCAGCAGAGGCGGCAGCCAGAGCTGACCTTCGGGCACGACCCCTTCGCCGCGGGCGATCCCGAACGGGACGATCGTGGCGAGCGAGGCGATCAGCCCGAGCGCCGCACCGACCGCGGCGACGACGGCCGCCTCCGCCACGATGGCTCGTTCGACCTGGGTGGGCGTGGCCCCGAGCAGCCACAGGCGGCGCAGCTCGGCCCGCCGGTGGGCGATCGCCGCGGCGAAGGCGTTGATCACCATGATCGCGGCGAACAGGCTGAGCATGCCGACGACGACGTTGTTGAGCAGCGTGATCGTGTCACCGTCGTCCGACGCGCCGGCGGGCAGCGTGCGCCCGTCCGTGCCGACCGCCATCAGGGTGCCGACCGCCGACGACGTGAGCACGATCACCGGGCCGAGCACGCCGGCCAGCAGGTGCGCCCGGCGGAACGTGTTGTAGCGCGCGAGGTGCGCCTCGGCGCTGCGCCGCCCGAGCACCGGCCGGAGGGCGAACGATCCCCAGCGCAGCAGCACCGGCGCCAGCAGGGCGAGGCCGACGCCGACCAGGATCGAGTTGGAACCCGACGTCGCCATCGCCTCGTACGGGTCGTCGGAGTTCTTCGTCACGGTGACGGTGACGATCGCCATCGACACGCCGTAGGCGATCAAGGCGACCGCGCCGGCCACCCGCCACCAGCGCATCCGGCCGGCGTCGGCGCGGTCCTCGCCGGGCGTGACCGAGGCCGGGCCGCGGGTGGCGCGCCGGCCGGCGATCCCGGCTGCGGCGAGGCACACGAGCAGCACGCCGCCCACGGTGATCCCCAGCGACACCACGCCGCCACCGTAGTCGGCGTGGTCGATCAGACCGCTCGACTCGACCGCCGCGAGCAGGGCGCGTCCGGTGACGGAGGCGACCAGCGCGCCGGCGACCGAGGCGGCCAGGCACACCGCGAGCGTCTCGGCGCGCACGAGCCGGCGGGCCTGCCGGGCGGTGGCGCCGATCGTGCGCAGCAGCCCGATCTCGGCGTCACGCTGGGTCACGGTGATGCCGACGGTCGACGCCACCGAGAACAGCACGATCAGGGCACCCCATCCGCCGACCACAGCACCCATGATCGTCAGCGTCTCGGCGTCGGCGGACGAGACCGGGCCGGTGGCCGTCTCGACCAGCGTGGCGAACGAGCCGATCACCGCGGTGCCGAGGAGCACGGCCACGAAGGTGGCCGTGAACGCGGTCAGGCGGTGCCGCAGCGAGCGCAGCGCCAGCTTCGTCGTGTAGCCGCCCATCAGACCGTCACCGCCTCATGCGGCACCAGCTCGTCGAGGCGTGCCATCTGGCCGGCCACGGCCTTGGCGGTGGGGCGGTTCATCCGGCCGGCCAGGCGCCCGTCGACCAGGAACACCACGGTGTCGGCGAACGCCGCCGCGACCGGGTCGTGGGTGACCATCACGATCGTCTGGCCGAGCGCGTCCACACACGCCCGCAGTAGAGCGAGCACCGAACCGGCCGTGCGTGAGTCGAGCGCCCCGGTCGGCTCGTCGGCCAGGATCACGGCCGGATCGGTGACCAGCGCCCGGACGATCGCCACCCGCTGCTGCTGGCCGCCCGACAGCGCGGCCGGCAAGTTGCCGGCCCGATCGGCGAGGCCGACATGCTCCAGCAGGTCTGCGACCCGGGCCCGGTTGGGACGCCGCCCGGCGAGCCGCACCGGCAACTCGACGTTCTCGGCCGCCGTCAGATACGGCATCAGGTGGAACGCCTGGAAGACGAACCCGACCCGCTCCCGGCGCAGCCGGGTGCGGGCCTCCTCGTCCCAATCGGTGACGTCCTCACCCTCGATCAGCACCCGGCCCGACGTGGGTGTCTCCAGCCCGGCGGCGAGTGTCAGGAACGTCGACTTGCCCGACCCCGACGGGCCCATCACGGCGGTGAACGTGCCGCGCGGGAAGGCCAAGTCGACGCCCGCCAGCGCGGCCACCGCGCCGGCGCCCTCGCCGTAGGTACGGGTCAGCGCGCGCACCTCGAGCGCGTTAGTGGTCGGCGCCGCCGGCGGCGACAGTGGTGGTAGACGCGTCATCAGGTGCCTCCTGAACTGGGACGACAACGTTCACCACCGACGGTATGGAACCCTCCTCACGCGGTCGATGGGTCCAGGCTGCGTCTGCGAGGTAGGCCTAACCCCACCATGTTCGGGCCGGACCGGGCGTCGATGAGCGGATGATCTGGTTCGAGCTGCCGAATCTCTCGCTGTTACTGATCGACCGGCAGGAGTACGCCGCCTACGCCCGCCAGGGCGGCGTCAACGACTCGGGCGAGCCCGTTCCGGGCGAGAACGAGCACAGGCGGCGGTACAAGCAGGGCACGATGACCGCCTACAACATCGAAGCCCTCGACAAGTAACGTCAGGGGAAGCCGATCGACGAGCTCGCCACCGCCAAAAACGAGATCGAACGCCTCCGCGCCACAGTCGCCCACCTCGCCACCAGCATCCACCTGGGCGAAGACCCGACCCTCTCCAATTGACCCCGACACTCGCTCATGCCGATGAGCAAGCGGTGATGGGAGCGTTCTGACGTCATCTCTGGCAGACTGCGCCGTGTGGCGATAACACAGCAGATCGCCCGAGTTTCAGAGAAACAATTTGCCGCATGTCGGCAGTCGGCGGATGAGCTGAACAGGCTTTGTTCCTTCGAGCTGAGACCGCAGTCGGACTACGCCGATCTGGACTGGGCGGGTTCAGCCATGATCCGCGTCTGTGAACTGGCGGACCTCGACGCCCGGATCGTTGCCGCGTTGCGGCGGGCATTGGACGGAGACGCAGAGCTCAATGCGGCCTATCGCGATCATCCCGACACCGTCTGGGAACACCCGGTGACCGCTCTTGACCCGACAGCCGTCGCGCAGGTCTCAGGAGTCCTAGGAAAACTCGAACCACAGGCCGTTCTGGCGGCCCTCCCATCGGATCCCCACGAGGCAACGGCCGCCATTGGGGAAAACTGGGAGAACTTCGAAGGTGATCTACGAGGTTACCTGGCACGGCACTTCACAGCCCTGCTGAGCTTTTACGAGGAGACAGCGCAGCGAAATTTGGCTGTCGTGCTGTGGTGGGACTGACGCGCCGTCATGGCTTGGTCCGATTTCCTATCGAGCATCCGCTCCCACCGCGACTAGTACCAGGGCGAGGGCGTTGCGACACCTGGCGTTGAGCAGCGACGCTGGCCGAGCGCAGGAAAACGTGTCAGCAACCCGGGCGAAGCTTGACCCGGGCGGGTCGTGATCGGTCGATCACCAAAACTTCCGCCTTTTCAAGAAGCACGGCGACCCAGCCAGCGGTTGCCCGGTAGAGGAACCGTTTGAGGTGCTCGTCCAGGCTGCCCGACGTGCTGTCCGCCGAATAAACGCCGCCTATCTGGACCCAGTTCCTCTCCCGCAGGAAATCCGGCACCTCCTCCAGCGCACGCCAGGGCAGGGGTGTCCATGCTTCTTTCTCGCCGAGAAGCAGGACCAGCCCGTCAGAGGTGTACTGCGCCACAGTGAAGCGACCCCGTCTGGACGGGGTCGCCAGGACATCACCTGGAGAGACGACTGTACGACCGCATCCTCAACTCGTCCCCTCATACCCCGGATCATGGCTCGATTCCAACGGGATGTCGATGCATCCACTTATGCCGCCGATCAGGTGGGTTCAGAGTGTCAGGTGCGTTGATGGGAGTTGAATCTCGCGCTGATGATCGTGGCAGTCCTGATGCACTCGGTCGTCCGATGGCAGGCGACGTCAGACGTAGTCGACCGTGGCGACCTGCGGCAGCGAACGCAGCACGGGCGGGCAACGGGCGCTTTTCGATTAGCCCGGGATGCGGGGGGCGGGGTTCGGTGGACTTCCGTACGGGATCGTCGCGATGGGGTGCCAGTCCCAGAGCCGTTCTGGGCCATCCTGCACGACGAGGCTGACCGAGCCGATGGTGGTCTCGCAGCACGGTAGCTCGCGTCCGAGGGCAGCGATGATCGGGGCTGCCTGCTGGACCTGGGTGCTGTATGCCAAGGTCGCGTGCGGTGTCCAAGGCTGATGGTCTACGACGCCGTCTGAACTCGTCGCGTGCCGGGTCGCGGCCCGTACGGCGCGGAAGACCGGGTCGAGGGCATCGCCGGGCTCTACACCGAGCATGATCGCTTCCGGGTGGTAGAGGATCCGCCCGAAGCGGACGTCGATCGGTGGTATCCCGGCCAGCAGGCGGCCCGCCACCGCGACCATGGTGTCGGCCTGCTCCGCAGTGATCGCATCGGTCGGACCGACGACGAGCGTCGTGATGTGCAGCCACTTGCTCGGTACCAGGTGCAGGCCGGGGAAGGTGGCGAGCCGGTCCTGGGCTCGTCTGGCCAGCGCCTGCACCTGCGGGTGATCGTGGAGCAGCATGTGCCAGTACAAGAGGCCTTCGCCGGGCGCGGGCTCGCGCCGGTCGGCCCAGCGGTCGGCCATGTCGACCGGCATCGGGCTCATACGTTCTCCTCAGCAGGCTGGGCAGGTAGTGCGGCGGCGTTGAACTCCTGGATCTGTTCGCGAAGCCGCCAGGCCAGCGTGCTGTTGCGGAATCGGCGCTGGCGCAACCGTACGTCCATGGTCTCCAGGTATCCGGTGACGGTGGCCATGCGCAACTCCGGTGCCAAGGTCAGCATGGGAGCGATCTGCTCTGCGGCTCCGTCGAGGGAACCCTTCATGATGTACGCGATCCCGGCCCCGACGCGTACCTGCGCCCACGTACCGGCGACCCACGGATCGCCGGCGGCCCATCCCGCGTCCGCCAACTCGGCAGCCTCCAGCGCAGCGTCCGGATCGCCGGCCTGGGTAGCGACCGATAGCGCGTAGAGCGCCCGGCGCGGTGTGGGGCACGACCACGCCGATGATCCGGAGTCCGGGGCAAGTGGACTGGTCGCGACCTCCTCGGCGCGGTGCAGTGCTCGACGTGCTCTGCTGATATCACCCATGAGCCCGGCGGCGTTGGCCTCCTGACAAGCGAGAACGGATGCGGATCGGTGTCGCCGGGCTGCACCCGTATCCGCGTGCCGCCAGCTCTGCTGATTCCGCGTACCGGCGCCGCCACCGCGCGGTCTTGGCCTGCGCGCTCAAGGCGACGGCCTGGCTGGTGCCGATCTCCTGGGCGCACAGGGCTGCTGTCGCGCCGAAAGCCTCGGCCGCCCGGTCGTGACGAAGGTCGCCCGTACGTCTCGCACCTGATCCACGGTTCGATCGGCGAGGATCTCCCCCTGAACGAGGAAGCGCCGGGCCGTGTCCGGTTGAGCCTGCGAGCACATGTAACTACCACCGTGTTCCTCGGCCAGGCCGGAGACGACCCGTTCCTCGGCAGCCATCCACCAGTACTCGTCGTCGCTCGGATAGGGGCCTTGATCGAGGCCGACGACCCTCCACCAGGATCCACCCAAGCGATCGAACGACCCGCTTCCCGGCGATCGAGGAGCCGTATGGACCACAGCGTGACCACGCTCGACCAAGACCCGGGCGACCTCGCGAGCAGCCTCCTCGTCTGGCACGTCAATGGTGTACACGGTGGCATGTCGCGGTTGGTGGCTCATCAGGTCCTCCATGATCAAGAAGACTGGTTCCGCCGCACCATCTGGGACCCCGCTCGCACAGCGGCCAGCCTCGGTTTCATGCCCCGCATCCACGACCTCCACCACCTCCACCACGCCCACGCCTCCTGGCTCCTCGCCGGCGGCGCGGATCTGCAGGTCGTCAGGAACGTCTCGGCCACAGCACCATCGCCACCACTGAGAAGTACCTCCACACCCTCGCCGACGCCGACAAAACAGCCCTCGAAGCCCTCTCCAAGATCCGCCGAGGACGACACTGCAGCCGGTGGCCTGACCGAGGTCAACACATCCGCTCATGCCGACGAGCGGATGTTTCCCGAGGACCCCTCTGCAAGGCTCGCCAAAGCGCGGATCGCCGGGCTTGCTGAGCACTGGTGGTCTGGGTTTCAGTCGTCCGTCGCCTGCCAGATGTTGGTGGATCGCAGGAGTCGAGGTTCGTCGATTCAATAGGTTCGCGCATGTCTCCTCCTTCGTCGGGAAGAGGGACCCGCCTCGCCAGCGGAACTCATCGGAGCCCGACGACCACGTTGCCGATCTTCTGGCCCGTCTCGACGTACCGGTGGGCGTCGACGATCTCGTCGAACGGGTACCGCCGGTCGATTACGGGCCTGTACCTCCCGGAGGCGATCAGCTCCCGGATCTCCCGCATCACCTCCGCGCCCTCGCGTGGAAAGGGGAATTTCACTCGTCGGCTGAGCAATGCCAGCAGCAGGTTCTGGCCGCCGCGCCCGAGCTCGGATGACAGATAGACCCCGCCTGGTTTGAGCAGTCCCTTGCAGTGGCCGAATGTGCTCTTGCCCACCGCATCGAAGACCGCGTCGTGGATCGGCCCCTCGGAGGTGAAGTCGTCCTTCAGATAGTCGATGACCCGATCGGCTCCCAGCCCCCGCACGAGCTCCACGTGCTCCGTCCCGCACACCGCCGTCACCCGCACATCTCTCGCTTTGAGCAGCTGCACGGCCGCCGAACCGATGCTCCCTGTGGCCCCGTAGACGAGGACGTGTTGCCCACCGGCCGCCTTGGCCGCGTGCAGGAACGCCAGCGCGTAGTGCGAACCCTCGGTCCCCGCAGCGACCTCCTCGAACGAGAGCCCCTCCGGCACGGTCGCGATCATCCCCTTCTCCGCCACCGCCACGTACTCAGCGTGCGTCCCGAAGGGCCCCTCGTTGTAACCGAAGACCCGATCCCCCACCTCGAACAGCTCGACACGCTCTCCGACCGCCTCCACGATCCCCGCGAACTCGGTCCCCAGCACCGCCCGGCGCGGCCGCCGAAGCCCCGTCGCCACCCTGATGAAGAACGGCCGGGCGGCCCTATAAGCACAATCCGTACGGTTGACCGTAGTCGCATACACCCTGACCAGGACATCACCGTCTCCTACCACTGGTTCGTCGACCTCAGCGATCCGAACCACATCCGGCGCTCCATACCTGGCATACACCGCGGCCTTCATGCCCCGACCCTATGCTCGCCGGTGCACGTTCCTCGCCCCCCTTCCGTGGCTGAGGCGCCCCGAAGATTCCGGACAGAAAACAGCGAGACGTCCGCTCATGCCGCCGATCGAGTGACTGGTTGGACGTTACCGTCGCGAACGACCAGCTCCGCAAGCAACTGACCTGACGCCGATCCTCCAATGTCACCTCGCTGCCGTCCCGGCGGTGACCAGCAGGTCCAGCGGGATGCGAAAGCCCATACGATCGCTGGACCAATGATCACCTGGGAGGTGCGATGTCAGGGGCCGGCCCAGGGCAAGACGGCACGATCGTCATCTCCAGCCCTACCGACAGGGCGGTTGGACCATCGCTGCTGACGCTGTCGCCGCAGGGCGAGATGCTGCTGGCGGCGAGGCTGGGTGATGGCACGATCGGCTGCTGGGACGCAGGCTCTGGCGAGCAGAGGTGGCGTGTTCCCGACGACTCTGGGGCCTTCAGCCTTACCGTGATCCGCCCTCCGGGTGGGCGGATGCTGCTGGCCTCTGGTGGGGAGGAGGGAGTCTACCGCTGGGATCTGCTCACCGGCGAACCGCTACCGGGCAACCTCTCCGACGGTGACACGATCTGGTCGGTGGCCGCTGCAGCACTGCCCGATGGCCGGTCGATCCTCGCGGGCGCTGGGAACGACCATCTGGTCTACAGGTGGGACGCCGTCACCGGGCAGCCCATCGGGGAACCGCTGGCAGGCCACCGCATCTGCGTCAAGTCCATCGACGTCCTCACCCTTCCCGGCGGGGTGATACTGATCGCCTCTGGTGGTGAGGACGAGGCGATCCGCTTCTGGGACGCCGTCAGCGGAGAACCGATCGGCACAGCACTGAAAGGTCACAGTTTCCAGGTCTCCAGCCTTACCTCGACGACCTTGCCCAGCGGGCAGATCCTGCTCGCCAGCTCCGACCACGAAGGCGACATCAGACGCTGGGACGCGGTGACCAGAGAACCGATCGGCCGACCCATCCACACCGCCCGCTGGGGCGGACCGGTGATTGCGGGCCCCGCACCCGGAGGCGCCCGCCTGTTCGCCCTCTGCGAAGACAAGATCATACGGCAGTTCAACCCGCTGACCGGAGCACTGATCGACGACTCGCTCCACGGCAACGACATCGCAGTCGGCCAATACCCCGACGGCACCACGATCATCGCGACCAGCGCCTACCAAGAAGACATCACCCTGCAGCCGCTCCTCTGAACAGCTACCGATCCAGCAGCCCCCACCGCTCACCCCTGGCACAGACCAACACGTGGCTGTCACCCATGGCCATCAGCGGCGGTGTGTGCGGGCGACCCGGACGAGCGCTACGACGCGACGTGCTCCTGAAGTGAACCAACAGTAAGGAGCGACGCTGACCTGTATGAGTTCTTCGCCTCCAGGTGATGGAGGGGAAGAACTCAGACGGGGCTCAGCCTGCCACCCCATCGTGAAGGTAGCGGGGAGAGCCGGCTCGGGCTGCGGCGAGCGCCTGCACAAGCCTTCGATGGGCTCGCGGGCGGAGACGCTGCTCGATCTCCTGCTCCGCACAGAACTCGAATGAGTCCAGCTCACCGTCGAGGGGCCGGAGCCCACCTATCTGCCCGGCCGTCAGGACACCTCCGTCGAAGATGAACATCAACGAGTCGTCCCACGGGCCGTGCGGTGGAACCCAGTCGACGCACAGCAACGCGCCGACCGGCGTGTCCAAGCCCAGTTCCTCCTTGAGTTCGCGGCGCGCGGTTTCGACCGGAGCCTCGTTCGCTTCGGACATGCCGCCCGGCAGGTCCCAACCCGGCTTGTACGACGGGTTGACCAGCAGCACCCGTCCCTGAGCGTCACGCAACAGAAGGTCGGCGCCTACCCGTTTGCGTGGCTGGGTCGCGTTCCCCTCGGCGAGGTGTGCCCTCCAGGCATCGGGATCGCGCTCGTACAGCGGTGCTTCTGCATCAGCCATGACTCGACCTCCTCCCCTACACAGCCAACCGCGAGTAGCGGCTCAACCGTTCGCCGACCGCCTCGCTCAGGCACTCCAGAAACCGTGCGACCGCACCGACCGTGCGGTAGGGCATCAGCTGCTCTCGCAGTTGCTGCAACTGCTGTACGACCTGGAAGGAAGCGAGCGACTCGGTCGCGTTGAGAGCTTCCTGGATCACGATGCAAGCCTCGTCGGGGCGGCCTTGGGCGATCATTACCGACGCGAGCAGCAGGTGGCCGAAGGGCCGGCTTCGCGCCTGTTCACGTGACCGCAGAGCGATGATCTGTTCGGCTTGGCGGCGAGCGGCGTCCAGCTCTCCCAAGGCGCGCAGGCACCGGGCCGACTCGTTCGCAAGCGAACCCGTATCGAACTGACTGACCCAGGGCGAGACCTCCTCCACCGGATGACCGCCGAGCGCGCATTCAGCTTGGAGTAATGCTTTTCGCATAGGCCGGGTTCTCCGGTTGCCGCCAGGCCACGTGCCTGCATGGCCATCAAGCGGGCCGTAACCCCGTGACTAGGCGAAGCGTCGTTGAGAGCCGACTGACCCCGCTCCGCCAGTTCGATCGCTTCTGCTGGTCGGCCCAGATGCAGCGCCAGATGGCTCATGCTCGCAAGGATGTGCGCGCAGAGCTGGCGGTCGCCGCCCATCATAGCGAGATCGTACGAACGCCTGAAGTGTTGCCATCTGATCATGGCCTGCGTCATGGGCCATCCAGCCGGCCATCTCACTCAGCGCCCCGGCAGCGGTGAACACGGCCGCACCGTCGCCACCGCGTGTCCCGAAGATCTGCGGCGCGATCGACACCTGCAGATAGGTCGTCACGGTCGTGTACATGTGACCACCGCCGAGCCGCCGATCGGCCGCCCGGAAGGCATGCATCGCCGCCAGATCCGACGTGGGCCAAGGAGCAGCAGAGGCCCCGAACTCGTCGGACGGCCCCACGACCACCGGCGGCGGAGCGGCCGTCAGCCCATCCACCAGCAGGTCGTCGAGTTCGAGGAGCGTCACGCGTAGCTCGCGGGCGAGCCGAGGCCGTACGTATGCCGAAGGGTCTGTCTCGCCGCGCTCCCAACGACCGACCGTGGAACGCTCGACGCCCAGCCGTTCCGCCAGCTGCTCTTGGGTCTGTCCGACCGCGCGCCGTCGTTGCGCGAGGCGGTACCGCTTGAGCGCCATGATCCGGCCTCCTCCGTCGTGGCCGTTCCAGTGATAACGGTCTCCCGCCCATCCCCGCTGGTCAAGCCATCTCATGCGCCATCTCTGCCGCATGGTTGCCGCTTGCGTGCTCTGGTCCATGGCTGGGCAGCCCAGTTGTCTGGTTACCAGAACAACCACCTACGGACACGGACCGTGAGCATCATCGGCTTATCAGGTCCGGTCGCAGTAAGGGCGGAGATGGAGGCGATCGGTATGCCGGGCGAACAGCCCCCGCAGTGGCCGCTGGAGAACTGGATAGAGCTCGCGTGCCTGCCCAGCACCGCGTACTGGGCGCGCAAGCACACCGCCGACTTACTCACGCGATGGGGCCTGAGGGCCTGCACCGACGTCGCCGAACTGCTCGTCTCCGAGCTGGTGACGAACGGGCTGAAGGCATCGGTGGATCTCGACCAACCTGCAAGATCGAGTGCGCTGCCCTGCATCCGGTTGCGGCTGCAGTCCGATCGACAGCGCCTTGTCGTCGCGGTCTGGGACTCCAACCCCGAGGCTCCCGTGATGAAGGACGCCGGGCCCGACGACGAGAGCGGCCGCGGGCTGTTCCTCGTCGGGTGCCTGGCTAAGCAATGGAGCTACTACTTCCCTCCTGGCGGCGGAAAGGTCGTCTGGTGCGAACTCCCAGTTGAGGGAGGTGGCTGATGGGATGAGGCGGGTTCACAGAAGCCATAGGGAGAGCGGGAGACATGGCGCGACCGACCTTCACCATGACCGAACAGGCCGCCTGGCACACCGCGCCGGACGGAATCGTACGGGCCTTCGAGATGCCCAACGGCGGCCAACGGCTGGTAACCGTCCGCCAGCACGGGCCCGAGTTGCAGCCGCTCAGCCCGGCCGAGGACGGACTGAAGCTCGACGTCGTCCTGCCGTTCGATGTCCCCGCCCTCGGCGGCGCCCTGGCCGGGCTCGGCCCGGTCGCCCGCTTCCGCAACCCGAATCTCTGGGACGCGATCGGCACCGCGATCATCCGCCAGGTGATCCGGGCCGCGCAGGCCACGAAGCTGTACCGCGCGTTCTGCGCCGCGTACGGTCGGCTTCCCGACCGAGACCCGGCATGAGCTGGCCGCGACCGTTCGCCATGTCCGGCGGTTATGGGACGTCACCGACCGGCTGCCCGGCCGGTTCCGTGCCAGTGTCTTCGAATTCCGCCCGTACCCGGGTACGCCGAATGGCACCGGCTCATGGCCACCGGAGGCTACGACGCGGCCGAGTTGCTCGACTACTCTGCCGTGGACCTCACGGACGGTCGCCTGGACGAGGCGATGCGGGGACGGGACGAGTTCAACTTCTCCGTCAACCTCCAGTTCGGGGAGGCGACCGTCGAGGAAGTACGGCGAGCGTTGATCGATCTGTCCCGTGAACAGCACGCCCGATCACGCGCGACATGAGTGGTCTGTTCGTCACGCTCGACGGGCCGAGCGGAGTCGGGAAGAGTGCCATGAGATGCCGCCAGATGAACAGTGATCACGTTAGATCCCACAGTCACATGACGGTCGGATGATCAGGGCACTGATCATCCTCGTGGTGATCAGTGCTCTGGCTCAAGACCAGGTGTCCAGGCCTGCGAACCAGCGCAGCTTGTCGACCCGACCGTCCAGGAGCGGATCCGCGAAGGCGACGACCAGATCGAGGACGGCGCCGAACCTCTTGGGGTATCCGCCGGCAGCTCGCCCTTGACGTCGGAGCCAGGCCCTGTAGGACGCCTGGCGGCGTTCGGCCAGGCCACCGATAAGCGGGCTGAGCCGTTGCAGAGGGATCCCCCGATGGGCCGTTGTCGCGGCGAGTGCGGCCGTCACCTCACGGCCGTCCAGATCGTTGAGCGTCAGCAGCCGGTAGAGATCTGCGTAGTCCCGGTCGCGGGTGTTCAGTCCGCCCAGGGCGACGGCTGTGGAGAGCTTTTCTGCGATCACTGTGGCGATCGGATATCCGAGCAGCTGGAAGCTCTCCTCCACGAGTTGCTGCTGGTAGTCGATCAGGACCGGGTCGGGCGTGACCGGATCACCGAAGCTCACATCCAACTGGAGCTTCAGCCTGGCCCTGGCGATAGTGGCCACCATGGAAAGCCGCAGCCCGTGGTACTCCTCGTCCTCACGAATCGGCACGGTCCTGAGCGTCCCCGCATCGAAGATCACACCGTCGTCGACCTCAGTGGCGGCGATTCCGGCGATCCTGCTGATGATCTCGGGCTCCTCACCAGAGAGCGAGCGGCCGAGGATGTCGATGTCGCGGGTCATCCGGCGAGCGCCGAACTGCGCCAGCAGCAATCCGCCCTTCAGCACGAAATGGCGGCCTCCCGAGGGCGAGATCGACATTCGGTACAGGAAACGTTCGAGGACGTAATCGACCATGACCTCATCGGTCAACCGGCCGGTTCGACGCGCCAGGTTCCGTAAGTCGTTGTAGACGCGGCCGGCGGTCGTGTCCCGGGAGGGATTGGGCATCAGGCGAGCACCGCTTCCACGGCAGGACGGATGATGGACAGACCCCCGAGCACCTCGGCGATCTGCTGAAGTTCAGCCACACGACCACGCCCGCCCCCGCGGACGTAGCGCCCGAGAGCGGAGAGCGCGAGGGATTCGCCGATCCGTTTCCGATGACGCATCGCATCGACCACGCTGCGAGCCGCGCCGTACACCGGGACCACCTCGCCTGGCGCCGCCTCGAACTCCTCCACTCCAAACCGGAAGGTCTCAGCTGCGTACTGAGCGACCACAACAGGCGGATAGGAGATCGACGGCCGATGAGCACCCCGAGGCACCGCGATATGTACGACGGACGGGATGTCATCGATCAGCTCGTGCAAGGCCAGTGCGGATTCTCCGCACACCACCGCTTGCGGAGCCCGTTTGGCCACCGCGATGAGGTCCAGGTACGCACTCTCAGGAGCAGACGCCGACCGGTAGACACCCCGTGAGAGCTCATGGACCTCACCCGCCGCGAGCAGACGAGTGAGGTCACGCGACGAAACACCCGCCCTCAGCGCCTCCGCCGAGGTGAAGGTCGGACGGAGCAGGCCCAGGCGAGACACCGGCTCAGGAGACTCGGACGCTCGCATGTATTAAATCCTACCCCTCCACGTCGTCAGGGGGTAGGAATCCATACATGGCTCAGACCTCCAGAGCATCACAAAGACATCATGGAGAGCCAGCGCCCGACTGCCTGCGAAGGCTTGCACGAGCCTCCCGCTAGGTGCACCGCCGGACGTGCCGCGTGGCCACCGCCGACCTTCTATGTCAGCTCGGCGTCACGAGTGACAGCCCGGACGACCCCAAACCAGTGCCATGCGATGCCACCGGATGAACAGTGATCACGTCAGATCCCACGGGCACATGACGGTCAGATGATCAGAGCCCTGATCACCTTCGTGGTGATCAGGGCTCTGACCTGAGGCTTAACGTCGGGGTGGCGGGATTCGAACCCACGGCCTCGTGCACCCAAAGCACGCGCGCTACCAAGCTGCGCCACACCCCGCATACCGCTTCGCAAAGGACCCCCGGAAACCGGTACGCTACGCGAGTGGCACTGGGCAAGTGTAGGGGAAACCCGCACCGGCTCGGGGCATGCGGGCGTAGCTCAATGGTAGAGCCCCAGTCTTCCAAACTGGCTACGCGGGTTCGATTCCCGTCGCCCGCTCCAGCGTTTTACCAGGCCAGAGACATCATCGCGTTCGAGCAAGATCACTCCAGTGATCGTTCGTCACCCGTTCGCCACTGGGATCACGGTGCTTCACGTACCACTAACGATCACGTCAGTGGCCTGCACAGCGGATTGGACATCTCCTCGGCCAAGGCCGCGCCCGTACACCCACGGCCTGCCGAACAGATCCGCAACAGCATCACCGGCTAGGCCCGCGCGCCGGGGACGGCCCGTGCCCCGGACGCCGATCGGCCGCGCAGAGGGTGCCGGATTCCTGGTAGCCGCCCGTAGGCCGCTGGCAGCGGTACGGCCCGCGGCGGCCTGTGCGTGGCGTTGCCCGGCTCTGCCGGATTTCGGCGACCGCTTCGATCAGGAGTCCCAGGGTGATGATCAGCGACATGATCTCGACCGTGGGTCAGGCCGGCCCTTCCGCCCGATACAGGTGAAGGCCACGGATCGCACGACGGCCCTTAACGCGTCCCCGTACCCGGTGCGGGCCGGTTGCCGCCTGTAGGGTTCGCGGGCGGCCCGGCCGAAAGGGGCGCACCACCGAGAATCTCGACGAACCGGATGTCGTCGTCGACCACGTCCAGCACGATCATCGCCTTCTCCTGCAGGAGAGACACACAGCGATGACCGGGGCCGTAGGCGCCTTCCGGGCGCGGAGCCGTGTAGAAGCTCTGGCAGGAGTCCTCATCACACGAGCACCACTCCCGAAATCGCAGAAACGGCACCCACGAGGCGAGCTCGTCCTCACCCTCCGCCCGAAGCAGGCCGACGAGTTCGCCGACCAACGTGGGAAACAGCTCTCCTAGTCTCTGCGGCTCTTGATCCATCGGAGCACCGTAGACCGGAACGACCAGCTCAGGCGATGCCCTATTCAGCCTTTGCCATCAAGGAGGCAGAAGCACTGGTCACGGCGACAGCGAAGTCGGTTCTTGTTCAAGAGCGGCGATCGTGTCCCGCAGAATCTCGACGAACTCCCCGGTGTCGATCGCGACCACGAAAACGGTTCCGACGTGCTCGGGGTGCAGGCGCAGGTGTCTCTCCCGCCAGAACTGCAGCGTGATGGTCAGATGGTCCCCGTCGCGGAAGAGATGTGCGGCCACGTTGTCGGTCGTGGGGCCCCAGTGCAGGAACCACCACTGTTCGCCTAGTCCCTCATCGTCGGCGCGCAGCCGCTGGTGGGTGGCCGCGAAGGACAGTCCGGGGAAAGGCGCCGGTGAGCCTCCACCTGCGGCCAGCCACGCACAATCGGTCTGCACAGTGCGTCGGAACTGGTTGACGTAGGCCCAGTTGTCGTCGCAGGTCAACCATTGGCTGGCCGCCCACAGGTCCACCCGGCACAGACCGCCGCGCCAGTTGCCGATCTCCACGGCGAACCGGTTCTTATCGCCCAGGCGCACCGTCACCCGGAGAGTCTGCCAGACCCGTTGGCGCTGATCGTCAGCGAGTACGGCACGAACGCGCTCTGGCACAGCGGCAGCGGCGCTTGAAGTTCGACCGGCGCGAACTGGCCGCACTGTTCGGCACCATCAAGGCCGACGAACGTACCTGATCGTGAAGATGCCGTACCGGTCTGCTGGCGCTGAACCGTAATGGGCTCGATAGGTAGATCGAGCTTATAGAGCGGTGACAGAGCACCCGGACCGCGATCTTCTGCCGAGTCGCCGTCACGGCCTGCTACTCCTCCAGCCCGATCTCGGCGGCATGGCCTGGTGAGAGCACAACAGGGCCGGTCCATTCACGAACGACGGCTACGACCTGGGAACGGTCGGGCCGGGCGGGAAGGATGCTGATGCGCCGGGCCCATTTGGCCAGCAACCCCTCGGTCGTGGTGAGGCAGGTGGTGACGAGAGTATGGGGTTGGTGCTCGTCACAGAAGCGACACTCGAGGGGGTGAGCGAGACTTGAAGCGTCAATTATCGTCAGCGGGCAAGCTCTCCAGCAGATCACTGATGACCTCGTTGACATTCATGACACTTCGTCGCGGCACCACACGCCACCGGTCCGGTCCAGTTCAGGCATGCAACGAAGCTCATGAGCAGTCCCGCAGGCATAATATGGCGAGGCTTCGGATCGGGCCCGGTTTCCCCGTCAGGCGTTGGCGGAAGGAAAGCGGCGGGTACGGAGGAGCGTGATGCGGAGGACACCGCAGGAGAAGAAGCGACTGAGCTACGCCAGGGATCGGCGCAACGATTACGGCGAGAACGACAAGAGCTCGCGCAAGAACATCCCGCGTAGCCGGGCGCTGATGCATCGTGCCAATCGGCACCGCACGCGCCAGGTGCTCGGTGATGCCAAGGGTGCGCCTGACGCGGCCGTCGAGGATGGCGTTGAACAGCGGCTGTTGAACAGGCGGCCGAAGAAGTGGCGGAAGTGGCGTGACTCACCGCTGAGCGAGATCGTTGAGTACAAGCTGCGGCGGCGGATCCGATTGGGCATAGACGCCCCTGAAAAGGCGGAGAAGCGGATCTGGCGGGTTCGTCAGCAACGCAGGTAGGTGGGCAGGTCGTCGGAGGTCCGCCACGGCTCGGTGCCGTCGGACAGCAGTCCACCGGCGTGCGGTACTTCACCGCGATTCGGGTCACCTCCAGCGTGCAGCGTTGCAGTATGAGCCCCACGAGGCTATGGCTCTGGGAAACGGATAGCCCACCTCGGCAGGTTCCCTGCGACCAGGGCGATTGCTAGCTCTGAAAAGCGGACAGTCACCGGCTGAGGCGCAGGGCGATCGCCGTGGGTGGCCGAGCTCTGCCCGGGTTGGGGGCTCTCGCTTCCGTTCCTCGGGCCGTGGCCGGCCCTGCGGTACGGGTCGGGGTTGCCCTCGAATTACGGGGTACTGCTGCAGGTTAGAGCCACTGCACTACAGCACTGAAGTACAGCAACACCACCGCACAACGCCTGCCCTCACCGCACCCCAACGCACACCCCGACCAGCCCCGGGAGCGCCCGACCTTGTGGCTGCCTATAGTTCGGGACGAAGAGGTATGGGGAGATGGCGTGGGGGCGTCCTCCTTTATGGAAGAAATCGCGGATCGACGGCCGAATGCTGAGGTGTCACCCGCGTGGGGTCGGTGACCGCCTCTCCGCGAGCTGGGTGAGGATGGCGAGAGTTGTAGCGATGGCGGGCTGCGACTCTGTGCCCGCGCGGACCATGGCTTCTATGATGCGTCCCTGGTCGGGCAGGGGCAGGATGGCCGTGCCGATGGGCGGGTCGTCGCAGAGCAGGCCGGGCAGGATGGTTGCGGCCTGGCCGGTCGCGACGAGTGACAGGGCCGAGCGAAGATCGCCGCAGCTGTGGTCGATGCGCGCGGTGAACCCTGCATTGCAGCAGGCGTGCAGGAGTATTTCGCGGCAGCTGCTCGGTTCCGGGGCGGAGATCCAGGCAGGATCGCGCAGGACTCCCAGCCCTTCGCGGCCGACCGCCTCCCGCCACCGTTCTGGAACGGCGAGCATGAGCGGGTCGTGAAAGAGTCCGATGACGGTGGTTCCGCTCGGCGGCGGGGTACCGAGCAGGTGATAGCGGTAGGACACCGTCAGGTCCAGGCTGTGCTGCTTCAGCATGAGGACGGCGTCCTCCGGTTCGGCTTGCATGATCCGGGGCCGCAGGAGGGGATGGAGCGCGGCCAGCTCCGCGACGAGGGGGGCGGCCGAGGCGTTCAGGGCGCTGGGTCTTCTGACCAGGCCCATTCCTCCAGCGGCACTGTCGCTCATCCTGTCAGTCGTCGGTGCACTCATGTTCGCCGTACCGACCGCCATTGAGTTCGACCGGGACATGATCACCCATATCTCCTGGCAGGCGTGGGCGCTGATGATCTATACCGGGGTGGCCGTCAACGGCGTGGCCGTCGTCCTTATGTACGACAGCCTGGGCACCGTCGATACCGCGGTCGCGGCTGCCTTCACAGCCCTCACACCAGTAAGCGGCGCGATCCTCTCCGTCGTGTTCCTCGGCGAGAGACTCCATCCCTATCACTTGACGGGGATGGGGCTCGTGGTCATTGGTGTCTTCGTCGTCGCCAGGGAGTCGGACGGCTCGGATGACAGCGAAAAGCGCGTCCCGGGCCGCCGAAGGGATGGCCGGCAGGCGCTACCGGGCACAGATGACCACGCAGGCCGTCCAGACGCGGGGACGCCGGTCAGGCACGTACGTCTTGGGTACGCCCGCGCCTCGACCGCACGGGAGTCACTGGACGTGCAGACCGCTCTCGATGTCGGTCTCGACGAGCAGTTGGGCCTCGGCATCAGGCAGTGCTTCGTAGATGAGGCCGAACTGCTCGGCGGTCAGGCTCTTACGCGCTTCCCAAAACGGGTCGGTCTCCACTCCCCTGCTGGGACGGATGACGATCACGGGCGGTGGTGTCGGATCGGGGCGGAGGCGTTCGTAGTACGGGTGAGTGGTCGCCCGCGAGGGGCGTCCCCGAATCAGGAGATGATGCGAGATGCAGTATCTGGTTTCCGTGATCGCCGGCTCGACCGACCTCGCCACCCCGGACGAGCAGGCTGCGATCGAGGTGTTCAACGACCGGCTCCAGGCCGAGGGTCACTGGGTCTTCGCCGGCGGCCTCGGCGCGCCCAGCACGGCCACGGTGATCGACAACCGCGGCGCGGAGGCGTTGTTCACCGACGGGCCCTTCGTGGAGTCGAAGGAGTTCCTCATCGGCTTCTGGATCCTCGAGGCTCCCGACCTCGACGTGGCTCTCAAGCTGGCGGCCGACGGGTCGAAGGCCTGCAACCGGAAGGTCGAGGTGCGGCCGTTCCTATGAGCGTGATCGACGTCCGGGAGGCGATCACC
This sequence comes from Actinomadura scrupuli, assembly GCF_050971785.1. Taxonomy (NCBI): domain Bacteria; kingdom Bacillati; phylum Actinomycetota; class Actinomycetes; order Streptosporangiales; family Thermomonosporaceae; genus Actinomadura; species Actinomadura scrupuli. The sequence continues at coordinate 139,324 of NZ_JBPCCU010000014.1, read as the reverse complement.
CGGGCCCACCGCGAGGAGTGGGCCCGGGTGGTCGCCGCCCTGACCAGACGGTTCGGTGACCTCGACATCGCCGAGGACGCGGCCGCCGAGGCGTACGCGACCGAATCCGACGCGAGAACAAGCGAGGCCAAGCACCCGCGCCGACCTACTACGCCGGCTCGGCCACAGCCAGCAGTCACGCGCCGCCTACGACATAGCCATCGAACTGGCCGGCAACACCGCCGAGACCGCCTGCCTGACCCGCCGCCGCGACCGGCTGGGGTAGCGCCCTTCTGGCGTGAACTGCATCGGGCACTCGGCCGGCCGGACCACGCGTACGACGTCCAGGAGCCGGGGTCAGCGGCGGCGCAGGCGCTTGTCCTCGATGGCCCGTGGTACGGCGACGTAATTGTCGGCCGGGTTGAGCTCCGTACCCGGAGGGACGATCTCGTCGATGCGGTCGAGGAGGTCCTCGCTGAGCCGCACATCCGCGCCGGCCAGGAGATCCTCCAGCTGTTCGGGCTTCCGGGGGCCGATGAGAACGGACGTCACGGCCGGGTGTGACCGGACGAACGCGGTCGCCAGGTGGGTCAGCGGCATGCCCGCCTCGTCGGCGAGGGCGGTGAGCCGCCCGAGCGCCTCCAGTTTCGCCTGGTTGCTCGGGACCGTGAGGTCGAAGCCCCGCGCCGCGGTCGCCACGCGGTGCCCCTTCGTCGGGTCCGCCCGGCCGGACAACCAGCCGCTGCTCAGCGGCCCGTAGGTCAGGACGCCCATGCCGTAGCGCTGCGCGAGGGGCAGCACCGCGGCCTCGATCGTCCTCGTGAAGATGGAGTACCGCGGCTGCTCCGTGCGGAAGCGGTGGTGGCCGCGACGCTCCGCGGTCCACTGCGCCTCCACGATCAGCTCGGGCGGGAAGGTGGACGAGCCGATGGCGCGTACCTTGCCCGCCCGGACGAGGTCGGACAGCGCCGACAAGGTCTCGTCGAGGTCGGTGTCCGGATCCGGGCGATGCATCTGGTAGAGGTCGATGTGGTCGGTGCCCAGCCGCCGCAGGCTGTCCTCGACCGCCCTGGCGATCCAGCGCGGCGAGCCTCCCCACTGGTTCGCGTCCGGCCCCATCGGGAGGGCGAACTTCGTCGCCAGTACGACATCGTCGCGACGCCCCTTGAGCGCCTTGCCGACGATCTCCTCGGACTCGCCCGCGGAGTAGACGTCGGCCGTGTCGATGAAGTTGACGCCGGCGTCCAGCGCCGTGTGGATCATACGGATCGACTCGTCATGGTCGGTGTTGCCCATGGCCCCGAACATCATCGCCCCGAGCGCGAGCTCACTGACCGACATGCCCGTCCCACCGAGAATTCTGCGGTTCATCTCTCCCCCTTCGGCCGTGCTGAAGCCCCTCCACGCACGGCGAACGCTATAGTGGAGGAGGCCTCCACATTAGCGGAGGGCCCCTCCGCTTGCAAACGGCGGTACCGGGAATGGAGCGTTGACGTGGGAGTGGCGGACCTCCTGGCCGAACGGCGGCCGCACCGTGCCGACGCACGGCGCAACTTCGACGCGCTGCTCGCCGCGGCCCGGAGCGCGTTCACCGAGCTGGGAACGGACGCCTCACTCGAAGAGATCGCCCGGCGAGCAGGCGTCGGCATCGGGACCCTCTACCGGAACTTCCCGACTCGTGAGGACCTGATCGAGAGCGTTTACGTGGCGGAGGTCGACGCGCTGTGCCGGTTCGGCGACGAGCAGGCCGACGCCGATCCGTGGGAGGCGCTGGTCGCCTGGCTACGCCAATTCATGATCTACATGGGCACGAAACAGGCCCTGCTGGATGGCCTCAACCGCGACTCCAGCGCCTTCCGCGCCTGCCGTGACGCGCTCTACGAGTCCGGCGAACCGCTGCTCGCCCGCGCCCAGGAGGCCGGCGCGGCGCGAGGCGACACCGACATCGACGCCGTCATGCGGTTCATCATCGGCGTCACCGCCGTCGAGTTCACCGGCGAGGACCAGCGGGAGCTCATCTTCACCATGGCCCTGGCCGGGATCCACACCTGACCCGCGGCGCGGTGCTCAGCGCAGGCCGGACGACTCGTGCTCCCGGCGGGCCTCGAGGAGTGCGGGGAGATGCTCCCTGCTCCAGGCGCGCGCGGCCTCGATCAGGGTCAGCAGGCTGCGGCCCAGCGCCGTCAGCTCGTACTCGACCCGGGGCGGGTTCTCGTCGTAGGCCGTACGGGTCACCAGGCCGTCGCGTTCCATCGCCCGCAGCGTCTGTGTGAGCACCTTCGGGGTGATGCCGCGCAGCGGGCCCCTGAGCTCGGTGAACCGCCGGCGGCCGCCGTCGAGACAGAGCACGACCATCCCGGTCCACTTGTCACCGATTTGGAACGGCAGGGCGCTGGACGGGCACATGGGATCGAACATCTCGGGGTCCAGGGACTCGGCCATGCTTGCCAGGCTAGCCCAGTATCTTTGAGGTAATCGGTATCTCGTGGATACCGTCTCGTCCGGCGGCGCACGCGGCAGCGAACACACAGCCGGATGGGAGCGAGATGAAGAGCATCGTCATCTTCGGAGCGGGTGGCCGGGCGGGACGGGCGGTGACGGCCGAGGCGCGCGACCGCGGACACCACGTCACCGCCGTGCTCCGCGATCCGGGCAGGCACCGTGACATCGAGGCGGCAGGCGTCTCGGTCGTACGAGGCGACGTCACGGACGCGCGGGCGATCGGGGCGGTCGTGCGGGGCCACGATGCCGCGGTCCACGCGGTGACCCCGTTCAACGGCCCGGAGCAGGGCTTCGCCGGGCTCGACCCGCAGTTCTTCGTCAAGGCCGCCGACGCTCTGCTGCACGGCCTGACCGCGGCCGGTGTGCCCCGGCTGCTGCTGATCGGCCTGTTCGCGAACCTCACGGACGCCCACGGCCGCCCGCTGATGGACGATCCCTCGGTCTTCCCGCCCGAGATCAGGCCGTTCGCCGCCGCGCACACCGCCGGCCTGGAGCGGCTCCGGGAGCGGGACACGGTGATCGACTGGCTCATGCTCACCCCGCCCGCGCTGCTGGACCAGGCCGGGCCGCGGACGGGCCGGTACCGGATCGGCGGAGAGACCGCGCCGCCGGCCTCGGCGCACCTGTCCTACGCCGACCTGGCGGTCGCGGTCGTCGACGAGATCGAGACGCCCCGGCACCACGGCACCCGCGTCTCCGTCTTCAACCGAGCCGTCACCGATTCCTGAGCAGCAGTCCGCGTACCGCCTTCTCCACCGTGCCCTGGGTGGCGAGCTCTCCGACGTGCGTGTCGGCGCCGAGCTCGCCGAGCACCCGGCCGATGGTGACGTCCTTCTCGTAGAGCTCGATGATCCGCGGGTCGATGTAGGAGGCACGGGCGACCGCCGGGGTGTTGCCCAGGTAGTCGGCGACCTCGGAGACCACCCGCGCGACCGCCCGGCGGCGGGCCGCCTCCGAGCCGGGGTTTCCGGCCTGGACGGAGACGGCGAGTCCCACGGCGGCCAGCACGGTCGCGTGCCAGGTACGGAAGTCCTTGGCGGTGAAGTCTCCGCCGGAGATCTCCCGGAGGTAGTCGTTGATGTCGGCGGTCCGTACGTCGTGCCAGCCCGTGCCGTTCCGGTAGGCGAGCAGCTCGGGGCTCTGGTCCTTGCGCCGCTTGAGCCCGCTGACGACCTTGCGGACCGGCTCCTCGGCGATCGCCTGGACCCGCTGCTTGGCGCTCTTGGCGACGTAGTCGAAACGCACCTCGCCCGCCGAGCACCGTACGTGCTCGCGGAGCACGGTGGCGAGCCCGTACGTGCCGTTCTCGGCCGCGTACTCCTCCCCGCCGGCCCGGAAGAGCCCGAGGTCGAGCAGCCGTACGGCGGCGGCGAGCACACGCTCCCGCGGGAACCCCCGGACCTCGAGGTGATCGGCGACCGTGTCCCGGATCCGCGGCAGGGCTGCGGCGAAGTCGAGTATCCGGTCGAACTTCTCCTGGTCCCGCTGCTCGCGCCAGTCGTCGTGGTAGCGGTACTGCCGGCGCCCGGCGGCGTCGACCCCGACGGCCTGGAGGTGACCGTCCGGGGACTCGCAGATCCACACGTCCGTCCATGCCGGCGGGATCTTCAGCTCCTTGATGCGGGCGACCTCACCGGCATCGCGCAGTGGCCGGCCGTCCGGCCGCAGGTAGCGGAACCCCCGGCCCCAGCGCGTCCTGCGGATACCGGGCTCTTCCGGATCACTGCGTCGCAGCTCACGCTCCATGTTCGTCCCTCGCGAATCCCCGGCGAGAAACCTCGCCACGGATCTTCATGCTCAGCGGCTCCCCGGACCTACCGGCCGCGGTGAAGGCCGACTACCCGGCCCGGGCCCCTCCAACCACGGCCTCGCGACGGCGGCGCCCGCCCGTGGCGGGGAACACCGATCCTCGGGAGCGGCCAGGGGGATGAGTCCGGCTTACGGGGGAAGGGACCAGGAACTTCCACATCCCGTATCAGACCAGGAGAGGCAGCCATGGAGTCGATCGCGAACGCTCTGGAAGACGAGAAGAGGGCGTACGCGCACGGTGCGAACCGGCCGCTGGGTCCCTATCTGGGCACGCTCGGAGCCTATGCCGGAGCGGTCGGCGGCCTGATGCTGGCGGCCAAGTTGCTGGGACGGCGCCCTCCCACGGTCAAACTGGGCGATCTCGCGCTGATGACCGTCGCGACGCACAAGATCTCACGGACGATCACCAAGGATCCGGTGATGAGCCCCCTGCGGGCGCCGTTCACCCGCTACAAGGGGACCTCCGGTCCGGCCGAGCTGGCCGAGGAGCCGCGGACCGAGGAGGGCAAGACCAAGCACGCCCTCGGGGAACTGGTGGTGTGCCCGTTCTGCACCGCCCAGTGGGTGGCCACGGCCTACGTGGCCGGGCTGACGTTCGCGCCGCAGCTGACCCGGCTGGCCGGGGCGACGATGACCGCGGTGGCGGGCTCGGACTGGCTGCAGCTCGCCTACGCGCGGCTCCAGCAGGCGGCGGAGGGCTAGGACGGCCGCCAGGTCCGCCGGGCGGCGGCCCGTCCGGATGCCGTGGCCGAGCCGGCCGGGCCGTGACGGGGAGGTCGAACGCAGGCCACCGGAAGGGGTATCCGCCGACAAAGACCCCGCATCGAACGATTCAAGTTCGTCCGCATAAGGGTGTCTTCGCAGGCACACAAGGGCAGCCCCGGAGAGGAAAAGGATTTCCGAGGAGAGGGATCACCATGGCCGGAGTCACCTCGCGGAAAAAGCCCGTTACGTCCGGTTGGCTGGCATTCGCCGGAATTCTCGGTATCACCGTGGGCGCGTTCAATGTGATCGACGGATTGGCCGCCCTGCTCAACAAGCGCTACTACCTCGTCGCCGACGACCGGCTCCTGATCTTCAACTTCACCGCCTGGGGCTGGCTCCTGCTCATCCTCGGCATTCTCCAGATCGCCGCGGGTATCGGCATTCTCGTCGGGCAGCACTGGGCCCGGGAGCTCGGAATCGTGCTGGCGTTCCTGGCGGCGCTGTTCCAGCTGTTCTTCCTCGCGGCATTCCCGCTGTGGTCGGTCCTGGTCATCGCGCTGTGCGTGGTCGTCATCTACGCGCTGACCGCCCCGCCCTCGGACGCGGTCGGAATCTGACCGGCCACCCGGGGCACCCGGCATTCGGGGAGGCGATATCCGGCCGGTTGGAGCGTCGCCTTTCGAAAAGACATTCGGATCATGTACCGTCGGGATCGCCCCCGACGCTCCGAGTGCGTACCCCGAGGCCCACGGTGTCGACTCTGCTCAGCCCCGACGACGTACGGTCGCGTGTCCTGCGCCGCTGGGACCTGACCGCGCCCGAGGAGCACGGCACCCCTTCCGCCGGGCTCACCCGGCTGGAGACCGCCGACGGCCCGCTGGCGCTGCGCGAGCTTCCGGACCTCGGCCGCGCGCAGCTGCTCTTCCAGCACCGGGTGGCGCGGACGCTCGCCGCGGCCGGTCTGCCGGTGCCGGAGCCCATCCCGGCCGCCAACGGCCGCACCCTGGTCACCGCGAACGGCCGGCGGTACGCGCTCTACCGCTGGGTCGACGGGCGCCACCGCGACGGCCTGGACCTCTCGCTGCCCACCTGCCGGGAGCTCGGTGCCCTGCTCGGACGGGTGCATCGCGAGCTCGACCGGATGACGCCGCCGGTGCAGCAGGCCATGCTGATCCCCACTCCCCGCGCCCGGGACGCCATCGCCACCGTCGACCGGCTGCTGGCCGGGCTGCCCGAGCCGCGCGACGACTTCGACGCGCTGGCCGAACGCCACCTGCACGAACGGCGGGAGCTGCTGGGTGACCTGGCCGACCACCAGCCTCCCGAGATGGAGGCGGTCACGGTGGGCTATGTGCACGGTGACTTCCACACCGGCAATCTGCTGTTCGGCAGGCTCGGGGTCGTCGCGATCCTCGGCTGGGACCAGGTAAAAATCGCGCCGTTCGCCGCCGAGCTGGTGCGGGCCGCGACGTCGCTGTTCGGGTACGGAGACGAACGCGGCCTCGACCTCGAACGGGTGACGGCCTTCGTGCGCGGCCACGCGGCGGTCTTCGCGCTGGACGCCGCCGCGATCCAGTCCGCGGCACATCGCCTCTGGTGGGAACGGCTCTGCGACGTCTCGGTGTTCGAGCGGCGCCACCTCGACCGCGGCCCGGCCGCGGCAGCGTTCGTGCAGTGGTGGACCACCGAGCTGGAGAACACCCTGGAGGCGTTCGCCGCCGCCTACGCCCCGGCCCGCACGGCGGAGCCGGGCGACGAGATCCTCGAGGTGTCGTGACGCCCCGGCCGGTGGGCGGAGATCAGGAAGGGTGCGGGTGGAAGCGGCCGAAGACCCCGCGGTGGTAGATCAGCGGGGCCGCGCTCTCCCCCAGCCGCACGCCGGTCACCCGGCCGACGATCAGCCAGTGGTCACCGACGGCGTGCGTGGCGTACCACTCGCAGACCAGGTGCGCCACGGCCCCTTCCAGCAGCGGCTCCCCCGCCGGACCGGCACTCCAGGCCGTCGGCTCGGCGAAGCGGTCCACGTCGCGGGCGGCGAACCGGGCCGCGAGCTCGGCCTGCTCGTGGCCGAGCACGTTGACCGCGAAGGTCGGCGCCTCCCGCAGCCGCGGCAGCGTCAGGGACGACTGCGCCACGTAGAACGAGACGAGCGGGGGGTCGAGGCTGACGGAGGTGAACGAGGTCGCGGTCAGGCCCGCCGGCCCCGCCTCGGGCCGGGCCGTCACCACGACCACGCCGGCCGCGTGCCGGGCGAGCGCGCTCCGGAACTCCTCCGGGGTGATCTGTGCCAGGTCTTCACCGGTGACCGGGGCGGGCCGTGCCAACGACGCCCCGGTCACCGGGCCACCTCTGCCGTGACCGCGCCCTGCACGGCAGAGACGATGGTGCCGGCCCATTCCGCCAGGACGGAGTCGAGCCGGTCGAACTGTGACTCCAGCAGCGCCAGGCCCGGGGTGGGCACGGTCGCGCCCAGCTCCACCAGCAGCGGCCGCAGGTGGACCTCCACGGCCAGCGCGTGCTGCGGCGCGCCCATCACCAGCAGCGGGAGCGCCACCACGCCCGCGAGCGCGCGCGAGGGCAGCTTGTCCAGGAACACCTTGAGCAGGCCGGTGTAGGTCGCCTTGTAGGTGGGGCTCGCGACCACGAGGAGATCGGCCGAGGTGACCGCGGCCAGCGCGTCGCCGATCTCCGCGGACTGCTCCGCGAGCAGCAGCCCGGGGGCCAGCGCGGAGAGGTCGATCACCACGGGCTCGGCGTCGATCCCGGCGGCCCCCGCGACGGCGCGGGCCGCGGCGACGGCGGCCGAGTGCGTGCGGGACTCCGGACGCGGATTGCCGACGAGGACCACGAGACTCACGGTGACTCCGTTCGAGGGGTACGTCACCATCTTCGCCGAGCTATTCATACTAAGTCAATAGGTTATATAGGGAAAAGCGGCCGCCTGCGTCCGCGCAGCGATGCCTCCCACCCCTGGGGTACCGCCGCGCGGACGCCGGTCCGCCGTGCGTGCCTGGCCGATCCGCGCCCTCGTCTGTCGAGGAGGAGCCGACGATGACCGATCGACCTGCCACGTCACAGCCCCGCGGTCCGAGATGGACGGTGCTCCACTGGAACCCCGTCCCCGCCCGACCGCGGAGGTCTTGATGTCCTCCACATTAGAGACCGGGATGACGCCCAGTGCTACATGCCGGTGACAGTCTCGTTTCATACGGCCGAAGATCCGCCTCCGGTCGCCCCGATCCGGGAGCCGCTCCCGCGCAGGGGCCGATGCGTCCTTTCGCCGGCACTCCGGGCAGGATCTGGATGTGCACCCAGCAATCATCCCCGCCCCCGCGAGGTCGGCCCTCCTCCCGTCCTCCTTCACCCTCACCCCCGAGACCCGCATCGCGGCCGACCCCGGCGTCGCCGCCGCCCGGCTGGCCGAACTGCTCCGCGGCGCGACCGGTCTCCCCCTGCCCCTGGCGCCTCCCCTGGCGCCTCCCCTCGCGCCGGCGAGCGGCGGCGCCATCACGCTCACCCTGGACGGCCCGGCCGAGCTGGGCCCCGAGGGTCACCTCCTCGACGTGGACGAGTCGGGGGTACGGCTGCGTGCCCACACCGACGAGGGTCTGTTCCGGGGGGTACAGACCCTGCGCCAGTTGTTGCCCGCCGGCCTCGAGCGGCCCGGACCCGGGTCCGGGCCGTGGGTCGTTCCCGGCGTACGGATCGAGGATCGCCCGCGTTTCGCCTGGCGCGGCGTCATGCTGGACGTCGCCCGGCACTTCTTCGGCGTACGGGACGTCAAGCGCTTCATCGACCTGGTCGTCCCGTACAAGATCAATGTGCTGCACCTGCACCTCACCGACGACCAGGGCTGGCGGCTGGCCATCGACGGCTGGCCCCGGCTCGCCGACTACGGCGGGGCGAGCGAGGTCGGCGGCGGCAGCGGCAGCGGCGGTTTCTACACCAAGGCGGAGTACAGCGAGATCGTCCGCTACGCCGCCGAGCGGTACCTCACGGTCGTGCCCGAGATCGACCTCCCCGGCCACACCAACGCGGCCCTGGCCTCGTACCCGGAGCTGAACACCGGCGGCGTCGCGCCCGAGCGGTACACCGGCACCGAGGTCGGCTTCAGCTCGCTGAGCATCGGCAAGGAGGTCACCTACCGCTTCGTCGACGAGGTCCTCGGCGAGCTGGCCGCGCTCACCCCCGGCCGCTACCTGCACATCGGCGGCGACGAGGCACTGGCCACCGACCCCGCGGACTACGTGGCGTTCGTCCAGCGCGCCGAGCAGATCGTGCGGGCGCACGGCAAGACGATGGTGGGCTGGCAGGAGATAGCCTCCGCCCCGCTTACCCCCGGCCAGGTCGTGCAGCACTGGCGCCCGGCGGGGTCGGTGCCGGCCGCCAGGACCCGCCGGCTCGTCGAGGCCGTGCGCGCGGGCGCCCGGCTGATCATGTCCCCCGCCCAGCACACCTACCTCGACCTCAAGTACGACCCGGGCACCCGGCTCGGCCAGGACTGGGCCGGCACGCTGGAGACCCGTCAGGCGTACGAATGGGATCCCGTCACGCTGCTCGACGGCGTACGCGAGAGCGACGTGCTGGGCGTGGAGGCGGCGCTGTGGACCGAGACGATCACGTCCTGGGACGACATCGTCCACATGACGCTGCCCCGGCTGCCGGGCATCGCCGAACGCGGCTGGTCCCCGGGCGAGGGCCGCTCCTGGGAGGAGTACGCCGCCCGGCTGGCCGCGCACGCGCCGCGCTGGGCCGCCGCGGGCCTCGGCTTCCACCGGTCCCCCGGCGTGCCCTGGCCCGCGACGGAGTAGACCGGGCGCCGAGTGCCCCTGGTGGTCCTGGTGGTCCTGGGGTCTCTGGCCGGGCGCTCGGTCAGGTGCGCCGGAGTCAGGTGCGCCAGATGAGGACGAGGGCGCAGTCGTCGTCGCGGGAGGCCGCCATGGTCTCGACGAGCTCCTTGGCGCCTTTGCGGAATCCCTGCGGGACGAGCCGCTCGGCCTCGCCCAGCAGCCGGTCGATCCCGGCGTCGATGTCCAGCCCCGGCGCCTCGACCAGCCCGTCGGTGTAGAGCAGCAGCGCGTCGCCGGGCCGGAGCAGGCCGCTCTCCGGCTCGCAGCGCAGCTCGGGCACGACGCCCAGCACGATGCCCTTCGCCGGGCTGACCTGCCAGGTGCCGCTGCCCGCGTCGAACTGCACGGCGGGCGGGTGCCCGGCGGACTCGACGGTGTACTCGCCCGTGGTCAGGTCGATGACCAGGTGCACCGCGGTGACGAAGCCCTCGTCCCAGCGCTGGCGCTGCAGATAATTGTTACAGGACGGGAGGAAACGCTCAGGCTGGACCGATCCAAGCAGGCCACCGAACGCCCCCGACAGCATGAGCGCACGGGTACCCGCGTCGACCCCCTTGCCGGAGACGTCGACCAGCGCGATCTCGAGCGTCTTGCCGTCGGAGGAGGAGACGACGAAGTCGCCGCCGAAGGAGGAGCCCCCGGCCTGCAGCAGCACCACCTGGGAGTCCCAGCCCGCCGGAAGCGGCGGCATCTCACCGTGGCGGCGCAGCCGGTCGCGCAGTTCGAGCAGCATGTACTCACCGCGCAGGCCCTTCACGCCGATCTGCTGCCGGGTCCGGGCAAGGGCCAGCGCGAGCACGGCCGTCACCGCGACGGTCGCGATCACTCCGGGCCCGACCTTGTGGAACCCCAGCCGGATCGAGTCGCTCGCCAGCACGACCGTGACCACGCCCAGCAGCGCGGTGAGGGCACGGACCCGCAGCAGCAGGCCGCCGGCGAGGACGGTCAGCACGATGCCGCTGGCCGGAAACCAGGTCTCCGACACGGTCGCCGCGACGCCGATCGCGATGGTGGCCAGGGCCAGCATGAGGAAGACGTTGCGTTCGCGCCTGAGCCGGCCCCGCCGCAACCATCCGTACAGGCGCACGAGAACGGGGATGCGGCGCAGGAACGCACGCACCCTTCGCGGGAGAAGATGGACCAGGCGCTGAAGCATGACTCAGAGACTGTATCGAGCATAGGACCGCGTCGGCAGGAATCCGCACCACCCTTGACCGTCTGTAGTCGAAGTCTCCGTCTTCGCCACTGGGCCGCCCCCTGTCCGGTGGCCGCCGGATGCGGGATGCTGTGCCCAGGAGGTGCCGACATGAGCCAGCCGGGAATGCGGATCACCGTGGACGCCGCGATGCGCGCCAGGGACGTGTCCCGGATGCCGCCGGACGGCAAGGCCGCCGGATCATCGGCCGCGCCGGCCGCCCCCGCGGAGCCCGCCAAGCCGCGCAAGGGCGAGCGCCGCCGGCTGGGGAAGCGGGCGGCGAACACCCAGAAGACGGAGTCGCGCGCTCAGGGCCGGGAAAGCGACCCGCCCTCCGGCGGTTGAGTGCGAACGCTCAGCCGGTGCCGGTTTCGCCGTCGGGCAGCGGCGGGAGCTCACCGGTCTCCTCGTAGCGGCTCAGCATCGCGATCCGCCGGCTGTGCCGCTCCTCCTTGGAGTACTCGGTCTCCAGGAAGAGCCGCACGAACCGGGTCGCGGTGTCGAGATCGTGCATCCGCGCGCCGATGCTGATCACGTTGGCGTCGTTGTGCAGGCGGGCCAGCGTGGCGGTGTCGTCGTTCCAGGCGAGCGCCGCGCGGATGCCCTTGACCTTGTTGGCCGCGATGGCCTCGCCGTTGCCGGAGCCGCCGATGACGACGCCGAACGCACCCGGCTCGGCGGCCGTGCGCTCCGCCGCCCGCAGCACGAACGGCGGGTAGTCGTCGGCCGGGTCGTCGGCGAAGGCACCGCAGTCGACGGGCTCATGGCCTTCGTCGGCCAGCCGGCCGATGAGATGCCGCTTGAGTTCGAAGCCGGCGTGGTCGGATCCGAGATAGACGCGCATGGCGAGAATTCTGACAGGCCTCTCCCCCTGTCACCTACGAGGGGGGGTCATCCTTGACCGGCTTTTCGGCCACCGGCTCGCCCTCGTCCGGCCGTCCGGCGCCGGGTCGGTCGTCCGAAGGCCGCTCCCAGCCGGGGTCGTCCTCGAGCTCGCCGGGCTCGGGAGCCCGCTCCCCGGAGCCCCACGCCTCCGGCTCCGCCGCCTCGGGGTCCGGCTCCTCCGGGTCCGCCGCCTCCGGGTCCCGCTCCTCGCGGTCCCGTACTTCCGGCTCCGCCGCCTCGGGGTCCCCCAGCTCGGGGTCCCGCAGCTCGGGCTCCGCCGCCTCGGAGCCCTGCTGCTCCGAGTCCGTTTCCTCGAAGGTCCATTCCCCGGCGTCCGGGCGGTCTTCCGGGTCATGATGATCTTCGATGTCCGCGCGCTCCCCGGAGTCCGCGGGTGCGCGGGAGCCGGCCGGCTCCGCGGGGGCGGGGTGGCCCTCCGCCCCGGCCCAGCCGGGGTGCTGCGGGGCGCCGGCTCCGGGCCGGCCCGGAGATCCAGGGGGTACGGCCCCCGGAGGCGCCTGCGGCGGAGGGGCCGGCGGGAATCCCGGTGGCGGCGCGTACCCGGCGGGGGGTGGTGCCTGGTAGCCGGCCGGCGGAGGCGGGTAGCCGCCGGGCGGGGGCTGCGGCGCCCAGGCGGGTCCGGGCGGGAATCCCGGCACGGGTTGCGGGCCCGTCGGCCCCGACGTGGGCGGTGGCGGCACCGGCGCCCAGCCGGCCTGCCGCGGATAGGGTGCCCCGCCGGCAGGCCGGGGCATCGGGCCCATCCCGGCCAGGTTCGGCACCGGCGCTCCGCCGGCTCCCGCGGCCTGCGGCGCGAGGCCCTCCGGGCGGGTGACCAGATACGCGATCATCGTGGCGAGACCGGGCAGCCAGCCGAGAGCCAGCCCGAAACCGGCTCCGGTGAGCATGGTGCCGAAGACGAGGTCCGCGACCAGGCGGTCGGGGTAGTCGTTGAGGACGACCAGGAGGATGCCCCGGACCAGCCCGGCCAGCCCGGCCGCCACGACCGTCGCCCACCAGCCGACCACGAGGGCGCCGACCACTCCCCGCCGTGGCTCCAGCGAGCGGGCCGCGGCCAGCACGAACGCGCCCAGCAGCCCCAGCAGCACGATCAGCGAGAGATCCGGGGGGATGAGGTACTCGGCCTCGAGCGGCGAGACCCGCCACTGCGGGAACTGCAGCCAGGAGGCCGGGCGCCCGGTGACCGAACGATAGCGGTAGACGTCGTTGTCGTAGAACCAGGTGTACAGCCACTGGTTGCCGAACACGAGGGCGATCAGCCCGACTGCTCCCAGTGCACTGACGGTCATCGTGATAACCCGGCGGGTGGTCATGGGCGGGAGGGTAGCCCGCCCCCATGACCTACCGAAAGCCCTACCCTGTGGCCATTTGCGACTCTCGCCGCGCCGACGGCACACCGGGGCCCAGCACGAAGCCGGGGTCGATCTGCGCGACCAGATCCTCCCCGACGGCCCGGTTGGCCCAGCTGCGGGCGTTGCGCAAGTGGAACTCGGCCGCCTGCCGGGTGAACTCCGCCCAGTCGCGCTCCTGGTAGCGGGCGTCGAGGGCCGATCGCATGCGGGCGAGCGCGGCCTCGTTTCCGGCCTCCAGTGCGACGTCACCGCGGCCCTGCTCCAGCGCGCGGACGGCCGGCGACTGCTCGCACCAGGTCAGCAGATCGTCGCCGACGTGCTCGCGCAGGTAGTCGAGGTCCTCCTCGCTCTGCACCTTGTTGCCGACGACCGCGATGGCCACGCCGTAGTCCGCGGCGTACTCGGTGTACTGCCGGTAGACGCCGACCCCCTTGCGGGTGGGCTCGGCGACCAGGAACAGCAGGTCGAAGCGGGTGAACAACCCGGAGGCGAACGTGTCGGCACCGGCCGTCATGTCGACCACGACGTACTCGTCCGGCCCGTCGACCAGATGGTTGAGGTAGAGCTCCACCGCGCCGGTCTTGGAGTGGTAGCAGGCCACTCCCAGGTCGTCGTCGGTGAACGGCCCGGTCGCCATGACGGTGATGCCGTCGAGATCGTGGGAGAGGGCGTGCACGGGGTCGTCGCCGCCGATCGTGAGCAGCCGGGAGCCCCGCCCGGGTGGAGTGGTCTTGACCATCGCCCTGGTGGAGGTGATCCGCGGGTTGTCGCCGCGCAGGTGGTCCTTGATCACCTCGAGGTGGTCCCCGAGCGCGGGGATCTTGGCGGCGACCGCCTCGTCCATGCCGAGGGCCACACCCAGGTGCTGGTTGATGTCCGCGTCGATCGCCACGACCTTCGGCGACCGCCGGCCGGCGGAGCCCGGGCCACCGGCCAGATGCCTGACGAACAGTGACGACAGCGTCGTCTTGCCGCTGCCGCCCTTGCCGACGAACGCAACTTTCACGAAAACCCCCGAAGCGGATATGAAAACCATTGCCAGAATCATTGTGGCGAGAGATCCGGATCGAATCAAGCGGAACGCGCCAGTCCGGGGCCGCACCGGGGGGCGCCCCGGGAGTGCTTGTTGCAAACTCCTTGCAATTGCGACATTGTCGGAGAAGTTGCTGGAGCGGGAGACGCGCGGGGGGCGATGTGGCCACGGTCGGCGAGACGGGATCGCGGAGTCGGCTGAGTTCGGCGGAGTGGGGCCGGGTGGCGGGCATGGGCGCCTTCATCGCCTTCCTGCATCTGGTCGGCTGGGGCACGCTGCTGCTCCTGGTCGCACCACAGCACTACGAGATGGGCAACGGAAAGCTCTTCGGTATCGGCATCGGGGTGACCGCCTATGTCCTGGGCATGCGGCACGCCTTCGACGCCGACCACCTCGCCGCGATCGACAACACCACCCGCAAGCTCATGACCGACGGCCAGCGCCCCGTGTCGGTGGGCTTCTGGTTCTCCCTCGGCCATTCGTCGGTGGTCTTCGGGGCCTGCCTGCTCCTCGGGCTGGGGATCAAGGCGCTGTCCAACGGGATCTCCGACGAGAACTCGGGGCTGCACACCATCACCGGGACGGTCGGCCCGACCATCTCGGGGACGTTCCTGTTCATCATCGCGGTCATCAACCTGGTCATCCTGGTCGGGATCATCAGGATCTTCCGCGAGATGAAGCGCGGCAGCTACGACGAGGCGGCCCTGGAGGAGCAGCTCAACAGCCGCGGTTTCATGAACCGCATCCTGGGGCGGTTCACCCGGGCGATCACCAAGCCGTGGCAGATGTACCCGCTGGGGTTCCTGTTCGGGCTGGGCTTCGACACCGCCACCGAGGTCGGGTTGCTGGCCCTGGCCGGCAGCGCCGCCGCCACGGCCTCCCTACCTTGGTACGCCGTGCTGTGCCTGCCGGTCATCTTCGCCGCGGGCATGTCGCTGTGGGACACCGTCGACGGCACCTTCATGAACTTCGCCTACGGCTGGGCCTTCTCCAACCCCGTGCGCAAGGTGTTCTACAACATCGCGCTCACCGGGGCGTCGGTGGCCTTCGCCTTCGTCATCGGCGGCACCGAACTCCTCCAGGTCGCCCAGGACCGGCTCGGGCTGACCGGAGGCTTCTGGGACTGGGTCTCCGGGCTCGATCTCAACATCGCCGGGTTCATCATCACCGGAGTGCTGGTGACCATGTGGCTGGGCGCGGTCGCGATCTGGAAGTTCGGCCGGATCGAGCAGCGTTGGACGGCCGCCCTCCGTGACGCCGACGCCTGACCCGCCGCCCCCCGCCGGGCCAGCTCCCAGCCGCCGCTCCCAGCCGAGCCTCCCAGCCGTGATCATGCAATCAATCGTCGATTGATCGCATGATCACGGCAGGGGGCCGCGTGCTGGTGGTCAGGGCAATGCTTTTCGCGACAGGTACCCGCACCCGGGACCGGAACCGCGACACGGGCCCCGTCAGTCGAAGATCGGCGAGCGGGTCCGGCTGCGCTTGAGCTCGAAGAAGCCGTCCGTGCCCGCGACGAGCCGTACGCCGTCCCACAGCTTGCCGGCCTCCTCGCCGCGCGGGATCGGCGACACCACCGGGCCGAAGAAGGCGACGCCCTCGACGTCGATCACCGGGGTGCCGACGTCATAGCCGACCCGGTCCATGCCGTCGTGGTGCGAGACCCGGAGCCGCTCGTCGTACTCCGGGGAGTCGGCCGCGGCGGCGAGCGCGGGGTCCAGGCCGGCCGCCTCCAGGGCGGCCTCGAAGGTCTCCCGGGTGCGGGGGGCCTTCTCATGGTGGAGCCGGTTGCCGAACTCGGTGTAGAGCCGGCCGAGCACCTGCGGGCCGTACTTCTCCTCGGCGGCGATGCAGATCCGTACCGGCCCCCAGCCCTCGGTCATGAGCTGGCGGTAGTTGTCCGGCAGGTCCCGGCCCTCGTTGAGCACGGCGAGGCTCATCACGTGCCAGCGCGCTTCGACCGGCCGGACCTTCTCGACCTCGTGGATCCAGCGGGAGGCTATCCAGGCCCACGGACAGATCGGATCGAACCAGAAGTCCACCGGCGTACGGCTTTCCTGCGTCAATGTAAGCCTCCTTGAGCCTGAACAGTCCTTACGCCGGTCAACCACGGGCTTTCCGCGGCCATTCCCGGCGACGCGCGGGAAAGACCTTCGGGCCCGCCGGGTCGGCACGAGGGCCCGGTCGTTGATAGACATGGCGGAAAAGGTCTTGGCGAAAGCCATCAAGGAGGGCATGTGGCAGGCAACCTCACGCGCGACGAGGCGCGGGACCGTGCTCGGCTGCTCAGCGTCGAATCGTACGAGGTGGATCTCGACCTGACCACGGGGGACGAGCGCTTCGGCTCCACCACGGTGATCCGGTTCGGCTGCGCCGAGCCCGGCGCCGCGAGCTTCGTGGATCTGCACGGCGCGAAGGTACGGGAGGTCACGCTCAACGGCGCGGCCCTCGACCCGGCGTCCTACGACGAGGCCAAAGGACGCGTCCCGCTGCCCGGGCTGGCCGCCGACAACGTGCTGACGGTCGTCGCGGACTGCGCCTACTCACGCTCCGGCGAGGGGCTGCACCGGTTCGTCGACCCCGTCGACCAGAGCGTCTATCTCTACACGCAGTTCGAGACCGCGGACGCACACCGGATGTTCACCTGTTTCGACCAGCCGGATCTGAAGTCGACGTTCGCGCTGACGGTGACCGCGCCCGGCGACTGGCAGGTCGTCTCCAACACCACGCCGTCCCAGGACGGCGGGGTGTGGACGTTCCCGGCCACCGAGAAGATGTCGACCTACATCACCGCGCTGATCGCCGGGCCGTACCACGTCGAGCGGGACGAGTACGCCGGGCCGAACGGCACCATCCCGATGGGGGTCTACTGCCGGGCCTCGCTGGCCGAGCACCTCGACGCCGACGCCATCTTCGAGGTCTCCCGGCAGGGCTTCGAGTACTTCGAGCGGGTCTTCGGCCGGCCGTACCCGTTCGGCAAGTACGACCAGCTGTTCGTGCCCGAGTTCAACGCGGGCGCCATGGAGAACGCCGGCGCCGTCACCTTCCTGGAGGACTACGTCTTCCGGTCGCGGGTGACCGACGCGGCCTACGAGCGCCGGGCCGAGACGATCCTGCACGAGATGGCGCACATGTGGTTCGGTGACCTGGTCACCATGCGCTGGTGGGACGACCTGTGGCTGAACGAGTCGTTCGCGACGTACATGAGCGTGCTGTGCCAGTCCGAGGCCACCAAGTGGACCGGCTCGTGGACGACGTTCGCCAACCTCATGAAGGCGTGGGCCTACCGGCAGGACCAGCTGCCCTCGACCCACCCGATCTCCGCCGACATCCCCGACATCCGGGCGGTCGAGGTGAACTTCGACGGGATCACCTACGCCAAGGGCGCCAGCGTGCTCAAGCAGCTGGTGGCCTACGTGGGCCGGGACAACTTCCTCGAAGGGGTGCGGCACTACTTCCAGCGGCACGCCTGGGGCAACACGGTGCTGGCCGACCTGCTGGACGCGCTGGAGGAGACCTCGGGCCGCGACCTCACCTCCTGGTCGAAGGAGTGGCTGGAGACGGCCGGCGTCAACACGCTGCGCCCGGCGTACGAGGTGGACGAGGCGGGGAACTTCACGGCGTTCTCGATCCTGCAGGAGGCACCGGCGGAGCACCCGACGCTGCGCTCGCACCGGGTCGCCGTGGGCCTCTACGACCGCACCGGTGAGGGCATCGTCCGCAGGCGGAGCCTGGAGCTGGACATCTCCGGTGCCCGCACCGAGGTGCCCGAGCTGGTCGGCGAGCGGCGTCCCGACCTGGTGCTGGTCAACGACGAGGACCTCGCCTACGCCAAGATCCGGCTGGACGAGCACTCGCTGCGCACCCTCGTCGACGGCATCGGTGAGATCCGGGAGGGCCTGCCGCGGGCGCTGTGCTGGTCGGCGGCCTGGGACATGTGCCGGGACGCCGAGATGGCGACCCGCGACTACGTCCGGCTGCTGCTGTCGGGGATCCGCGGCGTCACCGACGTCTCGGTCGCCCAGACCCTGCTGCGGCAGGCCCGGCTGGCCGTCACGCAGTACGCCGCGCCGGAATGGCGGTCCGAGGGCCTGCGGCTGATGGCCGACGACCTGTACACCCTGCTGACCGAGGCCGAGCCGGGCTCCGACTGGCAGCTGACCTACACCCAGGCGTTCCTGGGCTCGGCCACCTCGGAGGAGCATCTGGCGTTCGTCCAGGCGCTGCTGGACGGTTCGCGGGTCCTCGAGGGGCTGACGGTCGACGACGAACTGCGCTGGTCCATGCTGGGCCGGCTGGTGGCCCGCGGTGCGGCGGGCCCGGACCAGATCGACGCCGAGCTGGAGCGGGACCCGACCGCGGCGGGCGAGCGGCACGCCGCGTCCTGCCGGGCCGCCATCCCCACGCCGGACGCCAAGGCGGCCGCGTGGGCGGCCATCGTCGCCGGCGAACTGCCGAACGCGGTGTTCCGGGCGACCCTGGGCGGTTTCGTGCATCCGGAGCAGGTCGAGCTGCTCGAGCCCTACGCGGAGCGCTACTTCGCCGAGGTCGGCCGCATCTGGGCCGACTGGAGCAGCGACATGGCGCAGACCTTCGCGCAGGGCGCGTACCCGTCGCTGGTGATCTCGCCGGACACGGTGACGCGGACGGATGCCTACCTGGCGGAAGAGCACCCGGAGCCGGCCCTCGCCCGGCTGCTGGCCGAGGGCCGCGACGGCGTCTCCAGGGCGCTGCGGGCCCAGGCCAAGGACGCCGCCTCGACCTGACCCGGCACCACGGGGACGCCCTGACCGCATCACCGCACCGTCAGGGCGTCCCCGCGGCCCGGCGACCGGCCCGGATGACCGGCCTGGATCGGCCTCCGGGCGTGCGGCCGGTTTCCCGTTTCCGCCCCCTCGTCCTCGTGCGAGAGTGACGGAGTGGAAACGCCTCGTGAGGTTCTGATCGCCCTGGCGCGCCGGTACGCCTTCGGTGACGTGGCCGCGCTGGCCTCCCAGGGGCTGGTGCCCGACCACGCAGCCCCGGCCATCGCGGCGCTGTGCTCCTTCGGCCAGCGGGTCCTCGACCTGGACGCCGAGGACTTCGGGATGCCCGAGACCATCGGGGACTCCAGCGCGATCCCCCGCCGGCTGATGAACCGGGCCCGGGCCAGCCGCATGCCGCAGACGCCGCGCGAGCAGCCCCGCGGCGCGCTGCTGACGCTGCGGCCCGCCTACGCGCTCCTGCTGGAGGTCATCGAGGTCCGCTGGCTGCGGCACGACCTGGCGGCGCTGGTCGCCGCGGTGCACATCGCCGGGGAGTACCTGCCGATGCTCGCCTGGGAGTCCGTCCTCGGCCACGCCGCCGACCCCGTGGCGCTGGGCGCCTCGGTGGGCCGGCCCGGCAGCCGGTTCGGGGTCGCGCCGGACCTCGGCGGACCGCGGGCCTGCCACCACACCCGCACCGAGCGGTCGGCCGCCGAACGCGCGCTGCGGGTGGCGGCGGAGTCGGCCCAGAGCTGGCGTCACTACCTGGACCGCCACCACAGCGCCGTCTCGGCCGCGCTGGGCGCGTGCGCCGCCGAATGCCGGACACCGTGCCCGGTCGTGACCGGGCTGGCCGACAGGGTCCGCGCCGACCTGGCCGGTCGCTGCCGGCTGGCCCTCGACTTCGCCCAGGGCGGGCTGGTACGGCTCCGGCACGCGGCCCCGGTCGGGCACGGGTTCGGGGTGCCGTCGCGCGAGGAGGTGCTGGACGCCTGGACCCGCACGCGGGCTTCGCTCGGCCACCGGGAGCCCGGCCTGACCGCGCTGGCGGGCGCGGACGACGACGGCTATCCGCTGCCCGGCCTGCCCGCCGTGTTCTCCGCGGTCGCCGGTGCCCCGATCATCCCCGACACCCTGCTGTACGACGTCGCCGCGCACGTCGCCGGGCTGCTCGACCAGATCCCCGCCTGAGCACACCGGATGCCGGGGGCCGGAGGGTCACTCTGCCTTCGCGGCCCGCGCTCCCCGGAGCGGTGCGACGGCGGCACGCACGCCCGGATCGGCGACCAGGTCCTCGATCAGCACGGGACGGCCCTCGGCGTCGGCCAGCGGGACCCGCCAGTTGGGGTACTCGTCGGTGGTGCCGGGCTGGTTCTGGGTGCGCCGCTCCCCCACCGCGTCGGCCAGCGACACCCCCAGCAGCAGCGCGGGGGTCCGTGCCAGGAAGCCGTGCAGCGCCGCCACCACGTCGCGTTCCACCTCCCGCAGGCGCGCCCGGTCCACCGCCGCTCCCCTCGCGGCCCCTTCGTGATCACGCGATGAATCGTCCAGCGATTGCATGATCACGGAAGCGGGGTCGGGGAGGAGGCCGAGCTCGTGCAGCAGGTCCAGCCATTCCGACAGCTGGCGGTGGTGGTCGGCGAGCTCGGTGGCGGGCGGGCGGGTGAGCAGGGCGAGCCGCTCGCGCAGCTCGACGTGGTCACCGTGCAGGTGCCCGGTGAGCGGCGGCATGTCGTGGGTGCCGACGGTGGCCAGCGAGAGCGGCCGCCACTGCTCGGGCCGCCGGGGTGCGCCCTTGTCGTCGCGCTCGAACCACAGCAGCGAGGTGCCGAGGATGTTGCGCTCGGCGAGGTCGATCCGCACCTCGGGCTCCACGGTGCCGAGGTCCTCGCCCACGAGGAGCGCCCCGGCCCGGTGGGCCTCGTAGGTCAGCACGCTCAGGATCGTGGACCGGTCGTAGCCGACGTAGGTGCCCTCGTCGGGGGACCTGCCCTCGGGCACCCACCACAGCCGGGAGACCTGCATGGCGTGGTCGAGCCGGAGCCCGCCCGCGTGCCGGAGCGCGTACTCCAGCTGGCCGCGCAGCGGCGCGTAGGCCTCGGCGGCGAGCCGGCCGGGATGCCAGGGCGGCTGGCCCCAGCCCTGGCCGCGCTGGTTGAACTCGTCCGGCGGGGCGCCGACCGTCATCCCCGGGGCGAACAGCCGCTGGTGCGTCCACGCGTCCGCGCCGCCCGGATGCACCCCCACCGCGAGGTCGTGCACCACGCCGATCGGCATGCCCGCCGCGAGCGCGCCGCGCTGGGCGGCGCCGAGCTGCTCGTCGAGCAGCCACTGCAGCCAGCCGTGGAAGTCCACCCGGCGCGCCAGCCGCCCGCGTTGCGCGGCGACCGCCGGCCCCTCGGCGTCGTGCAGCTCGGCCGGCCAGCGGCGCCAGTCGGCACCGAACTCCTCGGCCAGCGCGCACCAGGTGGCGAAGGAGGTGAGCGCCGCCCCCTCGCGGGCCCGGTAGGCCTCGTATGCCTCCGGCCGGCGGGTCGTCCTGTCGTAGAGCAGTTCCAGCGCCGGGCGCTTCCCCGCCCACACGGCGTCCCGGTCGAGTTCGTCGAGCGTGAGGTCGCGGGCCCGGAGCGGAGCGGCCAGCGTGGAGATCAGCTCGCGGTCGGCCGGGTCGAGCTCGCCGTAGCCGGGTATGTCCTCGATCCGCAGGTAGAGCGGGCTGGTGAACCGCCGGCTCATGGGCAGGTAGGGAGAGGGCGAGATCGGCGCCACCGGCTCGCCCGCGTGCAGCGGGTTGACCAGCACGAAGCCGGCGCCCAGCGCCCGTCCGCTCCATTCGGCGAGGTCGCGCAGGTCGGCCAGGTCGCCCAGGCCCCACGAGGCCCGTGACCGCACGGAGTACAGCTGCGCCATGAAGCCCCACGCCCGGTGGTCCGGGGGCGTCAGCGCCGAGGGGGTGACCAGCAGGGCCGCGCTCTCCCGCCGGCCGCTCTGCTCGGCGTGGATCCGGTGCCAGCCGAGCGGGGTCCCGGCGGGCAGTGTGAAGACCCGGATGAGGCGGCTCTCGGCGGGTTCGCGGCCGCAGGCGAGCATCGGCGTGCCGCCGCGCAACGGGACGCTCCCGCCCAGGCGCGGGTCGAGCTCGACCCACGCCTCGACGGGGGCGTCGGTGTGCGTCGGGATCCAGATCTCGTCGGGCTCACGGGTCGTCCGCAGCGAGTCCGGGTCACCGCCGGTGAAGGTCTCCACCTGGACGCCGTCGGCCCGGTAGACCACGACCGGGGGCAGCAGGCGGGTCCGGTTCTCGGCGTCGAGCCGTTCGAGCTCGTGCCGTACCGCGGCGGGCGACGAGCCGTCCACGCCCAGCGCGGCCAGTACGGCGACGAGCGTTTCCGGGGAGACCGCCCGGTGCTCTCCCCGCCAGTCGGTGAAACCGGTCGCGACATCGTGGGCCCGGGCCAGCCGGGCGAGGTTCTGGTCGGTCACACCCCCACGATGCCCCAGTCGCACGACCGATAACTGCAAGATCACGAGGATCGAAGGGGCCCTAGATGGGCATGCCTCAGGAGATGGGGTAGAACAAGCCTTACCCGCCGTCGATGCCGACGAATCGCCGTGCCATGGCGACAAAAGTATCGACCTGGAACTACTAGGCGGAGCCAGGCGGAATAGTTACTCTGAGCAAGAAGATCATGCGTCCAGCGGCGAAACGCAGTACGGAGCGTGACTAATGGCGATCACTGGTCGTGGCTCGACACACCACAGCATGCAGGAGTCGGCACGAGGGCAGCCCGAACCCGCCGACCAGCAGAGCCCCCCGCGGCAGACCCCGTTCACCGGTTCCGAGCCGCCCAGGACCCCGGCTCAGACCTACGGCGAGCTGATGGGCAATCCGGTCGTCCGCCGGTGGGCCCTGCGGATCGGCGCCGCGGTGCTCATCGGAGTGCTGTTCGCGTTCGTCTTCGACATCCGGGTCGGCTTCACGGTCGCGGTGCTGGCCGCCATCGCCGACACCATCCGGCGCGCCCGGACCAACTCCACCGTCGAGGCCTGGCAGAAGGCGTCGGCGGCCGAGCGCAAGACCGAGCGGCAGTTGCGCGCGCTGGCCAAGAACGGCTACCAGGTGCTGCACGCCCGCGCGGTGCCGCGCGACGACGACGGCGTCAGCGACGGGCGGATCGACCATCTGGTGATCGGGCCGAGCGGCGTGTACGCCATCGACTCCGAGAAGTGGGACAAGCGCCTGCCGGTCCGGACCCTGTCGCATCGCAAGCTCTTCCACGGCCCGATCAACAAGAAGGACCGGCTGGACGAGGCGCGGTGGGAGGCCGACCAGGCCAGCAAGATCATCAGTGCCCAGGTCGGCTTCGAGGTGCCCGTGCAGCCCTCGGTGGCGATCTACGGCCCCGCGATCCCGTGGAAGGTCATGCGGGTACGGGACGTCGACGTCTACTCGGGCGGCCGGGCCAAGTCCTACCTGCGGCGGCGCTCGACGATCCTGACCGCCACCGACGTGGAGCGGATCACCCAGGCGGCTGAGGAGTCGCTGCCACCCGCCTACCGATAGGGGCGACCGGCCGGCGCTCGACGACGAGCCCCCGGCCGGTCCAGGCCGCTCACACAAGATCATCTTGGGCGGGCCGGGGGCGTCGCGGTCCAGAGCGCCGGTACGGGGTCGTACCATCGGGAGCACAGCATTCTCAGGTCGAAAGAGTGGTCCCCATGCCTCCGCTCAGGTCTCGTACGGTCACCCACGGCAGGAACATGGCCGGAGCACGTGCTCTCCTCCGGGCCACCGGTGTGGAGCGCGAGGACTTCGGCAAGCCGATCATCGCGGTGGCCAACAGCTTCACCGAGTTCGTGCCCGGTCACGTGCATCTGCGCGAGGTGGCCCAGGTCGTGGCCGCCGCGGTCAAGGAGGCCGGCGGCATCCCCCGCGAGTTCAACACCATCGCGGTGGACGACGGCATCGCCATGGGCCACGGCGGCATGCTCTACTCGCTGCCCAGCCGGGAGTTGATCGCCGACGCCTGCGAGTACATGGTGAACGCGCACTGCGCGGACGCGATGATCTGCATCTCCAACTGCGACAAGATCACGCCTGGCATGCTCATCGCCGCGATGCGCCTCAACATCCCGACGGTGTTCGTCTCCGGCGGGCCGATGGAGGCGGGCAAGGTCACCGTGGTCGACGGCGAGGCCGTCACCACCCGCAAGCTGGACCTCATCGACCCGATGATCGCCGCCGCGGACGAGTCGGTCTCCACCGAGGCGCTCGCCGAGATGGAGGAGAACGCCTGCCCCACCTGCGGGTCCTGCTCGGGCATGTTCACCGCCAACTCGATGAACTGCCTCACCGAGGCACTGGGGCTCGCGCTGCCGGGCAACGGCACGACGCTGGCCACGCACGCGGCGCGCAAGAACCTCTTCGAGGACGCCGGCCGCCTGATCGTCGACCTCACCCGCAGCTACTACGAGCAGGACGACGAGTCGGTCCTGCCGCTCAGCATCGCCACCCGCGACGCCTTCGAGAACGCGATGACGCTGGACGTGGCGATGGGCGGGTCGACCAACACGATCCTGCACCTGCTGGCCGCCGCCCGCGAGGCGCGGGTCGACTTCGGGCTCAAGGAGATCGACGAGCTGTCCCGCCGGGTCCCGTGCATCTGCAAGCTCGCGCCGGCCACCGCGAAGTACCACGTCGAGGACGCCCACCGGGCCGGGGGCATCCCCGCCCTGCTCGCCGAGCTGGACCGTGGCGGGCTGCTGCACCGCGACGTGCACACCATCCACAGCGCGACCCTCGGCGAGTTCCTGGACGCCCACGACGTGCTGTCGCCGACCGTCAAGCCGGAGGTGGTGGAGCTCTACCACGCCGCGCCCGGCGGCGTCCGCACCGTCAAGCCGTACGCCCAGCACACCCGCTGGGAGACGCTCGACCTCGACCGCGCCGAGGGCTGCATCCGCGACATCGAGCACGCCTACACCAAGGACGGCGGGCTGGCGGTCCTGTACGGCAACATCGCCCCGGAGGGCGCGGTCGTGAAGACGGCCGGCGTCGAGGAGGAGCTGTGGACCTTCTCCGGCCCCGCGGTGGTCTTCGAGAGCCAGGACGACGCCGTCGACGGCATTCTCGGCAACAAGGTCAAGCCGGGTGACGTGGTGGTCATCCGCTACGAGGGCCCCAAGGGCGGGCCCGGCATGCAGGAGATGCTCTACCCGACCAGCTTCCTCAAGGGCCGCGGGCTGGGCAAGGCCTGCGCCCTGGTCACCGACGGCCGGTTCTCGGGCGGCACCAGCGGGCTGTCCATCGGCCACGCCTCCCCCGAGGCGGCGGCCGGCGGCATCATCGCCCTCGTCGAGGACGGCGACCGGGTGGTCATCGACATTCCGCGCCGCGTCCTGGAGCTGGACGTGCCCCAGGAGGAGCTGACCGCGCGCCGCGAGAAGCTCCTCGCCGACCTGGGCGGCTACCGCCCGCGCGACCGGCAGCGGCCGGTGAGCGTGGCACTGCAGGCCTACGCCGCGATGGCCACGTCGGCCTCCACCGGCGCCGCCCGCGACATCACCCAGCTCAACCCCTGACCCGCCCGCCCGGCGGCCCCGCCCGCCGGTCTCCCCCGAAGCTCCCTCGACCCCCCGTGATCATGCAATCCATCGACGATCGATTGCGTGATCACGGAGGGGGTCTGGGGCAGCGCGGGCCTCAGGTGCCCGTCACGGGGCGGAGACGGTGCAGGGGGCCGGGGCGGAGACCGGGTTGCAGCGGGCCGTGACGTAGCCCGGGAGCGCCGCGAAGTAGCCGGTGCCGAACCTCGCGGCCATGCCGGGCACGGGATAGTCGGTGCTCACCCACTGGGCCCCGCCGGCGAGGGCGGCGTCGCGGGCCTTGGTGTCGCCGGAGCGGGCCTCCACCGTGTCGGCGTCCGCCCGTGTACGCACGAGGTATCCCCTGGCCACCAGGGCGCGGATCTCGGCCGCCGAGCCGACCGCGTCGTTGCGCTCCACGAACGCGGCGTCGGGCCGGCCGGGTTCGGAGTTGGTGAACAGGATCCTGCCCTCCAGGCTCGGATTGTCCTGCGCGTAGCGGTCGCGGTAGACCCCGCCGTTGTCCATCAGGAACATGATCTTCCCTCGGGCCGCGTCGAGGGTGGGCCAGCCGCCGGTCAGGATCGACTGTTCCAGCGTCCGGCCGGGACTCCGTACGTCGTCCGGGGTCAGCAGCTCGTCCGGGCCGAGGACCGAGCGGATCTCCTGCTCCAGCCCGAGCATCCGGTCCCGGGTCCAGGAGATCAGCGTCACCGGCGGAATCCCCTTCACCGGGACGTCCAGCGTGTCCTTGAACTCCACCAGGATCGTGATCGGCACGTGCGAGGGGTTCGCCTGGGACCACGCCCGGACGGCCCGCAGGCAGGCCACGAACGTCAGGCAGGTGCTGTGGTAGTCGATCCCGGCGATGTGCAGGACCTTCGCGCCCGGCCGCCTCATCTCCGGGTCGTACTCGGCCGGCTGGCCGGTGAGCACCCGGATCGGCGGGGTCGCGTACGCCCCGCCCTTGGGGTCGGCGTAGACGTCCAGCTCGATCTGCCGTACGTGCTGCCCGTCGAACTGCTGGCCGAGCGGCGGATGGCTGTACTGCAGCCCCTCGGCCAGGGAGCCCCCGGCCGTGGAGATCAACCCGAACTCCTTCTGCGGTGGCTCGAAGCGGTAGCTGTTGTGGGTCCCGATGACCTGGATCTGGTTGAGGCGCAGCTCCGGGGCACGCGCCCCGGCGGATCCGGCGGGGAGGACCGCCAGGAGGAGGCCCGCGAGGGCGAGAGCGGCGGCGGGCAGCAGACGACGGCGCGACGGGGGGAGATCGCTCATGGACGTGAGAAGATCTCAGATCCGCTGTGGCGTCAAGAGACCACAGTGGCCGGTGTTGTCCGCTCCCGGCCGTTCCCGGCCGTGGCCGACCGGACGGGCCACAGGGCCCGCCGCGCCAGGTCCGGCGCGGCGGCGACCGCGTGGGGATCAGTCGTCGCGGTGGACGGTGTCCGGGGTGAAGGCGGGCAGGCAGACCGCGATGTACTCGGCTCCGGCCGGGTCGGGTGAGCTGTAGCGGATCCACTCCCCGGCCCTGGTCTGGACGGCCTGCCCGGCGGCGACGTCCAGGGCACCGCCTTCGTACTCCACGTGCAGGGTGCCGTTCAGCACGAGGGTGAACTCGTCGAACTCGGGACGCTGACCGGGCTCGGCCCAGCCGGACGGGCTCCGCATGTGGGCGATGCTGAGGCGCGACTCGCCGGTGTTCACCCCGCCGACGTACTCGTCGATCAGTTTCGGCGGCTCACCGGCGGCGGTCACCCGGGACGGCTTCTCGATCAGTTGAGGCATTGGCCCAGTATGCCCGCGGGCCAGGGCTCAGCCGCAACAGCCACCGCCGCAGCAGCCACCGCCCCCGCCCCCGCCGCCCCCGGACGGCCGGGGGGCCGGTGCCCCGCCACCGCCGAACGCGACGGTGGACAGCAGCTTGACGGTGTCGTCGTGGCCGGACGGGCAGGTGGCCGGTGCGGAGGACTCGCTCATCGGCCGGGACATCTCGAAGGTGTCCCCGCAGGAGCGGCAGCGGTACTCGTAACGTGGCACGTCACCAAGGATAGGTCAGGCCGCGGGTTCGCTGACGTACAGCGCCCATTGCGGATCGCCGTCGTGGACGATGCCGATCAGCCGCCAGTGCGCGCCGCGGGGCACGGCGGGGGTCGTGGGCAGCGTCCACCCGATCTCCTCCAGCAGCCGGTCGGCCTTGCGGTGGTTGCAGGTCATGCAGGAGGCGACGCAGTTCTCCCAGGTGTGCTTGCCGCCACGGCTGCGGGGTTGTACATGATCGATGGTCTCGGCGTGGCGGCCGCAGTAGGCACATCGGTAGTTGTCCCGCCGCATCAGGGCGGCCCGGGTCAGCGGGACCCGTGTCCGGAAAGGGATGCGCACGTATCTGCGCAGCCGGATCACCGACGGCACCTGTATGGAGTTGGTCGCGGATCGGAGCAGGGCACCCGAGGCGTCGTGGTGGACGACCTCGGCCTTCTCCCGGAGTACGAGGCACACGGCCCGCCGGAGCGGCAGTGTGGTGAGTGGCTCGTATGTCGCATTCAGGAGAAGGACCTGGCGCATCAGACGGCCTCCGCCGGTATCAGGGCGGCGGCCGCCCAGCAGGCCACGATCCGGCGCGCCCTGCGCCTGGACCCGGCCGAGCCGTCCAGCACTTGTACACCCGCCACGAGGACCTCCTCACGAGCGAACCCGAAGCTGAAATCAGTGTGACTGCTGGGAAGGTGTTCCCGCTACCCCATTCATCCCCAATCAGGCCTGGCTCCAGACGTGACGGGACGGCAAGAACTCCCAACACCGCGCGGTTCGCGGCGTTGGGAGCCCTGCTGGAAATTGCCAGATTTTCCGGAAAAATCCGGCTATGTTCGCCTGCTGTGCGGCCGTACGGAAGCCGTGGACGTGCTCGCCACAGTGGACCTGCCCGCTCCGGCGGAGGTGCCGGCGACCGCGGACACGCCCGCGGTGGCGGACCCGGCCGCCCGGGCCGTGGGCGCCACCGCGGCGACCTGGCCGCTGACCTGTACCGGGACGGTCGGCACGACCGTCTCGAACACGCCCTGCCGCACCTCACCCGCCGCGAGCGAGGCGAACTGGCAACGGACCACCGAGGCCGCCGTCGTGCACGGCGCCGACGCCGAGGTCACCGCCACCGCCGGCGTCAGGGTGTGCGTCAGCACGACATTGCCCACCGCGTGCGACTGGGCGTTGGTGAGCGTCCAACGCCACACCACCCGGCCGCGGCTCGCGGCGATCTCCGGCGCGCCGAAGACCAGCCGGATGCCTGCCGGGCCACCCGCCACCGGTGCCGGTGCCGGTGCCGGTGGCGCGGGTTCCGTCCAGGTGGCCCCGCCGCTGACCCGTACCTGACCGGTCGGCACGACCGTCTCGATCACCCCCTGCCGCACCTCACCCGCCGCGAGCGAGGCGAACTGGCAACGGACCACCGAGGCCGCCGTCGTGCACGGCGCCGACGCCGAGGTCACCGCCACCGCCGGCGTCAGGGTGTGCGTCAGCACGACATTGCCCACCGCCTGCGGCTGCGTGTTGGTGAGCGTCCAACGCCACACCACCCGGCCACGGCTCGCCGCGATCTCCGGCGCGGCGTAGGCGAGCGAGACACCTGCCGCCTGAGCCCGTGGCGGCTGCGCCGCGCGCGCCGGCACCCCGGCGGACATCGGCGCCGCGGCCAGCACCGCCGCGGTCAGCGCCGGTACCAGCAGTCGTCCTCGCCTGAAAATCGGTTTCACTCGTCCCCCCTCTGTCGGACCACATCCGGGTCCCCCGCCACCTGATACCGAAGATCACCGACGGTGTGACCCCGCCACACGGGGCTTGACCCGAACAACAGGCCGGGCCGGTGGGGTACTGGCCACCCGGGAGGCGGCGACCATCGCCACCAGGACGTAAGGTGCGGCCATGAGCCGCCCCGCGCCGCCGACGGCGTACCCGCCCGCCCGCCGCCAGGAGATCGTCGAAGACCTGCACGGCCGCCGTGTCCCCGACCCCTACCGCTGGCTGGAGGAGGCGGGAAGCGAGGAGACCCGCGCCTGGCTGACGGCGCAGGACGAGCTGTTCCACCGGCGGGTCGACGGGCTCCCCGGCCGGGAGCGGCTGCGCAAGCGGATCAGCGAGCTGCTCGGCGCCGGCCATGTGAGCGCACCCACCTGGCGCGGTGACGTGCGGTTCTTCATGCGCCGCACCGCCGAGCAGGAGCACGCGGTGCTCTACATGACCGACGCCGAGGGTGCGGAGACCGCGCTGATCGACCCGATGCGGCTCGACCCCGGCGGGACGACGACCCTGGACTCGTGGCGGCCCGACGTCGAGGGCAGGCTGCTCGCCTACCAGCTCTCCCACGGCGGTGACGAGGAGTCGCTGCTGTACGTCATGGACCTCGCGAGCGGCGAGCAGGTCGAGGGCCCCATCGAACGCGGCCGCTACTCGCCCATCGCCTGGCTGCCGGGCGGGGAGGCCTACTACTACGTGCGCCGGCTGCCCAAGGACCAGGTGCCCGAGGGCGAGGACCAGTACCACCGGCGGGTCTACCTGCACCGCGTCGGCACCGACCCGGAGACCGAGGATGTCCTGATCTTCGGTGCGGGCATGGAGAAGACCAACTACTACGCCGTCTCGGTGAGCCGCGACGGCCGCTGGCTGACCATCTCGGCCTCCCAGGGCACCGCCCCGCGCAACGATCTGTGGATCGCCGACCTCGCCGCCTCCGCGCCCGAGCGGCCGGTGCTCCGGGCGGTCCAGGAGCACGTGGACGCCGAGACCGGGCTGTACGTCGGCCGGGACGGGCGGGCCTACGTCTTCACCGACCGGGACGCGCCACGTGCCCGGCTGTGCGTGACCGACCCCGCCGATCCGGCGTACGAGACCTGGCGGGATCTGATCCCCGAGGACCCGGAGGCGGTGCTCACCGACTTCGCCGTCCTCGACGGGCCGGAGCTGGAGCGGCCGGTGCTGCTGGCGGGCTGGACCCGGCACGCCATCAGTGAGATCACCGTCCACGACCTGGAGACCGGCGAGCGGACCGGCACGGTGCCGACCCCGGGCCTGGGGTCCATCGGCGGCCTCGCCGAGCGGCCCGAGGGCGGGCACGAAGCGTGGTTCGGCTACACCGACAACGTCACTCCCTCGTCGGTGGAGCGATACGACGCGCGTACCGGCGAGACCTGCCTGTGGGCCTCGGCCCCCGGCAGCGTGGACCTGCCCGAGGTGGAGACCCGCCAGGTCACCTACGCGTCCAAGGACGGCACACAGGTCCGGATGCTGGTGATCGGCGGCCCCGGCGACGGGCCGCGGCCCACCGTCCTGTACGGCTACGGGGGCTTCAACGTCCCGCTGACCCCGGCGTACTCCGCGGGGGTGCTGGCCTGGGTGGAGGCCGGCGGGGTCTACGCGATCGCCAACCTGCGCGGCGGCTCCGAGGAGGGCGAGGAGTGGCACCGGGCGGGCATGCTCGACCGTAAGCAGAACGTCTTCGACGACTTCCACGCCGCCGCGGAGAAGCTGATCGCCGACGGCTGGACCACTCCGGACCGGCTGGCGATCTCCGGCGGCTCCAACGGCGGGTTGCTGGTGGGCGCGGCCATGACACAGCGGCCGGAGCTGTACGCGGCGGTGGTCTGCTCGGCCCCGCTGCTCGACATGGTGCGGTACGAGCGCTTCGGGCTGGGCCAGACCTGGAACGGCGAGTACGGCTCGGCCGACGACCCCGAGCAGCTCGGCTGGCTGCTGGCGTACTCCCCCTACCACCGGGTGCGCGAGGGGGTGGCGTATCCGGCGACGCTGTTCACCGTGTTCGAGAACGACGGCCGGGTCGATCCGCTGCACGCCCGCAAGATGTGCGCCGCCCTGCAGCACGCGACCTCGGCGGAGGCCCCGATCGTGCTCCGCAACGAGAGCGAGGTGGGGCACAGTGCCCGCTCGGTGAGCCGCAGCGTGGACCTGTCCGTGGACAGCCTGTCCTTCATGGCCGCGCACACCGGCCTCGTGCTCCAATAGAAGCGGGAGCGGACCACGAGCGATCACGGAGAGTCGCCCATCCGACCACAAGGAGGCTCCGGCCCACCTGGCCGCGTTGAGCCGGATGGACGTCAAGCTGGGGCACCGTATGCGCCCCTGTCCCGACGTGCTGGTCATCGACGCCGTGGTGGCCGAGGACGACGACCGGACCTGCTACCGCCCCGACGAGGTCCAGCTGGTCATCGAGGTGGTCTCCCCGGAGTCGGAGGAACGCGACCGGAAGACCAAGCCGCAGCGCTACGCGGAGGCGGGCATCGAGCATTTCTGGCGGGTCGAGGACGTCGCCGGGGCACCCGTCGCCTACGTCTACGAGCTCGACCCGGCGACCAGGGCGTACGCCCTCACCGGCATCCACCACGGCCGGCTCACCGTCCCGGTGCCGTTCAAGATCGACCTTGATCTGGACGCCCTGCCCCGCTAGCCGTACCGGCACGGCCGGCCGGGTCGCGACGGCACCGGCGGAGTAGGCTCGATCACATCGCGTCAGGACACCTGGCCCGCCTATTCGACTACTGATCGAATACCTCTCATGGCCATGCCGACCGCTTATGAGCGGATCCTCAAGCTGCTCGACAGCGCTCCCGCCGATCCGGATCTGTCCGGCGGTTATCTGAACCTGCTCCAGACCACGCCGGAGCCGAGCCTGGCGCAGAGCGTGATGCAGTCCACCTTCCTTCCGAAGATCTACGAGCGCGTGTGGCGGCCGGTGGGGTTCAACCTGGCCAAGGGCTGGCCGTTCGGTCCCAGCACCGCCGAGGAGTTCGCACTCGCCCGGGAGCGGCTCGGGCTCAGGCGTACCGGCGACGGGGACGGTCCGGCCGCGACGGTGCTGGACGTCGCCTGCGGCCCCGGCAACGTCACCCGCGGGCTCGCGGCGGGCGTCGGCGAAGGAGGGCTGACGGTGGGCATCGACATGTCGCCGACGATGCTCGCCCGGGCGGTCGCCGACACCGCGCTCCCCGGCGTGGGCTATGTGCGGGGCGACGCCATGCACCTGCCGTTCCGGGAGGGCTCCTTCGACGCGGTCTGCTGCTTCGGCGGCCTGTACCTGTTCAGCGACCCCTGGGCGGCGCTCGACAGCATGACCCGGGTGCTGAAGCCCGGCGGGCGGATCGCCCTCCTCACCTCACGGCGGCCACGGCTGCCGCTGAGCCGGCGGGCCGGGGACCTCGCCGCAAGGGCCGGGGGCATGACGATGTTCGGGGACACCGAAGTGACCGGGGGCCTCGGCGCGCGAGGGTACGAGGACGTACGGCGGCGGAGCTATCCGCTGATGCAGTTCGTCTCCGCGCGGCTCGGCTGAGCGGGAACGGATCGCGCACCGGACCGCGCTCCGGTGCGCGATCCGTTCCCCCTCAGCCGAGTGGCTTCTCGATATGGATGTTGGTGATGCCGTTGATGACCTCGCGCCGGGTCTCCCGCCAGCCGAAACGGCGGTAGAGCTCGAGCGCGGGTTGCTGGTACGCCGTCGTGTCGGCGCGCAGCGTCAGGTAGCCGAGCTCCCTGGCGCGTTGCTCCAGCGCCGTGACGATGGCCGAGCCGTAACCGAGGCGCTGGAGGTCGGGGCGCACCCGCAGCCGCACCATCTCACCGACGTCGCCCCGCTGGGCGACGCAGCGGAAAGGGCGGAGGCCTCCCATCGCCACCGGCCGTCCGGCGTCCAGCGTGCCGACGAGGAACTCACCTCCGTCGCGCAGGTAGAGCTCCCGCATCTGGAACAGGTCGTGCTCGTAGTAGACGCCGTCGCCGGGGCGCAGGCCGACCTGGGCGAGCCCTTCGCGGTGCAGGGCGAGAACGGTGTCGAGGTCGGCAGGGTGGTAGCGGCGGATCAGCAGGTCGCCGTACTCCCAGACCGGGGGTTCCGCGCGGAGCCGGAACAGGGTGCGGGTGCCGCCGGCCGGCCGTTCCGTCGAGCGTCCCTCGCCCCCGCCGAGGCAGGCAGGTGGGATCATGACCTCAGACGACCTCGGACGGCGGCGGGCTGACGGTGGGGCTCTGCACGCTCGGCCCGGCGAGCGCCTCGCGGAAGTCCCGGAGGGCGGGCATGTCGCCGTGCGTGCTGGCCGCCGCGGCGCCGAGCTGGCGGGCGCGGTGCATGAGGATGTCGGAGCGGTGCTCGGCCGGCAGATCCAGGATCGCCTCGCGGCCCGCGCTGAGCGCCGCCTCGGGCTCGCCGGCCTGCAGCCTGCAGTGCGCCCGGTCGAGCCGGACCAGGGTCCGGTCGAGCCGGTCGTTGACGGTGTAGAGCGTGAGCGCGTGGCTCAGCACCTCGTCGCCACGCTGGTGATCGCCAAGATTGGTGTAGGTGTCGCCCTCGTAGAAGGTCATCTGCCGGTCGGTGAACCCGAAGACCAGGTCGCCGACCTGGTTGCGGGAGAGCTGGTCGAAGACGGCCCGCCCTCGTACCAGTGCGCGGCGCGCGCTGGGCGCCGCGTCCGAGCGGCCGCGCAGTGCGAGCATGCCGAGCGCGCGCGCCTCCACGGCGGGCGCCATCGCGGCCGCCGCGCAGGGGGTACGGCCGGCCAGGTCCTGCGCCTTGCGGGCCAGGTGCAGCGCCTCGCGCGGATCGCCGTAGTACATCGGCACCAGTGACTCGCGCACCGTCACCCAGGCGCGCAGCGCGCGGTCGCCCGTCTCGTCCGCCGCCGTGCGAGCGGTACGGAAGAACGAGCGGGCCAGCCGGTGGTCACCAAGATTGATCATGATGAGCCCGGACATCCCGGCCAGCTGGGCCGCCAGCCGGCACAGCCGTTCCTGCAACTCGATCGGCTGCCGCTGGTCGCACATGCGCCGGACCTCGCTGAAGTCCAGCAGGACGTCGCAGAGCAGACGCAACGACGGGGTGGCCTGATACTGCTGGCCGTACCCGAGGATCGTCTCCTCCCACTGGTCGAGCATCGTCGGCGACACCGTCGCGCTCACCAGGGTGTCGTCCATCTTGCGCCGTAGGTTGTCGATGGCGCCCAGGAATTGCCCATCCACGGCCACGCCCGCGCCGGCAAGAAGCTGTAGAAGCGTTCTGCGAAGCACGATGTCCTCCTCTCCCATGTCCGCGCTCCCGGAGCCAACGGCGCGGTGCTGGCTCCGAGGATCGCTATTGATCATCCAATGGGGGTCGACGTGCGAGGGCACGACGACCGATCCGACGAGGGTGTCGGACTCGCCCGGCCGGGACTGCGCGGTCTGCGCCCCGCCGGGACGTGCGTTATGACCTCGGCCGCAGACGCACTGCCCCTGAAAACCGAGATCCTGAGGCTCGACCCGGTAGACACTGCACAAATAGTGCAGATATGCCGGGCCCGGCTTTTTGTAACCACTCTCGTAGGCCGACAGCAAAGTCTCACCGAGCTTCGGCGGAGGTTTTCCGTCGACCTCGTAGAGGGCCCTGATCTGCGCGATGACATCAGAGAGCGCGATGCCCCGCGCGAGCCGCTGGGATTTGACCTTGCTGGTGCCGAATAGCGGTGCGCACTGATCGTGGATCTCATCCGCGATCTGTGCGTGGGTATGCCCCCTCGCCAGACCGTGCGCGCGTATCCTGCGCGCTATGTCCGTTTCCTTGCGGGGGGTCTCCGGCATCCCTATCTCACCACTTCGGCGAACGTCGGTGACCGTAGATCATGGCCACAGCAGATAGCCTCTTGCGCACGCAGCGTAACTCTCTAGTCGTACCAGGCCAACCCATTCCCGAAAAGTGGGTGCGCACCGGGTGTACCGCCTGGCACCTGGGCAGACGAACCTTACACCCGGGATGGCAATCGTCCCCCCGGTGGCAAGTATTTCCTTCTCCCTCGACAAGCGGCCCTTGACCGGCAACGGCGGACTTGCAATTCTCGCCAGGCGTAGTGATACGCATTCAAACTGTTGATCACATGACTTCGAGGTCAGGCCGCACGGACACGGAGGGGGTGCGCGAGGTGGTCAGCGACAACCGGCTCGGCTACCTGGAAGAGCTGGTGGACGAACTCGGTACGC
Source organism: Actinomadura scrupuli (assembly GCF_050971785.1). Taxonomy (NCBI): domain Bacteria; kingdom Bacillati; phylum Actinomycetota; class Actinomycetes; order Streptosporangiales; family Thermomonosporaceae; genus Actinomadura; species Actinomadura scrupuli. The sequence goes on along the minus strand of NZ_JBPCCU010000014.1, from coordinate 103,655 downwards.
GTGGACTGACCGCCCGGGTGGTGCGCACCCGGTCGGGACCGGCGTTCCTGCGGGTGTGCAACCCGGAGGCGGCGAGCCTGGCGGAGAACGTCACGTGCGCTCCGGCCCCCGACTCGAGCGAGCACTACTACTGGTGGTCGTGGGGCGAGCGCATGCACCGGGTGGACGATCCGGGCGGTGCCGCCACGAAGGTGGCGCACGTGCTGGAGGCCCACCCCCACTGACGTGGCACGTCCCGCGGATCCTGGTCTGGAACGGCGCGGGGATCCGGCTCCGCGGGACGTGTCCACCCTCATGCGACACCCGGCGTCGCCCCGGTCCGCAGTCCTCATCCGAGAGGCATCTGAGGGGCGGGCGACTCCGCCGGACGGCGTCCGACTCCGAGAGGGGGGTGGGTCGGGCGCCCGTCCGGCGACCCTCCATCGGTGAGCACTACCCTCACCCCGCGGTCGTACGTTCCGGTCGCCGCCGTCCCCTACGATCGGTTTGCGTACTCGCCGGGATCCACGGCGGCAGTCCGACCGACCCGGGAGGGTCCCCACTCGTGTTCCAGCACTACCCCACTCTGGCCGGACCCATCTTCCAGGCGAAGGGGACGGCCGAAGAGTTCTGCGGCCGGAATCCGGCGCCGAAGCTGCCCTGCCGGCTGGTATGGAACATCACCCACAGCCCCGACGCCGCGAGGTTCGTCCACGCCTACAACCTCGATGTCTGGACGAACAAGATCGTCGCGATCATCGTCACCATCGTGATCGCGCTGATCGTCCGCCGCGTCGTCCACAAGACCATCAGCAAGATCACTACCCGCATGGCCGAGGGCACCATGTCGGAGAAGATCCGGGAGAAGACTCGGACGATCTTCGATGGCAGTCCCGCGCTGGTGAGCGAGCGCCGCCGCCAGCGCGCGGAGACGATGGAGTCCCTGCTCCGCAGCATCGCCTCGGTGATCATCCTGGGCATGGCGGTGTTCTCGGTGCTCGGTGAGATCGGTCTCAATCTGGCCCCGGTGCTGGCCAGCGCGAGCATCATCGGCGTCGCGGTGGCCTTCGGCGCGCAGAACCTCGTCAAGGACTTCCTGTCCGGCATCTTCATGCTGCTGGAGGACCAGTACGGCGTCGGGGACGTCATCGACGTCGGCCCGGCCAAGGGCACCGTCGAGGCGGTCACCCTGCGGGTCACCCGGCTGCGGGACGTCAACGGCGTGGTCTGGTACATGCGCAACGGCGAGATCCTGCGCATCGGCAACGAGTCCCAGAACTGGGCCCGCGCCGTGCTGGACATCCCGGTGTCGTACGCCGAGGACGTCGACAAGGTGCGCAGCATCCTGGAGACGACGGCGGCCGGCATGACCGTCGACCCGCCCTGGGACGAGATCGTCCTGGACGAGCCGTCGGTCTGGGGCGTGCAGGCCCTCACCGGCGAGGCGGTGATCGTCCGGGTGGTCGTCAAGACCGCTCCCGGCAAGCAGGGCGAGGTCGCCCGGGAGCTGCGCGGCAGGGTCAAGAAGGCCTTCGACGAGGCGGGCATCTCGGTGGCCCCGCTCACCGGGTGACGAGTCCGCATAGGCTTGGAGCGATGGCTACCGAGTTGAGTTTGTACGATGCCGTGGGCGGCGAGGAGACCTTCCGCCGGCTGGTCCACCGCTTCTATCAGGGTGTGGCCGAGGATCCGGTGCTGCGTCCCCTCTACCCGGAGGAGGATCTCGGCCCGGCCGAGGAGCGCCTCCGCCTCTTCCTGATCCAGTACTGGGGCGGTCCGCGGACCTACGGGGAGCGGCGCGGGCATCCCCGGCTGCGCATGCGGCACGCCCCGTTCACGGTCGGGGCGGTGCAGCGCGACGCCTGGCTTAAGCACATGCGCGACGCGCTGGACGAGGTCGCCCTCCCGGAGGAGGCCGACACCCTGTTCTGGAACTACGTGGTGATGGCCGCGAGCAGCCTTCTGAACACCGACTAGGGGTGCTGACCCGGAAGGCCCAGTTCGACCTTCCTTGTCATCCCTGGCGTTCTCTTGGGTAGAGCGCACCTTATGATGCGATCCTCCTGGTGGCGCGATGCCGTCGTGTACGAGGTGTACGTCCGCAGCTTCACCGACTCCGACGGGGACGGCGAGGGCGACCTCGCCGGAATCCGGAGCAGGCTGCCCTACCTCCGCGACCTCGGCGTCGACGCGCTCTGGCTGACCCCCTTCTACCGTTCCCCGCTGGCGGACGGCGGTTACGACGTCGCCGACTACCGGGACGTCGACCCGCGCTTCGGCACCCTCGACGACTTCCAGGAACTGGTCGGCGACGTCCACGCGCACGGCCTCAAGCTCATCGTCGACATCGTGCCCAACCACACCTCCGACCAGCACGCCTGGTTCCAGGAGGCGCTCGCCGCCGGGCCGGGCAGCCCGGCCCGGGAGCGCTATCTGTTCCACCCGGGCAGACCGGGCGGCGCACCGCCCAACGACTGGCCGTCGGCCTTCGGCGGCCCGGCCTGGACCCAGGTCCCCGACGGGGAGTGGTACCTCCACCTGTACGCGGCCGAGCAGCCCGACCTCAACTGGCGCAACCCGCAGGTGCGCCAGGAGTTCGAGGACGTGCTGCGGTGCTGGCTGGACCGGGGCGTCGACGGCTTCCGCATCGACGTGGCCGCCGGCCTGTTCAAGGACCCGTCGTTCGCCGACCTCGGCGACCTGCACCGCCACGCGGTCGGCAGCCCGATGTACAGCCGCCCCGAGGTGCACGAGGTCTATCGCGACTGGCGGCGCATCCTGAACGCCTACTCGGGCGAGGAGCCCGGGGACGAGCGGATGGCCGTCGGCGAGGTCTGGACCGACAGCCCGGAGGACCTCGCGCTGTTCCTGCGCCCCGACGAGCTCCACCAGGCGTTCAACTTCGCCCTGCAGCTGGCGCCCTGGTCGGCCGGGGACTTCAAGACCGTCGTCACCGACTTCCTGCGGACCGCCGAGCCGATCCAGGCCGCGCCGACGTGGGTGCTGTCCTCACACGACGCCACCCGGCACCGCACCAGGTACGAGGACGGCACCGGCAACGGCCTGCGGCGGGCCAGGGCCGCGCTGCTGTTCATGCTGGCGCTTCCCGGCTCGGCCTACCTCTACCAGGGCGAGGAGCTGGGGCTGCCGGAGGTCGTCGACCTCCCGGACTCGGCCCGCCAGGACCCGATCTGGTTCCGCACCGGGGGCACCGAGCGCGGCAGGGACGGCTGCCGGGTCCCCATCCCGTGGTCCGGCACGGACGAGCCGTACGGCTTCTCTCCCGACGGCGGCAAGCCCTGGCTGCCGATGCCGGAGGACTGGGGACCGCTGACGGCCGAGGCCCAGGCCGGCGACCCCGGCTCCGTGCTGAACTTCTACCGGCAGGCGCTGCACCTGCGGCGGGAACTGCGGGGGACGCTACCGCAGGACCTGGATCTGCAGTGGCTCGACTCCGGCTCCGCGCAGGCGCTGGCGTTCCGGCGCGGCCCGCTGGTGTGCGTGCTCAACTGCGGCGCCGAGCCGGTCCCGCTACCGGCCGGGCGCGAGCTCCTCCTGGCCAGCGCCGCCCCGGCCGGTGACCTGCTGCCCGGCGACGCCGCCGCCTGGCTCCGTTGAGATCATCGGCACCATGAGGGTCGCGACGAGCGGGAAGACGAGCACCGACGCGAACGCCGCCCCGTAGCCCGGCCCGCCGACCACGATGCCCAGCACCGGCGCGGTGGCCAGCGCGAAGGCGTTCTGCACGGTGTTCTGCAGGCCCAGCGCCCGGCCCGCCCAGGCGCCGCCGGCGTATTCGGCGACGGCGGTGAAGGCCAGCCCGTTGGGGCTCACCGTGATGACACCGGCGATCAGCAGCGGCACGATCGCGGCACCGGAGCCGGCGTAGGCCCCGGCCGCCAGGGCCAGCATGACGACCGTGATCGCGGCCGCCACCAGCCGCAGCGGGCGGACCCGGCTGCCCACCCGGTCGGACCAGATCCCGGCAGCCAGCCGGGTCAGCGCGCCGCCCACCTGCGTCAGCGCCAGCACCCGGCCCGCGGTATCCGGGGCCCAGCCGCACGCGTCGACCAGGTAGACCAGCGAGAAGGTGGCGACGGCGAACTGGGGGACGACCAGCAGGGCGCTGGTGGCGTGCAGCCGCCACAGCACCGGTGTGCGATACGGCGACCGGTCCCGTACCGCCGCCCGGGCGGTACGAGCCGGGTCGCGGGCGAGCAGCGCCGCCAGGACGGCCATCGACACGCAGAAGCCGCCCAGCGCCAGCAGAGGGGCGCCCAGGCCGAAGGCCGCGAGTCCCGGCAGGGTCGCGGCCGCCAACGCCACCCCCAGCGGCTGAGCGGTCTGCCGGATGCCCATCGCCAGGCCCCGCTCGCGCGCGGAGAACCAGCCCAGGATCAACCGGCCGCTCGCGGCGTGCACCGACGCGCCGCCCGCGCCGGCGACGACGATGCAGATCGCCAGCGGCACCAGGCCGTGCACGAACGCGGCGGCGCACTGGGCCAGCCCGGCGATCAGCAGGCCGAGCACCAGCACCAGCCGCTCCCCGTGGCGGTCGGCCAGCAAGCCCCAGGCGAAGAGCGTGCCGAGCAGGCCGGCCATCGGACAGGCCACCACGATGCTCGCCTGGCCGAGTGAGAGTCCCTCGGCGCGCAGGGCCGGGATGAGGAAGGGCAGCCCGAACTGCGCGGCGCAGCCGGCGGTCATCGCGCCGAGACCGACCGCCAGCACCACCCAGCGCCACCGTGCGGGGGGCGTGGTCGCTGTGTTCATATGATGATACTAGCGTCTCGCATTCTGAGACGCCGATCAGGTGTGCGCGACCGCCGCTCGCTCGCTCGGTGAGTGGACGGCGGTCGGAAGCCGGCAGGTGGCGGACGGCGGGTCAGGCCTGGGGTGCCATGTAGCGGCGGATGAACTCCCGCTCCTCGGCCGTGAAGCGGCGCAGCGTGGCCGCCTCCGGGTCGAAGGCGACGATCGAGGAGGTGGCGGTGGCGTACACGTGCTCGTCGTCGCGGATCTCGTAGGCCAGCTTGAACGACGCGGCGCGCGCCTCGACGACCCAGGTCTCCACCCGGATGGGGTACAGCACACCGGTCAGCGGCCGCAGGTAGTCGATCTCGTGACGGGAGACGACCATGCCGCGAACCGGCTTCTCCCCCTTGCGCACCGGATCGGAGTGGAACATCTCCAGCCGCGCGTCCTCGAGATAGCCGAGGAACTTGACGTTGTTGACGTGCAACTGGGAGTCGATGTCTCCGTAGCGGACACGGAACTCGTAGACATGCCGGTAGTCGGTCGCGGACGGCATCATCTCGCTCATGTCCTCACCAGGGAATAGGCGGCGCTCACACAGGGATCGCAGCGATGCTACCCGGCCGGGAGGCACCCATCCGGCGACTGTGACGCGCCCCACTCTCCGTGATCATGCAATCGTTCGACGAACGATTGCATGATCACGGAGGTGAAGGGGTCAGCGAGTGAGCTTGCGGTGGGTGACGCGGTGCGGGCGGGCCGCGTCGGCGCCGAGCCGCTCGATCTTGTTCTTCTCGTAGTCGGCGAAGTTGCCCTCGAACCAGAACCAGCTCGAGCCCTCTTCCCACGACAGGATGTGGGTGGCGATGCGGTCCAGGAACCACCGGTCGTGGGAGGTGATGACCGCGCAGCCGGGGAACTCCAGGAGGGCGTTCTCCAGGCTGGACAGGGTCTCGACGTCCAGGTCGTTGGTGGGCTCGTCGAGCAGCAGCACGTTGCCGCCCTGCTTGAGGGTGAGCGCCAGGTTGAGCCGGTTGCGCTCGCCACCGGACAGCACGCCCGCGGGCTTCTGCTGGTCGGGGCCCTTGAAGCCGAACGCGGCGACGTACGCCCGGGAGGGCATCTCGACCTGGCCGACCTTGATGTGGTCGAGCCCGTCGGAGACGACCTGCCAGACGTTCTTCTGCGGATCGATGCCGCCACGGCTCTGGTCGGCGTAGGAGACCTTGACGGTCTCGCCGAGGCGGAGCTTGCCGGCGTCGGGCTCCTCCTCGCCGACGACCATGCGGAACAGCGTGGTCTTGCCGACGCCGTTGGGCCCGATGACCCCGACGATGCCGTTCGGCGGCAGGTTGAACGACAGGTTGTCCATCAGGACCCGGTCGTCGAAGCCCTTGGTGAGGTTCTCCGCCACGATGACGGTGTTGCCCAGCCGCGGGCCCGGCGGGATCTGGATCTCTTCGAAGTCCAGCTTGCGGGTCTTGGCGGCCTCGGCGGCCATCTCCTCGTAGCGTTCGAGCCGCGCCTTGCTCTTGGTCTGGCGTGCCTTGGGGTTGGAGCGCACCCATTCCAGCTCGTCCTCGAGGCGCTTCTTGCGCTTGGCGTCCTTGGCGCCCTCGACCTTGAGGCGGTCGGCCTTCTTCTCCAGGTAGGTGGAGTAGTTGCCCTCGTAGGGGTGGCAGCGGCCGCGGTCGAGCTCGAGGATCCAGCCGGCGACGTTGTCCAGGAAGTACCGGTCGTGGGTGACGGCCAGGACGGTGCCCTCGTACTTCTCGAGGTACTGCTCCAGCCACTGCACGCTCTCGGCGTCGAGGTGGTTGGTGGGCTCGTCGAGGAGCAGCAGGTCGGGCTTCTCCAGCAGCAGCTTGCACAGCGCGACGCGGCGGCGCTCACCACCGGAGAGCTGGCCGACCTCGGCGTCCGGCGGCGGGCAGCGCAGCGCGTCCATCGCCTGCTCGAGCTGGCTGTCGAGGTCCCACGCGTTGCGGTGGTCGAGCTGCTCCTGCAGCTTGCCCATCTCCTCGAGCAGCGCGTCGGAGTAGTCCGTCGCCATCTGCTCGGCGATCTCCTCGAAGCGCGTGAGCAGGGCCTTGGTCTCGGCCACGCCCTCCTCGACGTTGCCGAGCACCGTCTTTTCCTCGTTGAGCGGCGGCTCCTGCTGGAGCATGCCGACCGTGAAGCCGGGCATCAGCCGGGCATCGCCGTTGGACGGCTGCTCCAGACCGGCCATCATCTTCAGCAGTGTCGACTTACCGGTCCCGTTGGGGCCGAGGACACCGATCTTCGCACCGGGCAGGAAGCTCAGGGTGACGTCGTCCAGGACGACCTTGTCTCCGTGCGCCTTGCGCACGCGCTGCATGGTGTAGATGTACTCGGCCATGCCACAAGCCTAGGGGCTCCCGGGCAGTGCTCGGGGGCCGTGCGGTCACACCGGCCGGGTCACGCCGGCCGCGGGGGCTCCGGCCGCGCGGCGGGCAGGCAGACCCGATCCCGGCCGGACTCCTTCGCCCGGTACAGGGCAAGATCGGCGGCGGCCATCAGCTCGATCAGATCCTGGCCGTGGGTGCGGAAGAGCGACACCCCCACCGAGATCGTCACGGTGGCGGTGCCGTCCTCGGCGGGCACCGCCAGCCTGCAGACCCGGTTGCGCAGCCGCTCCGCGACCCGGCAGGCCTCGACGGTGTCCGCGCCGGGCAGCAGCGCCACGAACTCCTCGCCGCCGAACCGGCCCACCACGTCGTAGTCGCGCAGCTGGCTGACGAGGGTGTTGGCGACCGCGATGAGCACCTGATCACCGACCAGATGGCCATGGGTGTCGTTGACCCGCTTGAAATGGTCGATATCAATGATCAACACGGCCAGCGGCTCCGTGGTCCGCTGTGCCCGGGACAGCTCGGTGTCGGCCTCGCGCTGCCACGCGGCCGCGTTGAGCAGCCCGGTCTTGGCGTCGGTGCGGGCGGCTGCCTGCAGCTGCTGATGCAGCAGGCTGCGCTGGAGCAGCACGACCGGCGGCAGCGTGAGCAGCAGCAGCCCCAGGGAGTCGGTGCAGGTGATGGCCACGATCACCCCGACGCAGAGCTCGACGACGTCGAGGATCACGCTCTCGCGGTTCCACAGGACCTCGCGCCACCGGGTCTCCGGCGCGGCGCTGTGCGCGGCCACCGCCACCAGCCCGGTGTTGACCACGATGAACAGCACCGCGGCGGCGACGGCCGTCAGGAGCGACGACGGGATGTCGACGACCCAGTCGACGGCGTCGTCCAGCGGGTCCGGGACGACCCGGTGGAACAGCACCGACGCGGCGGCCCCCGCCAGCCCCAGGGCCGAGGTGACGAAGACCCGGCGGTAGAGCAGGGTGCGGCGGACCCGGAACTGGAGCAGCGCCTGCAGCGGGATCGGCATCAGCAGGGCGTAGAACGGCGGCAGCAGCAGCGCCACCGGCAGCCACCACGCCGACAGCAGGTCACGGGCCACGCCCGCGGGCATGCTGAGCCGCCGCGACGCCTCGATGCACACGGCGCCGCAGGCGAGCAGCGTCACGAAGGTGACCACGTGGTTGGGCCGGAACGGGATCCGCGCGCCCTGCTGGACGACCAGCGCCAGGTGCAGGGCGACCACCGCGAACACGTAGCCGACCAACGCCACCGGCTGGGTCAGAAGAGGCCACCCGGATGGCGTGCGCGGCACGTCACCACGACTCCCGGCGGCCGACTGGTGCACTGCCGTCATGCTCCCCCCTCGGTCGGGACAGCCCTCAGGGGTTTGCGGGTCCGGACCCCCACGGCGTATCACGTTGTGTAACACGATAGTTGCAATGTGTGCGGAGCGGGTGAAGAACCGGTACCTTCGTTGACGTATATCTCTGGACGCACCGCTCTCTGGACGCACCGCTCACAGCGGCCACCGGCGCTGCTCGGCTCACACCGCCCTCGGCACCACCGGAGGGGGAGAAACGATGCGCGGCATCTCGTGGATCTAGGCGCCCCGCCGTCGCCCCGCCGTCACCGCGCCGTCGCCCCGACGGCAGCGGGGACGCCGCCGCGCCCGGCGACGCCCCCGCCCCGCACCGGATCACTCCTCCGGCCGCCCCTCAGCCGGCGCGTCAGGCCGCCGCGGTGCGGGCGTCGTACCGGTCGTAGTCCCGCTCGTCCTCCTCCTCGTCGCCGAGGCCGGAGCCGCCGGCGCCGGATCGGCCGTCGTCACCCGGATGACCCATCGCTGCCACGGCCCCCTCGTCCGCGGCATCGCCGTCCGGGTCCGGCGCCGGACCGAGGTCGCTCGCCCACTGGTCGTTGCCGGCCAGCGCCTCCTTGATGTCCTCCGCCGTGGTGGTGCCGCCCCGGCTGACCCGCTCGAACCGGGAGACGCCGCGGGTCATGTCGTAGCCCACCGTGGTGGCCTCGATCTCGACGGAGTAGCGCAGGTTGCCGTTCTTGGCGTACTCCCGGATCCGCAGCCGGCCGGTCACCAGCACGGGCGCGCCGCGCTTCATGTCCGAGGCCCGGACGTTGTCGGCGAGCCCCCGCCAGCAGTTCACCGTCAGGAACATGCTGTCCAGGTCCTGCCACTGCCCGGTGGCCTTGTCGAACCGGCGCGGGGTGCAGCCGACCCGTAACGACGCGAACGGCGTGCCGTTCGCGGTCACGGTGTGGAACGGATCGGCGGCCAGCCAGCCCACCAGGGTGATGTGCGCGTCGTTCATGCGTCCTCCACATCAGGTGCGGTGCGGGGTCTCCTTGACCCCGCGCACCACCACCGTGACGCATCGCGACATCCGCTGCCCAGCCCTGACGCGGACTGTGGATAACCGGTGCGGGCCGCTGCTCAGCTCGGGGTCTCGCCGCGGGCCACCGACACCTGGGCGCGGTAGCGGGCACAGGCGGCCAGCTCGGCGTTCACCGGGTCGAGGATCTTCTCCTCGACGACGTCGATGATGCGGTCCCGCATGGCCGCCTCCATGCGCTCACCGTGCCGGGCCGACGAGAGCGCGACCACGTTGCGGCAGGCGGAGGAGGTCAGCACGCCCATGCCGAGCGTGCACGCGACGAGGACCGAGACGTACGGGACGAGGTCGGCGTCCCCGACCAGGTCGAAGGGCGGATGCCCCACCTCGGCCACGCCGTAGGCCAGCAGCAGGCCCACCCAGACGACGCTGATGACGGCGACCACGACGAGCACGTACTGCCAGATCCGGATGACCGACCACCAGCCCGGGACCTGGTTGAAGGTCGGCAGCGCGTCCTTCAGCGAGGCGCCCAGGGCCTCCGGCAGCTCGGCGGCGTGCGACCGGCTGGCGTCCCGCACCGACAGCTGCCAGGCCTCCGGCAGCTCGGCGGTCACGTCGTCGGTGATGCCCTGCAGCGCGGTGTCGACGTCGCCCTGCTGGGCCCCGACCGGGCCGGTGAAGGCCCCGCGCAGCTCGTTGCGCAGCTCGGTCAGCCGCATCTTGCGCAGCGGGTCGCTGCGCAGCCGGGCGACGAGCTTGGCCACCGGCCAGCCGATGTAGTCGGTGGCCCGCAGCTCGTAGGCGCTCTCCATGGCCTCGGCCACGGCGGAGGCGCCGGCCGCGTCGGTGAGCGCGTCGATGAGGGTGATGATCCGCTCGTCGGCGACGGCCTCCGGTGGCGGTTGCGCCGAGCGGTAGGCGGAGAACCGCTCGGCCAGCCGGTCGATGTCCGCGGTGAGCCGCTCGGTGCGCGCCCGCCGGGCCGCGACGGTGTCGACCAGCACTTCCCGGAAGCCGTCCGCGCCGCCGTCGACGACCGCAGAGGTGGTGAGGATGCGCGGCCGTTCCAGCCCTTCGGCCTCCAGCAGCCGGCGCAGGTCCGAGACGCAGTCCTCGACCTCCTCGGGCTGCAGCCGGTCCACCTGGTTGAGCACGATGAGGGTGACGCCGGCGTGCTGGGCGAAGGGCACGATGTAGTTGCGGTGCAGCGAGGCGTCGGCGTACTTCTGCGGGTCCACCACCCAGACGAGCAGGTCCGCGACGGCGACGAACCGGTCCACCTCGGCCCGGTGCAGGGCCTGGATGGAGTCGTGGTCGGGCAGGTCGAGCAGCACGAGCCCCTGCAGCGAGCCGGCACCGCCGACCGTGCGGTCCAGGGCGCTGGCGCGGGCGTACCGGAAGCGCTTGTCGACGGCGAGCCAGTCGAGCAGCGGCCCGGCGCCGTCCAGCCCCCAGACGCAGGCGTGCGCCAGCGAGGTCATCGGCCGGCGCATCCCCACCGGCGAGAGGTCGAGCCCGCAGATGGCGTTGAACAGCGACGACTTCCCGCTGCCGGTGCCGCCGGCCAGGGTGACCACGGTGTGGTCCCCGGACAGCCGCAGCCGCTCCCCGGCCCGGTCCAGGAGTACGGCGGCGTCATCCAGCAGTGGCTGGTCGATCCGGCCGGCTCCGAGCTCGACCAGGGCGTCGAGCGCGCTGAGGCGGATGGAGAGCCAGGAATCGGCCGTGGAGTTGCCGCTTGGGGCGGGCTCCTCGGCCGTTTCCCCGCTCAGGGGGGCCGTCGTCGTCATCGCGCGACCTCGAGGTTGTATGTGGCCTGGTAGAGCTGGACGGCGGTAGTTTCGTCGGGAATCCCCGCCGCGTCCAGCGCCTGGCCGAAACGTATGGCCTCTTCGTCGAAGAGCATGCCGATCCTGCTGCGCAGGTCGGCCCGGGCCTTGGCGCCCATGCCGCGCAGCGACTCGGCGCCGAAGAGCGCCTTCAGCAGCCGCTGCGGTACGGCGCTGGTGCCGCCCTCGACGGCCACGTCACTGGTGCCGTAGCCGAGCAGCCCGATCATCAGGACCACGGAGAGGGCTTCTTCGTCGAAGGAGACGACCTTGGCGACCGAGCGTTTGGTGACGCCCTCCGTGCGGATCAGCTGAAGCACGTGGTCCTGCCAGGAGCTGACCGCCCGGGTGACCCGGCGGGGCAGCTCGGCGGAGATGTGGCCGAGCGCGGACGTCTGCGCGTCGAGGATGTCCTTGCTGGCGGGGTTGACGCGCCAGCGTGAGATCACCGACTCGGCACCGTGCTCGGCACCGGCCAGGATCAGCGACTCCAGGCTGGACCGGAGCGCCTTCTTGAGCGCGCGCACCCGGGTGGGGCTACGGCGGCGCCGGCTGGCCGGCTTGGGCAACCGGGCGCCGCGGCGCACGTGCAGGGCCCGGACCAGGTCGCCGGTGCCCGCGAAGTCCTGCCACCGGGCCAGCACCTCGCCGCGCAGCAGCGAGCCGTTGCGGGTGGCCTCGTCGAGCTCGGCCAGCGCGGTGGCGTAGGCGCCCTCGACGTCCTGGCTGAGCGACATCCGTAGTTCGACCTGCGTCTCGACGTGCTTGGCGAGCTGCGGCACCCGGGTGCGGAGGCTGTCCAGGACCCCGACGAGGGTGGCGTCGATGACGCGGGTACGGCGGTCGCCGTCCTCGGACATGTCGAGCAGCCACTCACGGATGCCCTCGACGCACTTCTCGGGCAGCTTGCTGCCCTCGATCCGGGTCTCCGGGATGCTGAAGCGCCGGGCCTCCCCGACGCCGTGCGCGGCCAGCATCTCGGCGAAGTGGTCGACGACCTCGGAGCCCGCGCCGTCCGGGACGCGCGAGAGCACGGTGCCGATGGTCGCGCCGTGCTCACGGGCCCGCTGGAGCATCTCCCACACCTGGGCGTCGGCGTAGCGGGCCGCCGTGGTCACGCACAGCCAGAGGTCGGCGGCGTCCATCAGCTTGGTGGCGAACTCGTAGTGGTCCTCGAAGACCGAGTCGAAGTCGGGACTGTCCAGCAGCGCCAGCCCGGCGGGAAGGGCGTCGCTGGCGATGATCACAAGCTGGTCGCCGGCGATGGCGTCCGGGGCGGGCCCGGGCACCCGGCCCATGCCGGGGATCACGTCGGTGCTGAGGAAGTAGTCGAAGTGCTCGGGGTGGCAGACCAGGATCGGGCTGCTCGTGGTGGGCCGCAGCACCCCGGTGGCGCTCACCCGGGAGCCGACGAAGGTGTTGACCAGCGTCGACTTGCCCGCGCCGGTGGAGCCGCCGAGCACGACCAGCAGCGGGGCGCCGCTGCCGCGCACCCGGGGCAGCACGTAGTCGTCGAGCTGGTTCCGCAGCTCGAGCTGGGCGGCCCGCGCCTCTTCGACGGCGGGCTCGTCGAGCACGAAGCGGAACGAGTCGATCTGTTCTCGTAGGTCCATCAGGGCTCGATCGAGACCGGCCTGCCCGGCCCGGGCCGGAGGCGCCGGGGGTACGGACGCGACCGCATCGCTGACGGCGCTCTGATCCGCCGGAGATGTCACGGATCCTGCCCCATGTCCGCTCTTATCATGTTGATCTCTCGTGCCACATGCACCACGTCACCGACGACCACGATCGCCGGAGGACGCACACCGTCTGCGGTCATCTCGTCCACCACCGTGCCCAGCGTCGCCATGAGGGCGCGCTGATCCGGCAGAGTACCGTCCTGGACGACCGCGACGGGCGTGTCAGAGGACCGACCATAGCGCATGAGAGCCTTGGCTATAAGGGCCATCCGCTCGACCGCCATGAGCAGAACGACGGTCGCGCGGGAGCGTCCGAGAGCCTCCCAGTCGACCGTCGACCGCGGGTCGTCCGGGGCCACGTGCGCGGACACCACATGGAACTCCTGCGCCACTCCCCGGTGGGTGACCGGGATGCCCGCTGCCGCCGGCACGGCGACCGCGCTGGTGATGCCGGGGACGACGGTCACCGGGATTCCGTGCCGGGCGCAGTGCAGGACCTCCTCACCGCCCCGGCCGAACACGAACGGGTCGCCGCCCTTGAGCCGGACCACGAACTTGCCCTGCCTGACGCGGTCGACCAGGTAGTCGTTGATGTGCTCCTGGGTCACCGAACGGCCGTAGGGGATCTTGGCCGCGTCGATGACCTCGACGTCGGCGGAGAGCTCGTCCAGCAGCAGCCGGGGGGCCAGCCGGTCGGTGACGACCACGTCGGCCTGGGCCAGCAGCTGCCGCCCCCGCACGGTGATCAGCCCGGGGTCGCCGGGACCGCCGCCGACCAGCGCCACCCCGACGGGCTTGTGCCGTGAGTGCCGGGCCTCCAGGCTGGCGTCGCGCAGCCCCTCCACGATCGCGTCGCGGATCCCGGCCGCCCGCCGCGGGTCGCCGCCGCCGAGCACGGCCACGGTCGTCTCGCCCACCTGGCCGCCGGCCGGCGTCCACGCGGCGGAGGCCTCGGCGTCGTCGGCCCGCACGCACCAGACCCGGGCCTCGGCGGCCTCGGCGGCGACGGCGGCGTTGATCTTCCCGTCGTCGGTGCAGGCCTGCACCAGCCAGGCCTCCGCGCAGTCGCCCGGCTGGTAGGCCCGCCGGTGCCACAGCACCTTGCCGTCGGTGATCAGGTCCTCCAGCGAGGGGGTCACCTGGGGTGAGACCAGCACGACCTGGGCCTCGGCCGCCAGCAGGGCCGGAACCCGGCGCTGGGCGACCCGGCCACCGCCGACGACGACGACGCGTCGCCCGCTGAGGCGCAGACCAAGGAGGTACGGAGGCACGCTAGAGCTCTTTCCCATCTGTGACACTCGACGACTAAAGGTACTCGGATTCATCTGGTCATGCCGACTCGCCGGTCTTGTCGGTGACCCCGGCGGAGTCGAAGGTCGCGACCTCGTGCAGGACCCGGACCGCGCTCTGCACCAGCGGCAGTGCCAGCAGCGCGCCGGTCCCCTCGCCGAGCCGCAGGTCCAGCTCGATCAGAGGACGAAGCCCCAGGTGAGCCAAGGTAGCCGCATGACCGGACTCCGCGGAACGGTGGCCCGCGACCCAGCCCGCGACCGCGTCCGGCGCCAGCGCGGCGGCGACCAGCGCGGCGGACCCGGCGATCACCCCGTCCAGCACCACCGGGACCCGGCGCGCGGCAGCCCCCAGGAGGAACCCGGTGATCGCGGCGTGCTCCAGCCCGCCGAGCGCGGCGAGCAGTTCCAGCACGTCGTCCGCCGACGGCGCGCCGCCCGGCCCGGCCTCGTGGTCGAGGCTCCCGGCGCCGGACGCCCGGGTGACCACGGCGTGGTGGCGGGCGAGGGCCCGTCGCACCACGTCGATCTTGCGGGCGTGGGTGGCATCGTCGATGCCGGTGCCCCGGCCGGTCACCTCCTCCGGCGGCCGGCCGGTGCGGGCGGCGATGAGGGCGGCCGAGGCCGTCGTGTTGGCGATCCCCATGTCGCCGGTGATCAGGCAGCGGTGGCCGGCCGCGATCAGGTCCCGGGCCACCTCGATGCCCACCTCGACGGCCCGGCGGGCCTGCTCGCGCGTCATGGCGGGGCCCAGCGTGAGGTCCGCCGTGCCGTGGGCCACCTTGCGCGCCAGCAGGCCGGGGGCCGGGGACAGGTCCGCCGCCACGCCCACGTCGACCACGCGGACCTCCGCGCCGGCCTGGGCGGCGAACGCGTTGACCACCGCACCGCCGGCCAGGAAGTTGGCGACCATCTGCGCGGTGACCTCCTGGGGCCACGGCGTGACGCCCTGGGCGTGCACTCCGTGGTCCGCGGCGAAGATCGCTACGGCGGCGGGCTCGGGCATCGGCGGCGGGCACTCCCCCGCCAGCCCGGCCATCCGTACCGAGATCTCCTCCAGCACGCCGAGCGCCCCGGGCGGCTTGGTCAGCCGGGCCTGGTGCTCACGCGCGTCCTGCATGGCGGCCTCGTCCAGGGGGTGGACCGCCGAGATGGTCTGCTCGATGAGCTCCATGCGTTCCTCTCTTCTCTCCGTGCCGTCGATTCCCCGGTGCCGCGCTCGGAACCGGGCTAGAAGGACAGGTCCGCCAGTACCTTCAGGAGGGCGTCGTCGGCGGGCCGGTCGCGGACGGTGATCCGCAGCCAGTCCGGGCCGAGGCCGGGGAAGGTGTCGCCGCGCCGTACGGCATGGCCGCGCTCGCGCAGCAGGGCCCGCAGGCCGAGCGCGTCCGGGACCCGTACGCACAGGAACGACGCCTGCGCGCCCGGCACGGCCCGCAGCCCGCACGCGTCCAGCCCGGCGGCGAACCGGTCGCGTTCGGCGGCGAGTTCGCGGGCCCACCCGGCGGCCTCGGCCAGCGCGGCGGGCGAGCAGCAGGCCTCGATGGCGACCAGCGCGGGCGTCGAGACCGCCCACAGCGGCTGTGCCCGCGCCAGCTCCGGCACCAGGTCCGGCTCGGCGAGCAGGTAGCCGGCGCGCAGCCCCGCCAGGCCCCAGGTCTTGGTGAGGCTGCGGATGACGACCAGGCCGGGTTCGCGCCGGTGCGCCAGGCTCTGCGTCTCGCCGGGCACGCAGTCCATGAACGCCTCGTCGACCACGACGGTGCGGCCGGGCCGGGCCAGGGCGGTGATCGCGGCGGCCGGGTGCAGCACCGACGTCGGGTTGGTCGGATTGCCGATCATGACCAGGTCGGCGTCCTCCGGGATCGCGGCCGGATCGAGGGTGAAGTCCCCGGTCAGCATGTGCCGGGTGACCTCGTGCCCGGCGGCGCGCAGGGCGGCCTCGGGCTCGGTGAACTGCGGGTGCACGACGACGGCGCGGCGGGGCCGCAGGACCCGCGCGAGCAGCACGAACGCCTCGGCGGCGCCGGCCGTCAGCAGCACCTCGGAGCGGCTCCGGCGATGCCGGACGGCGACCGCGGCGCGGGCGGCCCCGGGATCGGGATAGCCGGCGAGCCCGGCGATGGAGTCGCGCAACCGGTCGGCGAGCCACTCCGGCGGCGTGCCCGCCCGCACGTTCACCGCGAAGTCTGCCAGCCCCGGGCCGACCTCGGAGTCCCCGTGATGCCGCAGATCGATCTCGTCCGCCCGCGGGGTGTCGCGCGCCTCCGGCCCGGCCGGGCGCGCGGCCCGCCACGGCTCAGCGCGCATGGGCGTGGCCGTGACCGTGCGCGGGGTCGTCGGGGTGGTGGTGGGGCTGCTGGGCGGCGCCGACCCGGTCCTCGAAGCCGGGCAGCGCGCTCCGGTAGACGCAGGTGTCGCAGTTCATCCGGATGTCGCCCGCCAGGGCCTCCGCGTAGCGTTCGGCCACCAGCTCGGCCAGCCCGTCGCAGTCCCCGATCACCTCGGCCACGCGGATGTCGAGGCCGGGGTGCTCGGCCGCGTACTGCCGGGTCTGCACCACGACCCGGTCCGGCAGGACCCCGGCGAACAGGAAGTACGGCAGCACGACGATCCGGTGCGGGCCGCCCTCCCCCAGCAGGAGCCGGCAGCGCTCCAGTCCCGCGGCCACGCCCGGCTCGGCCAGGGACACGAACGCGGGCTCCACCAGGCGCAGGCCCCGGCCCTCCCACAGCAGCCGGGCCACCTTGCAGATCTCCGCGTTGGCGTCCGGGTCGGTCGAGCCCCGGCCGACCAGCAGCACGGTCGTCCCGGCCCGGTCCGCGCCGCCGAGCACGGCGTCCAGCCGTTCCTCCAGCACCCTCAGCAGCACCGGGTGGGGACCCAGCGGACGGCCGTAGACATAGGACATCCCCGGATGGCGGACCAGCTCCCGGGCCATCGCGGCGGGGATGTCGCCCTTCCCGTGACCGGCGGCGACCAGCATCATCGGCACCGCGGCGAGCCGGCGGTGCCCGCGCCGGTAGAGCCCGGCGACCGCCTCGGTCAGCGGCGGCGGGGACAGCTCGATGAAGCCGCCGGCGACGTCGACCGGGAGCCTGCGGTCCAGGCGTTCGACGAACCTGCCGAAGTCCGCCGCCCCGTCCTCGTCCCGGGTCCCGTGCCCGACCAGCAGCAGTGGCGGCCCGGCCGCCCCCGGCGCCTCGCTCACCGGTCCCCCCCGAAGTACAGCAGGGCGTTGATCGCGGCCGCCGCGACGGCGGATCCGCCCTTCTCCGAGACGTTGCTGACCTGCGACAGCCCGCTGGCCCGCAGCGCCGCCTTCGACTCGGCCGCGCCGACGAAGCCCACCGGCATGCCGACGACGAGGGCCGGGTTCACCCGGCGCAGGACGATCTCCTCCAGGGCGGTGGGGGCACAGCCGATCACCCAGACCGCCCCGGGCCCGACCTCGGCGTAGGAGAGCCGGATCGCCGCGGCGGACCGGGTGATCCCGGCCGCCTTGGCCATCCGGGCCGCCGCCGGATCACCGATGTGGCAGATCGTGTCCCGGGCCGTGATCCCGGCGGCGACCATCCCGACGTCGGTGACGATCGGCGCGCCCTGCCGCAGCGCGGCCAGGCCCCGCTCCAGATGCTCCTCGCGGGTGACCAGGTCCACCGCGTACTCCAGGTCGGCGCTGGCGTGGATCACCCGTTCCACCACCGTCCGCCACAGCGGGGGCATCGGCGACAGGTCGATGCGCGAGCGCAGGATCTCGTACGACCGGACCTCGATCGGATGGGGCTGACGAGTGGTCATGGGAGCTCCTCGATGGCGTCGGCCGGACAGATCTCGATGCACTCGCCGCAGCCCGTGCACAGCTCCGCGAGCACCAGCAGCGGCTTTCCGTGCGGCCGGATGGCATGCTCGGGACAGGTCAGCAGGCAGGCCCCGCAGCCCTGGCAACGATCCGTGACGATCACATCCATTGGTACCCCCGCGGGGTAACAAATCGCCCTGAGATCGTACGGCTGCGGCTGGACCCGACGATCACCACGGTGAACATGTCGACCTCACCCGGGTCGACTTCGCCGAGGGTGGTGACGGTCGTCGTCTCGTCGGCCCGGGTGGCGTTGCGGACCAGGCCGACCGGGGTCTCCGGCGGCCGGTGCCCGGCCAGGATCCGCAGCGCCTCGGGCAGCTGCCAGTCCCGCTTGCGGCTGCGCGGGTTGTAGAAGCACACGGTGAAGTCCCCCTCGGCGGCGGCGCGGAGCCGACGCTCGATGATCTCCCAGGGGGTGTGCAGGTCGGACAGCGAGATGTAGGCGTGGTCGTGGCCGAGCGGCGCCCCCAGCAGGCCCGCGGCGGCGACGGCGGCGGTGATGCCCGGCACCCCGTCCACGTCGAGGTCGGTGCCGGCGAACTCCAGCGCCGGGCTGGCCATCGCGTAGACGCCCGCGTCGCCGGAGCCGATCAGTGCCACGGCGTTGCCGGCGCGTGCCTCCGCGACGGCGGTACGGGCCCGCTCCTCCTCCTGGCCCAGCCCGGACTCGATCACCCTGGTGCCCGGCCGGAGCAGGTCCCTGATCTGGTCGACGTACTGGTCCAGCCCCACCACCACCGACGCCCGGTGCAGCGCCGCGACGGCCCGCGGGGTGAGCAGGTCACGTGCCCCCGGGCCGAGCCCGACGATGCTCAGCCGGCCTCTGGGGGTGAGCCTGGCGACCGCCACCGTGGCGCCCGCCGACTTGCGCTTCTCGACCACCAGCTCGCCGCTGCGGCCGTACGACCGGGCGGCGTGCAGCGCGGCGGCCTCGGCGACGCTGGGGGTGCCGACCTCGGCCCGGACGACCGCGGAGGGGTTGGGCACCTCCACAGCGCTCAGCACCTCGGCCGGGTAGGTCACGACCGGCCAGCCCCGCTCCCGGGCCGCCGCCAGGATGCCCTCCTCGTCGGCCTTGAGGTCCACCGTCGCCAGCGCCCGTACCGACATCGGATGCAGGTCCGCGCCGTCGAGCGCCGCGTCGATGAGGTCCCCCACCTCCCGCGCCGGCACCCCCCGCGCGGACCCGACCCCCACCACCAGGGACGGGGGGCGGTAGTACACCGCCGGACCCGCCAGGTGGGCGCGCACATCGCTGATCACGATGGTGGGCGACCCGCCCGGGACGCCCACGTTGCCGGGGAGCGGCGGCAGCGGCCATCCCGCTCCCCCCACCAGGCCGACCGGCTCGCCGGACAGGATCCGCGAGCCGGCCCAGGCGAGGGCGCCCCGATCCTCGATCACGAAACCGAGGTCGGCGCCGAAGGTGTCGAGCGGCGTCCCGCCTGCCGTGTCGGTGGCCGTGGTGATCACGGGCTCGCAGCCGAGCAGCAGCCCGACGCGGTTCGCCAGGTCGTTGGCGCCGTGGTGCCCGCCGAGCAGGGCGACCGCGTACCGCCGGGACTCGTCGACGCAGACCACCGCCGGATCGGTCGCCTTGTGCTCCAGCAGCGGCGCCAGCAGCCGTACGGTCGCGCCCACGGCGAGGAAGCTCACCACCCGCTCGCAACTGCGGAACGCCTCGACCAGCGCGTCGGAGACCTTCCCGCCCTCGACCAGCCGCACCTCGTCCGGCCACGCCTCGGCGAGCAGGCGTGCGCCCTCCCGGCCGCTCGCCGTGGCGGCCACGACTCCGATCATTGCTTGGACCCCCAGATGACGAAGACGGGATTGGCGGCGGCCAGCCGGTGGACGTCACCGGGCAGCGGCGAGAGGCGCGCGGCCGACAGCTGGACGCCCGCGGTGTCGAAGCCCTCGGCGGCCAGCGCGTCGAAGACCGGGCGGACCCGCTCCAGCGCCGCCACGGCGACGACGACCCGGCTCAGCGCCCGGCGCGCGCAGGCGCGGACGACGTCCGGGCCGCCGCCGCCGACGAACACCGCGTCGGGGTCGGGCAGGTGGTCGAGGACCAGCGGCGCCGGTCCCTGCGCGACCTGCACCTTGACCCGGTGGGCGCGCACGTTGCGGCGGATCCGCTCGCAGGAGTCGGCGTCCCGGTCGACCGCGATGACGGCGGCGCCGAACCGGGCGCACTCGATCGCCACCGAGCCGCTGCCCGCGCCGACGTCCCAGATCAGATCGCCGACCCGGGGGCCCAGCTTGGCCAGCGCGAACGCCCGTATCTCGGCCTTGGTGACGACCGAGTTGCGGTGCTCGAACTCCGCCTCGCCCAGGGCCCACTCGCGGGGGCCCGGCCGGGCGCCGGCGATCCAGGTGCGCGGCCCGACCGCCTGCCGGGCGTCCAGCACGATGACGATGTTGGGGTCCCGCCAGCGGTGGGTGCTGGCCTCCGCCGGACGGCAGTGCGTCACGCGCTCCGCCGGGCCGCCGAGGTCCTCGCAGACCACGAAGGTGCGGGGCGCGGACGGGGCCAGCTCCCGGGCCAGCTCGGCCGGTCCGGCGCCGGGCGCGGTGAGCACGGCGACCTTGGGGTGGGCCCGGCAGGCGTTGACGGCGCGCCGCAGCTCACGGCCGTGCGCGGACACCACGAGCGCGTCCTCCCAGGGCAGCCCGGCCAGCGCGAACGCGCGGGTCACCGACGAGAGGGCGGGCAGCACCTCGACCTCGTGCCCGCGCTCCCGCAGGGCCCGCACGATCCCGAAGAACCCCGGGTCACCGCTGGCCAGCACCACGACCCGGCCCTCGGGCGCCTGCCCGCCCTGCGGTTCCCCGCCCGCGGGGTCCTTCCGCACGGTGGCGCCGATCTCGTCGAGGGCCGCGGCGACGTCGCCCATGACGACCGTGCGGGCGTGGTCCGGCAGCCGTACGGACTCCAGGTGCCGGGCCCCGCCGACGACCAGGTCCGCGGAGTCCAGCAGGGTCTGCGCGTGCTCCGCGAGCCCGGTGCCGTCGAACCCGACCACAGTGATCATCTGGCCAGCCGCCCGTACATGGCGACCATGCGCTCGCCGGTGAAGTCCACCATCACGACCTGCGCGGCGATCGGGCCGTGGGCGGCGGCCGGCACCGCGACCGGCCGCTCGCCGCCGGGCGCGCCGCCCTCCCCGGCGGCGGGGCGCGGGGCGTCGCCGGCCGCGAAGCGCTCGAGGACGTCCGCGGTGCGGCGGCACAGCTCGCGGCCGCAGGGGCCGAGCCGGCCCGCCGCCTCCCAGAGCTCGTAGGCGTGCCGGGCGGTGTTGGCCCGGGCCACCTCCGCCGCCAGCTCGGCCGGGCCGCCCAGGTCGGTGGTGATGGCCGCCAGCAGCTCGGTGGAGACCTTGGACCGCGTGTAGTGGGTCATCAGGACCCCGGAGGCCAGCTTGGTGAGCTTGCCGACCATGCCGACGAACACCACCTGGGTCAGCCCGTGCTCGACCGCCCGGCGCAGCGCCGCCCCGGTGAAGTCGCCGACCTCGACGAAGCACACCTCGGGCAGCTTGGGCAGCATCTTCATGGCGCCCTTCTCCGTCCGGCCGCCGGTGCACAGGACCAGCGTCCTCTCGCCCTGCGCGGCCATCACCGAGACGGCCTGCTCGACGCTGGCCCGCCACGACGCCGTCGAGAAGGGCCGGACGATGCCGGTCGTGCCGAGGATGGAGATGCCGCCGAGGATGCCGAGGCGCCGGTTGGTGGTCTTGCGGGCCATGGCCTCGCCCTCGGGCACCGAGATGACCACGCGGACGCCCCGCCCGGCGTCGCCGATCACCTCGGGAACGGTCTCCAGCGGGCCGCCGGCGAGCGCCTCGGCCACCGCATGAGTGATCATCTGACGTGGCACCGGGTTGATGGCGGGGCCGCCGACCTCCAGGCCGAGCCCGGGTTTGGTGACGACCCCGACGCCCTCTCCGCCGTCGAGCTCCACGCCCGGCTCGGCGCGCCAGGACACCGTGGCCGTGACGTGCGCGCCGTGCGTGGCGTCGGGATCGTCGCCCGCGTCCTTGACGACCACCGCCTCGGCCCGGTCCGGACCGGCCTGCGACGACTCGACCGCGAACGTCACCCGGCGGCCGGAGGGCAGCGCGATCTCGACGTACCCGGGCAGGGGCTGCCCGCGCAGCAGCAACGTGGCCGCCTTGGCCGCCGCCGACGCGCAGGAGCCCGTCGTCCAGCCGGTCCGCAGCGCCTTCTGCCGGACCTTCATGGTGCGGGGGAGGTCCGGTTCGCTCAGCTCGGGAGGTTGTGAGGTCACGGCCGATGAGCATCCCGGAGTTCGCGCCGTGCCAGCCGCTCGGCGCGCCGGAAACCATGGAAGTGACCGGGGTGGTAAAGGTGCGAGCGCGTACCGCCGGCGGCGAGCGCCGGGCCGACCAGCACCAGCGTGTGCTTCCACAGCCGGTGCTCCCTGACGGTGTCGGCCAGCTCGTCCAGCCGGCACCGTACGATCAGCTCGTCCGGCCAGCTGCACTGGTAGGCGACCACGCAGGGCGTGTCGCCCGGGTAGCCGCCCTCGGTCAGCTCCTCCTGGAGCTGCCGGGAGCGGGCGGCGGACAGGAACAGCGCCATGGTCGTGCCGTGCCGGGCGAACTCGCGGACCTCCTCACCCGCGGGCATCGGCGTCTTACCGCCGCCGAGCCGGGTGAGGATCACCGACTGGGCCACCTCGGGGATGGTCAGCTCACGCCCGACCGCGGCGGCCACCGCGCTGAACGCCGACACCCCGGGGATCACCTCGGTCGCCAGGCCCAGGTCGTCACACCGGTCGAGCTGCTCCTGGAGCGCCCCCCACAGGCCGGGGTCGCCGGAGTGGATCCGGGCGATCGTCAGGCCCTCGGCGACCGCCCGCCGGTAGTAGGGCAGCACCCCTTCCATGGGCAGCAGCGCGGAGTCGACGATCTCGGCGTCCGCGCGGGCGTGCTGGAGGACGTCCGGGTGGACCAGGCTGGCCGCCCAGATGACCACGTCGGCCGCCGCGATGGCGCGTGCCGCCCGGAAGGTCAGCAGGTCGGCCGCGCCGGGCCCGGCGCCGACGAAGACGACCCTCCCCGCGGCGGGAGCCTCCGGTCGCTCCGCCTGGTCCGCGCCGCTCGCGTGCCGCTCGCTCATAGTCGTCCCCCTCGGGTGCCGCGGTGTCCGGGCACGATCAGTGTCGACAGGTACGGCACCGGGCCGTCAAGCTCCCGGGCCGGCCGTACGTCCTCGCCGGGCAGGCCCAGGCGCGCCCCGTACACCGCCCGGTCGATCCGGCCGGTGTCCTTCAGTACCTCGATGACCTCGGTGGCCACGCTGCCGAACTTGTAGGCCACCACCGTCTCGTGCCGGTCCAGGGCGGCGCGGAAGCGCTCCCCGCCGGCGGTCAGCGGAAGCAGCGCGAGCGACTCGGTGCCCTCGGTGAGGACGGTCCCGGAACGGGCGGCCAGGTCCTGCATGGCGGTGATGCCGGGCACCGTCCCGACCACGGTCCCGGGTCTGCGGGCCCGCACGGTCTGCGCGAGATAGGTGAAGGTCGAGTAGACGTTGGGATCGCCGATGGTGGCGAACACCACGGTCCGCGCGCCCTCCGCGAAGGCCCGCAGCACCCGGTCGGCGGCGCCGTCCCAGGCCGCGGCCCGTGCGGCGGTGACGCCCCCTCGGTCGTTGAGCGCGAACACGACCCGCTCGGCCCGGTCGGTGTAGGCGCGCACCACCGACTCGGCCCGGCCCTGCTCGTCGAGGGCCATGACCGGCACCAGCGTGAGGTCGGCCTCGCGCAGCAGGCGCACGGCCTTGACCGTCACCAGCTCCGGGTCCCCGGGGCCGACCCCGATCCCGACGAGCCGCACGTCGTCGTCTGTCATGTCGTCCCTCGCCTGGTCCCTGGTGCCGTCTCTCGTGCCGTCTCGAGGGTCAGCAGTGCCATGTCCGCCCGGCCGCCGGGCGCGACGCCCTCCGCGCGGGCGAAGCCGGCCCGTTCCGCGACGCCCAGCGACGACAGGTTGCCGTGCGCGGCCAGCAGCTCGATCCGGTGCAGGCCCGTGCGCTGCCCGTACGCGACGACGGCGCGGACGGCCTCGGTCGCGTAGCCCTTGTGCCGGGCCCAGGGGGCGATCCAGTAGCCGATCTCGGCCTGCCCGGCGGCCCAGTCGGCCCGGTCCAGCCCGACGGAGCCGTCGCACCGTCCGCTCCGCCCGACGACGGCGAAGTGGATCTGACCCTCCGGGTCGTGGTGGGCCAGCCGGGTGCACCAGTCGCGGGCCTGCGCAGGGGTCCGCCGCGACGCGAACGGCATCCACTGGAGCATCTCCGGGTCGCGCCCCGCCTCCAGCACGTCGTCGATGTCGCTCCCCGTGAAGGGCCGCAGCACCAGCCGCCGTGTGGTCAGCACCGTCCCCGGTTCGAAGGTCATGCGCAGGCCCCCACGAATCTCGCCGCCTGCTCGGGCCGGGCCGCCCAGTGCAGGTGAAGGTAGGACGCGACGCGGTGGCCGCGGACGAATCCCTCGGGGCCGCCGGTGCTCCACTGCCACGCGGGCCGGCCGCCGTGGGCCGGCGTGACCGCGGTCCGGTGGAACTCGTGGCCGCGCACCCGCTCGCCCGCGCGGGCGACCACCGAGTCGGAGACCGCGACGGCCGCGCGGTAGCCGAGGGTGAGCTTCGGGGTCATCGTGGCGGTGGCGTCTAGCATCCCGCACATGGGTGCTCCGTCCAGCGCCTTGGTGAGGTACAGCAGCCCGGCGCACTCGGCGTACACCGGGCCGCCGAAGGCGGCGATCCGGGTACGGAGGGGCTCGTTGGCGGACAGGTCGGCGGCGTACATCTCCGGGAAACCGCCGCCCACGACCAGCCCCGCCGTGCCCTCGGGCAGTGCCTCGTCGCGCAGCGGGTCGAACCATACGACCCGCGCGCCGGCGGCCTCGAGCAGCTCGGCGTTCTCCGCGTAGCCGAACGTGAACGCCGCCCCGCCGGCCACCGCCACCACCGGCCCGGCCGCCCGGCCACCGCTGCCGCTACCGCTGCCGGTGCCGTCGGTACGGGCGCCGGCGTCGGCGGGGTCGACCGCGGCGGGCGTCCACGGCCGGTCGGGCAGCGCGGGAGCGGTGCGGGCCAGGGCCAGCAGGGCGTCGAGGTCGCAGGATGCGGCGATCAGGGCGCCCAGCCGCCGCACGGCGGCGACCGCGTCGGCCCGGCGTTCCGCCGCGGGGATCAGGCCGAGGTGCCGGGACGGCGTCTCGACGTCGGCGTGCCGGCGGACGAGCCCCAGCACCGGCAGGCCGAGCTCCTCGACGGCGGCGCGGCAGATCTCCGCGTGCCGGTCGGAGCCGACCCGATTCAGCACGACCCCGGCCAGGTGCAGGCCGCCGTCGGCCGACACGGAGTCGTAGGTCATGAAGCCGTGCACGGTGGCGGCGACCGACCGGCCGGCGGAGGCGGCGTCCACGACCAGGACGACCGGTGCCCGCAGCAGCTTCGCGACGTGCGCGGTCGAGGCGAGCTCGCCCTGGCCCGCTGCGCCGTCGTAGAGGCCCATGACCCCTTCCACCACGGCGACGTCGGCCCCGCGCGCCCCGTGCAGGAACAGCGGCGCGATCAGGTCCTCGGACGTCAGCCACGGATCGAGGTTGCGGCCGGGACGGCCGGTAGCGAGCGCGTGGTAGCCGGGGTCGATGTAGTCCGGCCCCACCTTGTGCGGGGAGACCGCCAGCCCCCGGGCGGCGAGGGCCGCCATCAGCCCGGTCGCGACCGTCGTCTTGCCCGCACCCGAGGAGGGCGCGGCGACGACCAGCCTGGGCGCGCTCACCATTCGATGCCCTTCTGCCCCTTCTGGCCGCGGTCCATGGGGTGCTTGACCTTGCCCATCTCGGTGACGAGGTCGGCGAACCCGATCAGCCGGGGGTCGGCGTCCCGGCCGGTGATGACGACGTGCTGCTGCCCGGGGCGGTCCCGCAGGGCGGCGATGACGTCCTCGACGTCGATCCACCCCCACTTCATGGGATAGGTGAACTCGTCGAGGACGTAGAAGCGGTAGGTCTCCGCGGCGAGGTCGCGCTTGATCTGCTCCCAGCCCTCCCGGGCGTCCGCCGCGTGGTCCTCCTCGGTGTCCGGGCGCTGGATCCACGACCACCCCTCGCCCATCTTGTGCCAGGTCACCGGCCCGCCCTCGCCGGAGGCGCCCAGCACCCGCAGCGCCTGCTCCTCGCCGATGCGCCATTTCGCCGACTTGACGAACTGGAAGACCCCGACCGGCCAGCCCTGGTTCCAGGCGCGCAGCGCGAGCCCGAACGCCGCGGTCGACTTGCCCTTGCCGGGCCCGGTGTGCACCACGACCAGCGGCTGGTTACGGCGCTGCCGGGTGGTGAGCCCGTCCTCGGGCACATATGACGGCTGTCCCTGCGGCATTACGCTGCTCCTGCCTTCCGTGCGCCTCGTACGATCCCGGTCAGCGAGTCGGCGGCCAGCTCCTCCAGCCGGACGACCTCGGCGCCGAGCCGCAGGCCCAGCGCGGCGGCCAGCCCCAGCCGGACCGGACCGGACTCACAGTCCACCACCACTCCCGCGACCCCGGTGAGCAGGGCCGCGGCCCGCGCGGGATCCGGGCCGTACGTCGCCCGGCCGTCGGTCACCACCACCAGCAGCGGGCGGCGGGCCGGGTCCCGCAGCCGCTCGATCCGCAGCACCTCGGCGGCGCGCAGCAGCCCGGCGGTCAGCGGGGTGCGCCCGCCGGTGGGCAGTTCGGCCAGCCGCCGGGCCCCGGCCTCCACCGACGAGGTGGGGGGCAGCGCCAGCTCGGCGGACGAGCCACGGAACGTGATCAGCCCGACCTTGTCGCGGCGCTGGTAGGCGTCGGTCAGCAGGGAGAGCGCCGCGGCCTTCACCGCGCGCATCCGCTGCCGCGCCGCCATCGAGCCGCTGGCGTCGACCACGAACAGCACGAGGTTGCCCTCCCGGCCGTCGCGGACCGTCTCCCGCAGGTCGTCCCCGGCGATGACGAGCCCGGCGCCGGTACGGCCGCGGGCGCGCTGGTGCGGGGCCGCGGCGCGCAGGGTCGCGGTCAGGTGCAGGCTCCGCGAACCCGGCTGCGATCCGGACACCCGCCCGTACGGGGTGCGTGCCTTGGACCTGCGGCCGGGCGCTCCCATGCCGACTCCCGGCACGGTGAACAGGCGGGGCCGGTAGGCCGCGTCGGCCGGTGCGGGCCGGCTCTCCCCGGCCGCGCCGTTCCGCTGCCCCGCCGGCTCCGCGGGCGCGGTGGGCTCGGCCGCCTCCGCGGCACCGCCGTCCGGCGGCACCGTGCCCTGTCCGGGGCCGTTCCCCGACCCGCCGGGATCGTCGGGACCGCCGTCGGGAGGGTCGGTGGGCTCGGGCTCCCCGCCGTGCTCTTCCAGGAGGTCGTCGAGCCGCTGCCGGTCGAGGCCCGGCGCGTCGAAGGGGTCCCGGCGCCGGCGGTGCGGAAGCGCCAGCCGTACGGCCTGGCGGACGTCCTCGTCGGTGACGGCGTCCCGTTGGTGCCAGGCGGCCAGCGCGATGGCGGCGCGGGCGGAGACCAGGTCGGCGCGGAGCCCGTCCACCTCGAAGGCGGCGCAGACCGCGGTGATCTGGCGCAGCGCCACGTCGGTGAGCTCGACGCGCGGTAGCCGGGCGCGGGCGGCCGCGATCCGGAGGGCGAGCTCGGCGTCGGCGTCCGCCCACTCCGCGGCGAACGACACCGGGTCGTCCTCGAAGCGGAGACGACGGCGTACGACCTCGGCGCGCTCGGCCGGGTCCCGGGTGGCGGCCACCTCCACGGTCAGCCCGAACCGGTCCAGCAGCTGCGGCCGGAGCTCCCCCTCCTCCGGATTCATGGTGCCGACCAGCAGGAACCGGGCGGCGTGCCGCACCGAGACGCCTTCGCGCTCGACGTAGGACTGGCCCATCGCAGCGGCGTCCAGCAGCAGGTCGACCAGATGGTCGTGCAGGAGGTTGACCTCGTCGACATAGAGCACGCCGCGGTGCGCGGCGGCCAGCAGGCCGGGGTCGAAGGCCTTCACGCCCTGGGTGAGGGCGCGCTCGAGGTCGAGGGACCCGGTCAGCCGGTCCTCGGAGGCACCGACCGGCAGCTCGACCAGCCGGGCCGGGCGGGTGACCGACCCGGCGCCGTGCGGGCGATCGGGGCACTCGGGGTCCGGGGCCGCCGGGTCGCAGGAGAAGCGGCATCCGGCGATCTCCGACACCGCGGGCAGGAGCTCCGCGAGGGCCCGGACGATGGTGGACTTGGCGGTGCCCTTCTCCCCCCGGGCCAGCACCCCGCCGACGCCCGGTGAGACCGCGTTGATGAGGAGGCCCAGCTTGAGGTCGTCCATGCCGACGACCGCCGAGAACGGGTAACGGGGCATGCAGCATCGTCCTTTCCCTCGGGTGTCCACGCCCGTGGTGGTCTGGTCGACGGCCGAAGTCTCCTGGCTCCCGGATCGATGCTCACCCTCGGCCTTCCGGCTTCCGCCGTGGCCCGTGCTGAGGGCGAACTCCCCGGTCACAGTTGCGGGACAGCCCCGGATTCTCACCGGGTTCCTCCACCTCCGTCGCCTGCACAGGATGACACACCAGGTGAACCACCCCAAGTCGCGGTGGCCCGGCCGGCCCCGCGGAGGGCTCCCGCGGAGCCGGTGCGGGCCGGGTCCGGCGGGTCCCCGGGCCTCCCGCGGGTGAGGTGCGCACGGCCTGAAATGTAGGGTGGTCCGATGACCACGCCGGGCCCTCGCTACCGCCGGCTCGACCGGGATGAGCGGCAGGAACAGATCCTGAACGTCGCTCGGCGGATGTTCACCGAGCTTCCGTACGCCGACGTCTCCACGACCGCCATCGCGCGCGAGGCGGGCGTCCAGCGGGGGTTGATCCACTACTACTTCGGCACCAAGCGCGAGCTGTTCCTCACCGTGGTCAAGGACCTCACCGCCCAGGTCGCCTACGAGACGCCGCCGATCGACGAGAGCCTGGAGATGGAGGAGATCGTCGCCGTCAGCGTGGGGCTCTTCCTGGACGCGGCCGAGGCCAACGCCACG
Organism: Actinomadura scrupuli; assembly: GCF_050971785.1. Classification (NCBI taxonomy): domain Bacteria; kingdom Bacillati; phylum Actinomycetota; class Actinomycetes; order Streptosporangiales; family Thermomonosporaceae; genus Actinomadura; species Actinomadura scrupuli. The sequence continues at coordinate 74,483 of NZ_JBPCCU010000014.1, read as the reverse complement.
ACGTGGTTCGCCGCGGTCGACGCCGAGGGCTTCGGGCGCGATCCCGAGCTGGCGCGGATCGCCGCCAGGACCCGGGACGCCACGGTCGAGCGGATGCTCCAGGTGCTGCGGATCCCCGCGCCGACGGACACGCTGCGCGCCGTGCTGCGGACCTACTCGGGCCTGGCCGAATCGGCCACCCGCGAGTGGCTGCAGCAGAAGAGCCTGACCCGGTCGCAGGTGCACACCCTGCTGGCCGGTGCGCTGCTGGCCCTGATCACCGACATCGCCCCCGACGTCGAGCGCGCCTAGGAGCCGTGCTTGGTCAGCTTGCAGGCGAACCACACGCACTTGCCCGGCACGTGCGACCTGAGCCGGGAGCGGGCGGCCTCCAGCCCCCATCGGCCGGCGGACAGCTCGGCGACGATGCTGAGGCCCCGGCCGTAATCACCGGAGAACGCGAGATCCCCGGTCAGCTCCTTCATCGGCAGCGCGTCGAACACGGCGCAGATGAGCTCGTCACCGCCCCGGTCGAACCACAGCTCGTGCGGGACGTACTCGCTCGCGTGCTGGTGGGCGTTGGTGGCCAGCTCGCTGATCATGAGCTTGGCGTCACAGACGACCTCCCGCGGCATGTCGAAGGCGCTCATGGCCATTTCGACCAGGTCACGCGCGTGCCGCGCACAGCCGGCATCCGCGGGCAGCGCCCAGACCCTGTGGTCACGGCTGGTCTTCGGAACCGTCTCCGACGAGATGTTCACGGGCCTTCTTCCCACCGCTACCTGCCGTACCGGATAGTCACAGTCCGTCGCCGACTCATCACCTCTGCAGCGTTTCCCGAGATTCGCCGGGCCGCAACTCTCTTCACTAAAAAAGCCTCTTGCAAGTGCAGGCTGCCTTTTGCAGCTACCGTGAAGCCGCCCCTGGACAGGCCGCGCGGGCTTTCCCGGGACGGTCTCCCCTGACAGACTTGTGCACCCCCGACCCCGAGGGTGCCCGTGTCCTACCCACCTGCCCCCGCCCCGTACGGAACCCCTCCGCCGCCGGCCCCGCACACCCGCACGACCAACCGCGGCCTCGTCATCGCCCTCGTCGCGGGCGCGGCGCTGGTGATCCTCGTGGTGGCGGTCGGCGTCCTGCTGGTCGTGCTCGGCCGCCCGGATCAGGCCACGAGCGGCGGCCCGCACTCGGTCGCGGTCCGGTTCCTGTCCGTCACCGGCAGCACCCCGGGCGCCTGCACCTCCGGCGGCACCCCGTCGGCCGACGGTTCGGAGTGCTTCCGGCTGGGTGACGGGATGACCATCACCCGGGTACGCGACATCCGCGTGGTGGGCCCCGACGCCACCAATCCGCAGTGGCGCATCGCGATGGAGCTGATGCCCTCCGACGCCCCCGCGTTCGCCGAGCTCACCCGCAAGGCCTCCACCGAGGCACCCGAATCACCGCGCCAGCGGGTGGCGATCGTCGTCGGCGACAAGGTGGTCTCGGCACCGGCGGTCCAGTCCGCCATCCCCGGCGGCAAGATCGAGATCCAGGGCCGCTTCACCAAGCAGGCGGCGGAACGGCTGGTCCAGCAGATCATCACCTAGCCGTACCCGGTCACCACGGCCCCGGCCTGTCGCGGGGTTCCCGCTAACTAGAACATGTTCTAGTATCGCCAGGGCATCGACGGAACGCGGAGGCGATCGTGGCGGCGGAACTGAAACTCGGCATCAACGTCGGGTACTGGCAGCGCGACCCGGATGACCAGACCGAGACAGTGCAGGCCGCCGAGCGGCTGGGCTACGACTCGGTGTTCACCGCGGAGGCGTACGGCTCGGACGCGTTCAGCACCCTCGCCTGGTACGGGGCCCGTACCTCGACGATCAAACTCGGCACGGCGGTCGTGCAGATCCCGGCGCGCACTCCGGCGGCGACCGCGATGCACGCGCTCACCATCGACGCGCTGTCGGGCGGCCGGCTGATCCTGGGCCTGGGCGCCTCGGGCCCGCAGGTCGCCGAGGGGTGGTACGGGCGGCCGTTCCCCAAGCCGCTGGCCCGCACCCGGGAGTACGTCGACATCATCCGCCAGGTGCTGGCCCGTACGGACCCGGTCGTCAACGACGGCCCGCACTACCCGCTTCCGTACCCGGGCGGCACCGGGCTCGGCAAGCCGCTCCGGTCGATCGCGCACCCGGTCCGGAACCGCATCCCGATCTATCTGGGCGCGGAGGGGCCGAAGAACATCGCCCTGGCCACCGAGATCGCCGACGGCTGGCTGCCGCTGTTCGTGGACCCCACCAAGATCGACGAGATCTTCGGCGGGTCGCTCGCCGGACGGTCCGCGGACTTCGAGATCGCCGCGACCGTGACCACGATCGTCACCGACGACGTGGCGGCGGCGCTGGAGTTCGCCAAGATCCCGCTGGCCTTCTACATCGGCGGCATGGGGGCCAAGGACAAGAACTTCCACCTCGAACTGATCGGCCGGCTGGGCTTCGCCGAGGCGGCGGAGAAGGTCCAGGAACTATTCCTGAGCGGCCGGCGGCAGGAGGCCGTCAGGGCGGTGCCCGACGAGCTCGCCGACTCCATCTCCCTGCTCGGCCCGCTCGGCCGGATCGCCGAACGCCTCGCGCTATGGCGGGACAGCCCGGTCACCACCCTGCTCATCGCCGGAGTCCGGGACGAGCCCACCCTCCGCTCCATCCGCGACCTCGTCCGGGGCTAGATCCGGGACCGGGGCCGCCGGGCTCAGAGGCGGGCGCGGCCGGGCGTACGGCTGACCCCCGGGGCGGTGAGCACGCCCGGATCGAACTTGATCGGGAACGGCGTGTCCAGCCTCAGGCGCTGCCCGGAGACGGCCTCGCCGACCTTCACGTAGCCGTCGCCGTCGAGCCGGAAGGCCTCGACCAGCGGCCGGCCGAGCCCGAGCGGTTCGACCTGCAGGTAGGTGCCGATGCCGGCGGCGGCGTACAGGCCCGGCTTCCAGAGCAGGTCGAACTGCGCCTTGCCCGGCCCGAGGATCTCGGCGACCAGGGACACGTGCGACGGGTCCACGGCCGGGCCCTCGGCGAGGGCGGCGGCGGCCGCCACGACCATGCACGGGACCAGCAGGTCCGCACCGGCGGTGAGGGTGACGTCGCAGGAGGCCGCGGCGCCCTCGGGCGCGGCCGCTCCGAAGAGCTGGGCCAGGCGCCCGGCGATGGTGCGGTGACCCGGTACGGGGGGCGGGGAGACGATCAGCCGCCCGGCGATCAGCTCGTGCACCTCGTTGCCGGGAGGCAGCGCAAGCAGGTCCTCTGCGGAGTACCGGCCACGGCGGGGCCGGGGTACGGCGGGCATCATGCGGCCACTCTAAGCAGCCCACCCCGTCGCCGTGAGTGACTTTAACCGGCCATGACCCGGGCCCCCGGCGCGGATCCGGTGAGTCCGGCCCCGGGGCCTCGGCCGAACGGCCGATGCCGGGGCGGCCGCGGAGTCGTACCCTCGTCGGTCATGAGCGCGGGCACGCGGTTCGACCGGATCCAGTCCTGTGGCGGATGCCTGATCCGGAGCGTGGCGGCCGGTTTCCTGGGGCTGCTCCTGCTGATCGCCCTGCTCTCCGAGCGGCCCGACCCGCGCGGTCTGCTCCTGGCCGGGGCGGCCGCGGTGGCGGCGGCCGGGGCCCTCCTGCGCGGGCGGCTGGAGCTGTGGGCCACCGCCGCGGGCACGCTGTCCGTCGCCGTGACCGGGGCGGTCTCGGCGACCTCGCCGCCGCACGGCATCAGCATCGTCGTCGAGGGACTGTGCCTGGCGACGCTGGTGGTCCGGGTCGTGTGGCGCGCCGGGCCGAACCGAGTGGTCCCGCTCACCGTGCTGCTGGGCGCGGCGATCATCGTGTTCCCGCTGCGCTCGTCCACCTTCTGGGCGGTGCTGCTGTCGGCGCCGCTGGCCGTGCTGGTCGCCATCGCGGTCGGCGTCGGGGCCTACCTGCGGGCGATCGACAACCGGCGCGCCCGCTCGCTGGCCGAGGCCCGGCGGGACGAGCGGCTGGAGCTCGCCAGGGATCTGCACGACTTCGTCGCCCACCATGTGACCGGCATCGTGGTGCAGGCCCAGGCCGCGCGGTTCGCCACCGGCTCGGGCGTGGTCCAGACGCCGGCACAGCTGGACCAGATGCTCGGCGACATCGAGAAGGCGGGCGGTGAGGCGCTGTCCTCGATGCGGCGCCTGGTCGGCGTGCTCCGGGAGGCCCAGGGCGACGCGGCGACCCGCCCGGTCGGCGATCTGGCCCAGATCGGCGAACTCGTCACCGGTTTCACCGACCCGCCGGCGGTGCTGACGGTCGCTCCCGACCTGCCCCCGCTGCGCCCGGAGATCGCCACGTCGCTGCACCGGGTCGTCCAGGAGTCGCTGACCAACGCCCGCAAGCACGCGGCCGACGCGACCATGGTGCGGGTGACCATCCACCGGCTCGGCGACGAGGTCCAGCTCGCGGTACGCGACAACGGGCAGGGCCGCGGCCGGCGGCTGCCCGCGGGCGGGTACGGGCTCGCCGGCCTGCGGGAACGGCTGGAGACGCTGGGCGGCCGGCTGCACACCGGAGTACGGCCGGAGGGGGGATGGGAGGTCGTCGCGGTGCTTCCCCTGGGAAACTGATCCCGATGATCCGCACACTGATCGCAGACGACCAGCAGATGGTCCGGACCGGCTTCCGGATGATCATTGACTCGCAGCACGACATGGAGGTGGTCGCCGAGGCCGCCGACGGCGCCGAGGCGGTGTCGCTGGCCCGGCGGCTGCGTCCCGACGTCTGCCTGCTCGATATCCGGATGCCCACGATGGACGGGCTGGAGGCGACCCGGCTGCTGGCCGGGCCGGACGTGGCCGAGCCGCTGCGCGTGGTCATCGTCACGACCTTCGATCTGGACGAGTACGTCTACGGCGCGCTGCGCGGCGGCGCGGCCGGGTTCCTGCTGAAGGACAGCGGCCCCGCGCTGCTGGTGGAGGCGGTCCGGGCGGCCGCGCAGGGAGACGCCCTGGTGTCCCCCTCGGTGACAGTGCGGCTGCTGGCGGCCCTGGCCCGGGCCCCCGCCCCCGGCCGGCCGGCAGTGCGCGACCCGCTCACCGGCCGTGAACTGGACGTCGTACGGCTGGTGGCCCGGGGCCGTACCAACGAGGAGATCGCGAGCGAGCTGTTCGTGGCCCTGTCCACCGTCAAGACCCATCTGGGCAGCGTCCAGCGCAAGCTCGCCGCCCGCAACCGGGTCGAGGTCGCCGCCTGGGCGTGGGAGTCCGGCATCGTGGGCGGTACATGACGATCCTGTGGGCGGCGGCCGTGCTGGGATGGGGCGTGGTCGCGGCGGGACTGTGGCGGGGGCTTCGCGGGCGGGCGCGGTCGGCCGCCGTGATGGCGCACGCGCTGTCGCTGGGCGGGGTCTTCCTGCTCGGCACGATGCTCGGCTACGGCATGCTCCTCACCGTGATCTCCGCCACCGCCGGCTGGTGGGCGCTGGCCCTGGTGACCGGGCTGCGGCCGGAGCTGCTGGTGGACCCGCCACGCGGTGGGCTGCTGCGACTCGCCGCGTGGCTGCCCTTGTGGGCTGCGGTCGATCTGACCTGTAGCTGGGCGATAGGGGTTAAAGGTCCGTAGTATCCGGGGAGCGGTCGCAAACTCCCCGGAGGTGCGTCATGCCGTGTGGACTGTGCGGCGACATCATCCCGACCGAGATCGCCCGCTGCCCGGCATGCGGGGCATGGGCGAGACGCCGTGACTTCCGAGCCCTCGGCATCGGGGTCTTCATGCTGCTCGGCTTCAACGCGTTCATGGCGCTCGGCGCCGGGATCAGCCTGCTCAGGCTGCTGCGCCCGCTGTCGCGCATGCCCCGTGACTCCTACGACGCCTCCGTCACCGGCGGGACCCTGGTCCCGTACACCGACGTGTTCGCGATCTCTGGGGTGCTCGCCGTGATCACCGGCGCGCTCTTCCTCAGCTGGCTCTGGCGGGCGCACGGCCAGGCCGCGGGACGGCGGCGGCACGGCCGGCTGTGGGTGATCGCCTCGTGGGTGGTGCCGGGGGTCAACCTGTGGCTGCCGGCGAGGCTGGTCCACGACGTCTGGATGGGCAGCGGCCGTTTCCGCATCATCGACCGGCACCGGGCCGGCGCGCTGGTCACCGCGTGGTGGGCCTGCCTGCTGGCGTCCGCCGGGCTGGCGGAGGCGTTCCGGGCGGGCGGCACCGACACGCTCCGGGACGCCCAGCAGATGGTGCACCTCGGCATCGCCGCGGCCGCCTGCATCGCGCTGGCCGCCACGCTCTGCATGGCGATCGTCTTCCAGATCACCCGCCTCCAGGTCGAGCAGCCCGAGTAACCGTCCGGCGCACTGGAAATGGCGGTGTGTAAGCCGAAAGTCGCCTGGCGCCCGGCACGCGTCGATGCGGAGTCAGCCGGAGCCGCCCAGGGCGACCGTGGCGAGACGCTCCCACCGGTACACGTGCCCGGCTCGCGCCTGCGCCACCAGGTGAACGTCACGGATCGTCGCCTGGCAGGGCTCCGGCCGGGACCGCAACGCGTGGCGGATAGGGCCCGCGGGCTCCTCGGCGTTGCTATAGGCGACCGAGACGTGCGGTTCCCACCCCGGGCCGTCATCGAGCCGGGGGATGCCGGCGGTCTCCGTCATCGCCGCCCGGATGCCGTGACGGACCGGGTCGAGTGCCCCGGCGGGCCGGACGCCGAGCACCACCGCCTCGGTGTAGAACAGCGATTCGCCGATGTCCACCGTCACCGGGCCGAGCGCCCGCAGCCGCTCGGCGACGGCGGCGGTCAGGTTCCGCACCTCCGCCGGGCCGATCTCGTCCTCGAAGCCGACGATCTGCGTCGTCAGGTGCAGCCATTCGGCCGGAACCGGGTCCAGGCCGCCGATCCCGTCGAGCCGGCACTGGTACTCGGCGGCCAGCGCCCGGACGCCCGGCTGGTCGTGCAGCAGGATGTGCCAGACGAGCACGCGCCGCCCGGGCCGTACACCCGGACGCCACCACCAGTGATCGCTCATCCGCTCCGGGAACGAGTTCATCGGCGAGCGCTCCCGGACGCTGCGGGTACGCACAGTTCCCGATAGGCCTCCCGTAGCCGTGCCGCTTCGGACATGCCGCGCGCTTCCACGGTGGTGATCACCTCCGCCGCACGCCAGTGGTTGGACGGCACCAGGATGCCGCTCATCATCGCGGTGAGCGTCAGTTGTGCGGCCTCCTCCCCCTTGCCGGCGGCCAGCAGGGCCAGCGACAGATCAAGGCGCGCAACCGCGGCCCGGCGTGGACGAGGTGGGCCGTACACGGATGACTCCAGCCGCGCGAGCACCCGCCGGGCGTACCGCTCGGCAGCGGGATCACCGAGCCAGGACAGTGTCGTCGCGGCGTACGCCTCGGCTTTTCCGGGGTCGTAGCGGTAATGGTGTTCAGGACGCTCCGGCATGGGCAGCGCCGAGGAGAGCCGGTCGACACGGTCCAGTACGGCACGGGTCTGCCGACGTGCCGAGAGCCGTGCCCATGCTCTGCCTTCCTGCGCCGTCGCCTGGATGTACGCGGAGCTCCCGCGCGGAGCGATCTCCTGCGCGCCCTGGGACAGGGTCACAGCGCGCCTGTGGTCGCCCTCGGTGAGCGCCTGCCATGCCCGTGTTTCCACACACCATGCGGCGATCTCGGGATGCTCGGCGTGGCCCGCCAGCTGGGCGGCCGTGCGAAGTCTGGCGGCTGCGGCGGATCGCTGATGAAGATCGATATGGCAGGTCGAAGCGAGCAGTGACAGCCACCCGCCGAGCACCAGCAGCCGACGATGAGCGTTGAGCGTCTTCTTGGCATCGACCAGCCGACCGGCGTACGACAGGTGTCGACGCAGCCGATCGAGCAAGTCGGCCGGTGGCGTACTGGAGTAGGACGCTGCGAGGTCATCGACCGCGCGCTCGAACCGCAGCAGCGTCTCCTCGCTCACATCGCTGGCCGCGACCCGCCGGCTCAGCTCGAGAGCGTCGAGCTCGTCTTCGTCATCCGATGCCGTCCGCGCGGCCTCGGGTCCTCCCCCACCACGGGAGAACCCGTGACCGGCGAACAGCTCGTCCTCGTCCATGCCGAGTGCGGTGGCGCAGGCCAGCCGGTAGCGCTCGCTGACGCCCACCTTCCCGGTCTCCCAGCGCTTGAGGTAGCTGATCAGAGTGTCGGAGTCCGGGCGGGTTCCCGTGAGCGCGCGGCCGAGCCGGCGCGCCATCTCCGGCCGGTCCCATCCGCGTCGCCGGCGTTCGGCACGGAGGCGTTCGCCGCACGCACGTCGTTCTGCTTCCGAGGTCATCGCGGGCACCTCACCTCGCCGTATTCCCGAGCACACCGCCTGCTCCGGCCTGCCCCTCATTGTCACCTCCCGGACGGAAGCGCGCAGGTGTTCACTCAACGCGACGAATCAATCACATGAGGAGAGTGGCCAGGTGCACGCGTCCCCGGACGAGGAGACCATCGAGCAGATCACCGCGGAGTTCCGCGGCTGGCGGGTCTGGCGCCCCCGGCGCCGGGACGGCCGGCCGTCCTCGTGGGCGGCGACCCGCCACGACGAGTCCGCGGGCGTGGACCCGACCGTCATCGCCGACACGGCCGCGCAGTTGCGGGCGGCGCTGGCGGAGCAACGCGACCTCGCCGAGCGCGGCGGCCGGCCGCGGCCCGATCTGGATGAGATCTTCCCGGCGGGCGGCCGATGGTGAGCCGGGAGCGGGTGGCGCACCGCCGTGAGTTCACGGCCGCGGCACGGTCGCGGCGGACGGACGGACGCCCACAGGGGCCGCGTCGGGGTGGTCAGGGCAAAGCAACGGGAAGACAGCACCGGCCTCCCGCTCCGGGAACAGACGGACATCCACTTTGTCGGGGCCCTGCAGTGAGGTCACCGATCCGAGGGGCCCGAGCTGCCGGGGCTGGCGTGCCACGATCCACTCGGCGGGCGCTTGGGCGGGGTACCCGCCGGGGCCAGGTCCGCGTAGGGCGACATCGCGAACCCGTTGGCGTAGACGATCCGGGACGTGCCCAGACCCCGCGGCCCCGGTCCCGGCCCCGCCGCCGCCATGATCTCCCGGACGGCCGCCATCCCGCCGCGCCGCCACACCTCGTGCAGTCGGCCGAGATCCCAGCAGGCGGTGGCGTTGACCGAGACGGCCCGTTCGCCGGTGCGCCGCAGCCGGCCCTGGATCACCAGGAGCCACGAGCCGAAGACGGTGGCCGCGCAGCGGTCCTGTACCGACTCGAAGAACGTGGCGTCGACCGGGCCGGTCGCGTCGTCCACCGTGGCGAAGATGATCCGCTGCCCGGAACGCACCGCCGGGGTCTGGGTGGCGACCTTCACCCCGGCGACCAGCACCTCGCTGCCGCCACGCCGCCCGGCCAGGCCGGTGGAGCGTACGACCCCGAGCTCGGCCAGGAAGTCGTCGTAGAAGCTCAGCACGTGCCGGCTCACGTCCATGCCGAGGATCTCCAGCTCCGCCTCCACCACCTCGGCGTCCGTCATGGCGGGAAGGTCCCCGCCCGGGATCTCCTCCAGCAGGCCCGGCATCGGCAGCTGGTCCTGCCCGACCCCCTTGGGCCGCCGGCGGCCGGCCCGGTCCAGCGCGCCGACCTGGCAGAGCAGGTCCCGCCGCCGCAGGCCGGACCGGGACGCGTACAGGGAATCGAAGGCTCCGACCATGACCAGGCGTTCCGCGACCGGCCGGGAGACCTTCGCCCGCCGCCAGAAGTCGCCCAGCGAGTCGTACGGGCGCCCGGCCACGATCCGCTCGATCTCGGCGTCGCTGATTCCCCGGACCTGGCGGAGCGCCACCCGGATCCCGTACCCCCCACCGTGATCACGCGATCGCTCGACCGGCTGCGGCACCACCGAGAGGGCGGGCTCGATCCGCCAGTGGGCGGCGGAGCGGTTGACGTCCAGGGGCAGGATGGGGACGCCGAAGTGCCGGGCGTCGTCGAGGATGGCCCGCTGCGGGTAGAGGCCGGGTTCGTGGGTGAGCACGCCGGCGTAGAAGGCCGCGGGATGGTGCCGTTTGAGCCACGCCGACTGGTAGGTGGGCAGCGCGAACGACGCGGCGTGCGCCTTGCAGAACCCGAAGGCCCCGAACGCGGTCAAGGTCGTCCAGACCCGGTCGAGGGTGGCCGGGTCGTAGCCGCGCGCCCCCGCCGCCGCCCGGAAGAACGCCTCGACCTCGGCCTTGCCGGCCTCGTCGGCGAGCAGGCGGCGGAGCCGTTCGGCCTCCGAGAGCCCGCAGCCGGTCATCGTGTGGATGATCCGCAGCACCTGCTCGTGGAAGACCACCACGCCGAGGCTCTCGCGCAGCGCCTCGGTCAGGTCCGGATGCGGGTACGACGGCGGCCGGAGACCCTGGCGGCTCTCCAGGAACGGCGTGATCATGTCTGAGTTGACCGGGCCCGGCCGGAACAGCGAGATGTCGACGACCAGGTCGCCCAGATCGCGGGGCTTCAGCTTGGCGATCAGCTCCCGCTGGCCGGGTGACTCGATCTGGAAACAGCCGAGCGTCCGGGACGTCCGGATCATCTCGTAGGTCGGCTCGTCGTCCCGCGGGATCGCCTCGAGGTCCACCTGGGTCCCGGTGGCCCGGCTGATCTCCGACACCGAGTGCGCCATCGCCGACTGCATCCGCACCCCGAGCACGTCGAGCTTGAGCAGGCCCATCTCCTCGACGTCGTCCTTGTCGTACTGGCTCATGGGGAAGCCCACGAGGCTCCGCTCCACCGGCGTGCGGTCCAGCAGGGTGGCGTTGGAGACGAGCACCCCGCAGGGGTGCATGGCGACATGGCGGGGCAGTCCGTCGAGCCGCTGGGCGATCCGGAACAGCACGGCCAGCCGCCGCTGGGCCAGCCCGCTCTGCCGGAGTTCCGGCAGGTCCCGCAGGGCGGCGCCGATCTGACCGGCCCGGACGTGCGGGAACGTCTTGGCGATGGCGTCGATCTCGTGCGGCGGCAGCCCCACCGCGGCGCCGACGTCCCGGATGGCGCTGCGGGCCCGGTAGGTCTCCATCATCGAGACGCAGGCCACCCGCTCCTCACCGTACCGTTCGATGATCAGCCGGTAGGCCTCCAGCCGCCGCGCCGACTCCACGTCGAGGTCGATGTCGGGCAGGCCGGTCCGGCTGTCGGCGAGGAACCGCTCCATCAGCAGGCCGTGTTCGAGGGGGTTCACGTCGCTGATGCCGATGAGGTGGTTGACCAGGCTGCCGGCGCCGGAGCCGCGGATGGCGCACCGGATGCCATGGGCACGGATCAGCGCGGCGATGTCGGCGACCACGATGAAGTACGCCGACAGGCCCTTGCGCGCGATCACCTCCAGCTCCTGCTCCAGGCGCGGCCGTGCGGACCCGTCCAGACCGCGCCGGACGAGGCCGGCCTCGCACCGTGCCCGCAGCTCGGCCGGCGCGTCGCCGTCGACCTCCGGCAGCTGGGGGACCCCCAGGCCGAGATCTTCGCGGGGGTCCAGGACGCATCGCTCGGCGAGCCGCCGGGTGGTGGTGAGCAGCTCCCGGGCGGCGTCCTGGTCGGGGCCGCAGAGCAGCCCGGCCACCCGGCTCATCTCCGCGCCGGACTTGAGGTAGGCGTGCCCGGTCCGGTCCTCCAGGTGCCGGCGGTGCAGCGGGACCAGCTTGCGGGAGACGTCGAGCACCTGGGCGGCCGTCCGGTCCTCCGGGCGGAGGTAGCGCACCGCGTTGGACAGGATCACCGGCACACCGGCCTCCTCGGCCAGCGCCATCATGCGGACCGCGCGGTGGTCGTCACCGCGATCGTGGTGGTCGACGACCTCCATCACCACCTCGGCCGACTCGCGCCATCGCGCGAGCCGCCGGGCGGCCACGTCGGGGCGCCTGGCGGCGACGGCCCGTCCCACGTCCGAGCCGGGCCCGAGCAGCACGACCAGGCCGGTGGCGTGCCCCGCGATCAGCTCCCGGCTGGTGACGGGCCGGCCCCGGGCACCGGACAGATGGGTGGCGCTGACCAGCCGGCAGAGTGACTCCCAGCCCGGCCGCCCGGTGGCCAGCAGGGCCACCCGGTCCTGCCTGCCGACGGTGACCTTGCCTCCGTCGCCGTACGCGAGCTCACGCTCGCCCGCCACCGCGAGGTCGGTGCCGACGATGGCGCCGATGCCCGCGCGCCGGCAGGCGAGGACGTGCTTGACCGCGCCGTAGAGCCCGTCGCGGTCGGTCAGCGCCAGCAGGTCCATGCCGAGCTCGGCGGCCCGCTCCGCCAGTTCCCGTGGCTGCGCGAGGCCGTAGCGCATCGAGTACGCCGAGGCCACCCGCAGATGCACCCAGCTCAATCCCACACCCTCGACAGCATCCATGAGGCGGTGGCCGCGTCGAAACGCAGCTCGTAGACCCCGACCTCCTTGTCGGGCGAGGCCTCCACCCGCCAGAACTCACGCTCGCTGGGCTCCTCGGCGGCCTCGGGGTGCTGCTCCCGCCACCAGTCCCTGGTGGTGACCCAGTGCTCCAGGACCCGCCGCACCGTGTAGAGCCGGTCGCGCCATACGAATCTGATGGGGCGCCCGTCGTCGGTGGTGAACACGTCGACCGGGTCGCCGAATACGCGACTCATTACGCCTTACCCCTTGTCCCTGTCACCGCCAGGGGGAAGGCAGGCGGAACTTACACGATGTCGACCAGCGCGCTGCCGTCCGACGGCAGCGGCAAGTATTTCGAACATACGTTCGCGGGAGGTTCCGCGTCAAGCCGGGCTAACCGAGCAGCCGGGCGATCTGATCAGCGGCGACGGCGGGCGCGGCGGCGTCGGCCATGCCGCCGCCCGACCAGAGAAAGGACCAGCCCGCGGCGGACGCCGTCGCAAGGATCATGACGTTGCGGCCGGTGGCCGGGCTGGCCACCCGCAGCACGGATTCGCCCGCGCCGAGGATCCGGCAGCCGAGGCCGCGCACCTCGAGCTCGTAGGCCAGTGCGGCCAGATGGTGCCTGCGCGCCTCGACCAGCTCTTCTTGGGACCCGACAACCGGCGCCATCGCTTCAGTCACTCCTGTTCGCCGTCATCGCTCAGCCACACGTGCATGCCTACCACAGGAGAACACGGACTCCCGACCGGCCGGTGACGATCAGCACACGCTTGGCGACAATCGGTAACGTCCTCCGTCAGGATGACCCCAGAAGGCGATCACTACAAGTACTTCAACGAAGTCGATCAATTCAATTTTCGCGACATACGCCATCAGATCGGTAGGAAACAAGCCTCATCCATCACGAATCCATCGCACGATTTTCACGATTACCTCCCGAAAGACACGCAGTCACGCCACACTTACGTACGGTACCCGCCCCTGGAGGTGCTGAATGTCCGCCAGTCAGAGCCCGACCGTCCGCCGTCGGCGGCTGGGCATGGAGCTGCGCAAGCGCCGCGAGAGCGCCGGCATGCGGATAGAGGACGTCGCCAGAGCACTGGAGTGCTCGATGTCGCGCGTCAGCCGGATCGAGACCGGCCGCTCGGTGGCCCGCGGCCGCGACGTGCGCGACATGCTCAAGCTGTTCGGAGTGACCGACAAGGCGGAGTGCGAGCTGCTGACCGCCATCGCCCGGGAGGCACAGCAGAAGGGCTGGTGGAGCACCTACGAGGGGGTGCTCCCGGCCGGCCTCGACACCTACGTCGGGTTCGAGGAGTCCGCGGCCTCGCTGCGCAGCTTCCACAACACCCTCGTCACCGGGCTGCTGCAGACCGAGGAGTACGCCCGCGCCGCCGTCACGGCGGCGCTGCACACCAACGACCGCGAGGAGATCGAGCGGCTGGTACGGCTGCGGATGCGCCGGCAGGAGCTGCTCACCCGGGAGTCCCCGCTGGAGCTGTGGGTGATCCTGGACGAGGCGCTGCTCCGCCGCCCGATCGGCGGGCCCGAGGTCATGCGGGCCCAGCTCGTGCGGCTGCTGGAGGCGGCCGAGCTGCCCAACGTCACCCTCCAGGTGCTGCCGTTCGCCCGTGGCGGGCACGCGGGCCTGGACGGGCCGTTCACCATCATCACGTTCCCCGACCCCACCGATCTGGACGTCGTGTACGTCCCCGGCACGGTGTGGAACTCGTTTCTCGAGCGGGAGAAGGACGTCCACCGTCACACGGCCTGCTTCGACCACCTGCGGGCGGAGGCTCTGCCGCCCGACGAGTCGGCCGAGCTCATCGCCGAGGCGGCGGATGGTCACAAGTCCTCGACCGCCTGGGCACCCACCCCGGCGGGATGAGGATCGGCACGCACACCGGAAAGGAGGCAAGAGGATGAGTAGCCACCTTGATCTCACCCACGCGCGCTGGCGGAAGAGCGCGCGCAGCGCGGCGAACGAGGCCTGCGTCGAGGTCGCACCCCTGGAGCGCGTCATCGCGGTCCGCGATTCGAAGCACCCCGACGGCCCCTCGCTGATGTTCTCCGACCACGCATGGTCGGCGTTCCTCAGCACGGTCAAGGAGGGCTGAGCCACGCGGACGCCCTGCCCGCCTTTTCCCGCGCCCGGGCAGGGCGTCACCCGTCGGGCCGAGGAGCCTGTCGCACGGGCCCGGTCTGTCCGCCGAAGACGCCTGGACGGCACGGGAACCAGGGGCGGACCTCGCTAGTCTGTTTCCTCGCAAGCCGTTATCAACGGGCAAGAGGCGACAAGAGGCGATATGACCATGCATTCCCGGCCAGGCGCCGAATCGCTACGACCCGGCGATCCGCGAGAACTGGGGCCCTACCGGGTGATCGGAAGGCTGGGCCGGGGCGGCATGGGCACGGTCTACCTCGCCGAGACGGCCAGTGGCGCACCCGCCGCGGTCAAGGTCATCAACGCCGACCTGGCCGACGACCCGTCCTTCCGCGACCGGTTCCGCCGCGAGGTGGACGCCGCCCGCAGGGTCCGCCGCTTCTGTACGGCTCCGGTGGTCGACGCCAATCTGGACGACGACCCGCTCTACGTCGTCACCGAGTACGTCGAGGGCCTCAACCTCGACGAGCGGATCAGCACCAGCGGGCCGATGCAGGGTTCGAGCCTGGAACATCTGGCGGTCGGGGTCGCGACCGCGCTGACCGCCATCCACGGTGCCGGCATCGTGCACCGCGATCTCAAGCCCGCCAACGTGCTGCTGTCGCCGATCGGCCCGCGGGTCATCGACTTCGGCATCGCCCGCGCCCTCGACACGGTCACCCAGGCCACCCGCACCGGCCAGTTCATCGGTACCCCCGCGTACATGGCCCCCGAGGTGATCGCTGGCCAGACCGCCACTCCCGCCGCGGACGTCTTCGCCTGGGGCGCCGTCGTCGCCTATGCCGGCACCGGCCGGGCACCGTTCCAGGCGGCCACCGTGCCGGCGATCCTCTACCAGGTCACCCAGGGCCAGCCCGTACTCGACGGGCTGGACCGGACCGTGCGGGCCATGGTCGAACGCGCGCTGGCCAAGGACCCACGGCAGCGTCCCACCGCACAGCAGTTGCTGGACGGCCTGGTCGGCCAGGAACACGCCGACACCGAGGCGGTGACCGCCTCGCTCAGGAGCGACTGGCGGGGCGTCACCCGCGCCGACGGCCCGCCGCAGCCCCCCACCAGGGTGGCGCCCCGGCGTGTCCCCTCCCCGCGCACCCGCTGGATCCTCACCGGGGTGGCGGCCGTGGCCGGTGCCGCGCTGCTCGCCACCGTCCTCGCGCTCGCGCTGGGCGGCGACGACGGGCCGCCCACGAGCGCCACCCCGGTCTTCAGCGACGACTTCGCCGGCAGCGGATCGGGCTGGGAGGGCGGCGCCTACACCGAGTACCCCTTCTCCACCAGCGGTTACCGATACGGCGCGTACGCCGTGAAGGTCGGCGGCTCCGACACGCTCCGTCTCGCCCGCGCCCCGTACAAGGGCGTCATGCCGCAGCGCGCCCTGATCTCAGCCGACATCATGGTGCGTTCCGGTCCCGACTACGGGCAGGTCGGGCTGTTCTGCCGCGACTCCAAGGACGACAGGGAATCGGGCGGATACCTGTTCCTGGTACGGGTCGACGGCAAGGGCGTGCTCATCCGCAAGGTCTACGGCGTGACGACCGCCCAGCAGCTCCTCGCCGGCACCACCGCGCCGGGCTTCCGGCCCGGGAAGCAGAACCGGCTCCAGATCGCCTGCGAGCAGCAGGGCAAGAAGGTCCGGCTACGGCTGTGGATCAACGAGCGGCTCGCCGCGGACCACGTCGACGGGACGGCCGCCCTCTCCGCCGACGGCCTGGCCGGCACGCTGGTCGCCCAGCAGAACGGCGGCGGGAACGGCGTGACGGCGGACTTCGACAACTTCGAGATAGCCCAGATCAACGGCTGATCCGGCGGGGGTGGCCCCGGCTCACAGGTGGGCGCGGATCCAGCGGGCGAGCTCGGTGAACACCAGGTCCCGTGCCGGTTTGGCGGACAGCACCAGGTCGTGCATGCCGCCGTCGATCCGCACGATGGTCACGTGCGGGCCGAGGCCGCTGGACCAGCGGGCGATGTGCGCGACGTCCAGCACGATGTCGGCGCCGGTGACGTCCACGCCCGCCTTGGGCTTCACCGTCGTGGCGGAGGCCATGACCAGCACCGGGACGTCGATCGCCAGCCCGGCGTGCAGTCTGCGCTGCCCCCTGCGGATCGCGGCCAGCCAGGCCGCCCGGATCGGGAAGCCCGCCAGCGGCTTCCAGTTCAGGTCGAACTCCCACTCCCCGTCGTGGTCGCGGTGGATGCTGCGCACGTAGTGCTCCGACAGCGCCGCCGGCAGCTTGGCCAGCGGCCGGGGCCGCGCCAGTGAGCGGGCCAGCGCCACTCCCGCCACCCGCAGGAACGCCGACTCGTTGAGATCGAAGAACGGGCTGTTGAGGAAGACGCCCTGGACGAGCCCCTGGCCGCGGACCCGGTCGGCCCACAGCGCGGCGATCAGCCCGCCGGTGGAGTGCCCGTTGAGCAGCAGTACGTCATGGTCCTCGCGGATGATCCGGACGGCCTCGTCGAGCTCGGGGAAGTAGTCGGTGAGGCTGCCGATGAAGTTGGGGGTCTGGTGCGGCAGCAGCGACCGGCCGTACTTCCGCAGGTCCAGGGCGTAGAAGTCGAAGCCCTGCTCGACGTAGAAGTCGGCCAGATGCCGCTGGAAGAAGTAGTCCACGAAGCCGTGGACGTAGAGCACCGCGCGCCGGGACGGCTCCGCGGTGCTCCGCCGCACCAGCGTGGCGACGACCTCGCCCTCGGGGTCCTCCCCCAGGGGAAGCACGGTCGCCTCGTAACCCTCGCCCAGAATGTCTTCCATGCCAGGAGACTACTTGCGCTTGGTCACCACGACCGGGTGGTACCAGGGCGAGTAACCCTTCTCACCGACGAAGACGTAGTGGTCCCCGTGCACGTAGAGCGCGGTGTCGGAGTCCACCCGGTCCAGTCCGAGGACCTGGGCGCCGCCCTGCTGCCGGCCGTCCGGCACGTTCAGGGTACGCATTTCGGGGCGCGCGCTGGAGCCGGTGACCACGTACGCCTTGCCCCCCGCCACCTGGACCGTCTCGATGGAGTTCCGGCCGAGGCTCTTGCGCCAGAGCCGGTGCCCGTCGGTCAGGCTGTAGCCGACCAGCGCGTACTTGCCGCGCTGCGACCGGGTGGCGGCGACGAGCGCGCCGTCTCCGACGATCAGCCGCCGCACCGGGGCGGCGTCGAAGCCGTACGTGCTGGAGTCGAGCGTCTCACCGTCGGCGGACAGCATGGGGATGGTGGCCCGGATCCGGCCGGCCTCGTCGAAGGCCATCACGCTGTCGACCCCGCGCTTGCCGCCCTCGCTCACCTGCACCACCGCCGGAGAGGCCGACAGCAGGGAGAGGTTGATGGATTCGGTGCGCGTGGGCACCGGGCTCTCCCAGCGCTGCCGGCCGGTGGCGGCGTCCAGCGCCCGGACCTTCGGCGCGGACCGGGTGCAGTCGACCTTGGTCAGCACCTGGTCGCCCCCGCCGCCGACCCAGTCGAACCGGCAGCTGCTCTCCTCGACCTGCCCGGGCGCGTGCGACCAGCGCTTGACGCCGGTGCGCAGGTCGAGCCCGGTGATGGCCTCCGAGGTCTTCAGCACCGCGGTCTGGCCGGCGACGTCGACGAAACCGGCGGAGGTGCTGCTGGACAGGCTGGTGCTGGTGAGCGCCTGCTCCCACAGCGCGCGCCCGCTACCGAGCTCGATGGCGGCCACCCGGTCGCAGGGCTTGTTCTCCGTCGCGTAGGCGACCAGGCCGATGTCCCCCGACAGGTGGGCGCTCATCCCGCACAGCACCTGCCGGTCCGGGATCGGAAAGGTCCAGCGCTGATGGCCGGTCGCGACGTCATAGGCGATGAGCCCGTCGAAGCGGGCCCGCACGACGGTCTGACCCGAGATCCAGCTGCCGTCGGCGTCCTCGCTGCCGCTGCGTTCGTACGGCGCCTGCCAGACCGCGCCCAGCGTCTTCCCGTGCGCCCATTCGAAGATCGCCAGTCCGGGGTAGACGCCGGCCACGAGCGCGCCGAGCAGGAACACGCCGAACACCCGGCGGGCGACCTCGCGTGCCTTCAGCGAACGGACGATCATGACTGCCGCCAGCGGGAACAGCGGGAACAGCGCGAAGAACGACAGCAACAGCATGGGCGTGGTCCCGCGCGGGCAGGGCCCGTGGCTGATGCCCTTGGAGCTGCCGCAGGAGCCGCCGGCCTCGACCGCGACCGCCGTCCAGCTGCGCACCTGGAGGGTCAGCGCGATGCCGAGCCCGACCGCCACGAGCAGGCCGACCGCCACCCCCCGCACCGTGAGCGTCGGCCGGCCGGCCGCCCGGGCCTGCGGGGGGAGCACACTGTTGAACGCCATGACGGGCACCTCGGTCTTTCTGCGCCCGCGCGGCGCGGCTCGGAGTATCACAGCAGGTGGCCGGTGCACATGCCGGACACTTCACCGATTTCCTGGGGCACGATTCGATGTCACGGATGTGACGCTGGACCTCGGCGAAGAGTTCGGCGGACCTTCTTACGAACCCGGTTGCCCACCGGCCTCCAGGTCCCCCTCGAGCTGCAGGTAGGTCCGGCGGAGCCGGTCCAGGACCTCCGGGTCCGGCTCGGCCCACAGCGAGCGGTCTGCGGCCTCGAGGAGCCGCTCGGTGATGCCGCGCAGCGCCCATGGGTTCGACCTCTCCATGAACTCGCGGGTCTCGGCGTCGAAGACGTACTCCTCGGCGAGCTTCTCGTACATCCAGTCGTCGACCACACCGGCGGTCGCGTCGTACCCGAACAGGTAGTCCACCGTGGCGGCCAGCTCGAAGGCGCCCTTGTAGCCGTGCCGGCGCATCGCGGAGATCCAGCGCGGGTTGACCACCCGGGCCCGGAACACCCGGTGCGTCTCCTCGGCCAGCGTCCGGGTCTTCACCGAGTCCGGCACCGCCGAGTCCCCGACGTAGGCGGCCGGGCTGGCGCCGGTCAGCGAGCGCACCATCGCGACCATGCCGCCGTGGTACTGGAAGTAGTCGTCGGAGTCGACGATGTCGTGCTCGCGGTTGTCCTGGTTCTTCGCGGCGACGGAGATGCGCCGGAAGGACGCCTCCATGTCCGGCCGGGCCTCCTTGCCGGCCAGCCCGCGGCCGTAGGCGTAGCCGCCCCAGACCGCGTACACCTCGGCCAGGTCCGCGTCGTCCCGCCAGTTGCGCGAGTCGATGAGCGGCAGCAGCCCGGCGCCGTACGCGCCCGGTTTCGAGCCGAAGATCCTGGTGGTGGCGCGCCGCCAGTCGCCGTGCGCCGCGTGGTCCTCGACGGCGTGCGCGCGGACGTGGTTACCGGGTTCGTCCAGGGCCGCGACGGCCGCTATGGCATCGTCGATCAGCGTGATGACATGCGGGAACGCGTCCCGGAAGAACCCGGAGATGCGCACCGTGACGTCGATGCGGGGCCTGCCGAGCTCGGCGGCGGGGATCACCTCGAAGCCCGTCACCCGCCGTGAGGCGTCGTCCCACACGGGCCGTACGCCGATCAGCGCGAGCACCTCGGCGAGGTCGTCGCCCTGGGTGCGCATCGCCGAGGTCCCCCAGACCGTGAGGCCCACCGAGCGCGGGTACTCCCCCGTGTCGGCGAGGTGCCGGGCGATGAGCGAGTCGGCCAGCGCGACCCCGACGTCCCAGGCGTTGCGGGAGGGGATCGCCTTGGGGTCGACGGAGTAGAAGTTCCGCCCGGTCGGCAGCACGTTGACCAGGCCACGGGTGGGCGAGCCGGACGGCCCCGCGGGCACGTGGCCGCCGTCGAGCGCGTGCAGCACCGCGTCGATCTCGCCGCTCGTCGCGTCCAGCCGCGGCACCAGCTCGGTGGCACCGAACTCCAGGACCCGGACGACCGCGGGCACGGCCGCGCCGAGTACCCCGGCGCAGACGGCGGGGGCCTTGGCGGCGTCCCAGCCGAGCGCCTCCATGCCCTCGACCAGCCGGCGGGCGACCGCCTCCAGCAGGTCCACCACGTCCGACGCGGTCCGCGCCGCCCCACCCCCGGCGTGATCACGCAATCGTTCGTCGATTGATTGCATGATCACGCCGGGGGTGGTGAGGAGTTCCTTCTCGTTCAGGCCGTACGCCTGCGCGAGCGCGGCGCGCAGGCCGGGCAGGGCGCCGGCGACCCCGCCCCAGACCTGGGCGGAGCGCAGCACGGCGAGCACCAGGTTGGTCTGTGCCTCGCCGGTGGGCGCGGCGCCGAGGATGTGCAGGCCGTCGCGGATCTGGACGTCCTTGATCTCGCACAGGTAGCCGTCGACGTGCAGCACGAACTCGTCGAAGTCGTCGTCGCCGGGCTGGTCGGAGATGTGCAGGTCGTGGTGGAGCTGGGCGGCCTGGATCAGCGTCCAGATCTGGGCCCGCACCGCGGGGAGCTTGGCGGGGTCGAGGGCCTGCACGGTGGCGTACTCGTCCAGCAGCTGTTCCAGCTTGGCCAGGTCGCCATAGGTGTCGGCGCGGGCCATCGGCGGCACCAGGTGGTCGACGACCGTGGCGTGCGCGCGGCGCTTGGCCTGGGTGCCCTCGCCGGGGTCGTTGACGATGAACGGATAGATCAGCGGCAGGTCGCCGAGCACCGCGTCGGGCGCGCACGACGACGAGAGTCCCAGGCCCTTGCCGGGCAGCCACTCCAGCGTGCCGTGCTTGCCGAGGTGGATGACGGCGTCGGCGGCGAACTCCTCCTCCAGCCAGCGGTAGGCGGCGTAGTAGTGGTGCGACGGCGGCAGGTCGGGGTCGTGGTAGATGGCGACCGGGTTCTCGCCGAATCCCCGCGGTGGCTGGATCATCAGCACGACCTTGCCGAACCGCAGCGCCGCCAGCACGATGCTGCCGCGGTCGACGTACAGCTCGCCGGGCGGCTCGCCCCAGTGCGAGCGCATCCGCTCGCGCAGCGGCTCGGGCAGCGCGTCGAACCAGCGCTGGTAGGTGCCCGGCGCGACCCGGGCCGGGGACAGCCTCAGCTGCTCCTCGGTGAGCCATTCGAGGTCGTGGCCGCCCGCGGCGATCAGTGCGTGGATGAGCGCGTCGCCGTCCTCGTGGTCCTCCCAGAGCGACCGGTCGTCCCCGAGGTCGTACCCCTGCTCGGCCATCGCGCGCAGCAGCCGTACGGCCGAGGTGGGCGTGTCGAGTCCGACGGCGTTGCCGACCCGGGCGTGCTTGGTCGGGTACGACGACAGCATGATGCCGACGTGCTTGGCCTGGTTGGGCGTGTGGGCGAGCATCGCGTGCCGGACGGCGATCCCGGCGACCCGGGCGGCGCGTTCGGGGTCGGCCGCGTAGACGGGGACGCCGTCGGGGCCCTCCTCCTTGAAGGAGAACGGCACCGAGATGAGCCGGCCGTCGAACTCGGGGATGGCGACCTGCATGGCCGCGTCCATCGGGGCGAGCGCGGCGTCGGACTCCTCCCAGGCCGCGCGGGAGGAGGTCAGGCAGAGCCCCTGGATGATCGGCACGTCCAGCGTCGCCAGCACGCCGGCGTCCCAGGAGTCCTCGTCGCCCCCGGCGCTCGCGGTGGCGGCCACCGCGCCGCCGGCCGCCAGCACCGTCACGATCAGCGCGTCCGCCCGCCGGAACAGCTCGGTCAGCCCCTCGTCGGCACCGCGCAGCGACCCGCAGAAGACCGGCAGCGCGGTCGCGCCGCGAGCCTCGATGGCCTCGCACAGCGTGTCGACGAAGGCGGTGTTGCCGGACAGCTCGTGCGCCCGGTAGAAGACCACCCCGACGACCGGACCGGCCCCGGCCGGCTCGTGCTGCCCGTGCGCGGCGGATCCGTGCACGCCGTAGGACGGCATGGCGATGGGCGGCTCGAAGCCCTCTCCGGTGAGCAGCACCGTGTCGGACAGGAACCGGGCGAGCTCCCGCAGGTTGGCGACGCCGCCCTCGCGCAGGTAGTCGAGGGCCTCGGCGACCACCCCGGCGGGCACCGTGGACAGCGCCATGAGCTCGGCGTCCGGGGTGGCCTCCCCGCCCAGCAGGATCAGCGGCAGCGTCGTCCGCCGCAGCGCGTCGATGCCCTCCGGCCAGGTCCTCCGCCCGCCGAGCAGGCGGACGACGACGAGGTCGACGCCGTCGAGGAGTTCGTCGAGCCGGGTCACCCGGGCCGGGTTGGCCGTGACGTAACCGGCGTCCGCCGAACGGGCGGCGAGCAGCTCCGTGTCGGCGGTGGACAGCAGCAGAACGCGCATGGGAGGTCCTCCTCCGGGGGTCCGCGCCCCGGTCGGGTGAAGGGTCGGCGACGGCCGGAAGTGTCTGGCTTCTCAGGCGGAGCGCCTGTTCACAGTTGCGGGACAGCCCCGGATTCACACCGGGTTCCTCCCTGTGCCGTCGCCGGGTCAGTCTATGGGCCCGGCACCGGCAGGCCGTCAGGCGTACAGCTCCCAGCGGGCCTGCCGGCGGACCAGCAGCTCCCTGGTGAGCAGCAGGGTGCGCTCCTCGATGCCGGACCAGACCTGGTCGACGATCCAGCGCAGTTTCACCAGCCCGTCCGGATGGCCGGTGCCGGTGGCGACCAGGACGTTGCGGGCGGGCACCGCCACGACGACGTCACCGTCGACGTCCTGGGCGAGCTTCTCCATCATCGCGTCGTCCAGCAGCAGCCCCGACTCCAGGTCACCGCCCAGCGAGACCGACACCGCCTTGGCGTCCGGGTACCAGGTGAAGCCCAGGTCGGGGCGGCGGGTGCGCAGGTTCGCGGTCGATTGCTGCCGCAGCGCCTCCGGGAGCAGCCCGGTCTGCGCGCAGTAGCGCCGGGTGACGTACTCGCTCTGCCGCCTGCCCGAGCCGGCCTCCTGCTCGGGCAGGTCGAAGGCGTAGGTGAGGTAGAGGTCGGCGATGAACGGCTCGCGGATCGGCTCCTCGTCCGGCGGCGGCGGAAACTCCAGCCGCAGGTCCACCGGGACGCGCGCCTTCATCACCGGCACGATGAGCGTATGCCGTGGCTCGGTCATCGGCGATCCTCCGGGCGTTTCGAGTCGATCATCCAAGGGGCGCTCAGGCCGATCACACTAGCGGTCCTCCAGGGGGTAGCACGCTGAGACCAGAGGGAGCACCGTGCTCGATGAGGCGACAGACCGCATCGGTATCGAGGTGGCGTTCGACCAGATCCCCGAGCGCGTCCAGCCGGGCCTCGCGGAGCGCCGCGAAATCGGTGCCCGGCGCCGGGGTGAAGTCCCGCCCCGCCACCTGCGCCACCTGGGCGAGGAAGGCGCGGCGGAATCCGTCGTTCTCCAGCGCGCCGTGCCAGGTCGTGCCCCAGACGGCGCCGTCGCGGCAGCCGTCCAGGAACGGTTCGCCGCCCTCGACCGCGGTGATCCCGTGATGGATCTCATACGCGCGCACCTGGTGCCCGTAGGCGCTGCCCACCGGCCGCCGCAGGGTCTTGACCGGTGCGAACTCGACCCTGGTCGGCAGGAGGCCCAGGCCGTCGACGAGCCCGGCGCAGGATTCGACGTCGTCGAGGATCTCCCGGGCGAGCATCTGGTAGCCGCCGCAGATCCCCAGCACGGGCCGCCCGTCACGCGCCCGGCGCACGATCTCGGCGGCCAGCCCCCGGGCTCGCAGCCAGCCGAGGTCGGCGACGGTGGCCCGCGAGCCGGGCAGGATGACCAGGTCGGCGTCGGCCAGCTCACCCGGTGACGTGACGAACCGGACGGCCACCCCCGGCTCGCAGCCCAGCGCGTCCAGGTCGGTGAAGTTGGAGACGCGCGGCAGCCGGACCACCGCGACGCGCAGGGTGTCCCGGCCGTGCGGCGGGAGCGTGCCGGGCCTCGGAGCGTCCAGGCCGAGGGAGTCCTCGACGTCCATCCACAGCCCCTCGAGCCAGGGCAGCACCCCGTACGTCGGCCGTCCGGTCAGCTTCGCCAGCTGGTCCAGGCCCGGTGCCAGCAGCTCGGGCGCCCCCCGGAACTTGTTGATGACGAACCCGCTGACGAGCGCCTGGTCCTCGGGTTCCAGCAGGGCGAGCGTGCCGTACAGCGCGGCGAACACCCCGCCACGGTCGATGTCGCCGACCACCATCACGGGCAGGTTCGCGGCACGGGCCAGACCCATGTTGGCGATGTCGCCCTTCCGGAGGTTGATCTCGGTCGGGCTGCCCGCGCCCTCGCAGATGACCACGTCGTACTGCTCGCGCAACCGGGCGAGGGAGGCCAGCGCCACCTCGCGCAGCCGGTCCTTGTGCTCGCGGTACTCCATGGCGTCGACCTCGGCGACCGGCCGGCCGAGCACCACGACCTGGCTGCGGCGGTCGCTGCCGGGCTTGAGCAGCACCGGATTCATGATCGCGGTGGGCTCCGTCCGGGCGGCCTGCGCCTGCATGACCTGGGCCCGTCCGATCTCCGCGCCGTCCGCGGTGACCATGGAGTTCAGGGACATGTTCTGCGCCTTGAACGGCGCGACCCGTACCCCCTGCCTGGCCAGCCACCGGCACAGCCCCGCGGTGAGGACGCTCTTGCCCGCGTCGGAGGTGGTCCCGGCGACCAGCAGCGCCCCCCTCATCGCCGGCCCCCGGCACGCACCGGTACGGATCGCACGATCACGGCCGAGAGCACCGCGGCGGCGAGGGTGACCGCCCGGGAGAGCCGTACGGCCCGGCGGAGGTCGGGCACCTCGGGAGGCCGCCCGTCGCCGAGCTCCGGACGGGCCTCGACGTGCCCGCCGTAGACGTTCACGCCACCGATCCGCACGCCGAGCGCGCCGGCGAACGCGGCCTCGCAGCGGCCCGCGTTGGGGCTGGGGTGACGCCCGCCGTCCCGCCGCAGCACCCGGTACGACTCGCGCGCCGCCGCGAGCCGGGCGGGGCCTCCCGTCCGGGACCGCTTCGCGGTGGGCGTACGACCGGGTCCGGCGGTCAGCGGCGCGCAGGCGACGGTGAGCAGGCCGGTCAGCCGGGCCGGGACCCAGTTGGCCACGTCGTCGAGGCGGGCGGCGGCCCAGCCGAACCGGGCATAGCGGGGGTTGCGGTAGCCGACCATGGCGTCGAGCGTATTGACGGCCCGGTAGGCGAGCAGTCCCGGTACCCCCGCGACGGCGCCCCAGACCAGCGGGGCGACGGCGGCGTCGGAGGTGTTCTCCGCGAGGGACTCCACGGTCGCGCGGGCCAGCGCGCCTGCGCCCAGCCCCGCCGGATCGCGAGCGCACAGGTGCGGCAGCCGGTCCCGGGCCGCCGTCAGGTCGCCGGCCTCCAGCGACCGGGCCATGGCCGCGCCCTCCCGGCCGAGCGAGGTGCCCCCCAGCACCGCCCAGGTGGCGGCGGCCGTCACCGCCGTACGGGCCAGCGGCCGCCCCCGGGTCACCCGGCCGGCGGCCAGCCCGAGCGCCGCGGCCCCGGCGACGCAGACGCCGGCGAACACCGCTCCGCTCCCCCTGGAGTCGGTGTAGACCCGCCGCTCCAGCGCGGCGGCGGCCCTGCCGAAGGCCGCCACCGGATGCCCGCGCCGGGGATCACCGAGGACGGCGTCCAGGGCCGCGCCGAGCACCAGGCCCGCCGCGTCCGGGGTACGCCGCGCGGCCGTCTTCATCGTGGGGTTCACAGCGTCCGTTCGAAGGGGGGTCGTGTCGTGTCGTCAGACGAGGTGGGCGTCGAGGTCGTCCCAGTTGCGCTCCAGCCAGTCCTGAGCGCGGCGGATCCGCGGACCGGCCCCCTGCTCCCAGATCCGGGCCCAGCCGCCGCCCTCACGCACGGCCCGGTCGCGCATCGCCGCGTACGACCGCTCGAACCGCAGCCGTGCGGTGGGCAGCAGGGCCCGCCGCCGCCTCCGATCGAGGCCGTACGCCGCACAGAACAGCGCGAGCCGGGGGCCGACGGCCGCGTCGTAGAGCACCGAGTCGCGGTCGGCGGGGTCGGCGATCGGCGCCCAGTGCCGCAGTGTGGTGACCACGTCGAACAGCCGGGTGGTGGGCCGCGCCAGATCGAAGTCGATGAATCCGGCCGGCCCGCCGTCGCGGAACACCACGTTCTCGGGGGTCACGTCGCAGTGGCCGATGAGCTCGGGGGGATCGTCGACGTTGGCGGTCGCGGTGTCCCAGCGCGCCTCCGGCGGCGGGTCGTACGAGCTCGTGGCGTCGTGCAACCGGCGCAGCAGCCCCGCCAGCGCGGCCAGCGTCTGGTCGGTCGCCGCGTGCTCGGGCAGCGGCCGGCGCGCGGTCTCCCCCGGCAGCCAGCTGAGGACCTCCCGGCCCTGGTCGTCGATGCCGAGCACGCGGGGCGCGCCGTCGAAACCGGATCGTTCCAGGTGATGCAGCAGGCCGTGCACGGCCGCGGTGTGCGACCGCAGGGGGCGGCGTACGGTGTCGCCCACGCGGACGACCCCCTCGGTCACATCACCACCGGTCAGGGATATCTCGGGCTCGGTCTTCACACCTGCGGTCACCCCGGAAACGATAGGCGACCGTGGACCCCGCCCGGCTCACGCGCACCACGCACCGGCCCGGGCGGGACGGCTCAGGCCGGGGTGAACGTGACCGGCAGGTGCTTGGGGCCGCGCAGGGTGGCGACTTGCCACGGCAGCTCGTCGAACGGCACGGCGAGGGCGAGGTTGGGCAGCCTGTTCAGCACCGTGCCGATCGCGATCTGACCCTCCAGCCGGGCCAGCGGCGCTCCCAGGCAGTAGTGCAGGCCATGCCCGAACGCGAGATGGGCGTTGTCGGCCCGGGCGACGTCGAGCCGGTCCGGGCTGGGGAACTGTGCGGGGTCCCGGTCGGCGACGGCGGTGCCGACGAGCACCGTCGCGCCGCGCGGGATCGTCACCCCGCCGATCTCGATGTCCTCGGTCGGGAAGCGGGCGATGCCGGGGCTCACCGGCCCGTCGTAGCGGAGGAACTCCTCGATCGCGCTGGGCAGCAGCCGCGGGTCGTCGCGCAGCAGCTTGAGCTGGTCGGGGTGGGCGAGCAGGGCCGCGATGCCGCTCCCGATCAGATTGACCGTGGTGATGTATCCGGCGACGAGCAGCAGGAAGGCCATAGCGATCAGCTCGTCCTCGTCCAGGCGGTGCTCCTCGTCGTGGGCCATGGTCAGGGCGCTGAGCAGGTCGTCGCCCGGCCGGGCGCGCTTGGTCGCGAGCAGCCCTTCCAGGTAGGCCCGCATCTGCTCCCAGGCCTGCTCCATCCGCGCCTGGTCCGGGGCGCCCGACCGCTGGGCGAGCATGGTGTTGGTCCACTCCTGGAAGCCGTGCCGGTCACCGGCCGGCACCCCGAGCAGCTCGCTGATGACGGTGACGGGCAGCGGCAGCGCGAACTCCTCGATCAGATCGGCCCGGCCCGCCGGCGCGATGGCATCGAGCAGCTGATCGGTGACCTCCTGGATCCGGGGACGCAGCTCCGCCACCCGGCGGGCGGTGAAGACCTTGGAGACCAGCCGGCGTAACCGGGTGTGGTCGGGAGGATTGACCCGGAGCATGCTGCGCCGCAGGGATCCCCGTTCCGAGGACGGCAGCTGTTCCAGCAGCGTCGGGTCCTCGGCGTCCCCGATGTCACTGCTCAGCCGCGGGTCCGAGAAGGCCGCGAGTACGTCGTCGTACCGGGTGATCAGCCACGCCTCGAGCCCGTTGGCCAGGCAGACATGCCGGACCGGCCCCTGCTCCCGCAGCTCCCGGTAGAACGGGAACGGATCGGCGGCGAAGGCCGGATCGGTGTACGGCAGAACAGTCGGCTCGTTCATGAATAGCTCCCCCAAGTGCTCCGATCGCCGTATCGGCGCCGCGTCCTCCGGCCGCTCGTGGCCGGCCCGGTGATCGGGACGGCGGTACGGCATAGATGCCCAGGTCAACGGAATACCCGACTAGGCTCGAAGGGAACCGGCCTCTTACTCGGAGACCCTCGGCACGGGCCCGCGCCAGACGGCGTCTCCGGGCCCCTTCACCGCCCCTTCGGCGGCGGGGTCCGGCGTGCCCGCGGGCTCCCTCACCGGGTCCGCAAATCAGTGTGGAGCGACCGCGCGCCCACCCCTACACTGTGGGACGGCACCTGGTCAGGTGCCGGATACAAAGCTCGGCCTGCGGCGTCCGATCGTCCGCGAGAGGCGCGTTTCACAGGTCTGAGCGGTCATCAGAGCGCCCGTAGCTCAGCTGGATAGAGCACCGGACTTCTAATCCGACGGTCGCAGGTTCGAATCCTGCCGGGCGCGCTCCTCTGACGCGGGCATACTCGATTTGTGTCGGGTATGCGCCATGGGTGTTCTGTGGTGTTTTGTGACCTGTGGTCGCTCCATGGCTGCTCGACGGGCGGATCCGGGCATGATCATGGTCAACGTCGCGCCTGGTGGGACCGTGTTCGGACGATCGTTCCCTGACCTGATCCCCCCGGATCAGATCATGCCCTCGCTGTTAGCAATCGGCCTCTGACGGGCGCTGGTTCCGGACCCCGCCGGAAAGGGCGGCAAGAGATGGGCCACATGCTGGAAGGCGCCGCTGAACGCCTTCTAGATCATTTTGAAGGCCGGCCTGTACCAGCAGTCCTCTGGCCAGATACAACAAACAAGATCAGTCGTTGGCTAGATGCTCACTTACTGGCAGTTGGAGTAGGGGGGTGGGAGCGGGCAGGGCACGTTCTTGTTCGGTTCGGGTTCGCGGAGGATCGCGGTGAGGTAGGCCCGCAGGAAGTTGTCGAGGGTGACTCGGGTGGTGATGGTTTTGGTCTTGGTGTCGAAGGAGTTGACGAAGCCGAACCCGAAGCCTTTGAGTGATTGGAGGAATTGGCCGACGCTGGCGGCGCTGCCTTTGATCATCAGGGTGATCTGGGCGGTGCGTAGCAGGTCGCCGGGCAGGGTGTCCTGGTGGGTCTTGATCAGGACGTTGCCGCGTTCGGCGAGGTCGGCGATGGCGTCGATGAGGATCTTGATGTCGGTGCGTTCATCGGCGAGCATTTTGGAGGCCGCGCCGAAGTTGTCGACGAGGGAGGCCAGTGTTTTTTCGCGGCCGCGGACGACGGCGGCGAGCCGGTTGAGGTTCTGGGCGGTCCGTAGGAGTTGCTGGTCTTGGCCGGCGAGGTTGGTGACGAGTTGCCCGGTCTGTTGGAAGGCTTGGTTGAAGGCGGTGCCGTTGCCGTTGATGGTGGTGGCGGTGTTGCCGAGGGCGAGGTCGGCTTTGGCGGGGTCGAAGCTGTCGAGGAGTTTGCCGAAGGATTTGAGGGCGTCGTTGACTTCGACGGGGATCTGGGTGCGGTTCTGGGGGAGCACGGTGCCGTCGGTGAGTTTGGGTTGGCCGGGTTGCCAGGCGGGGGTGAAGGTCAGGGTGCGTTCGCCGATGAGGCTGAGTGGCACGATCGCGGCGGTGGCGGTCGCGGGTAGTGGCACTTTCTGGTCGATGGAGGCGACGACGCGGACCTGCCCGTTGATGGGGGTGACGGAGTCGACCCTGCCGACGTTGATGCCCATGACCTGGACGCGGGAGCCGGGGTAGAAGGAGACGGCTTTGGCGAAGTAGGCGGTGACGTGGTAGCTGGGCGGGGCTGACAGCGGGGTTTTGAGGGCCGAGCATGAGGTCAGCGCGGTGGCGAGGACGGCTGCGGCGGCGGCTGCCAGGGCGGGGCGGGGTGGTGTCGTCACGGGGTCGGTCCTGTCGGAGCGGGGATGGTGGGCGCGGTGAACGCGGGGCGGTGCCAGGCATACGCGACGTGCAGCGAGGGCAGATGCCGGGCGGCCGGTGTCCGGTTGCGGGTGGAAGTCGTTGAGCGCCGTGTTGAGCGGCTCAGGGTGTTCTGCGAGCACGCTGTCGGTTCTCGACCACCCGGCTGCTGTTGCCGAGGATCGTCGCGGTCTCGGTGCGGCGGTGGACCGGTCGTCGGGCCGGCCTGCAAGGGCGGGTCAGCGGTCGTCTGCCGTCTTTCCCAGGATCAGGGGGAGGGCGGTGAGCCGTCTGACGACGAGGCTGGGGTGATAGCGCAGGGGCAGTTGGTCGGGGTCGAGGCGGAATCGCGGTGCCCGGGTGAGGAGCGTCTCGATGGCCACTTTGGCTTCCATGCGGGCCAGTGGTGCTCCGGCGCACAGGTGGATGCCCCAGCCGAAGCCGACGTGCCGGCGGGGTTGGTGCCGGTCCAGCTGGATCTGGTCCGGGTGGTCGTAGGCGGTCTCGTCGCGGTTGGCGGCCGGCCAGGCCAGTAGCAGGTGGGATCCTGCGGGGATCTTCGTGCCGCCGAGTTCGGTGTTGCGGGTGGCGACCCGGTAGTGGCCCCGGAACGGGGGGTCGTAGCGGAGGGCTTCTTCGACGAACGCCGGGATCAGGTCTGGTTCGCGGCGCAGGCGGTCTTGCAGGTCGGGCTGCTCGGCCAGGATGCGGGCCGCGGTGCCGATCAGGCCGGTCGTCGACTCGCCGCCGGCCGCGATGATGACGCTGAGGATGCCGAATGCCTCCAGGTCGGTGATCTCCTGGTCGTCGACCGCCCGTTTGACGATGCCGATCAGACCGTTCTGGTCGTCGATCGCGCCTTCCTTGGCTCGCGCATAGGCATCCAGGACCGGGGCGAGCGCATTGGCGCCTTCGTCCTCCAACAGTTGGATGCGCTCTTCGGGCACGAACCCGCTGATCCGTTCGACCATCGCGTAGCCCTGCCGTTTCAGTTCGGGAGCCAGAGCGTCGGGGAGGCCGAGGATGCGGGCCACCATGACCATCGGGAGGGGCTCGGCGACACGGCTCATCCACTCCAGGTGGCCCTCCTCGCCGACATCCGACAGCGCGTCGGTGAACAGCGTCCGGAACTCGCCTTCCATGGCCTGGACGTTGCTCGCCGAGAGCCTGCGGACGATCACCTTGCGCAGGCGCGTGTGGTCCGGTGGATCGGCCGTCGCGACCGACACTCTGGCGTCCTCGTCCGACAGCCCGGACAGGGCAAGTCGTAGTGCGGGCTCTGGCCAGTCGCCCAGGTGCAGGAACCTGCTGGAGATGCTCGAGTATGTCTCGTGGTCGCCCACGACCTGATGGATGAGGTCCATCGGGGTCACCACGAAGGTGCCGGTCCCGGCCACCTCGTGCACCGGGTCGTTCTGGCGCAGCCACCGGTAGTGATCGTGGGGATCCTCGACCACGTCCCGGCCGAACAGGGAATCGACCCCGTCCTCGCCCGCCGTCATTCCGCACGCCTCGTTCGCCCTCATACCGCACGCCTCCCATGGCCAACCACCCAAGTCATACACAGGACGGATGATCGAGTCATACATGTATTGAATGAGATGTATGATTGCGTACGCTACACCGGGACACCCGCACGGAGAAGGGGAGAGCATGCGGAACCGGGGATGGCAGGGCGAACCACCCGCCGACGACGCCGAGGCGCGGGACCGGGTCATCGCCGCGGCCATGCGCTGCCTCGACCGGTATGGAGCCGACAAGACCGGGCTCGCCGACGTCGCCGCAGAGCTGAACGTGACGCGGCAGACCGTCTACCGGCTCTTCCCTAGCGCGGAGAACCTCTTCCAGGCCGTGGCCACGACGGCGGCGGACACCTTCATCGACCGTATGGTCGCGCGCGTGCACGGTTACACCGACCCCGCCGGCATGCTGGTGGAGTGCCTGGCGTTCACCGTGGAGCGCCTGCACCAGGAGCGGTACCTGTCCGCGCTGCTGGTGCGCGCGCACGCTCACCTCACCCAGCAGTTCACCTCCGCCACCCCGTCCGAACTCACCCGCACCCTGCTGGCGCGCATCCCCGTGGATTGGCCCGCCCTGGGCCTCGACCAGCACGGGCAGGACCAGCTCGTGGAGATCTACCTGCGCACCATCCAGTCCTTCATGATCGACCCCGGCCCGCCCCGCTCGCCCGACGAGCTACGCGCCTTCCTGCACCTATGGCTGGCCCCCGCCATCCGCGCCCTCAGCCCGAACCAGCCCGCAACCCCCGGCACGACCGGTGCTTGCCAAGAACCCACCCCGTAGCAGCGCCATGGCCGGTTCAGCAAGCGGCAACTCGTTTCGCCGCGACGTGTCAGTGCGGCGGGCGAACCACTACGTCCACTCTAGGAAGTGGTGATCGCGCGATGCCGGGATGACCGGACCCCCGTGACAGGCGATATGACCTTCTGAAGATCGGATTCACCATGTCAACGAAGGATTTCCATCCCGATCTACGCGCGATGGCGCCCTGGCTTCCCCGCGCGACCGTGGGCCCGCGAACACTCAAGCTCGTCCGGATACTCACGGACCTGGCCGACCATCGCTCCTCGAAAGACGTGGAGATCGAGGCGGCCGGGCCGATCTCAGTGCGGATACATTGCCCGGCGCAGGTCAAGCGGCCATCGCCAGCGCTGCTGTGGATCCACGGCGGTGGGTACGTGTTCGGCACCGCGGCCCAGGAAGACGCGCTCTGCCGCCGCTTCGCCCAGGAACTGGGCATCGTCGTCGCGGCCGTCGACTACCGGCTCGCTCCCGAACATCCGTTCCCCGACCCTCTGCACGACTGCTATGCCGCGTTGAGCTGGCTCGCGAACCGACCAGAGATCGACGCCACCCGCATCGCGGTCGGCGGAGCCAGCGCCGGAGGCGGGCTCGCCGCCGCCCTGGCCCTGCTGGCACGCGACCGCGCGGGCGTGCAGGCCGCCTTCCAGCTGCTGACCTATCCCATGCTCGACGACCGGACAGCCGCACGGGCCGATCTCGACGAGACCGACCACCGCATGTGGAACAACAACGCCAACCGCTTCGGCTGGCAGTCCTACACCGGACTCCCACCCGGATCACCGGACATCAGCCACCTCGCCGCGCCGGCACGCCACAACGACCTTTCAGGCCTCCCGCCGGCATGGATCGGCGTAGGGGCCCTGGACCTATTCCACGAAGAGGACCTCGCCTACGCCCACCGCCTCAAAGCAGCAGGTGTCCAGTGCGAATTCTTCGTCGCCGATGGAGCCTTCCACGGCTTCGACTACCTCCGCCCCAAGGCAGGAGTCTCACAAACCTTCCAAACCGCTCGAATCAAGGCGCTCGCCGCCGCTCTGCTCTGATACCGACGAAAGGCTCCGGAGCAGCACCACCCGAGAGAAGGGTGAGCCCTGGATGGCGGGTCCGGACCGGCCCCGCGTCCCCGCCAGCGGCGGCCCTCAGATGAAGATCAGGGTGGGCAGACCCAGGCAGGCCGAGGCGCCGAGTAGCACCATCGCCAGCATGACGTGGGTGTATTTTCGGCGCGCCTGTCTGGAGAAGGCCCAGATCTGATCGGTCAGAGCGCGGGCCAGGAGATCTGGCTCGGTGAACAGGTCCATCGCCGCGGTGTGATATTCGGCGGCGTCCTTGTGCCGGGACACGTGGTCGAAGTAGAGCATCGACACCGGCTTGACCATCGGGATGCGGGGATAGACGGCCGCCAACGCTGACAGAGCGCTCAGCGCGGCCAGCACCATCGCCACCACCAAAGCCCGATGTCGACGGCGCCCTCCCCCTTGTCATCCAGGCGGGCGGTGGCTCGTCGCGGTACCCCTCGGATCTGACCGATGACGAGTGGGTGCTGGTAGAGCCTGTGCTTCCGCCGCCTGGTGAGGGCGGCCGCCCGGAGAAGCACTCGCGGCGGGCGATCGTGGATGCGGTGCTGTATGTCGTGCGGACCGGGTGTGCATGGCGGCAGCTGCCTGCGGATTTCCCGCCGTGGCAGACGGTGTACTGGTACTTCGTGCGGTGGGAGAGACAGCGGGTCACGCTGCGGCTGCTGGACGCGTTGCGCGCCCAGGTCCGCGAGGCCGAGGGCCGGAACGCCGATCCGTCGGCGGGGATCATCGACTCCCAGAGCGTGAGGGCCGCCGACACCGTCGCCCGCGACAGTCGCGGCTATGACGCTGGTAAGAAGGTCGCCGGCCGCAAGCGGTTCATCGTCACCCACACCTTGGGACTGCTCATCACCGTGACCGTGGTCGCGGCGAGCGTGCAGGATCGAGACGGCGCCAAGGGCGCCCTGCTGGGCCTGTATCTGACCGCGCCCAAGTGCCGGTTGGTGTGGGCAGACGCCGGCTTCGCCGGGCGTCTGGTCGACTGGGCCGCCAAGACTCTGCGGACCACGGTCAGTATCGTGCGCAAACCCGCGGACCAGAAAGGCTTCGCCGTACTGCCGCGCAGGTGGGCGGTGGAGAGGACCTTGGCCTGGCTCACCGCACATCGCCGTCTGGCCCGCGACTACGAACGCGACCCCCACACCAGCGAAGCCATGATCCGCTGGGCCGCCATCGGCCTCATGACACGCCGCCTGACCCGCAGAGGCTACGCCACACGTCCCGGACCACGACCCACCGAATAACAAGCTTCTCAAACACTCACTCAGTCCGTCCGGGTTGCGGCCTCCGGCGTTGGCGACGAGCCTTTGCCGCCTGCTCCCCCGCCGATCGCTTTGGCCGCGGCGGTGAAGAGTCGCGGGCTTGGAGACCTGGGGAGGCCAAGTCCGGGCTGAGCGAGGTGGCCATCGCGGCTTTGCCGTCGCTCTGTGCGCCAAGGATGACGATGCCGGGTCCGTCGCCGCGTCGCTGGATCAGTTCGGCGGCCAGGGCGTGCACCGTGCGTGGCCTACTGGACTGGATCTCAGTGGTGACGGCCTGCTCGTTGCTGTTTCGGTGCGGCGAGTTGTCGGAGGGAGGCCAGGAACAACTCGTCCATCTGCGGGCTCAGGTCGGCCAGGGTTGCGGCGCTGGCGTGGCCGGCGGAGCCGAAGACACGTTCCAGCACGTCGGTGGAGGTCGTGGGTCCGATGGACAGGCAGAGACAGGCTAGGCCGTCGATGCGGAGTTCGTCGAGGGCCTTACCGACATCGGCTTCGGCGTAACGGCCTTCGTAGCCGTCGTCATAGGGAAATCCATCCGAGAGGACGAGCAAGAGCCGGTTCGGCGTGCCGGCCTCGTTTTTGAGGATTTCGCCTGCACCGCGGATGCCGGCGCCGAGACGTGTGTAGTCGGATGGTTGGAGCTGGTTGAGCCGGGCTCGTCCGAGGGCGTCGAAATGTTGTCCGAACGTTTTGATGGCCGGCAGGTGGACGGCGTGCCGGCCCTGTGACCGGAACGCGTAGACGGCGACGCGGTCGCCGAGTTCTTCGAGTGTGGCGGTCAGTGTCGCGGCCGCGCGGCGCTGGTGGTCGTGTACGGCCAGGCCGCTCGGGTCGGCGTCGGTGGTGGATCCTGAGGCGTCGAGCAGGATGAGTACGCCGAGGTCGCGAGTGAGTTTGCGGTGTTGTTGGTAGATGTTCTCGGGCGGTGAGTGGCCGGAGCGTACGTCCACGAACAGGTCGATGAGCGCTTCGATGTCGATTTCGTCGCCGTCGGGACGGGCGCGCAGAAGTTTGGGGCCGAGGCCGATGCGGGACAGGCGCCGCCTGAGCATGTCGTCGCGTGGAACCCCGGCGGCCGAGATGTCCGCGGCGACGGTCAGTGGAAAGTCGATGACCCGGCACCAGTCAGGCCGATATCGGTTGTTGTGGACGTCCCACTCTGGGTGGAGGGCTCCACCTACGCCCAGGGCGGCGCCGGGCCTGTCGTCATCGGTGAAACGGATCCGGGTGGGCAGAGGCCGCGCGTGTTCTCCGAGCTTGTGCGCCCGCCGGACGGAGCCGACCTGCGCCTCCGCGCCGGCGGCGCCCTCCCCTGAAGTCCGTGAGCCGCCGAGCAGCTTGCGGAGGGCGTCCATGAGGGTCCGTGAGGCGAACAGCGGGTTCTCGAACAGTTTGAGGATCTTACTCTCTCCGGACTGCTCTTGGTCGCCGTCGTCATCAGCCTCGGTCAGGTCGATGGGATCGAACTCCAAGCGCAGTTCCTTGTCGGTGGCTCGCGCGCCCGGTCCTGCAGAGGGAGCCAGCAATCTGGAGGGTCTGATGACACCGAACCATTCCGGTGGGCCGGCTATCTTCGCCCGGCCTCGGGCCAGTTCGAGTGACTCGTCGGCGGTCAGGGTGCTCGGTTGTTCTCCCGGGAGGAGGGTGGCCGCGAGTGGATTTCGTCCGGCGAGTTCGGCGAGTACTCGTCGCCCTTCGAGCGCGAGGTAGCGCCGTGCTGTCGAGGGACGCGCCCGCAGTGCCCTCACCCGCTGCTGGTCCAGGCTGCCCGCACCGAGCAACGCGCTTTGGACCAGCGTCTCGCGGCGCTGCTGGTCGGCAGAGCCGCCGGCAGAGACGAAGATGACCCGGCCGTTCGTATGAGCGGCCTCACCTTCGCGTGCCTGCGTGACGTTGACGGATCTGCCGGCGATGAAGGTGGCCAGGAATCGAAACCGGTCAGGGCTGCTGTTATCGGTTGCGGTCATGTGGGGGGCAGGACGGCGTCGGCGAGTTCGCCGAGGGCGCGGACGACTTCCGGATCGTCGGAGAGGGTTTGGACGATGGCTGACTGGACGGCACCGCGCAGGTTCAGCCCGTGTGCGACCAGACCGCCGGCGAGGATCAGCATCCGTGTGGAGGACACTTCGCGCAGGGGTGAGCCGTCCAGCTTTCGGATGGCGTTGGCGAGCCTGACCAAAGCGCCTGCGGTCTCGGGATCGATTCCGGCCTCGCGGGAGACGACCTGCGTCTCGATCTCGGCGGGTGGGAAGCCGAGCTCGATGGCGATGAAACGCTGACGCGTCGATTCCTTGATGTTCTTCAGCACGCTCTGGTAGCCGGGATTGTAGGAGATCACCAGCTGGAATCCGGGCGCCGCCGACAGTGTCGTGCCGAGCCGGTCGAGAGCGAGTTCGCGGCGGTGGTCGGTGAGCGGATGGATGACCACGATGGTGTCCTGGCGCGCCTCCACTACCTCGTCCAGATAGCAGATGGCGCCCTCGCGCACGGCCCGGGTCAAAGGCCCGTCCGCCCAGACCGTTTCTCCGCCTTTGAGCAAGAACCGGCCCACCAGGTCCGCCGACGTCAGGTCCTCGTGGCCCGCGACGGTGATCAGATCGCGGCCGAGCTCGTGGGCCATGGCCTGCACGAAGCGGGTCTTCCCGCATCCCGTGGGCCCCTTCAACAGCACCGGCAGACCGCCGCGGGCCGCCGCGCGGAAGACCTCCACCTCATCGCCGACCGCCCGGTAGAACGGGGTTTCCGAGGCAAGGTGAACGCTGGCGGGTCTGCTGGTCAACGTCTCTGTGCCGTCCATGGACGTCTCACTTCTTCCTGTCGAAGGGAACGATGGCCGGAAGCTTCTTGCCCTTCGGAAAGACGGCCTTGCCGTCCGGGGTGATCGTGGCGGAGCCGTTGTGCGGGATCGGCAGAGCGGGATCCGGGCACAGCCGCCCGGTCTGGTCACCACAGACGCCCATCATGAAGTACGAGCGCTTCTGGATGTCCGTGGGCCAGGAGTCGGCGTGCATTCCGAACCACTGCGCGGGGACGTTGTAGCAGACGAAGAAGAACATGCTGCACGCCGCGGAGATCGCAAGGAACCGGGTGAGCTGCACTTTCACGAACCCGCCCTGGATGTTCTCCAGTCCCCGCTCGGCGAACGTCCGGCCGCGGTCGTCGGTGAAGTAGCGCAGCGCGCACAGGCCCGCCTGGACGCCTCCCCACATGAGCCCTTCGTAGACCGGCCACTGGTAGTAGGTGCCCGCATTGATCGACAGGGACCTGATCGCGCCGGGGTAGGTGAACAGCCCCATCGGCATCAGGAACAGGCCCTCGATGACGAAGTCGAAGAAGAACGACCAGACGATCAGGACGCCGATCAGTCCGACGTTGCTGATTCCGGGCCAGCGGGCCTTGACGCGGCGCATGACCCAGCATCCGAGGATCGTGCACAGCAGAACTCCGTACGAATAGCCGGGCGCGTTCATCAGCGCCGGTTCGGCCATCATGTGGCCCGGTGTTCCGTAGGACTGCCACCCCGGGATGTCCTGCACCCACGAGCCCCGGTTCCACATCCAGGTGTTGTAGGTGCTCCACGTGTTGAAGTAGTTCAGCAGCGGATCCTGGAAGAACAGCAGGCCGCAGGCCACCAGGAGCATGCCGTCGGTCGTGATGCGCCGCTCCCGGCGCCAGGGCCTGACGATGAAGTAGTAGATGCCGACCGGCAGGCCGATGATGGTCACGGCCGTCCACGTGGTGAGGATCGTCTTCATGAGCATCGGCGGATCGCTCGGCCCTGTGGGTACCCGCTCGAAGTGGGGTCCGGTGAGCCATCTGATCCATACGTAGAGCTGCAAGGCCAGGATCAGACCGCCGATCACAGCCCAGATCCGAACGAGCTTGCTCTTGGACTGAACCTGGTCACCGAGCGAGGCCATCGCGCCGAGTGACTCGGTGACAGCAGGCGTCTTCGCCTTGTCCGAAAGGCTGCTCACAACACCGTCTCCTTTGAATCGTCTGCTGTACGGCGCGCACGCGTCCGTTTGAGCGCCGGCCGCGGACTGTCCTTGATCGCCCTCCTTCATATCGAAGCCTCCACGAAGATACTCGAAGGTATCTCAGAGGGGAATAGGTATCTCCAGGTTCTACCGAGGGAGCTGCGCGCGGGGCGCAGGCCCCGCGCCCTCCTGAGGCCATCAGGGGTGTGGCACCGGCTCGGCTCCGGGGCGAGCGTCCACCTCGTCCAACCCACAAAGCACGGATGGCATAATTGCTGACATGGTTGAACGCTGGACGAAGGAGCGGCGCCTCGATCACACCCGCTCGCTACTTCTTGATTCCGCGGAGGAAGTGTTTGCCGAAAAGGGCTTCACGCAGGCGACCATCGACGACATCGCTTACGCGGCGGGCTTTACAAAAGGCGCAATCTACAAACACTTCGGCGCGAAGGAAGACCTTTTCCTGGCCGTCAGCGACCGTTACTGGCGTCGCTACCTCGACAACTGCACCGAACTGCTGTCCGCAGTGACCGAGGTAGGAGCGAGCGAAGTCGACGAAGTCGCCCAGCGGTGGCGCGAGGTCAGCCACGGCCGCGGGGCGGAGCACGCCGCGCTCGGCCAGGAATTCACCTTGTACCTACTCCGCAACCCTGAGGCCCGAGAACGGATAGCAGCCAAAAGGAAAGAGGTAATCGCGACACTTGCGAATTCCATCAGCGAGAGCATCGATCGCATCGGTGGAACCCTGCTGATCCCTGCAACGACTTTTGCGAATGTGCTTATCGCCACCAACGACTCCGTCGTCCTGGGCAGCCAACTCGATGACGTCGACCTTTACAAGCCGGTCCTCGAGATGTACATGTCAGTAATCAAACTACCCTGATCAGAACCGGCCCTGGCAAAGCGTATACGACCCCGGCGCTCTGGCCTCGTTACGGCAGATTCAAATCACGAACCTCCCTTCCTTCCCCGCTCGAGGGGAACGGTCCTCGGCATCTCCACGCCCGGAGGGAGGACGAGTTCGCCGTCGGTGTTGATGTAGCCGGAGCGCTTGGTGGGTATCGGCAGGCGGGGATCGGGACAGGGCTGATCTGTGCCCTCGCCGCAGACGGGTCCGCTGAAGTAGGAGCGCCTCTGGACATCGGCGGGCCAAGGGTCGGCGTGCAGACCGATCCACTGCGCGGGGACGTTGTAGAAGATGAAGAAGAGTGCGCTGACCGCGGCGAATA
This sequence comes from Actinomadura scrupuli, assembly GCF_050971785.1. Classification (NCBI taxonomy): domain Bacteria; kingdom Bacillati; phylum Actinomycetota; class Actinomycetes; order Streptosporangiales; family Thermomonosporaceae; genus Actinomadura; species Actinomadura scrupuli. The sequence continues at coordinate 34,607 of NZ_JBPCCU010000014.1, read as the reverse complement.
TCGCGAGGAAGCGGGTGAACTGTTGCCTCGCGAAGCCCCCGCGAATATTGTCCAGGCCGCGCTCGACGACGGTCCGGCTACGATCGTCGGTGAAGTAGCGCAGACAGCACAGGCCCGCCTGGACGCCTACCCACATCAATCCTTCGTAGATGGGCCACTGGTAATAGTGGCCGGCGTTGATCGACACGGATCGGATGGCACCGGGATAGGAGTACATCCCGGCCGGCAGGATGATGCAGGCCTCCATGGACGAAGTCGAAGAGGATCGCTATCAGATAGGTGACGCCGATCAGCTGCAGGTTGCTCATCTTCGGCCATCGGGCCTTGATCCTGCGCATGACCCAGCATCCGGCGATCGTGATCAAAAGAACGCCGAACGTGTAACCCGGCGCGTTCGTCAGGAGGGGTTCCGGCACCTGATGGCCCGGCTCCTCAGGCGATACCCAACCAGGAATGTTCGAGGAGCAGGAGCCGAGGTTGAACAGCCATGCGTTGTACGTGCACCACGTATTGACGTAGTTCAGCAACGGATCCTGGAAGAACATCAGACCCATGGACGCAACGAGCATGCCGTCCAGCGTGATGCGCCGCTCGCGCCGCCACGGCCTGATGATGAACAACCACAGGGCGATTGGCGCCCAGACCCACATGAGGACCACGTTCGCTGTCAGTATCACCTTCATGTACGACGGCGGATCACTCGGTCCCGCGGGCACCCGCTCGAAGTAGGGCCCGGTCACCCACCGGATCCACACGTAGAGCTGGAAAATCAGGATCGCTCCGCCGATGACGGCCCAGATTTGAACGGGCTTGCTCGGCTTGGTCCGGGCACCGACCGCGGCCCCGTCGAGCGACTCGGTGACAACAGGCGCATTCGTCTTGTCCGACCGTCCGCTCACAACATCGTCTCCTTCTGAATCGTTGCAGTTCACTGCTTACGCATCCGCTTGAACACCGGATACGGGCCAGGCAATGAGCTCGATGTCGCCGGGGCCACACAAACGTCCTGCCGCAGGGCGGTCACTGATCACCCCGCCTTCAGGATCCAGCGGTCCACAAAGATACCCATCAGCATCTAAAAGGGGAAGTAGTGTTTTTAATTCCCGTGCAGTGACCGTCTTTCGCTAGATGAGCTGCGAGAACGGGCGCTGGAGTGGTTGCGCAGGCAGGATCCCGACGGTGCCGGCGAGCTCATACCGGTGCGGGTCTCGCCGGTTCTACCAGTGAAGGTCGTGTCCGATGCCGCCCTGGCAGGGACCCAGGGCGTGGACCAGATTCTTGAGCGCTGCCACCGTGAGCGGATCGCGCCCGGGCTCGCCGGGCGAGGGTCGTCCGCGTCGGGCGGGGGCCGCATCAACGATCAAGGGCCGGTGACGGCGTGGTGTGGTCAGCGACGCTCGCCTTCGATCTCGCGCAGGTAGCTCTCGACGACGGCGATCATCTGGTCGTGTCCGGCGGAGATGTCGAAGGACTGCTCCATGAGCAGGAAGCGGGAGACGCTGGACAGGAAGAGGATCAGAGCCAGGGGCGGCCAGGCGCCGGTGTCGGCTCCGCGTTCTTTGAGGATGCGGGTCACCGCTTCTTCCTGGAGGCGGCGGAACTTGCGTGACGATTCGGCGATGACGCCCCGGATGGCTTTCCGGTGGTTGGCGAGCGCGACGAACTCCATCGTGAGGGCGGTGTGGGACTGATCGTGCATCATGTCCCACAGGGCCCACAGGGGCTGTGGTGAGGACAACGCCTCGGCTTGGCGCTGGAAGCTTTCGTCAGCCCCGCGGCGGAACAGTTCGATGAACAGGTCGTCCATGACGCCGAAGTGGTAGTAGACCATCCCCTGGTTGACGCCCGCCCTGGTGGCGACCCGGCGTGTGCTGACCGCGGCGTAGCCCTCTTCGAGCATGATCTGCTCTGCCGCGTCAAGGATGGCCTCACGCATTCTCCGACTTTCTGCGCTGCTATTGCGTTCAAGCTTCATGCAGATATGCCCCTCTTGCGCGGCGACAGGCATCGCCAAGCCTTGCCCTTCATTCTCCCATGTCGATCACCGGGACCGTCGCCGACCAGGGCATCGCAGCGCCGGTCTGGGCGGAGCGAACGTGCCGCTCTGGGGATACCGCCATCTGCGACGACGCGCATCCCTTCGGTCGCCTACCTGGAGGTATTACGTGAAGTAAGCAATCCATCACGTCGCGGGTTGGCCGATGGGCCTCTTGACAGGCCGCTCGGCCCTCGCTAAGAATCATCCTAGTCGATCGACTAATTTCTTGCCCGGCGAGCTTATTTCCTCCGAGTAATCCATTGTGTTCGGGGTTCTCTCGGTACTTTCAAGGCCGTGGCCGGTTCGCCCGTGAAAGATGCTGTCCTGATCGCTGAGATGTCCAGGGAGATGAAATGGTCGGCAGGTTCGATGAATTTTTCCGCGATCGCGGATTGTATTCATTGAGGGTTGCCGAGGTCGTGGGTGAGACGGCGGATGCCAGTTCGTTCATCCTCTCTGTCCCCGATGGCCTGTCGGAGAAGTACGCCTACCGGGCCGGCCAGTTCCTGACGTTCCGCGTGGAGCTCGATGGCGTGGCGCATCTGCGGTCGTATTCGATGTCGTCGTCGCCGCTGGTGGACGAGCGGATGCGGGTCACGGTCAAGCGCGTTGCGGGCGGCGTCGTCTCCAATTGGATGAACGACGCGCTCGCACCCGGCGACGAGCTCGTGGCGACAGTGCCGTCAGGCACGTTCGTGGCGGACGGCGGCGCCGGTGACATCGTGGCGTTCGCCGCAGGCAGCGGCATCACGCCCGTGCTTTCGATCATCAAGACGGCCCTGGCAGGGTCGGCACGCAGAGTCCGTCTCCTCTACGCGAACCGGGACCGCGACTCGGTGATCTTCGGCACCGAGTTGGCGGACCTGAAGGAGCGGTACGAGGACCGGATAGCGCTGGCGTTCCACTACGACTGCGACTCGGGCTATCTCGAGCAGGAGGCCGTCCGCGCCTTCCTGGGGACAGGCGGTGATGCGGTGTTCTTCGTGTGCGGGCCCAATCCGTTCATGGACCATGTCCAAGGCGTGCTGACCGGAGCCGGCATCCACGAGTCCCGCGTCCACATCGAGCGGTTCACCCATGCATCCGACGCTGGCGCCGATCAAGAGCCCGGCGGCGGCACACCGCAGGTCAGCGTGTCGATCCGGCTCGGACGGCAGACCGTCAGGGGTGAGCCCCGGCCGGGTTCGACGATCCTTCAGGCCGCGCGGGCCCTGGGGCTCAAACCGCCGTCGTCGTGTGAGAGCGGCAGTTGCGCGACGTGCATGGCCCGTGTCGTGGAAGGCACCGCGGTGATGCGCAACAACGAGGCGCTGACGCCCGAGGAGGTCGACGACGGCTGGGTGCTGACCTGCCAGGCCGTGCCCACGAGTCCGTCCGTTCGCGTCGTCTACGCCTAGGAGAGCCGAGCCTGTGGAGCAACGTGTCATGCCGCAGACCGCGAGGGTCGCCGTGGTGACCGGCGGCGCGTCGGGGATGGGCTTGTCGGTCTGCCGGCGGCTGGCCGCGGACGGTCACCGAGTCGCGATCATGGACCTGGACGGATCGGCCGCGCGGCGGGCTGCCGGGGACCTGAAGGCCGCGGGCGCGGCGGCGCTGGCGTGCGAGACCGACGTGACCGACCGGAACGCGGTCGAGGAGGCTCTGGCGACGGTCCGCGGCCGGTTCGGGCCGGTGGAGATCCTGGTGACCAGTGCCGGGCTGGTGGCGTTCGAATCGTTCACCGACATCACGGTCGCCTCCTGGAACAAGGTCATCGAGGTCAACCTGACCGGCACCTTCCACTGCGTCCAGGCCGTCGTCCCGGACATGCTCCAGAGCCGGTGGGGGCGGATCGTCACGATCTCATCCTCCAGCGCCCAGAGAGGTTCCCCGCGCATGGTCCACTACACGGCCTCCAAGGGGGCGGTCATCGCGATGACCAAGGCGCTGGCCCGCGAGTACGCCGCGTTCGGGATCACGGTGAACACCATCCCGCCGTCCGGCATCGACACGCCCATGTCCCGCAGCTCACAGGCGTCAGGTGACCTGCCCGGCAACCACGTCATGGCCAAGGCGATCCCCGTAGGCCACCTCGGCAGCGGCGAGGACATCGCCGCCGCCTGCGCGTTCCTGTGCTCTGGCGAGGCCGGCTACATCACCGGCCAGGTACTTGGCGTCAACGGTGGGGCCGTCATATGAGCGAGCACCCGGAGGCCGGGGCACGGACCTCACCCCGCCTGAGCCCACTGCCGCCAGATCAGTGGGACGAGGCCGCCAAGGCGATGCTGCGCGGCAAAGTCAAGCTCGCCGATCGCTATCTGTCCCATGACGCCGACGCCCCGCGCATGCCGAACGTCCTCGGCCTCCTGGGACACCACCCGCGCTTGGCCGCGGCCTGGCTCGGCTACAACGGTGTGCTCCTCGACGAGCCGGCGCTCGCTCCGCGTCTGCGTGAACTGCTGATCCTCCGCGTCGCCTGGCGAGCCCGCTCGCAGTACGAGTGGGTCCAGCACGTGCGGATCGGCAGATCCCTGGGGCTCACCGAGGCGCACATCGCAGCCCTCACCGCGGATGAGCCGTCGGGCCTGTGGACGCCGCTGGAGCGCCTGCTGCTGGCGGCGGCCGACCAGCTCCTTCGCGGCAACCGGATGCACGACGCCACCTGGGATGGTCTGGCCGCGCATCTGGACACCCGCCAGGTTCTGGAGGTTCCCTTCGTCGTCGGCAGCTACCTGTGCCTGGCGATGGTCTTCAACAGCGTCGGCCTGGAACTCGACCCGGAGATGGACGCGGGTTCGGTACCTGAACTTCGCGGAACGGAGGAATGAGCATGGCACGCTGGCCCAAGCCGTCCGAGGGCAGCTGGACGGAGCACTATCCGGAGCTCGGCACGGGGCCGATCTCGTTCGAGGACTCGGTCTCGCCGGAGTTCTTCGAGCTGGAACGCGAGGCGATCTTCAAGCAAGCCTGGCTGAACGTCGGCCGCATCGAGCAACTGTCCCGCAGGGGCGGCTACTTCACCAAGGAGATCGAGGCCGCCAAGGCCTCCGTCATCATCGTGCGGGGCACCGACGAGAAAGTCCGCGCCTTCCACAACATCTGCCGGCATCGCGGCAACAAGCTGGTGTGGCACGACTTCCCGCGCGAGGAGAGCTCCGGCATCTGCCGCCAGTTCACCTGCAAATACCACGGCTGGCGCTACGGGCTGGACGGTGAGCTGACCTTCGTCCAGCAGGAGGGCGAGTTCTTCGACCTCGACCAGAACACCACCGGCCTGGTGCCGGTGCACTGCGAGGTGTGGTCGGGATTCATCTTCGTCAACCTGGCGCCCGAGCCCGAACAGTCCCTCACCGACTTCCTCGGCCCCATGATCACCGCTCTGGACGGTTACCCCTTCGACCAGATGACCGAGCGGTACGTCTTCCGCGCCGACAACCGGAGCAACTGGAAGCTGTTCGCGGACGCCTTCCAGGAGTACTACCACGTGCCGTCGCTGCACCCGCAGCAGGTTCCGACCGCCGTCCGCACCGGAGCGGGCTTCGAGTGCGCGCACTACCAGGTGGACGGCCCGCACCGGATGGTCAGCACGGGTGGTGCGCGGCGGTGGACGTTGCCGCCGGAGTACATGTATCCGGTTGAGCGGGTCACTCGCAGCGGCCTGGTCGGCCCGTGGGAGTCGCCTGACATCGGCGAGCCTCCGGCCGGTCTGAATCCCGGCAAGATCGAGCCGTGGGGCATCGACAACTTTCAGATCTTTCCGAACGTGGAAATCCTCATCTATCGCGGCTGGTATCTGCTGTATCGGTACTGGCCAACCTCGCCGAGCACGCATCGCTTCGAGGGGATGCTGTGCTTCCAGCCCGCCACCACGGTGCGCGAGCGGATCGAGCATGAGGTGGCGTCCGTGGTGTTCAAGGAGTTCGCGCTCCAGGACGCAGGCATGCTCACCGGCACCCAGACGGCGCTGGAATCCGCTTACGCCAACGGGGTGATCGACGGGTTCCCCGTCAACGATCAGGAGATCCTGGTCCGTCACTTCCACAAGGTCGTCGCCGACTGGGTCGGCGCCTACCGGCAGAGGAGGCAGGCGTGATGGCCGGCCGTATGCTGCCTCCCGCGTTCGCCGAGCTGGAGCCGTTCGCCGCGACCTGGTGTCTGGCGAGCGAGACCGAGCGGTACGCCCGGCGGCAGGCGTCCACGATGGCGGAGATGCAGGGCTTCTACGACGCGTTCTTCCCCCGGCTGGAGGAGGCGATCGCCTACTGCGATGCATTCCCGCTCGACGACCTGCCCGAGGACGCCCTGCGGCTGCTGCACCTGATCTATTCGCTGGTGATGGTCTCCATGTCGGTCGAGATCTTCCACCAGCCCAAGGCGGTCGACGCCGCCGACGCCGAGCTGGAGCGGATCGAGGAACCGTTCCCGTGAGGCCGGCCCCGCTCGATGGAAACGATCGAAAGGAACGACCATGTCACCGATCACGGTCGACAAGCTCGGCCACGAGGTCGGCGCACAGGTCCGCGGCGTCGACGTCGAGCGGCTGCTGGCCGACGACTCCCTGCCCGCCGCGGTCATGGACGCGCTGGAGGACAACGGCGTCCTGGTCTTCCCCAGCCTGCACCTCGACCCGGAAACCCAGGTCGCGTTCTGCCGCAAGCTCGGCGACATCGACACCTCGCCCGGGCACCACGACGTCGCGGGCATCTACCGCGTCAGCCTCGACACCGCCAAGAACTCCTCCGCGGCCTACCTGCGCGCCACCTTCGACTGGCACATCGACGGGTGCACCCCCCAGGACGACGCCTATCCGCAGAAGGCCACCATGCTGAGCGCTCATCAGGTCGCCGCACGCGGCGGCGAAACCGAGTTCGCGAGCTGCTACGCCGCCTACGACGCCCTCACCGACACCGAGAAGGACAGGTTCGCGGCCCTGCGCGTCGTGCACTCCCTGGAGGCGTCCCAGCGGATGGTCACCCCCGACCCCACTCCTGTCGAACTGGCGGCATGGCGGCGCCGCCCGGTGAAGGAGCACCCGCTGGTCTGGACCCACAAATCCGGACGCCGCTCCCTCGTCCTGGGCGCCTCCACCGACCACGTCATCGGCATGAACCGCGACACCGGCCGCGCCCTGCTGGACGAGCTCCTGGCCCGCTGCACCACCCCCGACCGGGTCTACCGGCACGAATGGACCGTCGGGGACACCGTCATCTGGGACAACCGGGGCGTCATCCACCGCGCCGCCCCCTACGACCCCACCTCCCCCCGGGAGATGCTCCGCACCACCGTGCTGGGCGACGAACCCATCCAATGACCCCCTCGCCCCCCGGCGTCCGCCCCACCCCCAGGAGGAACCATGGCCCGATGGCCGAAGCCGCCCGAGGGCAGCTGGACCGAGCACTACCCCGAGCTCGGCACCGCTCCGCTCTCCTACGAGGACTCCATCTCCCCGGAGTTCTTCGAGCTGGAACGCGAGGCGATCTTCAAGCGAGCCTGGCTGAACGTCGGCCGCATCGAGCAACTGTCCCGCAAAGGCAGCTACTTCACCAAGGAGATCGAGGCCGCCAAGGCCTCCATCATCATCGCCCGCGGGACCGACGAGAAGGTCCGGGCGTTCCACAACATCTGCCGGCACCGCGGGAACAAGCTCGTGTGGAACGAGTTCCCCCACGAGGAGACCTCCGGCACCTGCCGCCAGTTCACCTGCAAATACCACGGCTGGCGCTACGGCCTCGACGGCGCCTTGACCTTCGTCCAGCAGGAAGGGGAGTTCTTCGACCTCGACAAGGACTCGACCGGTCTCGTACCGGTGCACTGCCAGGTGTGGTCGGGGTTCATCTTCGTCAACCTCGCCCGCGAGCCCGAACAGTCCCTCACCGACTTCCTCGGCCCCATGATCACCAACCTCGAAGGCTACCCCTTCGACAAGATGACCGAACGGTGGCAGTACCGATCCGAGGTCGGCGCCAACTGGAAGCTGTACATGGACGCCTTCCAGGAGTTCTACCACGCGCCCGTCCTGCACTCGAGCCAGACCCCGGACGCCTTCTCCGCCGCCGCGGCCCAGACCGGGTTCGAGGCCCCGCACTACCGGATCGAAGGCCCGCACCGCCTGGTCAGCACCTCCGGCATCGTGGCGTGGGAACTGGCCCCCGACATGCGCAAACCGACCGAGGACATCACCCGCAGCGGCCTGTTCGGGCCCTGGGACAAGCCCGACCTCGGCATCGACAAGCTCCCCGCGGGCGTCAACCCGGCCGGCTGCGACCCCTGGGGCCTGGACTCCTTCCAGCTGTGGCCCAACTTCACCATCCTCATCTGGTCCGGCGGCTGGTACCTCACCTACCAGTACTGGCCCACCTCCTACAACACCCACACCTTCGAGGGGAACCTCTACTTCATCCCCGCCACGACCCCGCGCGAACGCGTCGCGCACGAGATGGCCGCGGTCACCTTCAAGGAGTACGGGCTCCAGGACGCCAACACCCTGGAGGCCACCCAGATGATGCTCGAATCCCGCGCCGTCACCGAATTCCACCTCAACGACCAGGAGATCCTGTGCCGGCACATGCACAAGGTGACCGCCGACTGGATCCGCGACTACACGACCCAGCAGGCGAAGGTATGACGCCGATGACCACCTTGCTGCCCGGCGAGTTCGCCGACCTGGAACCCTACGCGGCCCACTGGTGCCTGCCCACCGAGGCACAGCGATACGCCAAACGGCTGGCCACCCCGATGCGCGACATCCAGGCCTTCTACGACGCGATCACCCCCCGCGCCGAAGCCGCCCTCGCCCACTGCGACAAGTACCCCCTCGACGACCTGCCCGAGGAGGTCCTGCACCTGATGCACCTGCTCTACTCCATGATCACCATTTCGTTCTGCGTGGAGGCCTGGAGCCAGCAGCGCGTCCCCGACACCGGCGCCGCCGCCCTCGACTGCCTCATCGAGCCCGTCCCGTGACGGTGCCGACCGTCCTGACCGCAGACCGCTGGATCGACGTCGACAAGGGCGAAGTCCGCTCCCCGGCCGTGATCGTCGTGGAAGGCGACCGCATCACCGCGGTCGACCCTCCCGCCACCCCCTGTGTCGCGACCCGGATCGACCTGGGCGACATGACCCTCCTGCCCGGCCTGATGGACATGGAGATCAACCTGCTCATCGGCGGCCCCGACACCCCCACCGGGCTGCCCCAGCCCATGCACGGCGTCCAGGACGACCCCGTCTACCGGACCCTGCGGGCCACGGCCAACGCCCGCACCACCCTGCTCGCCGGATTCACCACCGTCCGCAACCTCGGGCTGATGGTCAAGACCGGCGGCTACCTCCTCGACGTCGACCTCCGCCGCGCCATCGACGAGGGCTACACCGAAGGACCGCGCATCGTCGCGGCCGGCCACGCCATCACCCCCACCGGCGGCCACCTCGACCCCACCATGTTCCAGAAACTCGCGCCGCACATCATGCCGCTCACCGTCGAGGAGGGCATCGCCAACGGCGTCCCCGAAGTCCGCAAGGCCGTCCGCTACCAGATCAAGCACGGCGCGGAAGTCATCAAGATCTCCGCCTCAGGCGGGGTGATGTCCCACAGCACCGCCGCCGGCGCCCAGCAGTACTCCGACGAGGAACTCGCCGCCATTGTTGACGAGGCCCACCGCGCCGGCATCAAGGTCGCCGCGCACGCCCACGGCGACGCCGGGATCCGGGCCTGCATCCGCGCCGGCGTCGACTGCATCGAACACGGCTCCCTGGCCAGCGACGACACCCTCCAGATGATGATCGACCACGGCACCTTCCTCGTCCCCACCAGCTACCTGTCCGAAGGCCTGGACATCTCCAAGGCCGCGCCCGCCCTCCGCCGCAAAGCCGCCGAGGTCTTCCCCCGTGCCCGGCGCACCCTGAGCAAGGCCATCGCCGCAGGCGTGAAAATCGCGTGCGGAACCGACGCACCCGCCATCCCGCACGGCCACAACGCCAAGGAACTGTGGGCGCTGGTCGACCGCGGCATGACCCCCATGCAGGCGATCCAGGCGGCCACCCTCACCAGCGCCGACCTCATCGGAGCCGACGATCGCGCCCGCCTATCCCCCGGGCTGCTGGCCGACATCATCGCCGTCCCTAGCGACCCCACCCGCGACATCACCGCACTCCAGGACGCGCAATTCGTCATGAAAGACGGCCACATCCACAAAGCACCCGAACCAGCCCCCCTCGCCTGACCTGCGACCAGAAAGGGCCACCCACCGTGCCCAAGGGAATCCTGTACGTCGAATCCCACCCCAGCACACCCGAAGAGGCCGAAACCTTCCACACCTGGTACGAAGGCACCCACCTCAAGGAGATGACGGCCATCGACGGAGTCGTCTCAGCCCGCAGATTCGCCGCGCTCGCAGACGACGGGCCGTTCATCGCCATCTACGAACTCGACACCGACGACATCGCCGGCATCCAGGCCAAAATCAGCGAGGCCGCCAAAGCCGGCCAGATGTCCCCGCCCGTCGGTGTCCGCAACGACCCGCCGCCCAGGGTGTGGTTCTGCCGCGAGATCGCCGCCCACACCCCCTGACCACCGGACCGAACCCTGCGCCCCGATCGCGGAGGATCCATGCGCGAACACGAATTGCTGTTCATCGGCGGTGCATGGGTGCCGCCGAGTACCGGCCGCACGATCGAGGTGACCTCCCCGCACACCGAGCGGGCCATCGCCCGGATCGCCGCACCCGCCGCCCCGGACGTCGACCGGGCCGTCGCCGCAGCCCGAGTGGCGTTCAACGAAGGCCCTTGGCCTCGGATACCGCCCGCCGAACGGGTCGCGGCCATCCACAGGCTCGCCGACCTGTACGAGCCGCACCGCGAGGAGATCGCCCGTCTGATCACCGCCCAGATGGGGGCGCCGCTCACCTTCGCCCGATCGGCGCACGCCGCCCTGCCCGGTGTCATGATGCGGGCCTTCGCCGACCTCGCCGCCGACCTCGCCTGGGAGGAGCCCCGCCTCGGCCACTACGGGCAGGACATCCTCCTGCAGAAGACGCCGGTCGGCGTAGTCGCCGCGATCGTCCCGTGGAACATGCCGACCCTGCTCACCGTGATGAAGCTCGTGCCCGCCCTGCTGGCCGGATGCCCAGTGATCCTCAAACCCTCACCCGAGACACCTCTGGACGCGTACCTGATCGCCGACCTCACCCAGCAAGCGGGCTTTCCTCCCGGCGTCGTCAGCATCCTGCCCGGCGACGGCGAGCTCGGCGCCCACCTGGTCGCCCACCCCGGCGTCGATCGGGTGTCCTTCACCGGCTCCACCGCCGTGGGCGCACAGGTCGCGGCGGCCTGCGGCTCCGTCCTCAAACGCGTCAGCCTCGAACTCGGCGGCAAATCCGCCGCCCTCGTCCTAGACGACGCCGACCCCGCGACCGTCGCCACAGGCCTGAAAGTCGCCGCCCTCATGAACAGCGGCCAAGCCTGCGTCGCCCAAACCCGCATCCTGGTTCCCCGCACCCGGCACGACGAACACCTCGAAGCCATCACCACGATGATGGACGGCCTGGCCGTCGGCGACCCGTCCGCCCCCTCCACCGACATCGGCCCGCTTGTCACCCGCCGCCAGCAAGAACGCGTCCTGGAATATATCGACCTCGGCCAGAAGGAGGGCGCCACGCTCGTCACCGGCGGCACCACCCGCCCCGACGGCCTCGACCACGGCTGGTACGTCCGCCCCACCCTCTTCGCCGGCGCCGACAACGCCATGCGCATCGCCCAAGAAGAGATCTTCGGACCCGTCCTCACCGTCATCGCCTACGACGATGACGACCACGCGGTCCGCCTCGCGAACGACACTCGCTACGGCCTGTCCGGCTCCGTCTGGACCCCCGACACCGACCGCGGCCTCGCCACCGCTCGCCGCATCCGCAGCGGCACCCTTGGCATCAACCAGCCCTACACCATGGACCCAGCAGCCCCCTTCGGTGGGTTCAAAGACAGCGGCATCGGCCGGGAACTCGGCCCCGAAGGCATCGAGAGCCACCTCGAAACCAAATCCATCTCCGTCGCAACCTCCTGAACCCCTCCGCCCGGAGACCCACATGCCCACCCCGACCGGCCACAGTGCTCACCGCGGGAACCGGCCCCAGATCCGCCGCCTGCGCCATCGCGCAGTGCTGATCGCCCCAAGCACCATCGACACCATCCAACACGTCGGCGGCTGGATGTTCGACCGCGCGACGGAAGGCTGGGACATCTACTGCCTCATCAGCGAACACGCAGACCACACCCCCTGCACATCCTGGGAGCCCGCTCCATCGTCGGCCTCGACCAAGCCCTGGCCACCACCACCCGCGGCACTCGCCCCAGGGTCATCGCGGTCAACGCCACTCTCTACCAGACCGACCAGCGCCTACGCCGGGAACTCTCCCGTGCCCTCAGCCAAGGAGCCAACGAGATCAGACTGTGGCCCGGCCGGCTCGACCCTTCTCCGCACGGCGACCCGACCCGCTACACGCCGAGCAAAGCCGCCCTGGCGTTCAAGACCCACGCTCTGACCTCAGCCGGCCTCCCGTCCGATACCAGCGGAGCCGAAGCCTTCCACCAACAAATGTCGCTCAACCCACGGTCGCGTCCACGGAGGTGGTATACACGTTTTCGCCGCTGAGAGGCCTGGTGTTGTGAATTGAGACCACCACCGCCTGACGGCTGACGGTGTTCATCCCCCCAGCCCCGGCGGCGGACGCACATGCAGTCGCGGTCTTCGTCCGGCCCCTCACCGCCCCAGGCCAAAGCCGGGTGCCCCACGAACCACTTCGACCCGAACCGGGCATGCAAGATTCCCGATACACCCCCGTTCGCCGGGATCCGATCACCGGGCGACGGTCCCCGTGGTCGCTCCATGGTTGCTCCAAACGCCATGACACGATGTGGCAGCGTCCGACCCAGCACGACACGAAAATCAGCTGACACCGGGCCGAAACGGCACGAACCGACACCGCGCGGCACCGCCCGACACGCACCGGCACCTGTCCAGGGTCACTTCTAATCCGACGGTCGCAGGTTCGAATCCTGCCGGGCGCGCTCGCTTGACCTGGGCATACTCGATTTTGTCGGGAAGTCTTCAATCCGGTTTGTGGGCATTTAGGCGTGCCGGCTGCTCCATGCACGTGCTTGACTGCGTTCAATGAGCAGTCGTCCCGCAATGACGGATGCCCATCCCCAGGTCAACGCGCCACCGAGAAGGAGCCATCTGAAGTCCTGGGTGAGAGCCGCGGCGATCCCAGCGCTGAAGTCCCCTGCAATGGTCACCAGGCAGTAGACGGCCCAGCCTGGCTCCCCGAGCTTGAAGAAGCGGCGTGCGAAGACGACGCACGCCGCGTCCAACGCGATTCCCATCACCGTCGGCGCCGCGAGGTGCAGAAGACCGCGCCAAGACGGCTGGCCGACGCCGCTGTTCGGTGTGCCAATTGGGAAACCGTCGGCGGGGTCGGCGGGGAAGAGCCCCGCCCAGATCAACGCGACCCCGTACACACCGATCAGTAGTGGCCCCCATGTACCCGCATGCTCACTACGCAGAGCGCGACGGATCCCTACTGCGGAGGCCGAGACGAGCAGCCCGACGAGGAGAAAGTTCGCGATCTGGACCCACCCGAGGTCCCCCAGGCTGAGCAGGCTGAGTGGATGAGTCCTTGGATCGAATCCCTCTCGATTGACGGCCTGCACGATGACGGTTCCGAAGAACAGCGGGCCTGCGACAACTCCGCACGTCAACAGCGTTTGCGTCCAGCTGCCAGAAACCTCTGCGGACCCTGTGATGGAATTCCGTCGGGGCTCACTAGTCGATGCTTTTATCCTCATCCTGACTCTCCTCTGCCGCTAGGCGACATCTTGCCTCGTGCTGGTCGCTGTGTATCCGCCACCCGGCCATACCCAGGCGCCGTCGAGAATGTTTCCGGCCGCGTTGAAGTCGCCCCTGAAGAACATGTCGGACCCTCGATGACCGCCCCAGATGGTCAGGGTGTCTCTGTCGATCTCGTAGACATAATCAAGGGTGTCGCCCTCGGTCGTGTACGTGCGGGATTTGATTTCGGCACTGGGTTCGGCGCCGAACGGCCGCTCTCGGCCGATAATCTCCGTGAATCGGTTGCGGTTCCCGAAGAGTTCGACCTCTCCTGACTGGATGAGAAAGTACTCGCCGTCCATCCACTGGTAGGTGACGTTTCCCGACGCGTCGCCGCTGATACTCCAGGTACCGACAAGCCGATCCAATGCTCGAAGCGCGTCGTCGGCCAATCGCGTGCCGTGTGTGCTATCGGTCATTGCTCTTTCCTTTTGATTCGCCTGATGATGCTGGGGAAGGGGTTCCGTCGAGCCGCATCGAACTCCCGGACGATATCGGCGAAAGGCAAGCCAGGGGTGGTGATAGCTGTCTGGATTGTCATTGGTCTTCCTCCTTGCCGTCATCGGTGCTCTTCGTTGCGTCAAGCAGGGCGTCGAGGCGTCGGAATCGTCCCTCAGCGATGAGCCGATAGCGTTCGATCCAAGCGGTCAGGTGTTCGAGAGCTGCAGCGTCCAGATGCACGGGCCTCCGTTGAGCGTCCCGCGATCTGGCGACGAGGCCTGCATGTTCAAGTACCTGGATGTGCTTCGACACCGCCTGTTTGCTGATCGCGAAGGGCTCCGCAAGCTCGTTGACCGTCGCACTGCTGCGCGAGAGCCGCACCACGATCGCACGCCTGACCGGGTCGGCCAGGGCAAGAAAGGCCCGGTCCAGTGCGTTGCCGTCCCGCTCGTCCAGCATTGTCAACCTCAAGATTGATCAACCATTTAGTTGATTAAAGAATAGAGGACGGGCCTGGGTGCCGTCAACCGATCGGTTGATTAGTAGAACGTGGCGACGTGACGGTGCACCCCCACCCGTGTTCGCGCACCAGCAGGGATCGTGGACTTCGGCGCCTCGCGGCAGTTCATCGACGAGCCCAGACGCCCTTACGCCAGGATGCTGGCGCAGGCGTTCCCGACGATCGGCGACCCGGCCTCCCGGCTGGCGCCATCGGGGCTGCCCGGCGACCCGCCGAGCATCGCCGACCGCAGTGCCGGGTGCGCCTTCGCACCCCGGTGCGAAGGCGGGCGACGAGTGCCGTACCCCGTAGGCGCCGAGAACTCTGTCACAGGGCCTGTTCTGGGGTTTTGCCGTGCTCTGTGGCTCGGCTCGGGCAGGATCGTGGGATGGCTTTGCGCTGTACCTGATCGTCTTGCCGGCCAACTGGATCGCACTGCTCGCCCGATCACAAGCAGCGAAAGATGTAGAGATCCTTGTACTCCGCCATCAACTCGCTGTACTCCGCCGCCAGGTCTCCACTCCCCGGCCGTCATGGGCGGACCGGGCGATCTTGCCCGCGCTGGGGCGGCTTCTACTCCGGATCCGCCGACACCATTTGTTCGTCACGCCGCGGACGCTCCTGCCTTGGCACGCCGATCTGGTGAGGCGACGGTGGACCTACGCCAAGCGCCGGCCTGGACGACCACCGATCAGGCCCACCATCCGAGCCTTGGTGCTGCGGTTGGCCGCTGAGAATCCGGCCTGGGTCTATCCGCGATCGCTGGGGAGATCGCCGGCCTGAGCCGGAAGGTCTCCTCAGCCACCGTGTGGGCGATCCCGAAGTAGGCTGGATTCGGTCCGGCGCCGCGGCGCAGCGACCCGACCTGGGCCCAGTTCCTCAAAACCAGGCGGAAGGGATTCTGGCCGCCGACTTCTTCCATATAGAGACGATTACGTTCGCCCGGTTGTACGTGTTCGCCGTGGTCGAGCGCACCACCCGCCGTGTCCATGTGCTCGGTGTCACGGCGAACCCGACCGCCGGATGGGTCGCCCAGCAGGCCCGCAACCCGATGCTCGATCTGCGAGAGCGAACCAGCGACTTCCGGTTCCTGATCAGAGACCGGGACCGATTCACCGCTCTGTTCGATGAGGTGTTCCAGGCCGAAGGCATCCGAATCGTGCGCACCGCTCCGCAGGCTCCTCAAAGGAACTCACCAGCGCACTCGGAAGCGTGTGGGTGGCCGAGACCACCCGCTCCTACGTCGCCTCCTTCGCAACAGCCCCAACCGCACCAAGACCCAACTGAATCCAGCGCCCCGCGAACCACTCCCGACCCCGCACCCGGGGCACGCACAGAGCCTTTTCCATCCTGATCTTGCTGGTCACAGGCTGGTTGCGGCGCGCAGGTTTTGATCATGAACGGATGAAGCTCCTGGTAGGTGCGGAGTAGACCATGACATCGCACAACCAGGAGCAACCTCACCTACGCCGAGCTGGCGGCGGGGTTCGGGGTCGGCGTCGCGATCGCCTACCGGTATGTCTGCGAGGTCGTTGATCTGCTCGCCGAGCTGGCTCCCGACCTGCGCGAAGCCCTACGGATCGCCGCCCGCAAGGCATATGTGATCCTGGACGGCACTCTGGTGCCCACCGACCGGCTCGGCGGCCAGGACGACCGGCGCTACTACTCGGGAAAGCACCACCGGCACGGGATGAACATCCAGTTCCTGACAGACCCGCACGGCCGGCTGGTCTGGGCCTCACCGGCACTGCCCGGCTCGACCCACGACCTGACCGCGGCCCGCGCCCACGGGATCGTTGCGGCGCTGACCAGCAGGGCCGTCGCCTGTTTCGCCGACAAGGGCTACCTCGGCGCCGGCGGAGCGATCGGCACCCCGCACCGCAAACCCAAAGGACGCAAACTCGAGCGGCGCAAGAAGGTCTACAACCGGCACCACGCCAAGATCAACGCCCTCGGCGAACGCGGCGCGGGCCACCTTGAAGACCTGGCACATCCTGCGCAAGACCCGCTGCTCACCGGCCCGCCTGACCAGCATCGTCCAAGCCATCCTCACCCTCCACCACCAGACCAAATGAAGATGTAGGGTCGGGGGCTGGCGCGGTGGCGCTTGTCCGGTGGTAGGGCCTGGGGCCTTTCTTCCGCCGGTTTCCCGGTCAGCTGTGCCACCCCAGATGCCCGTGGCCGTACGCTCCGTTTCCAGCCCCCGCCGCATCGAACCGTGCAGGCGGTTCTCCCGCACACGGCTCACCGACGTCGTTCACCGCCGGCATTCGGTCGTTCCCGCCAGGGCTTTCCTGCCCTGGGTGCGACGACGATTCCATACAAGCTGATCAGACCCAGGTCGATCGGCCGGGAGGACGTCATGACCCACCAGCCGAACGCCTTGCTGCGCCGGTGCTTCCTGCTGACGAACCGTGCCAGCCGCTGTTGCGCATACCGTCTGATCTTGCTGAGACGCTGCTGCCGTCACGGTGCTGCTGGCCGGTCTTTTCATCTCCGCGCTCCTGGGCTCCATGACCGGGCTGTACCTCAACGAAGATGAGTCAGGTCTTGATCACCTCTCCCAGCCGATCACGCTGTGGGGGCTGGTGCTCTCCGGCCTGATTCTGGCCTTCGCACCGGCCTAGACCGCCGTCCAGTCGTAGTACGTCCAGGTCATCGGATACCCAGAAAGCCGGTTCGCCTGTCCGGGAGCTCTGGGCGATCTCGCGCACCCCGACTCGGCTGTGACTGTGGCCAGTTGCAGAACTCGGGAAAGACTCACGCGGCTGCGAGCAGCACCAGTCCACATCCCGTAGAAGCCAGGTACCCGACAAGAGAGTGACAGCAATACCGGTGGACACCACCTCACCGGCTTCACACCAACCGCACTACGACCAGCACCGCGAAGGCCCGACCTTGGGGCGGCGCAAAGTTCGCCAAACGATCTCTGTGCTACGGAAGGGGAAGCTCCAATATCGGCACGTAATCGATCGACTACTCCAACGATGCGTCAAACCCTGACTCCTCGTCATACGGGATACCCGAGTAGCACTTTATGAGAATAGACCAAATCAAACTTACTAGATTCCATTCAGGAGACCCAATAATGGTCAATTCCACCAGACAGTTGCTTTGATAAATAGTTTTTCCATCTACCTCCTTGGATACACGTGATAGTTCGGCCGCCAATACCTCGTCATCTAGACGGAGCGTCACCCGGGTAGCATCGAATGATGGGTTAGCTAGAAGATCAATTGTCAGCCACGAGCCCCCCTCGGCTACCACGGATTCTTCCATGACTGGGAGTTCCCGTCGAAGATGAGAAATAAAATCACGCATAAGTTCTCGCGTGCCCAGCTGGGTGCATCTACAGAAAAACAAGACTTCATAGGCCATTATCTAACTACTTCCGCTCACCACGTCAATTGTCAGGCCCAGGTTTTGGCGAAGCCAATTATCGGCCATCTCCTGCTTCGACCCAGCATACCGCTTCCCAGCTCCACCCCACTTAGTCTCTACATACCCCAGGAGTTTGCCACCCTTGTCATGAACCATCAGATCCAGCGTACGCGTCCCATAAGGCGTCACGAATGTGAGAGCAGCTTTGTCTTCGGCGTCCGCAGTGACGACCCTGCCCTGTGATCTTAGAAAATCGGCCACAACATCACGGAATGCATCGCCCGACTTTTTGTTGAGCAGAACACCAACCGGTCCCCTCGGATCAACGATTTCACAGCCGGGACCAGCATTGTGAACCAGGACTGGCGTGGAGCCAGCCTCTACATAATAGGTGTGGAGGCCGTCGACGGTGAGGTCGTAGGTGAGGATGGAGTTGCTGTAGTTACGGAGGGCGAGGATCTTGGCTGTATGACCAGCGGGGGTTTGCAGCCGGTCACCAACATGAAGTTGATCTGCTCTGGCCCATGTGTGTGTGGTGGCGTCCCAGTAAGGGTGGTTGGTGGTTCCAGTGATCGTTTGAGGACCGTATGGGCTCTCGATCGTGACATCAGTGAAGTACCGATCGGAGTGGGTGGTGTGGATCGCGGTTACCGTGTGTGCTTGATCGCGCGCCTCTGGACTTTCGCCTGGGGTCGCATTTGCGACCCTGTCCCCTTTTTTGATCTTCTCGATGGGTTTAGAGGTTCCATCCGCCAGCAGTACCTTGGTCGTTCCGGCGAAGCTGTGGCACAGCTTTCCTAGGCCCGAGGTCCCGGCCCCCCCGAGTCCCTCTAGCACACCTTCAGCTGCGGTCATCGCAGCCGAGCAGGTCCTGAGGAATCTCAGGCAGGTCATTCCTGCGGCTTGGTAACCCCCCTCGCATCCCCCAGCGAGACAGCCGACTCCAGCGACGGTCGCGACAATTGCCACGCCCGCGGCCACGGCCAATCCCTTGTCACTGTCGGTGAGATGGTCACCGGTGAAGGGGTTGTCAGCGCACTGACTTTGGTGATCCGGGTCTACCGTACGGCAGAAGTAGTCCCAGTCCTCGTTACCGAGCCCGCCTTGGAAGAGTCTTAGGGCTTCTCGTATGGTGAAATCGCTGGAGCCGTGGTACCCGATCTTTCGAAGGAACGCGGCCGCACGCTCGCTGATTGGATGACCGAGGAACGGCTTCTCCATGGCCGGGTTACCCAGGGCCTCGCCGTGGGTTCCCATAGGGCCGCAGTAGCTGTCGCAGAGGTGGGAACCCTTACCCCCAGGTTTGGGGCCGGGACCGCAGTCGTTGTTGACCTCGCATCCGTCGACTTTCAGCCCGGAGGGGTCGCTGCCGGCGATGGGATTGGAGGCCGCGTAGGTGTAGCCGTTGTGTTCTTGGGGGGAGCCGGGGGCGAAGACGGGGTCGAGGCTTGCGAAGCGTCCGTTGATTGGGTCGTACCAGCGGGCCTCAAGGTTGGTCAGACCTGTGGTGGTGTCTTGGGGTTTACCGAGGAAGCCGTGGTTGTCAGGCCAGGGGGTGGGGGTCGGGGCCGCGACCGGGGTGGTGCCGCGGGGTGCCCCGTAGGGGGTTTGCTGCCGCCAGGTGGTGTGGGTGAAGTTGGGGTCGGTGGTGAGGCCGGCGGTGCCCTGGGGGTCGCTGGTCTGGAAGTTGACCTTGGTGCCGGTGACGTCGCCGGTGCGTACGGCTTGACCGCCGCCGGGTAGGGGGTAAAAGCGGGTTCCGCCGGTGACGGTGTTGGTGGTGGTGTTGAGAGTGAGTTGCTCGCCAGGCAGGTACAGGGTCGTGATGTGGGTGGTGGGGTCTTTCTGCAGGAGCAGTGCGCCGTCGGCGTCGTAGATGTAGCCGGGGCCGCCGCTGCCGGTGGTGACCGAGGTGAGCCGTCCGGTGTCGTTCCAGCCGAGGCTCTTCTGGTCGGTCTGTTGGTCGGGCTGGCCGGGGCGGGTGGTGGTGTTGCGCTGGAGGGTGCTGCCGACCTTGTCATAGGTGAAGGTCTGCGAGCCGGCGGCTACCGGTGTGGCTCCGGGCGTGGCGGCGGTGGTGGTGGCCGTCGAGGTGAGAGTGTGGGGTTGGGGGTTACCGCTTCCCGCGTAGGTGTAGGTGGTTTTGGTGTCGCCTACCCCGCCCAGGCCGTGGTCGGTTTCGCTTTGCCGCTGGCCGAGCGGGTCGAGGTTCCAGCTGGTCCAGTACGCGCCGCCGGTGATGCCGGAGCCGACGGTGGCTCCGTTATTGGTGGAGGGGTCTGTCTGGCAGGAGTCGGTGGCGGTCCATGCCTGGGTGAGCCGGTCGAGGGTGTCGTAACCGAAGCACTGAGTTTCCGTTGCTGTGCCCTGGCGGGTGGTGACCTGCCGAGTGGGGTTACCGGCCGGATCGTAGCTGTAGGTGGTGCTGTCTATCGGGATGCTGGTGGCCGCGGGGTTGGTGAGCTGGCTGTTGGTGAGATTCGCGGTGTGGGGGTCGTAAGTGGAGGTGAGGAACGCGCTGGTGATAGTGGTGCCGATCTTGGTTTGCGCGACCTGCCCGTAGGCGGTGTAACTGGTGTCGGCGACATAGCCGTCGATGCCCCCCAGACCGGCGGGGAGGTCGAACGCCCCGGTGTAGCCGTAGATGACGGTCTCATCGGGTAGCGCGCCGCTGCCGGGTGAAGCCGGGTAGGTCTCGCTGTCGAGCAGACCGAGGGTGTCGGTGTAGACCTTGGTGAAGGCGTAGTCACCGGCCAGCGCACCTTCGGATGCGGGGATCGACACCGTCATCCCGAGGGGTTTGCCGAACTCGTTGAAACCGTCGATTATGTGGCTGGTATAGCCGCGTTGGCGGCCGGTCAGCCCTCCGATGGTGGTGTTGCCACCTGTGCCGTACGCGGTCGAGGAGGTCAGGCGGCCGATCGGGGCTGTGAGGTCGGCGATGTCCTCGGTGCCGTCGGGGTTGCGGTTGTCGTAGGTCCAGGAGGCGATCTGCTGAGCCGGGTCCGGTTGGCCGCCGCCAGTCGGCGCGCCACCATGGAACTGGCCGATCTTGCGGCCGAGTGCGTCGTAGCTGTAGGAGACGGTGGCGCCGTTGGCGTCGGTGGTCTGCAGCAACCGCCCGGCGAGGTCGTAGGCCATCGACGATGACCCGGCATCGGGATCTTTCTTGCCGGTGACCTGGCCAAGGGTGTTGTAGTCGGTGTGCCACACATCACCCGATGCCAGATTGGTGACGTCTGTTTGATGGCCGAGAGCATCGAAGGTGTAGGCGACGCCCTGGGTCTTGTCGTTACCGGGCTGGGAGTTCGACGCCTTGGTGCTGCCGCCGGTGATGGACACCGTGGTGATCGGGGCTTGGCCGGTGCCGGCCGAGACGGTGACGGTGGGCGGGGTGGTGTACTGGTCGGTTTCGGTGGTGCGGCCGAGCGCGTCGGTGAAGGTCTGGGCGGTGACCCCACCAGTGGGGGGGACAGTGATGGTTTTGTCGCCGTAGTAGGCGGTCGCGACCTGCTCTTTGACCTGGGATTGGAAGTAGGAGGTGGCCAGGATGCCACGGCCCGCGCCGTCGAAAGTGGTCACGGTCTGGTTGGGGACCTGAGAGTCATCGATGCCGACCAGGGTGCTGTTCGGGGAACCTCCAGAGTCCCACCAGGGGTTGTTGACCTTCCACACCCAGCCGTGCGTGTCGTAGATGGTGTTGGTGACCAGACGCCCGCCTCTGGGGGTGACTTTCTGGGTCTGGATCGGGCGCAGCATCGCGTCGAACAACGCGGTGGAGGTGACATACCCGGCCGAATCGTTCAGGACTTTGGTGGTGACCGACGTCGGCACGGTGGCCGACACCTGGTAAGTGAACTGGGCGTTGGCGGATTGAGTCGTGGGCCTGTTCGCGCCCCACATCGCCGTCGTGCGACCGAGCCCGTCATATTTCATGGTGGAGACGACACCGTTGGGGTCGGTGGTCGTGCGCGTGAGTCCCCGCAGTGGGTCGACGGTGGTGGCGGTGTACTGGCCGAGTGTGTTGGTCGTCTTGGTCCCGGTGGTGACGCCGTTGGCCATGGTGAAGTCGACGTGGGTCTTGTGGCCGAGCACGTCGTAGGAGTTGACCGGCCGGCCGTAGGAGTCGTAGTCGGCTGCGGACTTCACCTGGAAGGTGAGTTTGCCGGCGTCCTTGTCGTAGTTGGCGACTCGGGTTTCGGAGATCTCACCCCGGATCGGGGTGACCAGCGGGTGCGACGACGTTCCCGGTTGGAGATCATTGGGCAGTGCCTTGCCCAGGGCAGAGTCGTCATAGATGATCTTCTGGCTCGACACCAGCTCGGTCGCCGGGTTCACTGAGGCCGGCGAGGTCAGGGCGTTGACCTGGATGGCGGTGGGCACGCTGGACCCGTTGGGGTTGGCGCCGCCGCATGCCTTGGCGTCGGTTTCGGTCTCGGCGACCAGCCCCGTCAGGTTCAGCGTCTGATTGGCCGTGGCGTAAGTGGTGGTGGTGCACCTGCGCTGGTCGGTGCGGGCGAGGTCACCGTGAGCGTAGACGCGCAGTGGCATTCCGAAGGTCGAGGAGGATGGTGTCGCGTCGTAGCTGGTGTCGGTTTCGGTGGTGCGCCAGGAAGGCGGGCCACTGCCGCTGATCCGCTCGCGACTCCAGGTCTCCACCTGCCCGGTGGCGTTGGCGGTCAGGTCCGGCAGCCCCGGCCGCGCCCGGGTGGTGGTGGGCGGCGACACCCAGTAGGAGTTGATGGTCGAACCGGTGATGTTGGCCGCGCTCCCGGCCCAGTTGTAGCTGGTGGACTCCAGCACCTCCCCGGCGAGTTGGCCGGTGTCATCGTGTTGGCCGCCTTGGGAGTCGGTCAGCGAGACCGAGCCGGTGAACGTAATGGGCACGGAGGTATTGGTGGGTACCCAGCCGCCACCCGAATCGTCGAAGGTTCCGCCGGTGAGAGTGGACTTCGACATTCCCCGGTAGTAGGTGGCCTCGGACTCGGTTTGCGGGTCGCTGCCCTGACCGGTGACCGTCTGTACCCGGCCGAAGCCGCGCCATTGCCCGTAGGTGCGGTACTTGGCTTTGACGAGTTCGTTGTCGTCGAAGTGCCAGGCGCCGCCACCGAGGTAGGTGTAGCCGGTGAACATCGTCGGTGATTGGCCGGTCGGGTCGGTGCCCGCGGAGCTCGTTTGGGTGATCGAGTTGACCTGGTAGGTGTTGAACCAGTCCCGGAACGGTTTGTCCTTGTACGGCGGCGTCCAGTAGATCGGGTAGCACGAGGTGGTGTTGTGGGCCGGGTCGATCGTGCTCGGGGTCGGGCACGGGTTGGCCTGGATGTAGTTGACACCGATCACCGACCCGGTCTCGGTGGTGACCGACTGGACCCGCATCCGGTTCAGTGGCCCCAGCCCGTCGGTTGTGGCGTCCACCCGGTTGGGGAGCTTCTGGGAGGCGAAACTCGTCCGCGGCAGCGTGACCGCCGACCCGCCCGCGGTCGTGTCCGCACCGGTGTGGACGATCCAGGACAACCACAGCGTCGGGTCGGTCCCGTCACCGGGGTCGGGCATCGTCTGGGTGAAGGCCCACGAGTCCACCGGTGCGTAGGCTGCGCCGGTCCACTGCTGGGTGGCGATACCGGTCAGCCGGACCGACGACCAATGGGCCGGGCCGGTGGTCAGGCACTTCTGACCCATCGTGCAGATCAGCGTGTTGGGCACGTCGTACCAGCCGCCGCGTGCGGTGGGGGTCGGGAAGGTACAGGTGCCGGTGAGGCAGCGGGGGCCGGTATTGAACAGCACCTGGTTGGGCACATGGCTGACTTTGCCGGTGGCGCAGGCTCCGCCGCCGGTGGCCCCGCAGTTGGAGGTGTAGGCCTGCCCGTCGGTGAATCCGTAGTCGATGTGTTCTAGGTGCGAGTCACGCACGTAGGTGGTGTTGGCCTTGAAGGTGGCGGGGTCCGCGGTCAGGTCGGGGTTGCGGGTGTAGTCGGCGGTGTCCTGCTTGTAGTAGTACGCCATCGCGTTGTGGTGCAGGTCGGTGACGTAGTCGAGGTTCCATCGGTAGGCCATGGTGCACCAGGAGTCAGCGAATCCCGACGCCTTGTAGCACGGGTCGGTGAAGGTGGTCCCGTTCGGTGCGTGCGCCGAGTACACCGGCTCGGAGTCCACCGAGTTGGTCGCGACCGACCCCGTCGCGCCCCAGCCGGGCAGGTGGTTGAGCCCGAAGGAGTACACCGTGCCGGTCCGGTCGGTGACCTTCCAGTAGTCGTTGTTGTAGGTGCCCGACCCGTTACCCGAGTTGATGACGTGCTCGATGCGGTCGCCATTGGCGCTCGCCGGTTTGAACGTGCTGCTGGCAGAGTCCCACACCAGGGCCGTGGTGGAGCCGTTGAGCGAAAGAGTCAAGATCGGGCCGGCATAGCAGTTGTCGGCGGTCTTCTTCGGTGCGGCCGTCCCCTCGGGAGAAGCGGCACATGAGGTGAACGACTGCTCGATATATGACTGCGGTGTCGACCAGCCATCCCCGAGCCAGTTGGCCTGTGCCTCGGTGGCCGAGGTCTGGCCGTCCACGCTGGCCGAGTCGTAGGACAGCCCGGCCGTCGGCACCAATCCTGAGGCCGCCGGTGGCACCGTGATGGGGTAGGAGTAGGTGAACGATCCCTTCGATCCGCCGCCCGTCCAAGATCCTGACGGTTTGAGGTCCGAGGCGTTGTAGGTGCCGGCCGCACCGCCGTCGCCGCCACCTGGGCTGCCGTCACTGGTACCGCCACTGGTCGCCGCCAGCACCATCGGGGTACCGGTAGCGAGCGCAGCGGGCTGGGCGTACACGTTATGGCCCCGCAGGTAGTTCCCTGCGCCGGCGAGCGCGGTCTGCTGGCGGCACGCCGGCAGGTTCGGGGTCGTCAGCGCGCAGGCGGGCAGTTGCACCAGGCGCAGCGCCGCCGACCAGTTTCCGCCATAGGCAGTGACCATCGCGGCGTAGTCCACCCCGATCCGCACCGGGCCCGCTCCCCCACGCGTCGCGGTAGCGGGTTGGGAGGCCGGGTGCTGGGCGGTTGCGGTGAACACCAGCCCCGTCACGCCGGCGGCTTCGGCGGTCTTGCGGTCGGCGACGCGCACCGCCACCTTCCCCGGTCCTTGGTAGGTGCCGGTGGAGGAGATGATGGGCTGGGCCCATACCGGCGTCTTGCCTGCGGCGACGCGCCCGGCCGCCGGGTTCTTGCTCCCCAGGACCTTTCGGGCGTCGAGAGTCGCCACGCCCGTACCCGCCGACGGCCAGGACACCTTCGATTGCTGTGCCGTGGTGGCGGCGTCGTCTCGAAGCTTGCGTGGCTTGCGGAAGGGGACCTTGTGCGCACCCTTGACCGCCAGGCCTGCGGGCGCGTGCGGTCTGGAGGGGCCGCCCATCGCCCAGTTGCCGACCACGACCAAGGGTCCCAGGATCACGATCGCGATCACCGCGCGCACTATCCGGGATTGGGAGGCCCAGGCCGCCCAGCCGCGCCGCATCCAGCCCGTCCAACCGGCAACCCGCATCGCGACCCAACTCTCGATCAGCCAGCGCTGCGCCCGGATTGCGGGCGGAGTGCCGAGCAGCAGCAGACAGGTGCGTCCCGGATGCCGGTGTCGAAACGACGAGAACCTTCGCCTTGCGACCGAGATCAGAGATCAACAGCCGCAATATGTCATGATCACGCGAACCCAAACAGAGCAGGAAAAGTTATCCATCCGTGATCAATTACGCCCACAGAGACCATGATCAGCAAGGATGGGGCTCAGGCAAGCCGGGGAGAAACCTGAGAGTGATCTACGTCACTTGACCGCCGCTGATAAGCGGCGTCTGATGAGCGCGGCGTGTGCGCTGGGCGAGTGTCCGGCCGACAGGAACCGCACAGCCAGGTGTTAGGCCCTTTGTGCTGGAAGGACTCCTGCGTGCGCGCTACTCGTTCTGACTCCTCCCCTGACCGCGGCAACCTGCCCGATCGGCCGTTTCCGCGTCGGCGCAGGCGAGGAGTGGCCGCGGCCGTGACGGCGGTGGTCGTCGCTCTGGCGACGACCGGGTATGGGGTGCCGGCGGCCGCTTCTGCGCTGAACCCGCCGAAGCCGGGAGGTCGTTCGGGGGCCTCCAGCCTGAGTGGCCGCCTGGACGGGAGTGTGCAGTCCCGGGCGGCCAGGGCGATGACGCGGGCATCGATACAGGCTCGTGCCACGGGGCAGAGTGTGGGCGTGGGTGAGTTGACCACGCCCACGTCGACCACGACGGCGAACCCGGACGGGACCTTCGACCAGGCCCAGTCTCTAGAGCCGACGCGGATCCTGCAGGCTGGAATCTGGAAGGACCTAGATCCGACCCTGCACGCCAACCCCGACGGCACGTACTCACCGAATGTGACGACCACCGACGTGGTGTTGTCCGGTGGCGGGATCGGGCCGCTGGTGCGCCTCGCCAACGACGACCGGGCCGTGTCCCTGGGCTGGCTTCCGCTGCCCGCCCCGGCCGTCAGCGGTCCGACCGCCACGTACTCCGAGGTGATCACGGGTGTGGATCTGGTCGTCACCGTGGAGGATGACGGTACGACCAGCGACGTCCTGGTCCTGAAGACCAAGGCCGCCGCCTCCAATCCGTTCCTGGCGGTGCTGCAGTTCGCCGTGGGTCTGACCAGCGGCACCAGTCTGGTCAAGAACGGCGACGGAAGCCTGGACGTCACCGCCGACACCGCCGCCGACCCCGTCTACACCGCTGAGCCGCCCATCATGTGGGACTCCTCCACCGCTCCCTCCGACACCAGCCCGCCCACCGGTGACGGCACCGATGTCAACCCGCCCCCCGACGACGGCACCCTGTCCACGCCGGGTGCTCGTGGCAAGGCCAAGACCGCACCTTCCGCAGGGCGTGCAAGCGGGGTGGCGACGGCCTCCAGTACCGAGGAACCTGGCGCCTTCGCCCGTATCGCGCGGGTGAAGACCGCCGTCACCGCAGGCTCCCCCGCGACCGCGGCGAAGAAGCAGCCCGGGGCTGCGGGACGGGCTTCGGCGGTGACGACCGTTACGGGCGGGCAGGAGACCACTCTCACTCTGACTCCCGATCAGGCGATGCTCAACGACCCCGCCACGGTCTACCCGGTCTACATCGATCCTCGCCTGGCGCCCGTCACCCCGTACAAGGGCGGTAACGCCGACCAGAACGGCACCTGGGCACAGCGCACCGACAAGTTCGGCTACAAATGGCATCCGACCAAGAAGCACAGCGATACCGGCCGCACCGAGCACAACCTGCAGGTCGGCTTCATGGGCTGGGTTCCCGCCAACACCAACACGCCGGTCGGGCCGGGCGCGGCCGGTACTTTCACCGCCCGTTCCTACGTGCAACTGCCCATCGCGCCGGAGTTGCACCAGAACGCCACCGTCATCAAATCCGAGCTCGACGTCACCGCCTGGCACGCACCTTCCTGGTCGTGCGACGTGCAGCCCACCCGCGCCGACCTCTACGTCACCGGCAACATCACCAAAAGCGGCGGGCCTGGCTGGGCCAAGTCAGGATCGGAGATCGGCCACGACTCCAGCCCCACCTGCAGCGGCCGCACACTCGGCTTCAACCTCACCAACTTCATGAAGAACTTCCTGAGAGACAATCCCAGCACCAACAAGATCAACTTGATGCTGAAGGCCCACAGCGAGGCCAACGCCTACGGGTGGATGCAGATCAAACCCAAAGACATCAGGATCGTCACCAGGTTCAACCGCCCCCCTGCCGCGCCCTCCCACCTCACGACCTCCCCCGGCGGCCCGTGCAAGAGCGACCCGACCAAGACGATCATCGGCAACGACGACGTCATCTTCTCCGCCGTGCCCTCCGACCCCGACGGTGGCCAGCTCGACACCACCTTCCACATCGTCAACGAAACCGGCACGGAGGTGAAGGCAACCACCATCCGCACCAACAACGGCACCCCGGCCATCCCGCCTGCCGTCACCCGTGCCACCTTCCAGCAGACGTGGAGCACCGACGGCGCCGCCCACAAGTACACCTGGTACGCCACCACTACCGACGGGCAGCTGACCGGCCCCTCCTCCGCCAGGTGCGGCTTCACCTACGATCCACGCGCTCCGCAAGCACCGGGCCTGAAAATCCCCGCGCCGCCCAGCGGCGTCCCCGGTGACCCCATCGGCGCGATCGGGCAGAGCGTCGACTTTCAGGTCGCCCCCTGCCAGAGCAAGGTCGCGGACACGCCGCAGAACTGCACTTACGGGCCTACGGACGCGCCGACCACCGGCTACGTCTACCAGATCAACGGCGGCCCACCCATCACCGTCCCAGCGGTCACAGGCGGCGGAGCCCAGCCGCTGCATGTGCGACTGACCCGCTACGGGGTCAACACCATCTCCGTCAAGGCCATGGCCGCCAGCGGCACCCCCGGCGACCTCGCCGTCAACGCAGGCGTTCCCGGCACCCCCTTCACCTTCAGCGTGAGCAGGCCCGTCGCCTCCGACGGCACACCCGCCCCCTACCGCGACGGGGACCTCGACGGCGACGGCAACCCCGACCTGCTCCTCAACGGCAACGCAGGCGGCGCCGGCGTATGGCTCGCCCAAGCCGGCCCCGATGGCAGGCTGTCCACCCCGGTCAATATCGGTGCCGACGGCCCCGGCATCAACGCCCCGCCCACCGCGGGCGACTGGAACGGCGCGCAAATCCTGCACGGCGACTTCACCGGCCAGCAGGTCCAGGACCTCGCCGCCTACTACCCTGCGAGCAACCCCGACCGGCCCGGCCAGGCCTACCTGCTCAGCGGCACCGGCGACGGGGGACCCCTCTCGCCCTATCTCGGACAACAGACCCTCAAGGCCAGCCGGCTGCGCGACCCCCAGTTCCGCAAGAACACCGCCGTACCCAGCCAGCTGATCGCCGCGGGCAACGCCACCGGCAAGACCAACCCGGGCCCGCCCGACCTCATCGGCATCCTCGGCGACGACAAGGGCCGGGAACTCATCGCCTACAGCACCGTCGAGAGCTTCGGCATCTACACCAAGAGCAGGGTCATCGCCCTGCCCGGCAACACCGACGGCTTCGGCACCTACCAGGGCGACCAGAGCCCCGATGGCAGCAGCTGGGCCGGCTTCACCCTGGCCGCCGTCCAGCGCAACGGCACCACCGTCTTGTTCGCCCTCAAGAGCGACGGGAAACTGTGGTCCTCAACGGCCACCGCGACCACCCTGCCCGGAGCACCCGGTACCTGGACCCAAATCACCGTCCCGGCGGCCCCCGCCGGCAAGACTTCATGGGCCGACGGCTCGACCCTGGTGTCCGCCGACGTCAACCGCAACGGCGTCACCGAACTGTGGCTGCGTACCGGCAGCGCCGGAACCGCCACCAACTACACCCTGTCGGCCGACGGGAAGACCCTGGCCACCGCCACCACCAGCAGCCTGGCCGCACCCGCTCACGACTGGGTCCTGCACGACGGTGAAGCCGCAACGCAGGCTGTCGACGCCAACGGCGCCGACGGCACCCTGCACAACATCACCTGGACGGCTCCCGGCGACAACCCAGGACACGGCACAGTCCCCAGCTTCGACGGCACCACCAGTTTCCTCACTCTGCCCCAACCCCTGGGCGCCTCCCAGCAGGCCGCGACGATATCCCTCTCGTTCCAGGCCAAACCGGGCAGCGCCGGTATCCTGCTGTCCACAGCCGACAGCGCCTCCGACGGCTCCCCTCAGGCGTCCAACAACACCATGCCGGTCATGTACATCGGCACCGACGGCCGTCTCTACGCCCAGCTGTGGGCCGGGCACGTCCTGCCCATGACCTCGGCCTTCCCGGTCAACGACGGCCAGTGGCACACCGCCACCCTCACCCTCAACGGGCAAACCCACGAGCAGATCCTGTACGTGGACAACAACATCGCCGTCCACAGCGCCTACAGACAAGCCATCCGCAATGCCGGCAGCCAGCTCTACATCGGTGCCGGCACCTTCCCGCCCTACCCCTGGGTGAACGCCCCCGGCACCGCCGGAACCCTGCGCACCAGCTACTTCTCCGGCCAGGTGTCAGACATCGCCTACTACACCGCACCGCTCACCCAACCGCAGGTAGCGGGACGCGGCAACCGTCCTGCGCCCATGACCGGCCCCATCAACCTCGACCGGTCCGCTAAGTGCATCAACGACTTCCAGACCACCGGCAACCCGCCGCTGTCCGGCGACAAGATCGTCTTTTGGGACTGCAATGGGAACGCCCAGCAGCGATGGACGCTCAACCCCAACAGCACCATCACTCTCGCCTCCATGGGCGGCACCGGAGACAACGGCAGCGGCCTGTGCCTGACCGTCCCCAACGGCTCAGCACCCGGAGCACCCAACGGGGCACAACTCATCCTGTCGTCCTGCCTCGGTAACGGCGCCTCGCAATGGCAGATCCTCGCCAACGGCGCCATCTACAACCCGACCTCCGGCAAATGCATCGACGACCCCGGCTTTGGGACCACCAACGGACTCCAGCTCGACATCTGGGACTGCGCCGGCTCCACCAACGAAGCCTGGACCAGCCCCGCCCGCATCACCCCACCGATCCCCACCGGCACCGTCGTCAACACCCGCGGGAACCTGTGCGTCAACAGCCAGACCACCGCCAACGGCAGCCCTGTCAAGGTCGAACAGTGCACCGGTGCGGCCTCCCAGCAGTGGACCCTCCAGTCCCCGAGCGCGACCGGCACCATCACCTACGCCGGCAAATGCCTGGACATCACCAACGGATCCAACGCCCTCAGCACCCCCATACAACTCACCGCCTGCAACAGCGGCGCCTACCAGCAATGGCACTACGACCCCGTCGGCGGCGCTCTCCTCAACCCCACAACCGGACTCTGCCTCGACGCCGGCCCCGGCACCGCAGGCACCCAGCTGAAGACCTACACCTGCAATCAGACCACCGCCCAGATCTTCATCGCCCCCTGAGCCGCCCATGCCACACATCAACCAGCCAGCACCAGCAGAGAGCGGGCAGAGCCCACGCGTGCACCTCCTCTCCGCCCCGCTGCGAGTCTTCGGTGTACCGGCCCTGGCCTGGCCGGTACACCGGAAGCCAATATCGGCGACCGGCACAGAAAAGGGCTTTAACCCCGCTCCTGCCGTCACGAACACCGGACCTCTGCACGCAGGCGCTCCGCCGCTCAGGAGGCGGAGACAGTGATGAACGGGAAATCCGCGAGAACGCGCATCACCTTCTTTTCCCGGCTAATGGTGACTGCCCTGCCGCTCGCCGCTGTGCTCATCGGATCTCCCGCCGAGGCCGCCCCGAGTCCAGCGCCCCAAACCCCAGCCACTACGAACGGCGCTCAAACCTCCCCGGCTGCCACCGTCCTGCTCATCCACACCACGATCCAGACCCCCATCCCAAGATCCGGTGACACCATCCACGCTCAAATCTGGATCGCCGCCACCGGTCCCCCCGCACGCAACGCGACCCTCACCCTCACCGTCTCCCCCAAGTCCGTGACCATCACTCCGATCTGCACGCTGGCAACGCACGGCCAATGCCGCCTCGGAGACCTCGACACCACCGGCGCCACAGTCCCCGTCACCATCTCTCCGGCACGCAGCACGAGCGTCACCCTGACCGCGACGGCCAAGAGCGACAACACCCAACCCGCTGCCACGTCCACCACCGTCAAACTCGCCCCCGCACCCACCGCCAAAACCCCCACCCCGACCCCCACAAGAACCACCAGGCAGAGCCCCCACCCGACCCAGACGACGCAGGCGACGACACCGCTCACCGCCAGTCCCATCGTCCCGTCAACGTCGGCCACCTCCCCAACACCGACGCCATCGGCCGCCTCCCCGAGCGCCCTGTTCCCCGTCATCGCGCCCCCGTCCGCCACTACACCCGCACAACCGCCACCGGCAAGCACCCATCTCAGAACCCCGACCGCCAGCCCTTCCGAGAAGACCGCGCTCAGCGCTGTCACCGGCCAAGCCACCTGGCTGTCCGTGCTCGCCATCGCCGTCGTCGCAGCCGTCTCGCTTCCAGCGGCCCGTAAGAGAAACAACCCGCGCGCCGGGCAGGAAATGGCGATTCCCCTGCGCCGCAGCAAGAGCGCAGCCCCGTCAAGTAGCCATGGCTTCGTCTCCGGCCGGCCCATCCAGGTACCCACACGCTTCAAGATGCTGCTTCTCTTCCAGCTCACCGTCCTACGGCCCGATCCAGCCCCTGACCCCCATCCACAGCCGAAAAGAACAGAAGAGCCCTACCCTGCCGTCACGAGGAAACAGTTCATGCTCGCCTGGATACGACCCGAAGACAGAACAAAGAGCACGGTCAACCGGAAATGGATAAAGAAGAGCTGAACGACAGTCTGATGGCCACCGGTCTCCGAGCCTCAGTTACGGTCGGGGCACGGTCACGCCCAGGGTCCCGGTATCCCGTCTCGCTGCACGAAGCCCGGTCTGATGTTTCGCGGGCGATAGCGAGACAACGGCTGCTCATCGCGAGAGGTACACCGCGACGCTGCCGCAGAGCTGGGTGCGACCCTTGACCGGTCCGGTCACCGGCACTGTGCTCTCTCCCAACGCTGTCGCCTCGATCAGACCGCCGATCGGAATGGCCTTCAGCATCTGTTGCGGGGCACCGGCCGGGGGCTGTGACCAGATGATGCAGACCACCCGCACGGACGTCGAAGCGAAGTTCGGATTGACCAGACTCAACTCGCTGAACGGCTGAGGCGGCTCAACCGGACCGCCAGAAGAGTCGATCCGCTGGGCATGTAGTTCCCTTACCGCCGTCCTCGGCGACCCCACCCGAACGGCATCCGCCACGATCGTCCTGACCCCCACGACCTTCTGGAAGCCGGGACCATCGAAGGCGAGGATGTCGAAGCCGGACGAGCGCGGCGGGATGACCACCATGCCGTGATCGCTACCGAACGCAGTCCGAACGGTCACACCGGGAACCTCCTTGCCGTCACCGTCGAGCGGCACGAACACCAGCCTGGGAGCGACGGCGCCGCGACCGGGATTGCCGATGTTCAGGACCTGGTCCATGTAGCCGGCCTTGCCGCTGGTCGACTGGAAAACGAAGGTGAGCCCGCCGGAGCTCTGAGCGTGCGTGCTTCGCGGAGCGATCCAGGTACCCAGCAGCATCAGGACGAATCCGGTACTGAGCAGCGCCCCCCACACCTTCGCCGAACGGGCCGCCCGCTCACGGCGAAACCCGGCCGGACTGTAAGCAAAGGCCGAGAAACCACCCGCGGCGGCATACTCCTGCCGCAGTCGCTCGATATCCGCCACGAGTTCCTCGGCGGGCACCGAAAGCCGGTCGGCCTTCAACGCGATCGGGCCACCGAACCGTTTCAGATTGGAACGGAACTCCCACCCGCCGAACCCAGCCACGCTCTCCAACACCTGATCCGGCACGGCCACCCGCACCACAAAACGGACGCCGCCGCGAGCATCGAACTCCTCCGCGCCGCCCGCCACGTAGGACCAGGGGATGAACAGCTCATACTTGTGCCAAGTGATTCCGTCCGCGGCCAGCGTCAAGCCCCGCCTCGACCGCAGACCGACCATGATCGAGGCCGTCTCCAGCAAGACGATACCCGCAACCCAGATCACCAATGGCCACGACAGCGCCAGGTCATGTCTCCACAGCCACAACGCACCCAAGAAGATCAACCACGCCAGCTGCCCGGGCCAGAAGGCACGGTCCCGGTACCCGACCCTGCGCTCAGCCTGCGGCTCGGTCAACTGCGTCACATCTCATCCATCCGTAAGCGGCAAGAAGCCCGCTGATCTTAGGACGAAACCGAACACATCGGTGAACCGTGAGATAAGCACCCGACGCATACCAACCCCTGCGCCTGCAGCAGAATCGCCGTGTCATCGGCCACTTACTCGCCAACGACGTCCCCGAACTGCCCTAACGACGGCTGGTCCTATGGCTACCACCTGTCGGTTTCACCGGGAACAAAGGTCGGCGGGTGGGTGCACTGGACCCAAGACCCCTGGTGGCCGACGTGCGACGAAGGCCACCAGACACAGCACCTCCTCACGATCGCCAGCCGAGAGTCAGATGGGGAATCATGGAAGGCCTGGACACCGGTCCAAGACCGCGCCCGCATCGGCGAGCACCCATCAACGGTCGACGGACGACCTATCCACATCGCGCTCGTCCCCCATCAGGAACCATCAGGCATCATGATCGGCGACGCGGGATCGCTCCACCTCTTCATATGCACCACCTGCCCACAACGACCGATTCACTTCCTCGGCCAATGCTCCTAAGAGGGAGTGTCATAAAGATCGTGTGTGTGGGGCGGTGATCCGGAAGGCTGGAGCGGATGCTCTGGCTGGGAAGGATCACCAGTGAACGACGACGAGATCACGGGCGGGTTGGATGTGCAGCTCGC
>NZ_JBPCCU010000013.1:0-251815 GCF_050971785.1 Actinomadura scrupuli | reverse complement strand
GACTCCCGTGAGGTTCTGGTGAGGCGCCGATGCGCAAGGAGCGGGCCCGCCGGCGGGCCGAGCGTGAGGCGGCGGCCGCCCGCGCCGCGGAGGCGCGGGCCGTACGCCTGCGCCGGGCGGCCCGGTGGCGGGGCCCGCTGGACCGGCTGCGGCGGCTGGTCCCCGTCCCGGTCCGGCAACGCCGGCCGGGCGGCCTGCTGGCCCGTCGCCGTCGCGCCCAGAACGGCGGGGTCCTGCTGGTGTTCCTCGCGGTGCAGTGTCTCGCCTGGCTGCTGTGCTCGACCTGGACCGCCCGGCTGGCCGTCCTGGGGCTGTCGATCTTCCTGGTCCCGGTCGTCGTCACCCTCGCCTTCGACCGCCGGGCCTGACGCCGGCCGCACCCTCCGTGCGTTCCGGCCGCGCCGGTCCGGGCGGGCCGGTCGTGGTGGGCCGGTCGTGGTGGGCGGTCCGGCCGGTACGGCCTGGCTACACTGGTGGGCGAGCCCTCAGAGGGCCGCGGCGGTGGGGCCCGCCGTCCCCGTCCGTGCGCGCGGGGAGAACCGCGGTGCCTGCCGACAACGGTCCCTGCCAGTGGACGCGTCGTGCTGGTAGGAGGAGCCCGTGCCTGACCCGCTGTTCCCCCCGCACCCCGTACGATCCGCCGAGCCGGGGGACCCCGACGTCGACCTGCGGGTGCCGCGGCAGCGCGCCGGGCCGCGCCGGGCGCCCTGGCCGACGCTGGCGGCGATCTCGGCGGGCGGGATCCTCGGCGCGCTGGCCCGCGCAGGGGTATCGGCGATGTTCCCGCACCCGGCGGGCTCGTTCGGGTGGGCGACCTTCTGGATCAATGTGGCCGGATGCGCGCTGATCGGCGTGCTGATGGTGGCGATCACCGAGGTGGGACAGGCCCATCCGCTGGTCCGGCCGTTCGTCGGAGTGGGGGTGCTGGGCGGGTTCACCACCTTCTCCACCTACGTCGTCGACATCCAGCGGGCGGTCGCCGCGGGCGCGCCGGGCACGGCACTGGCCTACCTGGCCGGCACAGCGGCCGCCGCCCTGGCCGCGGTCTACACCGGCGTGCACGGCACCAGGTCGTTCGTGCGCTACCGCCGCCGGCACCCGCGATCACGGCCACGGCACGAGAATGCCGGTCATGGAGGAGGGTCATGAAGATCGAGGGACCTGCCCTGCGGTTGACGATCTTCGTTGGGGAGTCGGACCAGTGGCGTCACCGGCCGCTCTACCACGAGGTCGTGGCCCGGGCGCACGCCGCCGGGCTCGCGGGCGCGAGCGTGCTGCGGGGCATCGAGGGATACGGGGCGTCCAGCCGTATCCACACCACCCGGATCCTGTCGCTGTCGGAGGATCTGCCGCTGGCCATCGTCATCGTGGACGCGCAGGAGAAGATCCGGGCCTTCCTTCCCCAGCTCGATGAGCTGATCACCGAGGGGCTGGTCATCATCGACCCGGTCGAGGTGGTCCGCTACGTCGGCCGCCCCGCGGGTGAGGGCGCCCGGTGAGCGTGCTGCTGGTCGCGATCGGCGCCGCGATCGGGGCGCCGTTGCGGTATCTGGTCGACCGGATGGTGCAGGCCCGCGCCGACTCGGTGTTCCCGTGGGGCACGTTCGCGGTGAACGTCGCGGGCTCGGCGCTGCTGGGCTTCCTGGCCGCGCTGCCCGCGGACGGCCCGGTGATGACGATGGCGGGGATCGGGTTCTGCGGGACGCTCACCACGTACTCGACGTTCGGGTACGAGACGCTGCGGCTGGTCGAGGACGGCGCCCGCACCTACGCCGTGCTGAATGTGGTCGTCTCCATCGCCGCCGGGCTCGGCGCCGCCTACTGCGGGATGGCCCTCGCGCACGCCCTCTCCTGAGCGTTCTCCCGGAGCGTTCGCCGGACCGGTGGCCGGCCGCGGGCGTTCCCATGATCGGGAAGCGGATGCGGTTGATGATCAACTATTGGATAATGGCGGTAGCAGGACCCCGTCCAGCCACGGAGCCACCAGCATCATGGAACCTCTGAGCCTGTCCGCGCAGCACCTGCCGGGAGTGGTGGTCGTGACCATCTCCGGCGACGTGGACGCCACCTCCGCCGGCCGTCTCGACGCGTTCCTGCGCGAGACGCGCCGCGACCCCCGTCACCATGTGGTGTTCGACCTGACCGAGATGAACTTCCTCGACAGTGCCGGCCTGCGGGTCCTGCTCAACACCTACACCCACGCCCGCCAGCACGGCGGCGACGTCCACCTGGCGGCCCTCCGGCCCCGCCCGGCGCGGGTCATCGAGATCACCCAGGTCGACCGTTACCTGAAGATCCACGACACCCCGGAGCAGGCGCTCGCCGCCGCACTGGACCCCTCCGCGGCGCACGACCCACCCGGCGATCACGGCACCGGCTCGGCGTGACGGCCCGCGGGCGGGGTCAGGATCGATTGCATGATCACGGAGGGGACTCCGGGAGCATGGGGGCCGCCCGGCGCGGGGTTCCTCACCCCATGGTCTTCGAGCCGTCCAGGGCCTCCCGGAGGATGTCGGCGTGGCCGGCGTGCTGAGAGGTCTCGGCGATGACGTGGAGCAGAACACGCCGCACCGACCACCGTGCGCCCGGCTCGTACCAGGGTGCCCGGGGGAGTGCGTGGGTCACGTCCAGGTCGGGCAGCGACGACACCAGTTCGTCGGTCCTGCTCGCCACCTGCTCGTAGGCGTCGAGCAGGCCGGCCAGCGTCTCGCCCTCGAGCATGCGGAACCCGTCCTCCCAGCCTTCCTGCCCGCCCTCCATCGCCTCGGCGCCGTCGACCGCGAATCGCATCCACAGCTCCTCGACTCCGGCCACGTGCTTGATCAGGCCGCCCAGGCACAGCTCGCTGACGGTGGTGCGCTGTGCGGCCTGTTCGTCGGTGAGGCCCCGAACCGTCTGGCGCAGGAAGCCTCGGTGCTTGGCCAGTGTCTGCAGGAGGTCTGCGCGCTCGCCGGAAAGGATCTTCTCCGGGGTGGTCATGGTGCCCGCCTTCCGTTGTGTCGACCGAGTATTTCGCGCCTCGGCCCGGTGGGGGCGACAACCGGTGCGGCGCGCCCCGGTCCCCGGTCGCCGACCCCGGCGCCGCGGGCATCACGCAGGTGGCTGCTCTTTCGTCTGGTGCAGGAGCCAGTCGTCCGGGGTGCGGATGAGCGCGTACCGGCGTGGCCCGTGCTGCCCGTGCAAGGTGAACAGCAGCCGGTGGTCGTTGCGGTCGTGCTCCTCCCACCAGCCCCGGTCCGCGATCGACTTGTCGGCGTCCTGGTAGGTGAGATGGCCGAGGTCGTGGTCGGCCACCTCGATGGCGAGCCGGTCCCGGGTGTGATCGGCCGGCAGGCCGCGGGGCAGCGCCCAGGAGCGCAGCACCCCGTTCTCCTCCAGGCGCAGGTCGAAGTGGTGCCGCGGGCGCCGGTGCTCGTGCAGCACGAACGCCGGGCGGGGCACGTCCTCGCCCGCCCGGCGGTCGCCGGGCCGCGGGCCGTTGCCTGTCATGGGAATCCCGGGTCTCTCGCGGCGGTCAGGGCCGCAGGTAGCGGAGGAACAGGTAGTCCTCGTCCGTCAGCACGCCGGCCAGCCGGAACCGCTCGGGCCGGGGGATCGGCAGCTCGCTGGTGAGCCGCAGCCCGCCGCCGCCGAGCAGCACGGGACTGACCGCCAGGCAGAGCTCGTCGAGGACTCCCGCGGCGGCCAGCTGGCTGAGGACGTGCGGGCCGCCCTCGCACAGCAGGCGATGATGCCCGCGGGCGGTCAGCTCGGCCACCGCCAGCTCGAAGTCGACCCGGTCGCCGCCCGCCACGATGACCTCGGCGTGGGCCTGTGCGTGGCGGCGGCGCCCGGGGTCGGCCGCCTCGCAGGTCAGGACGATGGTCGGAACCGCTGCCTTTGCGAAGACGGGGGCGGTGAAGTCCAGCGCCAGGCTCCGCGAGACGATCGCCAGGGGCGGCACCGGCGCCCGGCCCTCCCGCAGCCGGTCCCAGCCGGCTTTCGGCCGCACCGGCCCGTACCGCTCGGCGCGCACGGTCTCCGCACCGGTGATCACCACGTCGCTGAGCCCGCGCAGCAGGTGGAACAGCCGCTGGTCCGTCTCGTTGGTGAGCCGGCCGACGCGTCCGTCCCACTGCGCCATGCCGTCGATGGTCCCGACCATGTTGGCCCGCAACCAGGTGCCGTTCTCGGGGTAGGCGTACGCCTCGGCCAGGTCGACCATGTCACCGCCCGTACGCAACCGTTCCATGGCGCGCAGCCTAACCGTGGCGGCCTGTGCGATTTGACCGGATTGCCCAGACCGTGGCGCCCGGAGATGCCGCCTCGCCCGCGGCCCGGCCGGGGCGCGGTTCAGGAGGTCCGCGCGGCCACGCCGGGAGGGGGTCACACCACGAGGGGGGTCACGCCGAGAGCAGCGTCTGCGGGGGGCCGGACCGGACGCCGAGCGCCCGGTCGAGGCCGGTCCAGGCCAGCCGGCGCCGGAGCTGGGGCGTCGGCCGGAACAGCAGCAGGCCACCGCCATGGGAACGCAGCAGCTTCCACGTGCGCACCAGCAGGTTCAGCCCGCTCGAGTCACAGAATCGCAACCGGGACAGATCGATGGCCACCCGCGGAGGCCGGTCGGCCAGCAGCTCGGCCAGCCCCAGCCGGGACTTCAGCAGCGGCACCGTATGGAGATCTAGTTCACCCTCCACCTGGACGATCACCCAGGCATCCGATATCCGCATGTGGACGTCGAGCCCCTCGCCCTCCTCCATGATCGCGCGGTGTGGGCCTCGGTCCTCACCCATCTCCGACCCCTTACCTCGGAACGTAACCTTCGAAACGAAAGCCATCGGAACCAAATCTCTGGAACGAAACCTCTGGGGCGAACCCCTGGAACGAATCCTCGAACGACATCTGTGAGACGAATCACCTGCGCAGGGCGCCTGGGCCATGGAGACCCGAATACGGCTGTGCTGGGCGCTTACCCGCGAGCGGGCCGGGCAATCACCGATCGGCCGATAGGACCGTATCGGACGGATAATCCCTGGTCAGACGAGGTAAAATGGACTGTCAAGTGCAGAACGCATATATCGGGGGAGTGTGATTCTGTGTGCGGCATAGCGGGCTGGGTGGACTACGAAAGGGACCTCACCGCGGAGCGCCCGACCGCTCTGGCGATGACGCGGACGATGGCGCTGCGCGGGCCCGACGACGAGGGCCTGTGGCTCGAGACCGGCGTCGCGCTGGGGCATCGCCGGCTCGCGGTGATCGACGTCGAAGGCGGCGTACAGCCGATGACGGACGGCCCCGCGACGATCGTCTACAGCGGGGAGGTCTACAACTTCCGGGAACTGCGCCGTGAGCTGGAGGGCCGCGGCCGCCGCTTCCGTACCCGCAGTGACACCGAGGTCGTGCTCCAGGCGTACCTCGAGTGGGGCGCCGGCGCCGTCGAGCGGTTCAACGGCATGTACGCCTTCGCCGTGTGGGACCGGCGGACCGAGGAACTGCTCCTGGTCCGCGACCGGATGGGGATCAAGCCCCTCTACTACGCGCCGACTCCGCACGGGGTGCTGTTCGGCTCCGAGCCCAAGGCCATCCTGGCCAACCCGCTGTTCACCGCCCGGATCGACGACGACGGCCTGGCCGAGCTGCTGACCAGCGCCAAGACGCCCGGCCACGGCATCTTCCGCGGCATGTACGAGGTCGTACCGGGGCACATGGTCACCGTCTCCCGCGACGGCGTGGCGGACCGCCGGTACTGGGCGCTGACCGCGCGGGAGCACACCGACGACCTGCCGGCCACCGTGGGGCGGGTGCGCGGGCTGCTCGAGGACATCGTCGAGCGGCAGCTCATCTCCGACGTGCCCCTGTGCACGCTGCTCTCCGGCGGCCTGGACTCCAGCGCCCTGACCGCGCTGGCCGACCGGGCGCTGGGCGTCGGCACGGTGCGCTCCTTCTCCGTCGACTTCACCGACGAGACCGGGGGCTTCGTGCCGGACGAGATGCGCGACACGGCCGACGGGCCGTACGTGCACGACGTCGCCAAGCACGTCGGCTCCGACCACGCCGACGTGGTCCTCGGCAACGACCAGCTCGCCTCGCCGCGGGTGATGGACGCGGTGCTGAGGGCCCGTGACCTGCCCAGCATGGGCGACATGGACAGCTCGCTCTACCTGCTGTTCGCCGAGATCCGCAAGTACTCCACGGTCGCGCTGTCCGGGGAGTCCGCCGACGAGGTGTTCGGCGGCTACCGGTGGTTCCACGACCCGGCGGCGGTGGCCGCGGACACGTTCCCGTGGGCGAACGTCGCGATGACCCAGGGCGTGGCACTGCTGGACGCCGGCCTGCGCGAACGCCTCGACGCCTACCGCCAGGACCGCTACCACGAGGCCCTCTCCGAGGTGCCCCACCTGCCGGACGCCGACCCGGTAGAGCGCAGGATGCGGGAGATCTGCTACCTGCACCTCACCCGGATGGTGCGGCTGCTGCTGGACCGCAAGGACCGGATGAGCATGGCGGTCGGCCTGGAGGTCCGGGTGCCGTTCTGCGACCACCGGCTCGTGGAGTACGTCTTCAACACCCCCTGGTCGTACAAGACCTACGACGGGCGGGAGAAGAGCCTGCTGCGCGGGGCGGTCGCCGACGTGCTGCCCGCGTCGGTGCTGGCCCGGCGCAAGAGCCCCTACCCGGCCACCCAGAACCCCGGCTACGAGCGGGCCGTACGGGAACGGATCGAGAAGGTCCTCGCCGACCCGTCCGCGCCGATCCGGGAGTACCTCGACCTCGGCGCCGTCCGCGCGGCGCTGAGCCGCCCGATCGGCTACGTCAGCCTGCAGCGGGACCGCGTCCAGCTCGAGCGGGTCCTGGCGCTCAGCGACTGGCTGGCCGCCTACCGGCCGGAACACGTCTGACGCTGGGCGTCTTGACGCGGGGCCGTGTACGGGCCGGCTTCACCGACGTGGTCCTCATGCAGTACGGCGCCGGCGACGCGCCCATCGCCTCGGCCGAGACGGCCCGCCTCGTTCCTCTCCGGCTTGCGGGCACTCGGCTGAGCCCACCTGTGCCCGCGGACCCTGCGCTCGCGGTCCTCCCGTGCCCGCGGTCCTCCGGCGGGGACTCGCCGTAACTCCAGGCCGGAGGCGGTGCCGCTCCGGGCTCGGTAGGCTTCAGGGCATGACGCTCACGCTCCTTCCCGCTGTCGATGTGGCCGATGGCCAGGCCGTACGCCTCGTGCAGGGCGAGGCCGGCACCGAGACCGGCTACGGTGCTCCGCTCGACGCGGCCCTGGCCTGGCAGCGCGCCGGCGCCGAGTGGATCCATCTCGTCGACCTCGACGCGGCCTTCGGGCGGGGCTCGAACCGGGAACTGCTCGCCGAGGTGACCGGCAGGCTCGAGGTGAAGGTGGAGCTGTCCGGCGGGATCCGCGACGACGACTCCCTCGCGGCGGCCCTGTCCACCGGCTGCGCGCGGGTCAACATCGGCACCGCGGCGCTGGAGAACCCGCAGTGGTGCCGCAAGATCATCGAATCCCACGGCGACAAGATCGCGGTCGGCCTGGACGTGCGCGGGACCACGCTGGCGGCCCGCGGCTGGACCCAGGAGGGCGGTGACCTCTGGGAGGTGCTGGCCCGGCTGGAGGCCGACGGGTGCCCCCGCTACGTCGTCACCGACGTCACCAAGGACGGCACCCTGCGCGGCCCCAACGTGGAGCTGCTCCGCGAGGTCTGCGCACGCACCGACAAGCCCGTCATCGCCTCCGGCGGCGTCTCGTCCCTGGAGGACCTGCGAGTGCTCGCCAAGCTGGTGCCGGACGGCGTCGAGGGCGCCATCGTGGGCAAGGCCCTCTACGCCCAGGCGTTCACCCTCGAACAGGCCCTGGAGACCGTGCGATGATCCGCCGCATCGCGTCGGACAGCCCGTACGAGGACGTGATCGGCTACTCCCGCGCGGTGGTGGCCGGGCCGTTCGTGATCGTGTCCGGGTGCACCGCGACCGTGGACGGGCGGGTACGGCACGAGGGCGACGCCTACCAGCAGGCCCGCACCGCGCTGCGGATCGCCCTCGACGCGGTCGAGCAGGCCGGCGCCACCGCCGCCGACGTCGTGCGCACCCGGATGTACGTCATGGACATGGCCGACTCCGACGCGGTCGGGCGGGCGCACGCCGAGCTCTTCCGCGACGTACGGCCCGCGGCGTCGATGATCCAGGCGACCGGCTTCATCGACCCGCGCATGCTGGTCGAGATCGAGGTCGAGGCGTACCGGGAGGGCCTGTGACCGTCGCCGTGCGCATCATCCCGTGCCTGGACGTCGACGCCGGGCGCGTCGTCAAGGGGGTCAACTTCCAGAACCTCCGGGACGCCGGGGATCCGGTCGAGCTGGCCCGGCGCTACGACGCGGAGGGCGCCGACGAGCTCACCTTCCTCGACATCACCGCCTCCAGCGGCGACCGCTCCACCATGTACGACGTGGTCGGGCGCA
The DNA here is from genome assembly GCF_050971785.1 of Actinomadura scrupuli. Lineage (NCBI taxonomy): Bacteria > Bacillati > Actinomycetota > Actinomycetes > Streptosporangiales > Thermomonosporaceae > Actinomadura > Actinomadura scrupuli. The sequence continues at coordinate 243,368 of NZ_JBPCCU010000013.1, read as the reverse complement.
CCGCGGAGCAGGTCTTCATCCCGCTGACCGTCGGCGGCGGCGTGCGCACCGTCGAGGACGTCGACCGGCTGCTGCGCGCCGGCGCCGACAAGGTCTCGGTCAACACCGCCGCGATCGCCCGGCCCGAGTTCCTCCGCGAGGCCGCACACCGGTTCGGCTCGCAGTGCATCGTGCTGTCGGTCGACGCCCGCCGGGCCCCCGGCACGGAGTCCGGGTACGAGGTGACCACCCACGGCGGGCGCAAGGGCACCGGCATCGACGCAATCGAGTGGGCCCGCCGCGGCGAGGATCTCGGCGTCGGGGAGATCCTGCTCAACTCCATGGACGCCGACGGCACCAAGAGCGGGTTCGACCTGGAGATGCTCCGCCAGGTCCGCGCGGTGGTGAGCGTGCCGGTGATCGCCAGCGGAGGGGCGGGCGCGGTGGAGCACTTCGTGCCGGCCGTCGCCGCCGGCGCCGACGCGGTGCTGGCCGCCAGCGTCTTCCACTTCGGCGAGATCAAGATCGGCGAGGTCAAGGACGCCCTCCGCGAGGCCGGCCACCCCGTACGCTGACCGGCGCGGTGCCGCGATGTCCGTGGATCCTTCTCTGAGCTGGAACAATGACGGCCATGTCAGTTGCTTTGGCCACATATGCCGGGCTTCCCGAGGGCGACGAGTGCACGGTGGCACTGGTCGCCGCGCTCGCCCGCCTCGAGATCGCCGCCGAAGCGGTCGTCTGGGATGACCCCGCCGCCGACTGGGACCGGCACGACCTGGTCGTGGTCCGCTCGACCTGGGACTACACGCTGCGCAGGGAGGAGTTCCTGGCCTGGGCCGGTGCCGTCCCACGGCTGTTCAACGGCGCCGCCGTGCTGCGCTGGAACACCGACAAGCGCTATCTCCGCGAGCTGACCGCCGCGGGCGTCCCGGTCGTGGAGACCCGCTGGGACCTGGACGAGGTGCCCGCGGACTGGGACGAGTACGTGATCAAGCCCGCGGTGTCCGCCGGCTCGGCCGACACCGCGCGCTGGCGGCGTGACGAGCACGAGGCCGCGGGGGCGCATCTGCGCCACCTGCGCTCGGCGGGCCGTACCGTCATGGTGCAGCCCTACCTGTCCGCCGTCGACACCGCGGGGGAGACCGCGCTGGTGTTCTGCGACGGGGAGTTCAGCCACGCGGCGCGCAAGGGCCCGATCCTGACCGCCGGTTCCGGGGTCCAGGCCGCGATGGACCACGACGCCGACCCGCGCGAGCAGATCTCGCCGGCGAGGGCCACCGCGGCGGAGCTGGACGTGGCCCGGCGGGCGCTCGCGGCCGTGCGCACGGCGCTGGGCTCCGATGATCTCCTCTACGCCCGGGTCGATGTGATCCCCGGGGCCGACGGCTCCCCGGTCCTGCTCGAGCTGGAGCTCACCGAGCCGTCACTGTTCCTGCGGCACGCCCCTGGCGCCGCCGACCGCTTCGCCCGTGCCATCGCCGCCCGCCGATCCTGACTCCCGGCGGGGCGACCGGGTGAGAAGGATCTCTATCGTTGGGCAGGCGGGGGAAGAGTAAGTAACTTCGCGGGTGTGGGCCTGCTGACGTGGATCTCGGGAGCGCTCTGCGCGCCGGCCGAGGTCCCCGGGCGGGACCGCCCGCGATGACTCGACGACGGGGAACTCTGCACATGGTCCTGCCTGCGATATTCACCCTTTGCTCGACCGGCCACGGCCCGGGAGGTCGCCGCCCGGGCGGTCAGGTGGCGCCGGAGGCCCTTCCCGGCCCGGGGATGCGGGCATGACCGGCCCGGCGCCTGAGGGGACCCTCTTCGCGATCAGCGACCTCCACGTGGGGTTCGCCGAGAACCGCGCGGTCGTCGAGGGCCTGCGGCCCGAATCGGACGCCGACTGGCTGATCGTCGCCGGGGACGTCGGCGAGCGGGTCTCCGACGTCGAGTGGGCGCTGCGCACGCTGCGGGCGCGGTTCGCCGGCGTGGTGTGGGTGCCGGGCAACCACGAGCTGTGGACGACGAAGGACGACCCGGTCCGGCTGCGCGGCGAACGGCGCTACCGGCACCTGGTCGACATGTGCCGGTCCCTGGGCGTGGTGACCCCCGAGGACCCCTATCCGGTGTGGCGGGGCGGCGGCGGCCCGGTCACGCTCGTGCCGCTGTTCCTGCTCTACGACTACACCTTCCGCCCCGAGGGCACGGCGACCAAGGCGGAGGCGCTCGCGGTGGCGTATGAGACCGGGGTGGTCTGCACCGACGAGATGATGCTGCACCCGGACCCGTACCCGAGCAGGGAGGACTGGTGCGAAGCCCGGCTGGAGATCACCAGGCAAAGGCTGGTGGCCAGGGACACGAGCCTCCCGACCGTCCTGATCAACCACTTTCCGCTGACCCGGGAGCCCACGAGGATCCTGCGCTACCCGGAGTTCGCCCAGTGGTGCGGCACCGAGCGGACCGCCGGCTGGCATGTGGAGTTCGATGCCGCCGCCGTCGTCTACGGCCATCTGCACATTCCCCGCACGCTGTGGCAGGACGGGGTGCGCTTCGAGGAGGTCTCGCTCGGCTATCCGCGTGAGTGGCGGACGAGAGGCGGCCCGCGCGGGCTGACCAGGGTGTTCCCGGACTGATCCGCCGCGGTCAGTTCGCGGCGTCGCGGGCCAGGTGGCGGCCGATCACCATCCGCTGGATCTGGTTGGTCCCCTCGAAGATCTGCATGACCTTCGCCTCGCGCATGTAGCGCTCGACGGGGTAGTCACGGGTGTACCCGTTGCCGCCGAGCACCTGCACCGCGTCGGTGGTGACCTTCATGGCGGCGTCGGTGGCGACCAGCTTGGCGATCGACGCCTGCCTGCTGAACGGCAGGCCGCGATCCTTGCGGCGGGCCGCGTCCAGATAGGTGGCCCGCGCCGACTCGACGGCGGCGGCCATGTCGGCCAGCAGGAACGACAGCCCCTGGAAGTCGATGATCCGGCTGCCGAACTGCTCGCGGCCCACGGCGTAGCGGACCGCCTCGTCCAGGGCCGCCTGGGCGAGCCCGACCGCGCAGGCGGCGATGCCGAGCCGCCCGGAGTCCAGCGCGGACAGCGCGATGGGGAAGCCCTGCCCCTCGGCTCCCAGCAGCCACTCGGCGGGCACCCTGGCACCGTCGAAGTGCAGGGCCGCGGTGGTCGAGCCGGTCAGGCCCATCTTCCGTTCCGGCCGCCCGGCGGTCAGGCCGGGCAGCTCACCCTCGGTGAGGAAGCAGCTGATGCCGGAGGTGCCCGTGTCGGCCGTACGGGCGAACAGCACGTAGAAGTCGGCCTCGCCGCCGTGGGTGATCCAGGCCTTGCTCCCGGTCACGACATAGCCGTCGCCGTCGCGTACCGCCCGGGTCGCCAGCGCTCCGGCGTCCGAGCCCGCCTGCGCCTCCGACAGCGCGTACCCTCCGAGCAGTTCCCCGCCCAGCAGCTCGGGCAGCCGCTGCCGCTGCTTGTCGTCCCCGAACGTGGCCAGCGGATAGCAGGCGAGCGTGTGCACGCTCACCCCCACCGCCACGCTGGCCCAGGCGGTGGCGATCTCCTCGAGCACCTGGAGGTACACCTCGTACGGCTGGCCGCCCCCGCCGTACTCCTCCGGGTAGGACAGGCCGAGCAACCCGGACCGGCCGAGCAGCCGGAACACCTCGCGGGGGAAGGCGCTCGCCTCCTCCGCCGCCGCGGCCCGGGGCGCGAGCTCGGCGGCGACGATCTCCCGGGTCAGCGCGAACAGCTCCCCGGCCTCCGGCGAGGGTGGCAGGCGATCGGCGGGCATGGCTCCTCCTCGAACCGGGGGTGTGAATGAACATTAACTCCTGCCTGATTGTGGCGGATCGCCGGGAGTGCTTTCTTCGTACGGCTGTGCTTCGTTCGCCCAGTGTCCTGTGTATATATGCCCCTTCACGCGCCGTTCCGAGGCGCATCTTCCCCATGGCGCCGCGCCCGCGGTGCCCGCGCCGGACGGCGTACGGCCGCCGCAGCCGGGACATGGCGCGGCGGCCGTACCTCTCCGTTCCGTACGGGCCCGCTCAGATCGGCTCAGATCGGCTCAGATCGGCTCAGATCGGCTCAGGTCCGTTCAGGGGGAGGCGAGTTCAGCAGCGGCCGAGCATCGTGTTCAGCGCGGTCTTCTCCGTGCTGTTCAAGGTCAGGGACCACTCGTACTTCACGTCGATCCATGCCTTGGCGTACGTGCACCAGAACGACGTGAGCGAGGGCTTCCAGGTGGACGGATCCTGGTCCCCCTTGGACTGGTTGACGTTGTCGGTGACGGCCCACAGCTGGGCGTTGGTGAGGTCGTTGGCGAAGGACTGGCGCTTGGCCGTCGTCCAGGCCCAGGCCCCCGACCGCCACGCCTCGGCGAGGGGCACCATGTGGTCGATGTCGACGTCGGAGCTCGCGGTCCAGGTGGCTCCGTCGTACGGGGAGGTCCAGCGCCCGGACGTGGCGGCGCAACTGGAGTCGACGACGACGCTCACGCCGTCACGCTTGAGCACGGTCTCGCGGGTGTTGCAGGAACCGGAGATCGTGATCCAGTGCGGGAACAGGCTCCGGTCGTAGGTGGAGGCGTGCGACTCGGCGGCGACGGTGAGCGCGGCGAGTTCCGAGGCGGCGGTACTCGCCGAGGGGATGTTGGGCGGTGTGGCGTTGGCGACGCCGGTGTTCAGCCCCAGGGTGAGGGCGAGCACGACCAGCGTGGACAGCATGAATGCGGCGACTCGTTTCACGAGCCTTCTCCTTTTGTCCGCACCCCGGCCGGGACAGGGGGATCCCGGGCGTTACGGGGTAACCGCGACAAAAGGGACGGTTACATCCGGAAGAATGTGGCGAAATAGCGGGATTCGCCGATGAGCCGGATGCGGCTTGGTGAGATAGCGCCACTGACTTTTCCGATGGCGGCCACCACCTGCGCGGGCAGGCCGGTTGGTGATCCACCAGAGGCGCGGTGCCGGTCCGAACGGCCCATGAAGACTCCGTTAACCCGCGGTGCGGCCGCGTGTTCGGGCTGCGGCGCGGCTACGCGTCCGGCGCGCGTGGTGCGGCCGCACATCCGACTCATGGTGCGTCGTACGTTCGGCCTGTGGTGGGGCTACGCGTTCGGCCCGCGGTGCGGCCGCGCGCCGCTCGGCTCCACGGAGCGGACGTGGGCGGAACGGCTTGGCCGTTCACAGAGGACCTTCCTCAGTGAAGGTCGCCTGCGGCGGCCACGACCCCATCGACCGCCAGGGCGGGAAGGCCGAGCGGAATGATCGGGATGCCGTCCGGTGCCAGTTCTTCGAGCCGCTCCAGCAGATCCGGGTGGGTATGCGGCCGCCATTCGTCAATGGCGTACGAGGAGTCGGCCGGGTCGCTGGGGCGCCGGGCCTGTGCCCGCAGAAAATCGAACAGCACCCGATTGGCCGGATGGTCGGCCGGATCGACGTTCCCTCGGCCCATGACCACCACTTAGGCGACCGCCACCACCCGCAGAGGAGAGCCGCACGGATGGCGCGGGGGACGGCGCGGCGGCGGGCCGGCCTTGAGCCGTCGGGTCAAGGTGCTCCGGGCTGCCGATGCCCGTGGGTGCCCTGGCTCCCGGCCCTTCCTGCGGCGGCGGCCCGCTGCCGGTCATGCCAGGCCGGCAGGATCTCGAGGATCGTCCGCCCCCGGGTGTCCCTCGTCTGGATGATCTGGTCGGTGTGATCTTCTATCCAGCGGTTGTGCCAGCCGCAGGCCGGCACGAGCCGGTCCAGGTCGGTGGGAGTGCCGAGCTTCCACCCTCCGTCGAGGTGATGGATCTCGCACAGATGCGCCGGGATCTGGCAGCCCAGTACGCAGCAGGACTCGTACATCGCCAGCAGGGCTCTCCGCTGGGCGGACGTGGCGAAACGGACTGTCCGGCCCAGGCGCAGCGGGAGATCTCCGGGCCCCAGGAGGAGAGTGCTGACCCCGGCGTTCAGGGCGATCTGCCGGGCGCGACCGGGAGAGATGGGGGTGCCGTCGAGTAAGCGCGCCGCCACCCGCCGCGCTCCCGGGACGTCGTCCCGTGAGGGTGCTCCGGGGCCTCTCGTGGCCGGGGTGGGGTCGTCGGGTGGGTGTGTGTTCTGGCGTTCCGTGATCTGGGTGCCGTCCGGCGGGCGTGCTCCCCGGCGTCCCGCGATCGGGGCGCCGTGGTCTGGCCGCGCCGCCGCTTGTCCCGGGCTCGGAGGAGCCTCCTGCTGCCCGGGTCAGGAGAGCCGGGATCGGCGGCCAAGGGTTCCTTTCCCGCCCCGGCCTGGGCCTCCTGGACAGCTTGGGCGTCGGCGGTGCCGGTGGGCTGTCCGCTGCCGGCACCGGTGCGCTCGTGCGTGCTCCGGTAGGCGAGAGCCGGAGCGACAGGGCCGGTGCCGCCGGTCGCCGCGGTGTAGGCGGCCAGGTCGATGATGACGGTGACCCCGGCTCCTCTGTTGCCTTCGGTGATGACGGAGAACAGGGCGTCGGCGGTGCGCTGAGCGAGGTCACGGTCGTCGCCCTTGGCCCTGGGCCTGGCCAGCGGGCCGACGATCTGGTCGAACGCGGCGGTGTGCTCGGCGTTGAACCAGGCTCTCACCCATGATCCGCCATCCAGGGACTTCGAGCGGGACAGCCAGGAGCGTCTGAAACCGCGCCGCGCCTCCTCCGGCTCCGGCTCCCGGCCCTGGCGTTGCGCGATGAGGTCGGTGATCCGGTCCGCCGCGGTGGCTACCTGCTGGACCGTACAGCCCTGGTCGGCCATGCCCAGCAGCAGGTCTTCGGCGTCCTGGGCTTCGGTGGAGTCCAGCCGTGGCACCGCGTGAGCGATGGCCGCGGCGAATCCGTACGACAGGGCACCGGTGCTGAGCAGCTTGCTCACCCGGGTGAGACGCGGGAGCCGGCGGGCCACGGTGACCCGCTCGGACGCCCGGCCGTGCCGCATGCCGAGGGCGGAACGCAACCAGGCCGTGGCCGAGGCGAAACCGTTGCGCTGGTACGCGCCGGTGGCGTCCACGCGCCCTACCAGAGCGGCCAGGGCGGCCTCGACGAGGTCGATGCACCGGCCCAGCCTCTCGGCCAGCTCCATCGACGCCACGCCGCACTCGGGCGCCACCCGGACCGCGAGCTCCGCGGCGATCGCCTCGGCGGCCGCCACCAGTTCGCCGGTGGAGGCGCCGTCAAGGCGAACGCTCATCGAACTCACATTCGAATACTACGAAGCGTACTCGCCTGATCACAAGAGCGAACTCGAACGAGCAGGCGATGAAACGAACAGGCGAGGAAGCGCCCGGCCAGGGGGCCGATCAGATCTGCCCCCCCGGCTGAGCGGGCTTCGTGCGGCCGGGGTGGGTGACCGGCGACTCTCACAGTCCCCGTCCGGACGGGTCGATTACCCCTAAACTTCACCGATGCGGTTGATGAGCGTGGCGGAGCGGAGGGCCCGGCTGGGAGTTCGCCACCGGCTCGCCGAGAGCGCCCGGACCGACGACGTCACGCAGATCGCCCGTGACCTCGTCGCGTTGCACAGCACGGACCCCGCCTCGGTGTACCTGGCGGCCGTCGCCCGGATGCGGGTTCCGGCGCCGGCGGCCGTCGACGAGGCGTTGTACGGGAGTCGCACGCTGCTCCGGATGCTGGGCATGCGCCGGACCGTGTTCGTGGTGCCGGTCGAGCGGGCGCCGGTCGTCCACGCCGCGAGCACCCTCGGGATCGCCGCACGGGAGCGGACCCGCACCGAGCGGTTCCTGGCCGAGGAGGGCATGGACGGCGACGTGGCGGGGTGGCTGCGCGAGACCGACGAGGCCGCGCTGCGCGCGCTGAAGGCCCGGGGTGAGGCCACCGGAGCCCAGCTGAGCGCCGACGAGCCCCGGCTGCGGACCCGGATCACGCTCGCCCGCGGCAAGTCCTACGGAGGCACCCAGAACATCGTCAGCCGCGTCCTGTTCGTGCTCGCCGCGGAGGGCCGGATCGTCCGGGGCAGGCCGGTGGGTTCGTGGATCAGCAGCCAGTACCGGTGGTCGCCCGTCGAGTCCTGGCTGCCCGGCGGGATGGCCGAGCTGCCGCCCGACGCGGCGCGGGTGGAGCTGGCCCGGGACTGGCTGGCCGCGTACGGACCGGCCACGGCCGCCGATCTCAAGTGGTGGACCGGCTGGACCACCGGGGAGGTCAAGCGCGCCCTGGCCGAGCTCAGGCCCGTGGAGGTCGACCTGGGCGGTGCCGTGGGCCTGCTGCTTCCCGGGGACTCCGAGCCGGTGCCGGCACCGGAGCCGTGGGCGGCGCTGCTGCCCGCCCTGGACCCGACGGCGATGGGCTGGGCCGGGCGGGCCTGGTACCTCGGCGACCACGGACCCGCCCTCTTCGACCGGACCGGCAACATCGGGCCCACGATCTGGTGGGACGGCCGGATCGTCGGCGGGTGGGCGCAGCGACCCGACGGTGAGGTCGCGGTCAGGCTGCTGGAGGACGTCGGCGCCGACGCCGCGGACGCCGTCCGCGCCGAGGCCGGGCGACTCACCGAACGGCTCGGCGACGCCCGGGTCACGCCCCGGTTCCGTACGCCACTGGAGCGGGAGCTGTCCGCCTGAGCCCGGCGAGGCCGGCGAGTCCGGCGAGTCCTGCGAACCAGGCGAATCGCGACCGGGCGGGATGTCGAGAACGCGGCCGTGGCTCCGATCCCTCTGCGACCAGCCGAACGGAGCCGAGACGGGACCGGCGCCCCCAGGAGGCCGATCATGGCTGCCGTGAAGACCGAGGGACGACTGCTGAGGAACGCCCCGGACACGGCTGGGACAGGGGAGAATGCGGGGCGCCGGGCCGGACGCCGTTACGCGGATGAGGTTCCGGGAAGGAACCCCCGGTCAGGCCTACGTTCTGGGAGATGACCATGCGCGCGCTCACCCTCGTACCACTGCAGGCCGGATCGCTGGCGGTGACCGACGTACCCGAGCCGGTGCCCGGGCCCGGGGACCTGCTCGTCCAGGGGATCGCCCTGGGGGTGTGCGGAACGGACAGAGAGATCGCGGCCGGGGACTACGGCTGGGCGCCGCCCGGCGAAGAACGGCTCGTCCTCGGGCACGAGTCGCTCGGAAGGGTGCTCCAGGCCCCCGAGGGCAGCGGCTTCACGGCCGGTGACCTGGTCGTGGGGATCGTCAGGCGGCCCGACCCCGAGCCGTGCCCGGCCTGTGCCCGCGGCGAGTTCGACATGTGCCGCAACGGCAGGTACGTCGAACACGGCATCAAGGAGCTGCACGGGTACGGCTCGCAGCGGTGGACGGTCGAAGCCGACTACGCGGTCCGGCTGGACCCCGGCCTGGAGAGCGTCGGCATGCTGATGGAGCCGACCACCATCGTGGCAAAGGCCTGGGACCACATCGATCGCATCGGCAACCGCGCGTGGTTCGGCCCGGAGCGGGTGCTGATCACGGGCGCCGGCCCGATCGGGCTGCTCGCCGCGCTGCTCGGGGTGCAGCGCGGGCTGGACGTCCACGTGCTGGACCGGTCCGAGTCGGGCCCCAAGCCCGGTCTCGTCCGGGACCTCGGGGCCACCTACCACACGGGCTCCCTCCCGGACGCGGCCCGGCATGCCCCGCCGGACGTCATCATCGAGGCCACCGGTGCCCCGGAGCTGGTGCTGACCGCCATGGAGAACACCGCGGCGGCGGGCATCGTCTGCCTCACCGGGGTCTCCAGCGCGGGCCGTCCCCTGAACTTCGACGTGGGCGCGGTCAACCGGGAGATCGTGCTGGAGAACGACGTGATCTTCGGTTCGGTCAACGCCAACCGGCACCACTACGAGCTGGGCGCGGACGCCCTGGCCAAGGCCGACCGGTCCTGGCTGGAGCGGATCATCACCCGGCGGCACCCGCTCGAGCAGGCGGCGGAGGCGTTCACCCGTCAGGGCGGTGAGGTCAAGGTGGTGATCGACCTCACTTGAGCGGGGTCAGCTCCGGGAGATCTTGACGATCACCTGCTTCTGGGTGACCGACTGCACCGAGACGCGGTAGCCGTCCGCCGACGACTGCCCGCCGGTCGGCACCGTCACCGTCTGGCCCGCGATCCGCAGGGTCACCATGTCGTCGCGCACCCCGACCAGCTCGGCCTTGACGCCGAGGATGGAGGCGTCGGCGTCGACCCCCCGGTCGAAGGTCACCGTGCAGGAGTTGAGCGAGCAGCTCGTGCCGCTGCCGTCTCCGCCGCACGCGGCTGTTCCGAAGGCCAGTGCCAGTACGAGCGGCGCCGCTGCCAGGCGTCGGGTGGGGGAGATCATGGGCCGAGTCTAGGCCGCCGGGCGCGGCGCCGATCGGATCCCGGCCGATCCCCCACCCGCCCGGACCTCATGTGCCGCTGGACCTCATGCCGGACCGCCTGGCGATCAGGCCGCCTCAGCGTGTGGTGGCCAGCCGGGTGCCCGCGGCGGTCCACACGGTGGGATCCTCGGCGGCGTCGGCGCGCAGGCGTTGCAGGCGCAGCCGGGTGTCGTCGGTCAGCGGGCTCGACTGGGCGGCGATCTGGCGCACGTCGTCCTCGCAGTCCCACAGGCCCTCGGTCGCGTAGGACTCGGCGGTGTGCGGGGCGGTCCGGATCAGGGCCGTCAGCAGGCGTGATCGCAGGTAGGCGTACGGGGACTCGGTCCAGGTGGACTTCAGCAGGGACACCGCCTCGCCCGCCCGTAGCCTGCCGAGCCCTTCGATCGAGCCGGCCGCGGCGCGCCAGTCCTCCTTGCCGACGGACCGGTGCAGGTCGTTGAGCAGCGCCGGCACGTCCTGCTGGGTGCCGAACCTGGCCAGGATGCCGATGCCCAGGTTCTCGCGGCCCGGCGACCGCGTGGCCCAGACACGGGCCCGCGGGAGGGCGAGCGGGCCGAGGTCGCGGATGGCGTGGCAGACGGCACTGCCCTGCCGGCCCTCACTGGGCAGCAGTTCCTCGGCGAGGTCGAGGAGGGCGGGATGGCGTCTGCGGCCCAGCTCCAGGATCGCCGCGACCGCCTCGTCGTCGGGCCGCCGGGCCAGGTCGAGGAGCTCGGAGTCGGACCGGGTGGACTGGTCGGGCTCGCGGTGGTGCTGGCGTCCGCAGGTACGCCGCCGTACCGCCTCCGCGATGCGCGGATGATGCGCCGCCCAGTCCTGTATGACTGGATTGTCCGGATCGTTGACCAGCCAGTGCAGATCGTCGTCCTCACATCGGGCGACGACGACCTCCGCAAGCCCCTTGGTGAGGGCCGGTTCGCCGAGGTCGGTGAGGGCGTTGAGGGCTTCGTACCAGTTCTCCCCCTCGAGGGCGTAGCGGCGTAGCGGCTCCGCCGCCTCCCGCCGGCTCAGCCGGACCAGGTCCGCCAGGACGTCGATCGTCAGGGAGGTCCGCCACTCGTCACCGTCGATCAGGTCGTCGGCGTCGAACAGGTGGTCGGCCAACGGCTCGCAGGACACCTCGAGATCCACCATGAGCCGCGCGTAGTACAGGCTGCGCGACTCGACCTGGCGATCCCACCGTGGATCACGGCGGACGCACTCGTAGACGAGTTCACCCGCGCCCCGTACCTGGGCCGCGCGCCTGGCGGCCCGTCCAAGGCCTCGTTGCAGCTGCCCGAGCAGCGTGCCCGCTGATTGCATCACGACGTCGTCCACTCCAGCAGCATGCGCACTCGACCTCAAAACGGGCAAGTCCTTTGTCCACCCGGTTGTGGAACGGGCGGCCCCGGCGGGTGTGACCTGGGGCTCAGACGCCCCAGTCGGCGGCGCCGAGGGCCTCGACCGCGTCCGCCTCGCCGGTGAAGCGGACCTGGGCGACGTCGGTCCGCCCGTGCACCCACAGCACCAGCTCGCTCACCGGGCCGTGCACCCGGGCGCGTTTGCCGCCCTTGCTCACCCGGAAGGTCCGGCCGTCGGGCCGTACCAGCGTGACCTCGGCCGGGACCTTGCGCATGATGAACCGGGCCGCCCGCAGCCGGCGCCACAGCAGATCGTCGACGGCGGCGGGCAGCTCGCGGGGCGCCCAGTCCGGCTGGGAACGCAGCACGTCCTCGTGGTGGACGAAGTACTCCAGGGTGTTGAGCAGGGAGTCCATGCCCGGCAGCGCGTAGACCGACCAGCGCGGCGGCCCCTGCCGGACCCGCCCGACCAGCTCGGGAAAGGCGATCGTCTCCTTGGCGCGGCGGCGTACCCGCTCGGTCAGCCCGGCCAGCCGCCGGACCACCAGGCCCGGGGCGGCGTCCGGCCGGTGCTCACGGACCAGCAGGTGCGCGGCGAGGTCGCCGGTCGTCCAGCCCGCGCACCGGGTGGGCGCGTCCGGCCCGAGCCGGAGCATCAGGTCGCACAGGGCCAGCCGTTCCACCCGGGCGGGCGGCAGCGGCTTGGCGGCCCGGCCCGGATCGCCGGCCTGGCCACGATCAAGGGAGTCGCTCACCCCCGTGATGGTAGGCGGGCGCCGCCCGGACCGGAACGGTGGGTCTGCCCGACATGTCCGGCAGGCGCGGTGCCCGGAGAACGCCCGGGGAACCGGAAGAACCGCAGCACGGCCGGGGAAACGCCCCACGCCGGGCGCGGGGGCGTCCCGGGGCCGCCGGGATCACGGCGGGAGCGAAGGCCGGGGCGGAGAGGTCCGCGCTGGTGGGGAGGGGTGCGGTGTGCCGGCGGGAATATTCCGGGCGCCGCGGATGGTAGGCATGGGTGACTCACCGGCACCATCAGCAGGAGGATCTCGTGGCCCAAAGGGTGAAAGCCCGCACCCTACGCGCCGGACTCGGGATTCTCTGGATCGCCGTCAAGGCCGAGCCGCGGGTGTTCACGCTCTCGGTGGCGGCCAGCGGTCTGTACGCCCTGATGACCGTCGGCACGGCCTGGGTGCTCGGCCGGGCCACCCAGAACGTGGTGCTGCCGGCCTTCCGCGACGGCCGTACCACCGCCGGCACGCTGACCGCGGCCGCGCTGGCGATCGTCGGCGTGGCCCTGCTCAAGGCGCTGGGCGTCGGCGGGCGCCGCTTCTACGCGGGGATCATGCAGTACCGGCTCCAGGCCACCTACCGGCGCGCGGTCACCCGGCAGTACCTCAAACTGCCGCTGGCCTGGCATCACAAGCACCCCACCGGCCAGCTGCTGTCGAACGCCAACGCCGACGTGGAGGCGATCTGGGCCCCCATCGCGCCGTTCCCGATGGCCGTCGGCGTGATCTTCATGCTGGTCATCGCCGCCATCTCGATCCTGCTCACCGACGTGATGGTCGCGATCGTCGGCTTCCTGGTCTTTCCCGCGGTCGCCCTGCTCAACGTCGTCTACCAGCGCAGGCTCTCGCCGATCGCGACGCGTGCCCAGCAGCTGCGGGCGGAGGTGAGCGAGGTCGCGCACGAGAGCTTCGAGGGCGGCCTGGTGGTCAAGACCCTCGGGCGGGAGGCCTCGGAGACCGAGCGGTTCGCCGCCCGCTCCTGGGAGCTGCGCGACGCCAACATCGCGGTGGGCCGGATCCGCGGGCTCTTCGACCCGCTGCTGGAGATCCTGCCGAGCCTCGGCGTGCTGGCCGTGCTCATGGTCGGCTCGGTCCGGCTGGAGCACGGCGCGATGACCGCGGGCGACCTCGTCCACGTGGCCTACCTGTTCACCCTGCTGGCATGGCCGATCCGGGCGCTCGGCTGGGTGCTGGCCGAGATGCCGCGCAGCGTGGTCGGCTGGGACCGGGTCCGCGGCGTCCTGGACGCCTCCGGCTCGCTGCCGTACGGAACCGGGACGCTGGACGCGGGCGCGCCCGCCACGCTGGAGGTGCGCGACGTGCGCTTCGGCTACGGCGAGAGCACCGTCCTGCACGAGGTGAGCTTCACCGCCGAGCCCGGCCGCACGGTCGCGGTGGTCGGCCCCACCGGGTCGGGCAAGTCCACGCTGACCAGCCTGCTCGTCCGGCTCGTCGACCCGGCCGCCGGCACCGTGCTGCTGGACGGGATCGACGCCCGTGACATCCGCCAGGGCGGACTCTCGGCGGCGGCGGCGCTGGTCCCGCAGCAGACCTTCCTGTTCGACGACACGGTGCGCGGCAACGTCACCCTCGGCGCGGACCTCCCCGACGAGCAGGTCTGGGAGGCGCTGCGGCGAGCCCAGGCCGAGGGCTTCGTCGCGGCCCTCGCGGACGGGCTCGACACCCGGGTGGGGGAGCGCGGCACCACCCTGTCCGGCGGTCAGCGCCAGCGCCTCGCGCTGGCCCGCGCGCTGGTACGGAAGCCCCGGCTGCTCGTCCTGGACGACGCGACCTCCAGCGTCGACTCGCAGGTGGAGGCACGGATCCTGCGGAGCCTGCGGGACGCCCAGTCCGGCGCGGACGGCGCCACCGTGATCGTCGTGGCCTACCGCAAGGCCACGATCGCGCTGGCGGACGAGGTCGTCTACATCGAGCACGGCCGCGTCCTCGACCGGGGGCCGCACCACGAGCTGGTGGAGCGGTCCGAGGGCTACCGCAACCTGGTCAACGCCTACGAGCGCGCCGAGGCCGAACGCGCCGAGGCGGCGCGCGCGGATCTCGCCGACCCTGACACCGTCCTCGGCCCCGAGGCGATCGACTCCACCGAAGAGGCCGTCGCATGACCACGCTCACCACCGAACCCGGCACCGGCCTCGACGACGCCGCCCGCACCGAGCCCGCGCTCAGCACGCTGCGCCGCGGGCTGCGGCTGACCCCGGAGTTCCGGGCCGGCCTGGCCGGCACGCTCGCGCTGGCCCTGGCGGCCACCGCCGGCCGGATCGTGGTGCCGGTGGCCGTGCAGCAGACGATCGACCGGGGGCTGACCGTCGCCGGCGGGCCCGACCTGGCATTCGTCCGGACCGCGGTGCTGGTGTGCGCGGTGGTCGTCCTGGCCACCGCCGTATGCGCGTACGCCATGAACGTCCGCCTGTACACCAGCACCGAATCGGGGCTGGCGTCGCTGCGGATCGGGGCCTTCCGGCACGTGCACGACCTGTCCATGCTCACCCAGAGCGGTGAACGGCGCGGCGCCCTGGTCTCCCGGGTGACCAGCGACGTCGACCAGATCAGCCAGTTCATGCAGTGGGGCGGGCTGATGCTCATCGTGTCCTTGGGGCAGCTGGTGGTGGCCAGCGTGCTCATGCTGATCTACTCCTGGCCGCTGGCCCTGCTGGTCTGGGTGTCGTTCGTGCCGCTGGCGCTGGCCCTGCGCCGGTTCCAGCGGCTGGTCTCCGCCGCCTACATGGGGGTACGCGAGCGCGTCGGCGACCTGCTGGCCGCCGTCAGCGAGTCGGTCGTCGGCGCCTCGGTCATCCGGGCGTACGGCGCCGAGGCGCGCACCGCCCGCCGTGTCGACGAGGCCGTCGAACACCACCGCAGCGCCCAGACCCGGGCCCAGGCGCTGGTCGCCCTCACCTTCCCCACCAGTGAGCTGGTCGCCGCGATCGCCACCGCGGGCGTGGTCGTCGCGGGCACCCTGCTCGGCGTCGGCGGCCGGCTGACCGCGGGAGAGCTGATCGCCTTCCTGTTCCTGGTCACCCTGTTCGTGAGCCCCATGCAGACCGCCACCGAGGTGCTCAACGACGCGCAGAACGCCATCGCCGGGTGGCGCCGGGTGCTGAGCGTGCTCGACACCGAACCCGACGTCGCGGACCCCGGGGACGACGGCGTCGAACTGCCCCGCGGCCCGATCGAGATCGAGTTCGAGGACGTCGGCTTCGCCTATCCGGGCGGCCCGCCGGTGCTGCACGGCATCAGTACGGGCATCGCGCCGCGCAGCCGCATCGCGGTCGTCGGCGAGACCGGCTCCGGCAAGACGACCTTCGCCAAGCTGCTCACCCGGCTCATGGACCCGGTCTCCGGCCGGGTGCTGGTCGACGGGGTGCCGCTCGACACGGTCCGGTTCTCCTCACTGCGGGAGCGGATCGTGATGGTCCCGCAGGACGGGTTCCTCTTCGACGCCTCGCTGGCCGACAACATCCGGTACGGCAGGCCGGAGGCCACCGACGAGGATCTGCTGCTGGCCTTCACCGAGCTGGGGCTGGCCGACTGGCTCGAAGGGCTGCCGCAGGGGCTGCGCACCCCGGTCGGGCAGCGCGGGGAGTCGCTGTCGGCGGGGGAGCGGCAGCTCGTCGCGCTGGCCCGCGCCTACATCGCCGACCCGGACCTGCTGGTCCTGGACGAGGCCACCTCGGCCGTGGACCCCGCCACCGAGGTCCGCATCCAGCGCGCCCTCGACGGGGTCACCCGAGGCCGTACGGCCATCTCGATCGCGCACCGGCTCTCCACCGCGGAGTCCGCCGACGAAGTGATCGTGTTCGACCGGGGCCGGATCGTCCAGCGCGGCCCTCATGCGGATCTCGTCGCCGAACCCGGGGTCTACGCCGATCTCCACGGTTCCTGGGCCGCACAACGACGTATCTGATCGACCTATCGGAACGCACCGGGATTGGTAAGTCGGCATCGGAGAAAAGAGGGGCCGCCGGGTGAGGTGGGAAGGAGGGGACTGCATGATCGGCCGATGCCCATCGGAAGCCTCGCCCTCCACCGCACATCGCCTATTCCAAAAGGTTCGGAGCCTCCATTCGTTGTGCTACCGGTGATACGGTGGAGTCATCGGTTGCAGTCGTGGTTCTCGATCGTTTGTCTCAGACGCCCGCGGACTGATGGCAGCGGGCGTTTTGGCTGTTCCGGGACCGTACCGGAACGGCGAGGGCGTTCCGCGGTGACCGAGCCGGGCCCACGAGGTGTGGGCCCAGTTTTGCCGCAAGGAGAAAGACATGCCCCAGCAGGGCACCGTAAAGTGGTTCAACGCCGAAAAGGGTTTCGGATTCATCGCCGTTGACGGCGGCGGGCCGGACGTGTTCGTGCACTACTCGGCGATTCAGTCCTCCGGGTACCGCAGCCTCGACGAGAATCAGCGCGTCGAGTTCGAGGTGACGCAGGGTAACCGGGGTCCGCAGGCCGACCAGGTCCGCCCCCTGTAAGTCCCCAGTCGTAGTCGTTGGGGTCCACATCGCCCGCGCGGTGTGGACCCCAGCGTCGTTTATCGGCGCCGAAGGCCGGCCGGCCTCGTAGCCGAAGGTGCCAGGTGCGGACGACCACTCCCGGGCGTCCCGTGAGCCATTGCGCCCATTGGCGTCGCGCTCGTCGTCATTGCGCTCGACGCCATTGAAGATCGGCGTCAGCAGGCGTCATCGGGCCCGGCGGTGTCGTGCCCTGTGCGCGAGTCACCGGCCCGGGTTCGCCGGCCGCGACACGGCGTGGTTCCGTGCCGATGCGGCGATCCTCGCGGCCTACCGGCACAATGGGTTCATGTCCGTACGCTCGTCCGACCTGGACCCCAAGATCGCAGCGCGCCTCAAGCGCACGTCCGACGGCCTCGTGCCCGCCATCGCCCAGCAGCATGACACCGGCGAGGTGCTCATGATGGGCTGGATGGACGACGAGGCGCTGCACCGCACCCTCACCACCGGGCGCTGCACCTACTGGTCGCGCAGCCGCCAGGAGTACTGGGTGAAGGGCGAGACCTCCGGCCACCAGCAGTGGGTGAAGTCGGTCGCGCTCGACTGCGACGGCGACGCCCTGCTGGTCAAAGTCGACCAGGTCGGTGCCGCCTGCCACACCGGGGACCGCACCTGCTGGGACGCCGACGTACTCGACTCCGTCACCGGTGAGCGGCCCGCCTCCCCATGAGCACCCGTCGTGAGCTCGCCGTCGCCGCGCTGCTGTGCGCGGCGGGGGCGGGCCTGGCCGTGTCGGCCGGCGGCCGGGAGTGGGCCACGGTGCACGCTCAGGACACCCTCGTGCCGCTCGGCCGGTCGCTGACCGGCCGGGAGCTCACCGGCGCCGCCCCCGCGCTGGGCTGGGCGGGGCTCGCCGGGCTGGCGGCGCTGTTCGCCACGCACGGCAGGGTCCGCGCCGCGGTGGGCGTGCTGCTCACCGTGTTCGGCGCCGGGATCGCCTACGTCTCGGTCACGGCCGTCGGCCGCTCGCACGTCCTGCGGGCCGCCGCGGGCAAGAGCCAGCTGCTCGGCCTGGCCGGGCACCCTGCCGTCGGCACCACCGCCTGGTGGGCCGTCTCCGCCGTCGGCGGGCTGCTGCTGCTGGCCGCCGGCGTGCTGGTGACCGTACGCGGCGCGCGCTGGCCCGGCATGTCGGCCCGCTACGAGCCGGCGGGCGCCCCCGCCGCGCGGGCCACGGCGGCGGACGACGCGGCTTCCGAGGCTTCCGGGGGGTCCGGTGCCGACCCCCTCGGCATGTGGAAGTCCCTCGACCGGGGAGAGGACCCCACCGCCCCCGCCCGGCCGGACCGGCACCGCTCATGAGCCACCCGACGCGCGCCCGCCCGGGCGCGGAGCCATGAGCGGCGACGACAACGGCCGGGTACTGGTGATCGAGCACGATCCCGGGGTGGCCGAGCTCCAGCGGCTGTACCTCACCCGCGAGGGGTTCGAGGTGCAGATCGAGGGCGACCCCGCCAGGGCGCCCGCGGTGGCGGCGCTGAGCCGGCCCGACGTGGTGGTCCTCGACCTGTCGCTGGCCGTTCCCGCCCCCGTGGAGCTCCTGCGGCGGGTGACCGAGGCCGTACGGCCCGTGCCCGTGGTGTGCGTGCTGCCGGCCGGGGCCGAGTCCCCCGGGCCCACCGAGCACCGGGTCACCCGCCCGTTCAGCCCGCGGCTGCTGGTGGCCGCGGTGAGCGAGGCGCTGCGCGGCAGGCAGGGCGACGCCGCCGGGATCCTGCGGGTCGGTGACGTCGTGCTCGATCCGCAGACCCGGTCGGTGGCCGTCGGCGGCCGCCCGGCAGTGCTGACCGCCACCGAGTTCGACCTGCTGGCGTTCCTGATGTCCAACCTCGGCCGGGTCTTCACCCGGGAGCAACTGCTCGACGCCGCCTGGAGCTCCATCACCAGCTCCGGCGTCCGCACGGTCGACGTGCACATCGCCCAGCTGCGCGCCAAGCTGGGCGACGGCAGCCCCCTCATCCGCACCGTCCGCGGCGTCGGTTACGCCGCGGACGCCTGACCGGGGCCCCGGCGCCGCCGGACGTAGGGTGGGGGACGTGACCAGCATGCAGGTGCCCTCCCGTCCCAGGCGGCCGCGAGCGCGATGGCTGCGGCTGGCCGCGCCGGCGGGGGTGCTCGCGGTGGCCGCCGCGGCCGTGACGTACGTGGGGAGCGTCGACCCCAACGAGCACGGTCACTACCCGACCTGCCCGTTCCTGGCGCTCACCGGGCTCTACTGCCCCGGCTGCGGGTCACTGCGGATGGTGCACGCGCTGGCCCACGGCCACGTGGCCGAGGGCTTCGGCCGCAACCCCCTCGCGTTCCTGCTCATCCCGGTCGTGGGCTATCTCTGGACGCGCTGGGTGACGTGCGTGATACGCGGTGAGACCATCAGCTCGCCGCTGTTCAGGACCTCGGTGATCTGGGCGTTCATCGGTTTGATGATCGTTTACTGGGTCGTCCGCAACCTGCCCTTCGGGCACGCGCTGGCCCCCTGAGCCCGGCCCGGATGCGAAGGCACGGCATCGTTCGAGCTACGATCGAGGCTCGCGAGGACCGCCGGCGAGGGGATCCGCACCTGTGAGCCCAGATCTGTGAGCGAGGCGACGAGCCCCCAGGCCGGGAGCGGATCGATCGTTCCGGCACCGCTGTTCCGCGAGTCGTGTCGTGCCGGAGGCGCGCTGTTGGTCTCCGGCGAGCCGCTAGGCGAGGAGACGAAGTGAGCGTGCTCGACGAGATCCTGGACGGTGTTCGGGCCGATCTCGCCGAACGGCAGCGAGAGACGTCGCTCGAGGCCCTCAAGGAGATGGCGGCCAACGCGGCGGAGCCCCGCGACGCCCTCGGCGCCCTCCGGAGCGACGGCGTCTCGGTCATCGCCGAGGTCAAGCGCAGCAGCCCGTCCAAGGGGGCGCTGGCGGCGATCGCCGACCCGTCCGCGCTGGCCCGTGACTACCAGGCCGGCGGCGCCAAGGTCATCAGCGTGCTCACCGAAGGGCGGCGCTTCGGCGGCAGCCTCGCCGACCTCGCCGAGGTCCGCGCCAACGTCGACGTGGCGATCCTGCGCAAGGACTTCATCGTCAGCTCGTACCAGCTGTGGGAGGCCCGCGCCTACGGCGCCGACCTGGCCCTGCTCATCGTCGCCGCCCTCGGCCAGGACGCCCTGGTGTCGCTGGTCGAGCGCGCCGAGTCGATCGGGCTCACCCCGCTGGTCGAGGTGCACACCGAGGAGGAGGTCACCCGCGCCGTCGACGCGGGGGCCCGGCTGATCGGGGTCAACGTCCGGGACCTGAAGACCCTCAAGGTGGACCGCGGGGTGTTCGCCAGAGTCGCCCCGCTGATCCCCAAAGACATCGTCAAGGTCGCGGAGTCGGGGATCCGCGGCCCGCACGACCTGCTCGCCTACGCCTCCTCGGGTGCCGACGCTGTGCTGGTGGGGGAGAGCCTGGTCACCGGCCGGGACCCGCGCGCCGCCGTCGCGGATCTCGTCGCGGCGGGCGCCCACCCTGCGCTGCGACAGGGCAAGTGACCAGTAGAGTGAATTCCATGCTGCGTGAACGATGGCGGCCCCATCCGCATCTCATCTGACCGGACAGGCCCTTTCCGTACGACAGGACATCACTCATGAGCATCGACGCAGCGCGCAGCGCGTCCACGGTCCCCGACGCGGCCGGCCGTTTCGGCCGGCACGGCGGGCGGTTCGCTCCCGAGGCGCTCATGGCGGCGCTCGACGAGCTCGAGACCGTCTACGAGACCGCCAGGACCGACCCCGCCTTCCAGGCGGAGTTCGCCGACCTGCTGACCAACTACGCGGGGCGGCCCAGCCTGCTCACCGAGGCCAAGCGCTTCGCCGGGCACGCCGGTGGCGCCCGCATCCTGCTCAAGCGCGAGGATCTCAACCACACCGGCTCGCACAAGGTCAACAACGTGCTCGGCCAGGCGCTGATCACCAAGCGCATGGGCAAGACCCGGATGATCGCCGAGACCGGTGCCGGGCAGCACGGCGTCGCGACCGCCACCGCCGCCGCCCTCATGGGGCTGGAGTGCACCGTCTACATGGGCGAGGTCGACACCAGGCGGCAGGCGCTCAACGTGGCCCGGATGCGGATGCTCGGCGCCCAGGTCATCCCGGTGACGACCGGCAGCCGCACCCTCAAGGACGCCGTCAACGAGGCGTTCCGCGACTGGGTGGCCACCGTCGACCACACCCACTACTGCCTCGGCACCATCATGGGGCCGCACCCGTTCCCGATGATGGTCCGCGACTTCCAGCGCGTCATCGGCGTCGAGGCCCGCGAGCAGTGCCTGGCGATGACCGGCGCGCTGCCGGACGCCGTCGTGGCCTGCGTGGGCGGCGGTTCCAACGCCATCGGCATCTTCCACGAGTTCATCCCCGACGAGTCGGTCCGGCTGTACGGGTTCGAGGCGGCCGGCGACGGCGTGGAGACCGGCCGGCACGCGGCCACGATCTCGGCCGGCTCGGTCGGGGTCATCCACGGCATGCGCACCTACCTCCTGCAGGACGAGGAGGGCCAGACCCTCGAGTCGCACTCCATCTCCGCCGGGCTGGACTACCCGGGCGTCGGGCCGGAGCATTCGTGGCTGCACGACACCGGCCGCGCCGACTACCGGGCGATCACCGATGCCGAGGCGATGGACGCCTTCGCGCTGCTGTGCCGGACCGAGGGCATCATCCCGGCCATCGAGTCGGCGCACGCCCTGGCCGGTGCGATCAAGGTTGGCAAGGAGCTCGGCCCGGAGGCCACGATCATCGTGTGCCTGTCCGGCCGGGGAGACAAGGACATGCACACCGCGGCCGGCTACTTCGGGCTCATGCCGGAGGACGACCAGTGAGCGACGTCCGCGAGGCATCGACGGCGACAGGTACGGCGGGCACCCGCCGAGCGGGCGGAGCGAACCGATGAGCAGGTGCGACGTCCGCGAGGCATCGACAGGTACGGGTACGGCGGGCACCCGCCGGGCGGGCGGAGCGAACCGATGAGCACGAGCGTCACGAGCGCGTACGACAAGGCCAAGGCGGAGAACCGGGCCGCGCTCGTCGGCTATCTGCCGGCCGGCTTCCCCTCGGTGGAGGGCGCGGTCGAGGCCGCCAAGGCCATGGTCGACGGCGGCTGCGACGTCATCGAGATCGGCCTGCCCTACACCGACCCGCTGATGGACGGCCCGACCATCCAGGACGCGGTGCACCGGGCGCTCGTGGGCGGCGTCCGGCTTCCCGACGTCTTCCGCACCGTGGAGGCGGTGGCCGCCACGGGCGTGCCGACGCTGATCATGACCTACTGGAACCCGGTCGACCGGTACGGCGTGGACGCCTTCGCCCGCGATCTCAAATCCGCCGGCGGGTCGGGGCTCATCACCCCGGACCTGACGCCCGAGGAGGGCGAGGACTGGCTGGCCGCCTCCGACGCCCACGACCTGGACAGGATCTTCCTGGTCGCGCTCAGCTCCACCGACGAGCGGCTCGAGAAGATCACCAAGGTCTGCCGGGGCTTCGTCTACGCTGCCTCGCTGATGGGCGTCACCGGCGCCCGCTCCGCCGTCGACACCGGGGCCCCGCTGCTCGTGGAGCGCACCCGCAAGGCGATCTCCGCGGTGCAGGCGACCGGCACGGCCCAGGCCGGCCTGCCGGTCGGGCTCGGCCTGGGCGTCGGCACCGGAGCGCAGGCGGCCGAGGTCGCGCAGTTCGCGGACGGGGTCATCGTGGGCTCGGCGTTCATCCGCCGGCTGCTCGACGCGCCGACGCCGGCCGCCGGCCTGGACGCGGTCCGGGAGCTCGCCGCCGAGCTGGCGGAGGGCGTCCGCCAGAAGCACTGACAGAGAAGCACTGGAAAGCACCGCCAGGAGCACCGGGCGAGGCTCAGGGGGCACCGCGCCCAAGGGCCTACGCCGCCCGCGGGACGCGTGGCAGGATGGGGCACCGTGTCCCCAGGCGGTGCTAACAGGCCGCTTATGCCGGGTCGCGTAAGGTTCGACGCGCTGGTCGCGCCGTACCCGGGCGGCACCCGGCCCCCCCGACGGACAGAGATGAGGGAACGATGGCGACCGACACCGCCGAGAGGCGATCGGCCCGCTTCGGCGGCTGGACGGTGATCCAGCCGTGGCTGACGACCCTTGCCAGGCTGGGTCTCGCCGTGGTCCTGTTCCTGGCGGGCTGGGCGAAGTTCAGCCAGCCGCCGGCTCTGCAGAAGCTCGCCGTCTCGGCGTACCAGATCCTTCCCGAGGGGCTGGTCGGCGTCGTCGGCATCGGGCTGCCTATCTTGGAGATGTGCCTGGCGGGGATGCTGGTGCTCGGCTTCGCGACGCGGTTCGTCGCCGCTGCGGGCGGGCTCCTTATGATCATTTTCATCGCCGGGATCATCTCGGCCTGGGCTCGCGGCCTGTCGATCGACTGCGGCTGCTTCGGCGGGGGTGGCGCGGTCGGCGAGGGCCAGACCCGTTATCTTCAGGAGATCCTGCGGGACCTCGGTTTCCTCGCCCTGGCGGCCTGGATCGTGGTGCTGCCCAAGAGCAAGCTGGCGCTCGACCGGATCCTCGGGCTGTACGGCGACTGACCGAGCTCCCGTGCGTCCCCCCACTCGACCCCTTCCTCCCCGGTACCGCGATCGGCGCGGCCGGGGAGACGACCTAGAGGAGACCCCCGATGAGTAAGGCTGCGCGGCAGCGGACGGCCCGCGAGCGCCTCGCCGAGGAGCGCAGGAAGCAGGCGCTCAAGCAGAAGCGGGCCAGAGCGGTGATGATCAGCCTTTCCGCCATCGCGATCCTGGCGCTGGTCGTCGGGATCGGGGTCTACTACGCCAACAAGAAGGAGACCCGGAACCAGCAGGCCACCGCCTACAGCGGCCCGCTGGCCCCGGTCAGCCGCGAGGCCGACGGCTCGGTCGTGATGGCGGCCCAGGGCACGGCCGCTCCGCTGCTGGAGATCTTCGAGGACTTCCAGTGCCCGATCTGCAAGGAGTTCGAGCAGCTGAGCGGTTCCACGATCAAGAAGCTGGCGGCGTCGGGCAAGGTCAAAGTGGTCTACCGACCGTTCCAGCTGTTCCAGCAGGCGCCGCTGTCGACCAACTCCCGGCGCGCGGCCAACGCCGCGCTGTGCGCCCCGGCGGACAAGTGGGTCTCCTACCACGACACGCTCTACAAGTACCAGCCGAAGGAAGGGTCGAACGGCTTCGAGGTCAAGGACCTCAACCTCTGGGCGAAGGACCTCGGCTTCGGGGACGCCACGTTCGACAAGTGCGTGTCCGGCACCCAGAAGGGCGCCCAGCTCGACCAGATGACCAAGAACGCGCTGAACGACCGTAAGGTCACCGGCACCCCGACGGTCTACCTGGACGGGAAGGCGCTCAACCTGGAGGGTCAGATCATGAACCCGCAGGCGCTGGAGGCGGCCATCGTGGCCGCCGCTCCGAAGACCACGCCGGCCACCACCCCCGCGCCGAGCGGTTCGGCCACTCCGAAGAAGTAGGGGTTCCGCCCGCTGCCGCGCGTCCTCTCGTAAGGTCGTGTACGGCCGGTCACCAGTGATCGACCGGCCGTACACGATGCGCGGCCCCGCACGGGGGTGCGGCGTGGCGGATTCGGGGGGATCTGATGGGCAAGGCCGCCAGGGATCGGACGGCGCGCGAACGACTGGCCGAGGAACGCGAGCGTCACGCCAAGCGGCAGAAGCAGGCGCGGGCGCTGATGATCTCCCTGGGCGCCGTGGCGGTGATAGCCATCGTCGTCTTCACCGTGGTGCTGACCCGGTCCGGCGATGACGAGCCCAGCGCCAACCAGGGCCCGGTCGTCCCGGCGACCCGGCAGGCCGACGGGTCGGTCGTGATGGCCGAGCCCGGCGTCGAGCGGCCGGTACTCGAGATCTTCGAGGACTTCCAGTGCCCGAGCTGCAAGGAGTTCGAGAAGCTCAACGGACAGACGATCAAGCAGCTGGCGGCCGCGCGCAAGGTACGGGTGGTCTACCGGCCCTTCCAGCTGTTCCGGCAGGAGCCGATGAAGTCCAACTCCCTGCGCGCGGCCAACGCCGCGCTGTGCGCCCCGGCCGACCGGTGGATCCCATTCCACGACCTGATCTACCGGCACCAGCCGAAGGAGGGCGACACCGGCTTCTCCAACGACGATCTGATCTCCTGGGCCGGCAAGGCCGGCATCCACGGCCCGGCCTTCGGGAAGTGCGTCGCCAACCACGAGAAGTACGCCCAGGTCGCGTCGATGACGCAGTACGCGGTGCAGACCGCCAAGGTCACCTCGACCCCGACCATCAAGCTCGACGGCAAGACGCTGGGCACCGCCCAGACCTTCACCGTGGACGGCCTCCGCAAGGCGATCCTCGCGGCGGCCGGCGGGGCGCAGAGCGCGCCCGCGCCCGCCCGGAGCTAGCCGGGGCCGCGTGTGCCGCAGGATCTTCTCACCGGTGAGGGGACCTGCGGCGCACGAGGTCCGCGGAGGCGGTAACGTCAACGCTCATGCAGCATCCGCTCGCCTTCCCGAGCCCGTCGCAGGGAGTCTGGCACCTCGGGCCCTTCCCGCTCCGCGCGTACGCTCTCATGATCATTCTTGGGATCGTCGTCGCCGTCTGGCTCGGTGAACGCCGCTGGGCCGCGCGCGGGGGGACCCCCGGCGTCGTCATCGACATCGCCGTGTGGGCGGTGCCGTTCGGCCTGATCGGCGGGCGGCTGTACCACGTCATCACCGACAACCAGATGTACTTCGGCTCGGGCCGGCACCCGCTCGACGCCCTCAAGGTCTGGAACGGCGGCCTGGGCATCTGGGGCGCGGTCGCGCTCGGCGCGGTGGGCGCCGCCATCGGCTGCCGACGCCGCGGCGTGAACCTGCGGGTCTTCGCCGACGCCGTCGCGCCGGGCATCGCGCTGGCGCAGGGCATCGGCCGCTGGGGGAACTGGTTCAACCAGGAGCTGTACGGGCGCCCGACCTCGCTGCCGTGGGCGGTGACGATCGACCAGGACCACCGGCCGAGGCTCCCCGACGGCAGCCTCGACCCGCGTTACGCCGATGTCGCGAACTACCACCCCACCTTCCTGTACGAGTCGCTGTGGTGCTTCGGCATCGCGATCCTGGTGATCTGGGCGGGCAAGCGGTACCGGCTCAACTACGGGCGCAGCTTCGCCCTCTACGTCGCCGCCTACACCGTCGGCAGGGCCTGGATCGAGTGGCTGCGCATCGACAGCGCCCACCATTTCCTCGGGCTGCGGCTCAACGACTACACGGCCCTGGTCGTCTTCCTCGGCGCGGCCGCGTACCTGTACGTCAACCGCGACAAGAGCGACGTCCAGGAGGTCGTGGAGACCCGCGCCGAGCCCGGTGGCGACGAGCCGGCGGCCGACCCGGAGCCGCCCGGCGGTGCCGGTGCGGTGCGGCACGATCACGACGAGCCCGCCGGACAGGCGTCCTCCGGGACGCGGGCGTCCGCCGTGGAACCGTGGGCCGTCGCCGAGCCCGCCGGAGAAGCGGCGGAGGAGCCCGCCGGCGCGCCCGTGGCCTGGGAGGCGGCGCCCACGGGGCCGGCCGATGGCCACGCCGATCACGACGAGCCGGTCGCAGTCCCGGCCGGTGAGCAGGAGCCCGCCGCGGAGACCGCGGACCTCTCCGGGGAGACTGACCTTCCCGACGAGGCGGATCTTCCCCGGCAGGACGGCCCCTTCGACGACGCCGAGGATCCGGGCCTGGAGGACGAGTCGGCCGAGGACGCCGGGGACCCCTCCGGCGACGAGGACGGGCCGCTCGAGGAGACCGCGGACCCGTCCCCGCGCGACGAGCGCCCAGCGGAGACCGCGGACCGGTCCGCCACGGACGAGCCGTTCGGCGAGACCGCCGGCGACGAGGACGAAGCGGCCGAGGACGGCGCTCTGGAGGACGAGGACGGGCCTCTGGAGGAGACCGAGGTCCTCTCCGCGGATCATGCCGTACCCGCGGAGGAGCAGGCCGGGGAGCGCGCGGGGATTCCGGCCGCCAAGAGGTGGTGGGAGACCGACGACTCCGAGACCGACGACTCCCCGGCCGAGGACTCCCCGGCCGGCACCCCTGAGGCCGGGCCGGCCGCCGGTGACACCGAGGCGGGTGCGGAGGAGCCCGGAGGTGACGAGCGCAGGGCCGGAGGGGCGAGAGCGACGGCCAAGGAGGCTCCGTGACCGAGCCCGAGGGCTCCGGAGTCCAGCGGACCGTCACCTCCGAGATCCACCACGAGCACCGGGACGTGACCGGAGGATGGCTGCGGCCGTCGGTGTTCGGGGCGATGGACGGGCTGGTCTCCAACTTCGCGCTCATCGCCGGGATCGCCGGCGGGCGGGCCTCGCAGCACGTCATCGTGCTGGCCGGGCTGGCCGGGCTCGCGGCGGGCGCCTTCTCGATGGCCGCGGGGGAGTACATCTCGGTGGCCTCCCAGTCGGAGCTGGCCCAGGCCGAGATCGCGGTGGAGCTCGACGAGCTGGTCAACAACGCCAAGGCCGAGGAGGCCGAGCTGGCGCAGCTCTACCAGGCCCGGGGCCTGGACGCGAAGCTGGCCGCCGAGGTCGCCAGGCAGCTCTCCCGCAGCCCCGACGAGGCACTGGAGATCCACGCCCGCGAGGAGCTCGGCATCGACCCCGGCAACCTGCCGTCGCCCCTGGTGGCCGCCGGTTCGTCGTTCCTGTTCTTCGCCCTGGGCGCCTTGCTGCCCGTCCTGCCGTACCTGCTGGGCGCCGGCGAGCTCTGGCCGGCCGGTGCCCTCGCGGGGGTCGGCCTGTTCGCGGCCGGCGCGCTGGTCTCCCGGGTGACCGCCCGGTCATGGTGGTTCAGCGGGCTGCGCCAGCTGCTGCTGGGTGGCGCCGCCGCGGCGTTCACGTACGGGGTCGGGGCGCTCATCGGTACAAGCGGTCTTTGACGGGCGGCAAAAGCGGATGAAACGGCTGTTTGTGCCCGCGAAAGTGATGGGGAGCGATAGGCTCACCCGTCGTGAGCGACGCCCGCGAGCGGCGATGTTCCGCCCGCTGAGTGAGCGAAGTGAACCGGAGGAACAGTGAGCGACACGGGCTCTCCCGTGAGGGCGCGCAAGACCGATGAGGACGACTTCTGGCCGGACGACCGGCCGGGTCTCAGCCGCAGAACCAAGATGATCGGCCTCGGTGTCGCCCTCGTGGTGGTGGTCGCGGCCGTCGTGGTGGTCGCGGTCGCCTCCTTCACCGGCGGGGACACCAACGCGGCGTCCGGCGGCGGCTCGGTCCTGCCCACGGTGTACGTGCCGACGGCGGCCAACGAGGGCACCAAGAAGCTGAACCTGCGTGCGGGCGGTGACCAGCGCCCCCTCAACGAGGGCGAGGTCTTCACCGACGAGGCCAAGTCGGTCTCGCACGGCAAGTACACCTTCAGCCTGGTCCGTTCCGAGGTGTCCGGGAACTGCCGTGCCGCGGTCTGGGGCGACCGGCTCAAGGCCGACCTGCAGAAGTTCGGCTGTACGCAGGTCGTTCGCGGGGCCTACCGCAGCACCGACCAGCGGTACGTGGGCCAGTTCGTCGCCCTCAACCTCGACCGGATCGAGGGCTCCGAGCAGATCGTCCGGGATCTCGACCCCCAGGTCAACGGCGGATTCACGCTCCCGCTGGCCGCGAACGGCCTGACGAACTTCGGGGCCGGCTTCAGCGCCGCGTATCCCGAGATCTACGGCCACTACGTCGTGATCAGCTGGGTGCAGCGCAAGGGCGGGGCGCGGCCGGACTCAATGAACGAACTGCTCGACGCGAGCCTCGCCATCGAGCGCGCCGCGGACTTCGTCTGGGGCCGGCTCGTGCTGGCCGACAACTGATCCCGGGCCGCCCGTGAGCTTCGACCCCGACCCGCGAGGCGGCGGTGCCCGCCGCACGGGCGCCGCCGGCCGGGACCGGGGCACGAGCCGCGGCACCGCCGGGCGCCGTGCGGGCGCTCCCCGCCAGGCCGCCGATCCGCGCCGGGGCAAGGCCGGCGGGCCACCCCGTACCGGCAGGCCCGCTCCGGCGGGCGGCGGCCGGGACCGTCCCGGTGGCAGGCCCCGTACCGGCGGTCAGGCCCGGCCGGGCGGCACCGGCGGCAGGCGCCGCGGCGTCCCCCCGGCGATGTTCTACGGCACCGCTGCCGTGCTCGCGGTGGTGGTCCTGGGCGCCGTCGCCTTCCTCGTCCTGAACGGCGGATCCGATCCCCGGCGGCCCGCCCGTCCGGCCGGGCCCGCCGCGGGCGGCTCGGTTCCGGCGGTCTACTCCGACGCGCCCTCCACCCCGACCTTCGACGTGATCGGGGAGCGCTCCGCCGACGGGAGCCCGCTCACCGCCGACGAGGTCTTCCCCCGGGGCAGGACCACCCTCACCGACGGGACCACGCACGCCCGGCTGGAGCTGCGCGACCAGCGGATCGACACCGACTGCGCCGAGGCGGTCTGGGGGGCCGTGGCCGCCGACGTGCTCCGTAAGGCCGGCTGCACCCAGGCCGTGCGCGGCGTCTACGCCGACGAGAAGAAGGGCTACGCGGCGCTCTTCGCCGTCTTCAACCTGGCGCACGCCGTCGACACCGGCCGGTTCGTGCACACGATCACCCCGGGTACGGGCTCGGGTTTCGTCCGGCCGCTGCCCGCGCCGGCCCCGCTCGACGGGTTCGGGCGGGGGTTCGGCATGGCGCGCGGCGCCGCCATGGGCCACTACGCCGTCGTCGCCTGGGTCCAGCGGCTCGACGGCACCGGCGACGCGAAGGACCCCTCCCTGATCTCCCTTCTCGTCACCGCCGGTAACGCTCCAGCGGTCTACGGCAGGGTCGCGGCACACCGCTGACCTCGGCCTCCGCGCCCCCCCGCACCCGTCCACCGGTGATCATCGTCACCGATAGATGGGTATTTGGGGTTTAACGTCCCGGCTATCCTGGTTATAGCTAGGGGGGCAAGAACCGCCGCGGTGGTACCGCGGGGGACTCAGCGACGCCGAAGCCGCACGGTCACCCCGAAATGACCCTCCGTACGCGGAAAGCGAACACATCAGTAGTGCAAGCGCGCGGTAAGTTTCGCGATCTAGGTCAGTCGGGCATGATCCCGGCAGTGAGGTAACCTCTTTACACCGCAGCAGGGCCAACGCCGTCCCCGACTGCACTGACATCGGAGCAGTGAGATGACGACGGGAGGGTCAATGGCGGCTGCTGCCCTCACACCTGGTCGGCCTGAGAGCCAGGGCCTGTACGACCCGGCCAACGAGCACGACGCCTGTGGCGTCGGCATGGTGGCCGATCTGCACGGACGTAAGAGCCACGACATCGTCGAGAAGGCCCTGACCGTCCTGCGCAACCTGGATCACCGTGGCGCCAAGGGCGCGGAACCCGACGACGGTGACGGCGCGGGCATCCTCACCCAGATCCCGGACGCGTTCCTCCGCGAGGTCGTCGACTTCCCGCTGCCCGAGGCAGGTTCCTACGCCGTGGGCATCGGCTTCCTGCCCCTGGACGGCGCGGAGCGCGCCGCCACGGTGGCGGCCATCGCCGACACCGCGGAGGAGGAGGGCCTGACCGTGCTGGGCTGGCGCGAGCTGCCCCACGACCCGCACTTCTGCGGTCCGACGGCCCGCAGGGTCATCCCGCACTTCGCGCAGCTGTTCGTGAGCGCGAAGGACGGCAGGTCGGGCATCGAGCTGGACCGGCTGGTGTTCTGCATGCGCGAGCGCGTGGAGCAGGACACCTCGGTCTACTTCCCGAGCCTGTCCAGCCGCACGATCGTCTACAAGGGGATGCTGACGACTCCGCAGCTGGAGCCGTTCTTCCCCGACCTGTCGGACCGCCGCTACGCCAGCGCCATCGCCCTGGTGCACTCGCGGTTCTCCACCAACACCTTCCCGGCATGGGAGCTGGCGCACCCGTACCGCTATCTCGCGCACAACGGTGAGATCAACACGGTCAAGGGCAACCGCAACTGGATGCGGGCCCGCGAGGCGCTGCTGGCCTCCGACCTGATCCCCGGAGACCTGTCCCGGACCTTCCCGGTCATCGACGAGGTGGCCAGCGACACCGCCTCCTTTGACGAGTGCCTGGAGCTGCTGCACCTCGGTGGCAGGTCGCTGGCGCACTCGGTGCTGATGATGATCCCGGAGGCGTGGGAGAACCACACCGAGATGGACCCGGCCCGCCGGGCCTTCTACGAGTTCCACTCGACGCTGATGGAGGCCTGGGACGGCCCGGCCAGCGTCACCTTCACCGACGGCACCGTCGTCGGCGCGGTCCTGGACCGCAACGGCCTGCGCCCCGGGCGGTTCTGGGTGACCGACCAGGGCTTCGTCGTGCTCTCCAGCGAGGCCGGCGTGCTCGACCTCGACCCGGCGACCGTGGTCCGCAAGGGCCGGCTGCAGCCGGGCCGGATCTTCCTGGTCGACACCGCCAAGGGCCGCATCATCGAGGACGACGAGATCAAGGCCGAGCTCGCCGCCGAGCACCCGTACGCGCAGTGGCTGCACGACGGCCTCGTGCGGTTCGAGGAGCTGCCGACCCGGGCGCGGGAGATCCCCACCCACGACACCCTGGTCAAGCGGCAGCAGACCTTCGGCTACACCCAGGAGGAACTGCGGATCCTCCTCACCCCCATGGCCAGGACCGGTGCCGAGCCGATCGGCTCCATGGGCACCGACACCCCCATCGCCGCCCTGTCGGAGCGGCCCCGGCTGCTCTTCGACTACTTCAAGCAGCTCTTCGCGCAGGTCACCAACCCGCCGCTGGACGCCATCCGGGAGGAGATGGTGACCTCCCTGCAGTCCACGCTCGGCCCGGAGAGCAACCTGCTCGACCCGGGTCCGGAGTCCTGCCGCCGGCTGGTGCTGCCCACCCCGATCCTGGACAACGACGAGCTCGCCAAGATCATCCACATCAACGACGAGGGCGCGCTGCCCGGCCTCCAGGCCTACCTGGTCCAGGGGCTCTACGACGTCGGCGGTGGCGGCGAGGCGCTCCAGCACCGGATCGAGGAGATCTGCGACGAGGTCTCGGAGGCCATCGCCGGCGGGGCGCGCGTCATCGTGCTCTCCGACCGCGGCTCGGCCGCCGGGAAGGCCGCCATCCCGTCGCTGCTGCTCACCGGCGCGGTCCACCACCACCTGATCCGGGAGAAGACCCGGACCCAGGTCGGCCTGATCATCGAGACCGCCGAGGCCCGTGAGTGCCACCACATGGCGCTGCTCATCGGCTACGGCGCCTCGGCGGTCAACCCCTACCTCGCCATCGAGACGGTCGTGGACCTGGTCCACACCGGGGCGCTCGAGGGCCTCGACCCGGCCAAGGCCGCCCGCAACCTGGTGAAGGCGTACGGCAAGGGCGTCCTCAAGATCATGTCCAAGATGGGCGTGTCCACGGTCGCGTCCTACACCGGCGCGCAGATCTTCGAGGCGATCGGCCTCGGCAGCGAGGTCGTGGACCGGTGCTTCACCGGCACCACCTCCCGGCTCGGCGGCGTCGGCTTCGACGTCGTCGCCCGTGAGGTCGCCGAGCGGCACCGGCGCGCCTACCCGCGCAGCGGCAACGACCCGGCGCACCGCACGCTCGAGGACGGCGGCGAGTACCAGTGGCGCCGCGAGGGCGAGCTGCACCTGTTCAACCCCGAGACGGTCTTCCGCCTGCAGCACGCCACCCGGACCCGCAGGTACGAGCTGTTCAAGGACTACACCCGGCTCGTCGACGACCAGTCGTCGCGGCTGATGACCCTGCGCGGCCTGTTCCGGCTGCGCGAGGGCGTCCGGCCACCGGTGCCGATCGAGGAGGTCGAGCCGGTCTCCGAGATCGTCAAGCGGTTCTCCACCGGCGCCATGTCGTACGGCTCCATCTCGGCGGAGGCGCACGAGACCCTCGCCATCGCCATGAACCGGCTGGGCGGCAAGTCCAACACCGGCGAGGGCGGCGAGGACCCCGAGCGGTTCACCCCGGACGCCGACGGTGACCTGCGGCGCAGCGCCGTCAAGCAGGTGGCGTCGGGCCGGTTCGGTGTCACGTCGGAGTACCTCACCAACGCCGACGACATCCAGATCAAGATGGCGCAGGGCGCCAAGCCCGGTGAGGGCGGCCAGCTGCCCGGCCACAAGGTCTACCCGTGGATCGCCAAGACCCGGCACTCGACCGCGGGCGTCGGCCTCATCTCGCCGCCCCCCCACCACGACATCTACTCGATCGAGGACCTCGCCCAGCTCATCCACGACCTCAAGAACTCCAACCCGGTCGCGCGGGTGCACGTCAAGCTCGTCGCCGAGGTCGGGGTCGGCACGGTCGCGGCGGGCGTCTCCAAGGCGCACGCGGACGTCGTGCTGATCTCCGGTCACGACGGCGGCACCGGCGCCTCGCCCCTGACCTCGCTCAAGCACGCCGGGGCGCCCTGGGAGCTCGGCCTGGCCGACACCCAGCAGACCCTGCTGCTCAACGGCCTGCGGGACCGCATCGTCGTGCAGGCCGACGGGCAGATGAAGACCGGCCGTGACGTGGTCATCGCCGCCCTGCTGGGCGCCGAGGAGTACGGCTTCGCCACGGCGCCGCTGGTGGTCTCCGGCTGCGTCATGATGCGGGTGTGCCACCTCGACACCTGCCCGGTGGGCGTCGCCACCCAGAACCCGGTGCTGCGGGAGCGGTTCAACGGCAAGCCCGAGTTCGTGGTCAACTTCTTCGAGTTCATCGCCGAGGAGGTCCGCGAGTACCTCGCGCAGCTGGGCTTCCGGTCCCTCGACGAGGCCATCGGGCACGTCGAGTACATCGACACCCGTGAGGCCGTCTCGCACTGGAAGGCCTCGGGGCTGGACCTGAGCCCCATCCTGCACCGGCCGCGGCTGCCCGACGGCACGCCGCTGCGCCGGACCGTCGTCCAGGACCACGGGCTGGAGAAGGCACTGGACAACACCCTGATCCAGCTCGCCGAGGGCGCCATCGCCTACGGCGACAAGGTCACGCTGGAGATGCCGATCCGCAACGTCAACCGGACGGTCGGCACGATGCTCGGCCACCAGGTGACCCGCAAGTGGGGCGGCCGGGGCCTACCCGACGACACCATCGACGTCACCTTCACCGGGTCGGCCGGGCAGTCGTTCGGGGCGTTCGTGCCGCGCGGCATCACGCTCCGGCTGGTCGGGGACGCCAACGACTACGTCGGCAAGGGCCTGTCCGGCGGACGCGTCATCGTTCAGCCGGACCCGGCCGCGCCGTTCGTGGCCGAGGAGCAGATCATCGCCGGCAACGTCATCCTGTACGGGGCCACCTCGGGTGAGGTGTTCCTGCGCGGCCTGGCGGGCGAGCGGTTCGCCGTACGCAACTCCGGTGCCACCGCGGTGGTGGAGGGCGTCGGCGACCACGGCTGCGAGTACATGACCGGCGGGCGGGTCGTCGTCCTCGGCCCGACCGGCCGCAACTTCGCGGCAGGCATGTCGGGTGGCATCGCCTATGTCCTGGACCTCCAGGAACGGCGCGTCAACCCGGAGATGGTCGCCCTCGAGGAGCTCACCGACGAGGACGGCTCCTTCCTGCGGTCGATCGTCGAGAGGCACCAGACCGAGACCGGATCCGCGGTCGCGGGCAAGCTGCTCGCCGAATGGGACATCGCCGTCGACCGGTTCACCAAGGTCATGCCCAGGGACTACAAGCGGGTCCTGGAGGCGATGGCCAGGGCCGAGGCCGAGGGCCGTGACGTCAACCAGGCCATCATGGCCGCTTCACAGGGCTGAGGGGGCCGTACATGGCTGATCCGAAGGGCTTTCTGACGATCGGGCGCGAGCTTCCCAGGCGCCGCCCCGTCGACGTGCGCATCAAGAGCTGGAGCGAGGTCTACGAGGACTTCCCGAAGGGCTCGCTGGAGAAGCAGGCGGCACGCTGCATGGACTGCGGCATCCCGTTCTGCCACAACGGCTGCCCGCTGGGAAACCTCATCCCCGAGTGGAACGACCTGGTCTACCGGGACGACTGGCGGGAGGCCATCGAGCGGCTGCACGCGACCAACAACTTCCCGGAGTTCACCGGGAAGCTGTGCCCCGCGCCGTGCGAGAGCGCCTGCGTGCTGGGGATCAACCAGGACCCGGTGGCCATCAAGCGGGTCGAGGCCGACATCATCGACCGGGCCTGGGCCGAGGGCTGGGTGACCCCGCAGCCGCCGTCGGTCAAGACGGGCAAGAGCGTCGCGGTCATCGGCTCCGGACCGGCCGGCCTGGCCGCCGCCCAGCAGCTGACCCGCGCCGGGCACGACGTGCGGGTCTACGAGCGCGACGACCGGATCGGCGGCCTGCTGCGCTACGGGATCCCCGAGTTCAAGATGGAGAAGCGGCACGTCGACAGGCGCCTGGGCCAGATGAGGGCCGAGGGCACCGAGTTCAAGACCGGCGTCAACGTCGGGGTCGACATCACCGCCGAGCAGCTGCGGGAGCGGTACGACGCCATCGTGCTGTCCGGCGGCGCCACCGTACGGCGTGACCTGCCGGTGCCCGGCCGCGAGCTGCGCGGCATCTACCAGGCCATGGAGTACCTGCCGCCGGCCAACAGGGTGCAGGAGGGCGACTTCGAGGAGTCGCCGATCTCCGCGAAGGGCAAGCACGTCGTGGTGATCGGCGGCGGTGACACCGGCGCCGACTGCATCGGCACCGCCATCCGCCAGGGGGCCGCGTCGGTCACCCAGCTGGAGATCATGCCGCAGCCGCCCGAGGCCCGGCCCGACTCCCAGCCGTGGCCGACCTACCCGATGCTCTACAAGATGGAGACCGCCCACGAGGAGCTGGCCGATCTCGGCGGGAAGCGGCTCTACGCGATCTCGACGGTCGGGTTCGTCGCCGGGGAGAACGGCGACGTGGCGGCCCTGAGGCTGGTCGGCGTAGAGGGCCCCGCCCAGGGGTTCGCCCCCATCCCCGGCACCGAGCGGGAGATCCCCGCCGAGCTGGTCACGCTGGCGATGGGCTTCCTCGGCCCGCAGCACGAGGGGCTGCTGGAGCAGCTCGGCGTGGAGTTCGACCAGCGCAGCAACGTCGTCCGGGACCAGGACTACCAGACCTCGGTCGAGGGCGTGTTCTGCGCCGGCGACATGGGCCGCGGCCAGTCCCTGATCGTCTGGGCCATCGCCGAGGGCCGGGCCGCGGCCGCCGGGGTGGACCGGTACCTCTCCGGTGAGACGGCGCTGCCGTACCCGATCCCCCCGACCGCCCGCCCCCTCGTCTGACCCGTCCGTCCAGGCCGGCCGTGCAAGCCGGCCCGTACCGGTTCCCGTTCGTCCAGGATCTGCTCGTCCAGGATCTCCGCTCGTTCAGGAGGCGGGGCGGTCCCCATCCGGGCCGCCCCGCCTCCTCCTGCCGGATCAGAGGCGTCATGACCGCCGTGAGGAAGATCGAGGTCAGTACCTGGCACCTCGAGCAGAAGGACCCCCGGCAGCTCGGCGCCGCCCCGCCTCCCCGGGAACCGGTCGAGGTGGTGCGGGCCGAGGTGCCGAGCCCCGAGCTGAGCCGCTACCTGTACACCGCGGTGGGCGGCGACTGGTTCTGGACCGACCGGCTCTCGTGGTCGTACGAGCAGTGGCGCAACTGGCTGGAGCGCCCGGCGGTCGAGACCTGGATCGCCTGGGTCCGGGGGACCCCGGCCGGGTACATCGAGCTGGACCCGCAGGCGGACGGTCAGGTGGAGATCGCCTATTTCGGGCTGCTGCCGGCCTTCCACGGCAAGCAGCTCGGCGGGCACCTGCTCACCGCCGGCACCGCGCGCGCCTGGGACCTGGCCGAGCGCTGGCCCGGCCTCACCCCCACGGTGCGGGTCTGGGTGCGCACCTGCTCGCTCGACGGGCCCGCCGCGCTCGCCAACTACCGCTCCCGCGGGTTCCGGCTCTACGACACCCAGGTCAGGACCGCGTCGCTGCCACTGGACCCGCCCGGCCCCTGGCCCGGCGCGCGCTGAGCCGGGCCGGAGACCGTCCGGTCCGAGGGCCGGGCCGGTTCGCCGCGGGCGCTGCGGCCGACGGCCCGCGAACGCTCCGGGCGGGCGGTGCCCGCAGGAAGGCGGGTGGCCGCCAAGGGAGTCCCGTGTGGCCAGGGGCGTGCCGGTGGGCCCGCCGTGACCGCGCCGACCCCGGGCCCCAGGCGGTGCGAGTTCGGCCGCCAGCGACCGGACCAGGCCGGTCACGGCCCCCCTGGCGGCCGGGTGGTCGGCCGGCGCGCCGACCGGGGCGGCCACCGCTCGACCCGCTCGCCGCGCGCGGTCGCCGCCAGGGGAGTCACACCAGCTCGGAGAGCGGCACCCCGGCGAGCTCGCGGACCTCGTGCGCCAGGTGCGGCTGGTCGGCGTAGCCGGCGGCCTGCGCCACGTCGGCGTACGGCTCCGCGCGCCGCGCCAGGGCCAGCGCCCGCTGGAAACGCAGGATCCGCTGCAGCGTCTTGGGGCCGTATCCGCACGCGGCCAGCGACCGGCGGCGCAGCTGGCGTTCGCTGAGGCCGAGCCGCTCCGCGGTCTCCCGGACCGAATGCGCGGCCCGGAGCGAAGCGATCATGGCGGGCACGGCGGGATCGGGCGGG
Organism: Actinomadura scrupuli; assembly: GCF_050971785.1. Taxonomy (NCBI): domain Bacteria; kingdom Bacillati; phylum Actinomycetota; class Actinomycetes; order Streptosporangiales; family Thermomonosporaceae; genus Actinomadura; species Actinomadura scrupuli. Next base: position 205,967 of record NZ_JBPCCU010000013.1, on the reverse strand, counting down.
GGAGCGCAGCTCAGCTCCCGCGACACCCGCCGTAGCAGGGTGGACTCGGGATCGGCCGCGACGGCCAGCGCCTCGGCGAGGGCGTCGGCGGCCGGGCCCCACATGGCCCGGAGCGGCACGCGGACGTCGCGTACGGCGTCCGCGGGCAGCCCGAGCACCGGCGGTGCCGTTCCCGGACGGAACCGCACCGCCACGACCTGCTCGCCCGGGAGCATCGTGGCCAGATGCGGGCCGGTGTCAGGACCGGCCACCACCAGCGCGCCGGTCCGCCGCGACCAGATCACGTCCATGCAGCCGTCCGGGACCACCCGCTGGACGTACGGCCCGGCGTCCGGCGGCGGCGACTGCGTCCAGAGGCAGGCGAGGCCGGATTGCGGTCCCGCCGGGCGCTCGCGGTACACGCTCGACACCATGCCCCATGCATACCACCCGCGCTGAGGGGCAGAGGCGTCCCTGGACGGCAACCGAGAACCGACAGTGTGCGCACCGGCGTACCAAGCAGGAGGGGCATCACCCATGGCTACTGATCTTCAAGGCCGCACCATCGCCTTCCTCGTCGCCCCCGAGGGCGTCGAGCAGGTCGAGCTCACCGAGCCGTGGCAGGCGGTCGAGCAGGCGGGCGGGCAGCCCCGGCTGGTCTCCACCCAGTCCGGCCGGATCCAGGCCTTCAACCACCTGACCGAGGCCGACACCTTCTCCGTCGACACCACCGTCGACGTCTCGTCGCCTGCGGAGTTCCACGCCCTGGTGCTCCCCGGAGGCGTGGCCAACCCCGACTTCCTGCGCATGCAGCCGAACGCGGTCGCCTTCGTCAGGGCCTTCTTCGAGGCGGGCAAGCCGGTCGCGGCGATCTGCCACGCCCCGTGGACCCTGATCGAGGCGGACGTCGTCCGGGGCCGCACGCTGACGTCCTGGCCGAGCCTGCGGACCGACCTGCGCAACGCCGGTGCCACCTGGGTGGACGAGGAGGTGCAGATCTGCACGGCCGGCCCGGGCACCCTGGTCTCCAGCCGCAAGCCGGACGATCTCAAGGCGTTCTGCCAGGCGTTCGTGGAGGTCTTCCGGAGCTGACGCCACCATGGTCTAGACCATTGATCTAGACCACTCGGTGAACCCTCGGTGACACTGTGCTGCGCGAATACCCTTACTGGCCGGTAATTACCTAGGGTTGGCGCTGTGAGTCGTCGAGCGAAAATCGTCAGCACCCTAGGCCCGGCCTGTTCCAGCCGCGACCAGATCCGCGCCCTCGTGGAGGCCGGCATCGACATCGCCAGGCTGAACATGAGCCACGGGTCGCACGCCCAGCACGAGGAGGTCTACGGATACCTCCGCGAGGCCTCCAAGGCCACCGGGCGGGGCATCGGCATCCTGGCGGACCTGCAGGGCCCCAAGATCCGAATCGGCCGGTTCCCGGACGGCCCGGTGCGGCTCACCCTCGGCGACGAGTTCACCATCACCACCGAGGACGTCCCCGGGAGCCGCAAGGAGGTGTCCACCACCTACCAAGGGCTTCCCGGTGACGTGAGCGCGGGCGACTCCGTGCTCATCGACGACGGCCGGGTCGTCCTCGAGGTGCTCTCCGTCGAGGGACAGCGGGTCAACACCCGCGTGGTCATCGGCGGCATGGTCTCCGACAACAAGGGCCTCAACCTGCCCGGCGTCGCCGTCAGCGTCCCCGCCCTCACCCCCAAGGACGAGGAGGACCTGCGCTGGTCCCTCCGGCTGGGCGTCGACCTGGTCGCCCTGTCCTTCGTGCGCAGCCCCGAGGACGCCGAGGCCGTCTACCAGATCATGGACGAGGAGGGCGTGCGCGTCCCCCTCATCGCGAAGATCGAGAAGCCGCAGGCCGTGGACGCGCTGCCCGAGATCGTGGCGGCCTTCGACGGGATCATGGTCGCCCGCGGCGACCTCGGCGTCGAGCTCCCGCTGGAGCAGGTGCCGATCGTGCAGAAGCGCGCCATCCAGCTCGCCCGCGAGAAGGCCCGCCCGGTCATCGTGGCCACCCAGATGCTCGAGTCCATGATCTCCGCGCCCCGGCCCACCCGCGCCGAGGCCTCCGACGTCGCCAACGCCGTCTTCGAGGGCGCCGACGCCGTCATGCTCTCCGGCGAGACCAGCGTCGGGCAGTACCCGATCGAGTCCGTGCAGACGATGAGCCGCATCGTCACCACGGCCGAGGAGGTCACCCTGCGGGCGTCCGCCTCGCTCAGCCGGGTGCCCGAGACCGTCGGCGGGGCCATCGCCCGCGCCGCCGCCGAGGTCGGCGCCATCGTGGGGGCCAAGGCGCTGGTCGCGTTCACCATGTCGGGGGAGACCGCGCGCCGGCTCTCGCGCTATCGCTCGCCCATCCCGCTGCTGGCCTTCACCGCGGTGCAGGCCACCCGGTCGCAGCTCGCGCTGGTGTGGGGCGTCGAGACCTTCATCGTGCCGCACGTCAACCACACCGACGAGATGGTCCGCCAGGTCGAGCAGTCGCTGCTGGAGATCGGCCGCTGCCAGAAGGGCGACAAGGTCGTCATCGTGGCCGGCTCACCCCCCGGCACCCCGGGCTCCACCAACGCCCTCCGGGTGCACCGCATCGGGGACGCCATCGCCAACGCGATGCGCTCCTGACCGCCTCACCCCTCGCACCACCCCGCCAGATCGCACCCCGCCGCGGTACCGGCCGCGTCCTGTCACGGCACGGGCCGCGCCCTGCCGAGGTACGGGCCGTGCCGTGCTGGGGTAGGTGTCGCGCCCTGCCGCAACGGGCCGCGCCGTGCCGCGGTATATGCCGCGCCGTGCCGCAACTCGGGCCGTGCCGTGCTGCGGTACGGGCCGCGTCGTTCCACAGCACGCCCGTGGCAGTAGCCGCCGAGGTTCCTCTCACAGGCCCCGGCCGCTGGCCTCCTGCCGGGGGCGCGTTCCGGCCGGTGACCTCCCGGCCCGCCGTGATCATGCGCTCAATCGACGATTGATTGCATGATCACGATGGGTGGGGGATGGCAGAGAGGGCCGGGGGCCGGAATGACGAAACCGCCGCACGGGGGCGGCGGTGGGGTTGGTTGTGCCCTGAGTGGGATTCGAACCCACACTTGATGCGTTTTGAGTGCATTGTCTCTGCCGTTGGACTATCAGGGCCTCGAGGGGGCGATGCGCGGCACCGTGCCCGCATGCGGCGGCCACGGGTTGCCACCGCCCTGGGCGACAACCAGCGTACCGGCTCCGGGTAGTCTCGTGCGCGTGACTGAGAGCCCCAGACGAGTTGTGATCGCTGAAGATGAAGCCCTGATCCGCCTGGACCTCAAGGAGATGCTCGAGGAGGAGGGCTACCAGGTCGTCGGCGAGGCGGGCGACGGCGAGGCCGCCGTCAAGCTGGCCACCGAGCTGCGCCCGGACCTGGTGATCCTCGACGTGAAGATGCCCATTCTGGACGGCATCTCCGCGGCCGAGCGGATCACGGCGGACCGGATCGCGCCTGTGATCATCCTGACCGCCTTCTCGCAGCGGGAACTCGTCGCCCGGGCCAGCGCCGCCGGCGCCATGGCCTACCTCGTGAAACCGTTCACGAAGGCCGATCTGGTGCCGTCGATCGAGATGGCGGCCAGCCGGTACGAGGAGATGAAGGCCCTCGAGGCCGAAGTGGGCACGCTCCAGGAGCGGCTGGACACGCGCAAGATCGTCGATCGGGCCAAGGGGGCGCTGCAGGCCGCGCACGGGTGGACCGAGCCCGAGGCGTTCAGGTGGATCCAGAAGACCTCGATGGACCGTCGGCTGACCATGCGCAAGGTGGCCGAAGCCGTACTGGCAGGTGGACTAGTGGACGATACGGAAAAAACGGACTAGCCTACCCATATTCCGGTCATACCGAAACACCTTTTTGTAACGTCCTTGCTAATCGTCAAGTTCTTGACCTATTTAGGCACGGGCAAGTAACGAAGCAGTAACCCTTCCGCCTTGCCCTGCTGATCTCCCCCTGCTTCTGGGTGTACTACGGACTTCGTCCCCAGGTGACAGTTCTCCACGAGGCGATCACCCTGGGGCCACACCCGTACCCGATCCCATCCGGATCCGGACTGAAAGGTTGGCGGCCTTGCGGCGCAACATGTTCAAGATCACCGGCGCTGTCGCGCTGAGTGCAGCGCTCGCGCTGAGTGGCTGCGGTGGTTCTTCGTCGGGCGGCGACACGCTCAACATCGGCTTCATGGGCGACCTGAGCGGTCCGGATTCCGCGATCGTCATTCCGCCGAAGACCGGCGCACAGCTCGCGATCGACCAGTACAACAAGACGAACCCGAAGAAGAAGATCAAGCTCGTGCCCTACGACACCCAGGGCAAGGAGAACCAGGCGGCGGCCCTCGCGCCCAAGGCGATCAAGACGGACAAGATCGTCGCGATGATCGGCCCGGCCTTCTCCGGCGAGTCCAAGGCGGCGGACGGGATCCTCGAGAAGGGCAAGATCCCGAACCTGACCCCCTCGGCCACCAACCCGGCCCTGTCCACCAACGGCTGGAAGTACTGGCACCGCATGGTCGCCACGGACGCCGCCCAGGGCGCCGGCATCGTCGACTTCATGATCAAGGCGAAGGCGCCGAAGAAGGCGTACGTCATCAACGGCAAGAAGGCCTACAGCGTCGGCATCGGTGACTCCGCGCTGGCCACCTTCAAGGCCAAGGGCATCAACGTCCAGCGCGACGAGATCGACGAGGCCGCCTCCGACTACTCCTCGACCGTGACGAAGGTCAAGGCGTTCGCTCCGGACGTCATCTTCTACGGCGGCTACTACTCCGAGGGCGGCAAGCTGCTCAAGCAGCTCCGTGACCAGGGCGTCAAGTCGCTGTGGGCCTCCGGTGACGGCTCGCTCGACGCGCAGCTGATCCAGGGCGCCGGCGCGCCGCAGGCCGAGGGCGCCATCCTCGGCTGCCCGTGCTTCATCCCCTTCGGGCAGCAGACGGACCCGACGCTGGTCAAGTTCGTCAGCGACTACAAGGCGATGTCCGGCAAGGACCCGGTGATCTACGCGACCGAGGGCTACGACGCCGCCACCGCCCTCATCGCGGCGATCAAGGCGGGCAACACCACCGGCGAGAAGATCAACGAGTTCCTCAAGACCTACGACGTCAAGGGTGTCTCGAAGCAGATCAAGTGGGGCCCCAACGGTGAACTGGGCGCCACGACCATCCACATCTACGAGGTGAAGCAGGGGGCGCTGGGCTGGCTCGGCACCTCCGACCAGGCGAAGCTGGGCTGAGCCGAGATCAACGAGTCTCCACGGTGACAGAGCGGGAGCGGGAGTGCTAGTAGCACTCCCGCTCCTGCTACACCGGCGGCCACCCCGCCCTGTTCTTGAAGGCGATCATGTTCAACGACTTCATTCATCAATTCCTGCCCTCGACCGTGGGCGGCCTCAGTTACGGGGCCATCTACGCACTGGTCGCCCTCGGGTACACGATGGTGTACGGCGTACTGCGCCTCATCAACTTCGCCCACTCCGAGATCTTCATGATCGGAACGTACGCCTCGCTGGGCGTGCTGATGATGATCGGGGTCGAGCACCCCTTCACCGGCATCGCCCTCGTCGGTGTGCTGGTCCTGTTGCTGGTCGCCGCGATGGCGGCGTCCGGCGGCGCGGCCGTGCTGCTGGAACTGGTGGCCTACCGCCCGCTCCGGCGCCGCGGTGCCTCCCGGCTGGCGGCGCTGATCTCGGCGATCGGAGCCTCGTTCTTCCTCTCCGAGGCCTTCGCCACAGGGATCATCCCCCACGTCTTCGGGCTGCAGGGACGCAACCAGAACTCGGTGCCCCGCATCGTCGACCGTGACGTGGTGTTCCACATCGGCAACGCCGAGGTGCGCACCGACCAGATCATCATCATCATCGCGGCCGTCATCATGATGGTCGCGCTCGATCAGATGGTCACCCGCACCAAGATCGGCCGGGGCATCCGGGCCACCGCCCAGGACCCCGAGACCGCGGTGCTCATGGGCGTCAACATCGACACCATCGTGCGGACGACCTTCCTGCTCGGCGGGGCGATGGCGGGCGTGGCCGCGGTCCTGTTCACCATGGAGATCGAGAACACCCAGTACAACATCGGTTTCATCCTGGGCATCAAGGCCTTCACGGCCGCCGTGCTCGGCGGGATCGGCAACCTGCGCGGTGCGCTCATCGGCGGGGTGCTGCTCGGTCTCATCGAGAACTGGGGGGCCATCTTCTGGGGATCGGAGTGGAAGGACGTCATCGCCTTCCTCATCCTCGTGATCGTCTTGATGTTCCGTCCGACCGGCCTTCTCGGCGAGTCCATCCAGCAGGCGCGCGCATGAACCTCAAAACAGCAATCGACAGGCCCTCCGCCTCCGTCAACGTCGTCCGTGACCGCTGGGCCGACGCGGAGTGGTACATCCGCTGGCCCGTCTACGTGGTGCTGGTCCTGTTCGCCGTCTTCGTCCTCCCGATGGACGGCGTCGCCCAGTTCATGTCCCCCGACGTCGACTGGGCGAGCATCCTGTTCTACCCGATCGGCGGCTACATCCTGCTGGCGCTCGGCCTCAACATCGTGGTCGGCATGGCGGGCCTGCTGGACCTGGGCTACGTGGCGTTCTTCGCCATCGGTGCCTACAGCGTCGCCTACCTGGGACGCATCGATCACTGGAACTTCTGGCCCGCGGTGCTGATAGGCGTCCTGCTGTCGGCCTTCGCCGGCATCGTGCTGGGCGCTCCCACGCTGCGGCTGCGCGGCGACTACCTGGCGATCGTCACGCTCGGCTTCGGGGAGATCGTCCGGATCGTCGCCCTGAACACCGACAAGATCGGCGGGGCGCAGGGCATCGACCAGATCCCCCAGCCGCCGGACTTCCTGGGCCTGACCTTCGGTCTCGACGCCCTGCCGTACTACTACGTGATGGTCCTGTTCATCATCCTGGTGATCATCGTGACCAAGCGGCTGGAGCACAGCCGGGTGGGACGCGCCTGGTCGGCGATCCGCGAGGACGAGGACGCGGCCGAGCTCATGGGCGTGCCGACCTTCAAGTTCAAGCTGCTGGCGTTCTTCGTCGGCGCGATGGTGGGCGGCCTCGGCGGGGCCGGCACGATCGGCGGCCAAGGGCCCAGCGCCTACATCCAGCCGCAGAACTTCCCGTTCATCCTCTCCGCGACCATCCTGGTGTGCGTGGTCTTCGGCGGCTCGGGCAACATCCCCGGTGTCATCCTCGGCTCGTTCATCGTGGCCTGGCTGCCGGAGCGGCTGCGTTTCCTCCAGGAGTACCGCATCATGATCTTCGGTGCGGTCCTGGTCATCATGATGATCTTCCGGCCGGAGGGGCTCCTGCCGTCGCGAAGACGCAAGGCGGAGCTCGCCGAGGGCACCGGAGGCATGGGCTCGCTGGGCGGCGAGGTCGCCGGGCCCGCGACGCACGGATCGGCGGAGGCGGCATCGTGACCGAGCAGGACACCACGGCGATGCTCGAGCTGCGCCAGGTGGTGATGCGTTTCGGCGGCGTCACCGCCCTGCACGGCGTGGACCTCACCATCAGGAAGGGCGAGATCTTCGCGCTGATCGGCCCCAACGGGGCGGGGAAGACGACGGTGTTCAACGTGACCACCGGCGTCTACCGGCCGACCGAGGGCTCCGTCCACTTCGACGGAGACCAGATCAGCGGGATGAAGCGCTACAAGGTGACCAAGCGAGGCGTCGCCCGTACCTTCCAGAACATCCGGTTGTTCCACAACATGTCGGCGCTGGAGAACGTCATGGTGGGTGCGGACGCCCACCACAAGACCGGCGCGATCGGCGCCATCCTGGGCCTGCCGTGGCATCGCAGGGAAGAGCGGCGCGGCCGTGAGCGGGCCCTGGAGCTGCTGGACTTCGTCGGGATCGTCGACCGGTCGGAGGAGACCGCCAAGAACCTCCCCTACGGTGACCAGCGGCGGCTGGAGATCGCTCGGGCGCTGGCCACCGAGCCGAAGCTGCTGCTGCTCGACGAGCCCGCGGCGGGCATGAACCCGGCGGAGAAGATCGGTCTCCAGGAGCTCATCCGCAAGATCCGGGACTCGGGCCGCACGGTGCTGCTCATCGAACACGACATGGGACTGGTCATGGACATCAGCGACCGGATCGCCGTGCTGGACTTCGGCGAGAAGATCGCGGAAGGCCTGCCACGCGAGGTCCAGAGCAACCCGAAGGTCATCGAGGCGTATCTGGGGGCACCGGCCGATGCTTCTTGAGGTCGAGGACATCCATGTCCACTACGGGAAGATCGAGGCGCTCAAGGGCGTCACGCTGCAGGTCGACGAGGGGGAGATCGTCACCCTCATCGGGGCAAACGGCGCGGGCAAGACCACCACGCTGAAGACCATCTCCGGACTCCGGCCGCTGACCTCGGGGCGGATCACCTTCGCCGGCAAGGACATCAGCAAGCTGCCCGGCCACAAGCGGGTGCTCGCCGGGATCGGCCAGTCGCCCGAGGGCCGGGGGGTCTTTCCCGGCATGTCGGTCGAGGAGAACCTTCACATGGGCGCGTACGCCCGTAAGGGGGACCTCTCCAAGGACCTGGCCGAGGTCTACGAGCTGTTCCCCCGGCTGGCCGAGCGCAAGAAGCAGGCCGGCGGCACCATGTCGGGCGGCGAGCAGCAGATGCTCGCGATCGGCCGGGCGCTGATGACCAAGCCCCAGGTGCTGCTGCTCGACGAGCCGTCCATGGGGCTGGCCCCGCTGCTCGTCCTGCAGATCTTCTCGATCATCGAGGAGATCAACCGCCGCGGCACCACCGTGCTGCTGGTGGAGCAGAACGCGCAGCAGGCCCTGCAGATCGCGCACCGCGCGTACGTGATCGAGACCGGCAAGATGATCAAGAGCGCGCCGGCCCAGGACCTGCTCACCGACCCCGAGGTCCGGGCGGCGTACCTGGGCGGCGACCTCGCCGTCGACTCCGTGCCGCCGGCGCCGGAGCCGCCCTCGGTGACGAAGGCGGGTCCGTCCGCGGGACCGGACGAGAACGTACAGGACTGACGAGCGCAGGACTGACGAGCGGCCCGACGCCGCCGGCGCGCGCCCAGGGCGTACGCCGGCGGCGTCGGGCGTGCAGGGCCGGAACCGGGCGCGGGGCCGGCCGGACCGGGCGCGCCGGGCCCGGGAGCGGCCGTCAGCCCAGCTTGAGCTCGGTGCCCTGCTTGTCGAGCAGGTCGGTGAGGGTCGGGCCGCCGAACAGCAGGAAGCCGGAGATCTTCGTGCCGGCCGGGACGTCGAACCAGAGGTCGAACTCCAGGCGCACGGCCGCGCCGAGGTCGATGTGCTCGGGCTGCCGCTTGACCTGCATGGCGTTCTGGTCCGGGGGATAGGAGTGCCCGTCCGCGCTCAGGAGCCGCTGGCGGGTGTTGTCCAGCAGCGCGGTCGTCCGGCCGTCGTTGACGACCAGCAGCCGGACGCGCGTGAACCGGCCCTTCGGCCGGACGTCGGCGTGACTGCCCACCAGTTCGGGCATGCCGGTGGTCAGCCCCAGCAGGGTGAACGAGGTGTCGCCGTCGCTGACCGGCCGCAGGCGCAGCGCCTTCTCGTCGGGCCGCGCCGTCTGCGTCGGCAGCGCGTACGTCTGCGGCCGCCCGGCCTCGTCGCCGCCCGAACAGGCCCCGAGCGCTCCGCACACGAGTGCCGCCACGGTGGCCAACAAGATCGTCCGCATGACGTGACAGTAGGTCGTGCCCTCGCGGCTGAGAATGCCCCGGCGGCTCTCGCAACCCAACTGTAACCAGTGACCCGGCATTGCCGGTTTCCGGACCCGTGTCCGGGACGCGCCGCCGGGACGCCCCGGCCAGGCGCGACGGCGGGGGTGAGGGGCCCGGGACCGCCTTTGGGGCCGGACGCGCTTTCCGGCTGCGTACCTTATCTACTCGGCGGTCCCGGGCCCTGAGATTCCCACCGTAGCGAGCGGCGGCCCGCGGGCGCAAAGAATGCCCGGCTCCGGCTGCGGGCGGCCCCGGACCAGGGCCGCCCGCCGAGGGCGTCCCGCCACGCCGCCGAGCAGGCCGTACGGGGGCGCGCGAAACCTCGGCCGGGTGCCCGAAACTGTCCGGCCCGGCGGCTAGGCTCACAGCGTGGCCACGACTGAACCGACCCCTGACAACGACCGGTTGCTCCTGCTGGACGGGCACTCCCTGGCATATCGGGCGTTCTTTGCGCTGCCGCTGGAGAACTTCTCCACGACGACCGGGCAGCCGACCAACGCGGTGTACGGCTTCACTTCGATGCTCATCAACGTGCTGCGCGACGAGAAGCCGACCCACGTGGTGGTCTGCTTCGACCGGTCCGAGCCCACGTTCCGGCACGAGGAGTACGTCGAGTACAAGGCGGGCAGGCGGGAGACCCCCGACGACTTCCGCAGCCAGATCAGCCTGATCTTCGAGCTGCTGGAGGCGCTGCGCGTCCCGTTCGTGTCGGTGGCGGGGTTCGAGGCCGACGACCTGATCGCCACGCTCGCGACCCAGGCCGTCGAGGACGGCATGGACGCGCTCATCGTCACCGGCGACCGGGACGCTTTCCAGCTCGTCGGCGACCGGGTGACCGTGCTCTACCCGCGCAAGGGCGTCTCCGACCTGGCCCGGATGACCCCGGCGGCGGTGACCGAGAGATACGGTGTGCCGCCCGAGCGCTACCGCGAGCTGGCCGCGCTGGTCGGCGAGTCCAGCGACAACCTGCCCGGGGTGCCCGGGGTGGGCCCCAAGACCGCGGCCAAGTGGCTCACCCAGTTCGGCGACCTGGACGGCCTCGTGGCGCACATCGACGAGATCAAGGGCAAGGCCGGCGACAGCGTCCGCGCGCACCTCGCCGAGGTGCTGCGCAACCATCAGATCAACAAGCTGATCTGCGACGTGCCGATGAAGGTGCGGCCGGCCGAGCTGACCATCGGCCAGTGGGACCGGGACGAGATCCACACGCTGTTCGACACGCTGCAGTTCCGGGTGCTCCGGGAGCGGCTGTACGCCACGCTGTCGGCGGTCGAGCCCGAGGCCGACGAGGGCTTCGAGGTCGAGGTCGTGCGCCCCGGCCCGGGGGAGGTGGCCCAGTGGCTGGCCGAGCACGCCGGGGGGCCGGGCCGCACCGGCATCGCGGTCAGCGGCCGCTGGGGCCGCGGCACCGGCGAGCTCACCGGCATCGGGCTGGCCGGCCTGGACGGCTCCGGCGCCTACCTCGACCCGGCGGAGCTGATCGAGGAGGACGAGCGGGCCCTGGCCGCCTGGCTGTCCGACCCGCGGCGGCCGAAGGCCGTGCACGACGCCAAGGGGCCGATGCTGGCGTTCGCCGCCCGGGGGCTCACGCTCGACGGGCTGACGAGCGACACCGCGCTGGCCGCCTACCTCGCGCTGCCCGGCCAGCGCAGCTTCGACCTCGGCGACCTGGCGCTGCGCTACCTCCACCGGGAGCTGCGCCAGGAGACCGAGGAGACCGGCCAGCTCACCCTCGACGGCACCGACGAGGAGGCGGCGACGTACGACCTGGTCGTGCGGGCCCGCGCCGTGGTCGAGCTGGCGGACGCGCTCGACCGCGACCTGGAGCGCCGCGGGGCGACCCGCCTGCTGGTCGACGTGGAGCTGCCGCTGGTCCGGGTGCTCGCCGGCATGGAGCGGCTGGGCATCGCGGTCGACGGAGACCATCTGGCCTCGCTGTCGTCGACCCTCGGCGGGCAGGTCAAGGCGGTCGAGGAGCTGGCGCACGGCGCGGTCGGCCACGAGTTCAACCTCGGCTCGCCCAAGCAGGTCCAGCAGGTGCTCTTCGACGAGCTGGGGCTGCCCAAGACCAAGAAGACCAAGACCGGCTACACCACCGACTCCGAGGCGCTGACCAACCTGCTGGTCGGCAACGGCCATCCGGTGCTGGAGCACATCCTGCGCTGGCGGGAGGTCGCCAAGCTCAAGAGCATCGTGGACTCGCTGATCCCGATGGCCGACGACGCCGGCCGGATCCACACCACGTTCAACCAGATGGTGGCGGCCACCGGGCGGCTGTCCTCGACCGACCCCAACCTGCAGAACATCCCCACCCGCACCGCAGAGGGGCGGCAGATCCGCGAGACGTTCGTGGTCGGGGCGCCCTTCGAATGCCTGCTCACCGCCGACTACAGCCAGATCGAGCTGCGGATCATGGCGCATCTGTCCGAGGACGCCGCACTGATCGAGTCGTTCTCCTCGGGCGTGGACTTCCACACGATCACCGCGGCGCGGGTGTTCGACGTGCCGCTGGAGCAGGTCGACGGTGAGCTGCGCAGCCGGATCAAGGCGATGAACTACGGGCTGGCCTACGGCCTGTCGGACTTCGGGCTGTCCCAGCAGCTGCGCATCGCGCCCAGCGAGGCGCGGGAGCTGATGGAGGAGTACTTCCAGCGGTTCGGCGGGGTGAAGGACTACCTCGACGCGGTGGTGAAGCGGGCGACCCAGGACGGCTACACCGAGACCCTGCTGGGCCGCCGGCGCTACCTCCCCGATCTCACCTCCGACAACCGGCAGCGCCGCGAGATGGCCAAGCGGATGGCGCTCAACGCGCCGATCCAGGGGTCGGCCGCGGACATCATCAAGGTCGCCATGCTGCGGGTGGACGCCGCGCTGCGCGAGTCGGGGCTCGCCTCCCGGATGCTGCTGCAGGTCCACGACGAGCTGATCTTCGAGGTGGCCACCGGCGAGCTGGAGAGCCTGCGGGCTCTGGTCGGCGAGCAGATGAGCGGGGCCTTCGACCTGCGGGTTCCGCTGGAGGTGTCGATGGGCACCGGGTGCAACTGGCACGAGGCCGGCCACTGACGCCGGCGGCCGCACCCGGAAAAGATCACGGGCCGCCCCGATCGGTGGATACTGGCGGCGTGCGAACGGGCGAAGATCATGAGGTGGGCGCCGACGTCCTGCGGTTCGTCGAGGAGGTGGCGATCACCCTCGAGGGCCTGGGGCTGATCCGCATGGCCGGGCGGGCGGTCGGCTGGCTGCTCATCTGCGACCCGCGCGAGCAGACCTTCACCGAGATCGCCGAGGCGCTGCAGGCGAGCAGGGGGACGGTCAGCTCCGCGCTGAAGTCCCTGGTCGCCGCGGGCTGGGTCGAGCGCCGGCGGGCCGAGGGCGAGCGCAGCGACCGGTTCGGCCTGCGCCCCGGCCGGTGGGTGGAGCTCAGCCGCGCCCAGAACGCCCACTGCGCCACGATGACGGTGCTGGCCGCACAGGGGCTGGAGCTGCTCGCCGACGCCCCGCCCCGGCGGCTGGACCGGCTGCGCGAGATGCGCGACTTCCACCTGTGGCTGGACCGCGAGCTGCCCGGCCTGTGGGAGCGCTGGGCGGCGGAACGAAACTCGTGACGGCTCGACGGCGCGTCGTGCGGCCATGTTCATGGTCACTGTGCGTGAGCCGACGTACGCTGGCCTGGCCGTATCCGCCGCCGTCGTCGGGAGCGCCGTGCCCCACCTACACAGACTCGCTGGCCTGCTGCTTCTCTGCGCCGTGATCGCGGGGGTGTTCGCCCCGCCGCAGGCGGACCACGACGCGTCCCCCGGCGGATCCACGCGGAAGGTCGTGGAGCGGCGCCCGGCGGACGACCGGGCCGGGCCGCCGCCCGCCTCGGCACCTGCGGCGGCGCGCACGGCCGCGGCCAACGAGCTCGGCGAGGTCCCGGTGCTGATGTACCACCGGATCATCGCCAAGCCGCAGTCCTCGCTGGACCGCAGGCCCGAGGATCTGCGGGCCGAGCTGACCAGGCTGGCCCGGGAGGGCTACGTGCCGGTGACGGCCGCCGAGTTCGTCTCCGCCCGGATGGACATCCCGGCGGGCCGGCATCCGGTGGTGCTGACCTTCGACGACGGCTCGAACACCCATCTGGCCCTGGACGCGCAGGGCGACCCGATGCCGGACACCGCGGTGGGCGTGATCATGGCGGTGGCGGCGCAGAACCCCGGGTTCCGGCCGGTCGCGACGTTCTTCGTCAACCACGATCCGTTCACCCTCGGCCCCCGCACGGCCGACGCGGTCCGCTGGCTCGTCCAGCACGGGTTCGAGATCGCCAACCACACCACCCATCATCTGGACCTGGCCGGGATGAGCAAGGAGCAGGTGCAGAAGGAGATCGGCACCGACCAGAGGATGATCATCGACCTGGGCGGGGCGCCCCCGATCACCTTCGCGTTCCCGTTCGGCGCCTTCGCCCACCTGGACTGGGTCGATCATGGCAACGCCGGGGGAGCGAAGTGGGACTTCGCCGGTCTGTTCCTGGCCGGCTGGAAGCCCGCCAGTTCGCCCTATCTGAAGGGCTACGATCCTCGGGGGATCCCCCGGATCCGCTCCCAGGGCAAGATCAAGGAGGACGGCTGCAAGCAGTTCTGCTCAGAGGCGTGGCTGGACTGGCTCGCCCATAACCCGGACAGGAGATACACCTCGGACGGCGATCCCCGGGTGATCTCGTACCCGGCGGCGAAGGCCGGGTATCTCGCCGGCCGCTACAGGCCCCTGGGCCGGGCGTACTGAGCCGGTCATCCCGGTCCGCGCCGAGGTCGCCGGCGCTCGGAATTGACCCGGAGCCCCAGGTCTCATATGCTGATCGCTGCGCTGTGGGCCTGTGCACGCCTCGGACGGAGCAGGCACGCGCTCGCTCAGGTCGACATCGGTTCAGTCTTCCGGCGGGGTCACGATCACCCGCCACTTCCGGTCTTGGCAGGGACGATAAAGGGCCCTCCGCGCACCACCGACACCTACCATGTCCGCATCCGGAGCCAGCCCACACATGACGAGCAGCACCGAAGCCACCTCGACCACCCCGCAGGTAGCGGTCAACGACATCGGTTCCGCTGAGGATCTCCTCGCGGCCATCGACTCGACCATCAAGTACTTCAACGACGGCGACATTGTCGAGGGCACTGTCGTCAAGGTCGACCGAGATGAGGTCTTGCTCGACATCGGGTACAAGACCGAGGGTGTCATCCCCTCACGTGAGCTCTCCATCAAGCACGACGTCGATCCGAACGAGGTCGTCGCGACCGGAGACCACGTCGAGGCCCTCGTTCTCCAGAAGGAGGACAAGGAAGGCCGCCTCATCCTGTCCAAGAAGCGCGCTCAGTACGAGCGGGCCTGGGGCACGATCGAAAAGATCAAGGACGAGGACGGCATCGTCACCGGCACGGTCATCGAGGTCGTCAAGGGTGGTCTCATCCTCGACATCGGGCTCCGTGGCTTCCTTCCCGCCTCTCTGGTGGAGATGCGCCGGGTGCGCGACCTCCAGCCGTACGTCGGCAAGGAGCTCGAAGCCAAGATCATCGAGCTGGACAAGAACCGCAACAACGTGGTCCTGTCCCGCCGTGCCTGGCTCGAGCAGACGCAGAGCGAGGTCCGCCAGACCTTCCTCAACACCCTGCAGAAGGGCCAGGTCCGCAAGGGCGTCGTCTCCTCGATCGTCAACTTCGGCGCGTTCGTCGACCTCGGCGGCGTCGACGGACTGGTGCACGTCTCCGAGCTGTCCTGGAAGCACATCGACCACCCCTCCGAGGTGGTCGAGGTCGGCCAGGAGGTCACCGTCGAGGTGCTCGACGTCGACATGGAGCGCGAGCGGGTCTCGCTGTCGCTGAAGGCGACGCAGGAGGACCCGTGGCAGCAGTTCGCCCGGACCCACCAGATCGGCCAGGTCGTCCCCGGCCGGGTCACCAAGCTGGTGCCGTTCGGTGCGTTCGTCCGCGTGGAGGAGGGCATCGAGGGCCTGGTGCACATCTCCGAGCTCGCGGAGCGCCACGTCGAGATCCCCGAGCAGGTCGTCCAGGTCGGCGACGAGATCTTCGTCAAGATCATCGACATCGACCTCGAGCGGCGCCGCATCAGCCTCTCGCTGAAGCAGGCCAACGAGGGCGCGGCCGGCATCGAGGACGAGGACTTCGACCCGACGCTGTACGGCATGCCCGCGGAGTACGACACCGAGGGGAACTACAAGTACCCCGAGGGCTTCGACGCGGACACCGGCGAATGGCTCGAAGGCTTCGACGACCAGCGGGAGACCTGGGAGAAGCAGTACGCCGAGGCGCGTACCCGCTTCGACGCCCACCGCAAGCAGATCGAGGAGTCCCGCAAGGCCGAGGCCGAAGCGGCCGGTGGTGCGGCGGAGACGTCGTACTCCGGTGGCAGCGAGCCCGACGAGGCGGCGGGCGGCGCGCTCGCCTCCGACGAGGCGCTGGCCGCACTTCGCGAGAAGCTCTCCGGCAACCAGGGCTGACCGGCAGGCCGGTCCATCCGGCAGGCTCGTGACACGGGGCCGGGCGGCACTCCCTCCCAGGGAGCGCCCCCGGCCCCGCGCCATTCCCTCCCCGCCCCACTTCCCCCGGAGCCGCGCCCCGCACCCCCCGGCGCGCCTCCGCTCCCCGCGCGCTCCCGCCTCCCGCGCGTCCCATGCCCCGAGCGCCCCGTGCGCCCCGTGCGCCCCGAGCCACCCGTAGGCCCCGCACCGCCCGTACGCCCGCACCTCTCGCCCCTCCCGTGCACCCCGCACCTCCTCGGCGGAGCCGTACGACTGGGCCTTGCGGCTCCCGCGTGCCCCCAGGTCCCCGGCCTCCGCGTGGCCCCCGTGCGTGGCCCCGGCCTCCCCGAGCCGGCCACTCCC
Organism: Actinomadura scrupuli; assembly: GCF_050971785.1. Classification (NCBI taxonomy): domain Bacteria; kingdom Bacillati; phylum Actinomycetota; class Actinomycetes; order Streptosporangiales; family Thermomonosporaceae; genus Actinomadura; species Actinomadura scrupuli. The sequence goes on along the minus strand of NZ_JBPCCU010000013.1, from coordinate 189,393 downwards.
CAATCCGTGATCATGCAATCGCTCGACGATAGATTGCATGATCACGAAGGGCTGGAGCGATGCCGTTCCCGTCGGTGTCCTCTGCTACGGTCGGCTCTGTCCGCAATGACGGGGCCGGGTCCGGGCACGAGCCGCTCGCTCCGGTCCCTGGCAGCAGTCCGATCCAGCTCTTCCCGGGAGCGTCTTTCTGGTGACCACGACCGACACAGGCACACAGACCGGGGGTCCGGCCCAGGCGGCGGGACCCTCGATCGTTCCGCAGGGCCCGGCGCGGCTCGCGCTGATCGCGGTGACGATCGCGGTGCTCGCGCAGACCCTGCGCTTCTCCCTTCCCCAGTTCGGCCATCTGTCCGAGTCGGCGGGCGCCGGCGGCGTCGCGGCCCTCGTGCTGCTCACGCACCTCGCCGGGTTCCTGGCGCCGGTGATCCGGACGGTCGGCGGCCCGCGCGCGCTGGTGGCCGTCGGCGTGGGCGGGCTGCTGGCGGTACGGCTCGTCGCGCAGGCGGTGTCGCCGCAGCTGTGGCTGGCCTTCGCCGGCACCGCGCTGGGCATGATCGCGGTCGCGGGGCTGTACGAGGCGGCCCGCGGGCTGTCCGGCGTCGGTTTCGCCACCGCCGCGGTCGCGGGGCTGGCCATCGACACCGCGGTCCGGATGACCTTCGCCACGTGGGACCCGGTCTGGCAGTCCGGAGTGGGCCCGTGGGCGGTCTGCGTGCTCCTGGTCGGGCTCGGCTTCGCCGCGCTGGCCCGGGAGCTGTCCTCCGGCTCCGTGCCGGCCCCCGGGGTCTCCTGGCGGGACGCGCTGGGCGCCGCCGCGTTGGGCCCGTTCCTCGCCCTGCAGGTGCTGGCGCTGTCCAGCCCGGCGTTCGTGGCGTCCGCGGGCTGGCAGTCGCTCACCGGGGCGGGCGTCACCGTACTGGCCGGGCAGGCCCTGGCGCTGGGCTTCCTCGCCTCCGGGCTGGCGGTGCGCGCGGTGCCCGGCGGGGTGTGCGTCCTGGGCGGCACCGTCCTGGGGCTCGCGGCGGGCGCCGTCGCCGGCACCTACGCGATCTCCGGGATGCCGGCCGTCGCCATCGTGGTCGCCGGCCAGGTGCTGTCGGCGTGGCTGCTGGCCGTGGCGTGCCGGGCCCCGCTGCGCCGGGCCGGCCTGGGCGGGCAGGAGGTGCGGCGGGTCGACCTCGGCGCCGCCCTCGGCGGCCTGCTCATCGCCGTGATCCTGGTCCCCTACGGTCTCGGCGCCGTACGGTCCCTGCCGATCCCCAACAACCTGCTGCCCGGACTGGCGGGCATCCTGCTGGGCCTGCTGGCCGCGATCGCCGCGGCCCGGGGCGGCCCGCTGCCGGCCCGTGCCCCGCTGCGCGCCCTCACCGCGGGCGGCTCCGCCCTCGTCCTGCTGGCCGGCACGTTGGGCTTCATCATGACCACGCCGGGGCAGGTGCACGATCCGGTCGCCCGCACCAGCCTGCGCGTCGTGAGCTACAACCTCCACGAGGCCGTCGACGGCCGGGGCCGGGTCGACCTGGAGGGCGCAGCCCAGGCCATCGGCGAACAGCGCGCCGACGTGGTGCTCCTGCAGGAGGTGAGCCGGGGCTCGCTGTCGTCGGGCACCACCGACGTGGGCGTGTGGCTGTCCCGCCGGCTCGACATGCACCTGATCTGGGGCCCGGCCACGGACGGCCAGTCCGGGAACGCGATCCTCACCTCCCGTCCCGTCCGCTCCTCGGGCACCGCCCGGCTGCCGCACGCGGACGGCGCGCAGCTGCGCGGCTACGTCTGGGCGCGGCTCGACGTCGCCGGGCGGGTCGTCACCGTCTGGTCGACCCAGCTGCAGGGCGGCGCGGGGCAGAGCCGGATCCGCACCGCCGAGATCGGCCAGCTGATCCAGGACTGGGGCGACGCGCCGCGCACGATCATCGGCGGCGACCTCAACGCCGACACCGGCAGCCCCGAGATGGGCCGGCTGGACAACGAGACCGACCTGCGCAGCGCCCTCGGCGACGCCTCCGGCCCCACCACGAAGGACGGCTCCCGCACCGACTGGCTCCTCGGCACCGACGATCTCATCTTCTCCGACGCCGCGGTCCACCGCTCCGGCCCGTCCGACCACTACCCGGTGGCGGTCACCGTCAAGATCAGCGGCTGAGGCGTTCCGGACGCGGCCGGAGCGGGCCATCCCGGAGACCGGGCCGCCTCGTCCGGATAGGGTCTGCTCATGGTTGAGGGGCTCGACGGTGTCCGGATCGAGCGGGCGGCGCCGGAAGACGCGGGAGAGATCCTGACCGTGCAGCGGGCGGCCTACGTCGCCGAGGCCCAGCTCTACGGCGACCCCTTCATCCCGCCGCTGGTGGAGTCCCTGGAGCAGATCCAGCGGGTGCTCGCCGGCGACGCGGTGGTGATGAAGGCCGTCGCCGGTGACCGCATGGTCGGCACCGTGCGCGCGCAGTTCAGCGATCAGACCTGCCTGGTCGGCCGGCTGGTGGTCGTCCCCGACCTGCAGGGCAGGGGTCTGGGGACGGTGCTGATGAAGGCCCTGGAGGCCGAGGTCGTGGAGCGGGCCGCGGCCCTGGTGCTGTTCACCGGCCATCTGAGCACCGGCAACCTGCGGCTCTACCGGCGGCTCGGCTTCGCGGAGACCCACCGCGAGAGCATCGCCGCCCATCTCACCCTGGTGCACATGCGCAAGGTCCTGCCCGCCGCCGCCCCCTCCGCCCGGCGCCGCTGACACCCCCGTTGCGCCCGGCCGGTACGCTCCTGCGTGTGCTGCGAGTGGGATTGACCGGTGGAATCGGTGCGGGCAAGAGCGAGGTGTCGCGGCGCCTGGTCTCCCGCGGCGTGGTCCTGATCGACGCGGACGCGATCGCGCGGGAGGTGGTGCGCCCCGGCACTCCCGGGCTGGCCGCCATCGTCCGCGAGTTCGGCGACGGGGTGCTGCTGCCGGACGGGACGCTGGACCGGCCCAAGCTCGGCGGTATCGTCTTCGGCGATCCCGAGCGCCTGGCCAGGCTGAACGCGATCACCCATCCGCTCATCGGCCGGCGGTCCCAGGAGCTGTTCGACTCCGCTCCCGAGGACGCCATCGTCGTGTACGACATGCCGCTGCTCACCGAGGGCAATCTGGCGTCCCTGCACGACGTGGTGATCGTCGTGGACGTCCCGGAGGAGACCCAGATCGCGCGCCTGGTCGCCGACCGAGGCATGACCGAGGCGGACGCCCGGGCCCGGATCGCCGCCCAGGCGACCCGCGAGCAGCGGCTCGCCATCGCCGACCACGTGATCGACAACTCCGGTTCGTTCGAGGATCTGGACGCGCAGGTCGAGGTGGTCTGGGCCGACCTGGTGCGGCGGGCGGCGGCCCTGAGCGACCCGGCCTGATCGCGTTCTCGGCTACGGTGGGAGCCGTCCGAGCCTTCCCCCCGGCCCCGGAGGAACCGTCCCCGTGATGCGCGTGTCCTGGGCGACCGAGCCCGGCAGCCCCGACCGTCCCAACGAGGATTTCGTGGCCGCGGCCTCCGGTGCCGTGGTGGTGCTGGACGGGTGCAGCCTGCCGCTGGGCACCGACCTCGGCTGCCTGCACGGCACCGCCTGGTACGCCCGGCGGCTGGGCACCCGGCTCCTCGCCAGGCTGCTCGATGACCCGTCCGTGCCGGTCGGCGAGCCGGACGGCGAACCGCTGCGAGCCGCGCTGGCGGCGTCCATCGACGAGGTCGCCGCCGCCCATCGCGGCACCTGCGACCTCGGCCATCCGGACACGCCCGCCGCCACGGTCGTGGCGCTGCGGGTGCGCGGCGACGCCGTCGAGTACCTCGTGCTCGCGGACTCCTCACTGGTCCTGCACACGCTCGGCCGGCTCGAGGTCGTGACCGAGTCCATGGCCCGGACCTACGCCGCCGCCCGTCCGGAGGCGGCGCAGCGGGCGGTGACCGGTGTCGTGCCGCTGACGGGGCTGCGCCGGGCCGCGCTGCTGACCGACGGCGCGACCAGGCTCGCGGACCGGTTCGGTCTCAACGACTGGCGGGAGCTGGTGCACCTGCTGGAGGAGTACGGCCCGGAGTCGCTGATCCAGCGGACGCGGGAGGCCGAGCTCACCGACCCGGACGGACGGCGCTGGCCGCGCGGCAAACGCCACGACGACGCGACCGTGGCCTTCTGCACCTTCTGACCGCGCGCATCTCCTGACCGCGCGCATCTCCTGACCGCGCGCATCTCCTGACCGCGCGCACCTTCTGACCGCGCCTCCCGGCGCCGGGACCGTGCCCGCCGGAGCGGCCCGGTCAGGACGACGCGAGCGCCTGGGCCTGGTTGACCTGCTGCTGCACCCAGGAGGCGACCATCGGGTTGTGCGCCGGGATCTGGGTGGAGTGGCGCAGCCCGTCCTGGCCCTGCACGGTGACGGTGATGAAGCCGTGCACCTGTGACTCCTTGGCGAGCAGGAAGAACAGGCTGAAGATGCAGATGAAGAAGAACCCGATGAGCGCCACGATGATCGCCCAGGGCGGCGTGGTCTGGGTGACGTAGGTCTGGTTCTGGACCGACCACATCGAGCCCCGCAGTGCGTAGCGCCCGTGCGGCACGATCACCGAGGTCTGGGTGACGGTGATGTCCCCGACGGTGAACAGGACGGGGTCCAGGTCGCCGCCGCCCTGGGGGTACATCGGGGGCGGGGTCCAGTAGCTCACTGCTTCTCCAGGCTCGCGAACATCGTCGATCCTTGACCACTTTAGGGGCTCAGACCATGCCGTGGTATCCCCAAAGCCCTTTCCCGTGGGGGTTCAGAACTCCGTGTCGTGCGGGAGCAGCCGTACCGCCGTCAGATAGGGGTCGAGCTCGCCGGGCTCGAACCGGCACATGTTGATCGCGTACCAGAACTGGCCGGCCACCTCGCGGTGCTGCTTGTAGCGGCCGTCCGGCGCCAGCGCGGCCCACCCGTCGGGCAGGCCGAGCAGCGTCATCCGCTGGACGGGGACCTCGCCCGACAGGTCCCACACGATGATCGTGCCGTCGTCGCCGGCGCTGGCCAGCCGGGCCCCGTCCGGGCTGAAGGCGACCGACCAGACCCGCCGGGCATGACCGGGCAGGGTGTGCAGATGACGGCCGGTGTGCGGATCCCACAGCCGGATCACCAGGTCGTCTCCGGCCGTGGCGAGCAGCGCGGCGCCGGGCTGGAAGGCGGCCGCCCACAGCCGCCCGGTGTGCCGGGACAGCACCTGGGTGAGCGTGCCGGTCCGGGGGTCCCAGAGCCGGGCGGTGCCGTCGTTGGCGGCGCTGGCCAGCAGGGTGCCGGTGGTGTCGAAGGCCACGCAGTAGACCCGGTCGATGTGCCCGCTCAGCGTGGACAGGCAGGTGCCGGTCTCCGCGTCCCACACCCGGACGGTCCGGTCGTCGCAGCCGGTGGCGACCAGCCGGCCGTCGGGGCTGAAGTCGATCGAGCGGACCCGGCCGCGGTGGTCGGCCAGCGTGGTGACGAGCCGGCCGGTGGTGCGATACCAGAGCCGTACGGTGTCGTCGTCGTTGGCGGTGGCCAGGATCGTCCCGTCGGGGCTGAACGCCTGGGCCCACACATGGTCGGTCTCGACGTTGAGCTCGCGCTCGAACGCCCAGGTGCCGGACTGCCACAGGTGCACCCCGCCGTCATTGCTGGCGGTCGCCAGCCGCGCGCCGGCCGGGCTGAAGCTCGCCGAGGTGAGCCGGTCGGCGGTGCCCGTCAGCTCCTTGAGCCGCCGGCCGGTGCGCGGATCCCAGATCCGCACGACGCCGTCGTTGCCGCTGGCGGCCAGCATCGAGCCGTCCGGGCTGAACCGCACCGAGGTGATCCGGCGGCCGTGCCCGCGCAGGGTGTGCGTGCACTGCCCGGTGCCGGTGTCCCACAGCCGGGTGGTGCCGTCGTTGCTGCTGGTGGCGAGCTGCGCGCCGTCCGGCCGGAAGGCGAACGGCCACACCGATCCGCGGTGCCCGGACAGCTCCTGCCGCTGCCGGCCCGTCACCGGATCCCACAGCCGCACCGACCCGTCGCTGTCGGCGGTGGCCAGCGAGCCGCCGCCGGGGGTGAAGGCGACCTGGTAGACCGCGCCGGTGTGCCCGGTGAGGGTCTGCAGGGCGCGGCCGGTGCCGCGGTCCCACAGCCGTACGGACCCGTCGGTGTCGCCGGTGGCGATGAGCCGGCCCTCGGGATGGAAGGCGAGGGTGTAGATGCGGCCGGTGTGGCCGAGGAACTCCTGGAGGATCTCCCCGGTGCCGGCGTCCCACAGCCGTACGACCCCGTCCCGGTCGCCGGCCGCCAGCACCGTGCCGTCGGGGCTGTAGACGATGCGGTAGACCGCCCCGGCGTGGCCCTTCAGGGTCTGCCGGAGGGAGCCGTGGTGCAGGTCCACGCCGCCTCCGCCGCTGAGGTCCCAGCTGCGGATGACCGCGCCGGCGTCGCCGGTGACCAGCGCGGTGCCCTGCGGGTCGAACGTCGCGGTGTAGATCGGCGAGGTGTGGCCGGGGAAGGCGGCGAGCAGCTCGCCCGAGGAGGTGTCCCACACCCGGATGACGCCGTCGGCGTCGCCGGCGGCCACCCGCGACCCGTCCCGGCTCAGCAGCAACGGCCAGACCCCGTCCGGGTGCACCTCCAGGATGTGCCTGCACTGGCCGGTGGCGGTGTCCCACAGGCGTACGGTGCCGTCCCCGGAGCCGGTGGCCAGGGGGGCGCCCGGCGGCCCGTAGACGACGGCGTAGGCGCGGTCCCGGTGGCCCTGCAGGGTCCGCAGCGGCCGGCCGGTCTCGGTGTCGCAGATCAGCACCCCGCCGTCCTCGCTGCCGATCGCGACGGTGCCGCCGTCGGGGCTGTAGGCGACCGGTTCAGGCAGCCGGCTGGTCTGGAAGTGGAAGCCGTACGGCACGCCCACGGCGGACGGGGCCAGCTGGACCTCGACCGGGCGGCCCGGCACGACGGCGGCGTCCCGCAGCTCCGGTGCCTCGGTCAGCCGGGTGGAGGCGGTGACGTCGATGAGGGCGGCCTGGGTCCAGCGGCTGCCCTCCACCGCGACGTCCCGCAGGTCGGCGCGGGCCAGCCGGGCCCGGGACAGGTCGGCGCCGCGCAGGTCGGCCCCGGTCAGCCGCGCCTCGTCCAGCCGGGCCCCGGCGAGGCAGGCGTCGCGCAGCACCGCCCGGGACAGGTCGACGCCCACCAGATGGGCGTGGGTGAGGTCGGCGCCGGTGAGGTCGACCTCCTGCAGGTCGCGGTAGGACAGGTCCTCGCCCTGCAGCTTCGCGCCGCGCAGGTCGGTCCGGGCGGGGGTGCGCAGCCGGGTGGTGATCCTGATGGCGTTGGCCCGGGAGACGTCGTCGGCCCCGGCGTCCGACAGCACCCCGGCCGCCCACGCCTGGCAGGCCCGCGCGTCGGCGAGATCGCAGAGGAAGTCCACGGTGAGCTGCGAGAGCGTACGCCGCGACAGCGGGGCCGGGGCGGCGGTGCCCGCCGCGAACTCGTCGGCGATGTGCTGGGCGACCAGCCACTCCACGACCGAGCCGTGGATGAAGCCGAACAGGCCCTCGTCGGTGCGGACCAGGAGGCTGCCGGCGCCCACCGCGTGCACCGCCTGGCCGCCGGGCAGGTGCCCGTCGGCGAGCCCGGTCAGGGTGCCGGCGACCTCGGTGAGCTCGGCCAGGCGGAGATACGGCTCGTTGGTCTCCCAGAGCCGCAGGGCCAGGATGCCCAGGGCCTGCCAGAGGTCGTCCTGGCTCAGCCCGACGGGGCTGCCGGGCGTGCCCTGCACCCGGTGCTCCTCGTAGGCGATCCAGGATCCGAGGATCTCCCGGTAGAGGTCGGCGGCGCTGACGGTGCGCTTGGCCTGCGCGACGGCGAGCAGCCGGTCCTCGGCCAACTCGGCGATGAAGCTGAGCATCCGCGGGTTCTGGGAGAGCCCCAGGAGGTCCTCGATGCCGCCGAGCAGCCGCAGCCGGGCGTCGGCCTGGTCCTCGTCGTCGTACCGGTTGACCAGGTAGGACCTGATCTGTGCCTGGGTGAAGTCCTCGATGCCGAGGACCCGGCGCTGGGGCAGCACCCCCACCCGCTGGCCGAGCGCGGTGAACACCTGCGCGTGCGACTTGAAATGCTGGGTACGGCTGGCCACGACGATCTTCGCCTTGTCCTGCGCCGCCTGCAGCAGGGTCTCCAGGTGGTCGGCGGCCCGGTCGTAGGTGACCCGGGTGACCAGCTCGTCGAAGCCGTCGAAGAGCAGCACGATGCGGCCCTGGCGCAGCATGTAGTGGAACGCCTTGAGGTCGATCATCTCCTCGCCGTGGTTGGCGAGGTGCGCGGCGACCAGCCCGTCCACGGTGTGCGCCTTGTCGAGCGCCCGCAGCTCGATGAGGATCGGGACGAGGTGGGGGTTCTCGGTGGCGATCCGGCGGGCGACCTCCCGCATCGCGAAGGTCTTGCCGTGCCCGAAGTCGCCCAGCACCAGCAGGAACCGGCCGTGGTCGGAGGCCAGCAGGTCGAGCATCTCGCCGACCAGGTCGTCGCGGATGCCCTGGTCGGCCCGGTCGAGCTCGCGGAACCGCTGCGGCACGTACAGCCCGGGGGGATAGAGCCGGGTGTCGGAGGTGAGCCGGACGGTCTGCCGGCCGACGTAGTCCGACAGGTCGAGCAGGCCCTGGAACTCGGTGAAGCTGCGCAGCCGTACCCCGCGGCGCAGCGCCTCCTCGCGCAGCGCCCGGGGCGGGGCGGGGCCGAGGTAGACCAGCTCGGACCCGTGGTCGGGGCCGCCCGCGTGCACGTGCCGGACGAAGGCCTCGACGTCGTCCGGGGAGGGTTCGCCGACGTGCGCGCCGACCCGGAACTGCCGCACGAACCCGTCCTCCATGTGGGTGACGAGCAGATGCGGCGGATCGGCGGCCACCCGCCGGGTCTTGGCGCGTTCGAACCGGGTCTCGCACGCCTCGGCGATCCGGTCGAGCAGCTCGTCTCCGGGCCCGGCAGGGAGGGCGCTGTCGCCGGGATCGGCCGGCGGCGGGATCGCCGGGACGGGCTGCTCGGGCGGCGCCGTCGCGGGGAAGGTGCCGCCGACGGAGTGCCAGGCGTGCTCGGCCCGGTCGGGCTCGCGGTCGCCGCCGTCCCGGCGCCGGCGGGTCAGCCCGTCCGCCGTGATCTGCAGGATCTGGTGGCGTCCCGGCGCGAGCGCGGGCACGCAGGGCGGCCCGGAGCCGCCGGACAGCAGGTCGATCTCGTCGCCGGGGGCACCGTGCACGATGAGGTTGAGACGGGAGCCGAGCAGCCGCTCCAGGGTGCCCGGATCGCGCAGCGAGTCGCGCCCGCCGGCCAGCGGCTCGTGCTGGAGGGCGCCCAGCCGCAGCCAACCCTCCTGCTCGAACGGCCGCAGCCGCTCGGCGAACCACGCGGCCTGTGCCTCGCCGAGCCAGCCGTATCGGTCGTCGTCGCGGTGGCTGTAGGCCATCGTGGAGTTGAGCCCGGCGACGACGACCTTGATCTCCGGGATGGGGAAGAGCGTCCACGGCTGGGCGCTGTCGAACACGACGCTGTCCAGCCCCTGGTAGAGCTCCTCGAACAGGCCGGAGAAGTGCCGCCACTTGGGCCAGTAGGGCGGCTGGGGCTCGATGTCGTCGGCTTCGCAGGTGTTGAAGTAGGCGCGGCAGGCGGCCCGGGTCACGTCACGGGCACCGGGCACGACCACGACCCGCTGCGGCTCCAGGCCGAGCAGCGCGCGCAGCCCGGTGAGGAAGGCCAGCGCCTGGCCGGACTCCTTGAGGCTGCCGGACTCGGTGAGGTCGCCGGTGACGACGAGGAGGTCCGGCCGGGCCACGCCGTCGTCGGCCAGCCGGGTCAGGTCGCCCCAGATGCGCGCCTGCAGCTCGGCGGCGCCGACCGGCTCGTCCGCGCCGGTCGGGATCCGGCCGAACCGCGGGCCCGACACGTGCAGCACCGTCACCGACTCGCGCACGCTCCGCTCGGACGACCCCGCGGCCGGGTAGGACGGCGGTGCCACCGGGGTGCGCCGGGCCGGGCGGTGGCCGGTCAGCGCCGGTGGCCGGGGAGCGGTGAGGATCTCGCCGTCGATCGTGTCCGGGGCGTTCGGATAGCCCGGCCCGCTCAGCGGCTTGGCGCGGCCCGACAGCGTGTCCTGGATCCGGTCCATCAGCAGGGTGCGGGCCTGGGTGGCGTCGTCCACCCCGACCAGGTCGACGTAGGTGATCGTGGACAGCAGCCCCTCCAGCGGGCTGTCGTCGAGCCGGATGGTGACCAGCTTCGCGGCGGGGTTGTCGGGGTTGGCGCGCAGCGCCGCCTGCCACTCCATCCGGCCGTACCGGGACCGCAGGTAGTTCTTGGACAGCACCGCGATCACCACGGCGGCCTCGCTGACCCCGCGGTCCATGAAGTCGATGAAGTTGGTGCCGGGCACGAAGTCCCAGGCCTGCATCATCGTGCGGTAACCGGCCGACTCCAGCTCCCAGGCGATCCAGGACGCCCAGCGCTCGTCGGCGGGGGAGTAGCTGATGAAGAAGTCGGTGGGCCGATCCGATCTGGGGTGCTCGTCCCGGCGGGTCATGCGGACAGTATTACTCGTAGCGGCGGGGCTTTGTCGGTCCTCGTCATGGGATCATGGCGACCGTGTCAGGCCACGAGGAACGAGTCCGTGCGGTGCTCCCCCGGCCGGGCGTCCTGGACTGGGTCAGGATCGGGCTGCTGCTCGCCGGGGTCGTCTTCGTGGCCACCGGGATGCTGCCCGCCGCCGACGCCGAGGCCAGCGTCCGCCGGATCGCGCCGCTGCTGCTCTTCCTCGGCAGCGTCATCGTGCTGGCCGAGCTGACCAAGGAGGCCGAGGTCTTCGACGTCCTCGCGACGCGGATGGCCCGGGCCGGCCGCGGCGGCTACGGGGTCCTGTTCGTCATGTGCGTCGCGTTCGCCTCGCTCACCACGATGTTCCTCAACCTCGACACGACCGCCGTCCTGCTCACCCCGGTGATGCTGGCGCTGGCGCCGAAGGCGCGGATCGCGCCGCTGCCGCTGGCCATGACGACCGTCTGGCTGGCCAACACCGCCAGCCTGCTGCTGCCGGTCTCCAACCTCACCAACCTGCTCGCCGCCGACCGGGTGGCGCTCACCGCCCCCCGGTTCGCGGCGCGCATGTGGCTCCCGCAGCTCGCCGCGATCGCCGCGACCATGCTGTTCCTGTGGATCTTCTTCTGGCGGCGCGGCGCGCGGGGCGCGGACCGCTACACCCCGCCGGAGCCGGCCGTGATCGGCGACCGCGTCCTGTTCGCCGCCACCGGCGGCGCCTGCCTGCTGTTCATCGCCGGCATCCTGGCCGGGGTGCAGATCGGGCTCGCCGCGACCGGGGCCGCCGCCATCGCGGTGGTGGCCTTCGCGGTCCGGGACCGGTCGCGGCTGCGCCCGGCCCTCCTCCCCTGGCAGCTCCTGGTGTTCGTGACCGGGTTGTTCCTGGTGGTGCCCACCTTCATGCGGTACGGGCTGTCCGACCTGATGACGTGGCTGATCGGGACGGGCGACGGCGTCGCCGGAGACCTGCGCGCCGCGGCCGCGGGGGCGGGGCTGTCCAACGTCGTCAACAACCTGCCGGCCTACGTGGCGGGGGAGGCCGTCGTCCCGGTGGCCAACCACGATCAGCTGCTCGCCCTGCTGATCGGCACCAACGTGGGCCCGGTCGTCACGCCCTGGGCCTCGCTGGCGACCCTGCTGTGGTTCGAGTGGTGCCGGCGCAGGCAGGTACGCGTGCCGCTGCGGACGTTCGTGCTCACCGGGACCGTGCTGACCCTCGTGGCGCTTCCGGTGACCGTCGCCGCCCTGCTGGTCACCGGCTGAGCCGCCGGCCTGCCCGCCGCTCCGGACCCGGGGCCCGCCCCGGGGTGATCAGCCGGCGGTGACCGGCCCCACGGCGCGGGCGAGGCCGGGTTCGAGCCGCCGGGCCGCCGCCACCGTCTCCAGCAGCCCCTCGATCAGCTCCGGGCGGCCGGCCACGAAGCTGCGGTCCCGGTCGGGCAGGTCGATGCGGTGGTCGAAGGGCGTGCCGTCCAGGGCGTGGATCGCCAGCCCCGCCTCCACGGCGATGAGCGCGCCCGCCGGGAGGTCGACCATCTCGGCGCGGTAGCCGACGATCCCGTCGATGTGGCCGCGGGCCAGCATCACCCAGGCCAGCAGCGGCGCCCAGAGCTGGAGCAGCCGTACCGCCCTGGCCTCCAGCAGCAGCTTGAGCGCCCGCGCGCTGCGGTCGCCGGGGGGCACGGCGTGGCCCTGCGTCCAGGCGAGCACGGGGCGCCGCGCGGGCGCGCGCACGGCGGGACGGAGCGTGCCGCCCCCCGGCCCCCGGGTGCCGCCGTGCCGGGTCGCCGACCAGGTCTGCCCGGTCACCGGGCTGTGCACCACGCCGAGCACCGGGATCTTGTCGTGGCACAGCGCGATGCCCACGGAGTAGACCGGCAGCCCGATCGCGACGTTGTTGGTGCCGTCGAGGGGATCCACCAGCCAGACGCAGGCGTCCTCCGCGCCCAGCACGCCCGACTCCTCGGCGATGATCTGATGGTCGGGGTAGACCGACTGGAGGCGCTCCAGGATGAGCTTCTCCGCCGCGATGTCGAGATCGGTCACCACGTCCCCCGCCGTCCCCTTCGGGCGGATTCCGGACGGCTCCCGCTCACCGCCCCGCAGCAGGGCCCCGGCCGCCTCGGCGGCCTCGATGGCGACCCGCTCGGCCCGGCCGAGATCGATCGGGGCACTGGTCACGTGGCACCTCCGGATCAGGCGGCATGGGTGGCGGCGAGCCGCTTCGCCGAGAGCCGTGCGGCGTGGACCGTCTCGGCGGCGTCGCAGCGCCGCCGGTCCACACGATGGGTGGGTGTCGTGAGCGCCCCGAGGGAGAGGTCCGCGCCGACCGGCACCGCCGGCCGCCCCTGGCCGGTGTGCCCAGCGGTGGCGGTGCGGCCGAGCGCGACGGTGGCGGTCTCGTGCCCGGCCTCGACCACGGTGCTGTGGAAGACCCCGGCGGGAAGGGTGTAGACCGCGCCGGTCCGGTGCGTCTGCACGGCTCCGGGGACGTAGCGGACCGTACGCCCGGTGGCCCTGATCTCGTCGAGGTCCCCGTGGCTGACGACCTCGAAGACCCGGTGGGTGGCGCCCTCGCCGATGCCCGCCACGATGTTGCTGAGCCGCCCGTACAGCACGAAGCTGACCAGCTCCCAGCTGTGGCAGTGCACCTGCGAGGTGGTGGGGGCGGCGTGCGCGAGCAGCGGTGACCACAGGTGCAGGCAGACGCCGAGGTGGCCATGGCGCTCCACCGGCAGGCAGACGAAGCCCAGTGGGTGGCGGACCGCCTCGACCGGCCGTCTGCCCGCGGCGACGTCCTCCAGGACCTTCATGGCCCAGCCCGGCAGCGACTCCCCGGCGGTGCCCCGGGCGATCTCCGCGTACACGTCCTCGTACAGCGTGCTCATGGGCCCCCGCCCTCACTCGTAGGGGTTCTTGGCCTGCAGGGCCTTACGGGCGATGTCGCCGACGTCCCGGTCGGTGAACGAGCGCGGCAGGCCGAGGTTGAGCACGTCGAAGAGCTTGCGCACCTCCTCCACGGTCGGCTCGTCGCCGAGCGGGGCGGCGCGCGCCTGCTCGATCGGGACCCGGCGGGCCTGGTCGAGGCTGGCCAGCAGCTCGGTGCTGCACCAGTCGTAGTAGAACTGTCGCCGGTCGACCATGATCGCCGGGGCGCTCGGGTCCTCCCGGGTGATCACCACGCAGCTGGCAGACAGGTCCCAGCGGAAGGTCGTCATGGCCGACGACAGCCCGATGTCGATGTCGAGCAGCCGGAACCGCTGCCGGTGCCAGCAGGCGGCCAGGATCGTGGCGAACGACTCCTTGCGGGTCCGCTCCAGGGTCCACAGCTCGCCGCTGCTGTCGGTCTCGTCCAGCGCCGACCGGCGGAACCGGGCGTAGGTGTCGCACACCTCCTCGTCGGTGGGGTCGAGGATCTCCAGCCGCACCAGGAGGGCCCGCCGGTCACGGCGCGCGAAGCCGACGCACTCCGGCAGCGTCACCGCCCGGATGTAGGTGCCGGTGCCGCCCTTGTAGATCCACCGGTCGGTGGTCTTGCGGGCCTCCGCCAGGGTGGGCGCCACCTCCGCGCCGTTGAGCACCTGGACCACCGAGCTCTCGTCGAGCGCCTGCCGGGTCCGCGCGACGAGGCTCTCCAGCTCCTCCATCCGGCTGAGCCGCTCGGGGAGCGCGTCGAGCACCCGGGAGGCGCCGCGCAGGGTGTCGCGCACCTCCTCCTCGACCGGGATGCGCCGGTAGCGGTCCCGCAGGATCGCGGTGGCCAGCAGGCCGAGGACCACCAGGGTGGCGCTGGCGACGACCTCGCTCTGCTTGTCGCCCAGCGCCGGGCTGAGCCCGAGGGCCCCCACGAACACGGCGAGCAGCAGCGCGACGGCGGCATCGGCGTTCCTGGCGAGCCACGCAGCGAACCGCACCATAGAGGCATCCCCGTGTCTTCGGTGGCGCCGTCATCGTAACCAGCCCGGCACGCCCGGCCAAGGTGATTTTCCACCCACGGGCATTGGCGCGCGGCGGCGTCAGCGGGCCGCGGGCATCGCGCCGGGCCGGTCGGTGACGATGCCGTCGACACCGGCCGCGATCATGCGCCGCATGACCGCGGGGTCGTCCACCGTCCAGGCGAAGACCTTGAGATGCCGCCGGTGGGCCCGGGACACGTACGAAGTCGTTACCTTCCGGTAAGGGCTGTTGAGGTACCCGGCGTACGTGCCCAGGCTCTTGAGCTGCCGGGCCTTGGCGGTGCCGAGCAGCCCGATGCGCGCCTCCGGCAGCAGCGCGTGGAATCTCCGGGCGAACTTCCAGTCGTAGCTCTGCACGATCAGCCTGCCGGACCGCAGCCAGGACCGGTGGGCGCGCAGCTCGGCGGCCACGCGCTCGCCGATGCCGGGATCGCGGCCGGGCGACTTGACCTCCAATAACAGGCCGAGACCGCTGCCGTCCATCGCCCGGAGCGTCTCGCCGAGGGTGGGCACCCGCTCCCTCCGGAACCGCCGGCCCCGCCACGATCCGGCGTCCAGCCGGCGGATCTCCGCCAGGGTGAACTCCCGGATCCGCCAGGGTGCGCGGCGCGGGAAGACCCGCTCGGCGTCGGTCGTGCGGGCCAGTGTGGCGTCGTGCATGATGACCAGCTGGCCGTCCCTGGTCCGCCGGACGTCCAGCTCGAACAGGTGCGCGTGCCTGCGGGCGGCCTCGCGGAACGCCGCGAGGGTGTTCTCGGGCGCGTACGCCGAGGCCCCCCGGTGGGCGACGTAGAAGACGGGCGGAGCGGGGCCGGCCGGCCGCAGGGCCTTGCGGGGCGTGGGCCGCAGCCCCGGAACCGCGGAGATGCCCGGAATCGGCATCGTCGCCAGGGTCATGACGAGCACGGCGTATGGGGCGAGCCAACGCAACATCGGGCCTCCGCGGTCAAGGGGGGCCAGATCCGAATATAAGCGATCAGAGATCCGTGCTCGCGAGCGGGGGACGCCGTTCGGCCCCCGCCGTCCCGGGAAATGTCACAGGCCGGTCGTACGTTGGTACAGAGACATCTTTCACCGGCTCCGGCCGGCCCGGACCAGGGGAGAGCAGCGTGCGGCCAGTCACCGACCTTCAGCGAAAGGTGGCGCCGTTCGAGGTCGTCACCGACATGACGCCCTCCGGCGATCAGCCGGCCGCGATCGCGGAGCTGGAGCGGCGGGTCGGCCAGGGGGCCAAGGACGCGGTGCTGCTGGGCGCCACCGGCACCGGCAAGACCGCCTCGATCGCCTGGCTGATCGAGCGGCTGCAGCGTCCCACCCTGGTCATGCAGCCCAACAAGACGCTCGCGGCCCAGTTCGCCAACGAGCTGCGCGAGATGCTGCCCAACAACGCGGTGGAGTACTTCGTCTCCTATTACGACTACTACCAGCCGGAGGCGTACGTCCCGCAGACCGACACCTACATCGAGAAGGACTCCTCGATCAACGAGGAGGTGGAGCGGCTGCGGCACTCGGCGACCAACTCGCTGATCACCCGCCGGGACACCGTCGTGGTCGCCTCGGTGTCGTGCATCTACGGCCTGGGCACCCCGCAGGAGTACGTCGACCGGATGGTGCGGCTGCGGGTCGGTGACGTGATCGAGCGCGACCAGCTGCTCCGCCGGTTCGTGGAGATGCAGTACGCCCGCAACGACCTGGCGTTCACCCGCGGGAGCTTCCGGGTGCGCGGTGACACCGTGGAGATCATCCCGCAGTACGAAGAGCTCGCCGTCCGGATCGAGATGTTCGGCGACGAGATCGAGAAGCTGGCCACCCTGCACCCGTTGACCGGCGAGGTGATCACCGAGGACGAGGAGCTCTACATCTTCCCGGCCACCCACTATGTCGCGGGCGCCGAGCGGATGGAGCGCGCCATCAGCGCCATCGAGGTGGAGCTGGAGGAGACCCTCGCCACCCTGGAGCGGCAGGGCAAGCTCCTGGAGGCGCAGCGGCTGCGGATGCGCACCACCTACGACCTGGAGATGATGCGGCAGATCGGCAGCTGCGCGGGCATCGAGAACTACTCCCGGCACATCGACGGCCGCGAGCAGGGCAGCGCCCCCAACACGCTGCTCGACTTCTTCCCCGAGGACTTCCTGCTGGTCGTCGACGAGTCCCACCAGACCGTGCCGCAGATCGGCGCCATGTACGAAGGCGACGCCTCCCGCAAGCGGATGCTGGTCGAGCACGGCTTCCGGCTGCCCTCGGCGATGGACAACCGGCCGCTCAAGTGGGAGGAGTTCCTCGAGCGGATCGGGCAGACGGTCTACCTGTCCGCCACCCCCGGCAAGTACGAGCTCAACCGGGTCAAGGGCGACGTCGTCGAGCAGGTCATCCGGCCCACCGGGCTGATCGACCCCGAGGTCGTCGTCAAGCCGACCAAGGGGCAGATCGACGACCTGATCCACGAGATCCGGCTGCGCACCGAGAAGAACGAGCGGGTCCTGGTCACCACCCTGACCAAGAAGATGTCCGAGGACCTCACCGACTACCTCCTGGAGCTCGGCATCCGGGTCAGGTACCTCCACAGCGAGGTCGACACCCTGCGCCGGATCGAGCTGCTGAGGGAGCTGCGGTCCGGCGACTTCGACGTGCTGGTGGGCATCAACCTGCTCCGCGAGGGCCTCGACCTGCCCGAGGTGTCGCTGGTGTCCATCCTGGACGCCGACAAGGAGGGCTTCCTGCGGTCGGACACCTCGCTCATCCAGACCATCGGCCGCGCGGCGCGCAACGTCTCCGGCCAGGTGCACATGTACGCCGACAAGGTCACCCCCTCGATGGAGCGGGCGATCGACGAGACCAACCGGCGCCGTGCCAAGCAGGAGGCCTACAACTCCGAGCACGGCATCGAGCCGACGGCGCTCCGCAAGAAGATCGCCGACATCCTCGACACGATCGTCCGCGAGGACGCCGACACCGAGCAGCTCATCGGCGGGTCCGGCCGTCAGCAGAGCCGTGGCAAGGCGCCCGTCCCGGGGCTGGCCTCACGCAACCGGGAGGCCGGCAGGCACGCGTTCGACCTGGTGGGGGAGCGGCCCCGCGCCGAGATGGAGGGGCTGGTCGAGTCGCTCACCGAGCAGATGCACTCGGCCGCGGCCGACCTGCAGTTCGAGCTCGCCGCCCGGCTCCGCGACGAGCTCAAGGAGCTCAAGCGCGAACTCCGCGACATGAAGGAGGCCGGCGTCTCCTGACCGGCGGCCTGCCGGGGCTTCCCGGCCCGGAGTCGCCGGGTCACCGGCGACTCCGGGCGCTGAGTTCACGAAGCCCGCCGGGCCGGGGGAACGGCGGCTCCGGGCACCGCCTCTAGCGCAGGTAGGCGATGCCGTCGATGGCCACGGTGGGCCGGCCCGAGGTGCCGACGACGACGATCTTGATGGTGTGCTGGGCGCTGGTGCTCCAGGTCTTGGTCCACAGCAACTGCCGGTAGGCCGTGCTGGAGGACCGGGTGTCGACGGTGGCGGCCTTGACGCCGTCGACGTAGACGTACATCGCACCCAGGTTGGTCGCGCGCTTGGTGATCAGGCCGACCGAACGCCCGGTGAAGGTCCACCGTGCCGACGCGCCCTTGGCGCCGCTGTAGAGTCCCCGGCCGCCCAGGTAGTAGCTGGTGGAGGAGCTCTTCCAGGTACCGGTGCGGGTGGCGGAGGTCTCGGCCACCAGTCCGGTGGTCCGGGTGACCGCGGAGGTGGTGAGGTTCCCGGCGGCGTCGGCGGCCGTCAGTGACCAGAGCTGCGCGGTGCCGGGCTTCGCGCCGGCGGACCAGGTGGTCGTGGCGGGGGTGAACGCCTTGGCCGCCGGCGAGGTGGCCTTCACCGACTGGAGCAGCCTGTCGTCGGTGACCTTCCAGCCGAGGGTGACCGGCACGGAGGTGGTGGACACGGTCGCCCGGCGCAGCCCGAGGGCGGCGGCCGAGGTGAAGACGGGCTTGGCCGTGTCGGCGGTGATCGGATAGGCGAGGGAGTCCGCGGTGGTCCCGTCGATGTTGACCGCGTGCAGCCGGAGGCTGTGCGCGCCGGGGGTGAGGGTCAGGGCCGCCGAGGTCGCCGTGGGGGCGGGCCGGGCGACGGTGGTGCCGTCGACGCGCACCTCGTAGGAGGAGACCGCCGCCGGCTGCCAGGTGGCGGTGACGCTGCCCTTGGTGTAGTAGGTCGTGCCGGCCTTGGTGGCGCCGGCGAGGCCGGTGACGGCGAGCGAGGCGGCGGGGGTCGTCCATTGCTTGGCGATGGTCCGGATCGCGGGGAGCCTGTCGTAGAGCTGCTGACCCGGGCAGGCGGTGGCGAATCCATCCCGGTGCCCGGAGATCGTGTTAAAGCTGACTTTCGTGCCGTAGGGGTACTTGCCGCCCGTTCCGTTCGGGGCGAGCGAGGTCAGCGTGGTCTTGCCCGCCGGATCCCCGCCGTGCAGCCCGAGCTTCCAGGCGGCGACCTTGCCGACCGCGTCCAGTGCCGGCTGGCTCGGCGCGACGCCGGGCGTGGTCTTGTCGTCGGTGGCCGTGTAGGTGCCCAGCACGGCGATCCCGGTGGTGTTGGTGTTGAAGCCGTAGGTGTGGGCGCCGTGCACGGGCCGGTCGGCCCCGCCCGCCCGGCCTTCGAAGATGGTGCCGCACTTGTCGACCAGGAAGTTGTAGCCGATGTCCGCCCAGCCCTCACTCTGCACGTGGTACAGGAAGATCGACCGGATGACGGCCGCGGACTGGGCGCAGGTGTAGGCGTTGCCGGTGTCGGTGTGGTGGACGAACGCCACGTCGACCGAGGTGTCCATGGTGGGCGGCCCTTGGACCAGCGACTCGTTGGCGCCCCATTGGGCGCGGGGGACGATCGTGGGCCGGGGCGCCGTGCTGGTCGGGGCGGGCGGGCTCGCCGAGACGCTGGCGCTCGGGCTGGGGGAGGCCGGCTCGGGACTGGCCGAGCCGGACTCCGTCGCGGTCGCGGTCGCGGTGGGCTCGGGGTCGGCCGTCGCGGTGGGCTCGGGGCTCACCGTCCCCGCGGACGGATCGGGGGCCGGGGTGTCGAGCGGTTCGACCGCCGCGGCCGGGACCATGCCCCCGCGGCCGTTCCCGCCGGTCCGGGGCCCGGAGGCGCGCGGGCCGGTGCCCGGATCGACCAGATCGACGCGCAGCCCCTGAGGGAGCGTCCGGCCGCGTCCGGCCACGCGGACCTCGACGCCGTCGGACGGGCCCACCCACAGCGCCGTCGTGCCCCCTCGCGCCCGGGAGCCGGCGGCTTCCCGGGTGTCGGGGGCGTCCTCGTTGTGCTCCCCGATCGGCGTCCACCGCGACCAGGCGCCGCTCGCCGCGGCGCGGGTACGGATCCGTACGGCGCCGTCGAGGGGCGCGCCGGCCTTGTCCCAGGTGACGCCGAGCAGGCTGAACGGCTTGGTGGCGCCCGCGGGCACCCCGACGACCTTCTTTCCCGTCCCGCCACCCGGCAGGTCCCGCAGGGCAAGCGTGTGGACCGTTCCAGGATCCGGGCGGGTCTCGGCCACGGGGGCCGGCGAACCGGTGGTGAACTGATACGTCACGACCCCCGCCGCCACCAGGCCGGCAGCGGAGACAGCGGCGACCACGCGCCTGAGCATTCGACTCTCCGATCACAAGACCGGGGAGATCTTATGGGAGGGCACCTGCCGTCCGTGCCCGCTAAATACTGCTTTTTGGTTACAAAAGTGCCGTGTGAGGCAGGAGTAGGGCGATCGCCGGGACGTGGGTTCGATGTGGTATCAGGGGCTTCCGGCCGCCGGTCCGCGAGATGGACCGTGCGGATCCGGGGTCATACGCTCTCGGGATGACCGAGGTGATACGCCGGGCCGAGCCGAAGGACCTGGCCCTGCTGCCCGGCATCGAGAACAGCGGGGACCGGGTCTTCCGCGAGGTCGGGATCGTCTTCCCGCCGGGCCCCACCGTGATCGAGGAGGCGGCGCGCACCGGTGCGGAGATCCTGGTCGCGGGTGACCCGCCCGTCGGCTTCGCCGCCGTCATCGAGCTCGACGGGCGTCCCCACCTGGAGCAGATCGCGGTTCGTCCCGACCACGGCCGCCGGGGCGTCGGCGCAGCTCTGCTCGGCGCGGTCCGCGACGGGCGGGACGGCATCACTCTGATCACCTTCCGGGACGTCCCGTGGAACGGCCCGTGGTACGCCCGCCACGGTTTCGCCGAGCTGCCGGAGGCCGCGTGGGGGCCGGAGCTGCGCGCCCACTGGCAGGCCGAGATCGACGCCGGCCTGCACCGGCTCGGGCCGCGCCTGGTGATGGCCGCCGTACCGGGCCCATAGGCCAGCGGGGCGTCGCGAGGGCGGCGACCCGTCAGGAGGGGCGCCGCGGGCCGTCCTCCAGCAGGCTGCGGCACCAGGTGTCGGCGAGCCATGTGCCGAAGCGCTCCGGGGTCCAGCCCCGCTGGTGCACCAGCAGGACGTAGTACTCGACGGCGTTCGTGCTCCAGATGACGTCCGCGACCTCGTCGTCGGGCAGGTCGGCGCGCAGCTCGCCGGTCGAGCGCAGGTCCGCGGCCAGCTCGCGCATGTTCCGCGCCCGCCGCTCGGAGATCTCCTGCCACAGGGCGGCGCACTCGGGGTCGGTGGCGGCGGCGTCCCGCAGCGCCAGGAACACGGGGGCGAGCCGCTGCTGGATGTCGGAGATCGCGGCGGCGTAGATGGCCAGCTTCTCCCGCGCGCCGGACGCCGCGCGGATGCGCCCGACGTACTCGCGTTCCTGCGCGGTGACCGGATGGTCGGTCCCCGACAGCGACGTCTCCACCAGCTCCCGGAGCAGGGCGGGCTTGCGGCCGACCGTGGCGTAGACGGTGTCCACGGCCACCCCGGCCTCGGCCGCGATGTCCCCGACCGTGGTGGCGGCATAGCCCCGCCGCACGAGCAGGTCCCGGGCCGCCGTGAGCACGGCTCGCCGCGTCGCCGCGGCCCGCTGCGCGCGGCGTGGGGCGTGGTACGGGCGCTTTCCGGCTCCCGGGGGCTTGACATCGTCGCTCATGGGTTCTTAGCCTACCCATATTCGTCCGATACCGCTTCGGACCAAATTGGGAGAGCCTCATGGTCTACGCCTACATCCAGGACGTACCGATCGACACCGGCCTCTACGAGCGGATCATCGACGAGCTCGGCCCCGAGCCGCTGGCCGGCTCGCTGCTGCACCTGTGCGTGCGGCTGCCCGAGGGCGGCCTGCGCTACATCGACGTCTGGGAGTCCGAGGACGCCTGCGCCAAGGCGTTCGACGAGCGCATCCACCCGGCGGTCGACGCCGCGTTCGGGGGGCACCGGCCTCCCGGAGAGCCCACCGTGCAGCACCTGGACGTCGTCCACGCCACCGGCGCGGTCCTCCAGCCCCAGGCGCCGTGATCCGACGCGCCCGCCCCGGCTCCGGGAGCTATCGTGGGGGCGGGCGTGAGAGGGCGCCTCCGGGTCCGCGGGCAGGACGGAGTCCACCTCTGCGCAGCACCCGTGTTCGCCGGTGACGATCTCCTTCCGGCCTGGCATGCGGACCGCGGGCCCAGCGAGGAGACGTCATGCCACCCCTTCCGCAGCGGCCCGATCTCGGCTGGCTACGCCGCCAGGCCAAAGACCTGCTCCGGGCCGCCAGGAACGGCGACGCCGAGGCGGCCGCCCGGATCCACGCGGTGTCGAGCCGTCTCATCCTGGCGGCCGCGCAGTCGGCCATCGCCCGTGAGCACGGCTTCGCGAGCTGGGCCAGGCTGAAGACCGAGGTCGAGCGCCGCGACATCCTCAACAGCCGCGACCTCGGCCGCCTGGCCGCCCTGCTGGCCGAGCGGCCGGACCAGGCCACCAGCGAGATGCGGCACTGGTGCGACCACCTCCAGGGCGCCTCCCCGCTCGGCTACATGGCCATGCTGCGATTCGACGCCCGCCGCCTCGGCCTGACCGGAGACCTGCCCGGGACCGGCGCCATGGCTCAAGCGCTGATCGACGCCGGGGCGGCCGTGAACGGCGGCCCGCATGATCCCGAGACCCCGCTCATGACCGCGGCCAGCTACGGAGACGCCGAAGTCGCCGCCGTGCTCATCGCCAACGGGGCCGATCTCGAAGCCACCGCGAGTCCCGAGGCGGGCGGCGTCCCCGGCGGCACCGCCCTGCTCCATGCGGCGGTGTTCGGCATGACCGGCGTCGTCGATGTCCTCGTCGCCGCGGGCGCCGGGATCCGCGGCATCGAGGAGGCGGCGGCGGCAGGCGACGTGACCGCCTGGCTCACCCCCGGCACCCCGCCGCAGGCCCGGATCCGGGCGCTGACCATGGCGGCCGACCACCAGCGCCTGGACGTCATCGGCCAGCTCGTCGACGCCGGAACCCCCATCGACGCCGACGACACCGAGCACGGACGCCAAGCCCTGCGCCTGGCCGCGCAGAACGGCAGGGCCGCCAGTGTCCGGCGTCTCCTCGACCTCGGCGCCGACCCCGGCATCCGCGACACCCGGCACCACCTTACCGCGCTGGAGTGGTGCCGGCTCGGCGATGGCCCCGGGCACCGTCAGGTCGAAGCCCTCCTCCGGCCCGTCACGCCGCCCTAGCCCGCTTTGATCTCCGTCATGAGGGCCCGCCACGCGGCGGAGCCGAAGGCGAGCACGGGACCACCGGGGTCTTTCGAGTCGCGTACGGCCACCAGCCGATCGGCCCGGGCCACCTCGACGCAGGTGCCTTGGCCGCTGTCGCTGTAACTGCTTTTCCGCCAAGGGGATGTGAATATGCCCGGCTCTCTCATGGCTCTGAGAATATGCGGTGGATCAGGACCCGGGATTCTTGCTTCGGCAATGCCACGGCTCTCACTCGGTCGAACGCTTCTCGGTATCGGATCAGATTCGCATCGAGGTCCAGGGTTCGTCGTCCTGTCAGGGTATTGATCAGCACCACCCGAAGGATGGGCGGCAAGCCGAGCGCCAGCATTGAAAACGTCTCACTGATGCCGGGATCGGCTGCGCAGGAGAACGGAAGCACCTGCACGGTGATGTGGTCCTGGTCGAAGACGTCGAGCAGTCGGTGCAACTGGGCGCGCATCGTCTCGGGACCGCCTCTGGGCCGCCGCAGCGCGGCCTCGTCGATCACCGTGTGGAACCGAGGCGGGTCGGCTCTCCGCAAGATGCGCTGCCGGGCCATGCGAAACGCGAGCAGATCATCCGTCCTGCCGAGCAGGCTCCCGCTCAGGCTCGATCGCATGATGGCGTGCGCGTATTCCTCGGTCTGGAGTAACCCGGGAATGAACTGGGTCTCCACGGAATCAAGCCGTGCCGCGTCCCACTCCAGTGAGGCGTAGTCGAGATCCGGGGCCGAGATCACGTCCTTGAACTCCGACCACCAGCCGTTCTGGCGTTCCTGCTCGGCCAGGGTCATCAGGGCCCGGTGCGGGCCGGGGGCGACGTCGTACACGTCGAGGATGTATTTGAGATCACGGGGGCGGAGCGGCTGCTGGCCCTGCTCGATCCGGCTGAGCGACGAGGCGGATCTGTCGAGGTGACGCTCGGCCGCCTTGAGCGTCATCCGGGCCCGTTCGCGGAGTTCGCGCAGGCTCCTGCCGATGTGGCGGAGCCGGACGGAGGACACCACTTCTTCCCGCATGAGGTCACAGTGTCACGCTCCGCAGTCATTCGGGCCGGGAGCGGACGGTTGTGGATTTCCCATTACGGGTCCTCCGGCCGTTGACGGAACGTGTTGTCCGGGTCGCCTTCCGCGACGAGGCTGGCGAGCGGCAACGAGGGGAAGGAACGGCGATGGCGCCTTGTGAGATCCGGTACGGGCTGCTGGTCCGGCCGGCGTGGGAACTGCGGGCGATCCCGGTCGGCACCTGGCTGGTGCTGCCGTGCCGCGCGGAGCCGGTGCTGTACGTCGCCGCCGGCAACGGCCGGAAGGACACGATCGTCGTCGTCCGGCGTGACGGTCACTGGCGGCTGCTGTGGCGGGGCGCGGAACTGGACGGCGGGCATCTCGGCGTGGCCGCCCGGCACATCGCGGCGGGGACCGCCGTATGACGGCGGAACCGGCGGAACCGGCGGTGCTCGGCTCGATCACGCTGCCCGGGGTCACGCGCTCGGCCGCCTGCGCCCGGCGCTTCACGCGGGACGTGCTCGGGCCGGAGCATCCGTCGCTGCACGACGTGCGGACCTGTGTCAGCGAGGGCGTCACCAACGCCGTCCTGCACACCGCCTCGGGCCGGGGCGGCACGGTGACCGTCACCTTCCGGGCCGCCGGAGGCATGATCGTCACCGAGGTGACCGACGACGGCGCCGGCGGGGCCCGGCCGTACGTCCGGGACGAGCCGTCCGCGGTGCACGGGCGGGGGTTGCGGATCATCGACGCGCTCACCCTCGCGTGGGGTTTCCGCGCGGACGGGGACCGGACCACCGTGTGGATGCGGTTCCCCGGGCCGGTGCCCGCGGTCCCCGGCACCGGCGGTTCCGAGCTCGCAAGATCGCCTGCGTATACGTCCCTGTCCAGCGGGTAGGCGTCATTGACCAGGGAAAATCGACCTCGACCAGTGAAAATCGACCCGAAATCGATTCGCACTCGGAGATCCTCATGACCACGACGAAGAGTCCGCAGGGGAAGGTACGCCCGGACCCCGGGCTGCTGGGCATCTATCTCAACGATCATCTGACCGGCGCCACCGCGGGCATGGAACTGGCCCGCCGGATGGCCGGATCACAGCACATGCCGGATGCGCGGGACGAGCTTCGGCGGCTGGCGGACGAGATCGCCGAAGACCGCGCCGCCCTCACCCAGATCATGGAAACGCTCGGCGTGCCCCTCCGGCACTACAAGGTCTACCTCGGCTGGGTCGCGGAGAAGGTCGGCCGGATCAAGCCAAACGGCCGGCTGGTGGGCCGCTCGCCGCTGAGCGACCTGCTCGAACTGGAGTCCCTGATGCTGGGCGTGGAGGGCAAGGCGGCGCTGTGGCGGGTGCTGCGCAACATCGCCGGAGCCGAGAGGCGGCTGGAGACGCGGCGGCTCGACAAGCTGATCGAGCGGGCCCAGTCCCAGTCGCGGACGCTGGGGGAGCTGCACCTGAAGGTCGCCTCGCGGACGTTCCACAAGACCTGACCGCCCGGCGGAAAGGGTCTCGCCGCAGGCGGGCGCGCGGTCCGGGCGTCAGCGTGCCCCGGGCGTCAGCGTGAGTCGTTGCGGACCAGCAGCGGCAGCAGCACCGTGTCGACCAGCAGCTCGGCCAGCTGGGCGTCCGGCATCGGGTCGCGCAGCAGCACCCGGTAGGTCATCAGGGCGGGCACCAGCCGCAGCATCATGCGCGGGTCGACCTCGGGGCGCAGGTCCCCGCGCAGCATCGCCCGGCCCAGGACCTTGCGGCCGCACTCGATGCGGGGGGCCAGGAACCGCTCCCGGAAGGCCTGGTCCAGCTCGGGATTGTCGCGCAGCTGGGACATGATCCGCACCAGCAGGTCGCCGTGGGCGGCGAACTCGCGGGCCATCCAGGTCGTCACGTACACCAGCTCGACGCGCAGCGAACCCTCGTCCGGGGGCTCGCTGGGCACCGGGCCGATGGCGTCCAGCAGCGCGTCCATGATCAGGTCGGCGGGGCGCGGCCAGCGTTCCTGCACCAGCCGGACGTCCGCCTCCGCGCGCTCGCCGACCTCCTGGTGGGTGAACTCGCGGTAGGAGCGCTCCGAGAGCAGGGCGAGCGCCGTCTCGAAGACGTCGCCGATCAGCAGATCCGTTCCGCCGTCCAGAGCGTGCACGACATCCCCTTCACCAGTCGACGGGTGTAGCGCTGGGTTTCCCGAGCGAGGCGCCCCCCGGCGCGCCCTGTCATGGGATGGCACTATATGGCCGCAGTCAACAATTTCGACAATGCCTGCCCGGATACGCCCGTTCCTGAGAAGGTTATCCGGCAGAGCCGGGGGCAAAAGGGACGGGCGGGGACCGTGGTCACGGGGCAAAGGCGCGCCCGTCACCGGCCCGCATCCATCCGTGAACCCGAATACTCCGATCCCTCCCGAGGAGACGACATGCCGTACGGACAGCTCGCCGAAGGCCAGGGCGCGATCACGCCGATCTCGCTGCCGAAGGGCCGCTACAAGACCATCGGCTTCATCGCCGACAACGGCCTGCAGAGCCTGCCGCCCGCGGCGTTGCGGGTGGCGGTCTACCACGGCGGCGGTGCCTGGAAGGTCGACCAGGTGACGGTCGACTCCACCAAGGGCCAGACGGTCGTGACCTTCACCGACCCGGCCGACACGTCCGGTATCTCGGTACGGCGTGAGGACGCGGGAGACGTGCACGTCGCCTGGGAGGTGTCCTGACCGGTGGCCGGCCTCCCGGGCCGCCGGCGCGCCGATGCTCCCCGCGCGCGAGCGTAGGGGTCAGCCGGGCCGCGCCGCCGCCGCACGGCGTGCCCGGCGGCGGCGCAGCGCCACCGCGGCCCGCACCAGCCGGATCGTGACCAGGGCGAACACCACGAGCGCGATCAGGGCCAGCACGGGCGCGAGCACCGCCAGCAGGCTCATGGTCAGCGAGACGGCGTCCTCGGCCGCGCTCACCACCGGGGTGCCGGTGCCCGCGGTGCCCACGTTGACCGCGGGCCGGACCCCGGCCTTGGTCAGGTGGACGGCGAAGGCCACGGCGATGCCCAGGACCCAGCCGATCCACGGGTTGTCGTGCATGAAGGACGAGGAGTCGACCTGACCGGCGGCGCTGGTGGCGGCGAAGACCGCGCCACCGGCCGCGGGCCGGATCAGCGTCTGGATCGCGTCGTTGAGGTGGTCGACCACGGCGACCTTGTCCAGCACGACCTCGGCGGCCAGCAGCACCGCCACGATCGCGAGCACCCAGCCGTTGCTCATCCAGCCGTACTCGTCCGGCAGCGTCACCGTGTGGGTGAGCATCGCCAGCAACCCGACCACCAGCACCGGGATATAGGCGTTCAGGCCGGCGGCGGCCGCCAATGACAGTCCTGTGACCATCGCGAACATCGAGTGGACCCCCGAATAGACGAGTGCTGCTTGGACCGACCATTCCCCGCGGCGGTTCCCTGTCCTCCTCCGGAGTGAGAAAACTCACCGGCGCCGCCCGGGAACACGACCGGCACCCGCGGACGTCCTCCAGTGGGGACAACTCCAGAGGGGGTGGCGGGTGACGCGATGGCGCAGGGTGCGGGAGCGTCTGGGCAGGCGCGGCACCACGGCACTGGCGGTGACGTCCGCCCTCGTCCTGATCGCCGTGATGGCGATCCCCTTCTCGCTCGGCGACGGCCCGCGGCGCTGCACGGGCCGCGGGTGCCTCACCAGGCCGTGGCCCGGGATCCCGTCGCCCCCGCGGCCGATCACCCCGCTGGAGGCCGCGACCCAGGGCGGCTACGTCGCGCTCGGGGACTCCTACTCCTCCGGGGAGGGCGCCTACGCCGTCACCGCCGACCGCGCCGTCGGCAACCGCTGCCACCGTACGTCCCAGGCCTACTTCCATCTCGTCGTGCAGGCCTTCCGCTTCGCCCGGGGCGCGGCGTTCTGGGCCTGCTCGGGCGCGACGACGTACAGCGTGCTGCACGGCAAGGGCGGCGAGCCGCCGCAGACCGACCGGCTCAGCGGAGACACCAGCCTGGTCACCCTCAGCGTCGGCGGCAACGACGCGGGCTTCTCCCGGGTGCTGGCCGGGTGCATGGTGCGGCTGCCGTTCTCGGCGGGCTGCCGCGAGCAGGGGCCGGCGATCACCGAGCGGCTGCTGGCGCTCCGCGCCGACCTCAGGACCGTGCTGGACACGGTGGTGCGGCGGGCCCCGGCCGCGCGGGTCCTCGTCCTGGGCTACCCGCGGCTGTTCTCGGAGGTCTCGGGCGGCTCGCTCGACAACCTCACCGTCGGCGACCAGCAGTGGCTCAACGGCCAGGGCCGCGTGCTCGACGAGCTGATCCGGCAGGTCGCCGCGGACGCCGACCGGCGGATCGTCGCGGCCAGGGGCAAGGGCAGCGTCGAGTTCGTGGACGCCTACCACGCGTTCGCCGGCCATGAGGTCGGCAGCGGCGAGCCGTACGTCAACGGGCTGGGCGTCGACCTGGTGAACCTGGTCGCCGAGTCGCGCAGCTTCCACCCCAACGCCTCGGGCTACCGCCACCTCGCGCAGCTGATCACCGCGCAGATCAAGACCGGCCCGCCCCGCCCCCTCCTCCAATTCCGCTGAGCCGGCCGCCCCACCGCCCCACCGCCGGTGGCTCAGGTTGAGGTGATCTTGTTGAGGCGCTCCAGGGCGTCGGCGAACTCCTCGACCATGTCGTAGACGACCTGGCGGGCGGGCTTGACGGTGTTCATCAGGCCGACGCACTGGCCGACGAAGTAGTTCGCCAGCTGCCGGGCGCCCTCGTTGCCGCTCTCGCTGACCTTGTTGACGTGCCGCAGCGCCCCCTCGGCGACGATCATCTGCAGCGGCATGGGCAGCGCGCCGGGGCTGTCGGGCCCCTCCCACTCCTCGGTCCACGCCGACCTGAGCTGGCGCGCGGGCTTGCCGGTACGGGACCGGGAGCGGATCGTGTCGCGGGAGGTGGCCGCGATCATCTTGGCCTTCACCACCGGCGGCGTCTCCGCCTCCTCGGTGGTGAGCCAGACCGAGCCGCACCAGACGCCGGAGGCGCCCAGGGCCATCGAGGCGGCCATCTGCCGGCCGGTGGCGATGCCGCCGGCGGCCAGCACCGGGACCGGGGCGACGGTGTCGACCACCTCCGGGACGAGCACCATCGTGGAGACCTCCCCGGTGTGCCCGCCCGCCTCGCCGCCCTGGGCGACGATCAGGTCCACGCCCGCGGCGACCTGGCGGCGGGCGTGCTCGACCGTACCGACCAGCGCCGCCACCGGCACCCCGGCGGCCCGCGCCTTCTCCACCATGACGGGCGGGGGAGCGCCGAGCGCGCTGGCGATGAGCCGGATCGGGTGGGAGAGCGACACGTCGATCAGCTCGGTGGCGCCCTCCTTGGTGACCTGGCGGGCACCGCCCTGGGCGGCGCGGGCGCCGTCGGCCCGGGAGAGGTCGGGGGCGGGCACGCCGTACTTCTCGAACAGGTGGGCCACGAACGCCCAGTGCTCGGCGGGGATGGCGCCGAGCACGGAGTCCATGCCCCCCTCGCCCCGGCCCGCCCGCTCCGCCGACGAGTCGATCTTGCCGGGCACCAGGACGTCCACGCCGTACGGCCGCCCGCCGACGTGGTCGTCGATCCAGCGCAGCTCCTCCTCGAGCCGCTCCGGGGTGTACGCCACGGCGCCGAGCACGCCGAAGCCGCCGGCGTTGGTGACGGCGGCGACCACGTCGCGGCAGTGGCTGAACGCGAACAGCGGGAACTCGATCCCGAACGTCTCGCAGACCTCGGTCTTCATGGCCGCTCCCTGGGTGCTTCAGGTGGTGCTTCGAGTGGGCTTCAAGGGATGCTGTCAAGGATGGCGGGTCAGGCCGGGCCGAAGAAGAGGTAGGCCTCGCCCTCCGGCGGGTGCCCGAAGCGGGCGCGCAGCGGCATGCCCTCGTGGAGGTCTCCCGCGCCGTCGAGCCGGGTGTGCAGCCACGGCCCCTCGTCGAGCTCGACCAGGGCCAGCACCACCGGTTCCGGTACGGTGCCGTCCTCGCGGGGCCGGCCGTGCGTGATCGTCCAGGTCACCAGCGTGGCCTGGCCGGACGACCGGGCCCAGGCGGGCTCCTCGCCGCCGCAGCCGGGGCAGGTGCTGGTGTCGGGAGCGGACCACCGGCTGCAGGCCTCGCACCGCCTGATCATCAGCCGGTCGGCCGCCGCGCCGTCGAAGAAGGCGTCGGTACGGCCGTCGCGCCGCAGGACTCCGAGGTCGGGGTGAGCGCCCATCTCAGGCTCCCTTGGCGTGCGGGCTGACGATCAGCGTGGAGTGGTGGTCGAGGATGCCGCCGTTGCCGCTGACCAGGACCACGTCGTTGGCGGGGACCTGCCGTTCGCCGCCCTCGCCGCGGGCCTGCACGACCGCCTCCGACAGCGGGGTCATGCCCCACATGTAGTAGGCCGACAGCTGACCGCCGCCGGTGTTGGTGGGCAGCGAGCCGCCGGGCCCGAGGGCGCCCGACGCGGCGAAGGCCCCGCCCTCGCCCTTGCCGCAGAAGCCGTAGTCCTCCAGCGACAC
The DNA here is from genome assembly GCF_050971785.1 of Actinomadura scrupuli. Lineage (NCBI taxonomy): Bacteria > Bacillati > Actinomycetota > Actinomycetes > Streptosporangiales > Thermomonosporaceae > Actinomadura > Actinomadura scrupuli. Next base: position 158,768 of record NZ_JBPCCU010000013.1, on the reverse strand, counting down.
CAGGACCGTGAAGGTGTAGCAGTCGTAGAGCTGGCACACGTCGACGTCGTCCGCGGTGATCCCGGCCATCTTCATCGCGATCGGCCCGGAGGTCGCGGCTCCGGTGGTCAGCCCGAACCCGCTGCCGCGCTCCTTGCGGTGACCGGGGTGGCCCTGGCCCCAGCCCCAGACGTGCACGGGCGGCCGGGCCAGGTCCCGCGCCCGGTCGGCGCCGGTGACCACGACGGCGATGGCGCCGTTGGAGACCAGGCAGCAGTCGAGCAGGTGCAGCGGCTCGGCCACCCAGCGGGAGTTCTGGTGGTCCTCGAGGGTGATCGGGTCGCGCAGCTGGGCGAGCGGGTTCATGGCCGCCCACTGCCGCGTGCTCACCGCGATGGCGCCCAGCTGCTCACTGGTGGTCCCGTAATGCGCCATGTGGCGCTGGGCGGCGAGCGCGTAGAAGGAGTTGACGCTGCGGAAGCCGAGCGCCGCCGTCATCCCGCCGTAGCCGTAGAACTCGCGGGCCGCCGGGGCGGCTCCGCCCCGGGCGGACCGGGCGGAGAAGTCGTAGGCGCTGCCCGCCGACTGCCGGGGCTTGAGCGGGGCGTCGGCGAAGACGCAGGCGACCGTGGTGGCGGCGCCGCTGAGCACCGACATGGCCGCGTACGACACCATCGCGCCGGCGGTCGCCCCGAAGGCGTTCACCTGGGTGAGCAGCCGCAGATCCGTCAGCCCGAGGGTCTCGGCCAGCTCGATGCCGGGCGAGCCGCCCATGCCGTGGCTGACCAGCAGGCCGTCGAGGTCGCCGAGCCCGAGGCCCGCGTCGGCCACGGCCCGGCGGACCGCGTCGGCGGCGAACCGGCGCGGGCTGGGACCGTACACCTTGCCGAGCTCGGTCATGCCGAGCCCGGCGATCGCCGCTCCGCCGCTCCGCTCACTCATGCGCCACCGCCGTGCGTCCCTCCACCTCGGCTACGTTCCCCCGGGCCACCGTACCGAATCACATTCGGTACGGCCACGGGGGGTGGGGACCGGGCCCGGCGAGACCGTCAGCCGGTGGCCTGCTCACAGCCGCCCGCCGGCGGATCGCCGTCCGCTCCACCCTCCGGCCTGCCCTCGTCCTGCCCCGGGTGGAGGAGCCGTGTCGTCCCCAGGTGCTATGTCGGGCTCGTACCATGGTGCGACGTGCAAGGGTCGGCGCATGTCTAGGGTCGGAGCGTGACAACGGGACGAGTGGTGGGCTATGCCCGGACGATGCGCGCACGGGCACCCTGGCGGTGGCTGACGCCCTCGGTGCGCTCCCGGGTCTTCGACGGCCTCCTCGCGCTCTTCGTCGTCACGGTGGACCTGGGGGCCCTGGTCCAGAAGACCGATGACGGCATCTCGGCCCGGGTCGTCCTCGTGGGCGTGCTGGTCCTGGTCCGCGGCGCCGCCCTGCTGCCGCGCCGGCGGCACCCGGTGGCCGTGCTCGCCGTCGTGGTGCTCCTCGACATCGCGACCCACGCGCTGCTGCCGAGCGCCGCCGATCTGCAGAGCGGCCCCGCGCTGATCGCGATGTACAGCTGCGGCAGGTACCGGCCGGTGGCGGTCGGCTGGATCGCCGGCGCCGCGGCCGCCACCGCCTTCAGCCTCTCCCTGCTGTTCTGGCCCGCGAAGAACGTCTTCAGTGGCTTGATCATCTTTGCGCTGACCATCGCGCTCGGCCAGTACATGCGGGTCCGCCGGGAGATGGCGGTGCGCCGCGGGGTCGAGCAGGCCGAGACCGCGGTGCGGATCGAACGCCAGCGGATCGCCCGCGAGCTGCACGACGTGGTGGCCCACCACATCAGCGTGATGAGCGTGCTCGTCGGCGCCGCCCGCACGACGATGGCGATCGACCCGGCGAAGGCGGCCGAGGCCCTGCTCACCACGGAGCGCACCGCCCGGGAGGCGCTGGCCGAGATGCGCCAGCTGCTCGCGGTGCTGCGCGCCGAGGGCACCGACGACCCCGAGCCCGCGCTCGGCGCCCGCGCCGCCGAGGTGCCCGCCCTGGTGGCCGCCGTGCGGGCGACCGGGCTGCGCGTCCACCTCGAGGTCGCCGGCACCGTCCGGGAACTCCCCGCCTCGGTGGACCTCGCGGTGTACCGCATCGTCCAGGAGGCGCTGACCAACACCCGCAAGCACGCGGCCGGGGCGCAGGCCTGGGTGTGGATCCGCTACGAGCGGGCCGCGGTCGCGGTGGAGGTGCTGGACGACGGCGGGAGCGGGGCCGCCGCGTCCACCGCCGCGCAGCCGGGCGGCGGCTACGGGCTGGGCGGCATGGCCGAGCGGGTGGCGCTGTGCGGCGGCCGGCTGCAGTCCGGTCACCGCCCCGAGGGCGGCTTCCGCGTGCAGGCCCGCATCCCGGTGCCGGTCACCGCCGAGATCGTCGCGCCCGCCGCCGTGGAGTCCCCGGCCGACCACGGTTCCTGAGCCGCGCCCAGGCCGGGCCCCCGCCACGGCCCGGACGGCGGCACGGGCTGGGCGACGGGCGCTCGCCGGCAGGGTTGACGTACGAGGGGACCGCGTGCCACGGTGTGCGCCTGGACCAGTGGCTGATCCACTGGACCACTTGCCCGCGGACCGTGAAGGTGCGACATGATCACCCCGATCACCCACGACACCGTCGTCGACGCCCTCGTCGGGCGCCTCCGCGACGACATCCTCGGCGGCGTCTACCCGCCCGGGTCGTACCTGCCCGCCGAGCGCGAGCTCGCCGTCAGCTACGGCATCACCCGCACCTCCCTCAAGCACGCGATGGTCCGGCTGGTGCAGGCCGGCCTGCTGGAGACCAGGCACGGCGTGGGCACCCGGGTGCTGGACTACGAGCGCTTCGGCGGCGCCGAACTGCTCCCCATGCTCGTCTCCACCCTCGGCCCGCAGTGGATGGCCGAGATCTTCGACGCCCGGCGCGAGGTCGGCGCGCTGGTCGCCGCCCAGGCCGCCGGGAACGCCGGCCCCGAGGACCACGAACGGCTGTGGACCCTGCTGGAGGAACTGCGCACCGCCCCGACCCCCTCCACGGCGCAGCTGACCGAGTGCGAGATCCACCGGGTGGTGGCCGCCGCCACCGGCAACCGGGTGTACGCGATGCTGGTCAACACCCTGCTCAGCGCCTACATGGAGGTGCGGGAGGCCTTCCAGCGGGCCTTCGAGGATCCCGCCGCCACCGCGGCCTGGATCACCCCGGTCATCACCGCCATCTGCGCGGGCAACGCCGACGGCGCCCGCGCGGCGGCGCAGGCGTACCTGCGCAGGACCGAACAGCTCATGCTCGCCCCCGCTCCGGAGAAGAGGTAGGCCGTGGCCCCCCGTCACACGATCTTCCGTGAGGTCATGGAGGGCACGATCCGGCTGGCCGGGGAGAGCCTGGAACGGCCGATGCGGCTGGAGCTGGCGGCCGACCTGCCCAGGGTGCTGACCCCCCGGGGCGACACCGAGGGCCCGCTGACCGGCCGGGTGCGGGTGCCGGGCTTCGCCGACGACCCGGAGGGGACCGGTCTCCTGCGGGTCGCGCCGATCGCGGGCAGGCAGATCCGGTACCGGCTGGACTTCGGCGCCGCGGACGGGCGGCGGCTGCACCTGGACGGGTGGAAGTCGGTCAGTTACCGCCGCCCGGTGCGCTCCATGACCCTGCTGCCCGCGACGGTCACCGACGCGGACGGCACCGTGGTGGGGGAGGCCACGCTGCGCTTCCACGTCCGGCGGGACCTGGCCCGCTTCCTGGCGAGCTTCCGCTTCCCCGCCCCCTCCGGGGAGCCGCCCGCCCCCGCCAGGGAGCCGTCCGGCTCCTCCGGGGAGTTCTCCGATCCCTCCGGCGGGCGGGGGGAGCTCCCGCACCTGCGGTCGCGCTGGCGGGGCCAGGCCGGCCGGCTGGAGGTCTGGTACACCACGATCACCGACCCGGCGACCGGCACCGGGGTGTGGCTGCACCACGAGCTGGTCGCCCCGGCCGGTGGCGGCCCCGCCAGGGCGCTCGGCTGGGCGGCGGTGTTCCCCCCGGGCGGGCCCCCGGTCTTCGGCCGGTTCGGGCCGGACGACCGGCGGCCGGGGCCGGGCTTCGCCGCCGGGGACGTGGAGGTGACCGGCGACCGGCTCACCGGTGCCGCCGGCGGCCTCACCTGGGACCTGCGCCGGACCGGCGGTGGCCCGACCCTCTACACCTTCCCGCGCTGGGCGTGGGAGCGGGAGCTGCTCCCGGCCGCCCAGATCGTGAACGCCCCCGCGGCCCGCTTCGACGGCACCGTGCGCTTCGGCGACCGGGTGCTGGAACTGGCCGGCGCGCCCGGCGGGAGCGCGCGCATCTACGGCCACGGCAACGCCCGGCGGTGGGCGTGGCTGCACGCAGACCTCGGCGACGGCGACGTCTGCGAGGTGGTCGCCGCCGTGTCGACGCGGCCGGGGCTGGACCGGCTGCCGCCGCTGCCCTTCGTACGGCTGCGGGTCGGCGGGGCCGAGTGGCCTTCCGGCGACCCCCTGCTGGCCGCGCTCCGGATGCGGGCCGACGTGCGGCTGCCCACCTGGACGGTACGCGGCCGGATCGGTGACCGGCGCCTCCGCATCGAGGTCACCCAGCGTCCGGAGGAGACGGTCTCGGTGGACTACGCCGACCCGGACGGCGCCCCCGCGGTGTGCCACAACTCCGAGCGCTCCGACGCCGTCATCACCCTGCAGCGCCGGACCGGCGGGCACTGGGCGGTCGAACGGGAGTGGCGGCTGGCGGGCACCGCCCACGCCGAGGTCGGGTTCCGATGACCGCCACCGGCCGGGCGGCCCGCATGGACGGCATGGTCGCCGCCCTGCTCGGCGTGGACGACCGGGAGGAGCTGCGGCGCCTGTCCGACCAGATCGACGGCATGGCCCGAGCACTCCCGGGCGCCGCCAGGCTCGGCCTGCGCGCCGGGGCCGGCACCCTCGACACGATGTCCCGGCTGCTCACCGGCCGGCATCTCGGTGACCTCGACCCCGCCGGGCGGGAGGCGGTCTGCTCGGTGGTGGCGGCCCGGCCGCTGGGCGCGCTGCTGGTCGAGACCCTCAAGGTGCCGGTGCTGCTGGCGGCCGGCGCCGACCACCTGCGCGGCCGGCTCGCCCCGGGCGGCACCGGGACCCGCCCGGACGCCGAGCTGGACTGCGTGCCCGCCGCCGAGTGGCCCGCCTGCACGACCGCGGACGCCGTGGTGATCGGTTCGGGGGCCGGCGGGGCGATGGCGGCGCGGACCCTCGCCCGCGCCGGTCTCTCGGTCGTCGTCCTGGAGGAGGGCCGCCGCTTCACCGTCGCCGAGTTCCGCTCCCGGCCGCCGCTCGACCGGTTCCTCGACCTCTACCGGGACGCGGGCTCGACCGTGGCGCTCGGGCGGCCCCCGGTGCTGGTCGCCACGGCCCGCGGCGTGGGCGGCACGACCCTGGTCAACTGCGGCACCTCCTATCGCACCCCGGACCGGGTGCTCGGCTACTGGGCCGGCGAAGGCGTCGACGCCGGCCGGTTCCGGGAACTGCTGGACGAGGTCGAGCGCACCCTCGAGGTGGCCCCGCAGCCGCTGGAGGCGATCGGCCGCAACGGGCTGCTCGTCCTGGAGGGCGCCCGGCGGCTCGGCTGGCGGGCCGCGCCGCTGCGCCGCAACGCCCCCGGCTGCGACGGCTGCTGCCAGTGCGTGGCCGGCTGCCCGGAGAACGCCAAGAACGGCGTCCACCTCAACGCCCTCCCGCAGGCGTGCGCGGCCGGAGCGCGCATCGTCACCCACGGCTGGGCGGAGCGCATCCTGCACGAGCGCGGCCGGGCCACCGGGGTCCGGATCCGGCGGCCGGACGGCTCGGCGGCGGAGATCCTCGCCCCGCTGGTGCTGGTCGCCGCCGGCGCCACGCAGACCCCGCCGCTGCTGCGCCGCTCCGGCCTGGGCGGCCATCCCGGGCTCGGCCGGGGCATGGCGGTGCACCCGGCGACCAGCCTGGCCGGCCGGTTCGACGAGCCCGTCGTGTCGTGGTCGGGAGTGCTGCAGAGCGTCGGCGTCGAGGAACTGCACGATCAGGGCATCCTGATCGAGGCCACCGCCAGCCCGCCCGGCATGAGCTCGTTCGTGCTGCCCGGCGTGGGGCGGGCCCTGCGCGCCGAGCTGGCCGGCGCCGACCACCTCGCGGTCATCGGGGCCATGGTGGCCGACGCCCCGTCGGGACGGGTGCTCGGCCGGCGCCGGCCGGTCCTGCGGTACGACCTCGCCCGCGCCGACGCCGCCAAGCTGCGCACGGCCATCGTGGCGATGGGCCGGATCCTGTTCGCCGCCGGGGCCCGGGAGGTGCTGACCGGGCTGGCCCGCCACCCGGTCGCCCGCACCCCCGCTGAGCTGGCCGATCTCGTGGCGGGCCTGCCCGCGGGCGAGCTGCATCTGGCGGCCTTCCACCCGACCGGCACGGCACGGCTCGGCCGCGATCCGCAGCGGGCCCCGGCCGCTCCCGACGGCCGGCTGCGCGGCGTGGACGGGGTCCACATCGCCGACGCGTCGGTGCTGCCCACCTGCCCCGAGGTCAACCCGCAGCTCAGCATCATGGCGATGGCGCTCGCCGTCGCCGAGGCCGCCGCACACCGCGTCTCCCGCCCCTGAGCCCTACCCCGGGGTCAGGGGCCGGTCTTGGCGAAGCGGTCGGTGGCCTCGATGAGCCGGTGCAGGATGCCGGGCTCGTCGAAGGCGTGCCCCGCGTCGGGCACCAGGTGGAAGTCCGCCTCGGGCCACTCCCGGTGCAGGTCCCACGCGGTGGCGGGCGGCGTGCAGACGTCGTAGCGGCCCTGCACGATGACGCCCGGGATGTGACGGATCTTGTCCATGTCGCGCAGGAGCTGGTCCTCGGAGAAGAAGCCCTCGTTCACGAAGTAGTGGCTCTCGATCCGGGCGAAGGCGACCGCGTAGTCGGCCTCACCGAAGTGGTCGACGAGCTCCTTGTTGGGCAGCAGGGTGATCGCCCCGCCCTCCCAGCGGGCCCACGCCCGGGCAGCCTCGACCCGTACCTCGCGGTCCGGCGAGTTGAGCCGGGAGTGGTAGGCCGCGATCAGGTCCTCGCGCTCGTCCTCCGGGATCGGCGCCACGTACTCCTCCCAGAGGTCGGGGAAGATCAGGGACGCGCCCTCCTGGTAGAACCAGTACAGCTCGAAGGGGCGCAGCGTGAAGATCCCGCGCACCACCAGCTCGGTCACCCGGTCCGGGTGGGTCTGCGCGTAGGCCAGCGACAGCGCGCTGCCCCAGGAGCCGCCGAACACCAGCCAGCGCTCGATGCCCAGGTGCTCGCGCAGCCGCTCCATGTCGGCCACGAGGTTCCAGGTCGTGTTCGACTCCAGCGACACCTCCGGATCGCTGGCGTGCGGCGTGCTCCGCCCGCAGTTGCGCTGGTCGAACAGCACGATCCGGTACGCCTGCGGGTCGAACTGCCGGCGGTGCTCCTCCGTGCACCCCCCGCCGGGCCCGCCGTGCAGCATGACGGCGGGCTTACCGTCCGGATTGCCGCATACCTCCCAATAAATCTGGTTTCCTGCGCCGACGTCGAGACGTCCGGAGTCGTACGGTTCGATCGGCGGGTACAGCGTGCGAAGCTCCATGATCCGCAATTCTCCCATCCTCGGGTTGCGCTGGTGGCGGACACCTCCCGCTCGCCACGCGCCTCACCTGCCACAGCGGCCGGAAGGCCCCTCCGCCCGGCGAAATCGGGGGCCCAACCCTGGCTAACAGGGCAAACGTTTCTTGACACGGCATTAGAGTCTTCCTTGTGAACGATCTGAATGGATCGGGCGGTTCGCGCGGCCTGCCCCAGCACGCCTCGCCCTGGCTCCCCCAGAAGGCAGGCGGTCTACCAGCGGTCCCTCAGACGGCGGGCCTGCCCGGCGTGCCGGACAAGGCTTCCCTGCCCGACAAGGTGGGGCAGTCGTGGGACATCGTCGAGCGGCTGAAGGACATGGCCGACCTGCTGGGCGACGCCCTCGCCGCCGGTGAGCGCAGGGTCGCGGAGGCGCAGAGCGAGGCCGCGTCCCTGGTGGCGACCGCGCAGAGCGACAAGGAGTCCGCGCAGCGTGACGCGGCGTCCGCGTGGGGCGAGGCGCAGCGCGCCCGGGCGCAGGCCGAGCAGGCCGAGCGCAAGGCGACCGAGGCGCAGAACGAGGCCGCCGCCCAGATCGCCGCGGCACAGAAGGAACGCGAGAGCGCCCAGCGGGACGCCGCGGCCGCCTGGAACGAGGCGCAGCGCGCCCGGGTCCAGGCCGAGCAGGCCGAGCGCAAGGCGACCGAGGCGCAGAACGAGGCCGCCGGCCAGATCGCGGCCGCCCAAGCCTCCGCCCAGCAGGAGCGCGAGAGCGCCCAGCGGGACGCGGCGTCGGCGTGGGGCGAGGCGCAGCGCGCCCGGGCGCAGGCCGAGCAGGCCGAGCGCAAGGCGACCGAGAACGAGGCCACGGCCCGCCAGATGATGTCCCAGCGGGAGTCGATGCGCGACGCGCTCGAGGAGGCCCGCCGGTCCGCCGAGGAGGCCACGGCGGCGCGCCGCACCGCGGAGGCCGAACGCGACCGGCTGGCCGAGCAGTCCGCCGACCTGTCCCGGATGCTGGAGACCACCCAGTCGGAGCTGTCGGCGATGCGGGCCAAGCTCGCCGACACCGAGATGTCGATCCAGAACCTCACGCACACCGCGGCCGGCGCGGCCAAGGACGCCGAGGCGGCGCGCCGCCGTTCCCAGGAGCTCGACGCCGAGCGCCAGGAGGCGCTGGAGGCCGCCAAGCAGGCCGAGGCGGGACGCGAGGTGGCCCTCCAGGGCCAGCTGCGGGCCGAGTCGGCTCAGGCGCGGGCGGAGTCCGAGCGCACGCTCGCCATGGGCAAGGCCGAGACGGCGGCGAAGGAGCGCGACGGGGCCATGGCCGCGATGCGCCAGATGGCGGCCGAGCGGGACACCGCCGTCGAGACGCTGCGCGAGCGCGACCAGTGGGTCGACCAGCTCGCCGCCGCCGTCACCGAGCAGCGCGACACCCTGGCCTCGCTGTCGGCCGAGCGGGACGCGGCGCGGACGGCCGCGGACCAGGCCCGCAACCTCATCGACGAGCTCACCCGCCAGCTGAGGACGATCATGCCGGGGGCCCAGCCGCTGGCCGACGTCGCCCAGCTTTCGGCTCTGGGCGGCAGCCGGGATCCGCACAACGGATTCTCCGGCTGAACCACCGCACCGCCACCGGTTCCCTCGCCTGGCCCGACTCCATGCGCAGCTCACCCCCGTTCGACTGTTATTCTGGTGGCCCGTGGACAGGGCGGTTCACATCCGCCGATAGAGCGACCACGGGAGTGTCTTCTTGCCTTCGGCAGCCACTGGTAGATCACGAGCTACCAAGCACATCTTCGTCACCGGCGGTGTCGCCTCCAGCCTCGGAAAAGGGCTGACGGCATCCAGTCTCGGACGGCTTCTCACCTTGCGCGGCCTGCGGGTCACCATGCAGAAGCTCGACCCCTACCTCAATGTCGACCCCGGCACGATGAACCCCTTCCAGCACGGCGAGGTCTTCGTGACCGACGACGGGGCCGAGACCGACCTCGACATCGGCCACTACGAGCGCTTCCTGGACACCGAACTGCACGGCTCGGCGAACGTCACGACGGGCCAGGTCTACTCCAACGTGATCGCCAAGGAGCGGCGCGGGGAGTACCTCGGTGACACCGTGCAGGTGATCCCGCACATCACCAACGAGATCAAGGACCGGATCCGCGGCATGGCCGAGCCCGGTGTGGACGTGGTCATCACCGAGGTCGGCGGGACCGTCGGCGACATCGAGTCGCTGCCGTTCCTGGAGTCGGTCCGGCAGATCCGGCACGAGATCGGCCGGGACAACGTCTTCTGCCTGCACGTCTCGCTGCTGCCCTACATCGGCCCGTCGGGCGAGCTGAAGACCAAGCCGACCCAGCACTCGGTCGCCGCGCTGCGCAGCATCGGCATCCAGCCGGACGCGATCGTGTGCCGCTCCGACCGGCCCATCACCCAGGGCCTCAAGCACAAGATCAGCCTGATGTGCGACGTGGACCGGGAGGCGGTCGTGTCGGCCGTCGACGCGCCCAGCATCTACGACATCCCGAAAGTGCTGCACTCCGAGGGCCTGGACGCCTACGTCGTGCGCCGGCTCGGGCTGCCCTTCCACGACGTCGACTGGCGGCACTGGGACGAGCTGCTGCGCGTGGTGCACCGGCCGGCCCGCGAGGTCACGATCGCGCTCGTCGGCAAGTACATCGACCTGCCCGACGCCTACCTGTCGGTCACCGAGGCCCTGCGGCACGGCGCCTTCGGCAACGACTCCCGGGTCAACATCCGCTGGGTGCCCAGCGACAGCTGCGCGAGCCCCGAGGGCGCCCAGGAGGAGCTCGACGGGGTCGACGGCGTGCTGATCCCCGGCGGCTTCGGGGTGCGCGGCATCGAGGGCAAGATCGGCGCGATCAGGCACGCCCGCGAGCGGCGGATCCCGATCCTGGGGATCTGCCTGGGCCTGCAGTGCATGGTCATCGAGGCCTCCCGGTCGCTGGCCGGCATCGAGGGGGCGGGCAGCGCCGAGTTCGAGGAGAAGATCTCCGACCCGGTCATCGCCACCATGAGCGACCAGATCGACGTCGTCGCCGGGGAGCGGGACATGGGCGGCACGATGCGCCTGGGCCTGTATCCGGCCAACCTCGCCGAGGGGTCGGTCGTCCGCGGGCTCTACGGCAAGCCCAAGGTCGAGGAGCGGCACCGGCACCGCTACGAGGTCAACAACGCCTACCGCGAGCAGCTGGAGCACGCCGGCCTGGTCTTCAGCGGCGTCTCGCCGGACGGCCGCCTGGTGGAGTACGTCGAGCTGCCGCCCGAGGCGCACCCGTTCTTCGTCGGCACCCAGGCGCACCCGGAGTTCCGGTCCCGGCCGACCCGGCCGCACCCGCTGTTCGCCGGTCTGGTCGCGGCGGCCCTGACCTACGCGGACGGCCGTCGCGAGGCGGACGCGGTGCCGGCTTCATGACGGCATCGACGGACGTCAGGGACGTGCCCGAACGCTGGGAGGTCGTCGAGAGCATCGACCGTTTCGCCGGGCACGTCGTCAAGGTCCGTACCGACGTGGTGCGGATGCCCGACGGCGACGGCACGGGCATCGCCCGGCGCGACATGATCGCCCATCCCGGCTCGGTCGGGGTGCTGGCGCTCGACGAGGACTGCCGGGTGCTGCTGCTGCGGCAGTACCGGCATCCGGCCGGCCACCTGCTGTGGGAGGCGCCGGCCGGACTGCGCGACGTGGCGGGCGAGCCGCTCCGGGAGACCGCCGCGCGCGAGCTGATCGAGGAGGCGGGGTACCGGGCCACCGAGTGGCACACGCTCGTCGACCTGTTCACCTCTCCCGGGATGTCCGACGAGCGCGTGAGGATCTTCCTGGCCCGCGGGCTGACCGAGGTCCCCGTGGCGGAGATCGGCTTCGAGCGGGTCCACGAGGAGGCCGACATGCCGATCGTGTGGGTGCCGCTGGACGAGGCCGTCGCGAAGGTGTTGGCCGGTGATATCCACAATTCACTCGCGGTGACCGGTATCTTGGCCGCCTACGCCGCCCGCGCCACGGATTTCCGCGACCTGCGGGCGGCGGACGCCCCGGAGGGCTGACCCGGCGATCAGTGCCCGTCCCTACCGCCAGGGCGGGCATGATGGGGCAGGTCACGGGGACGGCCAGGGGCGAGCAGCGAGCGAGGCGATGAGCACAGCGCGCGGGAGCGAGCCGGTGAGCGTGCCCGGTCAGGCGGTCACCGGCGGCGTCACCCCGGCCGGTTCCCCGGCGGCCGCCCTGGACTCGGCCGTGCGCGGCTACCTCGACCACCTGGCCGTGGACCGCGGCCTCGCCGAGAACACCCTCAGCTCCTACCGGCGGGACCTGCGCCGGTACGCCGCCGTGCTCGCCGAGCGCGGCCGCCAGTTCATCGGCCAGGCCGGCGAGGACGACGTGCTGGCCTTCCTCAGCGGCCTGCGGGAGGGCGACCAGCGGCATCCGCCGCTGTCGGCCGGGTCGGCCGCGCGGGCCGTCGTCGCGGTGCGCGGGCTGCACCGCTTCGCGCTCCGCGAGGGCCTCGCCACGGCCGATCCCGCCCGTGAGGTCAAGGCGCCCGCCCCGCCCCGGCGGCCGCCCAAGGCGATCTCCACCGGCGACGTGGAGAGGCTGCTGGCCGCGGCCGGGCCCGAGGACACCCCGCGCGGCCTGCGCGACCGGGCGCTGCTGGAGCTGCTGTACGGCTCCGGGGCGCGCATCTCCGAGGCGGTCGGGCTGGACATCGGCGCGCTGGACCTGGGCGGCGGGCTCGCCCGGGTGCCCGGCAAGGGGGGCAGGACCCGGATGGTGCCCATCGGCGGCCACGCCCGGCGTGCCGTCGAGGCCTACCTGGCCCGGGCCCGGCCCGAGCTGGCCAGGGCGGGGCGCGGAGGGCCGGCGCTGTTCCTCAACGCCCGGGGCGGGCGGCTGTCCCGCCAGGGGGCGTGGATGGTGCTGCGCGCCGCCGCCGGCCGGGCCGGGCTGCGCGATGTGTCCCCGCACACACTCCGGCATTCCTTCGCGACCCATCTCCTCGACGGCGGCGCCGACGTCCGGGTGGTCCAGGAGCTGCTCGGGCACGCCTCGGTCACGACCACCCAGGTCCCTACGCTGCTGACGGTCCAGCTGCTGCATGAGGTCCATGCCGCATCCCACCCCCGGGCGCGGGAATGAGCGGCGGGCGGTGGGCCGCGGGCGGGGCCGGGCCGCCTGTCGTTCCGCGAGTCGCCTTGCCGTCGGGTGACACGATCCGTAGAGTCCGGGTCTTGACGGCATGTCCTGGCCGCGGGGAGGTTCGAAGCTGTTGACCAGCACACAGCACGCCGCGGAGAAAGTGCTCGCGGCCGCCATCGAGACGGATCCCCGTCTCTCCCTGGGCCCGACCCGGCGGCCGGTGCCGTCGTTCCCCGATCCGGAGCCGCTGGCCGAGCACGGCCCGGCCCGCATCGTGGCCGTCTGCAACCAGAAGGGCGGGGTGGGCAAGACCACCACGACCATCAACCTGGGCGCCGCGCTGGCCGAGCAGGGCCGCCGGGTGCTGCTGGTCGACTTCGACCCGCAGGGCGCGCTCTCGGTGGGGCTGGGGCAGGGCGACCCGCGCCAGCTCGAGATGACGGTCCACAACCTGCTGCTGGAGCGCGGGGTCGAGTGGGAGGACATCCTGCTGGAGACCACCGTCGAGGGCATGGACCTGCTGCCCAGCAACATCGACCTGTCCGGGGCCGAGGTCCAGCTCGTGCACGAGGTCGGCCGGGAGTACATCCTGCAGCAGTGCCTCAAGCCCGCGGTGGAGCACTACGACTACATCCTGATCGACTGCCAGCCCTCCCTGGGCCTGCTGACGATCAACGCGCTGGCCGCCAGCCAGGGCGTGCTGGTGCCGCTGGAGTGCGAGTACTTCGCCATGCGCGGCGTGGCCCTGCTGATGGAGACCATCGAGAAGGTCCAGGCCCGGATCAACCCCGACCTCATGATCGACGGCTTCCTGGGCACCATGTACGACTCGCGGACGCTGCACACCCGCGAGGTGCTCGGCCGGGTCGTCGAGGCGTTCGGCGACAAGGTCTTCCACACGGTGATCAACCGTACGGTCCGGTTCCCCGACGCCACCGTGGTCGGAGAGCCGATCACCACCTTCGACTCGTCCTCGATGGGCGCCAACGCCTACCGCGAGCTGGCCAAGGAGGTGCTCGAACGATGGCGGCTGATGGGCTGACCCCGCCGGGCCCGCCCGCCGTCGCCCTGCCGCTGCGGCGCCTGCCGGGCTGACCAGGGCGTGTTCGGCGCCGGATGCGAGGTCCGGGCCGTGATTCCGTTACCGTCATAGATGTGACCGACACCGCTGCGCCCCAGAGCGAGGACCTGGCCGGAGACCTCTCCGGGCCCCCGCGCGGCGCCGGTGCGTCCGAGATCCCCGAGGCCCCCGACCTCCCTCCGGCCGGCAAGGCCCGGGGGTTCGAGGTCCACCTGGACAACTTCGAGGGCCCCTTCGACCTGCTGCTGGGCCTGATCTCCAAGCACAAGCTGGACATCACCGAGGTGTCCCTGCACAAGGTCACCGACGAGTTCATCGCCTTCATCCGCTCCTACGGCAAGGAGTGGGACCTCGACCAGGCCAGTCACTTCCTGCTGGTCGCGGCCACCCTGCTCGATCTCAAGGCCGCGCGGCTGCTGCCCTCCGGGGAGGTCGACGACGAGGAGGACCTCGCCCTCCTGGAGGCCCGCGACCTGCTGTTCGCCCGGCTGCTGCAGTACCGCGCCTACAAGGAGGTCGCGAGGTTCCTGGCCGGGCGGATGGCCGAGGAGGCCAAGCGCTTCCCCCGCCTGGTGCCGATGGAGCCGCGCTTCGCCGACATGCTGCCCGAGGTGCTGCTCGGGCTGGGGCCGGCGGAGTTCGCCCGGCTCGCCGCCCGGACGTTCGCGCCGAAGGCCGTGCCGACCGTCTCGGTCGAGCACATGTATCAGCCTGCGGCCAATGTCAAGGACCAGGCCGCTATCATCGTCGCGCAGCTCCGTCGGCTGCGGCGGTCCACCTTCCGGGCCCTCACGGCCGACTGCGCGGGGACGTTCGAGGTCGTGGCGCGCTTTCTGGCACTCCTGGAGCTGTATCGCGAGCAGGCGGTCTCCTTCGAGCAGCTCGAGGCCCTCGGCGAGCTGCACGTGACCTGGACCGGCAGCGACGAGGGGGAGATCGTGGTCGGCGACGACTATCAAGGCGCACCGGAGCCGAACGGGGACGACGACAGTGACTGACGGGGTGTACGACGTGCCGGTCCCTGCGGACGAGACCGACGAGGCAACACCCGGCGGGCACGGCCCCGGCCTGCCCGGGGAGCCGGCGGACCGCGAGCCGGGCGACGGAGCGACGGGGGAGACCGGCGGCTCCGCGGCGGCCCCGGCCGCCCCGGAGCCGGAGGAACGGCCGGGTCTGCGCGCCTCCCTGGAGGCGATCCTGCTGGTCGTCGACGAGCCGGTCGCCGAGGTGACCCTCGCCCAGATCCTGGAGCGGCCCCGCGATCAGGTCGTGGCGGGGCTGCGGGAGCTGTCGCAGGAATACACCGAGCAGGGCCGGGGGTTCGATCTGAGGGAGATCGCCGGTGGCTGGCGGTTCTACACCCGGGACGTCTGCGCCCCGGTGGTGGAGCGGTTCGTGACCGACGGCCAGCAGACCCGGCTCACCCAGGCCGCGCTGGAGACCCTCGCGGTGGTCGCCTACCGCCAGCCGGTCAGCCGGGCCCGCGTGTCGGCGATCCGCGGGGTCAACAGCGACGGGGTCATCCGGACCCTGACGCTGCGGGGCCTGATCGAGGAGTCGGGGCAGGACCCCGACACCCAGGCCCACCTTTATCGCACCACCGGATACTTCCTGGAGCGGCTGGGGCTGCGCGGTATCGAGGAACTCCCCGAACTCGCCCCCTACCTGCCCGACGACATTGAAGGCATCGAGGACATAGCGAAGTGAACGACAACGAAGGTGTCCGGCTGCAGAAGGTCCTGGCGGACGCCGGGATCGGCAGCAGGCGGCACTGCGAGGAACTGATCGCCGAGCGCCGGGTGCAGGTCGACGGCAAGGTGGTGGCCTGGTTCGGCGCCAAGGTGCATCCCGAGCAGGTCGTGATCCACGTGGACGGCAAGCGGGTCGAGACCCGGGCCGCCACCCGCTACTACGCGGTCAACAAGCCGCGCGGCGTGGTGAGCACCATGTCCGACGAGAGGGGCCGGCGGAGCCTGGCCGCCTATGTCGGGGAGGTGCCGGAACGGCTGTTCCACGTCGGCCGGCTCGACACCGACACCGAGGGGCTCATCCTGCTCACCAACGACGGGGAGCTGGCGCACCGCCTGACCCACCCGTCGTTCGGCGTCACCAAGACCTATGTCGCCGAGGTGGCGGGGCCGATCGCGCGGGACCTCGGCCGGCGGCTGCTCAAGGGCGTGACCCTGGAGGACGGCGTGGTGAAGGCGGACGACTTCCGCATCGTCGAGCAGTCCGGCAGGCGCTTCCTGGTCGAGGTCAAGCTGCACGAGGGCCGCAAGCACATCGTGCGGCGCCTGCTGAAGGAGGTCGGGCACCCCGTGCGGCAGCTGGCCCGGACCGAGTTCGGCCCGGTCAAGCTGGGTCGGCTCAAGCCCGGTGCGATCCGCGCGCTGACCCCCCGGGAGGTCGGCGAGCTGTACGCGGCCGTCGATCTTTAGCATGGGGCCGGGTAGGCGGTACCGCCCGGTAGGGCGGCACGCGGTGTGACGGAGGGGACTGAAATGGCGGTACGGGCGGTTCGCGGCGCGACGCAGGTCGACGCCGACGATCGGACGCTGATCCTGGAGGCGACGACCGAGCTCGTCGCCGAGGTGATGGCGCGCAACGAGCTCACCACCGACGACGTCATCAGCGTGATCTTCACGGCGACCCCGGATCTGACGTCGGAGTTCCCGGCGCTGGCGGCCCGCAAGCTGGGTTTCCACGAGGTGCCGCTGCTGTGCGCCGCCGAGGTCGACGTCCCGCACGCGCTGCCCCGGGTGATCCGGCTGATGGCGCACATCGAGACGGACCGCCCCCGCTCGGCGATGCAGCACGTCTACCTGCGCGGCGCCACGGCCCTGCGGCTCGACATCGCCCAATGACCTCCGTGATCATGCAATCGTTCGGCGAACGATTGCATGATCACGACGTGAACGGAATCGATAGGCTGAGGTAGTGACAGAAGAAGGCTTCCCGCGGCGGATCGTCGTGGTCGGCACCGGGCTGATCGGCACGTCGATCGCGCTGGCGATGCGCGAGCGCGGCGCCGAGGTGCTGCTCGCCGACCGGGACACGGCGTCGCTGCGGCTGGCGGTCGAGCTCGGGGCCGGATCGGCCCTCCCGGAGGATGATCACGGGACGCCCGCGGACCTCGCCGTGCTCGCCGTACCGCCCGCGGCGGTGGCCGCGGCCCTGCTGGAGGCGCAGAAGCGCGGGCTGGCCCGGGTCTACACCGACGTCGCCAGCGTCAAGGCCCGCCCGCTGGCCGAGGCCGCCGAGCTGGGCTGTGACCTGACCACCTTCGTGGCGGGGCACCCGCTGGCCGGACGGGAGCGATCCGGCCCGGCCGCGGCGCGGGCCGACCTGTTCCTCGGCCGCCCCTGGGCCCTGTGCCCGTCACCGGAGTCCTCCGCCGCGGCGGCCGAGGCGGTCACCGCCCTCGCGCGGGCCTGCGGGGCCGAGCCGCTCACCGTCAGCGCCGCCGAACACGACCGGGCGGTCGCGCTGGTCTCGCACGGGCCGCACGTGGTGTCGGCCGCGATGGCCGCCCGGCTCGGCGACGCCCCCGAGGTGGCGCTGGGCCTGGCCGGCCAGGGCGTACGCGACGTCACGCGGGTCGCGGCCAGCGACCCGGCCCTGTGGATCGGCATCCTCAGCGCCAACGCCGGGCCGGTGGCCGACGTCCTGGACGCGGTCGCCGGAGATCTCGCCCTGGCGGCCGCGATGCTGCGGGCCGGCGCCGAGAACCGCGGGGCGGTGGCGGAGGTCGCGGCCGACAAGGTCACCGAGCTGCTGCGGCGCGGCGCCGCCGGCCGGGGGCGCATCCCCGGCAAGCACGGCGGCCGGCCGCGCTCGTACGCCCTGGTGTCGGTCGTCATCCCGGACCGTCCCGGCGAGCTGGCCCGGCTCTTCCAGGCCGCCGGAGACGCCGGCGTCAACATCGAGGACGTCGCGATCGAGCACTCCCCGGGCCTGCCGGTCGGTGTCGCCGAGCTCTCCGTCCGGCCCGAGGCGGCGGAGGGGCTCGCCGAGGCACTGCGCGCCCGGGGCTGGTCCGTCCCCGGCTGATCCCCGGCCACCTGGACGATCTTCCTTGCCCGGGCGGGTGACGGCCCCCCGGGCGCCGATCACCGCGGGATCGGGGCGATCGGCCCCGCGCGGCCGGTACTCTGGTCCGTTGGGGCTTGCACGAGTACGTGGGGAATGACAGATGAGGAGACCGCGACAGGCGGTCCCTCCGGCGCGGGCCGGCGGCCCGGTACGCAGGTGGGAGAGAAACAGACGTGACGATCGTCATCGCCATGGACGGCCCCTCGGGCTCCGGTAAGTCAAGCGCCGCCAAGGGGGTGGCCCGCGCCCTGGGGCTCCGCTATCTCGACACCGGTGCGATGTACCGGGCCATGACGTGGTGGATGCTCTCCCAGGGCGTGCCGGTCCAGGACGCGGAGCAGGTGGCCGCACGGGCCGCCGAACCGGTGCTGGAGCCGGGCACCGACCCCGACGCGCCCGCCATCCGCATCGACGGCACCGACGTGTCCGGCCCGATCCGGACCCGCGAGGTGACCAACGCGGTCAGCGCCGTCAGCTCCGTGCCCGCGGTGCGGGAGCGGCTGGTCGCGCTGCAGCGTGAGATCATGGCTGCGGGGGACATCGTCGCGGAGGGCCGTGACATCGGCACCGTCGTCGCACCCGGCGCACCGGTCAAGATCTTTCTCACCGCGAGTGAGGAGATCCGGGCCCAGCGGCGGGCCGGGGATCTGACCACCGACCCGGCAGCCACGGTGCAGGTCCTGCTCCAGGAGCAGGCGCGCCGGGACCGGCTGGACTCCACCCGCAAGGCATCCCCGATGACCAAGGCCGACGATGCCGTCGAGATCGACTCCACCGAGCTGAAGCTCGATGAGGTCGTCGACGCGGTCGTACGGCTCGTGAAGGAGCGCGCGGCCGCCCTCTGAGGGCACGCCGCGGCACGCTCGCCAGCAGAAATCAGAGACATCGTGACCGAGTACGACATCCACCTCCAGGACCTCTCCGAGGACGAGCAGGGGCCACTGCCCATCGTGGCGGTGGTCGGCCGCCCCAACGTCGGCAAGTCCACCCTGGTCAACAGGATCATCGGCCGCCGTGAGGCGGTCGTCGAGGACGTTCCCGGCGTCACCCGCGACCGGGTCGCCTACGACGCCGAGTGGCAGGGCCGCCGGTTCACCGTGGTCGACACCGGCGGCTGGCTGCCGGACGCCGAGGGGCTGGCCGCCGCCATCGCCGAGCAGGCCCGGCTGGCGGTGGACCTGGCCGACGTGGTGATGTTCGTGGTGGACGCCACCGTGGGCGCCACCGACGTGGACGAGGCCGTGGTCGAGATCCTGCGGCGCTCCGGCAAGCCCATCGTGCTGGTCGCCAACAAGGTCGACGACATCGGCGCGGAGTCCGACGCGGCGGCGCTGTGGTCGCTGGGCATCGGTGAGCCGATGGTCGTCAGCGCGCTGCACGGCCGGGCGAGCGGTGACCTGCTCGACGCGGTGCTCGGGGCGCTGCCCGAGCCCGCCCCCCGCGAGACCTTCGGCCCGGCCGGCGGGCCGCGCCGGGTCGCCCTGGTCGGCCGGCCCAACGTCGGCAAGTCGAGCCTGCTCAACAAGCTCGCCGGCGAGCAGCGGGCCGTCGTGCACGAGGTCGCGGGCACCACCCGCGACCCGGTCGACGAGCTGATCGAGCTGGGCGGCAAGACCTGGCGGTTCGTCGACACCGCCGGCATCCGCAAGCGGCACCGGGAGAACCAGGGCGCCGACTTCTACGCCACCCTGCGGACCCAGTCGGCACTGGAACGCTCGGAGGTCGCGGTCATCCTGGTGGACGCCAGCGAGCCGCTGGCCGAGCAGGATCTGCGCATCGTCTCCATGGTGATCGAGTCCGGCCGCGCGCTGGTGATGGCCTTCAACAAGTGGGATCTGCTCGACGAGGAGCGCCGCTTCTACCTCGACCGGGAGATCGACCGGCAGCTGCACAACGCCCGCTGGGCGTCGCGGGTCAACATCTCCGCCAAGACCGGCCGGCACGTCGAGAAGATGGTGCCCGCCATCGAGACCGCGCTGGAGAGCTGGGGCCACCGGGTGCCGACCTCCAAGCTCAACACCTTCTTCGCCGACCTGGTCGCCTCCCACCCGCACCCGATCCGGGGCGGCAAGCAGCCGCGCATCCTGTTCGCCACCCAGGCGAGCATCCGGCCGCCGAAGTTCGTGCTGTTCACCTCGGGCTTCCTCGAGTCCGGTTACCGCCGGTTCATCGAACGCCGCATCCGTGAGGAGTTCGGCTTCGAGGGCAGCCCCATCGAGGTCACCATGAAGATCCGCGAGAAGCGCGGCAGCAAGAAGAAGTGACGGGCCCGTGACGCGCGGCGGCGGCCGCCCCTTCCGGGGCGGCCGCCGCCGGGTGCGTCACTCGCCGCTGCGGAAGCCGGCCACCTTCTGGTCGGTCGGCTCGGCCGCGTCCCGCTGCTTGCGCGTGCGCTGGGGCAGCGGCGGGGGCTGGTCCGCCGGGCCGGGCGAGGTGTCGTACCGGGGCGCCCGCTCGTCGAACCGGGGCTGGGCCGGGAAGGGCGTCGTCTCCGGTCCGGACTGGCGGGCGTACCTGCCCGGGCCGGGCGCCGGGGTGAACGGCGGTGCCGCCGGGCCCGGGGCCTCCGGGCCGGGGGCGTACCGCTCGCCCTCGTGCTGGTCCGGTACGGGGTCGTACTCCTGGACGTAGGGCTCGGACAGCGCCGCGTCGCGGACCCCCACGACGGCGAGCCGGCCCAGCGCCAGCGCGGCGAAGAACAGGATGGCCACGCCGAGGCCGGAGAAGAAGGCGAGCTGCTCGGCCACCTGACGGCCGATGCTGCCCACCGGGCCGCCCGCCGCGGGCGTGTGGTCCTTGGTCCACAGCGTGCTCACCGCGGTGCCGACGACGAACCAGGCGCCGCCGAGCGCGGCCAGCCAGGCGCCGAGCATCGCGATGGCGCGGTTGGCGCTGGAGAGCAGGATCAGGCCGCCGATCACGGTGGCGGCGGCCGGGAGGACCTCCAGCAGCAGCCGTCCCGAAGTGGAGACCCAGGCCTTGTCGGGTGTGTAGGCGAAGTCGGCGTACGGGCCGACGAAGGGAATGAGGCCTCCCCAAAGCCCTAGCAGCACCAGCAGTGTTCCGCTGAGCGCGCCACGGCTGCGGGGGACCCGTAGCGTTCCGGTCATCAGGGATCCCTCCTGACCAGGTGGGACAGGGATGTGTCGGCCAGCCCTGTACCCCGGGGAAGCGCGTTCATGCCGGGATGGTGCGGTGGGGGAAGAATCGCACCTATGGGGTTGAACTTCGAAAAAAGCGACCAGACCTCCGCAGAGCGCGACATCGCGCTCGTCTACGCACTGGAGGACCCACCCGACGACTGGCACGCGGCGGTGTTCCTCGCCGGTCCGACTCCGCGTGATCCGTCCGTCGCGTCCTGGCGGCCGGCCGCGATCGAGCGGCTGCGGGAGCACTGGCGGGGTGACGGCCGGCTGGTGGTCTTCGTGCCCGAGCACCGCCACGGCCCGCACGACGACTACCGGGGCCAGGTCGAGTGGGAGGAACGGTGCCTGCACCTGGCCGACGTGGTCATGTTCTACGTGCCGCGCGACCTGACGACCCTGCCCGCCTTCACCACCAACGTCGAGTGGGGCATGTGGTACGACTCCGGCCGGGCCGTCTTCGGCGCCCCGCCGGACGCGCCGGGCAACCGCTATCTGCTGCACCACGCGGCCGCCCGGGAGGTGCCGACGGCGACGACGCTCGGCGGTACCGTCCGGGCCGCGCTGGCCGAGGTCGGCACGGGCGTCCACCGGGCGGGCGGAGAGCGCGAGGTGCCGCTGCTGATCTGGCGCACCGGGAGCTTCCAGCGCTGGTACGCCGCCCAGCGCGCCGCCGGCAACACCCTGCGGGGCGCCCGGCTGCTCTGGACCTTCACCCCGGGCGCCGTGCGGGGGCCGGTCTTCTACTGGGCGCTGCACGTCAGCGTGCACGTCGCCGCCGAGGACCGGGTCAAGTCGAACGAGGTGGTGATCTCCCGCCCCGGCATCAGCACGGTCGCGCTCTACCGGCCCGCGCCGCGGCTGGACGACACCACGGTCGTCCTGGTGCGCGAGTACCGCAGCGCGGCGTCCGGGCCCGACGCCTTCGTGCACGAACTGCCGGGCGGGACGGGTGCGGGGGACCCGCTGACCCGGGCGGTGAACGAGGTCGCCGAGGAGACCGGTCTGGTGCTCGACCCCGCCCGGCTGCGCGCGCACGGCAGCCGCCAGGTCGCGGCGACCATGTCCGCGCACCACGCGCATCTGTTCTCCGCCGAGATCACCGAGGCCGAGCTGGCACGGCTGCGTCCCGGGGAGGTACACGGGAACGCGGCGGAGACGGAGCGCACGTACCCGGAGGTCACCACCTTCGGCCGGATCCGCACCGGCGCCCTGGTCGACTGGGCGACGCTCGGGATGCTGACCGAGGCCCTGATGCCGGCGGCCGGGGGCCCCGCCGGGCGGTGACCGCAACGGGCCCCATGAGCGCCGTGGCAGATGATCCGCTGGACCGGCGCCGTCACCGTACGGGGTGGTCGGTGCTTTTTGCGGCGGCTTGCGCGGAACCTGGCGGTAGCCATGGCATCCTGTGGCCCTCAGTGATCACAGTCTGACGATCCGTCACAGGTGACCTCATGTCCTCATCGGCTCGAAGATCGGTACGAAGTTCGGTACGAGGGAGGCTCTTCCGGCGTCCGGGGGAGCAGCCGGGGAGAGCGGCGGAGCGGCACGCCACGCTGCTCCGGGAGGCCGCGCGGTTCGCGGAGCTGTTCCATGCCGAGTGCCCCGACTCCACCCCGGCCGACCTGCGGTTAGCCGAGATCCAGGACGAGATCGCGCAGACCGGCACCTACACGCACACCCCGCGGGAGCTGGCGTTCGGCGCCCGGGTGGCCTGGCGCAACAGCAGCCGGTGTATCGGCCGCCTGTACTGGCGGAGCCTGCGCGTCCGGGACCGCCGCGAGCTGTCCGGCGCCGACCAGGTCGCCGCCGAGTCGTTCCGGCATCTGGCCGAGGCGACGGCCCGGGGCCGGATCCGTCCCACGATCACGGTCTTCGCGCCGGACCGCCCGGGCCGGCCCGGGCCGCGCATCTGGAACGACCAGCTGATCCGCTACGCGGGGTACCGGCAGCCCGGCGACCGGGTGGTGGGGGACCCGATGACCGCCGGTCTCACCCAGGTGGTCCGTGACCTGGGCTGGCCCGGCGGCCCGGGTACCCCCTTCGACCTGTTGCCGCTGGTGGTCCAGTCCGGGGGCGGCCCGCCCCGGTTCTTCCCGCTCCCGCCGGAGGTCGTCCTCGAGGTGCCGCTCGGCCACCCGGACTTCGCGTGGTTCGCCGGGCTGGGGCTGCGCTGGCACGCCGTGCCCGCCATCTCCAACATGAGCCTGGAGATCGGCGGCATCCGCTATCCGGCGGCCCCGTTCAACGGCTGGTACATGGGCACCGAGATCGGGGCGCGCAACCTCGGCGACGCCGCCCGGTACGACCTGCTCCCGGCGGTCGCCGCGGGGCTCGGGCTCGACACCGCCCGCGAGGCGAGCCTGTGGCGCGACCGGGCACTGGTCGAGCTCAACGTGGCGGTGCTGCACTCGTTCCGCACGGCGGGGGTCACCATCACCGACCACCACACCGAGTCCCGGCGCTTCCTGATCCATCTGGACCGGGAGGAGCGCGCCGGGCGGGTGTGCCCGGCCGACTGGTCCTGGATCGTGCCGCCGATCTCCGGCTCGGCCACCCCGGTCTTCCACCGCTCCTATCGCGACGCGGACCTGCGGCCCGGATACGTCCCGAACGACCGGCCCTACGAGACGGCGGACTGACCTCGGCCGCCTCCCGGACGCCCGGCCGGCCGGGCCGGGCGTCCCACGGGCGCGCGGGTGCTTTCCCGCCGTCGCCCCTCTCCTGCCCGCGACCCCCCGGCTGACCTGCGGGCACGCCGGAATCCCGCGACCCGCCGCTCCCGGGGGCCCTGGCGGCCCCGTCGTTCGCCGGTTCGCAACGAATCGCTGGTGCATGCCGGGAAGAACGCAACGAATCTCCGCCTTCAAGCAAGGTCACCGCATTGGTCCGCCGGTGTCGCTGTCTCTATCCTTTCGATCAAGACCCGTTCGGCGGCCTACCGGCCATGTCCCGGGCGGGTCCAGCCGACCCCTGCCGTCCCTTGGGAGAGACCCTTGTCCATTTCGCCGGCAATGGAGCCATCGTCGCTTCCGCACGTCGCCCCGGGCACCACCCCCGCCCCGGCCGAGCGGGTGGCCCTGCGACGCCACTTCCTGATGTGCCGCCCCGCTCACTTCGCCGTCGACTACGCGATCAACCCCTGGATGGACCCGTCGGCGGGCGCGGACCGGCAGCGCGCGGTCGAGCAGTGGGAGGCGCTGCGGGCGGCCTACGTCGGCCTGGGCCACGAGGTCAGCCTGATCGACCCCATCGAGGGGCTGCCCGACATGGTGTTCGCCGCCAACGGCGCCCTGGTCGTCGGCGGCCGTGTGTACGGGGCGAAGTTCGCCCACCCCGAGCGGGCGGCGGAGGGCCCCGCCTACGCCGAGTGGTTCCGCGGCCGCGGCTTCACCGAGGTCCGCGAGCCCGCGCACACCAACGAGGGCGAGGGCGACTTCCTGACCATCGGCGACACCATCCTGGCCGGCACCGGTTTCCGTACGGACGTCACCGCGCACCAGGAGGCCCAGGAGTTCCTCGGCCGCGCGGTGGTGACGCTCCGGCTCGTCGACCCGCGGTTCTACCACCTCGACACCGCGCTGTTCCCGCTCGGCGACGACAACGTCGCGTACTACCCGGGCGCGTTCTCGCCGGGCAGCCGGGCGGTGCTGGAGCGGATGTTCCCCGACGCCGTCCTCGCCTCCGCCGCGGACGCCTCGGTGCTCGGGCTGAACGCGGTCTGCGACGGCCGGAACGTCGTGGTCAACCTTGAGGCGACCCGGCTCATCCAGCAGCTCGAAGAGCGGGGTTACCGGCCCATCGCGGTGGACCTGTCCGAACTCCGCAAGGCCGGCGGCGGCCCCAAGTGCTGCACCCTGGAGATTCGCCTCTAGCGCTGGGCTTTTGCCGGGTTTTCCGGATTCGGTGCCGAAGCTTTGCCGTGCTGCCCCGGGTGCGGACCGATACGCACCGCGACGGATGTGCTACCTTGGGTCGCGGTTGTAGTCGTTGATTTCGCTGGATCGCATGATCGCTCGCGGAGTTCATGACCGCGGGCTTATCTCTCGGGGGATGGTTTCCGCAGCAGCTGCAGGCAATGCGCAGTGCATGCCTGGACGTCGATCTCAGGAGATCTCACATGGCACAAGGCACCGTGAAGTGGTTCAACGGCGAAAAGGGCTTCGGCTTCATCAGCCAGGATGAAGGCGGCCCGGACGTGTTCGTTCACTTCAGTGCCATCCAGGGTGACGGATTCCGCAACCTCGAAGAGGACCAGCGGGTCGAGTTCGAAGTCACCCAGGGGCCGAAGGGGCCGCAGGCCGAGAAGGTCCGCGCGATCTAGTCTTTTCGCACGTTTCCAAAGCCCACGCGGTGTCCACCGTGTGGGCTTTGTCATGCCCGGCGCGCCCGGCCGGGACCGGGCGCCCGGGGCGCCCAGGTCGACCCTCGGCCCAGCGAGGGCAGAGGCATTTTTGCCCTCTCAACTGCGATGTCCTACGCTGACCGCGTGACGACGTTCCGGATCAGCGAGACGGCCGCGCTGCTGGGCGTCAGCGCGGACACGGTGCGCCGCTGGGTCGACACCGGCCGGTTGGCCGCGACCCGACAGGACCACGGGCAGCGCCTCGTGTCCGGCACCGACCTGGCCGCGTTCGTCCGTGCGCAGGCGCGCGGCGACGACGAGCCGGGCGCGCGGTCCTCCTCGGCGCGCAACCGGCTGCGCGGCATCGTGACCGACGTCGTACGCGACGGGGTGATGGCCCAGGTCGAGATCCAGGCCGGCCCGTTCCGGGTGGTCTCGCTGATGAGCCGCGAGGCCGCCGACGAGCTCGGGCTCGAGACCGGGGTGGTCGCGGAGGCCGTCATCAAGTCCACCAACGTCGTCGTCGAGCTGCCCGGTCCGGGGTGATCCGGCCGTGAGCCAGGGGCGTCCGCCGGCCGGGGCGGGATTCGCATCGCCGTGACCACGGGCGGCGCGGGGCCGCGCGACCACCGTAGGGACACCGAACCGGTGCGCGGCCGGGTGCCGGGCCTGCTGATCGTGCCCGCGCTGCTCGGCCTGGCGTTCCTGGTGCTGCCGCTCGTGGGGCTGCTGACGCGCGCGCCCTGGTCCACGCTGGGCACCCGGCTGGCCCGGCCGCAGGTGCTGGACGCGCTCCGGCTGTCGCTGGTCACCGCGACCCTGGCCACCGCGCTCTGCGTGCTGCTCGGCGTGCCGCTCGCCTGGCTGCTGGCCCGCGTGTCGTTCCGCTGGCGCCGCCTCATCCGCGCGCTGGTGACCGTACCGCTCGTGCTGCCCCCGGTGGTCGGCGGCGTCGCGCTGCTGCTCGTCCTCGGCCGGCGCGGCCTGCTCGGCCGGTGGCTGGACTCCGCGTTCGGGATCACGCTGCCGTTCTCCACCGCCGGAGTCGTGCTGGCCGAGGCCTTCGTGGCCATGCCCTTCCTGGTCATCAGCGTCGAGGGCGCCCTGCGCGGCGCCGACCTGAGGTACGAGGAGGCGGCCGCCACCCTCGGCGCCTCGCGCTGGACGGTCTTCCGCCGGGTCACCCTGCCGCTGGTAGCGCCCGGCGTCGCCGCCGGGGCCGTGCTGTGCTGGGCCCGGGCGCTGGGGGAGTTCGGCGCCACCATCACCTTCGCGGGCAACTTCCCGGGGCGGACGCAGACCATGCCGCTGGCGGTCTACCTCGCCCTGGAGACCGACCCGCAGTCGGCGATCGTGCTCAGCCTGGTCCTGCTGCTGGTGTCGGTGCTGGTGCTGGCGGGGCTGCGCGACCGATGGATCACATGACGGCCCTGGACGCCCGGCTGGTCGTGCGGCGGCCGGCCTTCGTCCTCGACCTCGCGCTCACCGCCGAGCCGGGTGAGGTCGTGGCCCTGCTCGGCCCCAACGGCGCCGGGAAGACCACCGCCCTGCGCGCGCTCGCCGGGCTCACCGCGCTGTCGTCCGGGCACATCCGGCTCGGCGGTGCGGCCCTGCACACCCTTCCGGCCGAGCGCCGCCAGGTGGGCGTGGTCTTCCAGGACCATCTGCTGTTCCCGCACCTCACCGCCCTGGACAACGTCGCGTTCGGGCTGCGGTGCGCGGGCGCCCGCCGGGCGGAGGCACGGCGGCAGGCCGCCGGGTGGCTGGACCGGGTGGGCCTGGCCGGCCACGCCCGGCACCGGCCCCGTGCCCTCTCCGGTGGCCAGGCCCAGCGGGTCGCGCTCGCCCGGGCGCTGGCCGTACGGCCCCGGATGCTGCTGCTCGACGAGCCCCTCGCGGCGCTGGACGCACACACCCGGCCGGAGATCCGCTCCGATCTGCGCCGCCACCTGGCCGACTTCACCGGCGTCACGATCCTGGTCACCCACGACCCGCTCGACGCGATGGTGCTCGCCGACCGGCTGGTCGTCATCGAGGCCGGCCGGGTCGTCCAGCAGGGCACCCCCGCGCAGGTGGCCCGCCACCCGCGCACGGACTTCGTCGCCCGCCTGGTCGGGCTGAACCTCTACCGCGGCTCCGCCCGCGCCCACACCGTCACGCTGACCGGTGACCTGGGGCGGGGTCTCACGCTCGACACGGCCGAGTCGTCGGACGGCGAGGTGTTCCTGGCCTTCCCGCCGTCGGCCGTGGCGCTCTACCGCACCAGGCCCGACGGCACGCCGCGCAACCTCTGGCGGACGACGATCGCCGGCATCGAGCGGCACGGCGACCACCTCCGCGTCCATCTCGACGACCCGCTGCCGGTCGCCGCCGACATCACCGCCGGTGCCGTCGCCGAGCTGGGCCTCGCCGAGGGCAGCGAGGTCTGGGCCGCGGTCAAGGCCACCGAGACCCACGCCTACCCCGCGTGAGAGCCCGGCGCGGCTACCAGGAGGCGGCGCCCGCGAACGACGTGGGCGCCGGGTCGTAACCGAGCCGGCCGCGGGCCGCGGTGAGGTCCAGGGTCCGCTCGACCGCCAGATGGCTGAGCGCGTAGCGGGTGAGGCGGGGCGGCCGCCGGCTTCCCGCCAGCAGGAACGCGCCCTCGACCGCGCTCGCCACCGGCCAGACCGCCCGCAGCGGCAGATAGGCGGTCCGGGCCCGGACACCGCGCTCGGCGAGGATCGCGCGCAGCGCGTCGTCCAGGGTGACCGGCTCGGCGTCGGTGACGTTGAAGACGCCGTGGTCCACGGGCCCGGAGACCGCCAGCAGGCAGGCCTGGACCAGGTTGCCGATCGAGGTCATGCTGATCCGCTGCCGTCCGTCGCCGACGCCGAGCAGCACCCCGCCGCGCACCGCGGACAGGATCCGGGGCAGGATCGTGGTGTCGCCGGGCCCGTAGACGGCGTGCGGGCGCAGGATGACCGCCCTGGCCCCGCTCGCCAGGACGGCCCGCTCGGCCGCGGCCTTGGACGCGCCGTATCCGTTGAGGTAGCGGCGGACCGGCGCCCGGTCCTCGGCCGCCATGACGGTGGGCCGGTACGGGTCGTACACGCTGGCGGTGCTGACGTGCACGAACCTGGCGCCCGGGAACGAGGCCAGCACGTTCCTGGTGCCGTCCACGTTGGTGGCGAAGAACTCCCCGATCGGCCCCCAGTCGGAGACCGTCCCCGCGCAGTGCACCACCGCGTCGGCCGCCGGGGCGCCGTCCAGCGGCCCGTCCGTGATGTCCCACCGCCGGTAGTGCGCCCCGCCGACGTGCTCCGGCGCCACCCGGGCGCGCCGGCCGCAGGCGAGGACCTCGTATCCCCGTCCGGCCAGCGCCCGGCACACCGCCCCGCCGACGAACCCGGACGCACCCGTCACCGCGACCCGCATGCCCGTCATGGCGGGAGGGTGACGAGCTCGCGGAGCCGGGCGCGGTCCAGCTTGCGGCTGCGGCCGGAGCGCGGCAGCTCCGGCAGCACCACGATCCGGTCCGGCAGCGCGTCGTGGTCGATGACGTCCGGCAGCTCGCGGGCCAGCCGGACCGCCAGCCCCTCGCCCTGCCCGGCCCCGGTGCGGGCACCGTGATCGGCTCCGTGATCGGGCGTGACGACGGCGAGCACCACCTCCTCGTCGCCTGTCTCGGGGTCGGGGAGGCCGACGATGGCGGCGTCGGCGACCCCGTCGAGGGCGGCGATCGCGGGTTCGTACAGGCCCGGGTAGAGGTTGAACTTGCCGCGGATCAGCATGTCCTTCTTACGGCCGATGAGCACCAGGCGCCCGGACTCGTCGAACCGGGCGAGGTCCCCGGTCGGCAGCCGGTCCAGCGGCGGGTCCCCCAGGTAACCGCGGCACAGGTTGGGCCCGGACAGCAGCAGCTCGCCGTCCCCGGCGAGCTCGGCCCCGACTCCGGGGAGCGGAGCGCCGAGCAGATCACCCCCGGTGCCGGACGCGGTGTGCGCGAGCTTCTCGGCGGCGGACGCGATCGCGACCGGGAGGATCTCCGTCATCGCGTAGACCGACAGCACCTGTGCGCGGGGGGCCGCCGCCACCGCCCGCCGCAGCACCCCGGCCGGGGCCGGCGCGGCGCCCAGCAGTACGTACCGCAGCCGGCCGGGCAGCCCGCCCGGAGCCGCGTCGAGGATCTCCGCCAGGTGCACCGGGACGCAGAAGGTGTGGGTGGCTCCGCGCTCGCGCAGGTGCCGCAGGAAGGTCTGCGGGGAGCCGAACAGCGGCGGCATCGACCAGAGCGCGCCGGAGATGAGGGTCGGCAGGCCCAGCATCAGCTGGTCGGTGTGCACCACGTCGCCCGGGCCGAGTGGCAGCCGGGTCCGCAGCAGTTCCAGCGCCGCGGCCAGCGAGGCCCCGGTGTGCACCACGGCCCGTGGCCGCGACGTCGTCCCCGAGGTGAAGATGACCACCGCCGGCGCGTCCACCGGCGGGTAGGCGAGGTCGTCCCCGCCGCCGGGGGCGGGCCCCCGTGTCAGGGCGTCCAGCGACAGCGCGCCCCGGGGCACGCCGGGCAGCCACCGCCCCGCGTGCACGTGCCGCTCGACCTCCAGCCGGGACAGGTCGGGCAGCAGCAGCCCCCGGCGGCGGGCGTACGAGCGGACCGGGCGGAGCCGGCTGGCGGCGTAGAGCAGCGACTCGGCGGCGGCCCAGCGGGGCCGGGCCAGCTTCATCCGGGCGGCGAACATCTCCGGCCCGGCCCCGGGGTCGGCGAACACCACCACCCCTCCGGCGGCGAACACCCCGAGCGCGAGCACCAGGGAGTCCGGCGACGGCCGGACCGAGAACAGCACGCCGTCGCCGGGCTCCAGCCCGGCCCCGGCCAGCCCGTGCCGCACGGCGAGCACCCGCCGGCGCAGCTCCCCGTAGCGCAGCGCGGTCCCGTCCCCGGCGACCAGCGCCACCTCGTCCGGGGTGGCGGCCGCCTGCTCGAGCACGAGCCGTACCAGGCTCATGCCGCCGCCTCGCGGGCGACGACCAGCGTGCGGTAGGTGGGGATCAGGACACCGCGGGCGGGCGCGCGGCGGACGATCCGCAGCGGCGCCGCGGCCAGCACCACCCGGGCCACCGCCCGGATCTCGGACATGGCCAGCGGGAACCCGATGCAGAAGTGCGGCCCGGCACCGAACCACAGCCGGCGCAGCTCCGGCGGCTGCGGCCGATCGAGGTCGAACGGGCCGAACGCCCGGCAGCAGGTATGGGTGGCGATCAGCACCCGGTCACCCGGCCGGATGGCCACGCCGCCGATCTCCACGGGCGCGTGCACGCTGCGCAGCATGATCGGGGTCGGCGTGGTGAACCGCATGGCCTCGTCGACCGCCTGGCCGAGCAGCCCCGGATCCCCGGCCACCCGGTCGAGCTGCCCGGAGTCGTGCAGCAGGGCGATCAGCCGGGGCACCAGGGTGGCCACCGTCTCGGTGCCGGTCAGGAAGAACGCCCCCGCCGCGCCGCGGGCCTCCTCCTCCGACAGCCCGAGGACGCGCATCCGGCCCATCACCGTGCGCTCGTCGCCGGAGCGGTAGGCCTTCGCCGCGATGTCCCCGATCGGGTCGAGCACCCGCCGTGCCCTGGCCACCTGCGGAGGGGAGAGCGTACGGGTGCGTACCGACACCATGGAGACGATCTGCTCGCCCTGCTCGAACAGGTGCCGGTAGTCGCCCTCCGACCCCGCCTCCAGCCCGATGACCTCGCAGATCACCGCGCCGGCCATGACCCGCATGGTGTCCACCAGGTCCACCTCCGCGCCGTCGCCGAGCTCCCGGGCGAGCCGGTCCAGCGGCTCGGCCAGGACCCGGGCGCACAGCCGCTCGGTGTAGGCGGGGGTGAACAGCTCGGTCAGCCTGCGCCGCAGCGCCCGGTGCGCCGGGCCCTCCATGTTGAGCAGCACCGAGGGGCCCAGCACCGGGGTCCAGAGATCTCCCGGCGAGCCCGGGCCGTCCTTGCGGAAGGTCTCCCCATCGAGCAGGATCTCCCGGGCCACCGCGGCGTCGTTCACCACCACGCCGACGCCCGGCACCCGGACGATCGGGCCGCGCCGGCCCAGCCAGCGCAGCATCGGGTAGACCAGCGGATGGGCGGCCAGCTGGACGCGCCGCTCCCACGCCCGCGCGGACCTGCTCAACGGATGTCCACGACGTCGGGGGTGTAGCGGTGGTCGGCGTACCAGCCGAGCGTGCCGACCAGCCCGTACGCCCGCAGCCGCCGGACCGAGCCGTAGACCACCATGTCCTTGCGCAGCCCGTACTCCGTGGTCAGCTTCCGGACCCGGTTGACCAGCGCGCGGTCCTCGTGCACGTCCTCGATCCGGGTGCGCGGGAAACCGCCGCTGAGCTCGTAGAGCTCGGCGGTGACGGCGAGGTTGCAGCCGGGCATCATGACGTACGGCCCGAGGTAGGCCGGATCCTGGTTGCCGGGGCGGAACCTGCCGAAGAACGCCGCGAACGCCACCACCGAGGGGAGCAGCCGCCGCTCCCACCACTTCAGCCGGAACTCGTCGGTGCGCGGGCGGAGCGGGCCGCTGACCAGCCGCAGCCCGTCGCCGAACGCCCGCTTCACCGCGGCGATCCACTCCGCCGACGGCAGGCAGTCCGCGTCGGTACGGGCGATGTGGGTGGCCCCCTGGGAGATGGCGAACCGGATGCCGGTGTCGGCCGCCGCGCCGGTGCCCTTCTCCGGTTCCTCGATCAGGCGCAGGTCCAGTTTCCCCTCGTACTCCCTGACGACCTCGGCGGTACCGTCCGTGCAGACGTTGTCGACGACCACCAGGGTGAAGCCGGGGTCGGTCTGCTCGGTCAGCCGGCGCAGCGTCGCGCCGATGGAGCGCTCCTCGTTGTAGGCCGGGACGACCACCCACAGGGCCATGCCCATGGAAGGCGTCGTGTCACCTGGGGAACCCCCCGAGCCCTCCGCGCGTCGCCGCGTGTCACTTGTGGGGGGACGACCCCCCACGCCCCCCGCGCGTCGCCGCATCAGAGCTCCGCGAAGACGACGCCGAGGCTGATCCCGCCCGCCAGGCCGACCAGCGCGATCCGGTCGCCCGGGCCGCAGCGGCCCTCCTCGAGCGCGGTGGCCAGCTGCAGCGGGAGGCTGGCGGAGGCGACGTTGCCGTGCTCCCGCACGGTGACGACGAGCTTCTCCGGTGGAATGCCGAGCATGCCGCGCATCATCTCCAAGTAGGGCATCGTCACTTGATGGACGCAGACGACCGCAAAATCGTCCCAGCTCAGCCCGGTCTTGGCCAGCGCGTCCAGATACAGTCCCGGGCCCACGCCCAGGAACACGTCCTTCAGCTTCCGGCCGTCCCCGTGGAAGTAGTAGCCGTCGGGGTCGTGCGGGCGCATCGAGCCACCGCCGGGCACGGTGGCGATGTTCCAGGCCGTCGACTCGGCCGAGAAGTCCCGGTAGAAGATGCCGCCGCTCTCCGCGGCCTCCAGCAGCATCGCCGCCCCGCCGTCCGACAGCGTGTAGCCGGCGAACGAGTCCACGAACTGCGCCCGGTCCTTGATCTTCCAGCGGGTGGCCCGGGACGGGTTCTCACCCGAGCAGATCAGCACCCGCCGGTACTGGCCCATGCCGATCATGGCCTCGGTCACCTGCATGGCGTTGACGAAGCTGTTGCAGGCGTTCTTGACGTCGAAGACGGCGCAGGTCGCGCCGAGCTTGGCCGCGACGATGTGCGAGGTCGCGGGCTCGACGAGGTCCTGCGAGGCCGAGGCGAAGATGAGCAGGTCGAGGTCGCCGGCGGTCATGCCCTGGTTGGCCAGCAGCTTGGCGGCGGCGGCCACGGCCAGGTCCGAGGCCTGCTGGTCGTCGCGCATCTCGTGGCGCCGGCCGATCCCGGTCATCCGCCCGAAGATGCTGGAGGGAGGCACGTACCCGCCGCTCTCGGCGATCACGCGCTGCTCGATCTCGGCGCTGGTGAGGGTCTTCTCCGGCAGGTATGCCGCGACGGCGGTGATCCTGGTTCTCATGGGGGCCTCTCGTCCGATGGGATCCGTGAGCGCATCCGGGCAGGGTCGTGCGGCGGGCGGGGATCAGTCGAGGCGTACGCGCAGGCTCTCGTACGCGGGGACGACCACGCGGTGGGCGGCCTGCCGGGACACCACGCGCCACGGACGGCCCGCCGCGGTCAGGGTCTCCACCATGCGCCGCACCTGGGTGCGGGCGATCGCGGCGCCCAGGCAGAGGTGACGGCCGGCGCCGAACCACAGCTGCCGGTTCTCCGGCAGGTAGTCGCGGGTGATGTCGAAGCGCCCCGGGTTGTTGTTGGAGACGTAGGTGAGCAGCATGACCCGGTCGCCGGCGCGCAGCGTCCGGCCGGCGACCAGGGTGTCCTTGCGGACGTGGCGGCCGATCGTCGGAGCGGGCGTGGTGACCCGCAGCCCCTCGCGCACGGTCGCGTCGATCAGTGACGGGTCGGCGAGCAACCGGGCCTGCTGCCCGCTGTCGTGCAGGAGCGCGATCGTCCGGGCCATCGCCGACGAGCCGGTCTCGGTGCCCGCCACCGACAGCAGGGTGCCGATCCCCCGGGCGAGCGGGACGCTGAAACCCAGGTCCCGGCAGCGGCCGAGGACGCTGTCGCGGTCGGCCTCCGGGTAGCTGGCCTCGACGTTCCGGGTGATGAAGGCGATGATCTCCCGGGCCTCCTCCAGCACCGGCTCGGGGATCCGCGTGTCGGACTCGGTGCCCAGCGCGAACGTGGCCAGCCGCAGCCCGGCGTCGAACACCTCGCGGTACGGCGCGTCCGGGTCGCCGGTGACCTCCTCGGCCGAGAGGTCCAGGCCGAGCAGGTCGCTGATGAGGCGTCCCGAGAGCAGCCGGGCGGACTCGGCGATGTCGACGGTCTCACCCGCGGCCAGCCGCTCCCGGATCGACCGGAAGCAGGCCCCCTGGGACCGCTCGACGAGCTTGCGGGCGCTGTCCTCGGTGAACAGGTCACGGACGTGCGTGCGGAACTCGACGTGGCCGGTCCCGGTGAACAGCGGCGTCATCTCCTCGCCCATGAGCTGGATCCACATGTGCCCGACGCCGCCCTCGCCGACCATGTCGAAGCCGCTCTCGTTCTTGAGGATCTCGCGGCAGAGCACCGGATCGGTGACGATCCAGCCGAGCTTGGGGACGCGCCGGATGCGCCCGGCGAACCGGGCCGCCCGCAGCAGGGTGGACAGGGCCGGGTTGCCGGTCTTGAGCAGACGGGCCTCGTGCCGTTCGGCCACTGCCATGGTCCAGCCCTTCTATGATCATGTACGTAACTGTTCGTGGCTCACTGTAGGCAATGGGGCCACCGGTGAGCCAGGCCCATTTCGGGCCCGGACGGCCCCGGGCGGTCAGCCGAGGCGTACGCGCAGGGTGTGGTACGCGGGGATGATCACCTGCCGGGCGGCCTCGCGGGACACGACGCGCCACGGGCGGCCCTCCGCCGTCACCGTCGCCAGCATGCGCCTGACCTCCGCGCGGGCGATGGCGGCGCCCAGGCAGAGATGGCGGCCGCCGCCGAACCACAGCTGCCGGTTCTCGCGGCGGTGGTCCTGGGTGATGTCGAAGGTCCCGGCCCTGTTGTTCGCGACGTAGGTGAGCAGCGTGACCCGCTGGCCGGCGCGCAGCCGGCGCCCGCCCACCGTCGTGTCCCGCCTGACGTGCCGCCCGATCGCCGGCACGGGCGTGGTGATCCGCAGTCCCTCGCGCACGGCTCCCTCGATCAGCGTGGGATCCGCCAGCAGGGCGGCCTGCTGCCCGGTGTCGTGCAGCATGGCGACCGTGCGGACCATCGCGGACGCCGCGGTCTCCGTCCCGGCCACCGCGAGCAGGGTGCCGAGCCCCCGGGCCATGGTGAGGCTGAAGCCCAGCTCCCGGCAGCGTCCCAGGATGGTGTCCGGCGGGGCGGCCGGGTAGCTGTTCTGGACGTTCCTGGTGATGAACGAGATGATCTCCCGGGCCCGCTCGAGCAGTTCGGCGGGGATCTCGTCGGGGCTCGCGGTGCCCAGCGCGAAGCGGGCCAGCCGTACCACCGCGTCGAACACCGTGCGGTAGGGCTCGTCGGGATCGCCGGCGACCTCGGCGGTCAGATCGATGCCGAGCAGGTCGCAGATGATGCGCCCGGACAGCAGCCGGGAGGACTCGGCGAG
This sequence comes from Actinomadura scrupuli, assembly GCF_050971785.1. Lineage (NCBI taxonomy): Bacteria > Bacillati > Actinomycetota > Actinomycetes > Streptosporangiales > Thermomonosporaceae > Actinomadura > Actinomadura scrupuli. The sequence goes on along the minus strand of NZ_JBPCCU010000013.1, from coordinate 123,241 downwards.
GTCGACGGTCTCGCCCGCCGCGAGCCGTTCGCCGATCGACCGGAAGTAGTCCCCCTGCGACCGTTCGACGATCTCCAGGGCGCCCTTCTCGGTGAACAGGTCGCGGGTGCGGGTGCGGAACTCGACGTGGCCCACGCCGCTGAACAGCGGCTCCAGCTCGTCGCCGAGCAGCTGCATCCACATGTGCCCGGCCCCGCCCTTGCCCAGGATGTCGAAGCACCGCTCGTTGTTGAGGACCTCGCGGGCGAGCAGCGGATCGGTGACGACCCAGCCGAGCCGGGGGAGCCGCCGGATGCGCCCGGTGAACCGGGCCGCCCGCAGCAGGCTGAACATGCCGGGGTTGCCGGCCTTCATCAACCGGGTCTCGTGCCGTTCGGCCACCGACATGGACTGCCCCTTCTTGATGAACACTGTCGTTCGTCATCGGCACCCTAAGTTGCCAGAGCGACGAATGGGAGTTCTCGGGCCGGATACCTCGGTTCGGCCCCCGCCGGCGCCGGGCCGGGTCCGTGCCCGGCCCCCGCCCGGATCTGCGGATCGGCCACGCCCGCCGCCGTCCGGAGGCGCCGCTGGCCTCTTCCGGCCAGCCGCCCCCGGTGGGCGCGGGTGCTGATCACCACGAGATTGACCCCGCCGAACGCCGTTCGAGAGGATGGGCCGACATCGCCCTCGGAGGGGGTCGCCGATGCTGCTCGGGGACATCGCCCATCGCGGCGCCGTGCTCTGGCCGGACCGGTGCGCGTTCACCTGGGGCGGGCGGCGGCGCGACTACCGCGAGCTGGCCGCGCGGGTGGACCGGCTGCGCGGGCTGCTGGCCGCCGGGGGAGTACGGGCGGGAAGCCGCGTCGCGCTGCTGTCGGTCAACGTGCCGGAGGTACTGGAGGCCACGTTCGCCGCGTCCCTCCTCGGGGCGGCCGTCGTGCCGCTCAACGTCCGGCTGACTCCCGCCGAGATCCGCTTCCAGGTGGCGGACGCGCAGGCCCGGCACGCGATCGTCCATCCGGCGCTGGCGGCCCTCGCGGTCGGCAGCGGGCTCTTCGAGCTCACCCACTGGACGATCGGCCCGGAACTGGACGCGGCCCTGGACGCCGTGCCGGAGGAGGTGCCCGGGAGCGAGGCCGCACGCCCGTCCGGGGACACGCCGGTCATGCAGCTCTACACCTCCGGCACCACGGGACGCCCCAAGGGCTGCCTGCTCACCGACCGGGGCTGGGTGGCGTCGACCGTCAACGCGGTCCTGGCCTTCGGGCTGACGGGTGAGGACCGCCTGCTCGGAGCGCTGCCGCTGTTCCACGTCGCGGGGTTCGGGGCCGCGCTCGGCACGCTGTCGGCCGGCGGCACGGTGGTGTTCCCCGGCGGGGCGTCGATCGACGAGGCCTGGGCGCTCGTCAGGGAGCACGGCGTCACCGTCGCCGTCTTCGCCGCAGGGACCTGGCGGGCGCTGCGCCACCCGGAGGCCGTGCCCGGGCGGCTGCGGCTGGTCTTCGGGATGGCGGGCATCGAGCGGCCCCGGACGCTGGAGGCGCTCAGCGTGGCGGGCTGCGACTTCCGGGGCGTGTACGGCTCGACCGAGGCCGGCAACTTCGTCCTGGTCTCCACGCTGGCCGACGAGCTGGAGCGCCCCGGCACGGCCGGCCGGCCGCTGCCGCCCTTCGACCTCGCGATCGAGGGCGGCGGCGACACCGGTGAGCTGCTGATCAGGGGCGCGAGCCTGATGGCGGGCTACGCCGGGCTGCCCGAGGCCACCGCCACCGCGCTGGCGGGCGGCTGGCTGCACACCGGTGATCTGCTGCGCAGGGACGCCGGCGGCTTCTTCTACTTCGTCGACCGCGCCAAGGACATGATCAAGACGGGCGGGGAGAACGTCTATCCCGCCGAGGTCGAACGCGTGCTCCTCGAGCATCCGGGAGTGGCCGACGTGGCCGTCGTCGGCGTCCCCGACCGGCGCTGGGGGGAGGCGGTGAAGGCGCTGGTGGTCGCGGGCGGGCCGCTGACGCCGGAGGAGCTGGACGACCACTGCCGCGGGCTGCTGGGCGGCTTCAAGCGGCCCCGGTGGTACGAGCTGGTCGAGGCCATCCCGCGCAACCACTCCGGCAAGATCCTCAAACGCGAGCTCCGTGCCGCCCACGACCCCGCCACCGCGGTCCGCCTCCCCGAAGGACGCTGATCGGGCGCACCGGCCCAGGCGATCCAGGGCCGCCGCGCGGAGCCCCGGGAACGCCGCCACCGCGCCCCTTCATGGCCGGATGCGGCTTCCCGCGGAGGGCTGACGGCGGCCGGGAACAGTGATCTAATCTCCTTCACTCAACTGCGCGGACGTTTCATGACTTATCGGGCGTCCCACGCATCACCTCGTTGAAGGAGACCCCTTGGCCATCCGCAGGCCCGCCGTACTCGCGGCGACCACCGCGCTCGCCCTGATCCCCGCGCTGACGGCCGTCACCCCGGCCCAGGCCGCCCCCGCCGCCCGGGTCGCCGCCGCACCGGCGGCCGCCCCCACGCCCCAGGAGCTGATCCAGCTGGTCCTGACGGCGTTCCCCGCCAACATCCAGGCCGATGTCCAGCAGATCCTGGCCGGGGACTTCGTCGGCGGGCTCACCCTGCTGCTCACCGACGCGAGCAAGCTCACCGCCACCGACCTCCAGACCATCGCCGCCAACCTGCAGGCGCTGCTGGGCCAGCTCCCCCTGCCGCAGCAGACGCAGCTGCGGACCCAGCTCAAGAGCGGCCTGAGCAAGCAGGAGGTCGTCCAGGTCCTGCTCGCCCCGCGCTGACCTCGGCCGCACCAGGATCCACCAGCACCCCGGGACCGGTCACCGGCGCGAACCGGGCCCGCGGGCGAGGGCGGGCGGGCCCCCGCCCGGCCCGCCATGACCCTCGTCGCCCGCCGGGACGAGAGCGCCCTCGACACCGGCCCTCCCGGCACCCCGGTTCACGGCACCGAGTCGGCGCTCGCTTACCATCGCGGGCATGACGGTGCCGCCCGAAGAGCTCGAACTGGCGGCCGCCTTTCCCGCGGCCGACCGTGATCGCTGGCGGGAGCTGTTCAAGGGAGTGCTGCGCAAGTCCGGCGCCGCCACCGAGGACACTCCGCTGGAAACGATCGAGGAACTCCTCTCCACCACGACCTACGACGGCATCACCGTCGCGCCCCTCTACACGGCCGAGGACGCCGTCCCCGGCCGGCCCGGGCTGCCGCCCTACGCCCGGGGGGTGCTCCCGGGCGCCGAGGTCGTGGCGGGCTGGGACGTACGCCAGCGGCACGCGCACCCAGACCCGGCGGTGACCCGGGCCGCGGTCGCGGCCGACCTGGAGAACGGCGTCACCTCGGTGTGGCTGGCGCTCGGCCAGGGCGGGCTGCCGGTCACCGCGCTGCCGGAGGCCCTGGGCGAGGTCTACCTCGACCTCGCGCCGGTGATCCTGGACGCCGGTGCCGAGACGCGGGCCGCCGCCGAGGCGTTCTTCGCGCTGGCGGCCGGCCGCGGGGTCGAACCGGCCCGGCTGACCGGCGGCCTCGGCGCCGACCCGCTCGGGCTGGCGGCCCGCACCGGCGCCCCGGCCGAGCTGGAGCCCGCCGCCGAGCTGGCCGTGCGGTGCGCCCGCGAGTACCCGGGGCTGCACGCGATCACCGTCGACGCGACCGTCTACCACGACGCCGGGGCCGGTGACGCGCAGGAGCTCGGCTGCTCCGTCGCCACCGGCGTCGCCTACCTGCGGGCCCTGACCGGTGCCGGGCTCGGCATCGACGAGGCCCTGCGGACGCTGGAGTTCCGGTACGCCGCCACGGCGGACCAGTTCCTGACCATCGCCAAGCTGCGGGCGGCCCGGCGGCTGTGGGCCCGCGTCGCCCAGGCCTGCGGCGCCTCGCTGGGGGAGGGCGGCCAGCGCCAGCACGCCGTCACCTCCTCGGCCATGATGACCGCCCGCGACCCGTGGGTGAACATGCTGCGCACCACGATCGCCGCCTTCGCGGCCGGGGTCGGCGGGGCGGACGCCGTCACGGTGCAGCCGTTCGACGCCCGCCTCGGGCTGCCCGACGACTTCGCCCGCCGCATCGCCCGCAACACCCAGGCGCTGCTGCTCGAGGAGGCCAGCCTCAGCCGGGTCGCCGACCCGGCGGGCGGCTCCTGGTACGTCGAGCACCTCACCGAGGAACTGGCGCAGACGGCTTGGGCGTGGTTCCAGGAGATCGAGCGGGCCGGGGGAGCCGCCGCGGCGCTCCGCGACGGCCTGATCGAGGAGCGGCTGGCCGCCACCTGGGCCCGGCGCCGGGACAACCTGGCCCACCGGCGCGACCCGCTCACCGGGGTCAGCGAGTTCCCCGACCCCACCGAGAGCCTCCCGGTCCGTACCGCCGCCCCGGAGCCGCCCGGCGGCGGGCTGCCGCGGATCCGGTACGCGCAGGACTACGAGGCGCTGCGGGACGCCGCCGACGCGCACACCGAGCGCACCGGGCGGCGGCCCGGCGTGTTCCTGGCCACCCTGGGGCCTCCCGCGGCCCACACCGCGCGGGCCACCTTCGCCGCCAACCTCTTCCAGGCCGGCGGCCTGCGGACCGAGCGCAGCGGGCCCGGCACCGACCCGGCGGCCATCGTCGCGGCGTTCCGCGAGAGCGAGACCGACCTGGTCTGCCTATGCTCGAATGACAAGGTCTACACCGACCACGCCGGGCCGGTGGCGCAGGCCCTGCGGGCCGCGGGCGCCAAGCGGGTCTGGCTGGCCGGCACGGGGGAGTACCCCGGCGTCGACGCCCGGCTGTTCGCCGGCTGCGACGCGCTCGAGGTGCTCCGCACGGCCCTGGACGATCTGGGAGTGGCGCGATGATCCCCGACTTCGGCGAACTGGACCTCGGGCCGGTGGCCCCCGGCGGCGACGCCGCCCGCTGGCGGGCCGCCGTGGAGGAGGCCACCGGCAAGGAGCTCGAGGCCCTCACCTGGGACACCCCCGAGGGCATAGCGGTCAAGCCGCTCTACACCGGCGAGGACCTGGCCGGCCTGGACTTCCTCGGCACCTACCCCGGCATCCCGCCGTACCTGCGCGGCCCCTACCCCACGATGTACGTCAACCAGCCGTGGACCATCCGGCAGTACGCCGGCTTCTCCACCGCGCAGGAGTCCAACGCCTTCTACCGGCGCAACCTGGCGGCCGGGCAGAAGGGCCTGTCGGTCGCCTTCGACCTGGCAACGCATCGCGGCTACGACTCCGACCACCCCCGGGTGGCCGGTGACGTGGGCATGGCCGGGGTCGCCATCGACTCCATCTACGACATGCGCCAGCTCTTCGACGGCATCCCGCTGGACCGGATGAGCGTGTCGATGACCATGAACGGCGCGGTGCTGCCGGTCCTGGCGCTGTACGTCGTGGCCGCCGAGGAGCAGGGGGTGGCGCCCGAGCAGCTCGCCGGGACCATCCAGAACGACATCCTCAAGGAGTTCATGGTCCGCAACACCTACATCTATCCGCCCGCCCCCTCGATGAAGATCATCTCCGACATCTTCTCGTACACCTCGCAGCGGATGCCCAAGTTCAACTCCATCTCGATCTCCGGCTACCACATCCAGGAGGCCGGGGCCACGGCCGACCTGGAGCTGGCCTACACCCTCGCCGACGGCGTGGAGTACCTCCGGGCCGGCCGGGACGCCGGGCTGGACATCGACGCGTTCGCGCCGCGGCTGTCGTTCTTCTGGGCGATCGGCATGAACTTCTTCATGGAGGTCGCCAAGCTGCGGGCCGCCCGGCTGCTGTGGGCCAAGCTGGTCAAGGAGTTCGAACCCCGCAACGCGAAGTCGCTGTCGCTGCGGACGCACTGTCAGACCTCGGGCTGGTCGCTGACCGCGCAGGACGTGTTCAACAACGTCGCCCGCACCTGCGTGGAGGCGATGGCCGCCACCCAGGGCCACACCCAGTCGCTGCACACCAACGCCCTCGACGAGGCGCTGGCCCTGCCCACCGACTTCTCCGCCCGGATCGCCCGCAACACCCAGCTGCTGCTCCAGCAGGAGTCCGGCACCAACCGGGTGATCGACCCGTGGGGCGGCAGCGCCTACGTCGAGCGGCTGACCTATGACCTGGCCCGCCGGGCCTGGGGGCACATCCAGGAGGCCGAGGCCTACGGCGGCATGTCCAAGGCCATCGACGAGGGCATCCCCAAGATGCGCATCGAGGAGGCCGCCGCGCGCACCCAGGCGCGGATCGACTCCGGCCGGCAGCCGGTCATCGGGGTCAACAAGTACCGCCCGGACGGCGACGAGCACATCGAGGTGCTCAAGGTCGACAACACCTCCGTGCGCGCCCAGCAGCTCGACAAGCTCCGGCGCCTGCGCGAGGAGCGCTCCGAGGACGAGTGCCTGCGCGCGCTGGAGGCCCTCACGCGGGCCGCGGACGCCGCGGCGAACGGGTCCCGCCCGCCCGGGCTGGAGCAGAACCTGCTCGCGCTGGCGATCGACGCGGCCCGTGCGAAGGCCACGGTCGGCGAGATCTCCGACGCGCTGGAGAAGTCCTTCGGGCGGCATTCCGCGCAGATCCGTACGATCTCGGGGGTGTACCGCGACGAGGCGGGAGCCGCCACCAACATCGACAAGGCCCGCGAGGCCACCGACGCCTTCGAGGAGGCCGAGGGCCGCAGGCCGCGGATCCTGGTCGCCAAGATGGGCCAGGACGGTCACGACCGCGGTCAGAAGGTGATCGCGACCGCCTTCGCCGACCTCGGCTTCGACGTGGACGTGGGCCCGCTGTTCCAGACCCCCGGCGAGGTCGCCCGGCAGGCCGTCGAGTCCGACGTGCACGTCGTGGGCGTCAACTCGCTGGCCGCCGGGCACCTGACCCTGGTGCCGTCGCTGCGCGCCGAGCTCGCCGCCCTGGGCCGGGAGGACATCATGATCGTCGTTGGCGGGGTCATCCCGCCGCAGGACTACGACGAGCTGCGCGCCTCCGGCGCCTCGGCGATCTTCGGCCCGGGCACCGTCATCGCCGACGCCGCCCTCGGCCTGCTGGCGGAGCTGTCCGGGAGGCTCGGCCACGGGTGAGACCCTCCCTCGACGACTACGTGACCGGGGTGCGGGAAGGCTCCCGGGCCTGGATCGCACGGGCGATCACGCTGGTGGAGTCGACCCGGGCCGACCACCGGGACCTCGCACAGCGGCTGCTGGTCGAGCTGACGCCGTTCTCCGGGCAGGCGCGCCGGGTGGGCATCTCCGGCGTGCCGGGCGTCGGCAAGTCCACCTTCATCGACGTCCTCGGCAGCCGCCTCACCGGCTCGGGGCACCGGGTCGCGGTGCTCGCCGTCGACCCGTCCTCGACCCGCACGGGCGGCAGCATCCTGGGCGACAAGACCCGGATGCAGCGGCTGTCGGTCGATCCCGGCGCCTTCATCCGGCCCTCCCCGACGGCCGGCACCCTCGGCGGGGTGGCCAAGGCGACCCGGGAGGCCATGGTGGTGGTCGAGGCCGCCGGCTTCGACGTGGTCCTGGTGGAGACGGTCGGGGTCGGCCAGTCGGAGACCACGGTCGCCGAGATGGTCGACTCGTTCCTGTTCCTCACGCTGGCGCGCACCGGCGACCAGCTCCAGGGCATCAAGAAGGGCATCCTCGAGCTGGCCGACGTGATCGCCGTGAACAAGGCCGACGGGCCGTTCGAGCTCGATGCCCGCAAGGCCGCCCGCGAGCTGGCCGGAGCACTGCGCATGCTGCGCGCCGCCGACGCCGCGTGGACCACCCCCGTGCTGACCTGCAGCGCCCGCGAGGACGTCGACGTCGACACGGTGTGGCAGCACCTCGTACGGCACCAGGAGGGGCTGGCCGCCTCCGGCGAGCTCGCGGCCCGGCGGCGCCGCCAGCAGGTCCGGTGGACCTGGTCCATGGTGCAGGACCGGCTGCTGACCTCCCTGCGGCGGCACCCCGCCGTGCGAGAGCTCGTCCCCGGGCTGGAACGCCAGGTGCTCGACGGCACCCTCACCCCGGCGCTGGCCGCCGAGCAGATCCTCAAGGCGTTCTCGACGCCGGAGTGACCGGCAGACGGGCCAGCAGCGCGTCCGCCGCCCGCCGCGACGGCACGACGTGCACCTGGGCGTCGCCCGCGTGCTCGGCGATGAGCTCCCGGACCCGCGGCGCCGTGCGACGGCGGTAGCTCCACACGTACCGGAGGAACTCCCAGGTGATGCGGTCGTCCACCCCCGCCCGCTGGGCCCGCCGGCCGGCCCGGCCCCGCACGGCGCCGCCCAGCAGCCGCCGGGTGATGCCCCACAGGCACACGGCCGGCGGCAGGTCGAGGAAGACCACGGTGTCGGCCCGTCGCAGCCGGATGGGGAGGGTGGAGGTGTGGTCGCCCTCGATCACCCAGCGCGGGGAGGCGACCAGCTCCCGCTGGAGGGCGGCGAACCGGTCGCCGGGCAGCGGCCGCCGGCCGGAGTCGCGGTACACGACGTCCAGATGCACGACCGGGGAGCCGAGGAGGGCGCCGAGCCGCCGGGCGAAGGTGGTCTTGCCGCTGCCTCCGCAGCCGACGACGACGGTCCTGCGCAGCCGGGGCGCGGTGACCCAGTGCGAGTAGACGGCCGGTGGGGACCCGCGCGACATGGTGGCCACCTGTTCCCTCACGACGCCGTCAGGAGGCGGCCGCGGCGCGGGCGCCCTGGATCGCCTTGCTCAGCGCGCGGGGCACGGGCCCGGCGGCCTCGCTCAGCTCGGCGATGCGGCGCTTGTTCGCGCGCCGCACCGAACGCGGCATCACCGTCCTGATCTCCCCGGCGGCGGCCAGCGCGACCAGCGCGGCGTCCAGGGGATCCAGCCGGGACACCGGCCGCCCGCCGCGCAGGGCCGACGACACCGTGTCGGCCAGCCGTTTGACCACCCGGGGGTCCCGGACGGTCACGGAGGTCACCGGAAAGATCCTCAGCACCCGGCGCTGCTCCAGCCGGATCCAGCCGCCCGCGGCGAGCCGGTCGCGGACGCTCGCGGCCGCCTGCCGGCCGCCCTTGGCGACCCAGTGCCGCCAGTACCGGGGGCGGGATCCGGCGATCTGCCGCAGTACGTCGGCGAGCAACGGGTCCGCGAGGGCGGCGGCGTCCCCGGCACGGGGCTTGCCGCCCACGTCGGTGAGGTGACCGGCCAGCAGCAGGTCGGCGAGGGCACCGGCGCGCATGATGTAGCCCAGCTCCGAGCGGCCCGTCAGGCGGCCGCGCTCGGTGTCGTAGGCCAGGAGGTAGAGCCTCGCGGGCAGTGATTCGGGGACGTCCACGTCATTCCCTTCCGTCGGGTCCAGGGCTCGTTCCGGCCTCGTTCCGGGCCGGCCGGCCGGGGCGGCGCATCCGCCCGGCGTCGCCCGGCATCCGGCCGGCGTCGCTGAGGGCGCGGCGGAGCAGGAACTCGATCTGGGCGTTGGTGCTGCGCAGCTCGTCCCCGGCCCAGCGCGCCAGCGCGTCGTGCACGGCGGGGTCGAGCCGCAGCAGGATCTTCTTGCGTTCGGAGGTCATCCGGGCGGTTCCGCCTCAGTGGTAGAGCGAGCCCGTGTTGACGACGGGCTGGGCGTCCCGGTCGCCGCACAGCACCACGAGCAGGTTGCTGACCATGGCGGCCTTGCGCTCCTCGTCCAGCTCGACGACGTTGTTGTCGGCCAGCCGGGTCAGGGCGGACTCCACCATGCCGACGGCGCCGTCGACGATGCGCTGCCGGGCGGCCACCACCGCGCTCGCCTGCTGCCGCCGCAGCATCGCCTGGGCGATCTCCGGGGCGTACGACAGCCGGGTGATCCGGGACTCGATGATCTTCACCCCGGCGGCCGCCACCCGCACCCCGATCTCGGTGGACAGCTTGGCGGTGATCTCGTCCGCGTTGTCGCGCAGGGACAGGCCGTTGTCGTGCGAGTCGTACGGATAGCTGCCGGCGATGTGCCGGACCGCCGTCTCGGTCTGGATGGCGACGAACTCCACGAAGTCGTCCACCTCGAAGACGGCCTTGGCGGTGTCCTCGACCTGCCACACGACGACGGCGGCCATCTCGATCGGGTTGCCGTCGAAGTCGTTGACCTTGGCGATGTCGGTCTCGTGGTTGCGGATGCGGGTCGAGATCCGGCGCCGCGAGGTGAGGGGGTTCACCCAGCGCAGCCCGTCGGTCCGGACCGTACCGACGTAGCGGCCGAGGAACTGCACGACCCGCGCCTCGCCGGGCGCCACCGCGATCAGGCCGCAGGCCAGGAAGACCGCGCCCAGGCTGAGCACCGCGCCCAGCACGATCAGCGTCACGGCCGCGGCGGTGTCACCGCCGGAGGCGAGCACGATGCCCACCGCCGTGGCGGCGCCGCCGGCCAGCAGGCCGAGCACCGACAGGCCGAGCACCGGCAGCCCCGGGGCGCCTCGCGCCACCCGCTCGGAGACCTGGGGGTCGGGCATGTCGACCGCGACGTCCACTTCGTCCATCATCGCTTCCTCTCCCAACATCGATGGCACGAGCATATCATTGTGATATCACTTTTAATAGAGCGGGGGCCGAATCCCCCATGCAGGGCGAACTCCGCGAACCACCCGGGCGTCTCATGTCCGAGGGCACGAGGCGACACGGTGGGTGGTTCATGGTGCGACTGGTGCGGGAGCTGCGCGGCGGCGGCGTCGCGACGTGGTTCGAGGAGACCGCCACGGACGGCGACGGCCGGCCCAGGAAGTCCTGGCTCACCCGCGAGCGTTACTACGCGGCCCTGCTCTCCTGCCTCGGCTCGGGCTCGCCGGCCTCGCCGGGCAGGCGGGCCGAGCGGGACGAGGTGGTCGCGGTGGCCGGGGAGAGGTCCCCGTCGACGTTGTACCTGCTCGTCTCGGACCGGGCGAAGGGCGGCCTGCGGGAGCGGGCGGAGCAGGAGTTCGCCGTGGCCGAGCGCGCCCAGGCGGCCGGCAGGCGCTGGGACGTGGTGGACAACCTGGCCGTCGAGACGAAGGTGTGGAGCTTCCGGGATCACCGCGAGGGATGGCTGCGGGGCTGGAGGCGGCCCAGCACGACGACCGCAGATTCGCGGCGGAGACACTGGTGCGGGTGCTGGCCGCCTGGGCGGTCTGCAACCGGCCCATCGCCGCGTACCTCGATCACCTGCCGCCGCTGACGGCGGTCCAGGACCTGTGCCTCATCCTGCCCGGCACGGTGGCGCCGGACCGGGCGGCGTCGTTCCTGCGCTCGGTGGCCGAGGCTGCTCTGGGCCCGCTGGGCGGTTCACCGTCCGCTGTCCTGAACACCGTCCACGAGGCCCTCATGGACCTGGGGTTCCGGCGCTCGCCGTCCTACCTGGACGAGCTGCTGGAACGGTCGGTGGAGTCCCTCGACGAGATCGGCTACCTGCTGCCGCGGCTGTCCGGGCCGGACCGCCGCCGCATCGTCGCCGTGCTGTCCCCGCAGCTCGCCGAGCTGCGCCGGGCGCTGGACAAGGAGGAGGGCCGATGACCGGGTCGCCGGGCGGCGGGGAGGCGCGGCTGTCCGGCCGCCTGCAGTGCCTGCTGCACCGGGCCGAGCAGACCGGCCGGCTGGACGCCCTCGAGGAGCTGCACGCCGAGGCGGTGGCCGATCCGGAGGTCTCCCCGCACGTGAGCCTGTTCGTCGAGTGCTGCCTGGAGGGGCTGCGCAGCCGGTCCCGGCCGGTGGGCGACTCGGTGGCGGTCTGGGACGCGCTGCGGGAGCGCGCCGAGCGCCGCCTCGGCCCCGCCGACACCACCCTGATGAGCATCCGGTCGTTCCAGGTGCAGTACACCCGGCGGCGCGGGCGCCCGGCCGATCTCGACGCGGGGGTCGCCCTGTACCGGGAGGAGTGGGAGCTGCGCCGCGAGCACCTCGGCGAGGACGACTACCGGACCCGCGTCACCCGCGCCAACCTCGGCCTGGCGATCCGGGACCGGGCCCGGCCCGGCGATCTGGACGAGGCGCTGAAGATCCTCGAATCGGAGGCGGGCGACCGGCTCGCCCGCTATTCGGGCACACATCCGTTCACCTGGGACGTCCAGACCGTGCTGGCGCAGACCCGCGTCCGGGCGGCCGAGGCGGTCGGCGACCCGGGGGAGCGCCGCCGCCACGCCACCAGGGGGCTGGAGCTCGCGCGGCAGGTCGCCGGGCAGCGGCGCCGGCGGTTCGGCTGGGCCGACGCGGCCACGCTGCGGGCACAGCTCGTCGCGGCGCACGCGCTGCTGCTGCTCGGCCGTGCGGCCGAGGCCGTACCGGAGATCCGGCACGTGCGGACGGCGGCCCGAGTGCGGCAGGTGGCGCTGGACCCCGGCTGGCCGGAGTCCCTGCTGGCGGCCGGGCTGGCGGCGCTGGGGGACGAGGCGGCCCTGGCCATGGCCGAGCGGGCGCTCCGGCTGCGCGAGTCGCACTACCCGCGGGGGAGCAGACAGGTGACCGAAGCCCGCGCCCTGGTCCGGTCGCTGCGCGGGTGACGGCCGGCCGCGCCCGCCTTTTCCAGTGCCAAGCCGCATCTTCTGGAATGCTTTTCCAGCCAATCCGGGAGAGCTGTGGAATTGTTCGCGGTATTTGTTTGAAATGTCATCAGTATGGCAAACTCGGTAGTGGCAGGGGGTGCCGGAATTCACTGGTTCATCGCACGGGGCTGACGGGGAAACACGGCTCCGCGAGCGGTCGGCCGAGGCCTGGACATGGGGGAGGGCCGCGGCCGGACCCGGATTCCGGCCCCCCAGGTCACCCCGCCCGCCCGGAGTCCCGGCGGGAGTCCCGGCGGGCCGGCCGGCGGGTGACAGGGCGGTGAGACGGGCGGGGGAGGGGCTCACCGTGAGCGGGGGCGAGCCTCTCCCCCCGCCGGTCGGGCGGACTTCCGGCCGCCGCTCACCGCGGCGTGAGGACCAGCGCGGCGTTGTGGCCGCCGAAGCCGATGGACGTGGACAGGGCGGGCGCGGGGGCCGTCTCGCGGGGCTGGGCGTGCACGATGTCCAAGCCCGCTGTGTCCGGGTCCGCGCCCCGCGCGCCGGTGAAGTTGGCGATCGGCGGGACGAGCCCGTCCCGGGCGCACAGCAGCGCGATGGCCGCCTCGAAGGCGCCGCCCGCGCCGAGCAGGTAGCCGGTCACGCCCTTGGTCGCGGTGACCGGCGGCGCCGGCCGGCCGAAGCAGGTCCGGATCGCCGCGGCCTCGGCGCGGTCGTTGACCACGGTGGAACTGCCGTGCGCGTTGACGTGCCCGATGTCGCCGGGCCGGAGCCCCGCGTCGCCCAGCGCCGCCCGCATGCACCGGGCCACCACGGCGCCGTCGTCACGGGGCTTGACGATGTGCCCGGCATCGGTGGTGGCGGCGTATCCGGAGATCTCGCCGTAGATCGTGGCGCCCCGCCGGGCGGCGTCCTCCAGGCGTTCCAGCACCAGGAACGCGGCGCCCTCGGCCATGACGAAGCCGTCGCGCTCGCGGTCGAAGGGCCGGCTGGCCTCCGACGGGGCCTCGTTGCGGCGTGACAGCGCGCCGAGCCGGGCGAAGGCGGCCATGAAGAACGGCGTGAGCAGGGCGTCCAGGCCACCGGCGACCGCCCGGTCGATCCGGCCGGCCCGGATGGCCAGCATGGCCTCGCCGATCGCCGTGGCCCCGCTCGCGCAGGCCGCGTTGACCGTCAGGCAGGGGCCCCGCAGCCCGTGCCGGATGGCGATCCGCGCGGCGGTGGAGTTCGGCATGATCATGGGTACCGCGATGACCGGGACCCTGCTCAGGTCGCCGCCGTGCTGGTGCCCGGCGAGCGTGACCGTGGAGGCGAGGTTGACGCCGCCGGTCCCGACGTACACTCCCGACCGGTCCGGGTCGGCGCGGAAGTCCTGGCCGGAGTCGGCCACCGCGTCGGTGGCCGCCGCCACGCCGAGCTTGGTGGCCCGGTCCAGGTGCCGGTCGTCCACCGTGCCGAAGTAGGCGCCGGCGTCGTACTCCGGCACGGGACAGCCGAACGTGACCGGCAGCCCGGCGTCCATCAGCTCGGGGAGATGCGTGGCCTGCGACTTGCCTGACAGGACCGTCGCGTACGCCTCCTCGATCGAGTTTCCCGCGGGGCTCTTCACGCCCAGCCCGGTGACGACGACACGGGGGGTCCCGTCGGGTCTCCGTCCGAACGTCATCGCCGGTACCTCACGATTCAGGAGCGAACGCCCACGGTGTGACGGGCACATCAGATCTGCAATTGGTGGCAGATCATGGGCGGCGGGGCCATTGATGTCAAGGAGACGGAAGTGACCGCGGAGCCGGTTCTGGCGGCCGTTCCGCCGGGGGGCTTGACTCGGGCGGCGCGGCCATGCCCCGGTTGCGGGCAGGATGGTGGGGTGAAGCTCATCGATCAGCTGCCCAGGGAAGCCGACCCCGATGCCCTCTACGGCGCGTTCCAAGGGTGGGTGGAGGAGCGGGGGATCACCCTTTACCCCGCCCAGGAGGACGCGCTGATCGAGGTGGTCTCGGGGGCGAACGTCATCCTGAGCACCCCCACCGGCTCCGGCAAGAGCCTGGTCGCGGCCGGTGCGCACTTCGCCGCCCTGGGCCGGGACGAGTGCAGCTTCTACACCGCGCCCATCAAGGCCCTGGTGTCGGAGAAGTTCTTCGACCTGTGCGCGATGTTCGGCACCGAGAACGTCGGGATGATGACCGGCGACGCCAGCGTCAACCCGCTCGCCCCGATCATCTGCTGCACCGCGGAGGTGCTGGCCCAGATCGCGCTGCGCGACGGCGCGAACGCCGACATCGGGCTGGTCGTGATGGACGAGTTCCACTTCTACGCCGAGCCTGAGCGCGGCTGGGCCTGGCAGATCCCGCTGCTGGAGCTGCCGCAGGCGCAGTTCCTGCTCATGTCGGCGACGCTGGGGGACGTCACGCGGTTCGAGAAGGACCTGACCCGCCGCAACGGCCGGCCGACCGCGGTGATCCGGTCGGTCGAACGGCCCGTGCCGCTGCTCTACGAGTACCGCACCACCCCGCTGCACGAGACGATCGAGGAGCTGCTGTCGATCCAGAAGGCCCCGGTCTACGTCGTGCACTTCACGCAGGCGGCCGCGATCGAGCGGGCCCAGGCGCTGATGAGCATCAACGTGTGCAGCAAGGCCGAGAAGGAGCAGATCGCCGATCTCATCGGCAACTTCCGCTTCACCACGAAGTTCGGCCGCAACCTCTCCCGGTTCGTCCGGCACGGCATCGGCGTGCACCACGCGGGGATGCTGCCCAAGTACCGGCGGCTGGTCGAGCGCCTCGCCCAGGCCGGCCTGCTCAAGGTGATCTGCGGCACCGACACGCTCGGCGTCGGCGTCAACGTGCCGATCCGCACGGTCGTGTTCACCGCGCTCAGCAAGTACGACGGGACCCGGGTGCGGCGGTTGCGCGCCCGCGAGTTCCACCAGATCGCCGGGCGGGCCGGGCGGGCCGGCTTCGACACCGTCGGCTTCGTGGTCGCGCAGGCCCCCGAGCACGTGGTGGAGAACGAGAAGGCCCTCGCCAAGGCCGGTGACGACCCCAAGAAGCGGCGCAAGGTCCAGCGCAAGAAGGCCCCCGAGGGGTTCGTGAGCTGGGACGAGGAGACGTTCACGCGGCTGCAGACCGCCGAGCCCGAGCAGCTCAGGTCACGGTTCCAGGTCAGCCACGCCATGCTGCTGTCGATCATCGGCCGGCCCGGCAACGCCTTCCAGGCGATGAAGAAGCTGCTCACCGACAACCACGAGGAGCGCCCGGCCCAGCGCCGGCACATCCA
Source organism: Actinomadura scrupuli (assembly GCF_050971785.1). Classification (NCBI taxonomy): domain Bacteria; kingdom Bacillati; phylum Actinomycetota; class Actinomycetes; order Streptosporangiales; family Thermomonosporaceae; genus Actinomadura; species Actinomadura scrupuli. The sequence continues at coordinate 107,565 of NZ_JBPCCU010000013.1, read as the reverse complement.
CCAGGCCATCGCGATCTACCGGTCGCTGCTGGCCGGGGGAGTGGTGGAACTCCTCGAGGAGCCCGACGAGGAGGGCCGGTACGCCAGGATCACCATCGACCTGCAGTCCGACTTCGCGCTCAACCAGCCGCTGTCGACCTTCGCGCTGGCGGCCTTCGAGCTGCTCGACCCCGCGTCGCCCTCGTACGCCCTCGACGTGCTCACCGTGGTGGAGTCGACGCTCGACGACCCGCGCCAGATCCTCGCGGCCCAGGAGAACAAGGCGCGGGGCGAGGCCATCGCCGAGATGAAGGCCGAGGGCATCGAGTACGAGGAGCGCATGGAGCTCATCCAGGACGTGACCTACCCCCGGCCGCAGGAGGACCTGCTGTACGGGGCCTACGACATCTACCGGCGGGGCCATCCGTGGGTCGGCGACCACGAGCTGCGGCCCAAGTCGGTGGCGCGCGACCTGTTCGAGCGGGCCATGACCTTCGTGGAGTACGTCGGGTTCTACGAGCTGGCCCGGACCGAGGGGCTGGTGCTGCGCTACCTCTCCAGCGCCTACAAGGCCCTCCAGCAGACCGTGCCCGAATCCATCAAGACCGACGAGCTGATCGACCTCATCGAATGGCTGGGCGAGCTGGTCCGCCAGGTCGACTCCAGCCTGCTGGACGAGTGGGAGCAGCTCACCAACCCCGCCGACGAGGTCGACGACGTCCTGGAGGAGCGGCGCACCAACGTCACCGCCAATCCCCGGGCGTTCCGGGTGCTGGTCCGCAACGCGATGTTCCGCCGGGTCGAGCTGGCCGCCCTCGGCCGCTACGGCGACCTCGGCGAGCTCGACCCGGAGCTGGGCGCCGGTGGCTGGACGGAGGCCATGGAGGCCTACTACGCCGACCACGACGAGCTGCTGACCGGCCCGGACGCGCGGGGACCCAAGCTGCTGCTGATCGAGGAGGAGGCCGGTCTCTGGCGGATCCGGCAGATCTTCGACGACCCCGCGGACGACCACGACTGGGGCATCAGCGCCGAGGTCGATCTCGCCGCCTCCGACGAGGCGGGCGAGGCCGTCGTCCGGGTCCTGTCGGTCGACCGGATGTAGGCGTCGCCGCTACGGGCCCGCACTTAGGCTGACATCGTGCGATACATCATCATCGGTGCCGGCGCCGTCGGCGGCACCATCGGCGCCCGGCTGTTCGACAACGGGCACCAGGTCGTCCTGGTGGCGCGCGGTGCCCACCACGCGGCGCTCGCCGCGGACGGGCTGCGCTTCGCCACCCCGGACGGCACCCGGACACTGCGCGTGCCGGTGGCGGACCGGCCCGAGTCGGTCGGGCTGCGCGCCGGTGACGTCCTGGTGCTGGCGGTCAAGACCCAGGACACCGTCGCCGCCCTGGACGCCTGGCGGGACCGGCCGGTGGCCGGCGGGGGCACGGCGGCCGGGGAGCTGCCGGTCGTCTGCGCGCAGAACGGGGTGGAGAGCGAGCGGCTGGCGGCGCGCCGGTTCCGGCACGTCTACGGCATGTGCGTCTGGCTGCCGGCCTCCCACCTGGAGCCGGGCGCCGTCGAGGCGGCGGGCGCGCCGCTGTCGGGGATCCTGCATCTGGGCCGGTACCCGTCCGGCACCGACGAGGTGGCCGGGCGCATCAGCGCGGACCTGGAGGGCAGCGTGTTCCTGGCTCCGGTCAGCGCGGACGTCATGCGCTGGAAGTACGGGAAGCTGCTGGGCAACCTGGGCAACGCCGTCGAGGCGCTCTGCGGGCCCGGCGACGAGGCCGCCGGGCTGACCGGGCGCGCCCGCGACGAAGGCGAGAAGGTGCTCGCCGCGGCGGGGATCGGCTACGCGAGCGCGCGCGAGGCGGCCGAGCGCCGGGGCGATCTCGTCCGGCTGCGACCGGTCGACGGCGCACGGCGCGGCGGCGGGTCGTCCTGGCAGAGCCTGATCCGCGGTACGGGCTCGATCGAGGCCGACTACCTCAACGGGGAGATCGTCATGCTCGGCCGGCGGCACGGGGTGCCGGCACCCGTCAACGAGGTGCTCCAGCGGGAGGCCAACCGCTTCGCCCGGGAGCGCCGGGCGCCGGGCGGCATGACGCCCGCGGAGCTGCTGGCGCTCATCGACGGCTGAGCCGCATAGGGCCGCCGCCGGCGGCCCTCCTCGAATGGCCGGAACGGCCTTCGCGGCGAGAGGCGGGGCGCGGAGCACGCCCATCGCGAGTGCGCGGTAATGGCCGGGAAATGGCGTGGAATTGCGGCGGAGCCGCCATCGGCCGGGCGGCCGGGAAGCCGCCGGACGCCGAAGCCCGTGGCTCCGCCCGGCCATTCCCGTGCCCGGTACGGGAGACCGGCGGAGCGGCGTGACGCGGGCAACGCCAGGTCACCGGCCGGGGGGCGCCGACGAAACCGCACTACCACGGATCAGGGCCTGCGACGACCACCATTTCGCTCACTCTGAGTAGAGGAGTATACTACTTTGTGTCATTAGTCGGAGTCATGGCACGTGCCAGCCTAGTGACATCTGTCACAGAATCAGCCACATCGCAGGAAAACTTACCGGAATTGGTCTGGACCAAATGGCGAAGAGCTGCATTTTTCTTCAAGATGCAAAGATCCTGCAATCCGCTAGAGGAGCTACCCGTGTCCCAACTGATCCCCGGCCTCGACCAGGCCCCCACCAGTCACGCAGGGCTGATTGACTGGGTGCGGGGGATCGCCGAACTCACCCAGCCGGAGCGAATCGAGTGGTGCGACGGCTCGGACGAGGAGTGGCAGCGCCTGACAGGCCTCCTCGTTGAGCAGGGCACCTTTAAACGCCTCAACCCTGACAAGCGGCCCAACAGCTTCTACTGCGCCTCCGACCCGAGTGACGTCGCGCGGGTCGAGGACCGGACGTTCATCTGCTCCGAGAAGGAGGAGGACGCCGGTCCCACCAACAACTGGATCGCGCCCGCGGAGATGCGGACCACCTTCGCCGATCTGTTCAAGGGCAGCATGCGCGGCCGCACCATGTACGTGGTGCCGTTCTGCATGGGCCCGCTGGGCGGCAACATCTCCCAGCTCGGCGTTGAGATCACCGACTCGCCGTACGTCGCCGTCTCGATGAAGATCATGACGCGGATGGGAACGGGCGCGCTGCGGCTCATCGAGGAGCGCGGTGGTTTCGTCAAGGCGGTGCACAGCGTCGGTGCGCCCCTCGAGCCCGGTCAGGCCGACGTGGCGTGGCCGTGCAACACCACCAAGTACATCTCGCACTTCCCCGAGACCCGGGAGATCTGGTCCTACGGCTCCGGCTACGGCGGCAACGCGCTGCTCGGCAAGAAGTGCTACGCCTTGCGGATCGCCTCGACCATGGCCCGCGACGAGGGCTGGCTGGCCGAGCACATGCTGATCCTCAAGCTGACCCCGCCGTCCGGTGAGACCCGTTATGTCGCCGCGGCCTTCCCGTCGGCCTGCGGCAAGACCAACCTCGCCATGCTCCAGCCGACGATCCCCGGCTGGAAGGTCGAGACGATCGGCGACGACATCGCCTGGATGCGCTTCGGCGACGACGGGCGGCTCTACGCCATCAACCCCGAGGCCGGCTTCTTCGGGGTGGCCCCCGGCACCGGCGAGTCGACCAACGCCAACGCGATCAAGACGCTGTGGGGCAACAGCATCTTCACCAACGTCGCCCTCACCGACGACGGCGACGTGTGGTGGGAGGGCCTCACCGACGAGGCGCCCGCGCATCTGACCGACTGGAAGGGCAACGACTGGACGCCCTCCTCGGAGACGCCCGCGGCGCACCCGAACGCCCGCTTCACCACGCCGGCCGGGCAGTGCCCGACCATCGCGCCGGAATGGGAGGACCCCGGCGGCGTGCCGATCTCGGCGATCCTGTTCGGCGGCCGCCGGGCCACCGCCGTGCCGCTGGTCACCGAGTCCTTCGACTGGGAGCAGGGGGTCTTCCTCGGCGCCAACGTGGCCTCCGAGAAGACCGCCGCGGCCGAGGGCACGGTCGGCGAACTGCGCCACGACCCGTTCGCCATGCTGCCGTTCTGCGGCTACAACATGGGCGACTACTTCGCGCACTGGCTGAAGCTCGGCAGGGACGCCGACCCGGAGCGGCTGCCGCGCATCTACTACGTCAACTGGTTCCGCAAGGACTCCGGCGGCAAGTTCCTGTGGCCCGGCTTCGGGGAGAACAGCCGGGTGCTCAAGTGGATCGTCGAGCGGCTCAACGGCAAGGCGGACGCCGTCAAGACCGCGATCGGCAACGTCCCGGCGCCCGGTTCGCTGGACACCGACGGCCTGGACATCGACCCGCAGGACCTCGAGCTGCTGCTCTCGGTCGACCTCGAGGTCTGGAAGCAGGAGGCGGCGCTCATCCCCGAGCACCTCGCCACCTTCGGCGACCACCTGCCCAGGGAGCTCACCGCCGAGTACGACGCCCTGGTGGCACGGCTGTCCTGACCCGCCGACGGCACCCGGCCGGGGACACGGCTGACGACGTCCCGGCGCCCACCCGGCGCCGGGACGTCGTGCGGTGCGCCGGCGTCAGGAGACCCGCACGGAGGAGAGCACCAGGTCGAGGTCCCCCTGGCCGGGGAAGGTGTCGGGCACCGAGACCCACAGCAGCCCGAGCCTCCGGTCGCCGAGATCGACCACCATGATCGCCACGGTGTCCGCGGTGAACTTCCAGCCGCGGGTCCTGGCGTCGGTGAAGTCGAGGCGGAACCGCTCGATCCAGGCGGGCCGCCCGCTCACCGAGAACGCGCGTGACCCGAGCTCGGTCCGCGTCCTGGCCAGGGCGAAATGCTCGGTCAGGATGCGCCGGGTCACCCGGCCGGTGACGGCCTCCAGGTCCCCGGAGCCGGAGTGGCCCGCGCTCTCGGCCGCCCGGGGCACGCCCGACAGGCTGGTCGCGTTGAAGCTCGCGTACTCCTCGAAGGGCTCCTGCACGATCGACACCTGCCCGGCGGAGAAGTATCCGGGCCGGAACCAGCTGCTGCCGGCGTCCGCCCACGGGGAGCCGAGCCGGGCATAGGACAGACCGGCCTGCTCGTCGGTGATCCGGCCGATGGAGCCCGACGTCGTGCCGCCCGGAGCCGCACCCGGTGACGTGGGCCGCGGGGAGACGGGCCCCGTCGCGGCGGGCGGCACCGGCTCGGGCCCGGGGCCGGGCCCTCGCCCGCCGGAGGAGCGCAGCCCGACGACCACCCCCACGGCGACGAGCACGACGACGACCAGCGCGGCACCCCCGGCCAGCGCCCAGAGAGGCCCGTTGCCGGAGCCCGCCCGCGCCGGAAGACCGGTCTGCCCGGCGTACGGCGGGCCCGGCGGACCGGGCACGGTGTCGTACGGCCGCTCCGGAGCCTGGAAGGGGTACGGCTCGTGCCCGGGCGTGCCGTACGGGGACGTGCCGCCGTCCGACGGCCCCGCAAGCGGCGGGAGGAAGGCGGGCTCGTCCGCGACGGGCTGGGTGGACTGCGTCCAGTCGGTCCCGTCCCAGAAGCGCAGCAGCCCGGCGCCGCCGTACGGATCGGGAAACCAGCCCGGGGGAGAGGGTGCGGACACGACGGACAGACTATGGCGTACCGGACCGGATCCGGGGTCGTACCGGCCGGATACGCCGGGCGCCGTTGTGCCTCGCCGTCAATCGCCGCCACCGGCCGGGTGGCCCGGTGACAACGTTGGGTCAGATACGAAGATTCTTCACCTTTGCCTCTTCTCGGCAAGGCTACCCAACCGTAACTTCGGGATCGGAGGGCCCGCCGTCCCCCCGTCGGGTCCTCGTTCGCAGCCCCTCCGAGGTTCCAGGAAAAGGCAGCCATGCGACCACCCCCGCGACCCCGCCGTGTCCTCTCCCTGCTCGTCGCCCTCCTGCTGTGCGCGCCGCTGACGTTCGCCGCCCTCGGCGCCGGCGCCGTCACCTCCCCCGCGGCCGCCGCCGACGACGACTTCTACACCCCGCCCTCCCCGCTCCCGCCCGGACCGGCCGGCGGCATCATCCGGTCGCGTGCCGTGAATTCGCCCAACGCCGCGGCGAAGGCCTGGCAGATCCTCTACCGGTCGGCCGACGCGGCCGGGGCGCCGATCGCGGTCTCGGGCACCGTGCTGGTGCCGGACGCCCCGTACTCCGGAACCCGCCCGCTGATCGCGTACGCGGCGGGCACGCAGGGGTGGGGCGACCAGTGCGCCCCCTCCAAGGCGATGGTCTCCAAGCTCTTCGACGAGCAGTTCGCGGTCGACAACCTGCTGGGCCGGGGCTGGGCGGTCGTCGTCACCGACTACCCCGGGCTGGGCACTCCGGGAACCGAGCTCTACAACGTCGGCGTCGCCGAGGGCCACGCGGTGCTCGACTCCCTGCGGGCCGCGAGCGACCTGCCCGGCGCCGGCCTGAGCCGCACCGCCCGGACGGCCATCGAGGGCTACTCCCAGGGCGGCGGCGCCGCGGGCTGGGCCGCGCAGCAGCAACCCGGCTACGCGCCCGGCCTGCGGCTGGTCGGGGTCGCGGCCGGCGGCATCCCCTCGAACCTGCAGGCGGTGGCGCAGAACATCAACGGCAGCCCCTTCTTCGCGTTCCTGGCCGGCACCGCCGCGGGCTTCGACGCCGCGTACCCGGCCCTGGAGATGGACCGGTACCTCACCGACGAGGGCAGGGCGGCGCTGCGGAGCCTGAGCGGCATGTGCCAGATCGGGGCGCTGCTCACCTACGCCGGCAAACGGATCGAGGACTACACCGTCGGCGGGGTCAACCCGATGAACAACCCCGACTGGAAGGCGGCGCTGGACGCCAACAACCTGGGCGCCACCAGGCCCGCCGCGCCGATCCTGCAGTACCACGGGCTCCTCGACGAGGTCATCCCGCCCGCCTCCGCGCGGGCCCTGCAGCGCGCCTACTGCTCGATGGGCGTCGCGACCCGGCTCAACTTCTACGCGGGTGACCACCCCCTCACCCACGTGTTCGCCCAGAACGACGTCGGCACCTGGCTCGCCGACCGCATCGCCGGCAAGGCGCCGCCGAGCAACTGCTGACCCGGCCGGTGCGGGCACGGACGCGCCGTGCCCGCACCGCCCGGCACCCGGTCGTGCGGCCGCGCCGGTTTCGGGGTAGCGGTGAGGACATGACCACTCAAACGCACGCCGCACTCGCGGACCTCGACCCGTTCGAGATCTTCGATCGGGAGGCCGCGCGGCTGGACCGTTTCTTCTCCTCACTCGACGCCGCGGGCTGGGCGCGGCCGTCCCGCTGCGCGGGATGGTCGGTGCGCGACGTCCTCGGCCATCTGGCCGGGGAGGAGCTCTACAACCACGCCTGCCTGGACGGCGATCTGGAGGGGTTCCTCGAGATCATCGAGCGGGAGGGCGCCGGCGGGGGATTCGACGGGTTCAACGACTGGTGCGTACGGCGGCGCCGTGAACAGCCGGTCGAGGAGGTGCTCCAGGAGTGGAGGGCGCAGAACGGCGAGACGCGCCGGCGCATGCGCGAACTCGGCCGCGACGGGACCCTGCAGACGCTGTCCGGGCCCTACCCGGCCGGGCTGCAGACCTTCCACTACGACTCGGAGTACGCCACCCACGCCGACGACGTGGGGGCCCCCGTCGCGCGCGAGGAGGCGGAGGGGCGCACCCGATGGCGGTCGGCCGTCGGTCTCTTCGTCCTGGCCGAGCAGGGGTCGAAGGCCCGGGTCGAGCCCTCGGCCGGGCGGGTCCGGGTGCACGCCGGCGGCGAGGACGCGGAGCTGTCCCCCGGCGACTTCGTGGACGCCACCGTCGGCAGGCTGCCCGGCGACCACCCGCTCGGTCCCCGGGTGAAGGCCGCACTCCGCTGCCTGGCCTGACCCACGCGCCGGCCGCACGCGCCGCCCACACGCGCCGCCCACACGCGCCGGCCGCACGCGCCGCCCGCACGCCCAGACCGGACCGCATCAGGCCACCGGACATCCGGCGGCGATGCAGCAGCATGGTCGTCATGCCTCCACTCACCCGCTCGGAAGCCCGCTCCCGCGCCCGCCTGCTCGACGTCCGGTCGTACGAGGTGGATCTGGACCTCACCCGTGGCGGGCAGGTGTTCGGCTCCACCACCGTCATCCGCTTCGGCTGTGCCGAGCCGGGTGCGGCGACCTTCGTCGAGCTCAGGCCCGCCGTCCTGCGCGGCGCCGTGCTCAACGGCCGGCCGCTGGACCCGTCGTCGCAGGCGGGCGGCCGTCTCGAGCTGCCCGGCCTCGCCCTAGACAACGAACTGCGCGTCGAGGCGGACATGCGCTACTCCCGTACCGGCGAGGGCATGCACCGGTTCACCGACCCCGCCGACGGCGAGGTCTACGTCTACACCCAGTGCGGACCCGATGAGGCCTCCCGGGTCTTCGCCTGCTTCGACCAGCCGGACCTGAAGGCCGTCCTCCGGCTCCGCGTCACGGCCCCCCGGCACTGGACGGTGCTGGGCAACGGCGCCGGCGGGCAGCGCGAGCCGGGCCGCTGGGAGTTCGACCCGACCCCGCCGATCAGCAGCTATCTCGCCGCGGTGGTCGGTGGCCCGCTGCACTCGGTGCGCGCCGAGCACGACGGCATCCCGCTCGGCCTGCACTGCACCCGTTCGCTCGCCGCCCACCTGGACGCCGACGCCGGGGAGATCCTCGGGATCACCCGGCGCGGCCTCGACCGGTACCACGAGCTGTTCGAGGAGCGGTATCCGTTCGGGAAGTACGACCAGGCGTTCGTGCCCGAGCTCAACTTCGGCGCCATGGAGAACCCCGGCTGCGTCACCTTCCGCGACGACTTCGTCTTCCGCTCCGCGGTCACCGGCGCCGAACGCGAGGTCCGCGCCGTCGTCATCCTGCACGAGATGGCGCACATGTGGTTCGGCGACCTGGTCACCATGCGCTGGTGGGACGACCTATGGCTGAACGAGTCCTTCGCCGAGTACATGGGGCACTGGGTGGCCGTGGAGGCCGGTCCCTTCCCCGACGCCTGGACCGGCTTCGCCGTCACCCGCAAACCCTGGGGTTACGACGCCGACCAGCGTCCGTCCAGCCATCCGGTGGCGGCCCAGGGCATCGACGACACCGCCGCCGCGCTGGCCAACTTCGACGGCATCTCCTACGCCAAGGGAGCCTCGGCGCTGCGCCAGCTGGTCGCCTGGGTGGGGGAGGAGGCCTTCCTGGCCGGGGTCAACGACCACTTCGCCCGGCACCGCTTCGGCAACGCCGACCTCGCCGACCTGCTGGCGGCCCTCGCCCGGTCCAGCGGCCGCGATGTGCACGGCTGGGCCGAGCGCTGGCTGCGCACCAGCGGGGTGGACACCCTGCGCGCGGAGATGGTGGAGCTGACCGGCCGTCCCGGCACGCTGAGGTCGGCCTCGGTGGTGAACCTCGGGACACCCGGCGGCTCCGCGCCGGTGCGCCCGCACCGGGTCCTCGTCGGGGCCTATGACCTGGTGGCGGGGCAGGGCGGCCCGCGCAGGCTGGTGCGGCGCGACCGGCTGGAGGCCGACCTCCCCGCGACTCCCGGCGACGACGGCACCGTCCGCGGCCCGCTGCCACCGCTCGCCCGCGCGCTCCGCCCGGACCTGCTCCTGGTCAACGACGGCGACCTCGGCTACGCCAAGGTCCGCCTCGACCCCCGCTCCTGGGAGGCCGTGACGGAGGGGCTGTCCACCCTCGAGGACGGGCTGTCCCGCGCCCTGCTCTGGAACACCGCCCGCGATCTGGTGCGCGACGCGGAACTGCCGCCCACCGGCTTCCTCGCGCTCGCCGCGGCCCACCTGGCCGCCGAGCCCGTGGTCGCCGTCGTGGAGGCCGTGCTCGACTTCGGCCGCCGGCACGTCGCCGACCGGTACCTTCCCGCCTCCGGGCGCCCCGCGGCCCTGGCCACCCTGGCCGGCGTCTGCACGGAGATGCTGCGGCGCACCGCGCGCGACGGCGATCCCGGGCTGCGCCTCGCCGCCGTGCGCGGCCTCATCCGGTGCGCGTCGGCCCCGGACGAGCTCGGCGAACTGCGGGAATGGTCGCGCGCCGGCCGGGTGCCGGACGGCCCGGACCTCGACCCCGAGCTGCGCTGGCTCATCCTGCTGCAGCTGGCCGCGCTGGGCGCGGCCGGCGAAGAGCAGATCGCCGCCGAGCTGGCGCGCGACCCGGGTGCGACCGGCCGGCAGGGCGCCGCCCGGTGCCGCGCGGCCCTGCCCGGCCCGGAGGCCAAGGAGCGGGCCTGGCGGGTGCTGTTCGGCGAGGGCGCGTTCTCCCGCCAGGAGCTCATCGCGACGGCCCAGGGCTTCTGGCAGCCCGCACGGCCCGAGACGACGGCCGGTTTCGTCGAGCGGTACTTCGCCGAGGTGCCCGCCACCGGGGAACGCGGTCCGGCGATGGCCCGCGTCTTCGGTGGCGAGCTCTTCCCCGTCCACGCCGCGGCGCCCGGCACCGTCCGGGCCGCCGAGGGCTGCCTGAGCCGCACGGACCTGACGCCCGCACTGCGCAGGGTCCTCGCCGACCAGTCCGACGATCTGCGCCGCGCCGCACGGATCCGCGCGCTGCCGCACGGCTCCGCGGTCTGACGCCCGCCCGGTTCCCGCGTCGTGGTCAGGCCGGCAGGGAGGTGCCGGCGGGCAGGCCGACCAGATCGGCCATCTGCTCGACCGCGTGCGCGAAGAACTCGTCGGCGGGATCGACGCTGCCGACGAGATGGCCGAAGAGCTCGAAGCTGATCATGCCGAAGAGCTGGGTCCAGGCGATGGCGCAGCGGGCCAGTACCGGCCCGGGCAGGCCCGGTGCCACGGCGGCGGCGACCTGCTCGGTCTGCTCGGCGAGGCCCCGCGGCAGGGGCGGGCCGTCCGCGCCCGGGACCAGGGCACCGCGCGCCCAGGCGTCGCGGGCCAGGCCGAGCAGGGCGATGGGGATGCGCCCGGCCGGCCCGACGGTCTCCTGCGGGGCGCTGTAGCCGGGCACCGGGGTGCCGTAGACCAGCGCGTACTCGTGCGGACTGGCCAGCGCCCACTGCCGCACGGCGTGCGACATGGCACGCCACCGGCCGCGCAGGTCGGCGCCCGGCCGGGAGGTGTCGGCGGCCTCCATGTGGTCCGCGAGGGATTCGTAGGCGTCGATGATGAGCGCGGTGAGCAGGTCGTCACGGCTGGGGAAGTAGCGGTAGAGCGCGGAGGAGACCATGCCCAGCTCGCGGGCCACCGCGCGCAGGGACAGCCGCTGCGCCCCCTGCGCCGCCAGCTGGCGGCGCGCCTCTTCCTTGATCTCCTGGGTCAGCTCTGCCCTGGCCCGCTCTCGCGCGGTACGGGTCGCACTCATGTCCTCAGTGTGCCAGATGATTGGAGCGGTGACCACAAACAAGAGCAGTGCTCTTGACGCCCTCGGGTTGAAGGTGCACACTGATCTCAAGTGAGAGCGCCGCTCTCGACAATGAAGGAGCCTTCCATGGCCGACTCCACCGCCCGCCGCTATCTCGAGCCCGGCTGGTTCACCCGCAACGTCTTCAACCGGACCATGGCCGCCCTCACCAGGATGGGGCTGAGCGTGTGGGGCTCCCGGGTGCTGGCGGTCCGGGGCCGCACGAGCGGCGAGTGGCGGACCACCCCGGTGAACCTGCTGGACTTCGAAGGCGGGCGTTACCTGGTCTCACCGCGGGGCCAGACCCAGTGGGTCCGCAACCTGCGGGTCGCCGGGACCGGCGAGCTGCGGCTCGGCCGCCGGGCCGAGGCGTTCACCGCCTCCGAGCTGCCCGACGAGGACAAGCCCGCGCTGCTCCGCGCCTACCTCAAGCGCTGGAAGTTCGAGGTGGGCGCGTTCTTCGAGGGGGTCGACACCGACGCCCCCGACGATGAGCTGCGCCGGATCGCCCCCGGATACCCGGTCTTCCGGATCTCCTGAACCCCGCGGACGGCCGGCTCCGGCGAGCGATCACTATGCGGTGACTTCTGCGCCGGCCGGCGGCTGGCCTCCGGCAACCTTGCGTAGACTGCCCCGGTGTCGGTTGCCCGTGTCGCTCTCGCCCGAGTCCCTGCCCCGCTGCGCCCGCTGGTGGTCAAGCACCGCGAGCTGGTGAAGTTCGCCTTCGTCGGAGGCACCTGCTTCCTGCTGACGGCGGCGGTCAACTACGGGCTCAAGCTGACCGTGCTGCGCGCCAAACCGGTCACCGCGCTCACCATCGCGACCATCGTCGCCACGATCGTCTCCTACCTCCTCAACCGGGGCTGGTCCTTCCGCTCCCGCGGGGGCCGGAGCCGTCACCTCGAGGCGACACTGTTCTTCCTGGTCAGCGCGCTGGCCATCGGCATCAACGACATTCCGCTCTACCTGGCGCGGTATGCGTTCGACTTGCAGTACCCGACCGTCAGCCACTTCACGCAGGAGTGCTCCGACTTCGTCAGCGGCATGATCATCGGCACCCTGCTCGCCATGGGGTTCCGCTGGTGGGCTTTGAAGAAGTGGGTCTTCCCCCACCAGGGCCAGGGTGCCCGGAGCCTGCGGTCCATCGGCGACCAGCCGGAGGCGGTCTCCGAGCGGGTGGCCTGACCTCCCTGCCCGAACGGCCTGCCGAGGAGCCGGTCTGCCGGTACGCTGCCGCAGATCGTGAAGAAGATCGTCGAGAGGCCGCGCCGGTGGGTGACGGCGGCCGTGTGGGCGCCGGTGCTGCCGGTGCTGGCCTGGGCCCTGCTGCGGCGCAGCGGCTGGGAGCCGGGGTTCTGGTGGACGCAGTGGGTCGCGTTCACCCCGTACGTGGCCGGTGCCGCCCTGCTGGTCGTGCCGGGCGCGCTGCTCCTGCGGCGCTGGCCGGCCGCCCTGGTGGCGGTGGTCGCCGCCGCGACCCTGCTGCACGCGGTGCTGCCGCGGGCGCTGCCCGACCGTAACCCCGCCGCGCACGGCCAGGTCCTGCGGGTGCTGACCGCCAACCTGCTGGTCGGCTCGGTGCCGCCGCGGGCGGTGGTGGACCTGGTGCGGCGGCTGCGGATCGACGTGCTGGCGGTCCAGGAGCTGACCCCCGAGGCCGCCGTGGGCCTGCACGCCGCGGGCCTTCCCGCCCTGCTGCCGCAGAGCCTCACGCACCCGCTGCCGGGGTCCCGGGGGTCGGGGATCTACGCCAGGTTCCCGCTCCGGGAGGCCACCCCGATCGAACTCGGGGGCTTCCGCCAGGAGCAGGCCACCGCGGAACTGCCCGGCGGGCGCGTCGCGCGGATCGTGTCCGTGCATCCGTGCGCGCCCGTCCGGCCGGGCATGCGCGCGTGCTGGGCGGACGGGCTCAGGGCGCTGCCGGCCGCCGACGGGCAGGCGCGCATCCTCGCGGGGGACTTCAACGCCACCCTCGACCATGCCGGCCTGCGCCGCCTGCTGGCCACCGGTTACCGGGACGCGGCGGACGTCACCGGCGAGGGACTGCTGACCACGTGGCCGTACCGCGGCCGGCGGGCCCGGACCGTGCCTCCGGTGACGCTCGACCACGTGCTGGCCGACCGCGGGATCGCCCTGCACGGGTTCCGGACCTTCGCGCTGCCGCGCTCCGACCACCGCGCGGTCCTCGCCCAGCTCACCCTGCCCTGACCCGGCCCCCAGCTTTCCAGCCTCCCGCTCCCGGCCTTTCGCTCCCTGCCTCCCGCTCCCTGCCTCCCGCTCCCTGCCTTTCGCTCCCTGCCTCCCGCTCCCGGCCTTCCGCTCACCGCCGCCGGCGGTGCGCCGGGCTTCGCCGTGCCGGAGACGGCGCACGGGCGGGCCCGTACAGAAGAAACTGGTCAGCGACCTTTACTTTGGAATATGTTGAGCAAACACGCTTTGACTATGCTTTCTGGAGTGAACCCGTGATCGACCGCTCTCATCTGAAGACACTGCTGGACCGGGAGCGGCGCGAGTTCCGGGCCCGCAACCCGCGCTCGGCGGCGGCGTACGAGGCCGCCCGGGGCAGCCTGTTCGGCGGCGTTCCGATGACCTGGATGAACAAGACGGCGGCGGGCTTCCCGCTCTACCTGGATTCGGCCCGGGGCGCCCGCGTCACCGACCTGGACGGGCACGAGTACGTCGACCTGTGCCTGGGCGACACCGGCGCGATGGCGGGGCACTCGCCCGAGGCCACCGTGTCGGCGGTGACGCGGCGCTTCGGCGAGCTGGGCGGCGCCACCGTCATGATGCCGACCGAGGACGCGGCCTGGGTGGGGGCCGAGCTGGCCCGCCGCTTCACGGTGCCGTACTGGAGCTTCTCCCTCACCGCCACGGACGCCAACCGGTGGGCCATCCGGCTCGCCCGTGCCCTCACCGGCCGGCCCAAGATCCTGGTCAACAGCCACTGCTACCACGGCAGTGTCGACGAGGTCCTGGTCGTGGTGGGGCCGGACGGCCGGCAGGTCTCCCGCGAGGGCAACGTCGGCGCGCCGGTGGACCCGACCGTGACCACGCGGGTGGTGGAGTTCAACGATCTGGCCGCGCTGGAACGCGAGCTCGCCCACGGCGACGTCGCGGCGGTCCTCATGGAGCCGGCGCTGACCAACATCGGCATCGTGCTGCCGGAACCCGGCTACCTCGAGGGCGTCCGGGACCTCTCCCGGGAGTACGGCTCGCTGCTGATCAACGACGAGACCCACACGTTCTCCGCGGGACCCGGCGGCTGCACCGCGGCGTGGGGGCTGGAGCCCGACATCGTGACGATCGGCAAGGCCCTGGGCGGCGGGATCCCCTGCGGCGGCTACGGGCTGTCGGCCTCGGTGGCGGCCCGCATCGAGGCGCTGAGCGGGCTCGACCTGATCGACATGGGCGGGGTCGGCGGCACCCTGGCGGGCAACGCCCTGTCCATGGCGGCGATCCGGGCGACGCTGGGAGAGGTGCTCACCGAGGAGGCGTTCACCCGGATGATCTCGCTGGCCACCCGCTTCACCGAAGGGGTCCAGCAGGTCATCGACGCCCACCGGCTGCCGTGGTCGGTGACCCGGCTCGGTGCCCGGGCCGAATACCGGTTCTGTGACCCCGCGCCCCGCGACGGCGGGGAGTCCCACGCCGCGGGCGATCCCGAGCTCGACGACTACCTGCACGTCCACCTCGCCAACCGCGGGGTGCTGCTCACCCCGTTCCACAACATGGCGCTGATGTGCCCCGCGACGACGGAGCGGGACGTGGACCTGCACCACGAGGTGTTCGCCGCGGCCGTCCGGGAGCTGACCGGATGAACCTCGACGACATCGACCGGATCATCCTGCGCGAGCTGCAGCGGGACGGCCGGATCTCCTACACGGCGCTGGCCGGGCCGACCGGGCTGTCCGGCCCGGCCGTCCGCCAGCGCATGCAGCGGCTGCGGGACGAGGGCGTCGTCCAGGTCGTCGGGGTCACCGATCCGATGGCGCTGGGCCTGCCGGTCATGGCGCTCATCGGGGTCCGCACCGACGGCGACGTCCATGCCGTCGCGGACCGGATCAGCGCGCTGCCCAGCGTCATCTACGTGGTGCTCACCTCGGGCTCCTTCGACCTGTTCGTCGAGGTGGTGTGCAAGGAGGCGGCCGAGCTGCTGTCGATCATCAACGACCACCTCAAGCAGATCCCGGGGGTGACCCGCGCGGAGTCCTTCACCTACTTCGGCATCCACACCCACCGGTTCGCCTGGCCGGTGCCGGCCCCCGTCGGCGAGGACCCGGCGACCTGACCGGTCAGGGCTGCTTGACCCCGTCGACCACGATGGTGACGTCGTCGCCGTAGAACGACACGTAGTCCTTGATCGGAGCCACCGCGGGGATCGGGTCCGGGTACGCCCACGCGAAGTCCGGCATGACCCCGCCCTCGCGGAACGACCAGTACGAGGCGACGCCCTTGAACGGGCACCGGGTGTGGGTGTCGGTGGCTTCGAGCAGCTCGAAGTTCACATCCTCCGGGGGGAGGTAGTAGCGCACGGGAAGGTTGGTCTCGGTCAGCACGATCGGCCGCCGGCTCTCGGCCACCACCTGGCCGCCGACCTCGACCCGGACGTGCTGGTCGCCTTCCACCGTCTCAACGACGTGACCCTTCATCGGCTCTCCCCAATCGATCGGCACCGACGGGCCCCCGGTGGGCCCTCGTCTGGTCGAACACGGATCGGGCCCGGGATCTTCCAGCCCTCGCCGGCCCGCTCGTCCGCCCGGCGGGGCGGGCCCTGGCGGCCCGGGCGGGCTCAGCCCAGACGCCTGAACTCCGGCCACAGCACCGGCCAGCGGTCCCGCTGCCCGCGGCAGACCCACACCGGCTTGCCCTGTTCCTCGTTGTCGAGGCCGACGCCGTTGTCGATGCGGCCCGCGGCGGTCACGTCGGTCCAGTAACGCCGCAGGGAGGCCGCGCCCTCGGCGCCCTCCGGTCCCACGACGATCGTGGGACCGCCGGTGTCCGGCGGCCGCCCGAAGTACCAGAACCCGTTGTGGCCGCTGTAGGCGCGGGGCAGGCCGAGCGCCGGCCCGTAGCGGTCGAGTGCCCCCGCCTCGCCGTAGTTCATGGTCACGACGGTCGTCCGGGGGCGGTCTCCCGCCGGCAGCGCGTGATAGACCCGGGCCACCTCGGCGGCGAACCCGGGCCAGCCGACGGTCTCGGCCGTGTCCGGGTTGATGGCCGGCTGCGGGGTGTCGGCCAGCGCGCCGACCGGGTAGACGGGCAGGGTGAGCAGGACCGAGGTGACGCCGGTGATGACGTACGCCGGGACCGAGACCGCCCAACCCCAGCCGCGCGGGGCGCCCCGCCGCTCGACCTCGACGGCTCCCGCCGCCCACAGTGCCGCCCAGAGTCCCGCCAGGTAGTACGGCTTGCCCGCGGTGACGAGGAAGACCACGGTCAGCAGCAGGTACCCGTGGCCGAGGAATCGGTAGGGCGCGAGCTCGCCGGAGCGGAACAGCCGCCACAGGCCGTAGAGCCACAGCCAGGACAGCAGCACTCCGGTGAGGAGCACCTGGAACGGCAGGAAGCCGGGACGCCCGCCGAAATCGCCCTCGTCGGCGATCTCACCGGCCATGTCCAGCTGCGGCCATCCGTGGCCGGCCTGCCAGAGCAGCCCGGGGAGCAGCGCGGCCACCGCGACCGCCGCCCCGGCCGCCAGCATCGGACGGCGCAGGAACTCGCGGGGCCCGCGGATCAGCAGGCCCGCGACGAGCGCGGCGACCAGGAAGACGACCAGGTACTTGATGTTGAGCGCCACGGCCGTCACGGCGCCCACGGCGAGCAGCAGCCGCTGGTCGCGGGTGCGCACCCAGCGGACCACCAGCCACACGAGCGCGGTGGAGACCAGCATGTCGAGCGTCGCGGTGTAGAGCGCGTGACCACTGGCGACCACGAACGGGCAGACCGCGTACGCCCCGGCGGTGAGCAGCTGGGCGCGGCGGCCGCCGCCCATCTCCCGCGCCGTCAGCGCGGCGACCACCACTCCCGCGGCGGCCGTGAGGGCCGCCAGGAGCCGCAGCATGACCAGCGAGTCCCACAGCGCCGTCAGGGCGCGGGTGATCAGCGGAAGCAGCGGCGGCTGGTCGGGGTAGCCCCAGTCCAGGTGCCTGCCCGCGACCCGGAAGTACAGCTCGTCGCGGTGGTACCCGTACCGGGCGCCGACGGCCACCAGCACCAGGCCCAGTGCCCCGGCCATCAGCAGCACCGGCCGCCAGGCGATCGCGGCCGCCGCCGGGCGTGCGGTCACCCCGGCGGGGCCGGGCGCCGCGGACGCGGGAGCGGGCATGCGTGCACCCTATGACGCCGATGTGTCCTAAGTCACGATCTTCCGCCGCGTTCGGTGCCGTGATCGTCAGCGGTCCCGGTCATGGGGTGACGAGCTTGATCAGCAGCGCGTTCAGCTCCCCGGCGGCGGAGGGGCCGAGCAGTGCGGCGACCTCCCGCTGGATCCCGTCGAGGGTGTCCCGCGCCCGGTCGAGATGGGCCCGGCCGGACGCGGTGAGGCGCAGGACGTGCTCCCGGCGGTCCGCCGGATTGCGGTCGCGGACGATCAGCCCGGCGGTGTGCAGGTCGTCGACGGTCTGCACGATGGCCGGGCCGCTCACGCCCAGCCGGGCGGCGAGGCGCTGCTGGGAGCAGGGCTCGGCGGCGGCGAGGGCGGTGAGCGTGCCGAAATGGCGGGGCTCGATGCCCAGGGCCCGCAGCGCGTGGGCCGCCCTCTGGCGCAGGGCCACGTGTGAGCGGGCGATCAGGAAGCCGCTGCGGCTCGTGATCGACTCGGGCAGCGCCCCGGTGAGGTCGGGAACGAGCGGCCTGAGCAACTCGTTCAGGCGGCGGTGCTCGGCGGGGGTGAGCCCGGCGGTGAGCGCATCCTCGCCGCCGGCCGCGGCGCGGTGCATGGCGTCCCGTGCCGCCCTGCCCTCGGCGGTGAGGGCCAGCGCGTAGCAGCGGCGGTCGGCCGGGTCGCGCTCCCGGCGGACCAGTCCCGCCTGCTCCAGCCCGTCCACCAGCTTCACCATGATCGTGCGGTTGATCTTGAGCAGCTCGCCGAGGCGTGCCTGCGAGACGGGACCGCTCTCCACCAGCGCGCTGAGGATCGCCAGGTCGCGGGGGTGCCGGCCGGCCGGCATGGCGGCGAGGCCGCAGGCCTCCGCCCGGAGGAAAGCGCGGAACAGCAGGTACCCGGTGTATCCGGTGAGCGCGGGTTCGAGGACGGTCTCGTGATCGGTCATCGCAGGTCAGACTACCAAAGGTGATAGATGATTAAGCATGTTGACGATTAAGGTTGTTGACGTTACGGTGGTCGTACTCCTGATCCCCCCGAAGGGACACCTGCTCTCATGGCACGGAAATGGTGGACACTGACCGCGGTCTGCGTCGGTGTGTTCATGCTCCTGCTCGACGTCACGATCGTGAACGTCGCGCTCCCCGACATCCAGCAGCGGTTCCACGCCTCGCTGTCCGACCTGCAATGGGTCATCGACGCCTACGCGCTCACCCTCGCCGCCGCGCTGCTGACCGCCGGCTCGCTCGCGGACCTGTGGGGCAGGCGTGCCCTGTTCGCCGCCGGGACGGTCGTCTTCACGGCGGGCTCGCTGCTGTGCGGCCTGGCCACCGGCCCGCTCTTCCTCAGCCTCGCCCGCGCGGGCCAGGGGATCGGCGGCGCCGTCATGTTCGCCACCTCCCTCGCCCTGCTCAGCGACGCCTTCCGCGGCCGGGACCGGGGCATCGCGTTCGGCGTGTTCGGCGCGATCACCGGCGTCGCGGTCGCGGTCGGGCCGGTCCTCGGCGGCGTCCTCACCAGTGGCCTCGGCTGGCGCTGGATCTTCTTCGTCAACGTCCCGGTCGGGATCGCCGCCCTCGCCGTCACGCTCACCCGGGTGGCCGAGTCGCGCGACCCCGACGCCGCCCGGCCCGACTGGCTCGGGTTCGCCACCTTCAGCGCGGCGCTGGGCCTGCTGGTGTACGGGCTGATCGGCAGCGGTGACGGGTGGCTGGAGACCAAGGTCGTGGTCGGCCTGGCGGCCGCGGGGGCGCTCCTGGTGGCCTTCCTGATCATCGAGCTGGTCCAGGCCCGGCCGATGCTGGACCTCTCACTGTTCCGCAAGCCGGCGTTCACCGGCGGCCTCATCGCCGCCTTCGCGATCTCGGCGTCGCTGTTCTCCCTGCTCACCTACCTGGTGCTCTACCTGCAGAACCTGCTCGGCCTCTCCGCGGTCGCCACCGGCGTGCGCTTCCTGGTCCTCACCGGCGCGATCTTCGTCACCGCGGGAGTGGCGGGCCGGCTGACGACCCTGGTCCCGGTCGGCTGGATGATCGGCTCCGGGTTCGCGCTGATCGGCGCAGGGCTGCTCGCCATGCGCGGCCTGAGCGTCACCTCGGACTGGACGCACCTGGTGCCCGGGCTGCTGCTGGCCGGCGTCGGCGCCGGCCTGGTCAACGTGCCGCTCGCCTCGACCGCGGTCGGCGTGGTCGAGCCGGCCCGCGCGGGCATGGCCTCCGGCATCAACTCGACCCTGCGCCAGGTCGGCATCGCGACGGGCATCGCCACCCTCGGCTCGCTGTTCACCGCCCGGCTCCGCGGCACGGCCGCGCACGAGCTCGCCGGCACGTCGCTCGGCGCCCAGGCCCACCAGATCGCGTCCGGGCTGGGCGGGACCCAGGGCTCAGGCGCTCCGGACGGCGCCCCGCCGGCCGCCCAGCGGCTGGTGGCCGCGGCGGCCCGGACCGGCTTCGTCGACGGGCTCAACCACATCCTGCTCGTCGGCGCGGTGATCGCACTGACCGCCGCCGTCACCAGCGTCCTGCTCATCCGCACGCGGGACTTCGTCACGACGGACGGGCCGCCCGCAGGCCCGGTCCCGGCCGAGGACGACGCCGCCGCCGCGCCCGCCCGCTAGCCCCCGCCCCGGTGACCCCGGCCGGTGGTCCCCACAGACCCGCTCGATCCGTACGACCTCGCAAGGAGCGCGACGATGACCCAGGCACCCCCGCTGACGGGACAGGACATCGGACTGGCCGCCAACGCCACCCGGAAGCTGCTCGACATCCTCCTCGACCGGACCGGCACCACCTTCGACGAATGGGTCGCCCTGCGCACCCTCGCCCTGGAGGGGCCGGTCATCCCGCCCGCGGCCCTGCTGCCCGACCTCGCCGGGAAGCTCAGCGCCGGGGAGCCCGCGGTGGCCGCGCTGCTCGACCGGCTCACGGCCCGGGGCCTGGTCCAGGAGGGCTTCGCCCTGACCGCGGACGGGCAGGCCCTGTTCGCCCGGCTGCGCGACGCGGTGGCCGGGGTCACCGCGCGGATGTACGGCGACCTGGACGCCGGCGACCTCGCGGTGACCCGCCGGGTGCTGGCCCAGGTCACCGAGCGGGCCCACCGCCTCCGCACCGAGCTCTGACACGGCACGCCGGGAGGCGCGCCCGCGACCGGCCCGCGGCCGTCCGGACACCGCCGGGCGCGGGCCGCCGTGGTGCGCCACCCTGCGCCGGGAGGGGGCGGGGCGCCGTGGTGTGATGGTCCCGTGAGCCGCGCCGCAGAGGAGTCCAACCGCCGCATGCTGCGGGCCCGGGACGCGATGGACCGCGGCTACGCGCAGCCGCTGGACGTCCCGGCCCTGGCCCGGATCGCCCATGTGTCGGAGGCGCACTTCACGCGTACCTTCCGGGCCACGTTCGGCGAGACGCCGCACCGCTACCTGCAGCGCCGCCGCGTCGAGCGCGCGATGTTCCTGCTGCGGGAGACCGACCGGAGTGTGACCGACATCTGCTTCCAGGTCGGCTTCGGCAGCCCGGGCACCTTCAGCCGCACGTTCCGCGACATCGTCGGCCGGTCACCGAGGACGTACCGCAAGGAGACGGCGGCCATGGGCGTGCCGACGTGCTTCACCATGGCGTGGACGCGGCCGACCGCCTGACCGTCCGCGCCGGCCGTGCCGTCCGCCGGCTGAGCAGTTTCGGATAAGTTCTCGCCCGGCTCGCCCGGTAGCGTGATGGACATGTTCAACGGCATCACGCACTCACAGATATACGTCCTCGACCAGGACAAGGCCCTCGACTTCTACGTCGGCAAGCTCGGCCTGGAGGTCAACGCCGACGTCGACCTCGGCTTCATGCGCTGGCTGACCGTCAGCGTCCCCGGCCACCCGGAGCGGCAGATCCTGCTGGAGCGGCCGGGCGCTCCGGCGATGTCCGAGGAGACGGCGGAGCAGGTCCGCGAGCTGGTGACCAAGGGCGTCATGGGCGGCCAGCTCATCTTCAGCACGGACGACTGCCGCAAGACCTACGAGACGCTGCTGGGCCGGGGCGTCGAGTTCACAGAGGAACCTACCGACCGCCCGTACGGAATCGACTGCGGCCTCCGCGACCCCTTCGGCAACCACATCCGCTTCACCCAGCCGAAGGCGTGAGGACCGGCCGCGGTGACGAGCGGGCCCAGAGCCGGATCGGGGCGACGGTGACGGTCCCGTGAAAGACCTGGGCCCCGCTCGTCGCGGCCGATCGCCTAGACCGGATCGGCCGTGACGCGGTGCGGGGCCAGATGGGCCAGCACGGCCTGGTTGGCCTCCCAGCCGTCCGGGAAGGTGACCGGCACCCCCAGGTGGACCGGCTCCGCGGAGGGGTGGGCGTCCAGCAGCTCCGGGATCCCGGCGCGGGCCACCACGATGCAGGCGTGCCGGTGCCGGGAGGCCAGCACGCACAGCCGGCCGGTCTCCAGGTGGAAGGCGGTGGCGTCGCGCCGTCCCGACAGCGGATGCAGCACCAGTGTCACGTCGAACTCCCGGCCCTGGAGCCGGTTGGCGGTGTCCACGGTGATGCCGGCCGCGAGCTCCTCGCCGGCCAGCGCGGCCCGGATCGCGGCGACCTGGTCGCGGTGGGCGGCCCCGACGGCGATCCGGGAGGCGTCCAGCGGCGCCTCGCCGAGCTCGGACCGGGTGACGCCGCCGCGCTGCAGGAGCCGTAGCGCCAGCGTCGCGATGGCCCGCACCGCCTCGGCGTCGGTACGGACCGCATGCCGGTGCGGCAGCTCGAACAGCGCCCAGCCGGTCCGGGCCGCCTCGTCGATCGCCCGGTCGTAGGCACCGGCCATCCCGCGGGTGGAGAACTCCAGGGTGCGGTCGCCGGCGGCCGTACCGGAGGTGAAGCCGGTGAACGGATAGAACGCCTCGGCGACCAGCGGCGCGGCCGACGCGGGCAGCCGCCACGACACCGGCAGCCGGTGCACGGGCAGGTCCGGGTTGTGGGCGAGCAGCACCGACACCGCGCTCTGCATCGGGTCCCACGACAGCCCGCTCCAGCGCCCGGCCTCCACGGTGGAGAACGGGTCGAGCTGCCCGGGGTCGCCGACGAACAGCGCCCGCTCGAACCGCGGCGCGATCCGCAGCAGCATATCCGAGCGCATCTGGTACGCCTCGTCGAGGATCGCCCACGGCCGGCGGCCCTCGGTCAGCGTCGCCCACTTGGCCGAGGTCCCCACCACCACCGCGCGGTCCGACAGCGCGCCGGCCTTCTGCGCGACCAGCACGCCGGGGTGCGCGGCGATCCGCTCGGAGGGCCGGTAGCCGCCCGCCGAGAGCCGGCCGATCGAAAGCTCCGGGTCCTTGGCGGCGAGCCGGTCGATGAGGTCGTCGACCTGTTCGTTGGTCTGCGCCACGATCATCAGCGGCACGCCCCGCGCGGCCAGGTGCAGCGCCGCCCGGACCACGAGGGTGGACTTGCCGGCGCCGGGCGGGGAGTCCACGACGATCCCGGGATGGCCGGGCCGGTCCAGGTCGGCGAGGACCGCGGAGACGACCCGGTCCGCCGCGGCGCCGGGGCCGGTCATGACCACTCCTCCTGTGCGTCGTCGTCATTGGGCACGTACTCGCGTGGCGGGCCGCCGTGCGTCCAGGGGGTGTCCTCGCGCTCCGGGAACGAGGTGGCCCCGAAGCCCCTGCCGCCGAAGGCCGAGAAGCAGACGTGGTCGCCGGTCTCCGGCACCGAGCCGGGCCGGGGGGTCTTCGCCCCGCCCATCCCGCTGCACAGCTCCAGCAGCACCGTGTCCCCGGCCAGCTCCAGGATCCGTGCCTCCTGCGCCGGGCGGGCCGCGTTGTGGACGGTCCGGCCGGGGGAGAGGCGGACCGGATCCTCGGTACGGACCCGTACCAGCGGCCGCGGCCGCGCCCGGGGGCCGGACTCGTCCAGCCGGGCCGGGTCGCACTCGACCACCACCCCGCCGAACGCCTCGCCGGTCAGCCGGAACTCGGCCATCACCAGGGGGTCGTCGAAGGCGCGCTGCGCGTCGTACTCGGCCCGGGCCCGCTCCATCCGGTCCAGCCGTACGGCGGCGGCGACGGCGCCGTCCCGGCGGGCCTGCGGGAGACCCTCGGGCAGGGACGCGGTGAAGCGGGTGAACGACTCGCGGTCCTGGCGCAGCCGGCCGGGCACGCTCGCGGCCTCGGGCAGGGCGCGCAGCAGGTCGGCCGCCCGCCACATCAGCCGCCAGGTCGGCTCCAGCTGCCCGGCGATCACGTCCCGGATCCGCTGCTCGGCCGCGGTGCGGGCGGTCCCGCCGGACGGCGGAGGGGCGGCGGCGTCGTAGGCGGCCAGCGCGGGTGCGAGCACCTCGTTGTCGAACCCCGGATGGGTGGTGGGCCCGGCGGGCGGGAAGTCCACCGGGTCCTCGGCGCGCAGCGCCGCCTGCGCGCCGGTCAGCCCCGGGGGCGGGTCGATCCAGCCGAGCAGGGCGGCGAGGTCGCCGTCCTCCAGGGAGCTCTGGCCGGTCGCCCAGTGCAGGGCGAGCACCTCGGTCATCGCCAGCAGGGTGGACGTGCCGGGACGCTCGGCCCGGTCGGCGAACCAGGTCAGCCAGCGGCCCAGCAGCGGTACCGAGGCGTCCACCGGATAGGGCCCGTCGGTGCGGCGGAACCGGGTCGACCGGCCCAGCAGCCGCAGGAAGGCGACGGCTCCCGGGTTGGGCACCAGCAGCTGCGGCGCGTCGGCGTACCGCTCCCGCGGGGTCCCGGCCCGGTCGGTCACGACCTCGGTCGCGGTCCGGCACGACGCGACGTAGGACAGGACGACCTCCGCCAGCTCGGCGGCGAACGCGAACCTCAGGTTGCGGTTCCGGGGTTGCGGCACCACCAGCAGCGTCGCGTCGCCGGGACCGGTCCCGGCCATCACGGCCAGCGGCGCGGCGGCCTCCCCGGCCAGCCGCAGCGGGATCACCACGAGGGGCCGCCCGGCAAGGTGGCAGTGCCGTACGGTCGCCAGCGGCTGGGCGCGGCCGGCGCGGGCCGCCTCGATCCTGGCCAGCGCGGTCAGGGTGCTCACGCGCCGGGCCCCAGCGCCTCGCGGCGCAGCCGGGCGGCGGTGCGCAGCCACGCGGCGCCCTCGGCCTGGTCCGCGGCCGGCTGCAGCGAGCCGTCGGCGAGCGCCAGCGCCGTGCCGATCGTGCCGATGCCGCCGAGCTCGTCGCGGACGGCCCGGCCGAGGGCGTCGGTCGACCCGCAGGCCCGCGCCTCGTCCCGGCAGAACAGCGCCAGTTCGCACGCCGACATGCAGTCGGGGGAGTAGCGGGCCTCGACCGACCGCACGGCGGAGTCCAGCCCCGGGCCGGCGCCGAAGCCGAGCCCGGCGGGCAGCTCCGCGAGCACGTCCTCGGCCCGGGTCACCCGCTCCAGCTGGCGGCGCAGCACCGCGAGCTGCCTGCGCACGTCCACGAACGTGGCGGTCGGCCGGTTGGAGAAGTTCTCCGGGCACACCAGGATGACGTCGTGGCCGACCAGGCCGGGGTCCAGGCCCAGCTCGCCGAGCAGTTCGCGCAGCGCCAGGACGTACACCGCGGACTGCCGGGCCGCGGCCGCCACCTGCTCCGGATCCGCCTGCCCGTCGATCACCGCGAACGACTTGATCTCGATGACGTGGAAACGGCCGGCCAGCTGGAAGGCGATGACGTCCGGTTCGAGATAGGCGGGCTGCCCGGCGATGTCCAGGCGCAGCAGCGGATGGTCGAACAGGGTGCCGCCGTTCGCGGTGGCCGCCCGCAGCAGCAGGCGGCGGGTCCTGGCGTGCCGGACCTCGTTGCCCTCGTCGGCGCCCACCGCGCCCAGATCGTCGTAGGCCACCTCGGGAACGGGCAGGCCCAGCCGGTCGCGCAGCAGCGTGAGCAGTTCCGCGCAGCCGTCGGCCTTCACCTGGGACTCGAAGACGTTCCCGCGGGTGAGGGCGAACTGCGACTGGCCGAACCGCGGCGCGAACCCCAGCCGGGTGGCCACCTCCGTCTTGTCGACCCCGGCGGCGTCCATCAGGCCGCGGCGCACGCAGCCGGGATTGCTGGTGAAGGCCGCGATGGTCCGGGCGTCGTGGGCGCGCGGCGGAGCGCCGCCGCGCAACCGGGCGAGCCGCGTCCCAGGATCGGGCAGGTCGGTCACGGGCATGTCGTCTCCGGTCGGGTCGCCGGCCGGCTCACGGCAGGGACGTCGCGCGGCCGGGCGCCGAACAGCCGCCCGGCGTCGTCGAGCCGGGCCAGGGCCCGGTCCGCCGCCCGCAGCCGCTGTTCCCGGTCGGCCTCGGCGTGCACCTCCAGCTCCGCGCGGGCCGCCTCGATGATCTGCTCGGGGCGCGGCCCGGTGCCCGTGCCGGCACCGGGGATGCTCGCCGCGAACCGCCACAGCAGCCGCCGGGCGGCATCGCCGTCCGGGACGCGGAGCGTGTGCTCGGCGATCCGGATCGCCGCGGTGAGGAAGTCGGTGCGGGCGCTGAGCGGGCCGACGACCCGGCGCCGCAGCGGCCAGGTGCTCACCGCCAGCAGACCCCGGGCCGGGGCGAGCAGGTCCGCGGTGAGCGCCGCGCACAGGTAGTACGGCCGCGCGTACGGGGCCGCGCGGAACGAGCGTTCCTCGTCCCGGCGCAGGCTGGTCAGCCGCGCGGCCACGATCTCACCGGGCAGGAACGCCTCGTGCACCCGCAGGACCAGCTTGGGCGCCGCCGGGGCGCCGAGCAGGGTCAGGGCGTGATGGACCTGCTCCCGCAGCGGCACCATCGGCCCGTCCGGCCGCCGGTCGCGGGCGTCGCGGGCCTCGCCGTCCCCGAGGACCGACCGCTCCCATGCGGCCTCGAGCTCCTTCAGCTCGGCGCGCAGGGCCCGGGCGCGCGGCCGGTCACCGCCGGCCGCCGCACGCCGTACGTCCTGGCGCAGCCCGGCGATGCGCTCCTCCAGGGCCTCGGGGGTCTCGTGCACGCCGGATACGATAGATCAAATTCCAGCGTCTTCCAGTCATTTCCAGCGTGCCGCGCCGTGCGGTCAGCCGCCGGGGTTGTAGATGACGCCCTGCGGCTCGACCCGGACGTTGACGCGCTGCTCGGCCGCCGTCCGGCCCGGGTACTCGTCCACGCCGAGGTACTTCCCGGCCAGCCGGTCGATGACCTCGTCCGCGCCCTCGGTGTCCAGCCGGGCGGTGCCCGACACGCTCGCCAGGCGATAGGGGTTCGCGGGGTCCAGGACGCTGATCGACACCCGGGGGTCGTGCCGGAGGTGCCGTTCCTTGGCCCGGCCGATGGCCGTGTTGAAAAGGATCTCGTTCCCGTCGACGTCGACCCAGACGACCGTGCTGTGCAGGCTCCCGTCGGGCCTGACGGTCGTCACCCAGGCGTGGAAGGGCTGCTCGAACAGCGCCTTCACCTCTTCGGTCAGCGTGGCCATGAGCGTCTCCCACATCTCGGCTCGTCGCCCCGCAGGTCGCCGCGGGGCCGAACCCGACGTTAGTCCCCGCCGGCCGGTGACGATCAACGAACCCCGCCGTACCACCGGGGGAGTACGGGCGGCGCCTCCCCCGCGCCGATGACGGGCCCGGGTCGCTGCCCTACCGTGAGTACGTGACGACCGGCGACCAGACCCCACCCCGCTGGTCCCGGGTGGCCGCCCTGCCGGTGTGGCTCGTGCCGCTGGTGGTGCTGGTCCTGCAGGTCATGGGATCGACCGGGGCCGACCAGGGCGGCCGGTACGGCCACGCGCACACCCCGCTGGACGAGTTCGGCTACGCGCTGCTGACCGCGAGCGCGGTCGCGCTGCTGGGCCGGCGGCGGCACCCGGTGCCGACGCTGCTCGTGGTCGCGCTCGTCACCCTCACGTACTACCTGCGCGGGTACGTCCTCGGCCCGTCCTTCCTGGCCGTGGTGGTCGCCCTGGTGGCGGCGGTGACCGCCGGGCACCGCAAGGCGACCTGGGCGACCGCGATCGGCGCGATCGGCGGCTACCTGGCCGTGGCCGGCATGGCGGGGGCGGCGCCCGGAAAGGCTCCGGGCCCGGACGGGCTGCTCCACCTCGAGCGGCCGTCCCTGGGAGCCGTGGTCGGCCTGACCGCCTGGGCGCTGGTGGTGCTCACCGCGGCCGAGATCGTACGGTTCCGGTCGGAGAAGGCGGCGGAGGTCCGGCGCACCCTCGCCGAGGAGCACCGCCGGCGGGCCAGCGAGGAGCGGCTGCGCATGGCCCGCGAGCTGCACGACGTACTCGCGCACAACATCTCGATGATCAACGTGCAGGCGGGGGTCGCGCTGCACCTGATGGACCAGCAGCCCGGGCCGGACGCGACCGCGACCGCGCGGACCGCGCTGGCCGCGATCAAGGAGGCCAGCAAGGAGGCGCTCACCGAGATGCGGTCGGTGATCGGGGTGCTCCGCCAGGCCGGGGATGAGGCGCCACGGAGCCCGACGGCCGGACTGGGACGGCTGGAGGACCTCGCCGACCAGGCGCGCACCGCGGGACTGCGCGTGCACTTGGAGATCGAGGGGGAACGCCGGCCGCTGCCCGCCGGGGTCGATCTCGCAGCCTTCCGCATCGTGCAGGAGTCGCTGACCAACGTGACCCGGCACGCCCGTCCCGGCGACGGGGGCGGCGCCGTCACCGTGCGGATCCGGATCGGCTACGGCGAGCACGACGTGAGCGTCCGCGTCGACGACGACGGCCGGGGTACGACCCTGCTGGGAGAGGACCCGGGGGGCAGCGGCATCCCCGGCATGCGCGACCGCGCGGCGGCCCTGCACGGGCAGTTCGTGGCGGGCCCGGGACCCGGTGGCGGCTTCCGGGTGCACGCCCGGCTGCCGGTCGACGAGGGAGGTACCGGGTGATCCGCGTCGTGCTCGCCGACGATCAGGTGCTGGTCCGGGCCGGGTTCCGGGCCCTGCTCGACGCACAGGACGACATCGAGGTGGTCGGCGAGGCCGGAAACGGTCTCGAGGCCGTCGCGCTGGTGCGGCGGCTGTGCCCGGACGTCGTGCTCATGGACATCCGGATGCCCGTCCTCGACGGGCTGGCGGCGACCCGGCAGATCGCCGCCCTGGAGGCGCTGGAGGGCATCCGGATCGTCATGCTCACCACGTTCGAGCTGGACGAGTACGTCTTCGAGGCGCTGCGCGGCGGGGCCTGCGGCTTCCTGGTCAAGGACACCGAGCCGGTCGAGCTGATCCGGGCCGTCCGGGCGGTCTCCGCCGGGGACGCCCTGCTGTCGCCGGGCGTGACCCGCAGGCTGATCGCCGAGTTCGCCAGCCGCGCCAAGGAGCCGCGCTCGTCGCTGCGCCTCAACGTGCTCACCGACCGTGAACGCGAGGTCATGGCGCTCGTCGGCGAGGGGCTGTCCAACGAGGAGATCGCCGCCCGGCTGGTGGTCAGCCCGGCCACCGCCAAGACCCACGTCAGCCGCACCATGGTCAAGCTCGGTGCTCGCGACCGCGCCCAGCTCGTCGTGTTCGCCTACGAGTCGGGTCTGGTCAAGCCAGGCTGGCTGGCCTGAGCGCTACGCCCCGGGGCGTACCCCAAAAAAACGATCATGCCGCGCTCGACGTAGCCGTGATGCCTCTCCCCGCCCGACGACGGCGCCGGTACCCGGCGGTCACCGTTGTGGGGACCCAAGGAACGGAGAGAACATGAAACCCACCACGGTCGCCCGGACGGTACGGGCCACCAAGGTCTACGGCTCCGGCGACACCGCCGTACGGGCACTGGACGACGTCAGCGTCGATCTGCCGGCCGAGCGATTCACCGCCATCATGGGCCCGTCTGGGGCGGGAAAGTCCACGCTGATGCACTGCGTCGCCGGCCTGGACGACCTCACCTCCGGCCAGGTCTTCATCGACGACGTCGAGCTCGGCTCGCTCACCGACCGGCAACTGACCGTGCTGCGCCGCGAGCGGGTCGGTTTCGTCTTCCAGTCGTTCAACCTGCTGCCCACCCTCAGCGCGCTGGAGAACATCACCCTGCCGATGACGCTCGCCGGTGAGCGGCCCGCTCCGGAGTGGATCACCGCGGTGGTCGACACCGTCGGCCTGGGCGACCGGCTCTCGCACCGCCCCTCCGAACTGTCCGGCGGCCAGCAGCAGCGGGTCGCCATCGCCAGGGCCCTCGCGAGCCGGCCAAAGGTGATCTTCGCCGACGAGCCCACCGGCAACCTCGACTCCCGGTCCGGGGAGGAGATCCTGGAATTCCTCCGGGAGGCCGTCTCCGGGCTCGGCCAGACCGTCGTCATGGTCACCCATGATCCGGGTGCCGCCGGTTACTCCGACGCCGTGGTCTTCCTCGGCGACGGCCAGGTCGTCGACCTCATGGAGGGGCCGACCCCGCAGAAGGTGCTCGACCGGATGAAGGCCTTCGGGGAGTCGTGATGATCAAGCTCACCCTGAAGGAACTGATGGCCCGCAAACGGCGGCTGGCCGGCTCGTTCCTCGCCGTCTTCCTCGGCGTGGCGTTCCTCGCCGGCACGCTGGTGCTCGGGGACACCCTGCAGTCGGGCATCAAGGGCTTCCTCACCCAGGCCTACGCGGGCACGGACGTGTCCGTGCGCAATGCGACCAGCGTCAGCGACGCGCCCGGACGGATCCGGGGCATGATCGACGGCTCGGTCGCCGACCGGGTGCGACGGGTGGACGGGGTGGCCGCGGCCGAGCCGGTGATCCAGGGGTCCGGCCAGCTGCTGGATCGTGGCGGCAAACTGATCGACGTCCTCGGCCCGCGGACGGCCGGGAACTGGATCAGCGACCCGGCGCTCAACCCGTACACGATCGCGGAGGGCCGCGCACCCCGCGCCGCCGGGGAGGTGGTGATCGACCGGAAGGTGGCCCGGGACGGTCATCTGCGGCTCGAGGACCATACCGCCGTGCTCACCCCGCAGCGGGTTCCGGTGACGATCGTGGGCATCGCGCGGTTCGGCACCGAGGACGCCTTCGGCGGCACCTCCTTCACCGCCTTCACCCTCGAGGACGCCCGCCGCCATGTCGCCCAGAGCCCCGGCCGGATCACCAGCGTCGCGGTCAGGTCCGCGCCGGGCGTGAGCCAGGACGCTCTTGCGGACCGGATCCGGCCGCTGCTGCCCCAGGGCGTCGAGGCCATCACCGGTGAGCGCCTGGCCGACGAGAGCATGGCCGGCATCACCTCCTCCTTCCTGGGCTTCGTCCGGGCGTTCCTCATGGTGTTCGCCGGGGTGGCTCTCCTGGTCGGCGGCTTCAGCATCCACAACACGTTCTCGATCGTGGTCGCGCAGCGCACCCGCGACGCCGCGCTGCTGCGCGCCCTCGGCGCGTCCCGGCGGCAGATCCTGCTGTCGGTCGTGGTGGAGGCACTCGCCATCGGGCTCACCGCCTCCTTGGCGGGCGCGGTCGGCGGATTCGGGTGCGCCGCACTGCTCAAGGCGCTCTTCGCCGGTTTCGGGTTCGGCCTGAAGGCCACCGGGGTGGTGTTCTCGGTGACACCCGTGCTCATCGCGGTGCCGGTCGGAGTGTTCGTCACCCTCGCCGCCTGCCTGGCCCCCGCGCTGCGGGCCTCCCGGGTACCGCCGCTGGCGGCGCTCCGGGAGGTCGCCGTCGAACATGCCGGGACGCCACCGTCCCGGCTGATCACCGGAAGCGTGCTCGCGGCGCTCGGCACGGGCCTGCTGCTCTGGTCCGCCCTCACCGGGACGCTGCCGGTCGCCGGTCTCGGCGCCGTCATCGCCCTGGTCGCCATGGTGGTGCTCGGCCCGGTGGCGGCCCGTCCCGTGGCCGCGCTGGCGGGCGTTCCCGCCGTACGGCTGCGCGGTGCCGCCGGGGGACTGGCCCGGCAGAACGCCATGAGAAGCCCCCGCCGGACGGCGGGCGCCGCCACCGCCCTGATGATCGGGGTGGGGGTGGTGACGCTGTTCACCGTCTTCGCCGCCTCGCTCAAGGCCACGATGGGCGACGAGGTCGCCCGGTCGTTCGGCGGTGACCTGGTGGTCAGCGCGGGCGGCTACGGCGCCGCAGGGTTCGGTCCCGGGCTCGCCACCGGGGTAGCCGCGCTGCCCGGGGTCGCCGGGGCCGCCGGGATGGGCTCGGGTGAGGCCGAGATCGACGGCTCCGACCGGACGGTGCGGGTAGCCGATCCCGCCCGGCTCGCCGGCATCGTGCGGCTCACGGTGCGCTCCGGTTCGCTGACCGGCCTCGGCCCGGACCGGATCGCGGTGTCGTCGTCGGCCGGAAAGCCCGTCGGAGCCCCGCTGCGGGTCCGGTTCGCGGACGGATCCGCACAGACCTTCACGGTTGGCGCCGTCTACGCGCCGCTCGACGCGGTGGGGTCCTACCTGATGCCCCGCGCCGCCTGGGCGCAGCACGATCCGCAGGGACTCGACTCGGTGCTCTTCGTGGATCTCCGGCCGGGGGTCGCGGCGGCCACCGGGAAGGCGGCGGTGGCCGCGGTGGCGCGATCGTACGGCAGCCCGGCCGTGCAGACCCGCGCCGAGTACACCGACGCGCAGACCGCCCCGCTCGACAACCTGCTGGCCGTCGTCTACGTCATGCTCGCGCTGGCGATCCTCATCGCCCTGATGGGCATCGCCAACACGCTGTCACTCGCGGTGCACGAGCGTACCCGGGAGATCGGGCTGCTCCGCGCGGTGGGCGCCACCCGCGGCCAGATCCGGTCGATGGTCCGCTGGGAGTCGCTGATCGTCGCCCTGTTCGGCACGGCCGGAGGGCTCGGGCTTGGGCTGTTCCTCGGCTGGGCCCTGGTCGCCGCGGGAGCCCAGAGCTTCGCGGCACCCGTCGTACAGATCGTGGTCATCACGGCTGTCGGCGCGCTGGCCGGGGAGTTGGCGGCCATCCGCCCGGCCCGCCGGGCGGCCCGCCTGCGCGTCATCGAGGCGATCTCCGCGGCGTGAACGGTCACCTGGGGCACCGTGCGGGCGCACGGTGCCCCAGGTCCCTGTCCGGTGGGGGCGTCTGGCTCAGAAGATCATCGGCCCGGTGGCGGACTTCGGCAGGCGCAGGACGAAGCGGGCTCCCCGGCTGCTCTCCTCGAGGGTCAGGGTGCCGTCGTGCGCCTCGGCGATCTGCCGCGCGATCGCCAGTCCCAGCCCGGTCCCCCCGGCGTCCCGGCTGCGCGAGGCGTCCAGCCGGGTGAAGCGCTTGAAGACCACTTCGCGCAGCTCGGGGGCGATCCCGGCTCCGTCGTCGATCACTTCCACGGTCGCCATGGACTCCTGCGGTCTGACGATCACCTCGATCTGGGAGACGGCGTGCCGCTCGGCGTTGTCCAGCAGGTTGGTCAGCAGACGCGCGAGCCGCAGCCGGTCGCACCGGGTGAACACGCCCTTCCGCAGCTCCCTGACGACCTTGACCCCTCCGCAGGGGCGGCGATCCAGCTCACTGCCGACCAGCTGGGCGAGGTCCGTCGGCTCACGGGTGAGGGGTGCGCCGGCGTCCAGGCGGGCGATCGCCAGCAGGTCGGTCACCAGCGCCTGCAGCCGCTCGACCCCGCAGAGCACCGCCTCGGTCATCCGCGGCCAGTCGGTCTCCGCCGGGTACATCAGCGCCTCCTCCAGCTGGGTCCGCATGGCGGTGATCGGGCTGCGCAGGTCGTGTGAGGCGTCGGAGGTGAAGTGCCGCAGCTGCTCGTAGGCCGACTCCAGCCGGTCCAGGGTGTCGTTGACCGTCTCGGCCAGCAGTTTGATCTCGTCCTGGTTCTTGGGCACCGGCACCCGCCGGTCGAGGTCGGTGGCGGTGATCACCGCGAGCTCCGTCCTGATGGCGTCCACCGGCGCGAGCGTTTTGGCGACCGCCCGGGAGGTGAAGGCGGCCATCATCACGATCATCAGCAGGCCGATGGCGCTCAGGAAGCCCACCATCGAGGAGTTGACGTACCAGGGCACCACGGGGGTGGCGTTGTAGACCACCCAGTCCCCGCCGGGCTGGTAGACCTTGAACGCGACGACCGTCATGCAGCCCTTCAGCCCCGCGGGAGGGCACAGCTTCCGGTCGGTGCGCACCTCGTCCGAGGCCGGCTGGAACGCCGCCATCGGCGGCTTGCCGGCGATCGTGGGGGTCGCCGCCAGCACTCTCCCGCGCGAGTCCAGGACCTGGATCACCTCCCTGCCGTCACGGGGCAGGATCGCCGGGAGCGAACCGCGTTTGATCAGGCTCGTCACGTGCTCGGAGGACTCGGAGGCCCGCTCCCGGGCATAGGCGGCCTCCCTGCCGCGCATGGCGAGGATCACGAGCACGCTGACGGCGACACAGATCAGCGTCGCCACGGCGCTGGCCACTAGTGTGATTCGTGCTCGCAGAGACGATCGGCCCCGTCTGAACACCCGCACTCCCCAAGGTGAGGTGATCACCTCTTCAAGCATGGGCCGGGTCAGGTCAAGGCCACCCCCAACGTCCGGCAAAGATCCCGCGATCCCCGAATCCTTTACCGGCATCGATCAGGTCACGGCGGGGGCCGTCAGGTGTGTCGGATCTCTGCCCGGGGGAACAGTGCTGACAAATGCGGTCCGGCTCTCCCGGCGTGCGCGCCGGCCAAGGAGGCGACGGGTGCGGAACATGCGGACGGCCGGGCGGGAGCACGCCCACCCCGCCGCAGACCCCCGCCTCCGCCGCCGCACCCTCGCCTTCCGGAACGCCCGCCGCCGTGGCGTCGCCGTCCGGGCGGCCGGGTGCCCTCGCGCCCCCGGCCTCCCCCGAGGGCTCCACCGGGACCGGGCGGTGCACCACCGCGATGCTGGGCGCCGCGCTGCGTGCCGCCGGTCCCGCGGCCGGCAACCGGTACGCCTTCCTCACGCTGACCAACCGGTCGCGCGTGCCCTGCCGGGTGTACGGATATGTGGGGCTGGGCCTGATCGGCCCGGAAGGCGGGCCGCTGCCGGCCCAGGTGGTGCGGCTGGCCCCGCCGTCACCGGTCTCGGTGACGCTGCGGCCGGGCGGGAGCGCCCACACCCGCCTGCACTGGTCGGTGGTGGCCGGGCGGGGCGAGCCCGAGCACGGCCCCTGCCGCCCGGCGCCGCGCCAGGTGTGGGTGACGCCGCCCGACGAGCGGTCCCACCTGACCCTGCCGTGGGCGCTGGGTGAGGTCTGTGACGCCGGCAAGGTCTCGATCACCGCGCTGACGGCAGGTCCCGCACCCGGCTGATCCGGCCCGGCGGGGGTTTATGGTGCGCGAGACCGCACCGGATTGCGCTAGGATTATCCACGTCCGCAAGGGCGGTTCGGGATGTAGCGCAGCTTGGTAGCGCATCACGCTGGGGGTGTGAGGGTCGCAGGTTCAAATCCTGTCATCCCGACGGTGAGTCCGGATAGGCCGAGTTCTTGGAGATCAAGAGCTCGGCCTTCCGGCTTTTCCGGCCTCTGCCAGGCCCCGGTCCGGCGTCCGGCCCGCGGCGGGCTCCAGCACCCCGGTCTCGGTGGCCAGCGCGGTGATCAGCCGGGCCGGAGTGACGTCGAAGGCCGGGTTGAAGGCGCGCGCGCCGTCCGGGGCGACCCGTACCCCGGCGAACGACAGGATCTCCGCCTCGTCGCGTTCCTCGATCCGGATGTCGTCCCCGGTCTGGGTGGCCAGGTCGACGGTGCTCCACGGCGCGGCGACGACGAACGGGATGCCGGCGTCTGCGCAGGCCAGCGCCACCCCCAGGGAACCCACCTTGTTGGCGGTGTCGCCGTTGGCGGCGATGCGGTCCGCGCCGATGATCGCCACATCGGCGAGCCCGCGCAGGATCGTGCCCGCGGCCGCCGCGTCCGCCTGGAGGCGGTAGGCGATGCCGTCCCCGGCGAGTTCGACGGCGGTGAGCCGGGAGCCCTGCAGCAGCGGCCGGGTCTCGTCGGCGTAGACCATCTCCAGCGCGCCGAGCGCGTGGAGTTCGCGGATCACGCCCAGCGCCGTGCCCCGTCCGCAGGTCGCCAGCGAGCCGGCGTTGCAGTGGGTGAGCACGCGCAGCGGCCGCCGGGCGGTGCGCGCCAGGATCCAGCCGGCCCCATGGACGCCGATGGCGTGACAGGCGGCGACGTCCTCCGCCACCAGGGCGCCGGCCTCGGCGACGACCGCGTCCACCCCCGCGGCGATCAGCGGGCGCACCCGGTCCACGCCGAAGGCCAGGTTGACGGCGGTCGGCCGGGCCTCGCGGATCCGGCCGATCGCGGCGTCGAGGGCGACCGGGTCCCATCCCTCCCGGGCGCCCTGCAGGAGGGCGATCGCCACCCCGTAGGCCCCCACCCCGCCGAGCACCGGGGCGCCGCGCACGGCCAGCCGCTGGAC
Organism: Actinomadura scrupuli; assembly: GCF_050971785.1. Taxonomy (NCBI): domain Bacteria; kingdom Bacillati; phylum Actinomycetota; class Actinomycetes; order Streptosporangiales; family Thermomonosporaceae; genus Actinomadura; species Actinomadura scrupuli. The sequence continues at coordinate 71,724 of NZ_JBPCCU010000013.1, read as the reverse complement.
GGCGCCCACGAGGCCGTCCACGTCCCGCACCTCCAGATGGGCGAGTCTCCCCGGCAGGGACGTCTGATCGATCAGTCGCAGCGCCTCGCCCGTCCACGAGAGGGCGCGCAGTTCCTCGGCCATGGCCCCACTCTCCCAGCGCGGGGGCCGTCCCCGGTAGACGAGGGTGTCGGCGACCCCGGAGCCGGGCGACAAACGAGCATAGACTCGCCGTTAACAACCTCTTTGCGCATGAGATGGACACGATGAGCCGTAAGCCTCCGATCGACGACGTCGACGACGGCGCGCTGGCGGTGACGCCGCCGAAGGACACCGCAGCGGGCATTCCCGGGGTCACCGCGGCCCTGAAGCAGGCGTGGGACCAGATGGGGGCCGGGCGCACGGCCCTGACGCTGGTGCGGATCAACCAGAAGAACGGCTTCGACTGCCCCGGCTGCGCGTGGCCCGAGGGCGGCAAGCGCCATCTCGCGGAGTTCTGCGAGAACGGCGCCAAGGCGGTGGCCGAGGAGGCCACCACGCGCCGGATCACCCGGGACTTCTTCGCGGAGCACCCGGTGTCGGAGCTGGCGGAGCGCTCCGACCACTGGCTGGGCCAGCAGGGCCGGCTGACCGAGCCGATGATCAAGCGGAAGGGCCGCGACCACTACGAGCCGGTGAGCTGGCCGGAGGCGTTCGCTCTGCTCGCCGGTGAACTGCGGGGCCTGGCCACCCCGGACGAGGCCGTCTTCTACACCTCGGGCCGGACCAGCAACGAGGCGGCGTTCGCCTACCAGCTGTTCGTCCGGGCCCTGGGCACCAACAACCTGCCGGACTGCTCGAACATGTGCCATGAGTCGTCCGGCTCGGCGCTCACCGAGACGCTCGGCGTGGGCAAGGGCTCGGTGCTGCTCGAGGACCTCTACCAGGCCGACCTGATCTTCGTGGTGGGGCAGAATCCCGGGACCAACCATCCCCGGATGCTGTCGGCGCTGGAACGCGCCAAGGACGAGGGCGCCCGCATCGTGGCCGTCAACCCGCTGCCCGAGGCCGGGCTGATGCGGTTCAAGAACCCGCAGCGGCCGTCCGGGGTGGTGGGCGCCGGCACGGTGCTGGCCGACCTGTTCCTGCAGATCAGGCTGAACGGCGATCTGGCGCTGTTCCAGGCGCTCAACCGGCTGCTGCTGGAGAAGGACGAGATCGACCGGGCGTTCGTCCAGGAGCACACCGCCGGGTTCGAGGACCTCGAGCGGCACCTGCGCGCCCTGGACTGGGAGCAGGTGCTGGAGGCGACCGGCCTGACCCGCGAGCAGATCGAGTCGGCCCTGCGCGAGGTGCTGCGCGCCGACAAGATCATTGTCTGCTGGGCGATGGGGCTGACCCAGCACAAGAACTCCGTGCCGACCATCCGCGAGATCGTGAACTTCCTGCTGCTGCGCGGCAACATCGGCCGCCCCGGAGCGGGCGTGTGCCCGGTGCGCGGTCACTCCAACGTGCAGGGCGACCGCACGATGGGCATCTACGAGAGGCCCGCCGCGGCCTTCCTCGACGCGCTGGGCGCCGAGTTCGGGTTCGAGCCGCCGCGCGCGCACGGGCTCGACACGGTCCGGGCGATCCAGGCCATGCGCGACGGCGAGGTGAAGGTCTTCCTCGGCATGGGGGGCAACTTCGTCCGGGCCACCCCGGACTCCGCCGTCACCGAGGCGGCGATGCGGTCCTGCCGGCTCACCGCCCACGTCTCCACCAAGCTCAACCGCTCCCACGCGGTCACCGGGGAGCAGGCGCTGATCCTGCCCACCCTGGGCCGCACGGAGCGGGACGTGCAGGAGACCGGCCCGCAGGTGGTGTCGGTGGAGGACTCGATGGGCATGGTGCACGCCTCACGCGGACGGCTCGCCCCGGCCTCCGGCCGGCTGCTGTCGGAGGTGTCGATCGTCTGCCGGCTGGCCCGCGCCACCCTGGGCGACGGCGCCATCGACTGGGCCGCCATGGAACGCGACTACGACGTCGTCCGGGATCACATCTCCCGGGTGGTCCCCGGGTTCGCCGACTTCAACGCGCGCCTCCGTACGCCCGGCGGGTTCACGCTCCCGCACGCGCCACGGGACGAGCGGCGCTTCCCGACGGTCTCCGGCAAGGCCGGGCTCACCGTGAACGAGCTGCGGGTCCTCCGCGTCCCGCCGGGGCGGCTGCTGCTGCAGACCGTCCGCAGCCACGACCAGTACAACACCACGATCTACGGCCTGGACGACCGCTACCGCGGCATCCGGCAGGGCCGGCGGGTGGTGTTCGTGCACGCCGACGACCTGGTGGCACTGGGCCTGGCCGACGGCGCGATGGTGGACCTGGTCAGCGAGTGGCACGACGGGACCGAGCGCCGCGCCCCGGGGTTCCGGGTGGTGGCCTACCCCACCGCCCGGGGCTGTGCCGCGGCGTACTTCCCCGAGACCAACGTGCTCGTGCCGCTGGACAGCACGGCGGACGTGAGCAACACCCCGACCTCGAAGTCGATCGTCGTCCGGCTCGACCCCGCCTGACCGGCGGCCACCGCCGCCGGCCCGGAGGCCGCCGCCGGCCGGTGACGGCGCACCACCGGCCGGCGAGGAGCGCTCAGCGGCGCGCCAGGGTGGTGGCGAAGGTGGCGGCGATCCGCTGGTAGCCGGTCGGGTTGGCGTGGATGTCGCCCTTGGCGCACATGTAGGTCCAGGTGCAGATCCGGGCCACGTTGAGGGGCACCTGCCCCACGGACGGCAGGGTGGCCTGGGTGGCGAAGTCGTTGGTCGCGAACGCCGCCGAGACGTCGGCCACCCGGAACCCCGCGACCAGGTAGACCGAGGCCTCCAGGGAGTTGATCACGTTGGTCAGCAGCGCCGACTCCACGGCCAGGGTGTGCCCGTCGGTGCCTTTGAGCCAGGACGCCAGGAACGGGTCGTAGTAGTTCATCGCCGCGAAGCCGACGCCCGTCCCGGCCGCCAGCCGGAGCCGCGCGGTGATCTGCGGCAGGTTGGTGGTGATGGCGCCGGCGCCCTCCAGGATGCAGGAGGCGTTGATGGCGCCTCCCACCAGGCAGCGCTGGACGTCGTTGGCGCCGATGTCGATCGTCAGGTAGCGCACCTGGCCGCGGTGGGCGCGCAGGAACGTCTCGGCGGCGGCCAGCTGCGAGGAGGCCCCGTCGTAGGTGCACCGGCCGCCCTTCATCATCGAGGTGCTCGTCTCGCCGCTGCAGCCCAGTTTGACCAGCTCCAGCGCCGGGTCCCCGGCCTTGAGCGTCGCGAACAGCTGGTCGGGGTAGCCCTCGTTCGTGTCGCCCAGGCCGGGCTGGTAGCCCTGCGACAGCGAGTCGCCGAGCGAGACGTAGTAGTGCGGGGTCGCCGCCGAGACGGCGGGCTGCCCCGCCGCCAGCAGTCCCAGCGCGGTGAGGGCGGTCATCAGGAATCGGCGCAGGAGCATTCCCTCTCCTCTGCGGGGTGGGGGGTGGGACGCGATGGAACGGTCCGAAGTATGACCGCGCGCGTGCGCCGGTGGAATCCCCGCTACCGAATCGCAACCCAAGCGTCGTCCAACGGCGGTGGAGCCGACCGGGCGGAACGGCTATTGCTGTTCGTCCCGGATCGTTACGCTCACAGGCATCATGGACGCGCTCGCGGATCTGTGGCGGGACCGCTCGGCAGGCACGCTGACCGAGTGGGCCTGGCATGACGCCGTCCTGGCCGCGTCCCCGGCCGAGCTCCAGGACGCGCTCCGCGGTCCCCGGGCCGACGACGACCTGCTGCACGCGCTCGCCGCGATCCGCCGGGACGACGTGCTGGCCGCGCTGCACACCCTGGTCGCCGGCCGGCCCGAGACGGCCGGCACCAGGACTGACGCCGCCCGCGGACTGCGGGCGCTGTGCGAGGCCGCCTCCTGGCCGGTGCTCCGCCCGATCGCCGTCGACCCCGCCGAGCCGGGCCCCGTCGTGGCCGCCGTGCTGGAGGGCATCGAGCGCCTGTACGTCGCCGACCTGGTGACCGAGGACGAGGTGCGCCGGCTGGTCGCCGACCTTCCGGTGCGCCGGGACCGGGCCGTACGGCTGGCGGTGACCGGGCTGCTCGGCGCGGTCCGCGCGGTCTGGGCGGTGGCCGAGCTGGACCGCAGGGTCGGCGACCGCGACCTGACCCGGGACGCCCTCAACCGGCTGGCCGGCAACCGGCACCCGGCGGCGCTGGAGCGGCTGCGCGCCCACGCGGACGCCCGCGACCCCGCCATCGCCGAGCTCGCCCGCTTTCTGGCCCGGCGGCGGGAGGGGCAGGAACTCGCCGAGGCGGTCCGGGCAGGTTCCGGCACCGTCGAGTCCCTCCAGGTCAGGGCGCTCGTCGGGTACGGCAGGTACGGCGACGTCTGGCGGCTTCTCGTGCACGGCCGCGTCACCGCGCGGGACCTGCCCTACCTGCGTGACCTACCCGACGAGCCCACCGCGTCGCGGGCGCAGCGCCGGCTGCTGCGCCGGATCCGCTCGCACTGCGAGGACCTGCTGCCCGGTGACCTCGACATCCCCACCGAGCCCATCTGGTGACGGCCTGCAGCGCCGGAGCGGACCCGCCTCGCGGAGGGGCGCGCCCCGGCCCGGTACGAAGGCGTCAGCCGCTGAACCGCTCCTTCAGGGCGGCGAGCCCCGGCCGGTAGATCTGGTCGCGCAGCACGGCGATGGTCTTGTCCGCCTCGGCGGCGTCCGCGCGGAAGCTGCCCGACCACTCGACCACCGAGCGGTCCCCGTCGGTCACCGGGGTTACGTGCAGCGTCCCGACGTAGTCGTTCACACCCAGCGCCGATTCGAGGATGGCGTACTTCTGGGTGAGCGACACGTCGTCGAGGGCGAGCAGCCGCTCACGGGCGAGCAGGGTGCCGTTGGCCTCCAGCCGGCGCACGCAGCCCACCTGGTCGGCCGCCTTGCCGTCCTCGATGACGCTGGGCGGCATCGAGGTCGCCCAGGCCGACAGCCCGTTGAAGTCGCGGATGAGCGCCCATACGGCCTCCGCGGGGGCGTCCACCAGCGTGCTCTCCGTCAGCATGGCCATGCGACGACCTCCTCGAACGTGATCCGATCTTCTCCGGAAGCTATCAAACGTCCTTGACGGTGATCCCGAGCACCTGGGCGAACGTGGGAGCGAGGTCGATCAGCTGCGTGGTGTCGATGATGGCCCCCCGCAGGGACTCGTACCCGCCGGAGATCTCCAGCTGCGCGCCGCGCAGGTCGACCTTCTTCAGGGTGGCCTTGGTGAAGTCGACGCCGCTCAGCCGGGAGCCGGGGAAGCGGGTCCGCTCCAGGTTCGCGCCGCTGAAATCGACGTCGCGCAGCAGGCAGTCGTCGAAGACCACGTCGATCAGGCCGGCGCTGCGGAAGTTGACCGAGTCGATCTTGCAGCCCCGGAACGTGACCCGCCGCAGGCGGGCGTTGTAGGCCTGGGCGCCGGCGACGACCGTGGACACGAACGCGGCGTCCAGCCAGTCCGACTCGGCGAGATCGGTCGCGACCAGCCGTACCTCGCGCGACCAGACCTCACTCAGCCGGGACCGCCGGAAGCTCCCGCCGTCGAACGTGACCCTGGTGAAGGCGCACTCGATGAAGCGCGAGCCCACCGCGCCCGCGGCCGTCAGAGTGCCCCCGTCGACATGGACGCCGTCGTAGGTCTCGTCCGGGGACCAGCTCCCGTCGTGCGGGACGAGGGCGGTGGCGAAGGGCAGCTCGGACAGTTCCTGGTACGCATCCATGCACTCAGCATGCCGTGTCCGGTCAGCCCGCCGGGTCCGCCCCGGCGGACCGGCGGCGGGGGAGCAGCAGCAGCGGCACGAGCGCCACGGCGCCGACGGCCACCGCCCACCAGAAGGCTCCGGCGAAGTCGCCGGTCAGCAACGCCGGGGCCGCCGGGGTCCGGACGGTGGCCACGCTCGCCAGGTCACGGCCGGTGCCGGGGAGATCGGCCCGGATGTAGATCTGGAGCACCACCGCCAGCAGCGCGGTGCCGAACGCGCCGCCCACCCGGACCAGGATGTTGCCCGCGGTCGTCGCCGCGGGCACCGAGGCCTTGTCCAGTCCCTGGTACATGGCCGCCATCAGCGACGGCATGACCAGGCCGTGCCCCAGGCCGACGGCGAACACCGCGCCGACCAGCGTCGCCGTGCTCGTCGTCACCGCGATCCGGGTGAACGGCAGCATCCCCAGCAGGACGACGAGAACGCCGGCCAGGCCGACCCCGCGCGGGCCGATCCGGTCGGTGATCCGCCCGGAGACCGGCATGGTGAGCATGGCGCCGAGCCCCCAGGGTGCGATCAGCAGCCCGGCGTGCAGCGGGCTCTCGTGCCGGACCAGCTGGAAGTACAGCGGCAGCAGCACGGTGAGGCCGATCACCCCGGCGGCGTAGCAGAACAGCGCCGCGGTCGAGGCGGCGAACGCGCGCGAGCGGAACAGCGACAGGTCCACCAGCGCCTCCCGCCCCCTGCGCAGGGCGTGCACGCCGAACGCGGCGAGGAGGACGACCCCGGCGCCGAGACCCAGGAGCACCCGGGCACTGGTCGGCGCGGACCCGTTGCCCGCCTCGGACAGGCCGTACACCAGCGCCGCCAGCCCGGGGGAGAGCAGCGCCAGCCCGAGGACGTCCAGCCGCCGGCCGGGCCGCCGGTCGGTGTCGCGGGGCAGCAACCGCACCGCCATGACCAGGGCCAGCGCGCAGAACGGCACGTTGACGTAGAACATCCACCGCCAGCTCAGGTGGTCCACGATCACACCGCCGAGCACCGGGCCGAGCACCGGGGCGAGCATGGCCGGTACGGCGATCACGGCCATCATGCGGCCCATCCGCTCCGGCCCGGCGGCCCGCGCCAGCATGGTCTGGCCGACCGGCATGAGCATGCCGCCGCCGAAGCCCTGGAGGATCCGGAAGGCGATCAGGCTGCCCACCGACCAGGCCGCGCCGCACAGGATCGAGCCGGAGATGAACAGGCCCAGCGACAGGATCCAGAGGGTCTTCGGCCCGAACCGCTCGACCGCCCAGCCGGTGAGCGGGATGGCCATCGACAGCGCCAGGGCGTAGCCGGTGGACACCCACTGGATGGTGGCCAGGGATCGGCTACCCGTACACCGTATCAGCCTGCCGCTACGGTGTACGGGTAGGATGGGAGGGGTGGAAGGCTCCTCTCCGGCCGATGCGGCCCCCGGCGCGGACGGGCACGGCCCCGTCTGGACGCGCCCGAAGAACACCGGGCGGCGGCCCGCGCTGACCCGCGAGGCGATCGTCGCGGCGGCCATCGAGCTCGCCGACGCCGAGGGCCTGGCCGCGGTGTCGATCCGCAGGGTGGCGGCCAGGCTGGACGCCCGGGCGATGAGCCTCTACACCCACATCGACCGCAAGGACGACCTGCTCGAGCTCATCCGGGACGAGGTGGCCGGTGAGCTCCTGCTCGAGGGGGAGCTGCCCGGCCGGTGGCGCGAGGCGCTCACCCTGATCGCCCGGCGGACCCGGGAGTCGGCGCTGCGCCACCCGTGGATGGTCGATCTGCACGCTGTCGGCGGCGCGCCCGGCCCCAACGCGCTGCGCCATGTCGACCAGTCGATGGCCGCGCTCAGCGGGCTGGGACTCAACGCCGTGGTGGCCTGGCGGATTCTCAGCGCCGTCGACCACTACACGCTGGGCTGCGTCATCCAGGAGATCATGCAGCTGCGCCGGGGCGACCAGAGCGAGCTGCTCGGGCCCTACCTGGAGAACGTCGCCGCGAGCGGTGACTATCCGCATCTCGAGCCGATACTGAAGAACGGCCTGCCGGACGAGCAGGACTTCGAGCGCGGCCTGGGCTGGCTGCTCGACGGCATCGAGCGCGACCTCGGGGGAGAATGACGCAGCGAGCCTGCCGTCCGCCCATACGCCTATACGCCCGTCCGCCTGTCACGGCATGGCCCGGGCAAGGCCGCGCCTCGTCGCGGGCACTACCTCCCAGGTAATCGACGCCGTGACCTCACGGGCACGAAGGTGGGGACGGCGGGATTACCGCAGTTTCCGGGGTGTCTGCCACGCTGGCCCGCGTACCGTCGGCCGGGAGGGACCACATGAGCACACGGCAACTACAGCGGCCGGTCGGCGAGCTGCTGCGGCAGTGGCGCGAGCTTCGCCGGCTCAGCCAGCTCGAGTTCTCCATCCAGGCCGACATCTCCACCCGCCATCTGAGCTTCGTGGAGACCGGGCGGTCCCAGCCGAGCCGGGACATGGTGCTGCACCTGGCCGAGGAGCTCGAGGTGCCGCTGCGCGAGCGCAACCACCTGCTGCTCGCCGCCGGCTTCGCGCCGGTGTACTCCGAGACCGCCCTGGACGCGCCGCGGCTGACGGCGGTGCGCGCGGCCGTACGGCAGGTGCTCACCGGCCACCAGCCCTACCCGGCCGTGGTCGTGGACCGGGGCTGGAACCTCGTCGACGCCAACGCCGCGGCCGGCCTGTTCACCGACGGCCTTCCGGCGGACCTGCTGGCGCCGCCGACGAACGTGCTGCGGGCGAGCCTGAGCCCCGGCGGGCTGGCGTCCCGGATCGTCAACCTCGGCGAGTGGCGGGCCCACCTGCTCGGCAGGCTGCGCCGCCAGATCGCGCTCACCGCGGACCCGGACGCCTCGGCGCTGCTGGCCGAGCTGGAGGCCTACCCGTGCGACCAGCCGGAGCCCGACCACGAGCCGTCCGGCCCCGGCGAGATCGTCGTTCCGCTGCGCCTGCGCCACGGTGACGGGGAGCTCACCTTCTTCAGCACGGTCACCACGTTCGGCACCCCGCTGGACATCACCGTGGCCGAGCTCGCCATCGAGGCCTTCTACCCCGCCGACGACGCCACCGCCGCCGTCCTGCGCGCGCTGCCGGACACCCCCGGCTGACCCGATCTGGTGAGCGGCACCCGGGTCACCGGTCGCCGTTCAGACGGCAGGGCGGCAGGTCGGCGTCGGGCCGGTGGGTCTCGCGGAGCCCGACCCAGCGGCGGTCGTGCTCGTCGCGCCGGCTCACCGGCCGCTCGCGCAGCCGGGTGCGGCGCGTGCGCACCCCGAACCCGACCACGTGGCCGAAGAAGATGCCGAAGACGAGGGCTCCGGCGAGGAGCAGGACAGTGATCATGGTGAGCTCCCCCTGGTACTGAAGGTGCGGTGATCGGCGGGGAGGCGGGTGAAGAGATGGCGCATGGTCAGTCCTCGTCTGTCCGGGCGTCTCGCGGGGCGCTGTCCTGCGGGGCATCGTCCTGCGGGGTGTCTCCCGGGACCTTTCGCTGCGCGAGAGCCTGGCGGCCGGCGATCGCGACGAGGACCACGCCCGAGACGCCGAGGGCCACTGCGGCCCAGCCGGGACCGCCGACCAGCAGGACCAGGCCGGCCAGCGTGCCGGACGACACGGTGCCGGCCACGATGAGCAGCATGAGGGCGGCGGCGCGGTCGCCCGCCGAGTGGGCAGAGGTACGGCTCTCGGCGTCGAACCGGAAGCCGAGCGGGGTCCGCAGCGACACCTTGACGAACTGGACGTCGGCCCGCGGCGTGGGTTCGCCGTCCTGCCGGGTGAGGTCGGTCTCTTCCACACCGAGCCTCCCTGTTCGCGCTGGCCTTCACACACAGGGTAAATCGCCGTACGCGTGAAGTACAGTCATCACGCATACAACAGGCATACTGAGGCGGGCTGGAAGTCTGATGATGGCCAGAGAGTAAGCTCACTATTGACAGCAGGCGCCCATCATCTGCATACTCGATGCAGACGGCAGCCTCATCATTGACGTTGGGGGACCCGCGTGATGTCCAAGGACCGCGAAGCACGGCTCGACGAGCGCGCCCATCCCGACCAGGCGGGGGGTCCTCGGCCGCAGATGGAGCGGGTCACCGTCAACCTCACTGCTCGGGCCTCGGAGGCGCTGCGGGAGTCGGTGGAAGTGTCCGGCGACACCAAGACCGACACCATCAACCGGGCACTGCTGGTCTATGCCTTCCTGCAGGGCGTCATGCGGGAGGGCGGCGCCGTCTACACCAAGAGCGGCGACACCGGTGAGCTGGAGCGGGTGCGCTTCCTCTAGATCACTTCGCGATGCAGGGCGATGGCCGGGCCGCGGCCGCCGCCACCGTGGCCGTGATGAGGTCGCGGGCGGCGGACCGTGCGGACGGCGGGCTCCCGGCCGTGGACCAAACCGGAGGTGTCCACGACGAGCGCCTGGTAGATCGGCTTCTGGAAGAGCCGACCGGACGGATGCCGCCCGGGAGCCTGGCGGACTCCGACGAACTCGAAGCCCTGTCGCTCGTAGTACTTGTGCAGGCCGTGGTTGTCGGTCCAGGTGTCGATCCGGATGCAGGTCGCCTCCGGGTTCTCCTGGAATCCGCGCTGCCCGGCCCATGCGATCAGGCGGGCGCCGAGCCGCATCCCGGCGTAGGCGCGGTTCAGGACCAGGCGGTGCAGATAGATGGCGGGCGTCCGGCGCTCTTCCTCGGTCCAGAGATACGGGCTTCCGGTCAGGTGGATGGTGACCGACGCCGCCGCGACGTCGCCGTCCCACGCGATCCAGGTACGGCCGCCGAGCAGCCCGTCCCGGACCCGCTGATCCCGGGCTCCGCGAGTGGGCCACGGGCGGTTCCACTGGGTGCTGCCCTTCTCATCCCGCAACCAGGCCCCGGCCTCGTCGATGAGGCGAATGATGATCTCTTGGTGGTCTATCAAGGCGCGACGTACCAGGAATTGTGTCGTCATGTCTCCGGGCAAAGAATGTCCCTCTGCGGACGGTGACCGAGGGAGCATCGGGCGGTTCAGCGGCCGGCCTCATCACCAGGCGCTTCGGTGACCGAGTCGGGGACGATTCCCACGTTGTAGTGCAGCCGGTTACGGTCGGCGGGCCAGATGGTCACGGTGAGCCGGAACGGGTCGCCGTTCTGGTCGTAGGCGGTGCGGAACGTCTCGTACACCGGGACACTGCCGTTCTCGGGCAGGCCGAAGAAGGCGGCCTCGTCGTGGTCCGGCGGGCGCACCTTGATCTCGTCGTGATATCCCATCTGGGTGATCTGGAAGGTGTGCTCCAGGTACTTCACCACGCCTTCGGCGATGTCCGTCGCCTCCAGCAGCCTGCTCGCACCCCGGGCGGCGAAGTCGAGCGGGTAGTAACTGGTCTGGATCGACCAGGCCTTGCCGTCGAGGTAGCGCCGCTGGTGCCGGAGGACGACCTGCGTGTTCTCCGCCAGCTTGAGATGTCGCGCGGGTCGGCCATCGGCCTGCTGAATCTCCACGCGAGGCGCTGAGTCGGTTGCCGCCAGCCCCTGGACCTTGGCGTCCCAGGTGTAGTCGGTGCCCTCACCGCCGCCGGGGCCGCCGCCGCGCGCCGACAGCGTGACATGAAAGGGGGCGGGCCGAAAGAGCACGAATGTGCCCTTGCCCGCCTCGGTCTCCACAAGGCTCTGATCGGTCAGCCATCTGATGGCCTCACGGACCGTATTACGGGACGTCTGGTACTGGCCTTGGAGGGTCAGTTCCTGGGGCAGCCGGGATCGGCCTTTTTCCGTGTCGAACTCGCCTGCCTCGATCCTTTGACGCAGATCCTCGGCGACCTCCCGCCACTTCGGCTGCCCAGCCATCGGCGGACTCCCTTCGCCTGTCGGGTGAGCCTCTTGGTCGGGCCGCCGACCCGCCACCCGTGTGGCATATAGCAACTTCTCTATTGTCTCACGGGTAAACTTGCATCAAATGTGCCAAATGACATACATGTTTGAGAGGCGAGTGCGGCCGGGGTACTGACACCCGGTCCAGGGCAGCCGCAAGCGCCGGCGACCCCGCGCGCTGAGCGGCCGGATCGCCGGGCCCATCGTCATGCCTGTCCTTCAGCGTCTCCGGGAGACACCGATGGCGAGCGCGACCAAGATCGTGATCATCCAGCAGATGGTGATCACCAACGTGGGTGAGCCGATCCAGAGGCCGATCGCCGTGATGCCCGCCGTGACGGCCATCCCGGCGAGGACTCCTGCCGGTGCGGCGGTCGCGCCCCCAGATGCCTTACGGCGGATCGGGATGCGTTCGATGTGCGGGGTGGCGCGGCTGGTCGGTTCCCCGTCCAGCTGAGTGAGGTCGCTGAACGCGACCGGCCTTTCGTCCACCGCGACGTCTCCTCCGTCATCGGCGCCCCGCGCCCCCGTGCTCTTGCGGGCGTGCGGTGCGGGCTTATCGATCCTGGCTGTGGGTCTCCCAGAACCCGACGGACTGCCGGTCGCGCAGGTCGCGGGAGGTTTGCGGCTCGGCGTGGAGCTGGGTGTGCCGGGTGCGCAGGCCGAACCCGCACACATGGCCGACGAAGACGCCGAACGCGGCGACTCCGATGAGGATGAGGACGAGCATCTTCGGGACCCTTCTCGAGTTCGACGCGGACGGTGTCCGGCGCGCCAGGTGCCATGGGGGGTCCGGGCCGATAGCCTCTATGGACCCGGTTAGATAACTTCTGCCTAAAGAAGGTTTTACCGCTATAAGCTGACGTAAACCGCTTCCACCAACAAAGTGGTTGACGCATCTGAATGGGTCTAGACAACCGGTCGCGTGAGGAGTGGTCGTGGTTGAGGCGAAGTACCGGCAGATCGCGGACGAACTCCGAGGTCAGATAGAGGAAGGCGTGCTCCAGCCCGGAGACAAGCTGACCGAGAAGGAGCTGGCCGTACGCTTCGACGTCTCGATCAACACCGTCAAGGAAGCGTTGCGTGAGCTCAAGCGGGGCGGGCTGGTGAGCACCCAGCCGAAGGTGGGCACCATCATCGCCAAACCCGTCAAGCCGCTCACCAGCACCCTCAGTCACGTCGACCTCGCCGGTAAAGGCGCCGTGGGCAAGGGGTTCGGCGGCGGCGAGGGTGAAGCCTGGGTCCTCGAAGCCGCGCTTCAGGGCCGGATGGCGACGGTGGGCCCTCTCACCGTCGAGATGAAGAAGGCCAACAAACGGCTGGCCGAAAAGCTGGACACGGCGGTCGGCGCCCAACTGGTGGCGCGTACCCAGTTCCGCTACATCGACGACGTGCCCAACTCGATCCAGACCTCGTACTTCTCGCTCAAGCTCGCGATGGAGAAGGCGCCTCTGCTCCTCGAGGCGGAGGACATCAAGGACGGCACCGTCGTCTATCTCCACGACCGGGGCCGCGAGCAGGCGTGGTACGAGGACGAGATGACGGCGCGCCAGCCGACCCCCGACGAACTCGATTTCTTCGGGCTGTCCAAGGACAGCCTCGCGGTGCTCGAGGTCATCCGCACCGCCTACGACCAGAATGACGTCCCTTTCCGGCTGACCGTAACGGTGTCGGCGCCGGGTCGAAATGTATTTCGAATCCTCGGCGGCGACGTTCCCGCACAGGTCAGGGAGCTGGAGGAGCATGATTCCGGCTCCTCTGGAGAGGGGAAAACGGCAGGGTAATGCCGTTGATCCACTTGGCGGTGCCGGTGTGCTCCGCCAAGCCACGCAAGCGAGGTAAATCCCACCTCATGTCTTCGCCCAGGCGGGACTCGTCTTCACCATCTCGAAAGGACACGCCATATGTCCCAAGAAAAGCGGCCACTGCCTCACCCCGACCCGGAGGTCGATGAGGCGCGTGGTTACATCACCGACGCGGTCGATGCGCTCGACGCCCTAGGGGTGCGCGTCGAGCGCAGTTGGCTGGACCCGAAGGGCCCGGTCGACGCGACGATCGTGACGGACTCCTTCGCGCTCGTGTGGGACGAGTGGCGCGGATGGGTGCGCGGTGACTTCGTCTCCGGCCGGCAAGGGGAGCGCACCGTGCTGCGGAACCTCACCGAGCTCGGCGGAGGTCTCCTGCTCGACCCGCGCGAACTCGCCGTGCTCGCCCGGGACGGCCGTACGGTCGCGCCCGCCGGGCGCCGTGCCGCCGATGCGCGTGACGGGCTCTTCGACGGCCTGCGCAGGTACTGACGCGGTGGCCCGTCGTGGTCTCGCCCGTCATGAGGCCACGACGGGTTCCTGCCGGTTCGGCCCTTCCTCGGCGGCAGTGGGCCGGCGCCGAAGCCGAGCCCGGCGGGCAGCTCCGCGACGTAGCGCGCGCCGCAGCGAGGCCCGGTTCTCGCGCATCGCCATGGTCGGGCGAGACCCCGATCAGACGCAGCGGTCGACTCCCGGTCGCCCGGTGATGCCTGGATGGTCTTCGTGGTGAGGCTCGCCACAGCGGGGGATGGAGGGCCCTTCAGCAGGGAGGATCCGGGAACGGGCGGAGGCGTGAGATTGCTCTCGGTGGTCGGTGGAACACCGGGGGAGGGCGGTCCACGTCTATCAGGCATGAACATCCAAGTTCTGACATCAGGGGCCGTGTCCGCCGGCGACATCGAACTCGCCCGGGAAATGCTGATGGACGTCATGTCCGAGCTCGGAGAGCCCGAGCCGACCGCCCGGCTGACGCTCAGCCTCCTGGCGGATCCGGCGCCGCCGCGACCCGCGCTCGCCCAGGTCGTCATCGCGCAGGGTCTGCGCGTCGTACGGGCCCAGGCCGCCGGGACGACCCCGGAGGAGGCGCTCTACCTGCTCCGTGAGCGGATGGGGTTCCGCCTCGGCCACGCTCGCGCCGGCTGAGCCGGCACCGGGCCGGGGCCTGGTGTTCGCGGTGCAGGGGTTCGCCGTCGGTCCCGCCCGTGCGGGCTCGCGGGGTGGTCGGCCGCGTGCGGAGGAGCCCCCGCCGGCGATCGCGGGCTCACGGGTGGTCGGACGCCTCGCTCCGTCCCGCCAGGAAGAGGCCGAGGGATCGTTCGAACCCGTCGGGCCCGGTGTTCGCCGTGGACGCCACGAAATAGCCGCCGACCGTGACCCGCAGCATCATGACCGCGCGCAGTCCGGCGTCGTCGGGTGGGAAGCCCAGCTCGCCGAGGATGGCGGTGAGATGGCCGATCAGACTCTCGTCGGCGTGCCGTACGGCCTCGGCGACCTTCGGGTCGTTCTCCGCCCACAAGCGCATCGCCCGGTCGATCGGCGCGACCTCTCTGCCGAGCTCGTGCATCCGGCGCAGGCGGTCCGCCGGGCCGGTCCCGCCGAGATCGACGGCCAGCAGCTCGTCGGTACGCTCGTAGGCCCAGCGGTCCAGCAGGGCCTGCACGAGTGCGGCCCGGTCGGGGAAGTGCCAGTAGAAGCTGCCCTTCGTGACCCCCAGCCGGGCGGCGAGGCCGTTGACGGTGATGCCGCGCTCGCCGTCCCGGGCCAGCGCGGCGTAGGCCGCCTCGATCCAGTCGCGCCGGGTCCTGCGGTGGTTCGTCGGCATCGTCACACCAGGGTGGTCGGGTCCAGCTCGACACCGAGTTCGACCTTGCCGTACAGGGCGTAGGTCGCGTCCAGGTCGAACACGACATGGCCCGAGATCGTAGCGACATCGCGCTGCACGCGCTGGAACGGCGAGTCCATGAACTGCGCGCTCGCGCCCGCGGCCACGCACAGGTCGCCGACGACGGTACGGGCCGTACCGACGACGTGCGCGCCCACCAGCCGGGCCCGGGCCCGGTCGGCGAGCGTGTAGCGCCCACTTGAGGCGTAGGTCCGCTCCAGCGCCGCGACGGCGTCCTCCAGCAGCAGGCGGGCGGCGGCGAGCTCGGCGGTGGCCCTGGCCAGCCGGATCTGCCCGCTCATCAGGTCGCGCTGCTTGATCCCGGTGTAGGCCATCACCCGGGACTCCAGGCGTTCCCGGAACCGGGCCAGCAGGCCCTCCGCCGCGCCGAGCACCGGGGACGCCCCGACCAGGGTCAGCACCGGCACCAGCGGCCAGCGGTACGCCGGGCCCTCGTGCAGGGCGGCTCCCGGGGTCGTGCCCCGCGCCACGTCGAGCAGCGGCAGGGATCGGTGCTCGGGCACGAAGGCGCCGCGGGCCTCGATGTCGTTGCTGCCGGTGGCGCGCATCCCGCTGACGTGCCAGACGTCGTGCACGGTCACCTCCGCCCGCGGCAGCAGGAACACGCGTGGCTCGAAGGCGCCGGTCAGAGCGGTCACCATCACCCAGTCGGCGTGCATGACCCCGCTGCCCCACGACCAGCGGCCGGTGAGCCGGTGGCCGCCCTCGGCAGGTTCGGCGCTGCCGGTCGGGGCCAGGACGCAGGGCGCGAGCGCGTACGGCCGGTTCGCGAACACCTCGTGCTGGGCCCGCTTGGGGAAGAGCGAGAGCATCCAGTTGTGCAGCAGGTAGATGGCCGACAGCCACCCGGTGGAGGTGCACCCTGCGCCGATCTCCCGGCAGATCCCGACGGCGGTGGCCAGATCCAGCTCCCGTCCGCCGGCCGCCTTCGGCACCAGGACGTCGAGGAAGCCGGTCAGGTCGGTGACGGTCTCGTCCGGCAGCCGGCGCCGCTCCTCGGCGGCCTGGGCGCGGCCCGCCAGCGCGGGCGCCAGGTCCCGGGCGCGGGCGACCAGCTCGGCTCCATACCCCATGGTACGGAGACCATACCCCTAGGTATGGTCGACCGCCAGACGAGAGCGCTCGCAATACGGGGTCGCATCAGTGGAAGAGCATCCTTCGTCGACGCCATGACACGCCATGACACGTTGCGAGGATCCTGATGCGCGGACGCGGCTAGGCTGCCACCTCGGCAGAGGTGAGCACTACGGCCCACGGAGAAGCACATATGAGTTATGGCATTGGGCCAGGCTACGGACCGCAGCCTCCGCCCGGCCGGGGTCACCACCAGGCTCCTCCGCCCAATCACCTCGTCTGGGCCATCATCACGCTGTTCTGCTGCCAGATCCTGGGCATCGTCTCGATCATCTTCGCCGCCCAGGTCAACGGCAAGTTCCAGCAGGGTGACCACGCCGGAGCGGTGGACTCCTCGAACAAGGCGAAGACGTTCGCGCTGATCGGCACCATTCTCGGCGCGGTGCAGGTGATCGGCATCATCATCTATGCCGTCGTCGTCGGCGTGGCCGCGTCGACGAGCACCCCCGACAGCGGCGCCACCCCGGATGGGGGCAGCACTCCCGGCGCCTTCGGGAGTAGTCCAGCCCAGGTCACGGGCGCGTGCAACTACCTGGAGTCTTCCGATCCGGGCGCGCCACCGGGTCTCGGCCGGCCACCGGCCCAGCCGGTCTACAAGGGCACGGTCGGGGCCACCATCAAGACCAACCTCGGTGACGTGGGGGTGAGCCTCGACGCGGCGAAGGCACCGTGCTCGGTCGGATCGTTCGCCTTCCTGAGTCGGCAGAACTACTTCGACAACACGCAGTGCCACCGGCTGACCAGCGGATCCCTTCGGGTGCTGCAGTGCGGGGATCCGACGGGCACGGGGACGGGCGGACCGGGATACCGGTTCGCCAACGAGAACACCACCGGCGCCAGGTACACCCGCGGTGTCCTGGCGATGGCGCACAGCCAGCAGCCCGACAGCAACGGCAGCCAGTTCTTCATCGTCTACGGAGACTCGACGACCCTGCCGCCCGACTACACCGTCTTCGGCCAGGTGACCTCGGGGCTGGACGTCATCGACCAGGTGGCGAACGCGGGGTCGGACGACTCCACCGGTGCCGGAGACGGCAAGCCCAACAAGAAGATCGAGATCAGCGACGTCACGATCCCCTGAAGGTGCCCGGGGGTCCCCGCGCTCGCGGTGGCGAAGGCCGGAGATCCCCAGTGCCAATGTCTTTCATCAGGGCCCGCAGGCCGGGCGGCAGGGCTGCTGGAGGTCGCAGGCCTCATCGCACGAGCGTCCACGGACGATGTCTACCCGTCCTGGCATACGGCCACGGGGTCGCGACCTGGGTTTTCTGACTGGGTTTTCTGATCGGCAAAGGGGCGTCGTCCGGGACGGGCAGGATCGAGATGGCGTTCTCCTTAGTTGATGCGCCCCGCTCGGTTTGCAGGCCGGTAGCGTTATCGGATGCGTACGTTCTTCGAGATCGAGCAGGGTGATGAATACCAGGCCGCGCAGGAACTGCTGACTCGCCGCTGTGGCATGGGCGCGGGCCGAAGGGCTCCCGGCTGACCCGATGGTGTTCGCTGCGGCTCTGGACTCACGGCATCTGAGTTCGGACGGACGGCTGGCGTTCTGGACACCTGCCGATGTGCGCAGGTTGCTGCTGGAGTGGATCCCGCGGCGGGTGGCCGCTGATCCGGCGGAACTGGAGGGGGTCCCGGCGAGCCTGGTGACGTGGTTGCGGTTCCTGGCGGCAGGTGGCCTGCTGGATCCGCGCGGGGCCTCGCTGCTGGAGAACGAGGCGGCCGTGGCGGAGGCCGCCGAAGAGTTCCGACCCGCAGTCGCTGATCCCTCTCGTTATGGTGTCGCGAAGTTCTGGCGTTGGAGGCGCTGGGCGCAGTGGAGGTGACCTACGGCTTGGCCGATGAGTCGTACGCCATGGACCTCGCCGAGGATTTCGTGCCGCCGGTCGGGGCGGAGGGGCCATACGCACGCGAGGTGGCGGCACGGCTCCGCGACGAGCTCGCCAAGCCCGGCCAGCTCGTCAAGCTGACCCCGCTGGGCACCCGAGCGATGCGCGCCCGGCTGCTGGCCGAGGGCGGGAGGCCAGCCTGGTCGGCGAGCTGGCCGGTGCACCGCCTGCCGGTCTGCTCGGGGTGGTCGCCGAGCACTACACGGCCGAGACGGGCACAGTGGAGATCGGGGGCTGGCTGGCCACGCACGACGGTGATCCGGAGCCGCTGCTGGAAGCCGTACGCACCTGTCCGTTCCGAGGCCGGGCCGCGGCGATGCTGAGCGTGGTGACCATGGCGCTTGGTGAGGGTACGCCGTTGCTGCACCGGCTGCGCGGCGACCAGGTGCTGGCGCCGCTCGCGGTGACGGCCCTGCTGGACTCCGGCGAGATCCAACCGACGACCTGACCCGCCACGAGCAGGTTCTTGTCATGGCCGAAGGACTCCTGCAGCCGCTCGAACTCGGCGGACCTGACGTCGTCCGCGAACAGCTCGCCGAACTGCCACGGCAGGGAAGCCGGGGTGACGCGCCTGTATCGGGTGCGGTTGCAGGATCCGCAGCCTCCGAGAGAACGCTGACCGCGGCGCACCGAGTGCCGACCCGGACGAGTGCGCGCGACGGAAACCGAGTCGCACGTCAAGTATTGACGAAACTTTTACCTGACATTGACCGGCCCCTTGCCATGGCAGAAGCTGATCTTCTCCCCCCGTCGTGGGGCTCGCGTGCTGCGCGAGCTCTTCGGCACCCCCCGTAGAGGAGGCGCGATGCGGCGCGTTATGACGTCGTTCTTTGCTGCGATCACATTGGGGGCCGGACTGGTCGTGGCCACCCCGGCCGCGGCCGCCCCGCCGGGCTCCGATCGCGGCAAGGACCGGCTCGAGGTCTTCGCCGGGCAGCTCACCCCTGATCAGGTCAGAAAGCTTCGCGAACTCGGGTTCGATCACGAGGACATCTCTCTGGGCAAGGCCGTCAACGGCAAGGCCGGAGTCGAGGTCGTCATGAGCCGCACGCAGGGTGATGCCCTGCGCGCCAAGGGCGTTCCGCTCCAGGTCAAGAAGATCGACGGACAGACCGCCGCACAGCGCTCAAAGGTGCTGGCCGACCAGGGCAAGGTGTTCCGCCCCTACAGCGGAGCGGGCAACATCCGCGAAGAGATCGTCAACGCGGCGAACGCCTACCCCGGAATCGCCAAGGCGGTCGATATCGGCAAGTCCCTGCAGGGAAAGCCGATCACCGCCGTCCGCGTGACGAAGGGAGCCCGTACCCTCGAGACGGGTGGCAAGCGCCCGGCCGTAGTCTTCCAGGCGACGCAGCACGCCCGTGAGTGGATCACACCGGAGAACGTCCGCCGGCAGCTCCACCACTTCCTCGACAACTACGGCAAGAACGCGGAGATCACCAAGATCGTCGACACGACCGATCTCTGGTTCATCCCGGTCGTCAACGTCGATGGTTACGATCTCACCTTCAACCCCGACTTCCGGATGTGGCGCAAGAACGTGCGCGACAACGACGGAGACGGCCAGATCACGACCGCCGACGGCGTCGACCCCAACCGCAACTTCGGCTACAAGTGGGGTTACGACAACGAGGGCTCCTCTCCGGTGCCCGACAGCCAGACCTACCGCGGGACCGGCCCGAACTCGGAGCCGGAGACCAAGGCGCAGGACGCCTTCGTGAAGCGGGTCCGGCCCAAGTACCTGATCAACTATCACTCCGCGGCGGAACTGCTGCTGTACGGCGTCGGCTGGCAGACCCAGACCCCCTCTCCGGACGACCGGCTCTTCACCGCACTGCTCGGTGACGACGAGCACCCGGCCGTGCCGGGCTACGACCCCGACATCGGCGCGGAGCTCTACACCACCAACGGCGACACCGACGGATACGTGACCAAGCGGTACGGAACACTGGCCATCACGCCGGAGATGTCTACCTGCCAGACGGCCAGCAACATCGACCCTGACGACCAGTGGAAGCCCGAGGACTGCCTGAGCGTCTTCCACTTCCCCGATGACGAGAAGCTCATCCAGCAGGAGTTCGAGAAGAACCTCCCGCTGGCGATCGCCACCGCCAAGTCGGCGCAGACACCGGACCAGCCCGTCTCGGTCGTCGGCAAGACCACTCCGGACCTGGTCATCGATCCCTTCGAGGTGTCGCAGGGCCGCACGCAGCCGGTGGCGGTCGAGGCCCGTCGCTCGCTCAAGAACCTGCGCCTGCGGTACAGGGTCAACGGTGGTTCCACTCGTACGGACGGCACCCGTGAGTGGCGGGGCGGCGAACGCTACGGCGATGAGAACGATCTCTACTACGCCGAGTTCCGCGGCACCGTGCGCGGCACGAAGCCCGGAGACAAGGTGGAGGTCTGGTTCACCGCGGAGAAACAGCGCAAGCCCATCTCCAGCCAGCCGTTCACCTACACCGTGGCCGACGACATCGGCGGCGACGTGCTCGTGCTCGCGGCAGAGGACGTCACAGGCGCCAGCCCGGCACAGGGTGCCACCGAGGCCAAGTACGCCAGTGCCTACACCAAGGCGCTGACCGCGGCCGGCCGCAGCTTCGACGTGTACGACGTCGACAAGCGCGGCCGCAAGGCACCCCACCACCTCGGCGTGCTCAGCCACTACAAGGCGGTGGTCTGGGAGAGCGGCGACGACGTCGTCACGCGTGCCGTCGGTCAGCCGGGCGGCACGGCGGCGAAGCTCGCCGTCGATGTCGAGCTGAACGTCCGTGACTACCTCAACGAGGGCGGGAAACTGCTCTACACCGGCAAGTACGCCGGGCTGGCGCAGGGCGCCGACGGCGCCTACTTCTACGAGCCGGACGTCCCGGCTCAGCCGGAGTGCAGCGTCCGCGCGGACCCGCCCTGCCTGCCGATTCTCAACGACTTCCTGCAGTACTACCTCGGTGCCTACAACTACGCGGACGGCGGGGGCACCGGAACAGATGGGAAGCCGTACCCGGTCAAGGGTGCGGGCGGTGCCTTCACCGGCTTCCAGAGCACGCTCAACGGCGGCGACTCGGCGAACAACCAGGACCACACCGCGTCCTTCCTGACGACGTCGAGCTTCCTCCCGACCACGCAGTTCCCGCAGTTCAGCAGCTCCGCGCCGATCAAGTGGGACCGGCCCGGCGGCGCTCCGTTCGACCCGAAGACCGGTGACTGGTACGCCTACAGTCAGGCGGCCGACGTGTCCTACAAGAGGCTCAGCCAGACGGTCGACCTGACCGGCAAGGGCAGCGGCAAGCTGACCTTCCAGACCTCGTTCGACACCGAGGCGGCCTGGGACTTCGTGTTCGTCGAGGCGCACACCGTGGGTGCCGACGACTGGACGACCCTGCCGGACGCCAACGGTCACACGAACCAGGCGACCGGTGAGAGCTGCGCCGCCGCGTGGCGCACTCTGCACCCGTTCACGAGCCGCTACCAGGGTGCGGACTGCTCGCCCACGGGCACGACCGGGGTGTGGCACGCGGCCTCCGGCAAGTCCAACGGCTGGCAGGAGTGGTCGATCGACCTGTCCGCGTACGCGGGCAAGAAGGTCGAGCTGTCGATCTCCTACGCCAGTGACTGGGGGACTCAGGGCATCGGCATGTTCGTCGACGATGCCAAGGTCACCGTGGACGGCGCGACGGTTTCGGAGACCTCCTTCGAAACCGATCTCGGCGGCTGGACGGTCGCGGGCCCGCCCCCGGGATCCGCCCCCGCGGCCAACGACTGGATCCGGTCGCAGCGAGCGTTCGAGGAAGGCGCGGGTGTCGTCACCAAGGACACCGTGTACGTCGGCTTCGGCGCTGAGGGGCTGACCACTCAGGCGGCGCGGACGAACTTCGTCAAGAAGGCGCTGAAGCACCTGCTCGGCTGATCTCCGAAAGGCCGCGAATGGGCCCGTCCGGTGCAAACCGGGCGGGCCCTTGGCGTCGAGGTGAACCGGGCGGGCTACCCGAGATGTCAGTGAGGAGGGCCGGCGGTGAGCACCTCCGGCACCGGTGTGCCGAGGTATTCGAGCAGCGTGGCGAGTTTGCGGTCCAGTTCGAGGCCGACCCGGGCGATGTCGGGGTTGCCGAAGGCGCTGAACTGGGTGCTGGGCTGGTCCACGGTGAACCAGGCCGCGCCCCCGGCGTCCTGGTAGATCGCCGTGCGCAGCGGGGCGTACAGCAGGACCGCCGGGTCGTGGTGGTACATCCGCTGGGCGATCATGTGGTTGCCCATGAGGTACTCGACGCAGGGCAGCCGCTCGCCGGCCAGGCCGAGCAGGGCGCGGAAGTCGCCGCTCCAGTAGATGATGAAGCCGTGCGGCGCGTTCTCCTCCGTCGCCGCGACGACGGTCTCCCAGCCGGCGTCGTCCTTGATCAGCCGTTCGAAGCGCCCGGTCTCGAAGGGCGGGACGGCTCGCTCGTAGCGGGCACGGAAGTCCTCGAACGACTCGGGGACTTCGATCGACAGGCGATTCACCTCGTGCGGCGCGGTGTGGATCCGGCCACGTGACGACTGGGCCATGATGACCAGCCTAACTTTCCGCCCGGCGGAGGGGCCCGCCGACCTGGGCGTACTCAGCCTCCGGTCAGCAGCAGGGTCTTGCCGAGGACGGTGCGGGCCTCCATGGCGGCGTGCGCGTCGGCGGCCCGGTCCAGGGGGAAGGTGCGCCCGATGACCGGCTGGATCCGCCCCGCCGACGCCTCTGCCAGCGCCCGCTCGGTGAGCGGCCTCCGGTCGAACCGCAGGTCGAACAGCCCGACCACGGTCACCTCACGGCGCCGGGCCTCGTCGGGGTCGGCCTGGGTGAGCGCGCCGCTGGGCGCCCCGTAGGCGTGGAACCGGCCGCCGCGTGCGGTGAGGCCGAAGGCCGCCCGGCCGTTCTCGCCGCCGACGCCGTCGAAGACCACGGCGGGTCCGGTGCCGCCGGTCGCCGCACGTACGCGCTCGGGCCAGCCCGCCTCGGTGTAGTCGACCGTGACCTCGGCGCCCAGCTTGCGGGCCAGGTCCAGCTTGTGCTCGCCACGGGCGGCCGCGACGACCCGCGCCCCGGCCGACGCGGCCAGCTGTACCAGCAGGATGCCCAGTCCGCCGGCCGCCGGGGCGACCAGCACCCACTCGCCCGGCTGGATCCGGGCCGTCTCGGCGAGGCACAGCGCCGCGGGGCCGTCGTGAACGAGCGCCGCCGCGTCGCGCAGGCCGAGCCCGTCCGGCACCGGGACCAGCCCGTCGGCCGGGGCCACGGCCCGCTCGGCGTAACCGCCGCGCTCTCCGATGCTGGTGACGACGCGGCGGCCGACCCAGTCGGGGTCCACGCCTTCCCCCGCGGCGACGACCTGCCCGGCCACCCCGCCGCCGGGCACGTACGGCGGCGTCATCGTGAAGTACTCGCCTCCCCAGCCGCTGCGCAGCTGGGTGTCGAGGAAGATGGTGTCCACGACCGACACCCCGATCACGACCTGACCCGGTCCCGCGACCGGGTCGGGTACGTCTCTGGTGACCAGGACCTCGGGACCCCCGAACGCCGTGACCTCTGCGACCCGCATGCCGACCCTCTTCCGCTCCGACTGTTCACCGACTCGGGGAACAGTCTGGGAGCTCAACCATGCTTGAGGTCAAGGGCGGCTGACCTGGGTGAGGGGTGCAAAGGACGTGTCACCGGCCGGCCGGTATCCGCGCCGTGGCGACCGGCCGGCCGGTGGGGGACGGGTCAGCCCGGCAGGGTGCGCGCCAGCGCCATGGTGTGCTCGGCGGTGTGCCGGTCGAAGGCGCGCAGCGCGACCGCGTCCAGGGACTCCAGCAGCGCGGCGGCCCGCTCCGGGTCTCCCGGGCTCTCGGTGAAGCGCCCGTCGCGGTAGCGCACCGAGGGGCGTGCCGCGTCGAGGCCCGCGGCCCGTACGATCGCCGCCGCGACCGCGTCGCCCGGCCCGTTGACGGCCTCGCGGCGGTCGCGTACCTCCTCCAGCGCGTCGCGCGCGGTACCGAGGCAGTCGCTGCCGCCGAGGGCGAACCAGGCGCCGACGTCCGGCCGCAGCAGGACCATGGCGTCGCGCTCCTCCTCCAGACTCTGCGGATGGGCGACCCGGATGCGCAGCGGCGTACCCGCGATGATCTGGTCGATCTGCTGGCCGAAGAGGGCCGTGCTGGGGAAGTTCAGCAGCGGGACGATGTCGTAGTCGCCCGGCTCGGGGAACGGGAACCCGCCGGACCCGAAGGTGAGGTTGAGGTTGTTGCGCAGGCGGCCTCCCGGCCGCACCACCTCGCCCGTCCCGGGCAGCTGGTCGAAGCACCGTTGCATGATCGGGGTGAACGGCATCGCGTCGGTGAGCGCGGTCGGTGCGGCCGGTACGGAGCCGGAGCGGCGGCGGATGAGGATCTCCAGGATGCCGGCCTTCGGGTCGAGGACCTCGGCGGGGAAGGTCACGTCGGCGGGCGTCGCGTTCTCCAGCGTGATCTCCAGGAACACCGGCTGGCCGAAGGCGAAGAGAGGGCCGGCCGCGGGCGGCGTCAGCGTGAGCTTGAAACCGGGCACCGGAACCTCGGGAAGGTAGGGGGAGTACCCGCCCGTGCCGTCGGCCCAGTAGCGGATGGAGTGGAAGGGCGCGCCGCCGGGGACGACGGCCGCCTTCGGCGCGTGCCGCAGGAACTCCCGCTCGTCGGGGTCGAAGGTGAACGCGAACCGCTCCCAGAACTCGGCGGTGTGGCCGCCGCCCCGGTAACGCCAGTCGTAGTTCATGAAGGAGGTCGAGTCGGCCCGGCCCACCTCCCGTTCGAAGCGATGCGCGAGGTTGAGCGCGTGCCCCAGCTCGTGCACGGTGGTCTGGAGGATCTTCCGGTCCTCGACGTCGTCCGGCAGGTGCCCCCGGATCTCGTCGACGAAGATCGCGACCCCCTGGCGCTGGAGCACCCCGGAGGCGTCGAACATCACGCCCAGCAGGCCGTCGCGCGTCGACCGGGACAGCATGAGCAGATGGAGCTGCCAGTCCGGGGCGGAGAGCTGGGCCTGGGCCGTCGAGCTCATCAGGTCGTTGAGCACGGTGAACGTCTGCGAGAGGGCCCATCCGTCGGCCGACCGGGGGATCTCGGTGAAGTCGCCGGCGTCCGAGACGGCGAAGCCCGCCGCCCGCAGGCATCCGTGCAGCGTCTGGTCCGGGTGGTCCGGGAAGGCCACCGGCCCCGGCAACCGCACCCCGTCCTCCTTCTCGACCTCGATGCCGAGCTCGCGCAGCTCCGATCCGGCCAGCGCGGCCGTGACGACCAGGTCCCGGCCCTGTGGCACGCCGTTCAGCACGCGGTCGGCCCGCAGCGTCAGCGTCACGGTGTCCTCGCTGTCCGCGGCCGCGGTGAGCCCCAGCGTCCCGGTGGTCGCTGCGCCGAGCCCGTCCAGCCACTCCGCGGCCCAGTGCCCGCCGTACGGGGGAATGCGCAGGCCGGGGGCGGTCCGGACCGAGGCGACGTAGTCGCGGAACGACGGGCCCATCCGGTAAACGTCGCCGCTCACCACCCCGGTGTCCTCGGTGTCGACCCGGAGCACGACGAAGATCTTCCCGTCGCCGCCCTCGTACCGCCCGTCCCGTATCCGCTGCTCCTTGTCGGAGTGACCGCCTGTCTCGGACATGTCCCGCCTCCTCGGCCCGGTCCGGACGGTGCGCGGTCTCGGCTGATCGCTGGAAGTCCCCGCCCGGTTCGCCTCCGAGCCTGGGACCGTGGAGGCGGGCACGCCTGAGTACCCCCGTACTCGGATCGCGGTCGTCACCGGACGGTCACATGGTGTACGCGGGCGCCTGGAGCCCTTCGAGCCGGGAGGGCGAGGTTCCCTGTATCGCTTGACCGCCACCGAACGGAATTCTAGTGTGGCGATGCCCGCGATGATCGCCGGGACGCAGGCCACCCGGTGGCGTGCGACGGTTCATTCGCCTGCCAGGGAGCCGCGTCGTGAGCCTGATCGTCGATCATGGGACGTGGTCGCTGCGGCCCGCCGACGAAGCGCTGCACGACCCCGGGCCCGAGCTGCTGTGGAACGAGTCGTACTACTTCGACTTCGTGTCGGAGGACGGCTCGGTCGCCGGCTACGTACGGCTCGGCCTGTACCCCAACTGGGACCGCGCCTGGTACTGGGCGTGCGTGGTGCGGCCGGGCCGGCCGCTGGTGCTGGTGGCCGACAACGCCGTGCCGCTGCCGCGGGACGGCTCGCCCGGGCCGGCGGAGATCCGCGGGAGGTCCGCCACCGGGCCGTACGTTGCGGGCCAGCAGATCACGCGCCCGATGGAGGCCGCGCGGGTCACCATGAGCACGGCGTCCGCCGCGGTGCTGCCCGATCCGTCGGCGGCCTACCACGACCTGGCCGGCGCGGAGACCACCGCCCTCGCCCTCGATCTGGAATGGGCGACGCTCGGCGGCGTCTACCCGTACAAGGACCTGCCGAGGTACGAGATCCCCTGCCAGGTGACCGGCACCGTCCGGGTCGGCGACGAGCGGATCGCCGTCACCGGTCACGGGGAGCGCGACCACAGCTGGGGCGAGCGCGACTGGTGGCAGATCTCCTGGATGTGGTCCTCGGGGCGGCTGGCCGACGGCACCGCCTTCCACGGCATGCAGGCCAACCTCGGCATCCCCTGGCCGTGGCCGTCGTTCACCGTGGCCCCGGGGTCGCGGATCGAGCACCGTGACGGCTTCCGGGCCTCCACCGGGTTCGGCGCCGACGACTTCCCGGTCGTCTCCCGGTTTCGGCTGGCGGGGGAGCCGGTGACGGCGACGCCGGTCTGTTTCGCGCCGGTCGCGATGACCGCTCCCGACGGCCGGGTGGCGCACTTCCCCCGGGCGCTGTGCCGCTTCGAGACGGGCGACGGCCGGGCTGGCCACGGCTGGACCGAATGGCACCAGCCCCCGGGCTGGCGCGACCACGACTGGTCGGGGGCGGCCGGGGAGCCGCCCGGATGACCGGCCCGCCGCCGGTCGTCGGCGGGGCCGCCCAGCTGACGGCGCCGTGGCTCACCGCGGCGCTGGCGGGCCGGCTGGACGGCGCGACGGTCACCGAGGTCGGCGCGGCCCCGGTCGGCACCGGCCAGGTCGCCGACAGCCTGCGGCTCACCCTCACCTACGACCGGCCGGTCGACCTGCCCGCCACCCTCGTCGCCAAGGTGCCCGCCGCGGCCGAGGCGAGCCGCGCCGCCGCCCGCGCCGTCCGGACGTACGAGATCGAGGCGAGCTTCTACGCGGAGATCGCCCCGGGCCTGCGCGCCCGGGTCCCGGAGTGCTTTCACTGCGCCTACGACCCAGAGCACGACGACTTCGTCGTCCTGCTGGAAGACCTCGCCCCGGCCGTCCAGGCGGACCAGATCACCGGCATGACCGTCCCCGACGCGGCGGCGGCGCTCGCCGAGCTGGCCCTGCTGCACGCCGCCCGGTGGGGCGATCCGGCCCTGGCCGAGTCGCCCTGGCTCAACCGCAACACCCCCGAGGCCACCGCCTTCACCGCCGAGATGGTCACCGGCCTGTACCCCGGGTTCCGGGAGCGGTACGCCGGCCGGCTGGAGCCGGACTCACTCGCGCTGATCGAGCGTTTCCTGCCGCACCTGGCCGGATATCTCGGCGCCCGGTACGAGACGTGGACGATCGTGCACGGCGATTTCCGGGCCGACAACCTGCTCGTCGGCGCCCCCCGGGTCGCGGTGCTCGACTGGCAGACCTGCGCCTACGGCCCGGCCGCGGCGGACGTGTCCTACTTCCTCGGCTCCAGCCTCTCGGTGACCGACCGCCGCGCCCACGAGGAGGACCTGGTGCGCGGTTACCACCGGGCCCTCACCGCGCACGGCGTCGGCCTGGACTGGGACGAGTGCTGGACCGGTTACCGGCGCTACGCCTTCAACGGGCTCGTGATGGCGGTCGGGGCCGCGATGCTCGTCGAGCGCACCGTCCGGGGCGACGAGATGTTCTGCACCATGGCCGACCGGCACGCCAGGCACGCGCTCGACCTGGACTCGGCCGCGCTGCTGCCCTGACGCTCCCGCGACGACGGCGCCCGCATTATCGCCGGGGGACGGCCGCTGAGACCGCGGAAAAAACGACCCAATGAACCCTCAGGAACAGGGACCAGGGCTCCGGTCGCGAGCGAGAACAAAGGCCGGGTCGCCTTTCCCGGGAATGGCCGGAGAAAGGCCCCGGCCGGCTTCGCGGACCGCAGCCGGGCCGCTTTCCCGGAGGGCGGGGAGGCGGCCCGGCCATGGCGGCGGGGTGGAGACCCGTCAGGACGTGAGGTGCAGCGTCTGGTCGTAGGTCCCGGATCCGGCGGTCGTCTCGCCGAGGATCTTGAAGGCCGCGGAGTAGGTGGCGGTGCCCGGGCACAGGAAGCTGCCGCTGTCCTTGGTCAGCGTGATGCCATTGGCCCTGGCCTGGGCCTCCGGCACGGAGGTGTCCGGCCGGCTCGTGTTGTCGGAGTTGTAGAAGTCCATGGTGACGCTGTTGCCCGCGCCGGAGCCCCGGTAGGTGCAGTTGATCGAGCCGAACCAGCCGGTGGTCACGGAGGTGACCTTCAGGCTGTTGACCGTGAACGTGCCGTCACGCCCGCCGGGCACGGGCGCGTAGGCGATGCTGCCGCCGTTCCAGGGCAGGCCGACCGGGGTCGTGGTGGACGTGCCGCCCGCGCTGTTCGGGCAGGTCGTGGCGGTGCCGTTGTGGAACGCGTAGACCGAGACGTTCAGGTTGGTGCCGTCCGAGCCCACCGTGGCGTCGATGGTCCCGGTGTCGCAGGAGGCGCTGCCGAGCGAGGTCGTGGTCGTCACGGGGGCGATCAGCGTCGCCCGGACATTGCCGGCGTAGGCGGCACCGGCCGCGTCGTCCGCGTGGACGGTGGTGGTGGCCGCCGAAGCGGAGGGGGAGGTGAGGGCGATCGCCATGGCGGCTCCCGCACCCACGAGGGCGACGTTTCTGATGCGTTTCATCGGACACTCCTTTGTGATCTATCAGCCATGGTGAGGGTAAATAGCCCTAAATGGCGCGTCAAGGCCCATGTCATGGCAATCTCAACAAAAGAGGAATATGTCCTGGTCGGCGGTACTTAATACAATTATCGTGAGATAAGCGCTCGGTTTCTGAGGGCTATTGTCCGGCATTCTCGGCGGGTGCCCGGTAGTCGGCGCGCCAGGCGCAGGGGCAGGGCGGCCGGGTGATGCCGGTCGCCTGGCAGGTCAGCATGCGGACGGCCTGGTACGTGCACAGCAGAGCCCAGATCTCCTGGGCCACCAGCTCCGGATTCTTCGAGCGCAAGGTGATCCTCGAACCGTCCTGGTCGGACTTCACCCAGGCGAGCGCGCTGTCCATCACCCATCGCCGGGCGTAGCGGAGGGCGAGCTCGGCCGCGGGCGCCTGCCCGGGGTCGGTCAGCGTGGTGACCAGCCGGACGGGCGCCGGTTCCGTACCGGGCCGGGGTCCACCGGCGGGGAGCTCGACGACCCGGACCGGGACGCCTGCCAGGCCGTCCGGCCAGGACAGGTACGACCCGTCGGCGAGGTCGCGCCCGACCGGCAGTGCCTGGCGGGAGGAGACCTCCCACAGCAGTTGCGCCCCGGTGCCGGCCGCTGTGCGCCACAGCTCGGGGTCCCAGTAGGCGGAGCCGGCCAGCAGCAGCATCCCGGGCGCCAGGCAGCGCAGCATCCGCCGGGCCAGCACCCGCTCGCCGACCGTGGGGTCCCCGAAGGTCGCGTCGATCAGCGCGTGCGTCCCGCACTCGGCCACCGCCAGCACCCGGACCTGGGGGATCCGCGAGCGCCCCGCGGCACCCGCGAACGCGGCGTTGTCGCTGGTGCCGGACACGTCCAGCGTCGAGCCGTCCAGCGTGACCAGCCGCAGACCGGCGTACCACGAGTCCCGGGCCCTGGGCGCGGCGACCGGCCCGGACACCCGGCAGAACAGGATGCGCATCGGCTCGGCGCCCAGCCGGGCCCGGGCGCGGCTGATCGCGGACGCGGTCGGCACCTCCCACCTGCGCGCCCCCCGTGACCGCCAGGCCAGCCCGTTCAGCAGCAGGCGCATGACCTGGTCGTAGTTCCGGCCGATGAACAGGCACAGGGCGAGGACGTAGTAGATGGTCAGGCGGGCGGGCAGAGCCCGGCGGCGCCGGTCGGCGCAGCCGCCGGCCTCCACGACCTCGTCGATGAGCGACATGGGGAAGATCGACGTCAGCAGGCCGATCGACACCCGGTCCGCCAGGCTCTCGTCCGGGAAGGGCCTCTCTCGTTCAACTCTGGCCACCGGCGCACGGTAGCAGGACTGAGCAAGCAAGCGCTTGAGTCAACATGATCGCGGTTACGGCGTCCGTTTCCCGGCGATTCGATCGGTCCGCAGGCCGGTGATGAGCGCGAGCCCGTGTTCGGCCTCGATGGCCCGCCAGGTCGCCCGGCCGAGCACGGCCGGGGCGTCGGTGCGGGCGATCTGGATTGGGCCCCCTACCGGCCCGCCGCGAGGTGGGTCTCGAGCTTGCCGGCCATCTCCGTCCAGATCGGCGTGGCCCTGTCGCGGAAACCACGGCTGGGCAGCCGTTCGTGGGTGATGGTCATCTCGGTGGTGTCGCCGCCGGCCCGGAGGGTGACGGTGACCTGGGTCGGGTGGCCGCCGGTGCTGCCGGCACGCCAGGTGAAGACCAGCCGCCGCGGGGGCTCCACGACCAGGTATTCGCCGGTGACCTCGTCGACGCCGTCGGGGAAGAGCTTGACGATGCGGTAGCGGCCGCCCACCACGGGGTCGCACTCGGCTTCGGCGACGGTTCCCGGGCCGGGGCAGAGCCACTGCTGGAGCCGGTCGGCGCTGGTCCAGGCGTCGAAGACGTCCTGCGGGGTGGCCTTCAGGGTGCGGGTCACCCGGACGATGCCGGTCAGCGGCTCGGTCAAGGGGTCTGCTCCTCGTCGGGCCGGCGCTGCTCCAGGTGCTGGACCAGGGCGTCGGCGCGGTGCTCCCAGAAGGCGGTGTACTCGGCGATCCAGTGCTCGGCCTCGGCCAGCCGCCCGGGGTCGGCGCGCAGGTAGTGGTCACGGCCACGGATCTCCCGGTGGACCAGCCCGGCGCGCTCCAGGACCAGGATGTGCTTCGACACCGTGGCCAGCGACATCGGCAACGGCCGGGCGATGTCGGTGACGCGCGCCTCCGCCCGCCGCAGCCGGTGCAGGATCGCGCGCCGGGTGGGGTTGGCCAGCGCGGCGTAGGTCAGGTCCAGCGCCTCGGCAGAACGTTCAGCCACATTGCGAAATGTTAGCCGCTCGATTATGTTCAGCCAAGTGGCTGAATGTCTTGGTTCGCACCTGACGAGCGGAGTGACGGGATGACGATGCGGGCTTCCCGGTGGGGATGGACGCTGGGCCTGGCGTCGATGGGAGTGTTCCTGACCTCCCTCGACGTGGTGGTCGTGGCGACGGCGCTGCCGGTGCCGTGCTTCCCGACCGTGGCCGGCGCCGTGGTCTCCTCCGCGCCCCTGGAGGACGCCGGCATGGTCTTCGCCTTGCTCGCCCCGCCACGGTCACGGCCCCCGGGCCTCGCCGTCCCCGGCCCGGCCGCGGCGGCCACCGCGTCGGCGGTCGAGGCCGGATGACCGCACCGCACCACAGCACAGCACAGCACCGACACGAAAGTGAGGATCCACTATGACCGATCTCAAGGGGACCACCGCGCTCGTCACGGGCGCCGGCCGCGGCTTCGGGCGCGCCGCCGCCACCGCGCTCACCGGTGCCGGAGCGGAGGTCGTCGGGGTGGCCCGCGACCGCGCGGCACTGGAGGACCTGCGAGCCGAACTCGGGGACGCCTTCGTACTGGTGGCCGCGGACGCCACCGACCCCGGCCTGGCGAACCGCCTGCTGGCCGCGCACCGGCCGCGGACCCTCGTGCTCAACGCCGGAGCACGCCCGGTGTCACGGCCCCTCCACCACCACACCTGGGAGACCTTCAGCCGTAACTGGGAGACCGACGTCCGCCATGTCTTCCACTGGGTCCGGGCGGCGATGCTGCTTCCCCTCGCCCCCGGCAGCACGGTCATCGCCGTCTCCAGCGCGGCGGCCCTGGGGGGCTCGCCGCTCAGCGGCGGCTACGCGGGGGCCAAGGCCGCGGTCAGGTTCGTCGCCGCCTACGCGGCCACCGAGTCCGAACGCGACGGGTCGGGGCTGCGGTTCACCGCGGTGCTCCCGTCGCTCACACCGGCCACCGAGCTCGGCGCGGAGGCGGTCGCCGCCTACGCGGGTCGGGAGGGCGTCCCGGTCGAGACCTTCCTCGGCCGCCTCGGCCCGATCCTCACCCCGGAGCAGGTGGCCGCCGCCGTCCTCGACCTGGCCACCACCGCCGCCCCCCGGGCGGCCTACCGGATCACCGCCGCCGGGCTCGTGCCGCTCGACTGAGCCCGCCGCCGCCCCGGCGATGGACGGCGGGCTCCTACCCGGGGAAGGCTCCGGGGTCGACCGGGCTTGTGCGCGCCGTTCCGCCGGCGACGGGCTGCAGGGTGATCCGCCACTTGCTCCACCGGATCTGGGTGGAGGTGTAGGTGGTCTTGAAAGCCAGTGAGTCCTCGAACCGCTCGAACGCGCAGTTGCGGGAGAACGACTTGGCCCCGGCGTCCCAGCCCGCCCCGGTGCTGAAGAAGACCTGGTAGGTGCCGTCGTTCACGCCGGTCACCTCGTACTTCTTCCCCTTGCGCACGTAGACCGAGTACACCGGGCGCCTGCCGCGCAGGAGGGTGATGACGGCGTCCGCGGAGCCGCCGTTGTCGATGTTGAGCGAGCCCCGGCCGCCGCGGCCGCCCGACCGCACGAAGCTCCCGTTCGACAGGCGGCGGGAGGCGTCCTTGACCGCGGTCGGCGGCTTCAGGGCGATCGGGTAGGCCGGGTCCTTCGCCGTGAGCGCCCGCGCCGCGTCACGGACGGCGGTCGTCGTCTCGGCGGGGGCCAGCCGGGCGCGTACGGCGGACGCGGTGCACAGCGCCCGGTCGTTCACGTCCTGCCTCAGGGCGGTCAGGTCGTCGCGCAGCCGCTGCATCCCGGTGACCAGTGCCGTGTGCTCGGCCGCGACGGCCGCCGGTGGCGTGACCTGCCCCAGCTGGGCGACGGCCGAGGCCGCCGCCTGCTCGGCGGCGGTCATGCGCTGGGGCAGTGCCTTGTACGCGGCGGCCTTCTCGAAGGCGGTCAGTGCCGCGTTGAGCTGCTTCACGGCGCCGTCCAGCGCCCGGCGGTAGTCCTCGGGCGACGTCGCCGGAGTCGCCGGGGCCGACGGCGCCGCGGTGGCGCTGGCACCTCCGGCCAGTGACCCGGACTTCTGACCCGACCCCGTGCAGGCGCCGAGCGCCAGCGCCGTCGAGATCGCCACCCCACAACCGAGTACGCGCCCGCCGCCCCACCTCATCACCTGACGATCCGCGAGGCCGTACCCGCCGTCAAGGGATGTCGGAGCAGCAGTGGCCCCTGTGACGGCCATGGCCGCTTATGGCCTCCGGCGGTGGCTCTCCGTGACGGGCGGTACGGTCCGGGCGGGGTCCGGTCCGGCGGCGGCTCAGGCGCCGAACTGGAAGACCGGGTCGAGCGCGGAGTGCATGATGCACGCGTTGCCGTACCTCTTGCGGAAGATGACTCCGTGGCCGTGCCAGACGCCGACCGCCTTCGCGACGACCGGGTCGTACTGCAGGGTGCAGACCCGGCCCTGGTCGGGCAGCCGGTTCAGGTCCCCGCCGACGGTCCGCAGCGCCGCGCAGGCCTCGGCGGGCCGCGGATGGGAACCGCCGTCCGGCTCGCAGGTCAGCAGCACGCTCGTCGGCTTGCCGGTGGTGGGCGTGATGGTCAGCCGCAACAGCCCCCGTGCCCCCTGGGCATGGGCGGGCGCCGCCGCGGCGGCCAGGACGAGTGCACCCAGGGCGCTGGCGGTGAGCAGACGCATGAACGATCCTCACGTACGGTGTTCGAATGACCACACCACGTTAGAACCGATCCGACCCGCGCTGTGTCACCAACGCGCCCGGGCGCTCAGCCGATGAGACCGGCGCCGAGCGACATTTCGGGTCAGGTCAGCGGAGGCGCCTTGCGGATGGTGCCCCGGTAGGTCTCCGGGTCGTAGCGCCGCTCGCTCTCGTCGAGCTTGGCGTGGGCGGCCTCGACCAGGTCGACGTCCAGGACGTCGGCCAGCCGGGTCAGATAGAGGAACACGTCGGCCAGTTCCGAGCGCACTCGCGCGCCCGCCTCGGGATCGGCCATGACCGTCCGGGACGCCTCCGGGGTGAGCCACTGCAGTTCGGCGATCAGCTCACCCGCCTCCCCGGCCAGCGCCATCGCCAGGTTCTTCGGGGTGTGGAACTGCTCCCAGTCGCGTACGGCCGCGAACTCCCGGAGCCGCCGTGCCAGTGCTCCGAACTCGTCCATGGTGCCCAGGCTAGTGCCGCGTCGGGCGACGCAGGCCCTGTTGGCGATCTTGCTGTCCGACCGCGTGCGGGCGGGGCAGGCCGCCCGCACGCGGGCCTGGGCCGGAGGCCGGGATCACGTCACGCGCCACGAGGCAAATGTTGACCGATGCCACACTAAACTTGGACTATTCGTTATATTGTGGTCTTCGTGTTTATGAGGGTAGGTTCGGCGCTATGACCCCATCCGGGACTCCGACCATCGCCGAGGAACTGCGCGGTGCCGGCCTGCGGGTGACGGCCGCACGCGTCGCACTGCTCGAGACCGTCCGGCACGGTGACCACCTCGGCGTCGAGGCGATCGCCTCCGGGGTGCGCGATCGCGTGGGCCACATCTCGCTTCAAGCCGTGTACGAGGCACTCCACGCGCTCACCGCGGCCGGACTCGTACGCCGTATCGAACCGGCCGGCAGCCCGGCCCGCTACGAGGGACGGGTCGGGGACAACCACCACCACGTCGTGTGCCGGTCGTGCGGTGTCGTCGCCGACGTCGATTGCGCGGTCGGCGAGGCGCCCTGCCTGACCTCGTCCGACGACCACGGCTTCTCGATCGACGAGGCCGAGGTCATCTACTGGGGCCTGTGCCCCGGCTGTTCCACCACCCGAACCTCCTGAGCACCGTGATTCCCCTAGTCCGGAAGGATTCCCATGTCCGAGAACCATGACGCAATCGTCACCGACGCGAAGCCGGAGAGCGCAGATGGCTGCCCGGTCGCGCACGGGCGCGCCCCGCACCCGACTCAGGGTGGCGGAAACCGCCAGTGGTGGCCGGAACGGCTCAACCTGAAGATCCTTGCCAAGAACCCCGCCGTGGCCAACCCCCTCGGTGAGGAGTTCGACTACGCGACGGCGTTCAAGGCCCTCGATCTTGCGGCCGTGAAGCAGGACATCGCGGAGGTGCTGACGACCTCCCAGGACTGGTGGCCGGCCGACTTCGGCAACTACGGCCCGTTCATGATCCGTATGGCGTGGCACAGCGCCGGAACCTACCGGATCAGCGACGGCCGCGGCGGCGCCGGCGCCGGCCAGCAGCGTTTCGCCCCCCTGAACAGCTGGCCGGACAACGCCAACCTCGACAAGGCCCGCCGCCTGCTGTGGCCGGTCAAGAAGAAGTACGGCCAGAGCCTGTCGTGGGCCGACCTGCTGGTCCTCACCGGCAACGTCGCCCTGGAGTCGATGGGCTTCGAGACCTTCGGCTTCGCCGGCGGCCGCGAGGACGTCTGGGAGCCCGAGGAGGACGTCTACTGGGGTCCCGAGTCCACCTGGCTCGACGACCAGCGCTACACCGGCGACCGTGAACTCGAGAGCCCGCTCGGCGCGGTCCAGATGGGCCTCATCTACGTCAACCCGGAGGGCCCGAACGGCAACCCGGACCCGCTCGCCTCGGCCCGCGACATCCGTGAGACGTTCCGGCGGATGGCGATGAACGACGAGGAGACGGTCGCCCTGATCGCCGGCGGTCACACCTTCGGCAAGACCCACGGCGCCGGCCCGGCCGACCACGTCGGCGCCGACCCCGAGGCCGCCTCGCTCGAGGAGCAGGGCCTCGGCTGGAACAACACCTACGGCACCGGCAAGGGTGGTGACACGATCACCAGCGGTCTCGAGGGTACGTGGACGAACACCCCGGTGAACTGGGACAACAGCTTCTTCGAGATCCTGTTCGGCTACGAGTGGGAGCTGACCCAGAGCCCCGCCGGCGCGAACCAATGGAGGCCGAAGGACGGCGCCGGCGCGGGCACGGTCCCCGACGCCCACGACCCCTCGAAGAGCCACGCCCCGACGATGCTGACGACCGACCTCGCGCTCCGCGTCGACCCGGTCTACGAGCAGATCTCGCGGCGCTTCCTGGAGAACCCCGACCAGTTCGCGGACGCCTTCGCCCGCGCGTGGTTCAAGCTGACCCACCGCGACATGGGCCCGGTCGTGCGCTACCTCGGCCCGGAGGTCCCGACCGAGACGCTGCTGTGGCAGGACCCGCTCCCCGCGGTGACGCACGAGCTCGTCGACGCCGAGGACGTCGCCTCCCTCAAGGACCGGATCCTCGCCTCGGGCCTGTCGGTGTCCGAGCTCGTGTCCACCGCGTGGGCGTCGGCCTCGTCCTTCCGTGGCAGCGACAAGCGCGGCGGCGCCAACGGTGCGCGCATCCGCCTCGAGCCGCAGAACGGCTGGGAGGTCAACGACCCCGACCGGCTGGCGACGGTGCTGCGCACCCTGGAGGGCATCCAGGAGGCCTTCAACGCCGCCCAGACCGGCGGCAAGCGGGTCTCGCTCGCCGACCTGATCGTGCTGGCCGGCGGCGCGGCCGTCGAGCGGGCCGCCAAGGACGCCGGCTTCGACGTCGAGGTCCCCTTCACGCCGGGCCGCGTGGACGCCTCCCAGGAGCAGACCGACGTGGAGTCCTTCACCGCGCTCGAGCCGACCGCCGACGGTTTCCGCAACTACCTCGGCAAGGGCGTCCGCCTGCCGGCCGAGTACCTGCTGATCGACCGGGCGAACCTGCTGACCCTGAGCGCCCCCGAGATGACGGTCCTCGTCGGCGGGCTCCGGGTCCTGGGCGCGAACTACCAGCAGTCGCCGCTCGGTGTCCTGACCACGACCCCCGGGTCGCTGACCAACGACTTCTTCGTCAACCTGCTCGACCTGGGCACGACGTGGAAGGCGACGTCCGAGGACGAGAACACGTTCGAGGGCCGCGACGCCGCCACGGGTCAGGTCAAGTGGAACGGCAGCCGTGCCGACCTCGTCTTCGGGTCGAACTCCGAGCTGCGCGCGCTCGCGGAGGTCTACGCGAGCGATGACGCGAAGGAGAAGTTCGTGCGCGACTTCGTCGCGGCGTGGGACAAGGTGATGAACCTCGACAGGTTCGACCTCGTCTGATCACGACGTCCAGGCCGGCCGGCGCCCCGGCCGGCCTGGACGTTCCCGGTCCGAAGCGGACGACGGGCCCTTTTGCCGGGATGCCGCCCGTACGGGCGACGCGGACGGCCGGCTTCAGGCCGACCAGACGGCGGCGACCTGGTCGGCGACCGCGGCGGCCTGCGCGTGGCCGGCCCGCGCCGCGGGGGCCCGGCGGGACGGGTCGAGGCTGTTGCGGCCGATGGCCCGCCGGGCGTCCTGGCCGGGGGAGACCACCGTCGCCTTCCCGTTCAGCCGCGCCACCTGGGAGGCCACTCCGGCGATCGGGCCGAAGCCCCGGGTGATCGGGGCGATGACGACGACGCGGTCGTGTCCGGTGGCCAGGTCGGCGTTGGTGGCCGAGCGCATGCCACCGTCGATGTAGCGGCGGCCGCCGATGGTCACCGGCGGCCACACCCCAGGCACGGCGCAGCTCGCGGCCACCGCCTCCACCAGCGGCACGCCGCTGCCGGAGTGGAAGACGGTGAACTCACCGGTGGCGGCGTCCACCGCGGTCAGCAGCAGCCGCCGGTCCTCCGGCCAGGTCTGGACCGGAAGCCGGGAGGCGATGACGGCCCGCCGTTCCGCCTCCGGAACGGTGATGGCGGCAAGCGCGAGCCGCCCGAAGGCGGCGCCGGCCTGCTGGGCGCCGCGCGACCGCAGCGTCGCCCAGCCGAGCCGCGCGATCGTCAGCGGGCGTAGCCTGGCCGCGATCTCCCCGGCCGCCCCGGCGAGCTGCACCGCGTAACGCTCGGCCGGATCGACGCCCGCCGCGACCTGCGCGCCCACGGCCGCACCGGCCGAGGTGCCCACGACCAGGTCGGCCGTCGTCAGGTCGACCCCGGCCTCCCGCAGCCCGGTCAGGATCCCCCACTCCCAGGCGATCCCGGTCACCCCGCCGCCGCCCAGCACCAGTGCCCTGCCCGCCATGTACGCGCTCCCTCCGGGGTCGGCCGCCGTCCCTGCAATGTACGCCGGATCACAGCGGCCGCTGAGCGGCTACTTCGCGGGGCCCGGCCTGACCCGGACCATGGGCCTGGTCCGGACGGGTGAGCCGCCGCCGGTCGGTGGCCGCGGCGCGCGTCACCCGGGACGTGGCCCCGGCGATCTCCGGCTCCCGGCGGCGGGAAGCCCCCCGGCGTCCTCCGCGATCATCCGAAGCGCCGCGCAGTGCGCGGCGAAGGCCCGTCGGCCCGCGCCGGTCAGGGACAGCCAGGTGCGCGGGCGCTTGCCCACGTGCCCCTTGGTGACCTTGACGTAGCCGGCCTGCTCCAGGGTGGCGGCCTGCTTGGACAGGACCGAGTCGCTGATCTCCACGGTGTCGCGCACGTACCCGAACTCGGCCTTCTCCGCGCCCGCCAGCGTCGCCACGATGGAGAACCTGACCGGCGAGTGGATGACCTCGTCCAGCCCGTGCCGTGGATGGCTCACCGCGGCCTCTCCGGCCGGGCCAGGCGGCGGGACGTCAGGTACGCGCTCACGAAGCCGGGCAGTGACACCGCCACGGCGCCGGGCAGCCACCAGCCGGGTTCGCCGGGGAACAGCGCGGTGCCCACGGCCAGTACGGTCGCGTACAGCAGCCCCCAGGTGGTGAGCATCGCCCCGTGCGCCACGGCCGTTCCCCGGTGGGCGACCGGCTGCCGGATCGCGTAGACGCTCAGCGCCACGATGACGGCCACCCAGACGGCCGTGCCGGCGATGACCCCGGCCGGCCCGTCCAGCATCCCGAGCGTCAGCACCATAAGGAAGGCCGCCGCGCCGAACACCGTCTGGTAGCGGACCAGCCAGCGGGAACGGTGGTCCACCGTGGCACGGAGCCGTGCGGCGTGGTCGAGCGCGCCCTGCGCGGTCACGGCGTCCACCGGGTCGTGCCCGTTCATGGGTCCTCCGGAAGGTCGGTTCGTTTCGAGTGTGGCAAGTACTTTCCACTATGGCAAGTAGTAGACCGATGGCCGGCCGGTGTTCTGGATGGTGAGACGATCTGTCTTGCCCAGTGAGATGCGAGTAGGGTGCGTACGGCAGGCGAGGCGTCCGCGGTGCCGTTCATCGCGGACCGGTGAGGAGCGGTGCCGTGGAGCTGCTGGAATGGGACGCGCGGAGCTACGCGGCACTGCCGCTCCCGCACGAGCGCTGGGGCGGCGAGGTCATCGAGCGGCTCGGCCCGGCGGGTGACGAGACGGTCCTCGACCTCGGCTGCGGGACCGGGCGCGATGCCGGCCGGCTGCTCGACGCGCTGCCCGCGGGCCGGGTGGTCGCCGTGGACGGGTCGGCGCAGATGCTCGCCGAGCTCAGGACCCGGCTGCGCGGCCGTCTCGACCGGGTCACCGTCGTCCAGGCCGACGTGCGGGAACCGCTGCCCCTCCCGTCACCCGTGGACGCGGCGATGAGCGTCGCGACCCTGCACTGGCTGCCCGACCACGCCGCGGTGTTCCGCCACCTCGCCGCGGTGCTGCGGCCCGGCGGCAGGTTCGTCGCGGAGGCCGGCGGCGCGGGCAACATCGTGGAGTTCCGCCGGGCGCTGGCCGAGGTCCAGGGCGGGGACGACGGCCGGTACTGGAACTTCGCCGGGATCGACGAGACCACCGAGCGGCTGCGCGCGGCCGGCTTCCGGGACGTCCAGGTCCGGCTGGTCCCGGATCCGGCGCGGCTGGAGCCCGGCGACCCGCTGGAGGCCTATCTGGCCACCGTGATGCTCGGGCCGCACCTGCGCGAGCTCCCGCCGGCCGCGCGGCCGGGCTTCGTCCGGGCGGTGGCCGCACGGCTCACCGAGCCGGTCATCGACTACGTCCGGCTCCAGATCCGCGCGGTCCGCGGCTGAGCGCGGCTTCGCTCAGAACGGGGGCTCCTCGTCGGGCTCGGGATCGGCGATGGCCGCCGACACGGCCTCCGCGCGCCCGCTGAGCAGGCCGGTGCCCTCCAGGACCTCGCCGGTGCGGGGATCGATGAGGACGCCGTCGACCTCGATCGGCAGGTCCCCGGGCCCCTCCGCGCCGGCCCGGTCGGGACACCACCGGGCCACCGGGCAGGCGGTGCACCAGCGGCCCGGCCGGGCCCGGAAGGCGGTGTCGTGGTGCCAGTCGCGCACCAGGCCGGTGACGATCCGGCGGGCGGCGCCGACGACGGCCGGGTCGGCGGTGTCGAAGGTGAGGACCCCGGCGCGCAGCGGCGACATCACCTCCAGCTCGACGGTGCCGGGCACCGGCCCGCCCCCGCCCGATCGCCCGCCGCCGGCCCCGCCGAAGACCCCGTCGGCGATCAGGCAGACGGCCAGGGCCAGCTGCGGGACCTGGGCCAGCGCCCCGTCCGCCGTGAAGCGGTCCGGGCCGGTGGTGGTCTTCTGCTCGCGGTAGACCAGCCGGCCGTCCACCCGCCGGAGCAGGTCCGGCCCGGCGATCACCACGACGTCGGCCGCGGGGTCGTAGGCGGCGACGGTCGGCTCGGCCGTGATCCCGGTGATCGCGCCGCTCCCCGCGAGCGGGCAGACCTCCAGATGCCCGATCAGGAACGGCCTGGCCTCCCGGTACTCCTCGGGCGTCATGAACTCCCCGGCCAGGCCGAGGCGTACGGCGTCCGGCTCGGGCAGGTCCGCCGGTGTGCAGGGCCGCGTCGGCGTACGGGAGTGGGCGGCCGCGAGCCATTCGTGCACGACCCTGCCACGGCGTACCGCGGGGCTCTCCTCGCCGTGGTCGCCGGGGATGCGCAGCTCCCGCAGGTGCGCCTGGGCGGGGCAGATCTGATACTGACGCCCGGTGGTCACCGACCAGGTCCGCCGGTGCGTGCCCCGGTCTGCCAGGCCCAGCAGGCCGGGGGTGCGGGGGAGGGCGTCACAGCTCTCCCGGAGCTTGCACTCGGCGCAGTCGGCGCCGG
The DNA here is from genome assembly GCF_050971785.1 of Actinomadura scrupuli. Taxonomy (NCBI): domain Bacteria; kingdom Bacillati; phylum Actinomycetota; class Actinomycetes; order Streptosporangiales; family Thermomonosporaceae; genus Actinomadura; species Actinomadura scrupuli. The sequence continues at coordinate 30,203 of NZ_JBPCCU010000013.1, read as the reverse complement.
GCCTGCGCTCCCCGCCGAAGGCCAGATCGGCCGCGACCGGCTGGGCGTGCACGCGATAACCCCGCCTGACCTCCTCGGGCGCGGCGTCGACCAGGACCTTGGGCATCACGTCCTCGGCCAGGGCGACCTCGACCACCCTGATCCGCGCCGGTGCGCCGTCGTCGGGCCGTACCTCCACCGGGAGGTCGCGGTAGACGGCGCCCACGGCGCGCAGCCCGGTGGCCGCCACGAACGCGATCGCGTGCGCCGAAGGAGCGTCGGCCGGCCCGGTACGGCTGATGCGCAGCCGCCGGAACTCCCGGACCGCCCCGTCCTCGGAGGCGTACCACCGGCCCCAGGCGGTCAGCATCCGCAGCTCGGCGGGCGAGCCGTGCTGGACGACCCTCGGCCGGCTCTCCGGCCGCAGGGCGACGCCCTCGGCGGCGAGCTCGTCCTCCAGCCAGCGGCAGGCCCGTACGTACTCGGAGCAGGCGTGCCGCACCCAGCCGGCGGCGCCGGGGTGCAGCGGCGACCGGCTCTCGGTGAGCGCCTCGCCGACCGCCACGTCCAGGTCGGTGCCGTCGAACTCCGCGGCGTCGAGCGCCCGCATGACCAGACCCAGGGGGAACGACTCCCAGGGGGCGTAGCGGCGGCGCTCGGACGGCTCCGGCCACAGCCGCGGCCTGGCCTTGAGCGCCGCGAACTCGCGGCACCGCTCGCCGGCCTGGTCGAGCTGGCTCGCCGACAGCCGGATGACGCCCGGGGTGCCGCGCAGGCCGGGGCGGGGCGTCCAGGTTCCTGAAGTGATGTCCGCTCCCTGGGTGGATCTTCACCTGCCTCAGGGGGATGGTAGAGCGGGGGACCACCGCGGGCGACCGGAACCGCCGGGCCGCCGGGAGGGGCCTTTCAGTCCCGGGTGACCTCGGAGCGGGCGTTCAGGCTGGCCAGGTCGGCGGCGGCACGCCCGGCCAGCCAGCCCTCGTGGTTGCGGACGGCCCCCACCCGGTGGCGGGTCAGTTTCGGGAACAGCGCCGCGACGGCCTGCTCGACCGACTCCTCGCGGGCGGCGAGCACCGGAAGCAGGTCCCGGCCGGCGGGCTCGGCGGCCGCCTGCCGGACCGCCTCGCCGGTGGCCCCGTCCAGCCGCTCGCCGATCCGCTGGGCGTACGCGGTCAGGAACGAGTGCCGGAAGGAGCGGGTGCTGGAGCGCCCCCGCGCGTCCTGCCGGGAACCGGCGTGCACCAGCGCCGTGGTGGCCTGCACCAGCAGTGACGTGAACAGCAGCTCCACGGCGTCCAGATCGGAGGGGAAGCCGAGCACGGTGGAGAAGCCCAGCTCGCGATGCCAGACCGTACGGCACCGGTTGGCGGCGGCGACGAGGTCCAGCAGCACCGCCTTCGGCGCTTCGTACGGATTGTCGATCGCCAGACGGCGGCCGATCGGCTCCTCCGGGGTGCCCGACTCGGCCGCCAGCAGCGCGTGGTCGATGCTGTGCCGGGCCATGAGCTGCTGTGCCCGCCCGCTCAGCGCCTCGGCCTCCTCGGGGAACTCGGTCGACTCCGCCTTGGCCAGCAGCGCCCGGACCCGGCCCAGGATGCGCTGGTCGACGGACCGGGCGGGCCGGGGAGCGGCCTGCGCGCGGCGGCGGGCGGCACCCGGGGCCGGGCCGAGCGGGGCCAGCTCGGGCAGGGCGCTGAGCAGGTGCAGCAGCTCCAGCGCGCAGACCACCATCGCGTGCCGGTCGATGCCCTCGCGGGCGGTCCACTGCGGGAGGTGACGGTCGTCGCCGTCCCACCAGACCCGGGCACCCGCCGCGGTGAGCTGGGCCTCCCACTGCTCGTCGACGGTCGCCGCGGAGTAGGCCCGCATCTCGGCCGCGATCACGTCCGTGGCCAGGCGGGCGTGCCGTCTGCCGAGCTCGCGGCCGGCGAACCGGATCACGTCGGCGGGCTGCCAGCCCCGGCGCCAGGCGGCGGCCACGCCCCGCTGCAGTAACGTCGTCAGGCTCCGGTCGGCGCTCGGCGAGCCGGTGACGGCGGGATGCACGGTCAGCTGGTCCGCCCAGTGCTGGAACAGGGTGTCGTCCCGGCCGAACAGGGCCTGCACCGCCTCGGAGATCAGCAGCTCGGCCTGCTCCGCGGGAGGGCGGGTGCCGTCGCCCGATGGCCGGCCCGAGCCGGTCTGCTCCGCCCTGGACTGCCTGCGCGCCCGCTCCGCGGCACGGCGGCGCTCCCGGTTCGCCTTCCCCACACGTCCCCCTCTAACCGCTGATCCGTCCGTCCGGCCGCTCCCGGCCACGGCAACCCTATGCAGGCCGCCTCCGCCGGGTCGCCTCTTGGCGGACCTGTGGATTATGTCGGCACCGGATGAGACCGTTCTGGATGACGGGCGGTGTCCCGGCCGGTGGCGAGAGGTGGTGCGGGTGGCGGGTCGGTCGCGTCGCGACGACGCCCGGTCATGGGTCCTCGTCATGGTGATCGGGACCGTGATCGGTGGCCTGGCGCTGGTCCAGGCCGTGACCACGGTGGCGACCCGGCACCCGGGCGCCGCGCTCGCGGCGGCCGCCCTGCTCGTCGCCCTGGCGGTGCTCGCCGGGGCGCTGTGGTGGCGGCGGCGCGCCGGGCTGGCCGCGGCCGATGCCCGGCGGCAGCAGGTCCAGGCGGCCCGCGCACGCGAGATCGCCACCTATCACGCCATGAGCCCGCGCGAGTTCGAGCACGCCCTGGCGTACCTCTGCGCCCGGGACGGCTGCTCCGACGTGCGGGTCGTCGGAGGCGCGGGCGATCTCGGCGCCGATGTCGTGGCGACCACCCCCCAGGGACAGAGCCTGGTGATCCAGGCCAAGCGCTACCGCGCCGGCAACAAGGTCACCGGGCCCGACCTGCAGAAGTTCGGCGGCACCTGCTACGGCATCCACGGCGCGCAGATCGCGGCCGTCGTCACGACCTCGGGCTTCACCCGGCAGGCCATGACCTACGCCGCGCAGATGGGCATCAGGGTCTACGACAACGAGGCCCTGGCCGGCTGGGCGTCCTGCACCGGCCCCGCACCCTGGGCGCTGTGACCCGCGGGCGCCACGTGCCCGGAGCCTCGCCGCCGCCGTTCCGCGCTCGAGCCGCCGCCGGTGCGCGGCGCCGTCGCGTCGTACGGCGGGTCGTCCGGCGGTCGTACGGCGGTCGTACGGGCGGGAGACGTCCGCCGGGCCGGTGGGGTCAGGGCGCGACGGACGGCAGCAAGGCGATCAGCAGGTCGGCCTGGCCCTGGGAGATGCCGCCCTCCCCGAGCCGCCGGGCGATGGTGGCGCGCAACTCGGCCACCCGCTGCTCGAGATTTACCCGGCGGCCGGCCAGCACGTCGTCGCGTAGCCCGGTCACGATGCCGTCCAGCTCGATGCCGACCCCGTGCCGGATCTCACCCAGGCCGACCCCCGTCCGGACGGCGCGCATCAGCCGGTTCAGCGCGCGGGCCGGCCCGGTCTGGACGGGCGGTCTCATGGGTTCGGCCATCACCGGTGTCCTGGCCTTGGTCCTGGCCGGCTTGGGGGTCCGAGCCGGCTGCGGTCGCTTCCCGGGCTGCAGGGCGGGGGCCGCGGCATGGTTGGTCAGCCCGGCAGGGGACCGGCCCGAGTGGTCGGAGGTGCCCCTCATCACGCCCACCAGGAAGAACAGGACGATCGCCGCGGCCACCGCGTCGATCACGAACTGCCGGCGCCGGCGCCGGCGTCCCGCCTGTTCGGCGGCGCGCCGCCGCCTGCCCGCCCGCCGGGGCCGCGGCGCGTCCGCACGGCCGGGCGCGGCGTTCCGCGCGCCTTCCCCGGCGCCAGAGGTCCTCCCGGCGCCGGAGCGCCTCACGGGCGCGGACGGCGTTGCAAGGCCGGGCAGGTCGTGGACGGGCCGTACGAGAGCGGCGAGGTGCCGGGCCACGTCCGCGGCGGACGGCCGGGTGCGGGGGTCGGGCGCCAGGCACTGGACGCAGAGCAGAGCGAGATCGTCGGGGACGTCGGACGGCACCGGAGTCTCCCGGGTCAGCCGGCCCACCAGCGACTCCGCCAGGATCCTCCCGAGCCCGTACACGTCGGCGGCGGGAGTGACGGGTCCTCCGCCGAACTGCTCGGGAGCGGCGTACGCGGATGCGGCGCGCGGGCCGGCCGGCTCGAACAGCGCCAGCGCGGAGAACTCCGCCCCGTGCACCGTCTTGCCCATGCCCAGGCCGAGTACCTTGGCGCCGTCCGCGGTCAGGAAGATGTTGGCCGGTGTCACGTTGTGGTGGATGAGCCCCCGGCCGTGCACGAAGGCCAGCGCCGAGGCCACCTGCCCGCACATGCGGGAGGCCTCCCGCCACGGAAGCCGGCCGCGTGCGAGCCGGGACACCAGGCTCTCGCCGTGGAGGTACTCCATCACGAGGAACGGCGTGCTCCGGCCTCCCGGGACCGAGGCCTCGCCGAAGTCGTGGACGGCCAGAATGCCCGGATGCGTCACTTCGGCGATCGCCCGGGTCTCGTCCCTGAGCCGGGCGCGCAACGCCAGGTCGGGCAGCAGCGAGACGCTCAGCACCTTGACCGCGACGGGCCGCCCGAGCAGCTCGTCCCAGGCCCACCACACCGTCGACGTCCGGCCGCAGCCGATGCGGCGCTCCAGCCGGTAACGGTCCGCCAGGCGCAGCCGCGCCGGTTCCTCATGGGACATCCCGGCTCACCTCCGATCCGGGTACGGCGCCCCCGGCAAGGCGGCCTGCCGCGGGGAGACGGCCGACAGCGCGAGGTTCAGCTCTGCGGCACGGCCCTGGGTGAGACCGCCCTCCCGCAGCCGGGTCGTGATCTTCGTCTGCAGTTCGGTGACCCCCTGCCGCGGGTCGGTGCGCTGGCCCGCGACGAGATCGTTCTGCAGGTTGGTGATGACGTTGGTGAGGTCCAGGGCCACGTCGGAGCGGATCTCGCCCGCGGCCAGGCCCCGCTGGATGATCGGCGGGATCTTGGTCAGAGCCGCGATCTCGCGCGCCAGCGGGCCGGCGGAGGCGGACGGGGCGGCGGCCCTCCCCGCGGGGCGCGAGACCGCCGGGTCGGCGGGCGGGTCGGGACTGCGCCGATGCGCGGACACCGCGGACAGCAGGAGGATCGTGACCGCGCAGCCCGTCACGGTGAGCGTCCCGTCGAACAGGAACCGCCGGAGCCGTGGGTGCGAGCGGCGGCCCAGCTCGGGCTCCTCGGCGGCGGGTTCGACCGGCTCCGGCCGGGGCGTGCCCGGTGGGGCCAGATGCTCCTGGGAGAGGTGCCGGTGGGCCTGCGGCGCGGGGCCGGAGTGCCGCGGTGCCCAGCGGTGCCGGAGCGGCTGAGGGTCGCCCGGCGGGTCGTCGGGTCGCTCCAGCCGGATGGTGAACTCACCGGTCATGCCGGTCGGGACCCGCTGAGCGGTTCTGCCGTCGGCCGGCGGCCACACCGGATCAGCCGGGCGCCGGGGCCGGGCGGAATCGGCGGGCGGCTCCGCCGTCACCGCCGGTGACGAGACGGACCCGGGCGACAAGACCGCCCCGGGGGACGGTGCGCGCATCGAGGCGGACCCGGGCGACGACCCCGGATCGGCCGGCAACGCCGCGGGGCCGGCAGCGGGTGGTGCTGCGCCCGTCGGCCGTGCCACCGGCTCGGTGGTGCGCGGCCCCGTGCCGGTGAGGTGTGACGCCGGTGCGACCGGTGGCAACGCGGGATCGGCCGGGCGCGGTGGTGCGCCGGTCGGCCGTGCCGCCGGCTCGGTGGTGCGTGTGCCGGTGGGCTGTGCCGCCGGAGCGGCGGGCGGCAACGCGGGATCGGCCGGGCGCGGCGCGACGCCGGCGGGCCGGAACGCGGGACTGGCCGGGGAAGAGGCGGCGCCGGCCGGGTGCGACGGGGGGCCGGCCGGGTGCGACGGGGGGCCGGCCGGGGGAGACGAGGTGCCGGCCGGGGGAGACGAGGTGCCGGCCGGGGGCGATGGGGGACCGGCCGGGGGAGGCGGGACGACCGTCGGCCGCGACGCCCGATCGCTCGGCGGCGGCGCTGCGCCGGTGGCCCAGGGCGTCGGATCGGCCGGAGACGACGGCGGGCCGGTGGGCGTGGGTGCGGGACCGGCCGGGGGTGCCGTGGAGCCGGTGGCCGCCGGCCTCGGCCCGGTGGGCGATGGTGCCGGCCCGGTGGCCGACGGTGCCGGCCCGGTGGGCGGTGGTGCCGGAGGGGCCGGGGACGGCCCGGGACCGGACGGCCACGCGGTGCCGGCCGGGGCCGGCGCGCGACCCGTCGGGGCATGAGCGGGGGGTACGGGAGGTGGACCGGCCCGCGGGGGCGGCGGCTCCGCCGGAACGGGAGACCGGCCCGGGCCTTCCCGCACCGCCCGGCCGGCCTCCGGTGCCCGCCCGGTGCGGGGGCGCGAGAACCAGGACTGTTCCTGACGCGGCGACGGGGGCGGGTCCTCGGCGGGCGACCCCGAGGACGCGGTGAGGATCTCGGTGACGTCCGCGGCGGACGGCCGCGCTGCGGGGTCTCGTGCCCGGCAGCGCGAGCACAGCACGGCCACCTCCACCGGGATGCCCTCGGGCAGTGAGGCGTCCAGAGCCCGCCTTCCCGTGAGGGCCTCGGTCAGCATCACCCCGAGGGCGTACACGTCGGCGGCGGCGGCCATGGTGGGAGACGAGCCGAGCCGCTCCTCCGGCGCGAGGTAGGCGGATGTGCCCCGCGGTGGCTCCGCCGGCCCGGACCACATGCCGGCGGCGGGAGCGCGCTCCGCCCGGGCGAGGCCGAAGTCCAGCACCTTCACGCCTTCGGGGGTGAGGAAGACGTTGGCCGGCTTGAGATCGCCGTGCGCGACCCCCGTGCTGTGGGCGGCGGTCAGCGCGTCGGCGATCTGGGCGCACACGCGCACGGCCTCGCCGACCGGCAGCGCGCCCCGGCGGATCCGGTCCGCGAGGGTCTCGCCCTCCAGGAACTCCATCACGATGTACGGGACCGCGGGGCCGTCCTGACCGCCGATCTCGTCACAGTCGTAGATGATCACAATATGGGGATGGAGAACGGCCGCGGCGGCCCGTGCCTCGTCCTGGAACCGGTGGCTGAAGCCCGCTTCCGGCGGTGGCTGGGCGCTGACCAGCTTGACGGCGACGGCCCGGGAGAGCCGCTCGTCCCAGGCCTGCCACACCTCGGTCGTGCGGCCACTGCCGATGTGCCGCCGCAGCACGTACCGCTCCTGCAAACGAGCACCTGAGTCCACAACATCAACCTCCTCTGACACACCGAGGCCGCACCGTGGAGGAAACAGCGGCACAACGCCGCGTGGACGCCCACGTCCTCAGATACGCACCGAAGCCCGCGCAGGGTTCGATGCGATCGCGATCAGAGCCGGCGAATTGGGCCGGAACGGCCGAAGACAGGTCGAAGAGCAGGTCGGCGAGCAGATAGGCGAGCAGGTGGAAGAGCAGACCGAGGAGCAGGCCGGTGGCGAAGGGCCCGCCGCGGAGCGCGTACTCCGCGGCGGGCCCTTCAGCCGGTGCTCAGTGGCCGCGGGCGATCCACTCCTCCAGGTGCGGGCTCTCGGCGCCGATGGTGGTGGACTCGCCGTGCCCGGTGCGCACCACCGTCTCGGGCGGCAGCGTCAGCAGCCGTTCCCGGATCGAGGTGATGATGGTCGGGAAGTCCGAGAAGGACCTGCCAGTGGCGCCCGGACCGCCGGCGAACAGGGTGTCGCCGGAGAACACCGTGCCGAGCGCGGGCGCGTACAGGCAGACGGCGCCGGGGCTGTGGCCGGGGGTGTGCAGGATCTGCAGGGCGACCCCGGCGATCGTGATCGTCTGCCCGTCGGACATTTCCCCGTCGGGCTGCCGCCCGGGATGGGTGTTCTTCCAGAGCATCAGGTCGCCCGGGTGCAGCAGGATCGGCGCGCCCGTCCGCTCGGCCAGCGCCGGGGCGGCATCGATGTGATCGTCGTGACCGTGGGTGGACACGATGGCGCGCAGCCGCCGGTCGCCCACCGCCGAGGCGATGGCGTCCGCGTCGTGCGCGGCGTCGATGACGACGACCTCGTGGTCGTCCCCGACCAGCCAGACGTTGTTGTCCACCTCCCAGGTGCCGCCGTCGAGCGAGAACGTGCCCGAGGTGACCAGGTGGCCGATGCGGGTGCTCATCAGAACAGCACCACCGAGCGGAGGACGTCGCCGTGCTCCATCTTCGTGAACGCGTCCTCCACGTCGTCCAGAGTGATCGTCTCGGAGACGAAGGCGTCGAGGTCGAGCCGTCCCTGGAGATAGAGGTCGATCAGCATCGGGAAGTCCCGGGACGGCAGGCAGTCGCCGTACCACGAGGACTTCAGCGAGCCGCCGCGTCCGAAGACCTCCAGCAGCGGAAGCTCCAGCCGCATCTCCGGCGTGGGCACCCCGACCAGCACGACGGTGCCCGCCAGGTCGCGGGCGTTGAAGGCCTGCTCGTAGGTGGCGGGTACGCCCACCGCGTCGATGACCACGTCGGCGCCGAAACCGCCGGTGAGGTCGCGGATCGCGGTGACGACGTCGCTGTCGCGGCCGTTCAGGGTGTGGGTGGCGCCCAGGCCCCGGGCGGTCTCCAGTTTCCGGTCGTCCAGGTCCACCGCGATGATCTTCGCTGCGCCGGCCAGCCGGGCCCCCATCACCGCGGCCGAGCCGACGCCGCCGCAGCCGATCACCGCCACGGAGTCGCCGCGCCCCACGTTGCCGGTGTTGAGCGCCGCGCCGATGCCCGCCATGACGCCGCAGCCGAGCAGGCCGGCCGCGGCGGGACTGGCGGCCGGGTCCACCTTGGTGCACTGCCCGGCCGCCACCAGGGTCTTGTCGGCGAACGCGCCGATCCCCAGCGCGGGCGACAGCTCGGTGCCGTCGGTGAGCGTCATCTTCTGCGTCGCGTTGTGGGTGTCGAAGCAGTACCAGGGACGGCCGCGCCGGCATGCGCGGCACTGGCCGCACACCGCACGCCAGTTGAGGATCACGAAGTCGCCGGGGGCCACCTCGGTCACCCCGGCGCCGACCGACTCGACCACCCCGGCCGCCTCGTGACCGAGCAGGAAGGGGAAGTCGTCGTTGATGCCGCCCTCGCGATAGTGGAGATCGGTGTGGCAGACCCCGCAGGCCTGTACCTTCACCACGGCCTCACCCGGTCCGGGATCGGGGATGATGATGGTCTCGATCCGGACGGGCTCGCCCTTGCCGGGGGCGACGACTCCGCGAACCTCTTGTGCCATGCTGACCGCCTCTTCTGCGCCGGGTTACGGCGCCGATTCTTCCCTAGGAAGGACCATCCGTGAGCCTGACCGTCCTCGTCACCGACTATGCCTTCCCTGATCTGGACGTGGAGGAGCGAGTGCTCGGCGCGGAGGGGGCCCGGCTGCTGGTGGCCGCCCCCGGGGACGAGGACGAGCTGATCGCGCTGGCGCCCCGGGCGGACGCGATCCTCACCAACTGGCGGCCGGTGACCGCGAAGGTGCTGGACGCCGCGGTCCGGTGCCGTACGGTCGCCCGCTACGGGGTGGGGCTCGACAACATCGACGTCGCCCACGCCACCGCGCTGGGCATCCCGGTCACCAACGTGCCCGACTTCTGCACCGACGAGGTCGCCGACCACACCCTCCTGCTGCTGCTCGCCCTGGCCAGGCGCTTCGTGCCGCTCACCGAGGACCTGCGGCGCGGCGGCTGGGACAACCAGGCGGGAGGCATGCCGGTACGGCTGCGCGGCAAGACCCTCGGGCTCGTCGGGCTGGGCGCCATCGCCCGGGCCGTCGCGGTACGCGCCCGTGCCCTGGGCATGGAGGTGATCGCCTACCGCAGGTCCGAGGGCGGCCCGGACGGCGTCCGGGTCACCACGTCCCTGCCCGGGCTGCTCGCCGAAGCCGACGTCGTCTCGCTGCACGTGCCGCTCGACTCCGGCACCCGGGGGATCATCGGGGAGACCGAGCTGGCGGGGATGAAGGACACCGCCTTCCTGATCAACACCTCGCGCGGCGCCCTGGTCGACACCGCCGCACTGGTGCGGGCGCTGGACGCCGGCCGCATCGCCGGAGCGGGCATGGACGTCACCGACCCCGAGCCGCTGCCCGCGGACCACCCCCTGCGCACCCACCCCGCGGCGATCGTGACGCCGCACGCGGCCTTCTACTCCGACGGCGCGGTCGCCGAGCTCGCCGGGAAGGCGGCCCGCAACGTCGCCCAGGTGCTGCGCGGCGAGACGCCCGCCACGCTGGTCAACCCGGAGGTCCTGGACTCGCCCCTGCTGCGCCGGCCGGACCGCCGCTGACCGAGCCCCGGGTCAGGGCATCACCCCGCAGCGCGTCCGCCGGCTCCAGCAGCCGGGACTCGCCGACGGCCAGATCCCACAGGTCGGCGCGGGGGCGGCCCGTCCCGGCCCACGCCCGCCGGGCCTGCTCGACGGGTGACAGCACCGGCTCGGCGCTCAGCACGAAGGTGCCCCAGTGCATCGTGGCCATCCGCGGGGCGCCGAGATCGAGGCAGGCCTGGACGGCCTCCCACGGGTCGGTGTGCCAGTCCCGCATCATCCGGCGGGGCTCGAACGCCCCGATCGGCAGCAGCGCGAGGTCGATGCCGGTGTAGCGTCTGCCGATGTCGCCGAAGAAGTGCCCGTAACCGGTGTCCCCGGCGAAGTAGATCCGCCGGCCGGCGGCGGTCAGCACCCAGCCGCCCCACAGGGACCGGCACGTGTCGGTGAGCGTCCGCCGGCTCCAGTGATGGGCGGGCACGAACCCGAAGTCGACCTCGCCCAGCCGTGCGGACTCCCACCAGTCCAGCTCGCGGACCCGGCTGAAGCCGCGCCGCCGGAACCAGCGGCCCAGCCCGGCGGGCACGAACACCGGGGTGTCCCGGGGCAGCCGCCTGAGGGTCGGCCCGTCCAGGTGGTCGTAATGGTTGTGACTGATCACGACGGCGTCCACGCGGGGGAGGTCCCGCCAGGCGACCCCGGGCGGGGTCAGCCGGGGCCGTACCCCCGGGATCCGGCGGGACCAGACGGGGTCGGTCAGCACCACGAGCCCGCCGATCTGCACGACGAACGACGCGTGCCCGACCCAGGTCACCGCGGTCTGGGCGGCGGTGACCGCGGGAAGCCCGGATGGCCGGACCGGCACGTCGGCCGCCCGGGCGAGCGCCTGGCGGGAGGGGCGGGCCTCGCCCTGGACGACCATGCCGAGGAAGTCCCGCCAGCCGCCCAGCGGGGCGGTGAGCCGGTCCCGGAAGCTCCGTGGCCAGGCACGGGTCTCTTCGGCGGCGCGACGGGCGAGCTGGTCCATGCGCGGGCTCCCAACCGGGCGGGCGGAGGCACCACCGCCCCGATCCCCATGTCGGCCCCGGGCGAAGAGTGGTTTTCCCTGCCGAAGGAGAAATACCCATCCGGCTCGGCGGCGTACCCCGGGGCGCCGTGAAGGGCGGCCGTCCGCCGGACGAGGATCAGGTGAACGGAGCCCTGGTCAGCGTGCGGGCTCGACGGTCCGCGCCTGCATCCCCTGGAGCGCGGGGTCCAGGCCCCAGGAGATGATCCGGCGCGGATGCACGCGGATGAGCTCGCCGCTGAACCCCGGCCCCGGCGGGGTCTGGTCCGCCAGGGCCTCGGCGTGACCGCGGATCTCCACGCCCCGGACCTTCCACGGCCGGAGGGAGGCGATGTCGTCGACGACGAAGGCGACCTCGCCGCCGGCCAGCACGTTGCGGAACTTGCGGCTGGCGCCCATGTCGTGGCCGCCGATGTCGATGGTCGCGGTCTCGGGGTTGTACCGGAACGAGACCGGGTTGTTCTGCAGGGTGCCGTCGGGCGCGGCGGTCGCCAGCCGGCCCAGCCGCTGGGTGGACAGATATTCGAGTTCCGCGTCGGTGAACGTCATGCGTCTAGTGTTGAACCTGAAGCACCCTTGAGGTCAACCGCGGAGGACCAGTGCCGAGCCTTTCCCAGGGACAGCAGGAGCTCACCGTCGGCCAGCTCGCCGAGCGGAGCGGCGTCGCCGTGTCGGCCCTGCACTTCTACGAGTCCAAGGGGCTCATCACCAGCCGCCGCACGGCGGGCAACCAGCGCCGCTACCACCGTGACGCCCTGCGCCGGGTGGCGTTCATCCGGCTCTCCCAGCGCGTGGGCATCCCGCTCGGCGACATCGGGGAGGCGCTCTCCCGGCTGCCCGAGGGCCGCACCCCCACCCGGGCCGACTGGGCCCGGCTGTCCGCGGGGTGGCGCACCGAGCTGGACGAGCGCATCATCCAGCTGCAGCGGCTGCGCGACGACCTCACCGACTGCATCGGCTGCGGCTGCCTGTCCCTGCAGCGCTGCCGGCTCTCCAACCCTGGCGACGTGCTCGGCGACGAGGGCCCCGGCGCCCGCCGGTTCGCCCGCCGGGACCCGCTGCCCGCCGGTGGGCCGCCCGCGGCCCGCACCTCGCCGGCCCACGCCTCCGCGCCCGGGGGCTGCGCCCCCGAAGTCTGCGCCGACTGAGGCTCCGCCCGGGCCGAGGCGCGGCCGGTGCCCGGGGTCCCCGGAAGGCCGGTGACGCTCTGACCGCGAATTCTAGACAAGCGCTTGCTCGGTTGCTGTAGGGTGCGGCCACCTGACTGGGGGTCCGCGAAGGGAACATGGGCATGAGGCGCCACCTCGTGATCGGAACCATCATCGTGACCACGGCCGCCGGGCTGGTGGCCTGCTCGGGCCCGGCGAAGACCACCGGATGCCGGGGCCTGACGATCGCCGCCGCGCCGGACATCGCTCCGGCCCTGGCCGGAGCCGCCGCCCGTTTCGACGGCACCGAGGTGGGCGGGCACTGCGTACGGGTGCGGATCGACCCGCGGGCTCCCGCCCAGGCGGCCGACGGGCTGTCCGGGACGGTGGAGGACCCGGCCGCCGCCGCTCCCGACGTCTGGGTGCCCGACTCCTCGCTGTGGATCCCGGTGGCCCGGCGGACGCCGCAGGGGACGGCCGGCGTGACCGCGACCGGCACCTCGCTCGCCTCGTCTCCGGTCGTCTGGGCGATGCCGGCCGAGGCGGCGCGCGCCCTCGCCGGTCAGGGGGCGAAAGCGAGCTGGAAGTCGCTGATCCCCGCCCAGGTCCAGGTGCCGGCGGCCGCCCGCGGCCCCCGTTTCACCCTGCCCGAGCCGGCGGCGAACACCGCCGGTCTGGCCTCGCTGCTGGCCGTGCACCCGCTGGCGGGGTCCGGTCAGGCGGGTCTGCTCCGCTACGCCACCGCGATGCTGGCCTTCCGCCAGCTGGCCGTCAAGGACACCGCCGCGGTTTACGCCGCCCTGGACGCCGCGAAGGGCAAACCGGTCATAGCGGTCACGACCGAGCAGTCGGTGGCCGGGCACAACCAGGGCCAGGGGGCCTCGCCGGTCGTCGCGGCGTACCCCGTGGAGGGCACGATCATGCTCGACTACCCGTACGTCGTGACGACGCGGGACCGGGACCGGGCCAGGGCGGCGGCCGCGTTCCGGGCCACCCTGGGCGACACCGCCACGACGGCCGCGCTGAGCCGGCTCGGCTTCCGCGCGCCCGACGGGACGGCCGGCCCCGGCCTGGACCGCGGCGCCGGAGTCGATCCGGCCCCGCCCCGGCGGCTCACCCCGCTGGACGCCGCCACGACGGCCAAGATCCGCAAAATGTGGAACCGCATCCGGCTCGGGGCGCGGCTGCTCGACGTGATGGACGTGTCGCCCTCGATGGGGGAGACGGTGCCCGGCACCGAGACGGCCCGGATCGACGCACTGAGCAGGCAGATCCAGCAGAGCTTCGCGCTCACCCCCGACTTCGTGGAGATCGGCATGTGGGAGTTCTCCACCCGGCTGAAGGGCAAGCGCGACTACCGCGTCGTGGCGCCCATCCGGCGGATGGGCGCCACCGTCGGCGGCACCAGGCAGCGCGACCTGCTGCTGGAAGCCGTGACCGGCGCCAAGCCCGAGGAGGGCACCTACACGGGCCTGTACGACACCGTCCTCGCGGCGTTCCGTGAGGTCTCCAGGGACTACCGGCCGGACGTCTACAACGTGGTGACCGTGTTCACCGACGGGGTGAACAACGACCCCTACGGCGGGCTCGAGCTCTCCGGGCTGCTCCGGACGCTCAAGCGCGAGTACGACCCGAAGCGGCCGGTCAACATCGTGATCGGCGCCTACGGCCCCGGCAACGACGTGGGGCCGCTGCGCGACATCGCGAAGGCCACCGGCGGGCAGGTCTACCTCTCCCAGACGCCCCGCGAGGCCGAGCGCATCTTCCGCGACCTGCTGGTCCGGATGCTGTGCACCGGCTCGGAATGCCCCGTCTCCTGACCCGGCGGGGACCGGGGCCCCACGGGATCAGGAGGAGGCGGCGCGGGAGACGCTGAACTCCTGGCGGGCACCGGCGGCGCCGGGGGCCTGGAGGACGCCGTTGAGGTACACCTGGGCGGCCCCTCCGTCGCTGAGCACCAGGGCGAGCCGGGGGTCGTCGAACCGCACCGACTCCCCCCGCCGGAGGGTCCGGTCGAGCAGCACCTCACCGGCGGGGACGCTCACGAAGACGTGGCATTCGGGGCCGGTGACCGTCACGGTCAGGGTCCGGGCGGGCGAGGCGGTGGAGGTGGCCGAGGCCGGAAGGGCGGAGGGCGAGGGGGTCTCGGCGGTGAGCGCCAGGAAGAGCGCGGAACCGCCGACGCCCGCGAGGGCGATCACGGCCGCGGACGCGGCCACGGTCATCGCGACCCGGCCACCGCCCCCTGGATCCGTACGGTGGCGTGCCATGCAGGCAGGCTAGCGATGAACACAGCGCAAACCAAGCGCTTGATTTGCCAGTTTCAGGCGCTTTCCGGGGGCTGGAAGGGGCGCCCGCTACCGGTCCATCGGCAGAACGTAGACGTGCGCGAACCAGGTCTTGACGGTGGCCGCGTTCAGGTGGCCGGAGATGGCCTTCCCGCCCTCGATCGCCATGGTCGCGTGGATGTGCGGCAGGCCGTTCACGACCTCTCCCGAGCCGCTCATCTCGGCGGGCTGACGGTGCTCGTGGACGACATTGAGGGTGGCGTCCCGCTTGGGCATGGTGGAGAGCGTGAACGAGTCGACGGCGCCGATCAGGGAGACGATGGCGCCGAAGGCGATGCCGAGCTCGGCCAGCCGCTCCTGCAGGGCCGACATCAGCTCGGCGTTCTTGATCTCGATCACCTGCACCGGCCGGCCCCCTCCGCGGTCCCGGGCGCCAGCGAGGGGAGCTCCCGGGCGTGGGCGCGCAGGTACTCGGCCAGGTAGTGCGGGCGGAGGTTCAGCGCGCCGATGGCCTCGGGGGTGCAGGGGACCCGTTCGGGGTCGTACCGGCCGCGCGCGGGGTTGTCGAGCTCGGGTCCGTGCCGCCGGCTCAGGTCCATCGACACCAGCCGTCCCGCGTAGAAGGTGTGGAGGTGGTCGCCGACCGGGGTCTGCTCGGCGAGCGTGAACACCTGCCGCAGTTCCCCGGCGACCGCGCCCAGTTCCTCCTCGAGCTCCCTGCGCAGCGCGGTCACCGGGTCGGGGTCGCCGGGCTCGACGCCGCCGCCCGGGGTGGTCCAGTACAGGTCACGGTCCGGCCTCGTCCGGCGGAAGAGGAGGAGGTCGTCGCCGTCGAGCAGCAGGGCCCGCACGCTGTGCCGGACGAGCTCGGGCGTCTCGGCGTGCGGGTCGCCGGGGAGGCCGAGCACCTGGCGCCCGCCGAACCCGCCCCGCTCGCCGGCCTTGCCCGCCCGCAGCCGCTCCAGCCGGTCCGGGTCCACCCCGTGCGTACGGGCCAGGGCCAGCACGACCTCGAGCAGGTCGGCGAGTTCCCCGGGGTCCCCGCCGGCGACGTACTCGCCCGCCTCCTCGTAGAGCTTGGCGCGCAGCAGCTCGACGTACTCGCCGTCGGCCGCGGTGCGCACCCGGGGCTCGCCGCCCGCGGCGCGGATGAGATCGGGTATGCGGTCGCGGACCAGTTTCTCGCGACGCCCGCCGCCCCGGCGGGGCCGGTGGCGGACGTAACCGTTGCGGCGGTCCAGCGACTGGATCCACTTGACCGCGACGGCGGCGGTCTGGACGAGCTCGGTGCGCAGGGCCCGCGGCTCGGATTCGGCGAGCGCCTCGAGGTACTCCTCGGTGAGGATGTGCCGCCAGGTCAGCTCGCCCCGGGTCCAGGCGTCCCGGCAGGCGCTCTTGGCCCGGTCGGCGGCGTCGCTCCGCTCGGGCCCGGTCCCGTCGGGGAACTCCTGGAGCCCCCACATCGCGTCCTGGGCGGCCCGCTCGGCGGCCACGTCCGCCAGCACCCGGGCCATCGACCCGGGGATGTTCACGTCGCCCGGCCGCCCCTCGGCTGCTTCCACCCGTGCCGCTCCCATCCCTCGGTGCCCGGTGGTCCCACCGGTATGTCGTTCACCGTAGCCGCCGTTCCGCGAGATCAGGCCCCAAGTGGCCACACCCGCTCCGCCGCGGTGGCACGATCATCGGTGTGACCCAGGATGTGATGGAGCCGCTGCCCGTGGACCGGCGGGTGCTCGGCCGTGAGGTCGTCCTCGTGCTCGCCCTGTCGCTGGGGGCCTCCGGCGTCTCGGCGCTGATCTCCTTCATCGGCTCGGTGACCCGGTCCCGGCCGCTGGCCGAGCAGACGGCCCCGCTGGTCACCGACTACGCCCCCGGCAGGCCCTGGCTGGGGCTGGCCTGGCAGCTGTTCTCGATCGCGACCGCGCTGGTGCCGGTGGCCCTGGTCGCCCACCTGCTCGCCCGCGGCGGGGAGTCGCTGCGCGGCACCCTCGGCTTCTCGCCGGACCAGAAGACCCGCGACCTCGGCCGGGGCGCGGTCGTCGCCGCGGTGATCGGCGGCTCGGGGCTGTGCCTGTACCTCGCGGCCAGGGCGGCCGGGTTCAACCTCACCGTGGTGCCCTCCACCCTGTCGGACGTGTGGTGGCGGATCCCGGTGCTGGTGGCCTCGGCGATCCAGAACTCGGTGGTGGAAGAGACGATCGTGCTCGGCTACCTGGTGCACCGGCTGACCGAGCTGGGCTGGAGCACCGGCCGTACCATCGCGGCCAGTTCCCTGCTGCGCGGCAGCTACCACCTCTACCAGGGGCTCGGCGGGTTCGCCGGCAACGTGGTCATGGGCGTGGTGTTCTGCCTGCTCTACCGGCGGTGGGGCCGGGTGATGCCGCTCGTGGTGGCGCACGCCCTCATCGACATCGTCGCCTTCGTCGGATCCGTGCTCCTCACCGGCCATGTGAGCTGGCTGCCGAAGCGGTGACCGGCCGGCGCCGGGCGGTCCCGGGGTCCGGGCTCAGGGGCCCGGATTCGCAGGTCAGGACGGTGCCGGGGCGGGGGCGCCGGTGGGCAGCAGCGGGCGGCAGATCTTCAGCGCCGCGGCCACCTTCGGGTCGGAGGTCTTCAGCCCCCGCAGGCCACGGCCCGGTCCGCCGCCGGGCGCCGGAGTGGCGCCCGGGGCCGGAGTGCCGGCGGGGCCCTGGCCGCGGCCCGCGGGGAGTTTCACCCCGTGGTCGCCCAGGCAGGCCTGGAAGGCCCGCATCGCCGAGGAGTCCCGCCCGAACGCCCCGCCGCCGGGCATGAGCGAGCGGCACGCCTCGAAGGCCTTCTGCTGCTCGGGCGACATCGACCGCTGAAAGCCCCCGGCGCCGCCGGAAGGCCGTCCGGAAGGCCGCTCGGAGGGCCGTCCGGAGGGCCTCCCGCTCGGCAGCGTGACCCCGTTCTTGCGGAGGCAGTCGGTGAAGGCCGACCGCGGACCGGGAGTGGCGCCCGGCGTCGCGGCCTGCTTGGCGGTGGCCGGGCTCCCTCCGCAGCCGGCCGCCAGCAGCAGGGCGGCGGCCGCGCCGATCAGGTGGATCTTCGCGGTGGCGCGGGGCCTCGGTCGCACGGTGACACTCCATGGAATCGGTTGCCGGAACGGGGCACCATCCGAAACCACCGTCCTGTACGGAGCATGGGGCGAAGCTGCGAGTTCGCTGTGAACGCCGCCCGGCCGGCGAGGGGGCGCGGTCAGCCGCCGACGACCAGCGGAATGGTCAGCGCGATCAGGACCGTGAGCATCCACAGCGCCGGGGCCGAACCCAGGGTCTGCTCCCGGCGGGCGGCGACCCGCTCCGCCTCGGCCTGGCCGCGCGTGATCCACCACGGGTTCTCGCGGATCTCCAGCCGGTGGAAGACCGTCCCCAGCGCCGCCCCGTAGGCGAGATGCCCGACCAGGGACGGGAAGGCGCGCGCCATCGCCGGGGCGGTCCACCACGTCACGTCGCCGAGCAGCACGGGCAGCAGGGTCAGCACCCCGAACACCCACCAGAAGAACCCGTAGGCCACCCCCCAGCCCAGGCCGGAGGCGAGGTCGAAGCTGCGCCGCCGGAACAGCAGCGCGTAGCAGACGCCGATGATCACTGCGATCACCAGGTGCACGACGAGGCCGGTCGTGGTGCCCCGGGCGCCGACGAGCCCCGCCACGGCCGACAGCCGGTCGACCGCGCCCCACACCGCTCCGAAGACCAGCCCGCCGACCAGGCCCGCCACCGCCCCGAAGGCGGTGGCCCGGAGCCCGCGGGCACCGGCCCCCTCCTCGCGCAGCTGCCGGACGTCGTCCACGAACAGCCCGCGGGCCAGCGCCCCCAGCCAGGTGAACACCACGCCGACGCCGGCCCCGAGCAGGACGTAGCCGGGCAGCAGGGCGACCGCGGTCTGCGCGGCCCGGTGCGACCAGTCGAGCGTGGCGTCCTCCAGCAGCGGCGGCGCGGTGAGACCGGCCACGATCCACCACAGGAACCCGTACGCCGTGCCGCGCACGAGCGCCGGGCCGGTGCCCTCGGCCCGGCCGGTGAACAGCAGCGGGTAGCCGAGCCCCATGACCAGGGCGATGACCGGCATCCAGGTCAGCGACCCGCCGAGGTCCGGGGCGGGCGCGTCCGGCGGGCGGCGGCCGTCCGGCCCGGCGCCAGCGGCGAACAGCAGCAGCAGCCCGCCCGCGGCGACGGCCCCGGCGAGCAGGCCGCGCAGGAGCGTCCACGGGTGGAAGTGCGCCCGGGTGCTCCGGTCGCGGCGCAGCGCCACGAACACCAGGGCGGTGGTGGCGCCGTAGAACAGATGCCCGATGAGGCTGGGCAGCAGCGCCTGCGCGCCGGTCAGATCCCACGCCACCGGCCGCCCAAGGAGCAGCGGCAGCAGGGTCTGCGGTCCGAGGAACCACCAGAACGCGCCGTACACGAGCCCCCAGAACAGCAGCTCGCTGGTCTGCGCCCGCTGGTGCGCCACCAGCAGGCCGAACCCGGCGCCGATGAGGGCCGCGATCGCCATGTGCACCACGAAACCGAGGTACGGGGAGTCCGCCCGGACGATGGAGGCCACCGTCGGCAGCGTGCCGAGCGAGCTCATGGCCGCGCCGAAGACCAGGCCGCCGGCCACCCCGGCCAGCGCCCCCGACACCGCGCCCTGCCGGTACGTCGTCATGAGGCCGAGCCCTTCCCGAGCAGGCCCGGGGAGCCCGTGGCGGCGGGGCCGCCCTCGCCCGGGCGGGGGTCCGGCACGCGGGGAGCGGCCGGCGGCGGCGCGGTGACCACGATGTCGCGCGGGAACGCCAGATCGAGGGTCCAGTCGAAGAGCACCCGGACCTTCTTCTCCATGCCGGGGAGCTTGGCCAGGTAGATGCCGCGCCACATCAGCCACGCGGCCAGGCCGGAGAAGCACCGGCCCCGGATCTCCCCGGCGGCGGTCCGGTGGCCGAGCGCGACGAAGATCCCGATCGTACGGAACCGGAACGCCTTCGGCTTGCGCCCGCGCAGCACGGCGGCGACGTTGTCGGCGGCCGTCCTGCCCTCGCGCAGGGCGTGCTGCGCGGTGGGCGGGAAGGGCGCGCCGTCGGAGTCGAGATCGGGGATCTGGGCGCAGTCGCCGATGGCCCAGACCCGGTCGATCCCCACCGCCCGGAAGGCCGCGTCGACCACCACCGATCCGCCCCGGCCCCGCTCGCCCGGCAACGAGGCCAGCAGCGGGCTGGGCCGGTTGCCCGCCGTCCAGACGAAGGTGCGGGTCGCGATCCGCTCGCCGTCGCTGAGCCGTACGTCCTGCGCGGTGGCCTCCGCGGCCCGCACCCCGAGGCGGAACTCGATGCCGCGGGCCCGCAGCTTGGCCAGCGCGTAGCCGCCCAGCTCGTCCGGCAGCTCGGGGAGGATCGCCGGGCGGGAGTGGATCAGCACGAAGCGCGGCTCGTCCGGGTGGATGCCGGGGTAGTAGTGCAGCACCCCGTGCACCAGGTCGAACAGCTCCGCGACCGCCTCGGTGCCGGCGAAGCCGCCGCCCGCCACGACGAAGGTCAGCTGCCGCGCCCGCTCGCCGGCGTCCGGCTCCAGGTCGGCCCGCTCCAGCAGCGCCAGCACGTGGTCGCGCAGCCCGGTGGCGTCGGCGAGGCTCTTGAGGGTGAAGGAGTGCTCGGCGACCCCGGGCAGGTCCAGGAAGTGCGGGACCGCCCCCACCGCCAGCACGAGATGGTCGTAGGGCATCGTCTCGGGCGCCGCCGCGCCGGTGTCGACGCGGACGATCCGGCGCTCGGTGTCGATCTCCTCCACCACCCCGCGCCGGAACCGCGTGTGGGCCGCGGCCGCCCGGACGGGCGCGCTGATGTGCTGGGCCTCGAGCGCGCCGGAGGCCACCTCGGCGAGCATCGGCGTGAACAGCAGGAAGTTGGAGTCGCTGACCAGCGTCACGTCGACCCGGTGGCCGCGCAGCGCCAGCCGCTCGAACCGCTGGGCGGCGCTGACCCCGCCGAACCCGCCGCCGACGATGACCACGTGCGGCGGCGGGACGGGCGCCGGGGCGGGGGCGGAGCGGCGGCCCCGGGAGCGCAGCGTGACGAGCGCCTGGTAGAGCACCCCGGCCAGGGTGCCGTGCAGCAGGTCGCCGACCAGCTCCCGGTAGGTCCGGCCGGCCGCCCCGGCCGACCAGGTGGGCAGGTCGCCGCGCAGCAGCGGATCCACGGTGAGGTACCACACCAGCCAGCCGAGCAGCCCCAGCAGCAGCCCGCCGGAGGCGGCCACCGCGACCCCGTGCGGCCGGTGGCCCACGACCAGCGACAGCAGGGCCCCGGTCGGGATCGCGTACAGGGTGAACACCGCCCAGCCCGGGAGCACGCCCAGGGCCTGGCCGGCGAACATGGTCTGGGAGGCCATCAGCGCCCCGACGAACAGGCCGCTCACCAGACCGGCCCCGGCTCCGAGCAGCACCAGCTCGATCCGCCGTGGCCCGGAGCCCGCCAGGGCCTGCTCGTGCTCGGGCAGGGTCATGTCGCACCACCGTCCGGTCCGCGAGGCGGCCGGGGCACCGGCGGGCCGCATCGGGATCAGCGTCGCACGAAGCGGCCCGCCGGTGCCTTACGAATACGGAACACTTCCGGGCACTTCCGGAACGCCCCGCCGTCTCCGGTTCCCCGGCGAGGGCGGTGAACCGGACCCCGGCACGGCTGCGTACGTCCTGGTGATTTCTTCGCTATGCGATCACGGGAGAGCATTCGATGGAACGAACACAGCCGCGCCCCCTCCGAGCCGGCGGCGGGACCCAGTCCGGAGCAGGCCACGGCGGAACCGGCGGCCCGGCGACGTCATAGCTCTGAGCGGGGCGGAGACGATGAGCGGCGTCACAGCGACGGACCCTGACCTGGACGGCGAACCCCCGTACTACGCGATGGCGTTCCGGCCCACCGAGGTGGCGGTGCCCGCCGGGCGGGCACTGACGAAGGCGGCCCTGGAGCTGTGGGGGCTGGCCGAGCTGAGGCACGATGCCACGCTGATCGTGAGCGAGCTGCTGACCAACAGCATCCGGTACGCCGGGGCCGTCACCCTCCTGCTCTATTTCCGGGACGCCGAGCTCACCGTGGAGGTCGGCGACGACTCCCCGGAGCTCCCGGTGCTCGAGAACGGGCGGCTCCTGGCGGAGAGCGGCCGGGGGCTGTTCCTGGTGCAGGCCTACGCCGACGACTGGGGATGCCGGCCGGCCGGCGCGGGCAAGGTCATCTGGGCCACGCTCCGGTACCGGATGGCCGGGCCCTGACTGGGACCGGTCAGCCGGCCATGAAGCCCTCGGCCCGGCGGAAGAGCCCGAGGGTGATGGCGTGCAGCAGGTCGCCGGTCTCCTTGGCGGCCTTGCCGGCGAACGCGCGGGCGTGAGTGCCCTCCAGGACGATGCCGAGCTTGAAGCAGGCCAGCACCGCGTACCAGTCGATGGCCGACAGGTCGCGGTCGGAGTGCTCTCCGTAGGCGGCGACGATCTCGGCGGCGGAGGGGAGCCCGCCCGCCAGCCCCAGCGGGCCGGCGATGCCCGCGCTCTCGTCGTCGCGGTCCGGCCAGGTGGCCAGCAGCCAGCCGAGGTCGACCAGCGGATCGCCGATCGTGCACATCTCCCAGTCGACGATCGCGGTGACCTGGGGCCCGTCGAACGCGAACATCAGATTGGCCAGGTGGTAGTCGCCGTGCATGATGCCCGGGCGCCAGGACGCCGGGAGGTTGCCCGACAGCCAGCCGGCGACCCGGTCCAGCTGCGGGATCTCGGGTCCGGGGTAGCCCGCCAGCGCGCCGTAGGACTCCAGCTCCGACATCCACCGCCCGACCTGGCGGTCGAGGAAGCCCTCCGGCCGGCCGAAGTCCGCCAGCCCCACGGCGACATGGTCCACGGCGCCGAGCGTGGCGAGCGCCGTGGCCGCCTCCAGGCCCATCCGGTGCCGCAGGGCCGGGTCGGACGCGTGCGGCTCCGGGAGCGTCACCGTCGCGTTGAAGCCGTCGGCCCGGCTCATCAGATAGAAGACCGCGCCGCCCATGATCTGCTCGTCCGGGCACGCCGCGAGCAGTCTCGGCGCGGGCACCCCGGTGCCGTTCAGCGCCGCCAGCACCCGGGCCTCCCTGCGGAGTACGTCGTTGCTCTTGGCGCGCAGATGCCGGGGCCCGCGGCGCAGCACGTACTCGGCGCCGCCCCGGCGGAACCGGATCAGCACGTTCTGGGTGCCGCCGCCGAGCTCCTCGACCTCCTCGAACGGGCCGCCGGGCAGTCCCTCGCCGTCCATCCACCGGCCGAGCACCGAGAAGTCGACGAGGGCGGGGTCGATCTGCTCGGGTTGCACGGTGTTCTGACTCCCAGCTCCGGATCACGTTGTCGGCTCGGAATCCTAACAATGATGCAGTTGCATTAGATCTAGGGGCGAGCGCATCATCGGAGGTGACACCCCCCGGGAAGAGGAGCACGCCATGGCATGGGACTTCGAAACCGACTCCGAATACCAGCGGCTGCTCGACTGGGCGGACGAGTTCCTCCGCGAGGAGGTCGAACCGCTGGACCTGGTCCTGCGCGACCCGTACGACAAGAGCGACCCGCGCACCATGGCGATCGTGCGGCCGCTGCAGAAGCAGGTGAAGGACCAGGGGCTGTGGGCGTGCCACCTCGGCCCCGAGCTCGGCGGCAAGGGCTTCGGGCAGGTCAAGCTGGCCCTGCTCAACGAGATCCTCGGCCGGTCGCGGTGGGCGCCCTCGGTCTTCGGCTGCCAGGCGCCCGACTCGGGCAACGCCGAGATCATCGCGCACTTCGGCACCCCGTCGCAGAAGGAGCGCTACCTGCGGCCGCTGCTGGACGGTGAGATCTCCTCCTGCTACTCCATGACCGAGCCGCACGGCGGAGCCGACCCCACGCTGTTCACCACCCGGGCGGTACGGGACGGCGACGAATGGGTCATCGACGGGGAGAAGTGGTTCTCCTCCAACGCCAGGCACGCCGCCTTCATCATCGTCATGGCGGTCACCGACCCCGAGATCAGCGCCTACAAGGGCATGTCGATGTTCATCGTGCCCGCGGGCACTCCCGGGCTGAGCATCGTGCGCAACGTCGGCGTCGGCGGTGAACGCGAGGGCTCGCACGGCTACGTGCGGTACGAGGGCGTACGGGTGCCGGCCGACCATCTCCTCGGCGACGAGGGCGGGGCCTTCGTCATCGCGCAGACCCGGCTCGGCGGCGGCCGCATCCACCACGCCATGCGCACGATCGCCCAGGTGCGCAAGGCCTTCGACATGATGTGCGAGCGCGCGGTGTCCCGCCAGACCCGCAAGGGGCCGCTGGCCACCCTCCAGATGACCCAGGAGAAGATCGCCGACAGCTGGATCGAGATGGAGCAGTTCCGGCTGCTGGTGCTGCGCACGGCCTGGCTGATCGACAAGCACCAGGACTACCGCAAGGTCCGCAAGGACATCGCCGCGGTCAAGGCCGCGATGCCCAAGGTCTTCCACGACGTCGTCCAGCGGGCCATGCACCTGCACGGCGCCCTCGGCATCTCCAACGAGATGCTGTTCTCGGCCATGATGGTCGGGGCGCAGTCACTGGCCATCGCCGACGGTCCCACCGAGGTGCACAAGGTCACGGTGGCCAGGCAGCTGCTCAAGGGGTACGAACCGGTCGAGGGACTGTGGCCGTCCGGGCACCTGCCCACCCGCAGGGCCGCGGCCCGCGAACGCTACGCCGAGCTCCTCGAACACCAGGTGGGAAACGAGTCCTTTGCCTGACCCGCGGCCGGAGGCACCGCCCGGAGCACCGCGTCCCCTCCCTGACACCAGGAGCCGGCTGCTCAGGGCGGCGGAGCGGCTGTTCGCCGAGCGCGGGATCGACGCCGTCAGCCTGCGGGAGATCAACCAGGCCGCCGGCGCCCGCAACGCCATCGCGGTCCAGTACCACTTCAAGGACCGCGCCGGGGTGATCGCCGCGATCCTGGCCAGGCACCTGCCGGAGGTGGACGCCCGCCGGCACGCCCTGCTCGACCAGTACGAGGCGCAGGGCGAGCCGGACGTCCGGCTGCTGGCCGGCGCGCTGGTCCGGCCGCTCGCCGCCAAGCTGAGCGACCCCGAGGGCGGCCCGGAGTTCCTGCAGATCTGGGCCGGGCTGCTCAACCGGCCCGACCCGATGATCCCGCCCGGCCAGCTGGAGGACCCCGCCGACGGCATCTGCCGCTGGCGCGCCCTGGTCGAGCCGCTGCTCGAAGCCGACGCCGCCCGCCTGCACCGCCGCTTCACCGCGATCCTGTACGCGGCGATCGAGCTGGCCAGGAGGGCCCGGTCCGGGCCGCACACCGACGACCGCCTGTTCACCAGCTACCTGGTCGACGTCGTCACCGCGATCCTCGCCGCGCCCGTCTCCCCGGAGACCCGCCGGCTGGCCGACGAGCGCGACGCGGCGCGAGCCCGTACCTGACCGTTGCCGACCGGCGCGGCCATGTCACCACCGCGCACGGCCGGTGACGGTCCATGATGGAGCGAGTCCGGACCGTCACATCTTCCGAGGAAGCGGCATGAGCGAGCAGCCGTACACGGCCACGATCACCGAGGCCGGCGACGCGTGGGTGGCCACTCTGCCCGACGTCGGCGAGGTACGGGTCGACGACCCGCGCGTCGCCGACCACCGGCTCCGCGAGATGCTCGGGGGGCGGCTCGGCCTGCGCGGTCACGAGCAACGCGAGGACCTCGAACTCCGGCTGGTGGACGCCGACGGCGAACAGGTCTTCGGGTTCCTGCTGCTGTTCAACTCCTACGGCGACGAGCGGCCACCGGAGGAGTACCAGCGGATCCTCGACGACCCGCCCGCGGGCTGCCGCTGGTACGACTCCCGCTACCACGCCGGGCTGTACTGCCTGCGCCGCGGGGCCACCCGGCTGGAGGCCATCGCGAGCGTCGTCGCCGAGGTCCGCGACCGGTACGGGCTCGGCACCGAGCTCAACGACCTGGGCTTCGAGAAGCTCTGGGAGTGGTACGGCTCGCCCGAGCGGGGCGGGGACCTGGTCGCCCATCTGCTCCTCATGGCCGTGCACCGCGCCGAGCTCGTCGGGCTCAGCCCCGAGGAGCTGGTCGCCTTCGTCAGCCGGGTGTCCGGAGCGTCCGTCCCGGACCGCTGACCTGCCGGGGTCCCGCCCCGCCGACCCGGGATGACTGGACAGAGGATCTTCGGCAGACTGGTGACAGGCCCGGGCGCCACTGCCGGCCGGCCGGGAACACTGACGGAGCGGAGCAGACGCATGTCCGACATCGAGCTGAACCACGCGGGCGGACGGATGCCCCTCGAAGTGAGGCAGGCGACCGAGGGGCCCGCCGGTCTCGGCGTCGCCAGCCTGCTCAAGGAGACCGGGTACGTCACCCTCGACCCCGGCTTCGTCAACACCGCCTCCTGCACCTCCGCGATCACCTACATCGACGGCGACGCGGGCATCCTGCGCTACCGCGGCTACCCGATCGACGTGCTCGCGGAACGCTCCTCCTTCATCGAGGTCGCCTACCTGCTGATCCACGGCGAGCTGCCGACCTCCGCCGAGCTCGAGAGGTTCCTCGAGCTGATCGGCAGGCACACCCTGCTGCACGAGGACTTCAAGGCGTTCTTCTCCGGGTTCCCCCGCGACGCCCACCCGATGGCGGTGCTCTCCTCGGCGGTGAGCGCCCTGTCGACCTTCTACCAGGACAGCCTCGATCCGTTCGACCGTGAGCAGGTCGAGATCTCCAGCATCCGGCTCATCGCCAAGCTGCCGACCATCGCGGCGTACGCCTACAAGACCTCCATCGGGCAGCCGCTGCTGTACCCCGACAACTCCCTCGGCTACGTCGAGAACTTCCTGCGCATGACCTTCGGCCTGCCGACCCAGCCGTACGAGGTGAACCCGGAGATCGCCCGGGTCCTGGACATGCTGTTCATCCTGCACGCCGACCACGAGCAGAACTGCTCGACCTCGACGGTGCGCCTGGTCGGCTCCAGCCAGGCCAACCTGTTCTCCTCCGTCTCCGCCGGGGTCAACGCGCTGTTCGGCCCGCTGCACGGCGGCGCCAACCAGGCCGTGCTGGAGATGCTGGAGGGGATCATGGCGGACGGCGGGGACGTGGACGCGTTCGTGGCCAGGGTCAAGGCGAAGGAGCCCGGTCTCAAGCTGATGGGCTTCGGGCACCGCGTCTACCGCAGCTACGACCCGCGTGCCGCGGTGGTCAAGAAGGCGACCGGGCGGGTGCTGGAGCTGATGGGCAAGTCCGACCCGCTGCTCGACATCGCCATGCGGCTGGAGGAGGTCGCCCTCGCCGACGAGTACTTCGTCGAGCGCAAGCTCTACCCGAACGTCGACTTCTACACCGGCGTCATCTACAAGGCGCTGGGGTTCCCCACCAACGCCTTCACCGTGCTCTTCGCGATCGGCCGGCTCCCGGGCTGGATCGCCCAGTGGCGCGAGATGATGGCCGACCCGGCGACCAAGATCGGCAGGCCGCGCCAGGTCTACATCGGCCCCACCGAGCGCGAGTACGCCGACATCGACCGGCGCTGACCTCCTCCCTCGGCTCCCCGGGGCTCAGCCCGAGGGGGAGGCGCTGGGCGCGGGCTGGGCGGTGGCGACGGCGGCCGGGCCCAGCGCGCTTCCCGCCTTCCAGTCCTCCCAGGACTTCGCCCAGGGGGTGGGGCCGTTGCCGAAGCGCAGCTTCCGGGAGGTCCCGCTGACCTCGATGATGTCGCCGCGCTGGGTGAAGGTGAAGAACCAGTGCGCGTCCTCCGGGCTGGCGTTGACGCAGCCGTGGCTGACGTTGGAGTTGCCCTGCGCACCGGTCGACCAGGGAGCGGCGTGGAAGAACGTGCCGCTGTAGGTCATGCGGACGTTCCACTTGGTCGGGATGCGGTATTCACCGGGGTTGCCGGTGGTGGCCGAGTCCATGACGATGTCGGCGGCCTTCTCCTGCGCGATCATGATTCCCGAGTAGCTGTCGTCACCGGGCCTGCCCAGGCTGACCGGGATGGTCCGGACGACCTTCCCGCCGTTGGTCACCGTGGCCTCGTGCGTCCGGGCGTCGACCTTGGTGATGTGCCGGGGACCGACGGTGAAGTCGAGGGTGCGGTCCTTGCCGCCCCACAGCCCGTCACCGGCCTTCACTCCGGCCAGGTGCGCGACGACCTTGACCTTCTCGCCGGTCGGCCAGTAGTCGCGCGGACGGTACTGGAGCTCCTCGTCGCCGACCCAGCTCCAGGAGCCCTCGACGGGCTGGGACATCCGTACCTCGAGGGAGCGTTCGACCGCGGCCTTGCCCTGGCGGGTGCTCACGGCCCGCGACAGCAGCAGCTGCACGGGCATGCCCACTCCGACGGTCTCGCCCGACAGCGGCGACATCCCGCTGTCCAGCGTGTGCTGCGGCTTAAGGGTGGTGAAGGTCGCCTTGCCGGTGACCTGCTTGCCGTCGTCACCGGTCGCCTGCGCGGTGACGGTGTAGGTGCTCGCCGGGCGCAGCGTCCACCTGGTGCGCCACGAGCCGTGGTCGGCCGCCAGCCGCCCCTCGGCGGTGCTGCCCCCGGGGCCGGCCACGACCACCCGGGTGAGCTTTCCATGGGCGGCCTTGACGGACACCCCGGCGTCCGGGCTGACCTGCTGGGTCCCCGTCGCGGGAGTGATCACCAGCTCCGCCGGCCTGCCGTTCTTGCCCCCGATCCCGGAGGAACAACCGGCCGTCAGGACCCCCATGGTCATCGCCACGGTCACCGTCACCCGAACACTCTGCCGTCGCATCCTCTGTCGCCGTCTTCCTCGTGTCGGTCGTGTCGTCATGTCTTGTCGTGCCGGTCATACGTGCCGGTCGTCTCCGTCGCGCCGGCCCGCCGGGGCGTGCCGTGCTCCCGGAACGCCCGGCCCACGGCGCTCGAACCCCTTCTCTTCCCGTTGAGCGGCCGGTAACCCTCCGCTCCAGAGTGCACGACCCGCCGGGGCGGCGATAACGGAGAACCCGGGTCGCTACTGGTGCCAGGCGAGCAGGAAGGACTCCACCAGGCCCTGTGCACGGGCACGGACGTCGAGCTTCTGCGCCGCGTGGCGCCGCCCGAGCGAGGCGAGCGAGTCGGCCGCCTCGTTGAGCAGATGGCCGGAGTGGCTCCGGACGTGCTCCAGCCGGAGCCCCGGCATCCTCGCCACCCGTTCCGCCAGGTGCACCAGCGTCGGTTCGGCGCCGGTGGTACGGGGCCGCAGGTCGTACCCCTCGGGCATGGCGGTGACCACGCCGCGCTGCCACCGGCGCAGGAACGCGAGCGCCGAGGTGTTGTCGACCAGCAAGGTGAGCTCGGTGCGGGGATCCTCGATCGTCGCGACGAGCAGGTCCACCGCACGCAGTTCGTTGATGAGCACCTTCGAGGGGCCGCTCGGGTCCGTACGCCCGCTGTTCCAGCCGCGCAGCCCCCACCGGCCGTCGGTGGTGAGATAGCCGTAGCCGGTGCTGTGCCGCTTCCAGCTGGCATCGGTGGCGGCGACCAGCGGGCGCTGCCCCCTCCACCGGACGACCTGGCCGTTGACACTCCCGCGCGGGCGCCTCCTGCGCACCCGTGCGGTCGGTTTCGGCAGCGTGGGTTCGGGCCGGCAGCCCTCGACGTGGTCGTTCTCGGCGAGCCGGCGCTCGGCGACGGACAGCAGCCGCTCCGCGGCCGGCAGATCACCGAAGCGAGCGGCGGTGAGTCCCTGCTTGGCCGCCTCACCGACCTCCCGGCAGGCGTCGCACTCGACGCTGCGGAGCACATAGCGCTGCAGCCGCACCGCGCGGTTCACCAGTGCGAGGGGGAGGTGGGACAGCGCGGCCTTGTACTCGCCGGGGCGCATCGCCGGAGAGGTCATCCAGGACCACCTCCGTTCACCGCCGTGCCTGATCTCTATGAGACGCCCGAGACGAGCACTCAGTCCAGCCGTTCGCGGGGGTCTTCTCGGGTTCCTCCCCGCCTCCTCCGATCGGACGGCGGGCGATGGGCGGTCCGCGTCGAGCCGCCCATAATCCCTAATAAGGTGCTGACCAGGAGAAATGCAAGGGCAATGCGCCGGATTTGACGCTCCTCTGCGATCACCCTAATGTTCTCCATGCCCAGGGGATGCGGGACATCGCGAGATGGCCGAACTCCGGGTGGAGCGTTTCAGCGAATACGGACCGAGCACTGCGAGGTCTGAGGTAAGCTGGAACAACTGGCCCGAGCGGGATGCAGAACACCTCACGGTGGTCGGCCCCGGGCCCTTCTCAAATCCTCTGACCGGCGGGATTCATTCTGCCGTGTCATGAGATGACGAGAAGAGATGCCATTGCCCGGCAATTGGATCCGCAAGATCTAATTGACAAACAATGAACATCTGGTAAGTTAGCAGGGTTGCCCCGGATGGGATCAGGGTGTGGTTTCCTGGTTCTTGGTGGTGTGTGTCCGTTTCTTGAGAACTCAACAGCGTGTTAAAAGCCAGTGCCTAATACAGGCGC
>NZ_JBPCCU010000012.1:0-309325 GCF_050971785.1 Actinomadura scrupuli | reverse complement strand
AAGCCCGCCGCAAAGCCCTGCCCGCCTGGCTCCACCACTACAACCACCACCGACCCCACACCGCCACCGGCGGCAAACCACCCATCACCAGATTGACCAACGTCCCTGGGCAGTACAGCTAGCCAGCGCTGCCCCGGCCGTTCGGGCATGGTGCGAATGGATCGGCGCCCGCGCCGCACGCCCGTAGCGGCGGGACCGAGGAGGCGAGGCGATGTCCGCTACGCGCTACCGCCGTTGACTTATAAGGGGCCCGATTCGGCAGCGCTGGGCACCGGATTAGAAGAAGGATCACGACCGTCCACAGCCGTCCACGACAGAGTGTGCGCCCTGCTCACGGGTGCGTTGCACTACCGCTCAGTCCACGGCCGTCCAAGATCGTCCAGAGTCGTTGTTAGCACCCGCGTTCGCAGCTTGGCGCTATGAGAACCCTCGAAATTCGAGGGCAACCCGACCCGGCTCGCACGGCCGGCCACGGCCCGAGAAATGGAAGCGGGGCGGCAGCGATCGCCCCAGCCCGTACGACGGCCAACCACCCACAGCGATCGATACGGCCCGCAGCACGGGACCCTGCCAGCTTTGCCGTACGATCACGGCGTCTTGTTCCTCGGCGTGAGGTCGCCCATGGTGCGTTGGCCGCAAGGAGCGGGCCGCTTCCTGCCGGTAGTCGTGGCTGCTGGCTGGTGGGGATATCTCGTCCTGAGCGCTGATTCCCCGCAGATCGCAGCCTTCTACGCGGGCACGGGTGGCATGGGTGTCCTGTTCTATCGCTGGCGTATGAAACAGGACCGCCTGGCCCAAGTCCTCTGCCTGATCGCCTTCGGGACTTGGGGCGTCGCTGTCGGTGTGGCGTCCGTGTTTCCCCCAAAGAGTCTCACTTCTGACGAGCCTGCTACCTGGGTCGCCGGGGCAGCCCTGTTGACCGGTCTTATCGGTGCGATCGTGGTCTTGGTTCATGCCTTCCTGACACGAGGTCGCAATGATCAAGACGATGGTGATTCCGCTCGCCCAGTTCTTCCCCGTCCTCCTCATGGCTGACGAGTCCACCGTGCAGTGACTTGGACATGACGAGTTGCTCCCTGGGCGCTCGGGGCCAGAGCATTCCGATGTGAGCCTTGCTCTCGTCCTTCGATGGCCGGCCCATGGGCTGGAGGCCGGACGGCCGTGCCGGGACCAGCCGGAACAGGCCGCACGCCCGGCGCGGCCGGTCCGGCCTGGCGACGCGTAGCGGCGCCCTTGAAACCGAAGAGAAAGGTCTCATCCGGTCGGGACCACGTTGTTGATGATCTTGAACCGGGGTCTGCGCAGTGACTGTGATCGTTCACCGCGTCCAGCGGAGCTCGCACGCTCTCACCCAACCGGCGCGGTACTCGTTCTCCGCCGTGGTGCTGGATCGGATATCGGGCGGTAGCGGCCAGACCCGGGAGTCGTGACTGGCCCGCGGATCGTGCTTCATCGAGTAGAGGTCGGTGCAATTGGCATACGGCGATCTTGCGTGGCCAGAGTGATCACGAAAGGTATAAAGGGTGATCCTCGCGCCTGCGCCGGGTGTGGGTGGACTGGTGCTCATCTCTTGCGAGGCGTTCGCGTAGCCGTGTTTCCACGCCTCAGTGCCCCGCCTGACAGGGGCAACGGAGACGGCGTCGGCGGCCAGCAAGATTCCGACGACGATGC
The DNA here is from genome assembly GCF_050971785.1 of Actinomadura scrupuli. Taxonomy (NCBI): domain Bacteria; kingdom Bacillati; phylum Actinomycetota; class Actinomycetes; order Streptosporangiales; family Thermomonosporaceae; genus Actinomadura; species Actinomadura scrupuli. The sequence continues at coordinate 307,654 of NZ_JBPCCU010000012.1, read as the reverse complement.
AGAGGGCAACGGTTGCCGATGTTGATCGTTGGCCAAGGGGCATGACCGGAACCGTACAAGCGTCGCTTATCGATCGTCACCAGACGCGCAAGGCACTCATCACCGTGTCCGTCCTGATGAACGTCTGTGGTCGGCGCATTGGGTGTTTCTGGGTTCGGGTGGCCTGGTGGCCAAGGTGGTAAAACGCTCGAACATGCGGCGTAGCCCCCGGATGGGACCAACTCGTAGCCGACTGAGCCGACGGTCGGCAGCGGCGAGCCCTCGCCGCCGCCGTGGCCGTGAGTTCACCTTCACGTTAACGGCGAGGTGATGTTCGCCAGGAGCAGCCGTGTTCTGATTCCATATGGTCGGCTGTGGACTCGGTGCGAACTTTGACGTGTGCCCGGAAATCGCAGGAGAGGAAGTATCAATAGTGGCGGCAGTAGCGGATCTCGAGGCAATTATAGGCCCCCCTACGGTTACGCCTCCTCCGGTTGATTGGGCCGAGATCGAAAGACTTTCAGGCCTCGTCTTCCCCGCCGACTATAAGGAACTCACTCGACGATATGCGGCGTTGACCGTCGACGCGTTTCTAGACGTGTTCCACCCTGGAGTCCCGGCCAACCCTCGGAAGATGTTGGCACAATGCCAAGAAGTTCTGGCGCCGCTTCGCCAGCTCACGGATGGTCGTGATGGAATTGATTTGATCGACGACAATCGAACCAGAACCAGGGCCAAACCATTTCCGATCCACCCGGAGCCGTGCGGGCTATTTCCCTGGGGGGTATCCGATAACGGTGATTTCTGTCTTTGGCTAACAGATCCAGACCCGGCGGTCTGGTCGATCGTCATCACTGATGGCGGACTTTGGTGGCACCATGAGGGAACCTTGACTGACCTGCTGGTTGGAGTGCTGGGCCGAACTTTTAGTTGCGTCAAACTACCTTCGAGCTTTCCGCAGGGATTCGGCATCGAAGAGAGAAGGAAGTAGCAGCCTTCAGTGAACCTTTTCCATCTTCATGTGGCGCAGACCAGACCTTGCCCGCGTGCGATCTGGGCGGCACAGGTGGACGCCTCGTCGGCTTGCTGTAGGACATGGCGAAGTAGATGTAAGGGGCCACTCGCCCCGCGGATCAACGGCGTACCCGCCCATGGGCTGTCGTCGTCAAGCCGCTCGCCGCTGTTCGGCCAGCGTTTGACCAGGGTTTCCGCGAATCGAGTGATGGCAGGGGGCGCCGGCGTCATCGCATCGGTGTCGAGGTATCGGTCATACAGATCCCCGTGGATGGCAGTGACTTCCCGATCACCAGTCGGTTGGTCGCCCTCCAAGACGGCAAGGTCGTAAGTCATCGCTGGAGGATCGCGTGATCCACTACGCGACATCTAGGGTCGGCTCATTCCGGCAAGGACGGCTTCGTGGGCTATCAAAAGAGCAGGTCTGTGAGGTCCTCGCCGCCGTCCTGGTCGTGGACTCCGTAGTGCCCGCGGTGCAGCATTCCGCGTAGATGGTCGACGGACTCTCGTAGCCGCGCGATCTCGTCGATCGCGTTTCGCCAGGTCGAACTCGCTGGTCCTGCTGTCGAGCAGCATCAGCCTGCGGCGCAGGATGTCCTTCTCCTCGCCGCGGATCGAGGCCGCGAGTTCATAGTCCTGGGCGTGGATGGCCACTTCTTTGCGGTGGCGTACCTGCTCGAGTTGCTCGTTGAGGGCGGGCACCCCGGCGGGCAGTACAAGTTCAGGGCCTATGAGTGGTTCTGCCTGCCTGCCGTACTCGACACATCCGTAACACATGATCTGGCAGACTCGCCCGCGTGCGGTGACGACCTTGTCGGCGGTGACGCTGAACCCGGCCAGTATCTGGGCTGCGAATCCGCCCTCACGCAGCAGGCCGATCAGCAGATGATCGGTTCCGATCCGGTTCGATTCCGTGCCCGGGCTTTCCAGCGAGGCCAGGGTCAATGCCTGGCGTGTTCCTTGCGAGAATGGGATGTGCTCTGGGGCGGGCTGCTCACCCAGTCCCATCTGTTCCTCGATCGCACGTTGAAGCGTGTCCGGTGAGACGTCCAATTCCGCGAGGATCGAGCTGGCCATCCCGGAGCCGGTAGTCAGGCTGAGCAGTACATGGCCGGTCGTAACCTCACCATGATCCATAGCACGTGCCTTGACCTGTGAAGCTTTCACAGCAGTACGGGCACGGGCCGTATAGGGGCCGAGATCAACCCTTTCAGAGTCTGGGGCCATGTGCACTTCCCTCGTGTCAAACTTGATGGCACCCGTCGGGCTCGTGGTGTCGCACCCGTTCTTCGACATCGGCAGAGGATGCCCTCTACCGCGTCACGGCCCATTGTGCGCGTATGCACCCCCGTGGCGCAGACGATCACGCTGTGCGTGAAGTCCCAGGCGGACTCCTGCATTCCCTTCGACGTCCATGTCGCGGTAGGTGACCTGGTCAAGCTTCCCAAAGGTCATCGGACAGGCCCCGGGCCGAGCTGGGCAGAGCCATGGCGGGCCCACTCATGGCCGTCCGGGGTGAGCGTGTCCCGGCTGAGCTCGATCACCTCGCCGGAACTCGGTGGGCTTGGTCACATGATGTCGGCCTGGCTGACGAGGTTCAGGCTCCGGTTCCAGAGTTCGGTGCGGGCGAGGGTGTCGTAAGCCTGGGCGTTGGCTCTGGTGTCGCGGGTCCGGTCGAAGAACCGGCCGGTGGTCGCGGCGAGGGCGTTGCTGCTGACAAGGCGGTGGGTGGCTGTGACGCCTTCGTCAAGGCTGTCGATGTGGTGGCCGATCTCCTCCAGGACGATTTTGGTGGGCATATAGGTAGCCGGGTGAAGGCTGTTAACGGTGACCTGGTCGGCGGGAAGACGGGTGGCCAGCTCGAAGCCGGACATGATCTGGGCGAGTTTGCTCTGGCCATAGGCACGCATGCCGCTGTAGTCGTGCTCGATCATGAGGTCCTCGAAGTCGAGCGGGTGCTGGCCGATGGAGGCGACGTTGACGATCCGGGCCGGCGCCGATCGACGCAGCAGTGGAAGCAGTTCGAGGGTGAGGAGGAACCCGGCGAGGTAGTTCACGGCGAAACGTAGTTCATGTCCCTCGACGCTGGTGCGGCGGGTGCGCCCGTCAGGCCGGCCACCGCCGATGCCGGCGTTGCTGACGAATACGTCGAGCCGGTCGGTGGCCTCGCGCACGTCGGTGGCCAGACGTTGCACTTGAGACAGGTCGGACAGGTCGGCCAGGACGGTGCGTGGCCGTTGCGCTCGGTGGGTATCGCGGATGTCGTCGGCGGTGCGGTCGAGCTTGCCGGGGTCTCGGCCGTGCAGAATCAAAGTGGCACCGTCGGAGGCGAGCTTGTGCGCGAGGGCCCGGCCGAGGCCGTCGGTGGCGCCGGTGATGAAGATCGTTCGCTGGTCGGTCATGGCTGCTTCCTACGGCGTGAGACGGGTGAAGCCGGGTCGGATCGCGGCCCGGCAAGCGTGGAGACGAGTTCCTCGACCAGCTGTTGGTCCACGGGCTGGCGGGTGGCGAGTAGTCGGTACCACAGGGTGCCGAACACGATGTCGGTGATGGTGCCGGGCGGTAGGCCCGGCGGGAGGTCACCGCGAGTCTGTGCCCGGTCGAGAATGATCTTGAGTGCGTCTCGGCGGTGCTGGAGGAACGAGGCGCGGAACCGCTCGCCGAACTGGGCGTTGATCTGCGCCTCGGCCATGAGGGCGCACAGCGCCTCGACGACCTGCGGGTTGCGGCCGAGGGCGAAGCTGTCGGTGAGGAACGCATGCAGGTCAGCGGCATAACTGCCCTCATCCGACACCGGCACGTACAGATCTGCCTTGGTGGCCAGCGCGTCGAGGAGCACGTCGGCCTTGGAGGGCCACCAGCGGTAGATCGTCTGCTTGCCGGCCCCGGACCGGGCGGCGATCCCTTCGATCGTCACACCGGCGTAGCCGACCTCGGCGGTGAGCTCGATCGCCGCCGCGAGGATCGCCAGCCGGCTTTCCTCGCTGCGTTTGCGGCCTGGGCGCCCCGGGCTTGGCTGGTCATTCACAGCACCCATGCTAGCCTGATTTCGAGACGAGACGTAACGGTTCGATTTAGGAGCGTCAGGATGAGCAATCACACAGCACTCGTCGTCGGAGGAACGTCCGGCATCGGGCTGGCCACCGCCCGCCGGCTACAGGCCCTGGGCACAACCGTCCATGTCGTCGGACGAGGCAAGGAACGTCTCGACGACATCGCGACCACCGACCCGGCGATCACCGGTCACCGGGCGGACGGCAGCAATCGTGGTGAGATCACCGCCGTGGTCGAGGCGATCGGAAGGATCGATTGGCTCGTCATTACCCTCAGCGGCAGCGAAGGGCCAGGACCCATCGCCGACCTGGACCTGGACATGCTCCGCCGCGCCTTCGACGCCAAGTTCTGGGGCCACATCACCACCATCCAGGCGGCCCTGTCGCACCTGGCACCGACGGGCTCGATCACGCTGCTCGGCGCGATCACAGCCCGGGCAAGTATGCCCGGCACCGCCGGTATCGCCGCCATCAACGGAGCCGTCGAAGCCGTCGTCAAGCCGCTCGCCGCCGAACTTGCACCCATCCGGGTCAACGGCGTCTCACCCGGCCTCGTCGACACACCCTGGTGGAGCGGCCTGCCCGACGACGCCCGGCAGGCCTACTTCACCCAGGCCGCTCAGGCACTACCGGCCCGGCGCATCGCGACTGCGGAAGACATCGCCGAGGTCGTGGTGCTGGCGGCCACGAACGCGAACATCACCGGCACGATCATCGAGACCGACGGCGGCGCGCGCCTCGTCTCCATGGCCTGACTCGAAAGCACCTGGTCAGCCTGCGTACCTGCGAGCATGATCGCAGGTACCACCGGAATCGGGTGTAGAGCTCCGCCCCGACCGCACCCCGGCCAATCTGATGTTGATCCCGCGCGCCGCTGGGCCGGTGATCGTGGCTGCGAGCAGCTTCCGATTCCGGATTGATCGGGTAGAGCCTGCCTGGGATGGTTCCCTGGACGTCCATCTCGCGGGCGAGCGGCGGGCGACCGAGCACACCGCCAAGGTCGGCGACGTCATCGATGTACCGACCGCTGCGGGGGGTCGCCACGTGAGGCCGCTGATCCGAGCTACGACATTGGGGAGACCGAGTTGACAGGTGAGGACAGAACAGCCGCAAAGGACACAGCGAGCGCTGCACGGGCGTTCATGGCGCTGCCAGCGCGAACGGACGACGGAACGGCGCCGTTTCTACGGTGTCTGGCGGACGTGGCCCATGTCCTCGGAATGGAGATCGCGCCCGAGCCGGATCTCGGTGGACAACGGCGCTGGGATCAGCTGGTACGACGAGCCCTGCGAGAGGCCTGCCGCCAAGGACTGACGCTACCCGACGCGTCCTTCGACGTGCTCATCAAGGCGGCTGTCTACGACCCGAACCCGAGCGCCAATCGTCAGTTCCTCGAGCCGGCGCTGAACGCATTCGGACGCCAGCGCGTCCGCTCAGCGCTACTCGACTATCTGCGGGCGGGCACTAACGGGGAGCGGGCCGGCGCCGCGCGGGCGTGGTACTGGTCGGCTCTACCGCTCAGGCTCCACCAGCTGAGAGCAGAGAACCCAAGCAACGAAAGCCACGCCGAGGATGATGACGGGTCGGTCCTGGCGCGGGACTGGTATGAGGCCGCGCTCCGAGAATTCGTGCACAACGAGCACATCGACGTTCGGCGTTGCATTCTCCCCGGACTACCTCTCTGGCGGTCTGCGTACGCGCCGGAGCTGCACGACCTGGTGGACGCGGCGGTGTCGATCGCTCGCTCGCATCCAGACGAGTACATCCGCCACCGTGTGGAACACCAGGTTCGCGAATGACCGTGGCCCGAAGATCTCCGAGATCGGTGCCCGAATCCGCAGCGCACGGAACCTGCGCAGGTTCAGTCACCATCCTGACCAGAACTCCCTCGCCAAATGAAGATCACCGCACTGGACAGCACCGGCAGACACCGATCATCTCAACACGTCTACCCGTACGTGGCTCTGCACCGGAAGCTGTACGCCGACACCCCCTTCGGCGGCTCAGAAGCAGAGGCGCGCGCTCTCAACGGAAGATAAGCGGATGGTGTTCGAGCGATGTGCGTCCGCTTATTAGGGTTGCGGGCCTGGAAACGTAAACGCCTCTGACGATGTTTCTGCTGATCAGAGGTGAAGTGTGGGCAGGGGCGGGGTCGAACCGCCGACCTTCCGCTTTTCAGACGTAGCAATCGCCCTGGTGACGGAGTACCTGCCGAGGTCGGACGGTGGCTGAGGTGTGTCGGTGGTAGTCAGTGGTGGCGGACGTTGTCGTCAGCGTTGTCGTCAACGGGAGGGCGCTGGACCTGGTCTCTTCGTCGTCGTTCGTGCCGGGCGTGCTGGCCTGCTCGGGACCGCTGGGCTCTGTTGATGAGGAGTGTTCGGGGCTCTGACGCGAGCTCGTACAAATCGACTTCAAACGGGTCGGCGTCGTGGTCGATCAGGCGGCCGAGCGCTTCTCGATCCTGCTCTACGGTTGGCTGGCGCCGGACTTCGTCCCGCCACGCCCGGCCGCTCGCCTCTGCGTTGTCCACGCATTGACCGTACCGCGTGGGTGTCCGCTGAGCTCTCCCAGCTCCGCGCCATCCCGGCCCGGTCTCAACATCCGTAGGTCAATCGGGCTGGTCGGCCTCTGCGTCCTGTCTCAGATGCTCTCGCACGTTCGCTAGTTGCTGTCGGGTGGTTGATGTGTCCGGGTGCTCGACGCCTAGTATTCGTTCCCGCATTGCCAGCACTTCGCGGAAGATCTGTTCGGCCTCGGCGTACCGGCCCAGGTTTGCGGTCATCCGCGCGACCTCGTGTCGGGTGGTCAATGTGTCCGGGTGCTCGACGCCCAGTACCCGTTCCCGTATCGCCAGCACTTCGCGGAAGACCTGTTCGGCCTCGCTGTACCGGCCCTGTTCCCCGGCCATCCGCGCCACCTCATGCCGGGGGAACAACGTATGTGGATGCTCAACGCCCAACGTCCGTTCCTTGATCGCCAGCACTTCGCGGAAGACTTGTTCGGCCTCGGCGTACCGGCCCAGGTTTGCGGTCATCCGCGCGACCTCGTGTCGGGTGGTCAATGTGTCCGGGTGCTCGACGCCCAGTACCCGTTCCCGCATCGCCAGCACTTCCCGATAACCCTGTTCGGCCTCGCTATGACGGCCCAAGTTCCCTGCGGCCCGCGCCACCTGATGCCGGGCAACCAATGTATCCGGGTGCTCAATCCCCAGCACCCGCTCCCGCATCGCCAGCACTTCCCGATAACCCCGTTCGGCCTCGGCGTACCGGCCCAGGATCCCGGCCATCCGCGCGACCTCGTGTCGGGTGGTCAATGTGTCCGGGTGCTCGACGCCCAGTACCCGTTCCCGCATCGCCAGCACTTCGCGGAAGACCTGTTCGGCCTCGGCGTACCGGCCCAGGTTCATGGCGATTCGCGCGACCTCGTGTTGGGTGGTCAGTGTGTCCGGGTGCTCGACGCCCAGGACTCGGGTCTGAGCTTCCAGGACGGCCTGGCTCTCTGCAGCCGCCTCCTTGAACCGCCCCAGGCTCTGCAGTGCGGTGGCCAGGTTGTTGCGGCTGGTGAGGGTCTGGGGGTGCTCGGCGCCCAGGCTAGTGGCCCTTTTGCGGTAGACCATTCGGCATGCGGCTTCGGCGATTGAATACCGTCCCTGGTCGCGAGCAGTGTCAGCGATGTTGTTGGCATCATCTGGCCGGCAGTCCGCTAATACGGCCCGGATGAGGGGCTCTGGGACATGGTCGCCTGCCGCGCTGCGGCGTTGAACGCTGTCGACGAGGTAGTCAAATACTTGGATGCGAAGGCCGTCGTCATGTGGGAGTAGGAGCGCGGTGGTGGCGCGGCGGGGCTGGGTCGCCCATGCCCACGCTTCTTCTATGGATTCGGGCCGCAGCCGGCCTCCTCCCCGCTCGTTCAGGTAGGCCGTGTGGACGGTCTCCAGTAGGGCTCGGGAAACGGAGGAGGTGTGGCCGGCGCGGCGGACGTCGATCGCGGCGGCGATGAGCGCTGCTGCACGTGGATGGCTGGGCGTGTGGGGGTCGGTGTTGGGACTCCACGCGTTCTCCCAGTCCCGAAGGAGCTCGGGTGCGGCTGCCAGGTACTCCGCGATTCCATATTCATCGGCCCGAGTCAGAGCGTCGCTGATGCGGGGATCCCAGTCTCTGGCTCGGGCACGGTCCTGTTCAGCTGGGCTGAACAGGCGCGGCAGGCTGATGCGGTAGGCCTGCTCGAGGGCTTCACGGGCGTCCTTGCGAGACTGACGCCCGCCGTCCTCACTCGCCGGTTCGCTGGTGAAACGGTCCTCCTCAGCGGCTCGTAGAGTCGCCAGAATCACGCGGTGTGAGCTCTCTCCGGCGAGTACACGCATCACATGAGCGCGAGTCAGACCGTTGGCTCCCAGGAAGTTCTCCAGATCGTTGAGCCACAGGACACATCGACGGGTGGTCACGGCTTCGGCGATCGCGGCAGGCAATGCCGTCCGGTCGTTCGGAGCGATCAGCACATGGTCGGGCAGGGCAGTCATCGCCTCGTAGGCGGCTCGTGACTTGCCCGCCGTGGAATCTCCTACCAGCAGCACGAATCCGCCTCGGGCCACATGCTCCCGCAACTGCTCGTCGATATCGCGAGGCACATAGACCGGGACGCGCTCAGCAGCCTGCCTACCGGCGTCTTCCGGACTGACCGCTATCGCAGGCATAGCCGGGTGAACACCCAATCTGATCGGGTCGGTCACCTCGCTGACCCTGGGCAACTTTCCACCTGGCAGGACCAGGCAGCCGCCCTCGATCTGGAGCTCCTGCTCATCTCGGCGCTGAGCTGCCTTCTTGTACTGCTCCTGCCACGCTGCGGTCACCCCCGCTCCCAACACTGCCACGCCCAGTGATGCTCCACTGACCGCCCACGCATTGGTGACCTTGAAGGCACTGAGCACCGCCGGAACGGTCGTGAGTATCGCCAACCCACCAACCACCAGTAGCAGCCGACTCTCCCGCCACCTGCCCATGTCTCCGCTCACCTCCCGCTGACCGGCAGGTTCTCACTCCAACTATCCCGGAGGGGCCAAACAATGGATGTGGCCACAACCCGCCGTTGCCTGATCCTCCGGGCGATTCGCGCAGCCCACCACTGCATGCTCAGAGATTCGAGTCATCGCACGTCGTTCGCGAGATTGTCGGCCCCAGCGACCATTGAATGACCATTACGATCTATGCTCATGCCCGGCTGGATGAGAAGCAGGCGGCACTCAAAGCGGATGCCCTCGGCTGAACCAGCCGATCACAGGAGGCTCCGGACGCGGTTTCCGGAGCCTCACCGTTGTCTGGGGCGACTCGTATGGTTGGCTGGTGCGCCATCTAACAAGATCGTTTGCGACTGGTGCTCTCCGCCAGGGAGTGGAGATCGAGCAACTCCTGGAAGCGTTCGAGGAGGAGGAGCGGAGAGGTCTTCGCTACGCCTGCATCTGGCCGGCAGACCGCTTCCGGGGGTTTGTGGTGCGACTGCACACTGTGCAAGACCTGGAAGAGCCCGGTGGCCTCCCGATCGACGAGTTCCTGCCCTTCTATGAAGCGGATGAGGACCAGGACGGTGCCCGGACCATCGGCGAGGCGGAGTCGGCTGAGGCGGCCCTGGCACTGGCTGAGGCAGAGCTTCGAGCCGATGGGGGCGGTGGGTGAACCAAGGCGTGCTCTACGACGAGTACCACGACTTCGTAGAACAGGGGCGACCGTTGGGTCGCTGGCAGCCTGCGTGAGGTGCTGTTGCTGTCAGCGTTGCCGTCAAAAGACCCCGGGCGATCAAGCTCCGAGGTCTTTTGGCTGGTCAGTGAGGTGGGCAGGGGCGGGGTCGAACCGCCGGCCTTCCGCTTTCAGACGTAGCGATCACCCTGCTGGGGTGCTGTATGCCGAGGTCGGGTGGTGGCTGAGGTGTGCCGGTGGTCGTCAGTGGTGGCGGACGTTGCCGTCAGCGTTGCCGTCAACCAGAGCGCTTGACCCGGTCTCTTCGTCGTCGTTCGTCCCGGCGTACACGGGTGTGGGTGGTAGAGACGTCATACCGACGCCCTGCACGCGGTATTCGGTGCTGCGGCTGGCGGCCGAGAGCCTGCCCCTGTTCGCCCTCGGAGTATTGCCACAGAGCCTACTTAGAGGGACTGCGTGAGGTTGACCATGTTCCCATCGGGGTCATGGACGTGGGCCACGCGTTGTCCCCATGGCATGTCGGTCGATGGGCCGAGCACCCGTCCACCGGCGTGGTGAACGAGGTCGAGCAGGTCGTCGACGCCGTCGACCTCTACGCTCAGCAGGACGCGCTGGGCCGCGGATAGGTCGGTCTTCGCGTCGTTGACCAGTCCGAGCTCTGAATTTCCCAACTTCAAACCGACGAAGAAGATGGTCCCCTCGTCCGGGTAGCGGCGTACTTGGACCGCGCCTAGCAAGCGCTCGTAGAAGGCCTGCAAGCGCGGCAGGTCAGGTGTGGTGATGATGGGCTGGATGGTCATTTTCCGTTCCTCCATGGCGTGGAATCGCTGTCGATGGTGGTACGGATGGGGGTCGCAGAACTCATCGGTGTGGCAGGGGCGTTTTCGCTGGCTGGGCGGGATCGGTCGGCGAGCCGAACAGCGGGATCAGCCGATCGGCGTCGAGGTAGGTGGTGATGCCGCCGATTTGTCCCTCGACCACATCGAGGAGAACCAGAGCGAAGGGCACATGGTCACCGTGGGGGCCAGGTCGCAGCTGCCAGAACGCCGGGGACCCGTTCGCCGCCCTGGCCGGAACGAGGCGCGCCCCCGCGCAAGATCCGCCGGGGTCCGACAGCGCGTTCCCGATCTGGTGGCGGCCGCGAAGCCACCAGATGAAGGGAGGCATCGACATCCGTGCATCTTCGTGGATCAAAGCCACGAGCGCGGCGATGTCGTGGCGCCCGAACGCGTCGCAGTATCGGGTGAGTAGTTCGCGCTGCGCGGGGTCGGACGGCTGGAAGGGGTCGACGGGCATGACGTCGACCGTTCTCAACTTCCCGCGGGCCCGCTGCAGCGCGCTGGTCACCGATGCGACGGTGGTGCCCAGGAGCCGCGCGACCTCCTCGGCCTTCCAGCACAACACATCACGCAAGATCAGCACGGCCCTCTGCCGGGGCGGCAGGTGCTGCAACGCTGCCACGAACGCCAGGCGAATGGTCTCGCTCCGCACGATCGACCGTTCCGGGTCGCCATCGACCGGCAGTGCGAGATCATCTGGAATCGGCTGGATCCAGATCCCTTCCGACGTCGGCTCGCCGATGGGGGATCCGGCTTCCGCCGCCGGGCTGAGATCCATCGCCAGGGCCCGGCGCTGGGCGCTGCGCAGCATGTCCAGGCAGGTATTGGTGGCGATGCTGTACAGCCACGTTCGCAGTGAAGCCCGTCGCTCGTCGTAGCGATCGAACGATCGCCAGGCACGCAGCAGTGTCTCCTGGACTGCGTCTTCGGCCTCGAAGCTTGAGCCGAGCATCCGGTAGCAGTAGCCGGTCAGCTCGATCCGGAACGGCTCAAGCCGGGATGCTCCGCCGGTCAAGGTCTCCACCACTCTTGGACCATATGCGCCGTCACCGACACAGCAGCGGATGACCGATGAGTTTCCGGTTCGACGCTCGTACCCCCGATGACGGAGCGCGCGGCCGACCCGCGCGCCGAACGACAGGGGCAGGAATGACCAATGAGGACCTTCGGGCCGCGGTCGTGGCAGAACGCCGCGAACAGGCGGACATGCTCGCCGCTCTCCGACCGGAACAGTGGGACGCGCCCACCTTGTGTGAGGGATGGCGGGTACGAGAGGTAATCGCGCACACCACGATGCCCTTCCGTACCTCACTGACGCGGACGCTGCTGGAGCTGGTGAAGGCCGGTGGGGATTTCAACCGCATGGCCGATCGCCGCGCGCGCCGCGACGCCGCGGCGTTGCCGCCCGAAAAGCTGCTCGCGTCCCTACGGGCCAATGTCGCGCACCCGTGGACACCTCCCAGCGGAGGCGTCCACGGTGCACTCTCACACGATGTGATTCATGGGCTCGACATCACAGTGGGTCTCGGACTGGACCGCCGGGTTCCGCCCGAGCGTGTCGCCCTGGTGCTGGCCGGGATGCGACCGCGCAACATCGCGTTCTTCGGAGCGGACCTTGAGGGGGTCGCTTTGCAGGCGACCGACCTCCCGTGGGTCTACGGCACAGGTACGCAGATCCGGGGACTTGCGCAGGATTTGCTGCTCGTCCTGTGCGGCCGGCGCGTGCCGCCAAGCCGCCTGGAAGGCAAGGCGGCCCCGAGATTCTCCCGATAGGCGGCGACGGTGACTTGGTGCGTGTTTGAGAAGTCGATCTCGGTTGGTGTGGTTGCGTGATCTTTGTGGGCGGTTCTGTCAGACATGCCACTAGCCGATATCGGCCAGCGGATACACCATGTAGACGTGCCTGGCACGACATCGACGCAGCTTCACGACTTCTCGACAGGCCCATGCAGAATGGCATTATCGGTTGGTGGGGACCTGATTGTTATCGGAGGATGGCTCACCAGGCTACGGGGCCGTCGTCGTTGAACAGGCCGCCCGTGGGTCCGTCCGGGCCGAGGGTTGCCAGCCGTACGGCTATCGCCGCTCCCTGCGCGGCCGTGCGGTGGACGGGATGGCCGGTCGGCCGGGTGAGGTCGGTATCGCAGCCGCCTGGGTCGGCGGCATTGACCAGGACCCCGGCCGTGCGGAGTTCCTTGGCGTACTGCACGGTCAGTGCGTTGAGTGCGGTCTTGGACGGCGCGTAGGCGGCGGAGCCCGGAAGCGATGCCATCGATCCGGTGGGGTCGTGCGAGGTCAGCGACCCCACGCTGCTGGAGACGTTGACGATCCGCGGCGCGGGTGAGCGCTTCAACGGAGTCATGCAGCTGATCGGTGCCCTGGACCTGGCTACCGGGAAGATCTATTACCAGATCCGGCGCCGTAACGGTAGGGACCCTGCGGTGGCTGGAGCGTCCCCGCCTGCGCGGCGGGCGTCTCGATGGGTGGCATGCGAGCTGTGCGTATCCTTCTCCCGTGGCATTGCGATTCACGACGCGCGCGTCCGACTCGCCGTGGGTCGACACCGTGTGGGCATGTACGAGTGACCACGTCACAGAGATGACCTCAGTCGCAACGATGTGCTGGGGCCTGGTTTTCTGGGAGCGCGAGGGCACGCCGTACGCGAGCATCACCGGACCCGAGACCAAGACCGGCACCGCGCCGGTGCCGGAGGGCGCGACCTTCGTGGGCATCGAGTTCGCGGTCGGCACGTCGCTGCGGGCCGTGCCCACGCCGGCTCTGGTCGACGGGGGCGTCGCGCTTCCCCATGCCACGCGTCGGAGCTTTTGGCTGGATGGCGTGCGTTGGGAGTCGCCAGGCCCCGACGACGCTGAGGCGCTGGTCGAACGTCTTGTTCGCTCTGGAGCCATAGTCCGTGACCCGCTCGTCACGGAGGTGCGCCGAGGTCGCCTTCCCACAGTCTCGGCGCGCACCGTCGAACGCCGGTTCCGAGCGGCGACCGGGATGACCCAGGGCGCCGTACGGCAGATCGAACGGGCACGTGAGGCCACGGCGCTCCTGGCCGCCGGCATCCCCGTCTCCGATGTCGTCTCCAAACTCGGGTACTTCGACGAGCCGCATCTGGCCCGTGCGTTGCGCCGGTACGTCGGGCGTACAGCGCGACAACTCCGCGAGGCCACAGGTGGTGCGATCGGCCTGGATATCGATCAGCCGACGACGTCGTAGATCATCTTTACGACACCGTTCGGATAGGCTTCGGACGCCCGGAGGCGCAGTACCTGCTTGGCCTTGTCCGCATTGCTGAACAGGCTCTTCCCGGCTCCGAGCAGTACCGGGAAGACGAGAAGGTTGTACCGGTCGATCAGGTTCGCTTCCGATAGGCGCCGGGCGAGTTCCGCGCTCCCATGGATGAAGATCGGGCCGCCCTCGCTCTTCTTGAGTTCGGCGACGTCCTCGGTCGAGCGCAGGATCGTGATCGGACCCCATCCCTCGATGAGGGCGTCGTGGGAAAGCGCGGTCGAGACCACGTACTTCGGGAGTTCCTTGTAGGCGGCATGGTCGTCCGAGTCAGGCCAGACCGGCGCGAACGCCTCATAGCTGCGGCGACCGAACATCAGCGCCGTCGTTTCCTCAAGCTCCTCCGCCTTGAGCGCGAACGCCTCGGGCAGGAATTCGATGTCGTTGACCACCCATCCGCCGCTGCGGTGTTCCTCGCCCGGCCCACCGCCTGGGGATTCCACAACGCCGTCGAGCGATATGAATCCGGTGTAGACCAGCTCACGCATGTCGTGTTCTCCTCATGACCGGGCGACGAGCGTCGCCACATAGATCGAACGGCCGCAGTGCCAGCCGACACACCGCGGCGGAGTGCAGCACCCACGCTAGGAACCGCCACCGCGCCTGTCTTGTACGGAAACGACGGCAGGAGGAGGCCGGGGGCGCCGCCGACATGGGTGATGATTCTCATCACCGGCCCAACCTGGGGCGATGCTGTGCGCCGGGCTCGCCGAGCCTGACCGACCCTATCCAGAGCGAGGTATGAGGGATTCCGCGGCGGTTTCTGCATTCTCGTCTGGTGTGGGTAGTCGTAGGAGGCCGGGCAGGTGAAGATCCATAGGCAGTAGCCGCGTCCGATGGTCACTTCCGTCGGTGTGGGGGAGGGTGGACGGGATGGGGTGCCGGCGGGGTCGGTGAGGCTCCAGGAGGGCCATCCGCCGACTTCCACCCGTCAGCGATCGACAGCTCGTACTGGTGGCGATGGCCGGTGTCCGTCTCCCACCGCTGGATTCGCTGGTCGAGGTCGTCGGGCAGGAAAAGCGCCGTGTTGGTACTCGGTGATCTGTTCGGGATGCAGCACGGAGGGTTCGGGTAGGCAGTCGAACTCCATCGCCTCTGGTTCGGGCTGCTGGGTCAGCTCGTCGGTGACCTCGGCGGCTGTCACCATCGTAGGGCGATGGCGGGGCAGTAGTTCAGGTCGCTGTGGTCGGTGGGGGCACCACAGCACCTGCAGCAGATCTGTACCCACCGGCCCGCGGAAGTCGGGGATGTCACGTGCGTACAGCTGTGCGACCGCGAACATCGGCAGCGGGTCGTGGCCGGCTGACAAGCTGATCGGATCCCTGGCGATCAGCGTCCGTTCTTCGTCGGTGAGCCGTCTCCGCTGGCACCTTGCTCACGCCTGGACGGAAGATAGGCGGATGGTGTTCGAGCGGTGTGCGTCCGCTTATTGACATTGCGGGACTGGAAACAGAAACGTCTCTGAGCATGTTCCTGCTGGTCAGAGGTGAAGTGTGGGCAGGGGCGGGGTCGAACCGCCGACCTTCCGCTTTTCAGACGAAGCAATCGCCCTGCTGCGGTGCCGTCTGCCGAGGTCGGACGGTGGCCGAAGTGTGCCGGTGGTCGTCAGTGGTGGCGGACGTTGCCGTCAGCGTTGCCGTCAGAGATGGCTGCTCACCTTGATGTGTGGATCATGGCCATTCGATGCGTAGTAGGCATACCTCGCGTTGTTCGTCCAGGACGAGGTAGGTGGCGAGGCCGCGTTCGCCGAAGGTGTGGGTGAGCATGTTGGCCCTGGGATTGGCCGGATTGAACGGTTGTCCGCTCCAGGGTGCCGTTTCCAGCAGGGTGAAGAGCTCTGCGAGCGGGCCGAGGGCTTCGTGGGGGACCGCGGTGATCTGTTTGTCTGCGACCGGGTCCAGTATGAGCCGGTACACCTATCGTTCGGCCTCGCGCTCGGCAAGGGCCTCGCGCCATGATCTTCCCTGGAGGAGGGGCTCGCCAGTGAGAATCTGGTCGGCCCGGGCGTGCATCTGCCGGCGACCTTCTGGGTCTCTCACCGAGTCGCAGGCGGAGATCCACCAACGATGGATGAAATCGTTCAGTACGCCAAGATCCAGGCTCACCCGGACCTCGTCGAGCACGGCCCTGAGCCCGGCGTCGAACGCCTCACGGTCTCGGGGGACGATGAGGGCGGCCCGGATGGAACGCAGGTTCTTCTCGGGCATGGCCACGCTGCTGTGGTCGAAGTCCTGCGGTTGTGCGGGCATCCCGTGCGCCTCTTCCTCTCTCTGTAGAGCTTACAGAGCACGGTCCGACCTGGCCCTGAGCTGAGGAGATTCGCGGAGCAGGATGGGCCGTACAGCGTTGCCGGTAACTGCGGCGATCACTGCCCCGCCGTGGGCACCATGACCGTCCGCCGCGCCGATTGCTTCAGCGTTGTCGTCAAAAAGACCCCGGGCGATCAAGCTCCGGGGTCTTTTGGCTGGTCAGTGAGGTGGGCAGGGGCGGGGTCGAACCGCCGACCTTCCGCTTTTCAGACGTAGCGATCGCCCTGGTGGGGTGCTGTCTGCCGAGGTCGGGGAGTGGCTGAGGTGTGCCGGTGGTAGTCAGTGGTGGTGGACGTTGCCGTCAGCGTTGCCGTCAACTGGAGTGCGGTTGACCTGGTCTCTTAGTCGTCGTTCGTGCCTGGCGTGCTGGCCTGCCCGAGACCGTTGGGCACTATCGATGAGCGGTTGGGCCCTGCCGACTCATACAACTCGATCTTGAACGAGTCGCGGGTCATGATCAATGAGGCGTCCGAGTGCTTCCCGATCCTGCTCAGCGGTTGGCCAGCGCGGATCTCTTCTCGCGACATCCGGCAGCCCGTCTCTACCTTGTACATAACGATTGAATAGCGTGGTCCAGCCTCGGGGCGCTCACTGCGATGGGTTAGGAATCGGGCGTGCTTCCGACACCAAAGTTCTCTGACCTGCTGGGATGCTTGGCCGCCATTGCCTGGCCCGGGAGCTATCTGGCTTACCCAAGGCCTAACGTGCGGATTAGCCCACAACGCGGTCCGTAGCGCCGGACTGGAACCTAGGACTCACCGCTTGTAGGGAGTTGCATGTATGAACCCAGGCCGAGTGTTCTCGCCGGCAGTGCAGCGTTGACCGTGGGGTGGAGAGGCAGGAGGAGCTGCTGTGGCCAGGCGCCCTGCCGCGTAACTAGCCTCCCGAGACCGCCCTATCGAAATCGCTGGCACTCACGAGTTGTGTTTTCCCGTATTTACGGTCCAACTAATAACCGGCTTTCGGATGCGATCGATGCCATAGACCGGTTGGGACATCAAGGAAATACTACGTGAGTCACCTGTTACAGTCAGTACCGCCCACATGGCTAGCCCCCCAGTAAAGGCCTGGCCGTCTTCCCCTTAGCGCCACGGCCAATGCTGGTAAGAGTCCAGAGGGAGCGAATCCCCTTGGTGCCAGATTTCGATGAAGACACTGGGTTCTTGGCAACCGGCCGTTACCGAGTGACGGCGGATGAGGCGTTCGCCCTGCTCGTTGACAACAGCCGATTCGCAAATTCGTCGACGAGAAGAGAGCTTTGGGATGGTTTTGGACGTTATGTCAACCGTTTCTTTTCTCTGGAAGACCTGTACCCAGACCTAGTCTCGCCCGGGTCGCTTATTCACTGCCTGTGGTTGGGTGGTAGCTATATCAGCACCAAGCTGGATCCTGACAACATCGACCTAACAGTGTTCGTCGACGAAGACTCAGCCAGCGCCCTCAGAGGGCAGACGGGTGCGGGCTGGCTGAGGGAAGCCTTCTCTCGCGGCAAGGTCAAGGAAGAGTTCGGGTTGTCGACGATCAAGGTCGGCTACCGGCGGATCGCCTCTGTTTTTCAGCCTGAGAAGCTCTCCAGCGAAGATCAGACGTACTTGCGGGATCGCGGCGCTTGGGATGACTGGTGGCAAAGATGCCGCCAGCAGGGTATAGAGAAGATGGCTCCGACTGTTGAGACCGCTCGTCCCGCCCGCGGCTACCTGGAGGTGACGCTATGAGTAGCTGGCGTCAACGCCTAAGTGAGATGCATGAAGCGGAGGCTGTTGAGTATCTCAGGTCGCTGGGGCCAGACGTCCTAAGCGACGACGATCATGAGACAGTCTTGCGCACGCAGTGGGTCGAATCGGTAAAGAACTACGCGCCCGATGCAGCTCTGACCGAAGAGCTTCTTGTGAGACTTTCAGGGAATAACATTGAACCTGGCGCCCTTGATTTCAAGGTTGGTGAATCGCTCCTAAAGCCTCTCGAAGATGGAATCTCGGCGGCTGCGAATCAAGAGTTGAAACTGGAGATAACTGGACTTTCTGTTGGTAGTACGGTTCTTCATGTGCGCGCGACTCCAGCCACAGTTTCTGGCAAGGAAGAGGGAGCACTCCCAAGTCTTGGATTGTCGCCTGCCAATGCTGCTATCCTAGGTTTTATTCGCTTGATAACGGCAGCGGAATCCGAAGGGGATCTACGAGAGTGGGCTCCTGCCTACAATTCCCTAGATCATCTAGTGCAAGCCCTCGACAAGTTCGACCTATCGCTAGGCCTCCGGTGGCTTTCCCTGAGCGGCTTGGTTCGGTCTACAACCCTAACAGGGCGCGGTCGACAGTATGTCCGTAGCTTGCGCGACACTCGAGAGGAAGTATCAACCATCGTTGTGCGCGGGCGAGTCACTGAACTGCGCGAGGCGGGTGTTGTAAAGATAAAGAGTGGACCATCCAGAACGTCTGCCGCATATGAGGTCAAGGTCGAACGCGAAAAACTTATCAGTATGCACCTAGAGCTCGGAGAGAAGGTAGCCTTTTTGTCTAGAGTTCTAACGAAATTCGATAGGCTTGGTCATGAAAGGTCTCGTAATTACTTCTTTTTGGAGAGAGTCGAATCTCAGGACTCCAGCATTTTCTGATGCGAGTGGCTCATTTTGCAGTGCTAGGCATCGAATTAGAAGAAAGATCATGGCCACTGCCGAGACTTCTTTTACCACTCGATCGGATTGCCCATCAGTCCAGAGCCATCCATGATTGTCCAGGCTTGTTATTGGCATCCGAGTTAGCAGGCACTGCGCTCGTGGCGCTGGGAGATAAGGACTCCGCTTCTGCGGGTTCAGATCGTCAGCGGTGTGCAGGGATAGTTGGCTGACGCTGGCTCCGGAGAGCTAGGTAAGGGCGCGTTGGCAGCGTTGTAGCCGTTTTTCGAGGCGCTCTCGTGTGCTGGTCGTCTCAGGAGGCTGCTGTAGCGCTTGTGTGAGCGCGGCGGCGGCCTCGGCGTACAGACCTTGCTTGATGAGCCAGATGCTGAGCCGGTCGGCCACTTTGGAGTCGGTGCTACCTGCGGCAATAGCTTCACGGTAGGCAGCGATGGCGCCGTCGTGATCTCCGGCTTTTTCTGCTCGTCGCCCCGCGTCGGCGTCCAGAACCGCGACGGTGCCTCGGTCCTGCTGGCTGACAGCCAGGCTCTTCAGCCCTGTGCGTAGGCGCGTCCCACCATGGGCGCTGAGGTTGCCGTGGCGGTCGGTGCCGTAGGACACCCCCAGGAGGTGGCGTGCGATGGCCGGCCTCACGGGCAATGGCGCCCGCCGGTAGAGGTCGAGCAGCATTGGAACGTATGGCGCTGAGCAGACGTAGGCGAAGAGTTCTAGCCAGGCATCTACGTTGCCCCGGTCAAAGTGCAAGCAGTTGATGTAGGCGGTCAGCGTGTCGTCGCGTTTGCCCTTCTGGAAGCGGGTGCACCTTGCGAGCGTGAGCCACGCTGCCGCTACATCCGGGTCAGCCGCACGCTCCATCTGGTTGACGATTTGCTTGAGCGTGCGTTCCAGGCTTGGCCATGTGCTGGCGGCTCGTTCGTCCGACCGGGCGTCGCTGGCCGCGGCGCAATCGGCCTCGGCGGCTGCGAGAGTCTGACGCGCTGCGTCATGACGGCCTTGCAGAGAGGGCGAGGAGTGGTCGAGTCGACCAAGCAAAGTGTCGACAACCCTAGCCAGCTCGGGCTCGTGGCTGAACAGAGTCAGGGGGAGACCCAGTGGGCGGGGATCAAGCATAAGCAGGACCTGCTGGCCACCGAAGTTTTCGTAGAACTCCGCTGGGCATGAGGGCAGTTGTCCTGCTCGGGAGGCAGCGAAGTCGAGTACCGCCCGATGTACCTGGCTGCTGATCTCCTTTGCAAGGTAGCCGACCAGATGTGTCTGCACGAAGATCGCCACGGCATCGGGGTACCTCGAAGAGGGCGGTTCTGGCACGAGCACAGCGCTTCGCACACCGTCCACTCCTGGGTCGGCTGCCACAGCGCGTACGGATTCCCGCCGGTGAGCCTCTCCCGCGACCTCGACCTCGACGTCTCCGGGCAACCACGCTGGAGCAACGACCAGTTGAGGCAGGCGCGCAGGCGTCGTTTCGGGAGGGTTCACCACTGGCCACGGAGATGGTGCAACACTCTGGCCAGCATCCCTCTCTTGCTGGACGGCCGCCCGCTTATCGGTTCCAGCAACCTTGCCACCTGCGCCAACGTCATAGGGCACGGCAGAGGGCTCAATTCCCGATGCCCGGTTGACCTTTACAACATGCTGCAGCCAGGCGTAGAGCTGGTGGAACTCCTCACGCCTTGCCCATACAAAGAGCACGGTGTCCGGATCAGCAGCGGCGTTCGGACCCGTAACCGGCTTCGGCTCGACACCACCGAGACCCAGTTGCAGGTATCCGTTGACGAGACGTCCGGCCTCCCTGAAACGGACATCAGAAAGAGCCTGGAACGGGATACGTCGGGTCCCCTGCGAGTGACCGGAAAGCCGGGACTTGACGCCATGACGGATCAGAAGTATCGCTTCACCGTCGAGGATGATTCGTCCGTTATAGCCGTCATATTCCGTCATAACGTTCAGTATGCGCCCACGTCAGAGCAGCCGCGAGTGTTTCTACGCTACTCGCTGTACCCGGTGCTGTACGGCTCGCGCCAAGCTGAAGGCTATCAATCTGCCGGCTCAGCCTACGTTGGTTCGAACCCATCAGCACCACACCACCGAACGGCCCCTCACCAGGGAAGATCCGGGAGGGGCCGTTCTCGTTGCCGTGCCCGTGGTGCTCGGTAAGTCCCCGTCATTACAGCAGTCGTCCTGATCTGCGACGGTGCTCCAGCATGATCAGTGTCCGACCGCACCACCGATCGAGCGTTCTGCGTTGTCGAGGAGTTCCTTGTATGTGAGTACCTCGACGCGGCCAACGTGCGTGTTGAGCGTACGGAGCGCCTCGTGGATCGCAGTCTCAGGAGCGCTCGGCTGCGCTGCAGGGTGGCCGATGAGGACGGTCGCGCTCGCCCGTCGTGTCTCGATGCCGATCTCTTCGCGGATTCTCAGCCGGTGTTCGTCAAGCCCGACCAGGTAGGCGATCGCCTGACTCACGGCATCATTTACCGTGGACGCCGCCACCCAAGCGCCTCGGTGTCTTTTCACCAGGGGATTGCGCAGGCCCATCGCTAGTTTGAGTTCCACGATCTGGAGTGCTCCGTCGGCACGGACCAAAGGGATGTCGTACTCGTCGCCCGGCACCAGCCTTCGGTACGCCTTTTCATCATGGATGTAGCGCCCACCGAAGATCCAATACTGTCCACTGAGAGCCTGCTGAAGTTGATGCTCCGTTGCTTGAGGGTCCTCGATCACCTTCCGCAGAGCGGCAAGGCCGAGCGCCCGACGCTGAAGTTCGGCTGCCCATAGCAGGGTCTGCCCATCGGCGTCGGCGGCCAACACGGCGAGAGCCTCGGGCTTCATCAGGAGTCGTCGTGCCTCCTCCCGAGCGTCCTCCACGTCCATCCGGTTCCGTAGTACACGCACCATCCAGATCGCTCGCTCGGCCTGCCCTCGCGGAATCCGGTAACGCCCCGGCCGATCGTCTGGAGCCTCGATAAACGCAGCATCTTTAGCAAGAGATTCGATATGACTCATCAACTCTGTCATCGTGGCCTCTGGATGCTCTGCCAAGTAATCTTCGCCAACTTCGGCGACGAACTTCAGGCTTGCCCCAACGATTCCCGCAACGAACTGACGATTAGTCTCCTTGCGCAAACCATCCTGAAAGAGGCGGTACTGTTCCTCCAAGGCAGGCTTCAATATCCGACCCTCGGCGTAGTCAATCGAGTCCTGAAGTAGCCGCACCACATGCCACTCGTCATAGTCGGCTGCCCGCTGTCGAGCTTCAGCCAGAAGCGCTACCAGCTCCGCGCCGCCGCGGCGGTGCCTGCCCGTTCCCCCAGTCATGTGCGCGATCGCCTTACGGATCCATTCCTTCACGCGCTGGTCAACTGCGTGTCCCTCCACCTGCTTGAGTTGAAGTTCCAATGTCCAATCAGTGCGTACCTCCATCCCCAGATTATGCAGTCGCTATCCCCGACAAGTGTCCTTATCGAGGAATTCAGCCGGGCCGCCTAGCCTCGATCTTTCGTGAGGTCGGTTGAGTCGTGTAGCGATCCGGCTGACCTTTGTTTCTCAGCGGTTGGTCCGGCCGGTGGCCCAGCTGTCGCGCTGGGCGGGCGGGGTTCCACGGTCCCGGTGGGTGTCCTTTCTGGTTGTCGGGGTGGGTTGGGGCTGGTCAGGGTGCTGGTAGTGCCTGCAGACGGGTGATGGCGCAGGTGATCAGGTCGGCCCATTTCCAGCGGTGAGCGAGGCGCAGGCGGAGCTGTCTGGCGCCTTTGACCAGGCGTCCGGCTGCGGAGAACAGCCGTAGGCGTAGTCGTTTGGGTTCCCAGCGGCGGGCGGGGTGGTCGTGCAGGGCGAGCATCTGCGTCCAGGCGTCCAGGCGGTCAGGTCGGTGGCGAGGGCGATGAGTTCGAGCCAGAGCTGGTTGGCGGCGAAGCCGTGCAAGGGGAGGTTGCGTGGTCCGGTGTCTTTGGCGCAGCGGATGCGGTCTTCGCAGCGGGCGCGGCGGCGGTGGCGTAGTTCCAGGTCGGCGAGCCGGCCGTGGCGGGTGCCGGTGACGAAGCAGGTGAAGCGGTGCCCGTCGATGTCGGTGAAGCGCAGTTGGGCGCCGGGTTGCGGGCGTTCGCGACGGACGATGACACGCATGCCCTTGGGCCAGCAGGACAGGTCGAGCATGCCGGTGATGTCAGCGACCCAGGCGCCGGGCCGGGGCTTGCGGTCAGCGTCGCAGGCATGCTGCCAGGCCCGCTCGGGGACCTGGCCGAGCGCGGCGCAGATGTCGTCGGTGAGGTTGAACCCGATCGAGTACTTCAGCCGCCGGCTGGTCACCCAGTTCAGGAAGCCGTGGGTGCCGCCGCCGCAATCGGTCCGGATCAGGACCTGTTTGTGCAGGCCGACCGGGATCTGGGCGAGCGCGAGCCGACCGGCGGTGATGTGGTCGGCGGCGGTGTTGGATCCGGCGTTGCCCATGCACAGCAGCAGGGCGGCGGCCTCGCCTGTGCCTTCCGGCCCGTGATCGATGAACGCCGTCATCGGGTGGAATCCGAAGGTGCGTTTCCAGGTCGGAGCCGCCTGCTCCTTTTCCGAGTGCGCGATCACGATGGTCGCGTCCAAATCCAGTGGGATCATCTCACCGCGGGCGCCCGGGGCAGCGTCCCCGGCCAGAGCCCAGGCCCTCGCCCGTGCTTGCGCGCGGGCCCGGCGGATCGCCCTCAATGCCTTCGGCCCAGTCCGTGCCAGGCTTGTGACCAGCCGCGACACCGTCGGATCGGAGGCCACCGGCCCGAACACCTCCGGTGAGGACCGCAGCACCGCGATGTCGGCCAGGCAGTCACCGCCCAGAGCCAGCGTCACCGCCAGGTCGCACAAGACCTTGCCCGGATCATGCACCGCACGCGGTGCTCGCCACCGCTCCAGACCCGCCGACAACCCCTGCTCCAGACCGGTCGCCCGCAGGGTCTCAAGCAGAAGAAGGCCACCGGCCTGGCAGACGATCCCTGCACCATCCGAGGACACAACGATCTTGGCCTTCCGGCCGATATCATTCACCTGAAAAGTGCCTTCCAGCCATGGGTAGATCGTGACTTCGCAATCCCGATCCTTCCAGGCCAGAGGCACTTTTCTCATATCAACGATCAGACCAACACGGCCCCACGCGAAAGCCCGAGGCTAGACCTGTCCACAGCGGTCCAGATCGGTCTGTTGACCTGGGCACTCAGGCCTGAGAGGTTCCATCGCCGTCCAGCCTGGTCCAGGGACATGGTTAATGGAATCGTTAGCAGCCCCGGGCGTGTCAGGATCTTCTTGTGGCTGAGGAACGACTCGAAAGCACGGGAGGAGGGGCGGCGAGCAAAGCGATGACCTCGCCCACGTGCCGCCACGCCCTCGTGGTCGAGACCCCGAATCCCGTGGCCCCCTCGGCGAACGTTTCACTCGTACCCAGGTAGACCAGCACCAGCAGCGCCTGACGGCCAGAGTGCAGCTTCCGCCAGGCCGATCAGGGCGTGGCTCGCTGTCGACGGATCACCTTCGGTGAGGTAGGCGAGGTTCGGCGCGACAACGACAGTGCAGCACGATACAAAGCACCTGAAACTCCTGGACTCGGAAATAGATCTTGGTCGATTGACTCTCCTACCAGGGGGTTCGCTACGTTCTTCTTCTGACACGCCGCCCGCGATCAGCCCGTGACCTCAAGCAGTGCGCGACCACAATGAAAACGGCTTGCCGCGCATACCGAACTCTGTATCGAGCTCCATGGCTGCCGTTTGTCAGTGTTGCCTCGTAAGGTTGCCATCGACGGCGCTTTCAGGAGGAGGTGGGCATGGCGAACGGTATGGCGTCTCCCGAGGCCACGGGCGGCGCCGGGACGCTCTTTGAGTACCGGGTGGCGGCGTTAGCGTTCAGCAGGCTTCTACGCGGTGCGCACGTGCCTGTGGGGATAGATCTGCCCGTGGAGAGTGTTGCGTTGCAACAGCGGGTCGCGGGGAGCGTGCTCGACGACATCGTCATGCGGGCGAGTTCCGCGCACCGCAGCACGTCGATCGAGTTCCAGGTCAAGAAGACGCTGGCCATCACCGGCAGCAGCGAGGCGCTCATTTCGGTTCTTGGCCAGGCAGCAGAAACTTGGAGGACACGCGAGCACAGCCTTCAGAGCGGACGTCTTCTCCTTGGAGTTGCAGCCAAGGGACCGGAGGACGAGCTCCGCGAGCTTGAGATCTTGGCGACCAAGGCGCGCGCTCACAGCTCCCTTGCCTCCTTCAAGCTCCTGCTCACTGAAGGAGTGACCAACCGGGGACTGCGTGCCCGTTATGAACACATCGTCACGGCGTTGGGCGCTGCGACGAGCAGGGCGGAACGTCCTGAAGCCGAACACCTCGCCCACCGGGTGTTGTCGCGGCTCCGTGTCTGGCAGGTCGATCCGGCGGAGGATGGACGCGATTGGCGTGCCGGCCTCGACGATGTGAGCTGTCTCGCCCAACGCAGCGGCCAGACGGCGGACGTACTGCTTGATCGGCTGGTGACGCTTGCCGAGGCGATCGGTCCCCACGCCGGCGACCTGGACGCCGACACGGTCCGCGCCCGCTTCCACAGCAAGTACTCCGTCGACCTCACCACGTCGGAGTCTGTGGCCTCGCTATTGACAGGCGGTGTCCGTGTGGAGGGCAACGGGCCGACGTTCATTGGCCAGTCCCATGTCTTCCACGGGTTGACCATCAACACGCACGGGCCGTCCCCTTCCCCCAAGGAGCAGGAATGACGTCCTTCAGCCCGACGTTTCACGGCCCAGGTTGGGCCGCACACCAGATGGTGTTCCTCATGGGCGACGAATCTGTCGAGCCTGTGCCTGTTACTTCTGAGGAACTGCGCCCCACAGACGACGACGTGTTCGTCCATCCCGACGGCCGGGACTGGCTGGAGAGCGACCGAATTGTCGCTGAGCTCGGCGTACTGGTAATCGTCGGCGACCCCGGAACAGGACGCGGCACCGCAGCTCTACGCAGGATGCGTGAACAGTGCCGCACCGACCGACTCTTCCGGCTGGAAGCCAACTGGGACCAGCCGAAGGCAAGACTGCTCCCTCCCGCGCAGCCGGGCCACGGGTACATCCTCGACCTGTCGGAGTACGGCAAGGCCCCATCCACCGCCTTCGGCACAGAGCTACGCTCCTGGGCCGCGCAAGCAGGTGCATATCTTGCCGTGCTCATTTGTGCAGCCAAGACGGACGAGCAATGGCTACGTCCGCTTCGCGACCAGATCGTCCGAATCCCCACCCCCGCCAGCAAGAGTCTCGCCACCAGCATGCTGCAGAGCACCGGAGCGGTTCACCTCGTTGCGCGTCTGAATGACGATGCCTTCAGCGCGATCTGGGAATCCTCGCCTCGCGCCAGTGAGGTGTCCCGGCTGGTGGGAATCCTTCGAGCCACGAATCCGGATACCCCGAACCAAAAGATCACCGAGGAATTCCTCGGCTGGCAGGACTGGTTCAAGAACGACTGCCCCCGCGACTTTGGGTTGCGCACGCTCATCTGGTCAGCCGCCATGTGCGACGGCGGCCAACGCAAGTCGGTGCTAGCCATGTCTGAAGCGCTCCACGAACATCTCGGCGACAAACGGACACCCGTAGAAGTTTTCTCAGACGCTTTCGCCTCCCAAAGACTGGAGGACGCCAAGATCTCCGGTCCGAAGGACGGAGTGCGCCTGGACCCCCAATCTCATGGACTGGCCGCAGCCGTCCGTCTCCATCTTTGGGAGCAGTTCGAGAACTATCGGAAAACGCTGCTTGACTGGTCCGTCGGCTGCGTGCTGGAACTCGATGCCGATGACGCTCGATGCGTGGTCGCCTCGCTCATGGATCTTGCGGTTCGCCTCAAGGACCATGCTCTCGTTCAAGAACTTTTCGACGCACTATCGGGCAAGCGGCCTGAGCTGCTGGTCGAGGAGTTGTCGAAAGCGGCACTTGATCCGGTTCTTGGTGCCTACGTCCGAGGCCGCCTGTACACCTGGTTGGCCGCCAAACCGTCGCAGGAGAAAGTCGACGTTGTCGCCGCTGTGTGTGGCGGACAGTTTGGTCAAGCCAAACCCGGGCTGGCGCTCACCCGGCTCGGGCGTGCAGCTCTGAAGTCCCCCAACCCCATCAGCCCCGCCTTGATGGAGGCATTTACCTCGCTCGGAGCCTCCAAACACCGGCGACTGGTTCTCGACACGATCCAGCGATTGCTCAGCAAGACCGAACTGGAACGAGCGGGCGTCGTAGCGTTCCTGTGCCTGGCGGGGACCGAACGAGGCATGGTCGTGCTGTGCGGCGACGGTGGTCGTGAACTCGCATCCGCACAGGGTGGTGCGGTGATCGCCAAAGCTTTCCAAAAGGCCCTCGACCACGAGGACACTCACGACATCGCTGTCGGGACGGCGCGGCTGTGGAGGGATGCCGCAGATCATGGCCTGCTTGACCGAGATCGTGTCATTGAACTGTTCGGCGCCGCGATTGGGCGGGACGTCAAACGTGGTCTCCTTCCTGCTCTGGCCGACGACGATCCCAACGGCATCAACGGCTTCGTCGGTGACGTCTTGGAGTACTTGATTCAACGATCACAGGACCGGACGGCCGGGAGGGACACGGCTGAGGAGCCCGAGAGCCTGGGTGAGTCGCCAAGAGCCGATCGGCCGGTCACAATGGCCATCCCCGACGCGTCCACCGGAGAGATTTCTCTCGAACGGCAGGGAACCGCTAGTGCCGATGAGGCGTGATGCAAGGCTCCGGCGAGCGCGGTCTGCACGGATCACGATTACTCTGCCGACCACTGTGCCCGGCATCTTTTTCTTGGGGAGGGGGCGGGTCTGGTACCGCCCTCTCCAAAACGAGGAGCCCGTCTCGAACGAGGAGCCCACCTCGTCGGCTTCACCTCACCCGAACGCCGGGGCGGCACGTGCTGCGGCCTTCGCCAAGGTGAACAGCGTGGCCAGCAGAATCACAAGAGATCTCTTCCCGGAGCAAGTTTTCGAAGCCGAACAAAGCGTGACCGTGGCGCTAGCGCCCTGGCAGCCGACATCGGCTTACCGGGATATCGAGTACCGCGGCCGCCTAGAACTAACGCTGCCCGAACACGACCTGGCACGCTCAGAAGCGTTCGCCCAAGCACGCCGGGCAGCCCGGCTCGATGTAGTTCTGGCCGAGGACGCCTCCGCGTCTCTATGTAAGAGTCATCTGGCTGACATCACCCGAGCCCGGCTGTGGTGGCTAACTCAATACCTTAGCCAGCCCGGCCCTGACCTCTCATGGAAGGCGTTCGACGAACACGTCCGACCGCTCGTCGCCGAAGTCCACCGTCCTGAGAGCGACATCGACAGGTTGGCGCACATCCTCCTCACGACTACGGACCGAATTAGCGAGGACCCTCGGCTCCAGCGAACCCTCCTCCAGGTCTTTCAAGCAGTCTTCGAGATGATGAACTGGACCGACCTCGCCGCCCAGATCAACGACTTCAACCACCAGTTCGGCCAGGGCAAACTCGACCACCAGTGAGTCGGTAGGTCAGATAGGCACGCTCGCGGACTGGTCATCCAGAACATAGAGGCTGTGGCCTGCACACCCTATTTCGAGATGGCCCCCTTTTTCCCGAGAACAAGGTGATCCGGACCGCAGGGCCGGCCCCGGCCCGAGGACCGGAAGCGCCGCGTTAGCCGATTGCCCCTACCGTTACGGCGCGATGCCACCCTCAGCAATCGTCACGGACTCAGTCCTTGTATTTCCACCGCATCCCCGTCCCCCTCGCGATCACCACGTCGGCAGGGGCCGGCGGCCCGGTCTCGCCCTGGTCTCGGATGAGCACGCCCTTGCCCTGCTGGCCGATGACCAAGCCCTCGGTGCGCAACACGCTGATGGCCGACTTCACCACGCTGGCCGACACCTGCGCAACATCCCGATACCCGTCGATGTGTCCAAGCTGGAATTCGTGTGCGTGGCTGCGCCGCGTCCTCGAGCGATGAACAAGCAGACTGGCGCTCGACCTTGAACCGACCCTGATCGCTCCGACGACGAAGATCAGAGATGGTTAGAAACATGCTCAGCGCCTGGCAAACCGGCCCGAGGAACAGGAAGCTGCTTAGTGGCACGTGGTCGTCAGCGTTGAAAAGACCCCGAGCCTGGTGGCTCCGGGGTCTTTTGGCTGGTCAGTGAGGTGGGCAGGGGCGGGGTCGAACCGCCGACCTTCCGCTTTTCAGGCGGACGCTCGTACCGACTGAGCTACCTGCCCGTGACGTTCCCCTGACGGGGGCGTCTCGGCGGTCCTGACGGGACTTGAACCCGCGACCTCCACCTTGACAGGGTGGCGAGCACTCCGAACTGCTCTACAGGACCTTGCGTCCCCGAGCCTACAGGCTCCGGGGGCCACCTCTGACCGGGGTGAACCGCCCTTGGCAACGTCCGAGAGCATACGCGATGCGTGAGACATGCGCCAACTCGTTTGCGTTGGCCTGGAAGCGCCTCAGAGCTCGGGATCCCGGGGCCGGCCGAGCACCGCTCCGACCCCGCTGACCAAGTTGATCAGCCTCAGCCGGGGGCGGCGCGGGCGCCCGGCGGCGGCCCCGTCCGGTGCGTTGCCCGGCCTCGGTACGGGGCCGGACGCGGGCGAATCCGGGCCGGGCGAATCCGGGCCGGGCGAATCCGGTCCGGGCGCCGGGGCAGAGCCGGGCACCGGGGCCGGGCCGGGGAGCCGGTCGGGCAGTGTGACGGGCAGCGGCTCACCGGCGATGGGCGGCTTCCACAGCTCCAGCTCGATCGCCCGGCTCAGGGATCGCCGCAACCGGCCGTGACGGCGGCGGACCGGGGTGGGCGAAGGCGGGGGAGGGGAAGGGGGAAGCCTGCCGGGTGGCAGGGCCACCCGCGGCTTGGCAAGCCTGGTCGGCTTGCTGCGGCCGCGCAGGATCACGGACTTGCCGAGGTCCCAGTGCCGGGTCTCGTCGGGGAGCGCGGCGGCGAGGACCCTGCCGGCGGCGAGGACCCCGTCGGGTGAGGCCTTGGCCAGGTCGCTGAGGCGCGCGGCCTCGTTGACCGGATCGCCGATCACGGTGTACTCGAAGCGCTGCTCGGCCCCGATGTATCCGGCGACGACGGGCCCGGCGGACACGCCGATGCCGGCTCGTACCTGGGGGACGTCACGGCGGAGCCGGAGCGCGAGCTCCCGGGCGGCGGCCAGCGCGTTGCCGCCGGGGTCGGAGAGCTCGGCGGGGGCGCCGAAGACGGCCAGGGCGGCGTCCCCTTCGAATTTGTTGATCCACCCCTGGTTGTGGTTGACGGCGTCCACGACGACGCCGAAGAAGGTGTTGAGCAGCGAGACGACCTCGCCGGGCGGGCGGGTCTCGGCGAGCTGGGTGGAGCCGGCCAGGTCGACGAACAGGACGGCCACGTCGCGGGTCTCGCCGCCGAGCTCGATGTCGTGGCGGAGTGCGAGCTCGGCGACGTCCTCGCCGACATGCCGGCTGAACAGGTCCCGGAGCCGTTCGTGTTCGCGCAGCCCGGCGACCATGTGGTTGAAGCCGGTCTGCAGCAGCCCCAGCTCGCTGGCGTCGTAGACCTCGACCTCGGTGTCGAGGTCGCCGCGCTCCACCTGGGCCATGCCCTCGCGTACGGACTGGATGGGGTCGCCGATGGCCCGGGAGCCGACGTAGGTGACCTGGAAGCCGACGACGAGCGCGATGCCGCCCAGCCCCAGGATCGCGATGGCCAGTTGCGTGGTGCTCATGCCCGGCACGGCCAGCGCGGCGATGGCCACGCAGATCAGGCCGAGGACCGGGATGGTGGTGCCGAGGGCCCAGCCGATCATCGCGCGGGTGGTGACGCTGACCGGCCGCCTGCCGTGGCTGCCCGGCGGCGTCACCGCCAGCACCAGGGCGGCGGCGGGACGCAGCAGCCGTTCGGCCAGCAGATAGACGATCGCGCAGGTGGTGATGGCACCGAGCAGGCAGGTGAGCCCGATCTTGAGGGCGAGCAGGCCCGAGAAGAAGCCGTTCAGCAGGGCCCAGGCGAGTGCGCCCGCGACCCACAGTGTGCCCTGCACCATGGTCAGCCGCAGCGGGCCGTACAGCACGGCGTGCCGCTGTTCG
This sequence comes from Actinomadura scrupuli, assembly GCF_050971785.1. Taxonomy (NCBI): domain Bacteria; kingdom Bacillati; phylum Actinomycetota; class Actinomycetes; order Streptosporangiales; family Thermomonosporaceae; genus Actinomadura; species Actinomadura scrupuli. The sequence continues at coordinate 276,766 of NZ_JBPCCU010000012.1, read as the reverse complement.
TCATCGGGTACGCCGCCGTCGCGTACCAGATGACGGACCGGCCGGAAGAGATGGAGCCCCCAGGCGAGTGCCACCGGCCCCGCGATCACGGGGTACGAGAAGAACGCGATGAAGTTGACCATCCGGACCTGCGCGGTGTCGACGTCCGGAGGGCTGGGGATCACGAAGGTCGCGAACAGCAGGACGACGAGAGCGCCGCCCGCGTTGGCGACCACCACGGTGAAGGCGAGTACCCAGCGGACCCGGAGTTCGAGCACGGTCTGCGGCACTCCCGGCCAGCCGGCCACCCGGGCAGCGATCCGCTTGGCCTTGGATCCGAGACTCCGGCTCACCGCCCTGCCGGTCACGTGTACCCCACCTCTCAGCGCCGGGCGTCCGCCGCACTGGACAGGGAATGTCACTCTACTTTGCAACGCGGTCCCGGCAGGGCTTGGGGCCTCCCCGGAACGGGCCGCACGGGAGAGCCCGCGGCGTCGTCCACACCCTGTGGACGACGCCGCGGGCTCTGCCCGTGCGGAGCTAGGTCGTGATCTCCGCGCGCAGTGCCGCGATGAACCAGTCGAACACCGGGGCCAGGCTCGGCTGGGTCGGCCAGCCGTTGATGGTCGCCAGCAGCTGCCAGTACCGCTCGGCGCGTGGATCGGCGGCGGTCTCCATCCGCTCCAGCAGCGAGCGGCGGTAGGCGAGGTCGTCGGTACGGCCGAACGCCGTCGCGTAGGCGGTGACGATCTCGTCCACGAACGGCCGGGCGCGCTCGGTGGCGGGCTCGACGCCCGCGGACCGGGCGGCGCCGACCTGCTCCACGACGACGTCCCCGAGCCGCTTGTGGACGCCCATCTCGTCGCCGTCGCCATTGAGGCGGTCGGCGGCCTGTCGTTCGGCCATCCGGCGGACACTCGCCTTGAACTCGGGGTCCTGGACCAGCTCGGCGAGCTCCACCCACGCCTCGACCTGCTCGGGAGCGGGATCGTCGGGCAGTTCCGGCATGGCCGATCGCATCATCGCCACGAACTCGGGGATGACGTCCAAGCCGCCGAACGTCTCGTCGATGAAGTCGTGGAGGATGCGCCGCCGCTCCTCGTCGGACAGTTTGGCCAGTTTGTGCATGAGCTCCATCTCCTCGGGACTGGACCCGCGCTTGGCCACGGCTCGCAGTACGGCGCGACGCAGCCGCAGAGCGCGGATCTGCACGTCCACCGCCTCGGCGTGCGCCGCCGCGACCTCGGTGACGGAGACCTCGCGAGCCAGCACCCGCTGGATGGTGGCGAGGTCGATGCCGAGGTCGCGCAGCGTACGGACGAGGTCGAGACGGGCCAGTGCGTCGAGGTCGTACAGCCGGTAGCCGGCGGGGCTGCGGTCGGTCGGCGGCACCACACCCGAGTCGGAGTAGAACCTGATCGTCCGTACCGGCAGGCCGGTGCGGCGGGCCAGTTCGCCGATCGTGTAGAGGGTGCCGCCGTCCATGTCCCTCACCCTGCGGTCTCCAGCCGCTGGAGACTCAAGCCCTGACGGGAGCGCATGTCACGAGAGGGCTCCGGGGCCGAGATGGGCGGCCGCGACCCGTTTCGGCACGACCATGCGCCATGCCTCGACGACCAGCTCCCGGAGCTCGGACTCGTCGATCGAGGACAGCCGTACGTGGACCCAGTTGAAGCGTTCGTCGGAGGGCCTGGGCATCTGGAACTTCCCGGGCTCGGCGGCCACCAGCGCGGCCCGCTCCTCCTTGGGGAAGGCGAACCCCATGACGGTCTCGTCGGCGGAGAGCGCCAGATAGACGATCCGGCCGACCCGGAACTTGACGCGCTCCCGGATCAGGTGTTCTTCGGTCCGTGGCAGGGAGGTCGCCAGCCTCCGTACGTCATCGAGCGTCACCATCGGTGTTGTCCCCTCAGCCGGCCGGCCACGTCTGGAGCCTGGATAGATTGGCACGATGACCGCCTCGACGCTCGTGAATTTCCCCTCCGGACACGTCGGCGGAGTCTCGGTGATCGTCGAGGTGATGCCCGTGCCGGGCGGGCTCGGCGTGGTCGTCGAGGAGACGCCCTTCCATCCGCTGGACCCTACCTGGCCGGATCAGCCCGCAGATCTGGGCACGATCACCGTCGGCGGCACCGGCCACACCGTGACCGACTGCGTGACCGCCGCCGTGCCGCACGACGGTGGCCGGCCCGTCCTCGGCTCCGACATCCCGGTCCGCCGCGGGGCCGAGGGCTGGCACTGGCTGGTCGCGCATGTGGTGGACGCGGAGCCCGGTGACCTCGCGGTGGGGGACGAGGCGGTGCTGGCGGTCGACGCCGTACGCCGCGACGCCCTGTCGGCCGGCCACACCGGCTGCCACCTGGTGGCGCTGGCGCTCAACGAGACCCTGGGCGGCCGCTGGCGCAAGGAGGTGCCGCCCGACGCCCTGGGAAGCCCGGACTTCGACCGGCTGGCGATCACCTCGTCGAGGATCCTCGAGTACGGCAGCCGGGACGAGTACCGCCTGGGCAAGTCCCTGCGCAAGAAGGGCTTCACCACCGAGGGACTCGACGCGGACCTGCCCGAGCTGACCCGGCTGGTCAACGAGCGGGTGCGGGAGTGGGTCGCCGAGGACGCGCCCGTGTGGATCGACGCCCCCGGCCCCGAGCTGACGGCCCGGCGCACCTGGCACTGCGGGTTGCGAAAGGGCGAGGCGAGCATCGCCTGCGGGGGCACCCACCTGCGCCGTACGTCGGAGCTCGGTGCGGTCGCCGTGACCCTGGAGCTCTCGGCGGACGGCACGACGCTGGTGATGGACACCCGGGTCACCGTGCCGGCCGGTGCTGCGAGCTGACTCACTCGCCGGCGCGGGTGGCCGCCTTGACCGGCTCGGGCTCCGGCGTGTCCCGGCGGATCTTGACCAGGCTGGCCACGGCGGTGACCATCATGGTGCCCGCGATCACCGTCAGGGACAGCCAGATCGGGATCTCCGGAGCCCACGAGACGTGGTAGCCGTGCAGCGCCTCCAGGATGAGCTTCACCCCGATGAAGCCCAGGATGAACGCCAGCCCGTGACTGAGGTAGACCAGCCGCTGCACCAGGCCGCCCAGCAGGAAGTACAGCTGCACCAGGCCCATCAGGGCGAAGGCGTTGGCGGTGAAGACGAGGTAGGGCTGCTGGGTGATCCCGAAGATGGCGGGGATGGAGTCCAGGGCGAACAGCAGGTCGGTCGATCCGATGGCGACCATCACGATGAACAGCGGGGTGAACAGCCGCCGGCCGTTCCGGCTGACCGAGAGCCGTGCCCCCTCGTACCCGGCGGTGGTCGGCAGGACGCGCTTGCTCCAGCGCAGCAGCGCGTTCTCCTTGAACTCGTCGTGGTCGTGGCCGCGCGCCAGGCCGACCGCGGTCCAGATCAGGAACGCGCCGAAGATGAAGAACAGCCACTGGAACTGGGCGATCGCCGCCGCGCCGACCGCGATGAACAGGCCGCGCAGGATCAGCGAGATCACGATGCCGTACATCAGCACCTTGTGCCGGCTGGTGACCGGCACGGCGAACCGCGTCATGATCACGTAGAAGATGAAGAGGTTGTCGACGCTCAGGCTCTTCTCGGTGATGTAGCCCGCGAAGAACTGCGCCGCCGGTACGCCGCCGGAGAACACCAGGATGCCCAGGCCGAACAGCACGGCGAGCACGATGTAGAAGGTCGACCAGACCGCCGCCCGGCGTGGGGTGAACTCACGGGGCTCGCCGCGATCGATCAGCAGGAGATCGGCGACGATCAGGGCGATCAGCCCCGCGACGGTCAGGGCCCAGACCCACAGCGGTACGTTCATGTTCAGACCTCCGGCGGCAGACGTGTACGCCGGAGGTCTCTCCCGTCCGCATCGAGAAATCGAGACTGCGAACCGACGGTGCCGGGCCCTACTCCGCCGAGCGGAGCGGGCCGTGCTGACGACACTGCCGCGTAGGGATACTCCCCTCCATGTTCTGTGTACAACTCGCCTGGCAGCCGATTTAGTTCCTGGACCACCAGGGATCACCAGGTAGGACGCAGGTGACCGGGCCGGGCGATCAGTGCGAGGTCGTCGCGGAGGGCGCGGAGCCGCTCCTCGCCGAGGCGGGCGGCCCAGGGCCGGATCGTCTCCGCGGCGGCCTCCTCGGCCGCCCGGGTGCAGGCCCAGCCCCGCTCGGTGAGCACGATGAGCCGGGCCCGCCCGTCACTGGGATGGGGGTGGCGCTCGACGTAGCCCTTCTGGATCAGCTCGTCGGTCAGCTGGCTCGCGGCCTGCCTGGTCACCCCGAGATGGTCGGCCAGCTCGCTGACCGTCGCGCCCCCGGGGGCCAGCCGGGCGAAGGCGAAGCCGTGCGCGGGCCGGAGATCGTCGAAGCCGTGGGCCGTGACGCCCGCGTGGATGCCGTCGACGAGGGCGCTGCCCGCGGCGAGCAGCAGGGCGGCCAGGGCCATGGCGTCATCGTCGTCCACCCGCCAAGTTTGACATAGTGCGCAAGCTCCTTGACTATATAGGCAAGCTACTTGCCTATCTGGAGGTCCAGCATGCCTGTCATCCACGCCCCGGAGGCCGTCGTCCACGAGCTGCACGGCGCGCGTTTCACCGCCTACGCCAACCCCGCAAGCGGCAGCCGGGAGCTGTGCGCCTGGCGGCTGGAGGTGCCGGCCGGCTCACGAGGGCTCGCGCACACCGTCAGCCGTGAGGAGGTGCTCCTGCTGATGAAGGGCGCCCTGTCGATCACGATCGACGGCACGATGACCCCGCTCGCCCCCGGTGACGCCGCCGTCGTCCCGGCCGGTGCCACGCTGTGCGTGGACAACGACGGCGAGGAGCCCGCCGCCGCCTGGGTCACCACCAGCGTCGGCCTCGAGGCCGTGCTGGCCGACGGGACCCGGATCGCCCCACCGTGGACCCGTTAGACAATCCGGCCGAAACGCCTTCCAAACGGAATTCCGCTATGAGCTTGTAGCGGTACGGCCGGCGGGGATCGGCGGGCAGAGTGGCGTCCATGAGACTTCTGGTGCTGGGCGGGACGGAGTTCGTGGGGCGCGCCTTCGTCGACGGGGCACTGGCCCGTGGCTGGCCGGTGACCGTCTTCAACCGGGGCACCCACCGCCCTCCGGACGGGGTCACCGCCCTGGTGGGCGACCGTACGGCCGAGGGCGGCCTGGCCGCTCTCGACGGGCCGGGCGAGTGGGACGTCGTGGTCGACACCTGGTCCTGGGCGCCCTCGGCGGTGCGGGATGCGGCGCACGTGCTGGCGGGCAGGGTCGACCGCTACGTCTACGTGTCGAGCCGGTCGGTGTACGTCCAGCCGCGGCCGCCCGGCTCGGCGGAGGCGGAGGACGCGCCTCTGGTCGAGGCCTCTCCGGACGACGGCGAGGTGGACTACGCCCGGACCAAGGCGGGCGGAGAGCTCGCCGCCGTCGCGGAGTTCGGAGAGCGGGCCCTGTTGGTCCGGGCCGGGCTGATCCTCGGCCCCCACGAGAACATCGGCCGCCTGCCGTGGTGGCTGAACCGCATCGCGCGCGGCGGACGCGTACTGGCTCCCGGACCGGCCGACGCGGGACTGCAGTACATCGACGTCCGGGATGTCGCGGCGTGGAGTCTCGATACCGCCGAACGCCAGGTCGGCGGAGCGTACGACCTGGTCAGCCGGCCCGGGTTCACCACGATGCGCGAGCTGCTGGAGACCTGCGTGCGGGTGACCGGCTCCGACGCCGAGCTGCGGTGGATCGATCCGGAGCCGATCCTGGCGGCCGGGGTCCGGCCGTGGACGGACCTGCCGATCTGGATGCCGCCGGGAGAGGACTACGACTTCCTCCACCGTGCCGACGTGTCCAAGGCGCTCGCCTCGGGGCTGCGCTGCCGGCCGGTCGCCCACACGGTGGCCGACACCTGGGCGTGGCTGCGCGGCCTGGACGGAGCGCCGCCGCAGCGGCCCGACCGGCCCCGGGTGGGTCTCGATGCCGAGGTGGAGGCGGCGCTGCTCAAGGACTGATGCGCCGGGAGAGGTAGACACCGGTGAGGCAGAGTGCGCCGCCGGCGAAGGCGAGGGCCGCGGGGGTCTCGCCGAGCAGCGCCCAGCCCATGGCGATCGCCAGTGGCGGCACCAGGTAGGTGGTGGCGCCGAGCCTGCCCGCGCTGGTCCGGGCGAGGGCGTACGCCCAGGTGGTGAAGGCCAGCGCGGTCGGCATCACACCGAGATAGATCGCCCATCCGATCGTCGAGGGTCGCGCCGATCCCAGCTCCCGGACGAGCGCGGGCGCGAAGGGCAGGCAGCCGATCGCCCCGATCGTGCACGCCAGCCAGGTCACCTGAAGGGCCGGCAGGGCGGCGAGCAGCGGCTTCTGGGCCACCACCCCGATCGCGTACGCCACCGCGGCGAGCACGCAGAGCAGCACGCCCCAGCGATCCGCGGCTCCGCCCCGGGAGCTGGACAGTGAGATCACCACGACTCCGGCGAACGCGACGGCGCTGCCGGTGATCAACCGCCGGGGGAACCCTTCGCCCAGCAGTACCCCGGCCAGTATCGCGATCAGAAGGGGCCCGATGTTGATCAGCATCGCCGCGGTCCCGGCGTCCACCCGCCGCTCGGCCTCGTTCAGGGCGACGTTGTAGACGCCGAACCACGACACCCCGCAGACCAGCAGTCTCGGCCAGGCCCCCCGTGGCGGCAGGAACCGCCCGCGCCGGGGCCCCTCGCGTGGGGGCCCTTCGTGTGGCTGCCGTTCGCGTGGGTGCCGGCGTGCCAGCATGACGCCGCCCAGCACCGCGGCGGCGACGACCAGCCTGCACAGTGACAGCGGGCCCGCCGACAGCTCGTGGCCGACATGGCGGATCGCCACGAAGGCCGACGCCCACAGCACGACGGTGACCAGCACCGCGGCCACCGGGAGGAGCCCCGCCTTCGACGATCCGGTCGCTTCCGTCCCCGCCCGTTCCAGCACCATGGGCATGACCGTATAGCCGGATCAGTTCCGCCTCGGGCGAAGTGTCGCGTGGTCGCGGGAGGGCCGGGCGGGCTGCGGTCCGGGCCGGGTCTGTCGATCTCCCGGGTTCGCCATCACGGGTCTGTCGATCTCACCCGGTTGCGGATCTCTGGGGTTTGCCGATCTGCCGGGTTTGCCAATCTCACATCAGGTGTGTTCGTATGAACGGATGGAGAGTTCGGATCGGGTTGCGGCGATCCTGCGGGCACTGCGGGTTCAGGACAGCGTCGCGGTGGCCGAGCTGGCCGCGGAGCATCGCGTGTCGGAGATGACCATCCGCCGCGACCTGGACGAACTGGCCCAGCAGGGGATCGTCCGGCGCATCCGGGGAGGCGCGCAGAGCCTGCTGCTGCGCGGCGACGAGCCTCCCTTCGCGGCGCGGGAGCGCGAGGCCGCCGACGCCAAGCGGCGGATCGGCGCCGAGGTGGCGGCGCTGCTCGCCGACGGCGAGGCGGTGCTGCTGGACGGCGGCACCACCGTGCTGGAGGTGGCCAGGGCACTGCACGACCGGCGGCTCACCGTGGTCCCGCTGGCCATGCAGCCGGCGCACGAGCTGACCGGAGGCGCGCGCATCCGCCTGGTGCTGCCCGGTGGCGAGGTCAGGCCCGGCGAGCTCAACTTCCACGGACCCCTCACGGAGTCCTCCATCACGTCACTGCGGTTCGATACGACGGTCATCGGCTGTTGCGGGCTGTCCGCCCGGCACGGCCTCACCGCCCACGACCTGCCCGAGGTCGCGATCAAGCAGGCGGCCATCGCCTCCGCCCGCCGGGTGATCGTCGCCTGTGACTCCGGCAAGTTCTCGCGGACCGCGTTCGGCGCGGTCTGCCGCCTCGACCGGCTCGACGTCGTCGTCACCGACGACGGCATCCCCCCTGCGGAACACGACGCGCTGACCGCCGCGAACGTCGCCGTACGCATCGTCTGACCGGAGAAGCACGTGCCCCTCACTCCCGAAGACCGTCACGCGCTCCTGCGCGGACGGGTCGCGGTCTACCTGCTGTTCCTGCTCTCCGGCACGGCCATCGGCACGTGGACGTCCCGCCTTCCCGCGATCAAGCAGGGGCTGGGACTGAGCGACGGTCACCTCAGCCTCGGCCTGCTGGGGCTCGCCGCGGGCGCGATCACCGGGATGCAGGTGATGGGACGGCAGGTCGACCGGTACGGCAGCGCCAAGGTGATGATCCCGGTCGCGCTGCTCCAGGGCGCGGTGCTGATCCTGCCGGCGTACGCCCCCGATCTGCTGACGCTGGGCCTGTCACTGTTCGTCTTCGGGACCGTGCACGGCACGCTGGACATCGCGATGAACGCCAACGCGGTCGAGGTGGAGCGCGCCTGGGGCAGACCGCTCATGTCGTCGTTCCACGCGGTGTTCAGCATCGGCGGATTCCTCGGAGCGGCCGTCGGCGGCCTGTTCGCGCACGCCGGCCTCGGCGCGGCCACGACCTTTCTCACCGTCGCGGTGCTGGTGACCGCGCAGGCCGTGTGGGCGGCCCGCTGGTCCCTGCCGCTCGGCCTGGTGCCCGCGGCGGCCCACCCCGGCGATGCCGCGGCGCCCCCGGCCGAACCGCGCGACGCCGTACGGCTCGCACCGGAACCGCGAAGTGCCGCGCCGGGTAAGCCACCGGCCCGGGCCGGAGCCCCGATGCGCGGGGTGCTGTTCCTGGGGCTGCTGGCGTTCTGCTGTCTTGTCGGTGAGGGCGCGGCGGCGGACTGGAGCACCGTCTACGTGCGCGAAGACCTCGGCGGCTCGCCGGGGTTCGCGGCCGTCGCCTACGCCGCATTCTCGATCATGATGACGGCCGGGCGGCTGGCCGGTGACCGTCTCGCCGCGCGCCTCGGCCCGGTGACGCTGGTGCGCTGCTGTGGCGTGCTGGCCGCCACGGGCTTGGGCACCGCGCTGCTCATCGGCCATCCCGTCGCGGGGGTGATCGGCTTCGGCTGCTTCGGCGCCGGCCTGTCCTGCATTGCGCCCCAGGTGTTCTCGGCCGCGGGCAACCAGGATCCGGCCCGGGCCGGCCGGTCTCTCGCCCGGGTGGTCGGCCTGGGCTACGTCGGCTTCCTCACCGGTCCCGTGCTGATCGGCGGTGCCGCCGAACTCCTCGGCCTCCCCAGGGCCCTGGCCATCCCGGTCGCACTGGCGCTCTTCGTCTCGCTCACCGCCTCCGCCCTCCGCCATCCGAAGCGCCCGACACCCACTCCTGCCACCCGTTCCGATCCGGAACCGGACCCGGCTCCTGGCCGGCAGGCCGCGCTGGACTGAGGTGCCCGGGTGTCGTCGGGAGACCCTCGGCCGGGCGACCGCACAGGGGGAGAGCGCAGGTCATAGGCCCAGATCGGAGGTCATAGGTCAAGAAAGGGTTGTTTGTTCTTCACGAGCGGGGAATGACCAGGGCGCTTCTTGTGATCGTCCGGAGCCGCCATGGCGCCGATCGAGGAGGGAGACAACCAGGTGACAGCGCTCAGCAGTACGGCTGTGGCCGCCTCGTCCTGGACGGGGCACGACACCCGCCTGATCGTGGCCGCGCTCCTCGGCATCGCGACGATCGTCCTCCTGATCACCCTGCTGAAGCTCCATCCGCTGCTGGCCCTGGCGCTCGGCTCCGGGGTGCTCGGCCTGGTCGCCGGCATGCCGCTGGAGGACCTGATCACCAGTTTCGGCGACGGGGTCGGCAGCACGGTCGCGAGCGTCGGGCTCCTGATCGCCTTCGGTGCCATGCTCGGCAAGCTGCTGGCGGACTCCGGAGGCGCCGACGAGATCGTCGACACCATCCTCCGCCGGACCGGAGACCGCGCCCTCCCCTGGGCGATGGCGCTGATCGCCGTGATCATCGGCCTGCCGATGTTCTTCGAGATCGGCCTGGTGATCATGATCCCGGTGGTCCTGCTGGTGGCCAGGCGCAGCGGGCAGTCGCTGCTCCGGCTGGGCATTCCCGCGCTGGCCGGCCTGTCCGTGCTGCACGGGCTCGTCCCACCGCACCCGGGGCCGCTCGCCGCCATCGCGACGCTGAAGTCCAGCCTCGGCACCACCCTGGCCCTCGGCCTGCTGGTGGCCGTTCCCACCGTGATCATCGCGGGTCCTCTGTTCGGCGGGATCGCCGCGCGCTGGATGCCCGACCTCGTACCGCCCGAGCACCTGATCCCCGAGCAGCCCGAGGACGACGAGGCGGCCAAGGCCCGGCGGCCGAGCTTCGCGATCACCCTCGCCACCGTGCTCTTCCCCATCGTGCTGATGCTGGGCAAGGCCGCCGCCGACCTGTGGATGGACAAGGAGGACAAGCTCCGGCACTTCCTGGACTTCATCGGCTCCCCGCTGGTGGCGCTGCTCCTGGCGGTCCTGCTGGCGATCGTGACCCTCGGCCGGCCCGCCGGTCTGGACCGTACGCGCATGTCCGCGACGCTGAGCGACTCGCTGGGACCGATCGCCGGCATCGTCCTCATCGTCGGTGCCGGTGGCGGTTTCAAGCAGACGCTGATCGACGCGGGCGTCGGCAAGACCATCGCCCAGCTCGCCGACGGCAGCAACATCTCCGCGTTGCTGCTGGGCTGGCTGATCGCGGTGGCGATCCGGGTGGGGACCGGCTCGGCCACCGTCGCGACCATCACCGCGGCCGGCATCGTGGCGCCCGCCGCCGCGGGACTCAGCCCGTCGCACCTGGCCCTGCTCACCCTGGCGGTCGGCGCCGGCTCGCTGTTCTTCTCCCACGTCAACGACGCCGGCTTCTGGCTGGTCAAGGAGTACTTCGGGATGAGCGTGGGACAGACGATCCGCAGCTGGTCGATCATGGAGACGATCATCTCGGTGGTCGCCCTGATCTTCATCCTGCTGCTCAGCCTCATCATCTGAGCCGGGCCGCCCGGGCGGTGTCAGGCCACCGTCAGGTGGTGAAGCGCAGGCGGCCGGCCGGGGTGTCGGCCGAACCGGTCGCGCGCAGCCGTCCGGTGGCGGCGTCCGCGGGCGCGGTGAGCCGCCAGGTCGAGCGGAGCGCTTCGCCGGGTGCCAGGCGGGCGGCGGTACGGGCGGAGAGCGGGCGCACCTCCCACCCTTCCGGGGCGCGCAGCGTCAGCCGGTTGGAGCTCCAGGTGACGCCTGAGCCGTTGCTGAGGGTGACCGCGATCTCGACCGTACGGCCGGGCTGGAGCGCCTCTGGAGCGTCGATGCGCAGGCCGTAGCTGTGCCGTGGGTACGGATCGACCCATGAGGCGCGCATCAGCGCGACCAGCCGCCGCACGATGTCCGGGTGCCGGTCGGCCACGTCGAACCGCTCGCCGGGGTCGGCGCGGAGATCGTACAGCTCGACCTGCCACTGGTCGTCGGCGACGTTGCGGTCCCGGCCGGGCGCGAACCGCACCGCCTTCCAGTCGCCCTGCCGGAGTGCCTCGGCCAGCTGCAGGCTCCGGCCCTGATCGTTCTCGCTCTCCCGCCTGGTCGCCGTCACGTCGTTGCGGTACCAGTACAGCGGGCCGGGTGGCGGAGTGCCTGTCCGGCCGGTGAGCAGCGGCACGATCGACACGCCGTCCACGTCGCGCGGGGCCGGCGCACCGGCGAGCTCGGCGAGCGTGGGCAGCAGATCTGTCTGGGAGGTCGGCCGGTGGCTGGTCCCCGGCGCGATCCGCCCGGGTGCCCACGCGATCAGCGGGATCCGCACGCCGCCCTCGTAGACGTTGCGCTTCCCGCCGCGCAGCGGGCCGTTGGCGTTGAAGGTGTCCGGGTTCACGCCGCGCTCCTCGTGCGGCCCGTTGTCGCTGCTCACCATGACGATGGTGTGCTGGTCCAGTCCCTGTGCGCGCAGTGTGTCGATCACCGTTCCCACCAGGGTGTCGGCGAGGGTGACCTGCTCGGCGTGCCCCTTGTCGGCGGTGGTCCAGTCCCGGTGGGCGTAGGCGCGGACGCTGGGTACGTCGCTCGGCGCGTGCGGGAGGTTCGGCGAGAGGTAGAGCAGGAACGGCTCGTCGGAGTGCCCGGTGATGAAGTCCACGGCGTGGTCCCGGAACAGGTCGGGCGCGTAGCCGCCCCGCCGGCCGCCCGCGTTCTCCGGGAGCGGCACCTTGGCGCCGTTGTGCCAGAGGTACTGCGGGTAGTACTGGTGTGCGTGGCGGTGGGTGATGTAGCCGAAGAACTCCTCGAAGCCGCGTTCGTTGGGATGGCTCGGCTGACCGGCTCGCTCGGGGCCGAAGCCCCACTTGCCGATACATGCCGTCCGGTACCCGCGGGCGCGTACCAGCTCGGCGAACGTCGTGTCGGTGGAGACCAGGGACCCCTGCGGCCCGTTGAACGGATTCTCCCGGACGGTCGCGTGCCCGGTGTGCATCCCGGTCAGCAGCGAACACCGCGATGGCGCGCAGATCGGTGAGGACGCGTAGGCCTCGGTGAACCGCAGTCCCTCGGCGGCCAGCCGGTCCATCCGCGGGGTCGCCATCAGCCGCTGCCCGTACGCCCCGATCTCGCCGTAGCCCAGGTCGTCGAGGATGATGACCACGAGGTTCGGCGGGCTGTCCGAGGGCCTGTCGGCGGGCCTGCCCGGTCGCGGGAGCGGCTCGACGGGGAGCCGGGCCCCGGCCGAGGCCGTCAGGGCCGCGGCGCTGATGGCGGTGGTGGTGCCGGTGAGGAACTGGCGGCGACTGGGTCGGCGCCGTCGAGGATGGCCCGGCCGCGGCATAGGTCTCTCCATAGATCGGAACGAGGTGAGCGTAGACCCCGGGCTCGGCACAGCGCTCAGGGACCCGGGCCGGATCCTTCCCGGCCGCGTCCCGAAGGCCTGACCTCGCACGGCACACCAGGTCAGGCTTCTGCGATTCCGGCATTTCACCGATAAGAATCTGTTGCCGTACAGACCGATCCCTGCAAGGCGAGAAGGTCCGTACCGCAATCATCATGACAGATGACGTCCGCCCTACCGCAGATCCGGACCGCACGGGGATGATGCTCGGCTGCGAGTTCGAGGCGCACCGGCCGTCCGAGCTCGCCGAGCATCTGCGTACGCTGGGCGCCCGCCTCACCCGGGCGGCGGGTTCCTGAACGGGTGCTCCGCCATGGCGGCGGTGCTAGTGGAAACGGCGTCTGCCGACGACGAGGAGGATCTCGCGCAGAGCGTCGGCGGCCTCCCGGATGCTCTCCTCGGGCACGCCGGCCATGACCTCGGTGTGCACCCGGCTCGAGGCCGCCAGCGCGGTCCGGGTGATCCGGCACCCGTCCGCCGTCAGCTGCACCCACCGGCTGCGGCCGTCTCCGGTGTTCGCCTCACGCTCGACGTACCCGGCCTTGGTCAGCCGTTGCAGCACGTTGCTGGTGCCGCCCGAGGTCAGGAACAGCGACCGGCTCAGCTCGCTCGGCTTGAGCCGGTACGGCTCGCCCGTGCGGTACAGCGCCGCCAGCACGTCGAACTCGGAGTAGGTCAGGCCGAGCTCGGCCATCTCCGCGCGCACGGCCTGCTCGAACAGGCCGCTGATACGCGAGATCCGTTTGCTGAGCTCCAGGGTCGCGACGAGCGACGGTGGAAGCTCCGCCTGCCATAGCGGGACCAGCGCGTCGACCTCGTCTCGCGTCCCGCTGTCACCGTGCTGCACGCCCCAAGAGTACTCACAGTCCATATTGCTTTTCAGAAAGCTTCTTATTAACCTTTTAATCATGACATCCAGGATCCTGATCAGGAACGGCATCGTGATCGACACCGAGCCGGTGCCGTCGGCGACCGGTCCGGCGGACCTGCTCGTCGAGGACGGCCGCATCGCCGCGGTGGGGACCGGCCTCCCCGACGCTCCCGGTACGGAGGTGATCGACGCGACGCACCGCATCGTGCTGCCCGGCTTCGTCGACACCCACCGGCACACGTGGCAGGCCGGCATCCGCTCCATCGCGCCCGACGTCACCCTCGGTGGATATCTGGAGCGGGTGCTCGGCGAGCTCACCCCCCGGTACGGCGCCGCGGACGTGTACGCGGGCAACCTGGCCGGCGCGCTCGAAGCCCTCGACGCCGGGGTCACCACCCTCGTCGACTGGTCACACGTGCAGTTCACGCCCGCGCACACCGCCGCCGTCGTCGAGTCGTTGCGGCAGGCCGGGATCAGGGCCGTCCTGGGCTACTGCTACGGGGGCGACGGCGGTCCGGACGGGCTCGAGGCCGAAGGCCGCCGGGTCCACCGGGAGCACTTCGGCGGCGCCGGCCCGCTGCTCTCCATGGCGCTCGCGGCGCTCGGCCCCGAGATCGCCGGTGCGGACCGCTCCCTGCGCGAGTGGCGGCTCGCCCGCGACCTGGACCTGCCCGTCACCGTGCACATGGGCGGCCACGGAGCCGGGAGCGCCGCCCGGGGCCTGGCCTTCCTGCGGGAGAACCGGCTGCTCGCTCCGCGCACGACCTACGTGCATCCCAACTTCTACACCGGCGACGCGCTCAAGGAGATCGCGGACAGCGGAGGCACCGCGTCGTTCTCCCCGATCGTCGAGGCGGAGCTCGGCATCGGCTACCCGGCGACCGGACGGGCGCGCGCGGCCGGCATGCGCACCTCCCTCAGCGCCGACACCGTCACCGGTGCGCCCGGCGACATGTTCAGCCTCATGCGGGCGGCCTACACCCTCGAACGCGCCCGCCCCGACGGGACCGGCATGGGGTTCACCACCCGCGACGTGCTGCGGATGGCCACCATCGAGGGCGCCGAGGTCGCGGGGCTCGGCGACGTCACCGGATCACTGCGCCCCGGCAAGCAGGCCGACCTGCTCCTGCTCCGCACCGACACCCTCGCCATGGCGCCCGCGCATGACCCGATCGGTGCCGTCGTGCTGTCCGCCGACACGAGCGCGGTCGACACCGTGCTCGTCGGCGGCCGGGTCGTCAAGCGCGACGGCAGGCTGCTGCACCACGACGTCGGCTCCCTCCTCGCCGCCCTGGCCGAGTCCGCGGAACGGCTGGCCGGCGACCGGTGACGGGCCCGGCACGCCGTCGTCATCTCGCCGTCGTCATCTCTGCGCCGGAACCGACGTCAGTGCGGGGTGGTGATCCGAGCGAGGATCACACCGGCGACGATGAGCCCGCAGGCGGCCAGCCGCCCGAAGCCGACCGGGTCCTTGTTCACCACGATGCCCAGTCCGATGGCGCCCACCGCGCCGATCCCGGTGAACACCATGTAGGCGGTGCCGACCGGCAGGGTCCGCATCGAACGTGACAGCAGATAGACCGCGATCGCGGCCAGCAGCAGGCACAGCAGAGTGGGCAGCGGCCGGGTGAAACTCTGCGTCGGCTTGATGCTCTGCGACCAGGCGATCTCGACCAGGCCGGCGAGGACCAGCAGAAGCCAGCTCATCGGTCCGCCCGTCCGAGTTCGTCGGCCGCGAGCATCGCGGCCGCCCGCGAGTTCCGGTGGGCGGGGAGCCGGTGCGCCAGCGCGGGATCGTGCCGCGCATTGACCAGTTCGGTGTTGATGAAGGTGACGTCGTCGACGGCGAAGTGGCCGGCGAGGAAGTCGCGCAGGTACCGCTCCTGATGGTCGTAGGGCTCCTTGGGCGTGCCGGGCCCGTACGCTCCGCCGCGCGCGGTGGCGACCACGAACCGCCGGCCGGTCAGCGTCATCCGGGGAAAGGTGACCTGGTCGATCCAGGCCTTCAGCGACGCGGGGATCGAGTAGTTGTACATCGGCGTCGCGATCAGTACGACATCGGCGTCGACGAGTTCGGCCAGCAGCGGCTCGACGATGGCCCACGCGCTCGCCTGTGCCGGTGTGCGCACGGCCTCCTTGAAGCGGTCGGTCGCGGTGATGCCGTGTTCGAGCAGGTAGTCGCAGATCTCGGTCCACGCCTCGCTGATCGGCGGCACCGGGTCGGCGGCGAGGTCGCGATGGAGGTAGCGGCCCTCCGGGTGCGTCTCCCGCCACGCCAGCGCGAAAGCGTCGCCGGCCGACCGGCTGAACGATCGTCGGCGGGCGCTCGCGTCGAGGTGCAGCAGCGTCGTCATGAGATCTCCCATTAACCGGACATGGCGTCCACTTATCTGTGAAGTGGAATCTATCCGATAACCGGACGGCTCGTCCAGATAGAGTTGCCGGCATGGCCGGCCATATCGATCTGCTCACCGGGCTCCCGCTCGGCGAGGGGCGCCGTCCGCACGAGCGGGCGGACGCGGCCCGCAATCGCGCCAAGGTCCTCACCGCCGCGGCTCGCCTGTTCGCCGTCCGGGATCCGCGGGGGGTCACGATGGAGGACATCGCCCGCGCGGCCGGGGTGGGCCGGGGCACGCTCTACCGGCGTTATCCCGACCCGGCGTCGATCGCGATCGCGCTCCTCGACGAGCACGAGCGCGGGCTCCAGGCAGAACTGCTCGGCGGCCCACCGCCGCTGGGTCCCGGTGCGCCCCCGGGCGAACGCCTGGCCGCGTTCTACGCCGCCATGGTCGAACTGCTCGAACAGCACGTCCATCTCGCGCTGGGCGCGGAGGTCGGCCGATCGCGGTTCGCCACCGGCGCGTACGGCTTCTGGCACGCCCACGTACGCACGCTGCTGCGGGACGCCGGGGTGTCCGGGGCAACGGCGCTCGCCGACACGCTACTCGCGCCCCTCGCCCCCGAGATCTATCTCCACCAGCGCGAACAGGGAATCCTGCCCGGCCAGATCACCGCCGCCCTGGCCCGGCTGGCTCATGGAGTCATCGCCGTGCCCGACTCGTCGCCATAGCGGTAGGGGACGTGGTCATCCCGGGCGATGAGCCGGCCCGGAGAATCATGCGTTGACAGACGCACCAACCAAGCGCATGCTTCCGGATGTGACGGGGACCACAGAGGTCCCCCGGACTCTTCCCCAGCCGTGCACCAGGCGCGAGGTGCCCTCACCCCGACCGCCTTCGACGAGGCGCATCGCCCGTCGCCACGCTCACCGCTGAAGGGATCCACCATGCCCGTTCCGCCGGAACACTCCGCCGAGCCCGCCGCAGGCACCCCCGGCCCGGCCCCCGAAGCCCAGACCGAAGTGCAGACCGAAGTGCAGACCGAAGCGCAGGACCGGGCGCACAGCCGCCGTACCATCCTGCGCGGCGCCGCCGTCGCCGGCGGCGCACTGGTGACCGGCGGCCTGCTGGGCCGCGGCCGGGCACATGCCGCCGCCGAGGTCACCTACGACGTCGTCGTGGTGGGCTCCGGCGCGGCGGGGATGACCGCGGCGCTGACGGCGGCCAAGCGGGGGCTGCAGACCGTCGTGGTCGAGAAGGCGCCCACCTTCGGCGGCTCGGCGGCTCGGTCCGGGGCGGGGATCTGGATACCGAACAACGAGGTGATCCTCGCCGCCGGGGTGCCCGACACCCCGGCCAAGGCCGCCACCTACCTCGCGAGCGTGGTCGGCGGCACGGCGCCCGCCGACCGGCAGCAGGCCTTCCTCGCCAAGGGCCCCGCCATGATCTCCTTCGTGCTCCGGAACAGCCCGCTGCGCTTCCGCTGGATGGAGGGCTACTCGGACTACTATCCCGAGCTCACGGGCGGGATGCCGAACGGGCGCTCCATCGAGCCGGACATGTTCGACGGGAACCTGCTCGGCGCGGAGCTCGCGCACCTGAATCCGGCGTACATCCCGGTGCCGGACGGCGAGGTCGTCTTCAGCGCCGACTACAAGTGGCTCAACCTCGCCGCGGTCAACGCCAAGGGCACTGCGGTCGCCGCTCAGACCATCAGCAGGTACACCGCGGCCGTGCTGGCCGGCAAGAAGCCGCTCACCATGGGCCAGGCACTGGCCGGCGGCCTGCGCGCCGGGCTGCTCGCCGCCGGCGTGCCGGTCTGGCTGAACACCCCGTTCCTCGACGTGCAGTTCGACGGCAGTGGCCGCGCCACCGGAGTGCTGGTCTCCCAGAACGGCGCACAGGTGCTGGTGAAGGCCCGGCGCGGGATCGTCATCGGGTCCGGCGGCTTCGAGCACAACCTGAGCATGCGCCAGGAGTTCCAGCGGGCGCCCATCGGGATCGACTGGACGGTCGGCGCCAAGGAGAACACCGGCGACGGCATCCAGGCCGGCAGGCGCGCCGGCGCCGTGCTGGACCTGATGGACGACGCCTGGTGGGGACCGGCGATCCCGCTGCCCGGCGAACCGTACTTCTGCCTGGCCGAGCGCACCCTGCCCGGCAGCATCATCGTCAACAGCAAGGGCCTGCGGTTCGTCAACGAGGCGGCGCCCTACAGCGACGTCGTGCACGTGATGTACGACAAGGACCCCATCACCAAGGACATCCCCGCCTGGATGGTCATCGACCAGAACTACCGGAACCGGTACCTGTTCAAGGACCTGCTGCCGACGCTGCCGTTCCCGGACTCGTGGTACCAGAGCGGCGCCGTCTTCAAGTCCAGCACGATCGCGGGGCTCGCGGCGAAGATCGGTGTTCCGGCGTCCGCGCTGGTCAACACCGTCACGCGGTTCAACGGCTTCGCGCTGACCGGCAGGGACACCGACTTCCACCGCGGTGACAGCGCCTACGACCACTACTTCACCGACCCGGCGGTCATCCCGAACTCCTGCCTCGCGGCCCTCTGGCTGCCGCCCTTCTACGCCTTCAAAATCGTGCCGGGCGACCTCGGCACCAAGGGCGGGATGCGGACCGACACCCGGGCGCGGGTGCTGCGCGCGGACGGCTCGGTCATACCCGGGCTGTACGCGGCCGGCAACGCCAGCGGTGCCGTGATGGGTCACAGCTACGCCGGTGCCGGTTCGACCATCGGGCCGGCCATGACGTTCGGGTACGTGGCCGCGAACGACATCGCCGACACTCCGGGCGGCTGAGACCCGGCGACGGGCACGCGGCGGCCGGCCGATCGTGCGAGGACGTCAGCTTCCGGGTGCCGTCACGCGGATCCGGACGCGGAACTCGCCTATCCCCTCCGGGCGGATGGAGAGCAACTGGCCGTCGCGGGTCCGCGGCGGGATGCGGAACGTGATCTGGCGGTAGTCCTGCTTCCAGCCGCTCCCCTGGCACCCGCCGCACGGGTCCTCGATCTGTACCCGGGCCCCTCGGCACGCGTGACACGTCTTGCCGAACCCGGCTCCGTACACCGTGCCCACGCCGTCGCACTCCTCGCACACCATGAGGATGCGTCCGGTTCCCTTGCACGACACGCAGAGCCGTTGCCGGGGAAGGCGGATCGCGCGTACGGTGCCGAGGCCGGCGGCGAGGGAGTCGATGGACATCTCGTAGTCCATCTCGGGAGCCGTCGACGTCCAGCCGTGCTCCCGGTCGTAGGTGCGCCGCAGCCGCAGGTCGCCGACGCACTCGTACGCCTGCTTGAGCGCGATGAAGCGTGCCGCCGCGGTGGCGTCACCGCGGTTGCGGTCCGGGTGCAGCTCGAAGGCCTTCCGTCGGTACGCGGACTTGATCTGCTCCTGCGTGGACTCGCGGGTGACGCCGAGGATCTCGTAGTAGTCATCCAGTTCGTCGGGCATTCCTGTCCTTTCCCGGCGGCTGATCGCAGTGTCGATTGTGCTCTCCGGGCACCATGACCGCCAACGCGTTAGGGGCCGGAACTCGCGCTCGAACTCGGCGTAGGCGCCCGAAGTGAAATGCCGAAGGCCCCGCACCCGTGGGAAACGGGGCGGGGCCTTCGGCGTGTCAGGTCCGTTATTCCAGGTAGTCGCGCAGGGCCTGGGACCGTGACGGGTGACGCAGCTTCGACATCGTCTTGGACTCGATCTGGCGGATCCGCTCGCGGGTGACCCCGTAGACCCGGCCGATCTCGTCCAGCGTCTTCGGCTGGCCGTCGGTCAGCCCGAACCGCATCGACACCACACCCGCCTCGCGCTCGCTCAGCGCGTCGAGCACCGAGTGCAGCTGCTCCTGCAGCAGGGTGAAGCTGACCGCGTCGGCCGGCAGCACCGCCTCGGAGTCCTCGATGAGGTCACCGAACTCGCTGTCGCCCTCCTCACCGAGAGGAGTGTGCAGCGAGATGGGCTCACGGCCGTACTTCTGGACCTCGACGACCTTCTCGGGGGTCATGTCGAGCTCACGGGCCAGCTCTTCCGGCGTCGGGTCGCGGCCGAGGTCCTGGAGCATCTGCCGCTGCAGCCGGGAGAGCTTGTTGATGACCTCGACCATGTGCACCGGGATGCGGATGGTGCGGGCCTGGTCCGCCATCGCCCGGGTGATCGCCTGCTTGATCCACCAGGTGGCGTAGGTCGAGAACTTGAAACCCTTGGTGTAGTCGAACTTCTCCACCGCACGGATCAGGCCGAGGTTGCCCTCCTGGATGAGGTCCAGGAACAGCATGCCGCGGCCGGTGTAACGCTTGGCCAGCGACACCACGAGCCGCAGGTTGGCCTCGAGCAGGTGGTTCTTGGCCCGGCGGCCGTCCTCGGCGATCCACTCGAGGTCTTCGCGGTCCTCCTCGGAAAGCTCCGGCCCCTCGGCCGCGAGCTGTTCCTGAGCGAACAGGCCGGCCTCGATGCGCTTGGCGATCTCGACCTCCTGCACGGCGTTGAGGAGGGGGACCTTACCGATCTGCCGGAGATAGTCCTTCACAGGGTCGCCGGTCGCTCCGGCGACGGTGATCTTTTGCGCCGGGGCGCCATCGTCCTCGTCGTTGTCGGTGAGGACGAACGCCCCCTCCTCGGTGCCCGCAACCTCCGCGGATGCCTCTGCGGACGTCGCGAGCTCCTCTTCGGAGTCGGGCTTGCGCAGCCCCTCGGCCACGGCAGCTGTCACGCCTGCCTCCTCGAACTAAGTGTGCTGTGCGGAGTAACGCGTGCAAGCCGTACGAGATTCCGCTCGTTAGTCCGCGAGCGTACCTTGTGAAAAAAGCTGTGCGGCAGCTGTCGGTCTCCGTTCTCCTTGAACCAAGCGTCGAAGTCCGGTCTGTTGTCACCCGTCACCTGGTGGACTCCCTCCCGTTCGGCGCTCTCCATCCTGCCTCGCAGACCGCCCTTGACTACAACGTTGAGGACGCGGAGAATCCTCCCCCGGTTCCAAGGAAGTTGCCCCGATCGCCGATGAACATGCTCGCAGTGATCGCGGAAGAAGGCGAAATGGGCGCGGGCGGCCCGCGCCGCGGTGCCCGCGGAGGCCGGTGAGGGGCCCTCCGATGTGGGCGCCGCCCGCCGGGCCGGTGGGGAAAGTGCGCGGAAGCCTTGGTCTACGCGGCGGCAACGGGCAAAGTGTTGACTTCCCCGCCAGGTATATGGGGCGGAAAGCCAGAGACGTCCACCACCCCCGAAGGATCAAAAAGTGATCGAAGTTCGTGACCTGAGTAAACGTTACGGCGACAAGCTCGCCGTGGACCATCTGAGCTTCACGGTGGAACCGAATCGGGTGACCGGCTTCCTCGGCCCGAACGGCGCCGGGAAGTCGACCACGATGCGCATGATCCTTGGCCTGGACCGGCCGCACAGCGGCGTCGCCACCATCGACGGCCAGCCCTACCAGCGGCTGCGCGATCCACTCCGGAAGGTCGGCGCGCTGCTGGAGGCGCGGGCGGTGCACACCGGGCGCACCGCCTACAACCACCTGCTCTACCTGGCGCAGACCCAGGGGCTCCCACGTTCGAGGGTGGAGGCGGTGCTGGAGCTGGTCGGCCTGACCGAGGTGGCGCGCAAGCGGGCCGGCGGGTTCTCCCTGGGCATGGGGCAGCGGCTGGGCATCGCCGCCGCGATGCTCGGTGACCCCCAGGTGCTGATCCTGGACGAGCCGGTCAACGGCCTCGACCCCGAGGGCATCCTGTGGATCCGCAACCTGCTGAAGTCGCTGGCGGCCGAGGGCCGCACGATCTTCGTCTCCAGCCACCTGATGTCGGAGATGGCGCTGACCGCCGAGCACCTCATCGTGATCGGCCGGGGCAGGCTCATCGCCGACACCGGAGTGCAGGAGTTCGTCGAACGCAGCTCCAAACGCCTGGTCCTGGTCCGCGCGCCGCATCCCGACGAACTGACCGCGGAGCTGACCGGCGCCGGAGGTGAGGTGGACCGTGACGGCGACGGCTCCCTGCTCGTGACGGGGCTGGAAGCCGCGCGGATCGGTGAGCTGGCGTCGGCCGCGGGCCTGGTGCTGCACGAGCTCACCCCGCAGCGCGCCTCCCTCGAGGAGGCGTTCATGGAGCTCACCCGCGACTCCGTGGAGTTCCAGACCCCGGGTGCGCCCGCCGCCATCGAACAGACCGGAGGTGCCCTGTGACGACCGCGACCATCGCCGGAGAGAAGGCCCATGGCCCCCTGATCGGGCGGCTCCTGCTGGCCGAGTGGACGAAGCTCCGTTCCGTACGCTCCACGTTCTGGTCACTGGCCCTGCTGGCGGTGATCACGCTCGGGTTCACGGCGCTGTTCAGCGTGTTCTTCGTGACGCAGTGGGATCAGATGCAGCCCTCCGACCGGGCCCAGGTGACCGCGGACCCGGCCGGCACGATCCTCGGCACCGGGTTCAACCTCAGCCAGCTGGCGATCTGCGTCCTGGGCGTGCTCGTGATCTCGAGCGAGTACTCGACCGGCATGATCCGGTCCACGCTGCTCGCCGTGCCGGGCCGGCTGGGGATGCTCGTCGCCAAGTGCGTCGTCTTCGCCGTGCTGGTCTTCGTCGTCGCCGAGGTGATCGCCTTCCCGTCGTTCTACCTGGGCGCCGCGATCCTGCACAGCAAGGCGACGGTCTCCCTCTCGGACCCCGGAGTGCTGCGCGCCATCATCGGAATCGGTCTCTACCTCGCCGTGCTCGGCCTGTTCTCGATGGCCATCGGCGCGATCGTCCGGCACTCCGCCGGCGCGATCACCGGTGTGATCGGCTTCGTGCTGGTGCTCGCGCCGCTGACCCAGGCGCTGCCCGGAAAGGTGGGCAGGTACGTCCACGCCTACATGCCCACCGAGGCCGGTCACCTGATCGGTCAGGCCCAGCGGACGTCCGACGGTGTGCTCACCCCCTGGCAGGGCTTCGGGGTCTTCGTCCTGTGGACGGTGGCTCTCCTGGCGGTCGCCGCCTACCTGCTGAAGCACCGCGACGCCTGAGCCACAGCCTCCTCGTGGTCTTGCGGCAGGGCGGTCGCGCGGCAGGCGCGAACCGCGAACCGCGAGCCCACGAGGGGGCCGGCTCCCCGATGACGGTCACCACCGACCTGGGAGAGACGTGAGCGCTCAGAACCCCGCCCCCCGGGGCGTCGATCCGAGCATCCCCAACATCGCTCGGATGTACGACTACTGGCTCGGCGGCAAGGACAACTTCG
Organism: Actinomadura scrupuli; assembly: GCF_050971785.1. Taxonomy (NCBI): domain Bacteria; kingdom Bacillati; phylum Actinomycetota; class Actinomycetes; order Streptosporangiales; family Thermomonosporaceae; genus Actinomadura; species Actinomadura scrupuli. The sequence goes on along the minus strand of NZ_JBPCCU010000012.1, from coordinate 253,650 downwards.
CCGCCGACCGCGAGGCCGCGGAGAAGATCGTCGAGATCTCCGGGGGCCGGGTGCTGCGCGGGGTCCGGCTCAACCGCGCCTTCCTCCGCCGGGCGGTGCGCACCGCCACCGCGGCGGGCGTCCGGCAGTTCCTCGACCTCGGCTCCGGACTGCCGACGCAGGACAACGTCCACCAGGTCGCCGGCTCGGGCGCCCGGGTGGTGTACGCCGACTACGACCCCGTGGTGCGGGCGCACGGTCAGGCACTGCTCACGGGGGTCGACGGGGTGGCGGTCATCGAGGCGGACCTGCGCCGTCCCGCGGAGATCCTGGAACACCCGCACGTCAAGGGGCTCATCGACTTCGACGAACCGGTGGCGATCCTGTTCGTCGCGGTGCTGCACTTCGTGCACGACGAGTACGACCCGGCGGGTCTGGTCGCCCGGTTCGGCGCCGCCGTGGCACCGGGCAGCCATCTGATCCTGTCGCACCTGGCGAGGGACGCCTTCCCCGACAAGATGGCCGAGACCGAGCAGGTCTACGAGAAGTCCAGCGCGGGACTGGTGGCCCGCCCCCGAGCGGAGATCCTCCGCTTCTTCGACGGCTTCGAGCTGCTGGAGCCCGGTCTGGTCGGCCCCACCGAATGGCGTCCCGAGGAGCTCAATCCGTGGAGCGGGGAGAAGTTCGCCGGCCTCGTCGGGGTCGGCCGCAAGCCCTGACCCGGGCGGTCACCGTGGAGCCGCCCGCTCCGGCCCAGTGCGGCCATCCGGCCGGTCCTCAGCTCACGCGCGTGCCGGTCAGCTCCGCACTGAGCCGCCAGAGCCGCCGGGCGGAGTCTTGGTCGCGGGCGGCGGCGGAGGGCGTGATCTGGCGGCGGTCGGCGAAGTAGGCGCCGGAGACCTCCGCGACCTCCGGGGCGGTGGCCAGCTGGACGACCGTGTCGGCGCCCCGCTCGGGGCTGCGCAGGAACGGGCGGGCCAGCCGGAACCCCAGCCGGTCCAGCGTGCCGCCCTCCCGGGCGAACCCGGTGGCGACGACTCCGGGGTGCAGGCAGTTGGCGGTCACTCCGGAGCCCCGCAGCCGCTCGGCGAGTTCCCGGGTGAACAGGATGTTGGCGAGCTTGCTGTTGGCGTAGGCCCGCCGGCCGCTGTAGAGGCGTGTCTGCTGCAGGTCGTCGAAGTCCAGGCGGGCCCGGTGGTGGGCACGGGAGGCGACCGTGACGACCCGGGAGGGAGCGCTCGCGGTGAGCCGGTCCACCAGCAGGGTGGTGAGCAGGAACGGCGCCAGATGGTTGACGGCGAAGGTCAGTTCCAGGCCGTCGGCGGTGGTGCGGCGTTCGCCCACGGTCAGTCCGGCGTTGTTGACCAGTACGTCGATCCGGTCGAGCGCCGCCAGCCGCCCGGCGAGCTCGCGTACCTCGGCGAGGGAGGACAGATCCGCGATCTCGAGCTGCGGCGGGTTCTCCGGGCCGGCGACGACCGCGACCTCCTCCAGGGCCGCCAGGCCCCGCGCGGGATCACGGCAGACCAGCACCACGGTGGCGCCCAGCCTGGTCAGGGCGCGGGCGGCGGCCTTGCCGATGCCGGAGCTGGCACCGGTCACCACGCAGATCCCGCCGACCACCGAGGAGGTCTCCGGTCCGGGTTCCGGAACGGTCATCGATTCCTCCCATGGCGCGCCGGCAGAGAACGATCACCCTCTCAGGCTCGCAAAGAGATCGTCCAGGAGGGGGCGGCCGGGAGTGCGGCCGCGTTCGACGTACCACTCGTGCCCGAGCGCCCAGCGGAACACCGGAAAGGGCAGCTTCAGCAGCACGGCGAGGGTCCGGTCCCCGCCGTCGGAGCTGGCCTGGCTGGCGTGCGCGGCCATGGCGGCGCGCTTGTGCCGGGCGAAGCGGCGCACGTCGATCCGGTGGGTGAGCGCCTCGCTGGCCGTGTAGGCGTCCGCGAAGCGATCCGGGGCGAAGTCCGCGGGGACGCCGGGCACGTGACTGAGGACGCGCAGGACGCGCTGGAGCAGCCTGCGGTCCACGGTCGCCTCGAGGACGACCGGGGTGCCCGCCAGCTCGGCGGCGCGGACGCCGACATGATGGACCTGTACGTGGTCGGGATGACCGTAGCCGCCGGCCGGGTCGTAAACAGTGAGGACATCGGCCTCCTCCTCAAGGAGGATTTCGGCGAGCCGCCGAGCCGCCTCCTCGGGGTCGATCCGGGCGAACGCGTTTTCGATTCCGGAGGGGGCGTCCGCCATTCCCGAGTCGGCGTAGCCGAGGCATTCGACCCGGGCGCAGCCCAGCGCCTCAGCCGAGCGCATGAGCTCGGCCGTACGCCGTTGCGCCAGCACATCGCCTGTTCCCATGGCGCTCGAGGCCAGTCCGGCCTCGCCCCGGGTGGCGACCACCAGGACCACCCGATGACCGGCCGCGGCCGCTCGCGCGAGGGTCCCGGCGGTGAGCAGAGCTTCGTCATCGGGGTGGGCGTGGAAGGAGATAACGGTGTGCGGCACGAGGTAAGTCTTTCGCAAAGCGCGCGGAGGTGTCAGATAGCGTATGCGGGCCTGTAGATCCGGAGAACATCGTATGAGAATTGCCCACGTCACCGACTTCTACCTCCCGCGGCTGGGCGGCATCGAGATGCACGTCCGGGATCTCGCCATGCGCCAGCAGGCCGCGGGACACGAGGTCGAGGTGATCACATCTTCCCCGCGCCCGGCCGGCGAGCGCCGCGCGGAGGGCCGTGGTGACGGAGCCGATGGCCTGCGCGTACACCGCGTGACCGAGACCTTTCCGTTCTCCTCGTGGTTGCATCCGGCCGGCCTGCGGGCCGGCCGCCGAATGCTCCGCGAGGGCGGGTACGACGTCGTGCACGCACACGCGGGGCCCTTTTCGCCGCTGGCCTTCTCCGCGGCGGCCGGTGCCGCGCACGTGCCCACCGTCGTGACGGTGCATTCCCTGATCTCCTATTTGGAGCCCGCCTTCCGGGCCTTGGATACAGGCGTAAACTGGTCATCTTGGCCCGCTGTTTGGACGGCCGTGAGCGATGCCGCGGCCGAGCCATTGCGGCGACTTGTCGGACCGGCACCGGTGCTCGTCCTGCCGAACGGGATCGACGCGTCGGCGTGGCGGGTCGATCCGTTGCCCCGGAAACCGGATGAGGTGCTCGTCGTCGCGGTGATGCGCCTGGCGGCCCGTAAGCGGCCCATTCACCTGTTGCGGATGCTCCGCGCGGCCCAGGCCGCGATGCCGCCCTCGACCCGGATCCGGGCCGTGATCGTGGGAGAGGGCCCGAAGCGGCCCGTGCTGGAACGTTACCTTCGCCGACATGCGATGCACGGATGGGTGACCATGCCCGGGCGGTTGCCCCGGTCGGAGATCCGATCGCTGTTCGCCCGGGCGGATCTGTTCGTGGCCCCCGCGATCCTGGAGTCCTTCGGCATCGCCGCCCTCGAGGCGCGCTGCGCCGGGCTTCCCGTGGTGGCGCGGGCCGAGGGCGGGATCGGGGAGTTCGTCAGCGACGGCGAGGAGGGCATTCTCGCCGGCAGCGACGCCGCCATGACCCAGGCCATCATCAGGCTGGCCACCGACGCCTCCGAAAGACAGGCGATCGCGGCCCGCAACCGGGCGGTGCCGCCCACCGTCGCCTGGCCGGATGTGGTCGACCTCACGACCGAGATGTACGAGCTTGCCATCGATCGTCTGCGTCCGCCGCTCAAGCGCGGCCTGTTCGGAATGGCGGGCTGAATCATTCATCCGACGATGCCCCGCCCAGCGGCCACGCGCCCGGGCCAGCCCGCCCCTCCGGCCGAGGCGCGGAACAAGCGCTCGTTCCCGGTCAAGCGCCCGCACCTGATCGGCGAGCTCCTCATCGTGATCGTCCTGATCAAGGTGTACGACTACATCCGCTCGCTGGCCGCGGTGCGCGGTGGCCCGGCGCTGGAGCACGGCCGCGAGGTCCTGGCGATCGAACGCGCACTTCGCCTGGACGTCGAGGGCGTGAGCAACCGGTGGCTGACCGACCACGACGCCCTGTCGCTGGTGGCCGCGTACTGGTACCAGTTCGCCCATATCAGCGTCACGCTCACGGTCCTGGCCTGGTGTTACATCAGCAGCCCCACCATCTACCGGCGGGCCCGCAACGCGCTGGTGGCGACCAACCTGGTCGGCATGACGGTGTTCTTCTTCCTGCCGGTGATGCCGCCACGGCTGCTTCCGGGGGCCGGTTACATCGACTCGGTCGCGGCCGCCGGCTTCGGGAGCAGCCACGGCGGGCCCGTGGAGGCCGACCAGTACGCCGCGATGCCCTCACTGCACCTGGCGTGGGCGGTGTGGACCAGCCTGGTCGCCGTGGCGCTGCTCCGGCGCTACCGGGGCCGCCTGGGCTCGCACCTCTACCCGGTCATCACCGCCGTCGTCGTGGTGGTCACGGCCAACCACTACGTCCTGGACGTCGTGGCCGGGGTCGTCGTCGCCCTCGCCACCACCTGGGCCACCGGGCTGCTCCGGCCGGACAAGCCCGCACTGGTCACCGTGCGGCGGCCGGCTCTGCGATCGCTGCCGTTGCGGTCATGGCCGCTGCCCTGGGGGTCACCCGCCGGCGGATCGCTCTATGCGCGGACCCGGGCTCAGATGATGCGGCGGCGCAGCAGCACCGCGAACACGCAGGCTCCCGGCAGCAACGGCACCCAGACCGTCAGCAGCCGATACCCCAGGACCGCGGCGAGCGCGGCGGGGGAGGAGACCCCCACCGCCGCGAAGGCCGCCACCAGCGCCACGTCCAGCGCCCCGATGCCCCCCGGCGAGGGGATGACGGCCGACAGCGAGGACACGACCACGTAGATCGCGATGGCCGTTCCCATCGCGATCGGGGTTCCGATGCTCCGGAGCACCGCGTAGAGGATCATGCCGTGCAGGAGCGGGACCGACAGGGACCCCAGCCAGAGCGCCGCCGCACGGGACGGGTTGCGCACCACGGTGCCCAGCGACTTCATCTCCCGGACCAGGCGCCGCCACAGCGAGCGGCAGCGGGTGATGAGCACCCGGCCCCAGCTTCCCGGCCTCCCACGGGTCACCAGCAGCGCGATCAGGGCGAGGGCGCCCACCACCGCGGCCACGATCCACAGGTTGTTCTCCGCGGCTCTGACGGGCTGCTTCCAGTCGATCTTGTCCCGGACGCTGCTCAGCACGGCCGGGCTGATCAGGACGGCGCCGGCGAGCAGCATCACGTGCGTCACCAGCCCGACGAGGGAGTTGAGCCCCACCGATCCCACCGCCGCGCCACGGCTGAGCCCGTGCCGCTGGAGGAACCGCACGTTGACGGCGATGCCTCCGGAGCCGGCGGGCAGCAGGTGGTTGGCGAACGACGCCGCCACCTGCACCGCGAACACCCGGCCGACCGGCGGGAACCCCGGCATGGAACCGAACTGGGTGATCGTCCCGGCCACCCAGAGGGCGACGGTGGAGACCACCGCCAGGGTGAGCCACTGCATGTCCGCACCGGCCAGGCTGGTGCCCCCGGCCCGTACGGTGTCGAGGTTCAGGAGGCCCAGGACGATCACCGCGGCGGTGACCCCGATGGCCAGCAGGACCTGAGAGATCGATGAGCTCGCGGAGGCGCCGCGTAGCAGGGTGAGGGCCGAGCGGACGGAACCGGCCGGCTGCACTCGCTGAAGGTCCTTCTCCGCCATCCCCTGGGCTTCCTGGACATCGCCGGCGCGTGAGCGTACCGCCCCGGCGGCCACGTCAGCCACGGGCGGATCCGGTCGCAAGATTCGTCACGCCGTCACATTACGGTAGTGGTCCCCCAGACCGCCCGAGGACCGCCGGACTGGGCACATCGTCCTGGGCCCAGTGCCCGTGACAGCGAAGGTGTGTCAGGCGGAGGCCCGTCGGACAGCATCCCAGCCGGTTCTGACGTGCGCAAACCCGTGGTCGTGGCGGCGCAGGCAGGAGGGCCCGCCACTCGATGACCAGGCATGCAGTATCAATCGCCTGTCAATGCACATCAAAGAATGGTTGGGTTAAAACTGGCATTTCGGTAGCGTCCGAACTCTCAGGCCCCTACGCTCCGTAGGAGTCGCCGCCCCGCGCTCCCCCCAGAGCAGCGGCGACACCGCCGAATTCCGGCCGGCCGCGTGCCGCCGGGAACCGGGGACCCAGTGTTACCTGGGGTGAATCCGCTCATCGTCGAGCGGTAGGGCCTGCTCCGGTCCGAACCCGTCAGCTAACTCGGTAGGCGGTCGAGGAGAGGAGCTGCGCGTTGCAGCGAACGCGCCCCGTACGATCCCTGCTGTCCCGGTTCGGCGGCGTTTCGCTGGCCGTGGCCATGACGATCACCCTGTTGCCGTCCACCCCCGCGCAGGCCGAGCCCAAGCCGACGCGCAAGGAGCTGACCGCCCAGGAGAAGCAGCTCGCCGATCAGCTCGAGAAGATGACCGAGCAGTACAACGGCTTGCAGGTACGCCTCAAACAGGCTCAGAAGGCCGCGAAGGCCGCCTCGGACAACGCCCGGTCCCAACAGCGGGGTCTGGACGCCGTACGGCTCAAGGTCGCGCAGATGGCGGCCGAGAGCTACAAGAACGGCGGCATCGACCCTGCGGTGTCCCTCGCCGGGGCGGAGAACCCGCAGGCGCTGCTGGACCAGTCCGCGACGCTGAACTACTTCACCGCGCAGAGCACCAACCAGGTCCGGGACCTGTTCCAGGTCCTGCAGGCCACCACCCGGGCGCAGAAGGCGGCCCAGGACCGCGCCACCCAGGTGAAGAGCCTCGGTGTGGCCTCCCAGCAGAAGCTCAAGAGCATCCAGAGCTCGCTGAAGAAGGTCCGGGGCAAGCTCGGCCAGTCGACCGCTACGCCCGGCCAGAGAGCTCCGAGCGTCGCTGCGGGCGGCGCCTCGGCCAAGGCCATGAAGGCCGTCAACGCCGCACTGGCGCGGCTGGGGACCCCGTACTCCTGGGGCGGTGGCTCGGCCTCCGGGCCGACCTACGGAGTCGCCCAGGGGGCGAACATCAAGGGCTTCGACTGCTCGGGACTGACCCTGTACGCCTACGCGCAGGTCGGTGTGAGCCTTCCGCACTACACCGGCAGCCAGTACAACGCCGGGGTGCACGTCACCCGCGCGCAGCTACGCCCCGGCGACCTGGTCTTCTTCCACGCGGACCTGCACCACATGGGGATGTACATCGGCAACGGCAACTTCGTGCACGCTCCGCAGACCGGTGACGTCGTGAAGATCAGCCCGTTGGCGAGCATGCCCTTCTCGGGAGCGGCGCGCGTGGCCTGACGCCCGTCTCGGGGCCTCCCGGCCCCGAGACGTCATGGGTCAGTGCGCTGCGGTCACCAGCCGTTCCAGTTGCTGTTCCAGTTGCTGTTCCAGTTCCAGTTACCGCCCCAGCCGTTGCCCCAGCCGCCGTTCCAGTTCCAGTCGCCGCCCCAGCCGCCGTGGTGGTGATGGTGGTGGCGGTGCCGGTGATGCCAGCAGCCGCGGTGCCGGTGGCACCAGCCGGCGGACGTCATGGCCTCGGCCGAGCCGGTCGTGGTCACTGTCGTGGTCGTGGTCGTCGCCGTGGCCTCCGCCTGGGCGGCCGGGCTGACCGCGAAGACGCTCCCGGCCGCGAGCCCCAGACCGGTGACCGTCAGCGCCAGGCGCTTGGGAAGCTGCATCTGCATTGCCCTACCTCCTTGCAGAGCGAAGCCGTGCGGACGGATTCGCTCTCGCGCGAGACGACTGAACGGTCACGCGCTTCGGATGTCGTAAGGGGTCATGTGTTTATTGCCTGGATTCTTATGATATGCCCCACGCTGTACAAAGGTGTTCCGCTGGGGCGGCACCATGGGATTCCGAAGGGCGATGCTTTACCCCTCGATGACAATTCACGATGCTGCTTTGGCCGGGCATTTCCTTCGGCCGCTTCGAGGTCGGCTTCGGGCCGGCTTGCGAGTCGGCTTCGGGCTCGGCTTCGAGCCGGCGCTGGTGGCTTCGCGGCGGCGTGAGCGGCGGTTTCGCGCGGCGGGGTGCGTGGGACATGCGATGGCCCCCGGTGCGCCGCCTGCCTCGGCAGTCGGTGCGCCCGGGGGCCATCTGGTCACGGCCGGAGTGAACTCCTCGTCACCGCTTCGACCTGCGGGGGCGGGACGAACCAGGCCCCGGGATGTCCGCGGGTCGATGCGGTGTCAGCCGCCACCGGCTAGTTGTCGTTGTCGTTGTCGTTCCGGTTGATGTTGGTGTTGCGGTTGATGTTCTCGTTGCGGTTGACGTTCTCGTTCCGGTTCCGGTTCTCGTTCAGGTTCTCGTTCCGGTTGCGGTTCCGGTTCCGGTTGCGGTCGCGGTTCCAGTCGCCGTTCCAGTCCCCGTCGGGGTCGTAGCGGCGCTGCTCACCCCGGTGGCGGCGGGGGCACCGGGAGCCACGGCAGTCATCGGAGACTCCGGGCTGACGCACGATGGTCGTGGTGGTGGTGCTGACGGCCTCGGCCGCGGTGGCCGATCCGACCGCGAAGACGCTCCCGGTCGCGAGACCCAGGCCGGTGATGGTCAGTGCCAGGCGCCTTGAGATCTGCATTGCCCTACCTCCTTGTAGAACGAGCCGTGAAGAATGGCTTCGCTCCTCGTGCGGGGCACCGCTGATTCGGATGCGATGTACCTTCTGTGTACCTTCCGTCAGAAATAGCTGCCTACATGCAACTATTCCCGATTAGCCCCTTATGTGGAGCTTAGGGACCTGTTCCCGGTGCCTCAAATGGCCAACCGCGTGATTTTCAGGCTTTGCTCTCCCATGAATTCGGCGAGGATGATTTTCGAGAAATGCCTGCGGATATCGACCTTCCGTACCTGCTGGGCGGGGTCGACCTTGCCCCTGGGGGAGGCTGTAGTGGCGAGCCTGGCCGGGCAGGGCACCCGGCGCCCAGGGAGGCGAAGGCGGGGCTCCTGGCCATCGGGGCGTTCGCGGGAGCATCGCGGCCGTCCCCGAAGGCGTTGCGGCCGTACGACGAGCTGGGCTGTCGCGCCCGGTCCGGACCGATCCGGCTTCGGGTCACCGGTTCTACGACCCACCACGGCTGGAGGACCCAGCACGGCCGGAGAGGGCCCGTCCGGTGGCGTGCGGCCGCGCCGGCTCGGCATGCCGCCGGCGCGCGTCCAGGTGCCGGGCAGATCGCCGCCCGTTTCCCCGACCGGGTGCTCCTGAGCCCTGAGACGTCGCCCTCCGCGGGTGCCGGCAGTGCTCAGCTCCGATGATTCGTCCTATTGGCTGCCATTTGACCTCTCCTGCTGGTCGGGAAATGCCAAGAACTGGTCAACGCCGCATTGGCTCGGTTTTGTGCGCTGTCGCTCCGGGGAGTCATCGGTCGAGGTGAGATTTCCATAAAGGAACCGCAGCCAACTAACTATCTAGGACAATACGGACATCGGACAGGGAATACATGACGAATATCAAGATCTGTGCGGTCTTGATCTGATGATCGACGGGGAGAGAGGACAATGCGAACCCGAAACCGCCTGGGGCTGACCGTGTCCGGCCTGGCTCTCACGGTCGGTGGTGTCTTGACGGTGGGCCTGGCCGGCCAGCTCGGCCCGGCGGCCGCGGCCGTCGGCGAGCACAAGAAGTCGGCGGCCAAGCACAGGTCCCATGCGCACCATGACGACTGCCGCGACGGCGCCGGCAAGGACCAGAACCTGGACTGGAACGCCGATTGGGGGCGTGACTGGGGCAACGACGGCGACAATCGCTGGAACCGCAACTGGGGTGACGGCGGGAACGGCGGGAACGGCGACTGGAGCCGTGACTTCGACAGCGACAACACGAAACCGAAGTGCGCCGGCGTCGTGAACCAGGCGCCCCGGCACCGCTGACGCGGTTCTCCGCGCCGGCCTGACCGCCAACCGGAGGCCGGGCATGCGGGATGGCGATGACGGCCATGCCGAGTCCGCATTGGTGCCGTCGTTACTCCGCCCTTAGGGTCGGTCGTCATGAACCTGACGATCGGGCTCCACACTCCGAACGGGTACGCGGGCGCCGACAGGCACGGCGCCGCGCGTATCGCCTCGCTGGCCGAGGAGCTCGGCTACGACTCTCTCTGGGCCGCCGACCACGTCGTGCTGCCGAGCCCGCGGGTCGAGCCGTCACCCATGGAGCCCGACGATCCCTTGATCGACCCGCTCGTGGCGCTGGCCTTCGCCGCGGCCCGCACCGAGCGGATCCGGCTGGCCACCGGCCTGGTCATCCTGCCCCAGCGCAACCCGCTGGTGCTGGCCAAGCAACTGGCCGGCGTCGACGTGCTCAGCGGCGGACGGCTGATCTTCGGCATGGGGGTCGGCTATCTGGAGCCGGAGATGCGCGCCCTCGGGGTGCCCATGGCGGGCCGTGGGAGGCGGGCGGAGGAGTACCTGCACGCCATGCGCGCGATGTGGAGTTCTCCCGAGCCCGCCTTTCACGGCGGCTTCGTGGACTTCTCCGGCGTCGACGCGCACCCGCGCCCGCTGCAGCAGCCGGTGCCGGTGGTCGTGGGAGGCAACAGCCCGGCCGCCCATGACCGCGCGATGCGGCTGGCCGACGGGTGGTACGGCTGGATGCTCGGGCTTCGGGCCACCGCCGCCCAGCTCGAGTCGCTACGGAGCGCCGGGCACGAGGCCGACCGGCGGCTGCACATCTCGGTGAGCCCCGCTCGCCGGCTCGATCCGGAGACCGCCCGCGCCTACGCCGACCTCGGCGTGGACCGGCTCATCGTGGTGCCGCCGGCGGGCCTGCCGCTGGCCGAGCTGGAACTGTTCCTGGAGCGCAACGCTCCCGCCCGCCTGGGCGCGCGTCCCCTCGGCGACTGACCGGCCGTCGCCCGGACGACACGCCCGGCGAATTCGGTGGACGGCCGGCCATTGTTCGAGCGGTGGTAGCGTCACTTCGGCATTTTCCGCTCCACCGGGGCGCTGGACAAAGACTCGGCATGCCCTTTATGTGGTCCCCCTCGCTTTCCCGAAAGAACGGTAAAAAGCGCAGTGAGCGCCGCACCGCGGCCGGGACCATGACGTGGGGTACGACCCCTGTCCTGTAAGACCCTGTCCTGTACGACCCATGGCCTTTCCGGCTGCCGAACTGCCCGCCCGGTCGGCGACATCGGCCAATCCGCACCATCGAAGAAACGGGAGTAGATATGCGTAACTGGATGAAGAACGGTGCTCGTGCCGCCCTCCTTGTTGCCGGGTTCGCCGCCGTCGGCGGCGGCATCGCCAACGCCGACACCATCGGCGGGCGGTCCCACCTGGCCGCGGTCCACGGCACCACGGCGGGCGCGGGTCTGAGCGGGAGCACCGCCGGCCGGTTCTCCGGCGGGCCGGCCGGCGGCGACGACCTCGGCACGGCCGCCTCCAGCGGGCTCTCACTGAGCGGCCGCAAGGGCCTGCAGTCGTCGGGCACCCTCTGCGGCAGCTCGGCGGTCTCCTCGATCGTGCAGCACGCCGCCTGCGGCAACGCGGGCGTCACCCACCACCACCTGGGCACCGGTCTGGCGGGCTCCGGCACGCTCACCGGCCGCCGGGGCAACGTCGCGCTGCCCGGTTCCGCCCTCGTCCGCTGAGGAAACGCGGGAGCGCAAGGACGACGCGGAACGGGTGCGGGTGCCGGGCCGGCATCCGCACCCGTTCCGGTCCAGGCCCTGCTGATCATTCCCGTAACGTCAGCACCATCTTCCCCGGGCTGTGGCCGCTCTCGATGCGGCGGTGCGCCTCGGCCGCCTGGTCGAGCGGCAGCACGGTGTTGACGACGATGCGCAGCCTGCCGGCGTCCACCAGCTCCGCGAGGCGCTCGAGCCCGTGGTAGTCCGGCTCCACCATGAAGCGCTCAACCCTGATCCCCCGGACGGCGGCCTCCTCGACCAGCGTGGCGTCGCCGCGGGGCACGGGGACGAGCAGACCACCCGTCCGGAGCACCCGCAGCGAGCGGGTGGAGGTCTCCCCACCGACCAGGTCGACCACCACGTCCAGGTCCCCGGTCACCTCCTCGAACCGGGCGGTGGTGTAGTCGATCACTTCGTCCGCGCCCAGGTCATGCAGGAAGTCGTGCTGGGCCGCCCGCGCGGTGCCGATCACATGGGCGCCGCGGAGTTTGGCGATCTGCACGGCCAGATGTCCTACTCCTCCCGCCGCCGCGTGCACCAGGACCCGCTGCCCGGGGCCGGCCTTCGCGGTGTCCACGAGGATCTGCCATGCCGTCAGGCCGGCGAGCGGCAGGGCCCCGGCCTCCTGATGGCTCAGCGTGGCCGGCTTGCCCGCGAGCTGCCGTGAAGGGGCGGCGACGTATTCGGCGTACGTCCCGGCCGGCCGGGGAAAGCGCGGCATTCCGTAAACCTCGTCACCAGGCCTGAAACGAGTCACCCCGAATCCGACTTTTTCCACGATTCCTGACAAATCCCAACCGGCCATGAATGGCGGTCCCACCATCGGGCCAGGTGCGTTGCCCGCGCGGGTCTTGGCGTCCACCGGATTCACGCCGGCGGTGTGCACCCGCACCAGGACTTCGGTGGGGATCGGCGTGGGCCGTGGGGTTTCGGCCAGGTAGAGCACCTCGGGCCCGCCGGTGGTGTCGTAGAGGATCGCGCGCATGGTCGCGTGCGGTTCCCCACCCGGCTCATGTTTATTCTCGCTCATTGGGTGGTCCTCCCCGGAATCTCACATTAGGCCATCCCTTCGAACGCCAAGAACAAGCAAATCAGCACTTTCCACGGTTTCGTCGGCTTGGGCCCCGGGGAAGAGCGTAGATGGGAATATGCGACATGGAATCGCGAATGGCAGCACCTGCGTCACCATTTATCGGTGGTGATGTGAAAGGCACGCCACGGTCAATGGATGGTGCAGGGACCGGATTAGCCTTCATGGGCCTGTTCTACGAGGAGGTAGAACAATGCAGATTCCAAGGCGCCTGGCGCCGACCATCTCCGGCCTCGCTCTCGTGGCTGGGACTGTCTTCGGGGTGAACGCGGCCACCCAGCTCAACGCACAAGCCGCTTCCGTCGCGCCGCAGAGCGCGATCACGACCTGTGGGTGCGGTGGCTGTCACCACCGCTGTCACCACCGCCACAGGCACCACCACAGCCACCACCACTGCAGCTGGGGCTGTGGCGGTGGCTGGAGCAGCTGGAGCAGCAACTGGAGCAGCTGGAACATCAACATCAACGACAACGACAACGACTGGGATGGGGATTGGGATTGGGACGATGACGACGATTAGCCGTCATCACTGATCGCAGGGCAGACGACTAAGCCCCGTCTCCTCCATTAAGCCCCGTCTCCTCCATCGGGTGAGTGCGATACCTCGATGGGGGAGGCGGGGCCCCCTCATGTCGGGCGGAATCCGCGTTCTACCGCGCGGGCCGGACGACGAGTGCGCTGCCGCCGTTGCGGCGCACCGGCTCGGCGACCGCCTGGACCAGCCCCCGCCGCAGGAACTCCAGCCCCGTGGCGGCGCCGATGGAGGGCGGCGACATGTTGTAGAGCTGGATGGTCTGTCCCTTGGCCGTCAGCGCGGCGCCGTACTGATCGATGAACGGCTGTTCCGCGAGGGTCGCGGCGGTGTTGCGCTGGGTGGCGCGCGGAGCGGCGACCGCCGCGGGCAGGGTCATGCCCAGGTCCAGGCGGTTCAGCAGGATCTGCAGCACGGTCGTGATGATCGTCGACCCACCGGGGGAGCCCACGGCGAGGAAGGGTCTGCCGTCCTCGAGCAGGATCGTGGGGGCCATGCTGCTGCGCGGGCGCTTGCCGGGCGCGGGGGTGTTCGGGTCCGTCGCGGACGGGGTGAAGTTGAAGTCGGTCAGCTCGTTGTTGAGCAGGAAGCCCCGCCCCGGAACCGTGATCCCGCTGCCGCCGAACTGCTCGATGGTGAGCGTGTACGCCACCACGTTGCCCCATTTGTCGGAGACGACGAGGTTCGTGGTCTGCGGCCCTTCGTAGGGCAGGCCACGGGTGGCGCCGGAGGGCCGGGCGCAGGCCTGGTACGACCCGTCCGGCGAACCGGCGGCCACCGGCGCGGTCAGCGGGGTGTTCGGGGCGATCAGGCAGGACCGTTCCTTCGCGTACGGCTGGGACAGCAACTGCGACAGCGGCACCTTCACGTACGCGGGGTCGCCGACGAAGGCGGCGCGATCGGCGTAGGCCAGCTTCGAGGCCTCCAGGTAGTCGTGCAGTGCCTGCACCGGGTCCTTCTGGGAGAGCTCGAAGTTCTCCAGGATGTTGAGGGCCTCACCGACCGTGGACCCGCCGGACGACGGCGGTGCCATGCCGTACACGTCCAGGCCCCGGTAGTTCACGTGGGTCGGCGGACGGGACGGCGCGGTGTAGGAGGCGAGGTCGGAGGCCTCCATCAGGCCGGGCCGGACGGTGCGCCCGGCCGCCGGGTCGACCGGCGGGTGCTTGACCGTGCGCACGATCTGCCTGCCGAGGTCTCCTCGGTAGAACCAGCCGATCCCGCGCTCGGCGATCGTCCGGTAGGTCTCCGCCAGGTCGGGGTTGCGGAACGTCGAGCCGATGGCCGGGACCTGCCCGCCGGGCAGGAACAGCCGCCTGGTGGAGGTGATGTCGGCGAACCGGTCGGCGTTCAGCGCGGTCTGGTCGTAGAACTCCTTGTCCACGGTGAAGCCCTGATCGGCGATCTTGATGGCGGGCTGGAGGAGGGTGCTGAGCCGCTCGGTGCCGAAGCGGCGCAGCGCCTGGTCCCACTGGGCGAGCGTGCCCGGCACGCCGACCGACAGGCCGCTGGTCACCGCGTCCGGGAACGGCAGCGGCGCGCCGGTGGCCGGATCGATGAAGGCGTTCTCCCTCATCGCCTGCGGGGCGGTCTCGCGCCCGTCGATCGTGTGGACACGACGGGTCGCGGCGTCGTAGTAGACGAAGAAGCCGCCACCGCCGATCGCCGCGACGTACGGCTCGGTCACGCCGAGCGTGGCGGCCGCCGCGACCGCCGCGTCGACGGCGTTGCCGCCCCGCTTCAGCACGCCGAGGGCGGCCCGGCTGGCATCGAGGTCCACCGTGGAGACCGCGCCCCCGTACCCGGTCGCCACGGCCTGCTTGGCCGGCTCCGGGCTCTGCGTGGGCGAAGCGGTCGCCTGGCCGGTGACGACCAGGGACGCGGCGGTGATCAGAGTGAGCCCGAGGGCGGCGCGGGATCTACGGCGATGCGGCACAGGACCTCCCCAACGGTGATCGATGCACTCAACATTGTCACCGACCCCTCATCGGCACCATTCAGGCGGCCGACCCCGGTCAGGGCTTCCGGGCGACCCCGCCGATGAAGGAGTGGTGGATCGGGTTCTGCGCCAGCTCGCGGTCCACCTGCTCGGAATCGGCCGGGGACGGCCGCCAGAGTGGCGTCGCGACGAGGCCGGGTTCGAGGAGTTCCAGGTCGTCGAAGTAGGCGAGGATCTCCTCGCGGGTCCGCCACCGCCCGGTGCCGAGCCGCTCGTTGAACAGCTTCTCGGCGGCGGCGGACTGCTCGGCCACCTTCGCGTGCTCCGCCCCCGGATTGTGGAAGTGGGAGAGGACGAAAAAATCCGGATGACATAGGCATTGTCGTTAGAAAGGACCCGGCCGCCGGATCCCGTCAGCAGTAGGGCGGCTGGCCGGTCAGTGCCGTGGCGACCCGCAGGAAGATCCCGAACAGCCGGAAGACCTCCGTCATCGGGCCGCTGACCTCGACGGTCCGGTCGTCCCGCCGGGTGACCCCGGGGATGCCCGCCAGGTGGGAGGCGACCGACGTGGACTGCCAGCGCACCGCCAGGGTGGCGGCCTCCGCCGCCGGGGGGACGCGCCCGCCGCCCGGCCCGGCCCGGACCGCGGTCAGCACGGCCGCCTCGATCCGCCCGCGGGCCTCGGCCACCGGATCGAGTTCGGCGGCGAACCGGTCCCGGGTGCGCTTGACCGCGACGGTGGCCACCCCGGCGTCCCACTCGGTCGTCTCCGCACAAGCCGCGTCGTCGCCCGAGAGCATCACGAGCGGGACGCCCATCGCGGCGGCGGTGGCGTGCAGCAGGCCGATCTCGCCCACGAGCCGCCCGTCCAGCCAGATGTCCTCGATCTCGCGGCCCATGAAGCTGTGGCTCAGCACCCCGGAGGTGCCCGCCCGGGCGTGGAAGCCGATGCACACGAGGGCGTCGAAGCTCCCGTCGAGCCCCTCCAGCATGCCCATCGGCTTGGGGCCTCCCCGGACCAGCCGGGCGGCGGGGTCCAGGCGGTCCGGCAGCAGGTTGCGCATCGGCTTGTGCGCGTCGTTGACCACGATCGTGGTCGCGCCCGCGCGCACGGCCCCGCGGACCGCGGCGTTGACGTCCTCGGTCATCATCACCCGGCCGTGCTCGTAGTCCCGGCCGTGCGGCTGGACGTCCTCCGCGTCCACGAGCCCGGTGATGCCCTCCATGTCCGCGCTGATGTAGACCTTCATATGCCTGCCTTCAACCCTTCAACCGGATGCGCGTGCGGTCGGGCCGAGGGAAGCTCCGGCCATGAATCTTCCCCTTCAGCCGCCCGGTACACGACCGGGTACGCCCTGTTCAGGGCAGGCGTTCCGGAACGGCGCCGCCGGCCGCTCCCGCAGGCGGATCACCGCTGCGCGCGACCCGACCGCGCGAGCGCCTGGACGCCGGCCCGGAGCCCGGGTTCAGCGGCTCAGGCGCTCAGGAAGGGCCGGGCGACCAGCTGAGCGGCAGCGAGTCCACGCCGTAGATGCCCTCGATGCCGCCGAGCGCGGGAGTCCCGCCGAGGGAAAGTCCGGGCAGCCGCGGCGCGAGGAACGTCAGCGCCTCCTCCAGCTCCGCCCTGGCCAGGTTGGCGCCCAGGCAGTAGTGCGCGCCGGCGCCGAACGTCAGCAGGCGGCCGTCCGGCTCCGCGGTGATGTCGAACCGCTCGCCCTGGCCGGACCCGGTCTCGCGGTTGGCGCGTTCCGCGCAGATGGCCACGATCGTGCCGGCCGGGAAGACCACTCCGCGGTGCTCGACCTGCTCGACGCAGATCCGGGCGGTGAAGGGGGTGATGGGCTCGTGCCGCAGCACCTCCTGCACCGCCCGGCCGGCGAGTTCCGGCTCGCCGCGCAGCAGCGCCCACTGCCCGGGATGCTCGGCGAAGAGCCGCAGGGCGTGCGAGAGCTGGGCCTGGGTGGTGTCGACCCCACCGGCCAGCACGTTCACCACGAGGTTGACGCACTCGGCGTGCGAGAGCCGGTCGCCGTCCTCCTCGGCGGCCAGCAGAGTGCTCACCAGATCGTCCGAGGGCTCCGCCCGCCGCCGCTCCAGCAGCGCCTCGACGTAGTCGTAGACCTCCTCGACGGCCCGCTCGATACGCGGGAGCTCGCCCGCCAGCGCACGGATGTCGAACTGCCGCTGTACCCAGCTCGACCATTCGTGCAGCCGCGGGGCGTCCTCCAGCGGCGCGCCGAGCACCGCCGCGATGGTGAGCGAGGGGTACGGCTTGGCCACCGCAGCGACGAACTCGCAGGAGGTCGCGGACTCGTCCCACAGCCCCGCCAGGAACTCCCGCATCGCGGGGCGCCAGCGCCGTACCGCCCGGGGGGTGAACGCGGGGCCCACCAGGGCGCGCAGCCGGCGGTGGTGATCACCGGTCTGGTTGAGGATGTTGGCGTCGATCTGCTCCCAGAGCCGCCCGCTCGTGACGCCGAAGATCTCGGCCATCTGGCGGCCGGGGAACTCCGTCGCCCGGGAACGCAGGAAGAACTCGCCCGACTCGCGGTCCAGCACCACGACGGACAGCGGGCCCTGGGCGAGCCAGCCGTGCTCCGCGACCTCGGCGAGCCGCCGGTGGTAGACCTCGCCGGTCAGATCGGGCGCGGAGTAGTCGAAGTCCGGGAGCTCCAGCTCGGTCACGATCGTCACGGAACCTCCACCTCGCGGTCACCCGCCCGCCGAGCGGTCGGGCCGTCGCCGAGCGCGTCTCTCGGCATGCGGCGAGCAAACCTCGCAAAACGCCCCTGACCGTACCGGTAGGCGACCTGGCCCGCTAGTCACGGGACCGGGAGGCGGAATCCGCGGCCTGCTGGGCGCCGATCCACGCGTCGACCCGCTCCCATTGCGCGTACAGCCACTCGATCTGTGCCTCGCGCTCCGTGGGGATCTCCTCGGCGGCGACGCGCCACCAGTGGGCGTGGACCACGTGCCGCAGGGGCAGGTGCCGCCAGATGTCCCGGACGGAGCTGAGATCCTCCAGCCCGCTGTGCGCCACGAAGACCACGTCGGCTTCCGGCGCGGCGTCGACCGCGGCGAGGGTGCCGCCCGGCCTCGGCGGCATGACGTTCCGCATCCGGCCGGCGCGCATCGCCTCGCGGTGCCGGCGCAGCCGCACCAGCCGGCGGATCGCGCGGCGCCGCCGGGCCGGAGTGAAGTTGCCTCCCTCCGGAAAGATCACCATTGCGTCGGCCGGGCCGAGACCCCCGGCGAGCCGCTGGATCTGCTCCGTCATGCCCTCGCCCGCCGCGTGCACGAACACATTGGGCAGCCGGTTGGCGGCGATGTCGATGCAAGGGTCGAGCTGCAGCAGTGCCTTCATCACCACGCGCGGCCGCCGCCCGTAGTCGCTGAGCAGGTGATGGACCAGCAGCAGGGCGTCCCCCGGGCCGGCGTGCCGGCTCAGGACGATCAAGGGCCGGGACGGCCGGCCGGCCGCGTCGTCCGGGGCGGGCCATGCCTCCTCGATCTCGATGCGGAGGCCGAGATGCCGTTCCGCGGCCCGGTAGAGCCCGGCGGTGTAGTCGCGGATGATCTTGTAGTGCCGGTCCCAGTACGGCTCGGTACGGACCCGGCCCCGGAAGCCGCTGGTCAGCCAGGGTCCCAGGCAGGCGAGCACGGCCCATGATTCCAGCGTCCCCCAGGCGAGGGTGAACCACAGCAGCCGTACGGCCCGGTAGCGGCCCCCGGCGGTCAGCGACATCAGGGCGGCGACCGCGTAGGTCACCGGGAAGGTGACGACGACCACGAGCGTCAGCGCGAACAGCACCGGAGTGATCACCAGGCGCCGGATGATCGGAGGTGGCAGCATGGCGCGGCTCAGGCCACTTTCTCCAGGTAGATCGCGGAGGAACGGTAGGCCCGCTCGATGTGAGACTCGATCGCGGACATGTTCCGGTAGCGCACCTGGGCGAGGTCCACGCCCGCCTTCCTGCTCTCGCCGCCTGCCGGGAGCACGTGCACGGTCACGTCGTCGGGCAGCGAGGACATCTCCTCGAAGAAACGATGGCGACGGGCGATCTCGAAGGCCACCAGCCCGACCTCCCAGGGGCGCCGGGGCGGTGCCAGGGCCCGCTCGATCCGGCCGACGTGCAGGACGTAGACGGTGGTGGCGCCGAGCTGGACGGCCCGGCCGACCGGAATGCTGTGCACCAGCCCGCCGTCGAAGTAGTGCTCGCCGTCGATGCGGACCGGCGGGAGCAGTCCGGGCGCCGCCGCCGAGGCCAGCACCGCCGGGATGATCGGCCCGGTGGTGAACCAGTGCGCCATCGCGCGCTCGATGCTCGCGGCCACGCACTGGAACGGCACGGCGAGCTCCTCGAACGAGGAGACCGGCAGGAGCTCCTCCAGCATCCTGCGGAGCGGCGCGGCCGAGTGCAGATGGGTGCCCGAGCGGGCCAGGGTCCACAGCCGCTCCCAGACCGGCGCGCCCAGCGCCGTGCGGGCCGCGTGGTCGGACCACAGCCTGGTCAGCCGTGACACCGCGTTCGCCGGGTCGGCCGCCACGAGCGCGCCGTTGAGCGCCCCGATCGAGGTCCCCACGACGACGTCCGGGCGGATCCCCGCCTCGTCGAGGGCCCGCAGCATGCCGACCTCGTGCGCGCCCAGCATCCCGCCACCGCCGAGCACGAAGGCCACTCGCGCCGGTTGCTCCACTGCGTCACCCCTTGATCCAGCAGCGAGCCTCTCCGGTGGCGCCGCCGCTAAACCTGGCGAGCCGTGGGGCAAGGCGGTCAGAATGCCCCTCTACTGCCCGAACTGCTGTGCGATACCTACTCATTACCCATGAAACGAAGTCAAAGCGCTGAAGTTCTGCCAAAAGTTGCGCTGGAGCACTATGGTCTGACTCCAGTCATCGGCCCCCTACACAGTGCGAGGAGCCCCGGCTCCGCACGATGGTTCCGCATCCCTCTGCCACCCATCGCCCACGAGGAACTGATCGATGTCAGCAGCTCACACGTTCGTCCGCCGCCACGCAGGGCGTCCACCCTTCCTCCGGGCCCTCCTCGTCCTGCCGGGCAGCGCGGTCGTCACCGGTGCCGTGTGCTGGTGGGTGGTGGCGGAGGCGCCGGCCGCGGGACGGACCACGGTGGGCCTGTCGCTCGGCGTGGCGGCGGTCCTGGTGTGCCTCGCCGTGACGGCCGCGGCGTACGCGGTGCAGGCGGCCCGCCATTTCCGGGACCGCATGGAGGCGATGGACGCGGAGGCCGCACGACTGGCCGACGACATGCTGCCCATGGTGGTGAAGCGGCTGCGTGACGGGGCGTCGGTGGACACCGCGCTCGCCGAGGTACCTCAGCCCGCCGACCGCGCTCATCGGCGCATCCTGCGGACGCTGGCGCAGGAGGTCGGCAAGGGGGACCGGATGCGCGCGGCCGCCATGTCGGCCTGTGCGAACGCCGCCGGCCGGGTCCAGGCACTGGCCACCAGCATGCTCGCCGACCTGCGGGAGATGGAGCACCGGCATGACGAGGAGGTCCTAGGCGACCTGCTGAAGCTCGACCACAGCACCGCGCAGGCCGGCCGGCTGGCCGACAGCATCGCCGTGCTGACCGGCGCGCGCTCCGGCCGGCGCTGGACCAAGCCGATCGTCATGGAGAGCATCGTGCGCGGAGCGGTGGGCCGCATCAGCGCCTACCAGCGGGTGCGGGTGCACTCGACCAGCGGTGTCGCGGTCGCCGGGTACGCGGCCGAGGGCATCATGCACGCCCTCGCCGAGGTGATGGACAACGCCACCAGCTTCTCGCCTCCCTCGGAGGAGGTGCACGTGTACGTGGAGGAGATGCACGCCGGCGTGGTGATCACCGTCGAGGACGGTGGCCTGGGCATGAGCTCCGCCGCGCTCAGCCGTGCCGAGAAGGCGGTCTCCGCCGAGCCGCTGGACCTGACCACGCTGTCCGGCACCCGGCTGGGCCTGGCGGTGGTGGGCTGCCTGGCCCGCAAGCACGGCCTGACCGTCTCCTTCCGGCCGTCCTCGCGCGGCGGCACCGGCGTCGTGGTCATGATCCCGCAGCAGTTGATCACGCAGGCCGGGCCCGTGCTCGCACCGGACGCCCCCCGGCCGGTGGAGGTCCCCGCCGCGGATCGCCCGGCCGCAGAGCCCGCCGCGACGGCCGAGCCCGCGACGCCGTCCGCCGCCGCCGCGCCGGTGGCCGAGGACGACCAGGGCGGACTGCCCAAGCGGCCCCGCGGGAAGACGCTCGCGTCCTCGCCGTCCACGCCCTCTCCGGCGGCGAAACCCACGCCTTCCCCGTCCGATGCCGGGTCGAGGTTCAGCGCTTTCCGCCAGGCCGGCCAGGACAGTGCTGCTTCTCCCTCGCCGGAGGACGACCGGAACTGACCGCCACCCCGGTTCTCGCCCCGGACCGGGCGGACACGAGAAGAGATTGGAGGGAGGGGCGACCTGTCCGGCGTCGATGCCCGGAACCGCCCCATGATCCCGATGAAGACCACAGACCGCGACCTCGCCTGGTTGCTGGAGAACCTCCTGGAGAGGACGCCGGAAACCCGCCACGCCCTGGTGCTGTCGAAGGACGGCCTCAAGCTGTGCCATACCAACGGGCTGTCGGTGGACCAGGCCGACCAGCTGGCCGCCATCGCCTCGGGGATCCAGAGCCTGTCCTACGGCGCCTCCATCGAGTTCGGCGACGGCAGCGGCGGGGTGAGGCAGTCCATGACGGAGTTCCACGGGGGGATCCTGTTCATCGTGGAGGCGGGGGAGGGCGCCCATCTCGCCGTCGTGGCCGCGGACGACGCCGAGGTCGGCCTCATCGGCCACAACATGCACGCGCTGGTGGAGCAGATCGGTGAATATCTGACCGCTCCGCCGCGGGAGCCCGAGCAGAGCGGCAGGCCGGCGTGAGCTCCCGGTCGGTCGACAACGAGGACCCGGACCGGCTCTACACCGTCACCGGCGGGCGCAGCCGTACCGACGCCGGCGCCATGGACATGGTCGCGCTGATCGTGAGCGAGTGCGACCCGGTGCCGGGCATGCAGTCCGAGCACGTCAAGATCCTGCGCATGTGCCGCCGGCCGACGGCGGTCGTGGAGATCTCCTCCGAGCTGCGGCTGCCGGTGAGCGTCGTCAAGATCCTGCTCTGCGACCTGCTCGACACGGGGCGCGTCACCGCCCGTCATCCGTCCCCGGCCTCCGCAAGAAGGTCGCTACCCGACCCCGAAATCCTGAAGCAGGTGCTCGTTGGACTTGAAAACCTCTGAGCCGGCCGCCCGTACCCCGCTGCAGAGCACGGCCGACCACGGTCTCAAGATCGTTATCGTCGGCGGGTTCGGTGTCGGCAAGACGACCATGGTCCGCTCGGTCAGCGAGATCCGTCCGCTGAGCACCGAGGAGACCATGACGCGGGCGGGCGTCGGGATCGACGATGCCGCCGGGGTGCAGGGCAAGACCACGACCACGGTCGCCTTCGACTTCGGCCGCATCACCCTCAACGCGCGCATGGTGCTCTACCTGTTCGGCGCCCCGGGGCAGGAACGGTTCTGGTTCGTCTGGGATCGGCTGTTCTCGGGGACCCTGGGAGCGGTCGTGCTGGTGGACACCCGGCGGCTGGCCGACTCCTGGTACGCCATCGACCGCCTGGAACACCACGGGATGCCGTTCATCGTCGCCGTCAACGACTTCGGCGGCTCCGAGCACTCCCTTGAGCAGGTGCGCAACGCGCTGTCGCTGTCCGAGGACGTCCCGCTGATCGACTGTGACGCCCGCCGCCGTGACTCCAGCAAGGCGGTGCTGATCGCTCTCGTCAAACACCTGTACGCCCTGTCCGCCCGGGAGCGCACATCATGACCGGCACCGAGCCCGACCAGACCCCTCCCTCCGGCGGCCCGCAGCCGGAGGGCCGCCCGGCCCAGGAGGGGGCCGCGGCGTTGTACGGGCCGCGGTTCCGGCAGGATCCGGCGCAGGTGTACCGCGAGCTGCGGCGCGTTCACGGGCCGGTCGCCCCGATAGAGCTCGACGGCGGGGTGCCGGCGTGGCTGGTGCTCGGGTACCGCGAGCTCCGCCACGTCCTCGGCAACTCCCAGCTCTTCGGGCGCGATTCCCGCCGGTGGAACGCCTGGGACGCCGTTCCGCCCGACTGGCCCCTGATGCCGGCGGTCGCCTACCAGCCCTCCGTGCTGTTCGCCGAGGGGGCCGAACATCAGCGGCATGCCGGGGCGATCAGTGAGGCCCTCGCCGCCGTGGACCAGTTCGAGCTGAGCCGCCAGTGCGAGCTGATCGCCGACGAGCTGATCGACCGTTTCGCCGGCACGGGCGAGGTCGATCTGGTGGCCCGGTACGCGCATCCGATGCCGGTACTGGCCGTGGCGAAGATGTTCGGGCTGGCCGACTCCGAGGCACTGGATCTGCTGCGCAATTCCACGGCCGTCGGCGCGGAGATGCTCGAGGCCCTCCAGCGGACCAATGTCATCCTGCAGCGGCTGCTGGACGCCAAGCGCGAGCGTCCCGGTCCGGACGTGACCTCGCGGCTGCTGGCGCATCCCGCGGCGTTCACCGACGAGGAGCTCCTCCAGGATCTGATCGTGGTCACCTACGCCGCGCAGCAGCCCACGACCGACTGGATCGGGAACACCCTGCGGCTGATGCTGACCGACGACCGGTTCGCGGTGAGCCTCGCGGGCGGCCGTCGCAGCGTCGGGCAGGCGCTGAACGAGGTGCTGTGGGAGGACACCCCGACCCAGAACCACATAGGGCGCTGGGCCATCCAGGACACCCGGCTCGGCGGGCAGCACATCGCAGCCGGCGATCTTCTCGTTCTCGGCCTGGCCGCCGCGAACAACGACCCGCAGGTGCGCCCGGACTCCCACGCGGGGCCGGCCGGCAACCAGGCCCAGTTGTCCTTCAGCCACGGCGAGTACCAGTGCCCGTATCCGGCGCCGGAGCTCGCCGAGGTGATCGCCAAGGCCGCCGTGGAGGTGCTGCTCGACCGGCTCCCCGACGTGCGGCTGGCCGTGCCCGCCGAGGCGCTGCAATGGAGGGAGTACGTCCATGCGCGCGGGCTGACCGCCCTGCCGGTGAAGTTCACCCCCGCGTACGTCACCGGGCGGCCGGGTTAGGGCGCTCGCCCTTCTGGAAAGCGCCGGCCCGCCTTCGTCGAACACCTCCACGCCACGT
This sequence comes from Actinomadura scrupuli, assembly GCF_050971785.1. Lineage (NCBI taxonomy): Bacteria > Bacillati > Actinomycetota > Actinomycetes > Streptosporangiales > Thermomonosporaceae > Actinomadura > Actinomadura scrupuli. Next base: position 229,339 of record NZ_JBPCCU010000012.1, on the reverse strand, counting down.
CCGCCCGGGAGAGCACACCATGCCAGACTCCGACCAGACCGCCCCGCCCGCCCAGGCGGAGGTCACCCCGTTGTACGGGCCGCGGTTCCGGCAGGATCCGGCCCGGGTCTACCGCGAGCTGCGGCACCGTCATGGGCCGGTCGCCCCGATCATGCTCGAAGGCGACGTGCCCGCGTGGATCGTGCTCGGATATCGCGAGCTCCGGCAGGTCCTCGGCAACGTGAAGCTGTTCAGCCGCGACCCCCGCCGCTGGAACGCCTGGGACCGCATCCCGTCCGACTGGCGCCTGCTACCGAACGTCCAACACGTCCCGCTGTTCAGCGAGGGCGAGGAACGTCAGCGGCACGTCCAGCCGATCGGGGAGGCCCTCGCCGGCATCGACCAGTTCGAGCTGAGGGCGCAGTGCGAGACGATCGCCGACCGCCTGATCGACGGGTTCGCCGGGGGCGGCCAAGCCGAGCTGATGTCCCAGTACGCCCAGGCGGTACCGCTGCTGGCCCTCGCCAAGGTCTCCGGGCTGCCCGACTCCGAGACGCCGGATCTGCTGCGGGACATGAAGGCCACGATGGACAGCCAGGGCGCGATGGAGGCCGGGATACGGCTGGGCGTCATGTTCCAGCGGCTGCTCGACAGCAAGCGTGAGCATCCCGGCCCGGACCTGGTCTCGCGCATGCTGGCGCACCCGGCGAACCTCGGCGACGAAGAGCTCATCATCGACCTCGGGGTGGTGATCATCGCCGCGCAGCAGCCCACCGCCGACTGGATCGGGAACACCCTGCGGCTGATGCTGACCGACGACCGGTTCGCGGTGAGCCTCGCGGGCGGCCGCCGCAGCGTCGGGCAGGCACTGAACGAGGTGCTGTGGGAGGACACACCCAGCCAGAACAACGCGGGGAGGTGGGCCGTCCAGGACACCCGGCTCGGCGGGCAGCAGATCGCCGCGGGTGACCTGCTCGTCGTCAGTTTCGCGGCGGCGAACAACGACCCGCAGGTGCGCCCGGACCCCTACGCCGGATCGGCCGGCAACCAGGCCCAGTTGTCGTTCAGCCACGGCGAGCACCGGTGCCCGTATCCGGCGCCGGAGCTCGCCGAGGTGATCGCCAAGGCCGCCGTGGAGGTGCTGCTCGACCGGCTCCCCGACGTGCGGCTGGCCGTACCCGCCGACTCGCTCGAATGGCGGGACTCCTTCATGCTGCGCGGCCTGACTGCCCTGCCGGTCACCTTCACTCCCGCGTACGTCACCGGAGGAGCCGGCTGAACCGGACGGGCGGACGGGCGGACGGGCGGGCTCAGCCGGGCGGGCGGGGGCTGCCGGCGCCCGCGTGGGCGATCTCGATGAACCGGGTCGCGTTGCGTACGGCGGCGCCGCCGGGGTCGTTGTTGAAGTAGACGTAGGCGTCGGCCCGGGGGCCCCAGGTGCCGGCGAGCCGTTCCGCCCAGGTCTGCAGCGCTCTGTCGCCGTACATCGGCCAGGGCTTCGCCGAGCCCTCGTGGAACCGCAGATACGCCCAGTCGGCGGTCCGCCACAGCGGCGTGACCGGCCGGCCGCGCCGGTCCGCCCAGCACAGCGCCGCTCCGTGCCGCGTGAGCAGGTCGCGGACCTCGTCGGTCCACCAGGACGGATGCCGTGGCTCGACGGCCACCCGCACTCCGGCCGGGAAGCCGTGCAGGCATTCGGCGAGCCGGCCGGGATCCGCCTTCAGATTGGGCGGCAGCTGCAGCAGGACCGGCCCGAGCCGCGGGCCCAGGCCGCGGGCCGTCTCCATCAGCCGTCCCACAGGCTCCGCGGGATCCTTCAACCGCCTGATGTGGGTGAGGTACCGGCTGGCCTTCACCGCCATGACGAAGCCGTCCGGGGTGCGGTCCCGCCAGCTCTCGAAGGTCTCCCGTTTGGGCAGGCGGTAGAAGGCGTTGTTGTTCTCGACGGTGCCGAAGCACTCGGCGTACCGCTCCAGCCACAGCCGCTTGGGCAGCCCCGGCGGGTAGAGCCGGCCACGCCAGTCGTCGTACTGCCACCCGGACGTGCCCACGAGCATCGCCATACGCAACCAGCCACGCAGAGTGATCAAGAAGAGTGATCAAAGTGATTACCGGTGGCCACCACTTTACGCCAGGAGCGAGTTCTGGGAGGGATGCCGGCCGGTGACCAGGCGCCCCTCTTTCGGGGACCTTCGGCCCTTTCCGGCCGGTCGCGGCCCGGAGCAGCGTGGAAGACGGAGACGAAAAACCGTGGACCCGTGTCCCGGGATCCCGGCGATCCGGGTCCGTCAAGGGAGGCCACGATGACCACGGCACGAGACATCATGCACGGCGGCGAAGTCCAGTGCATCGGCGAACACGAGACCCTCGACGCGGCGGCCCGGATGATGCGTGACCTCAATGTCGGCGCACTGCCGATCTGCGGGGACGACGACCGGCTCCGCGGCATCATCACCGACCGTGACATCGTCGTGAAGTGCATCGCGGAGGACTGCGACCCGCGCAGCATGACCGCGGATCGGCTGGCTCAGGGCAAGCCGGTCACGGTGGATGCGGACGCGGACATAGACGACGTCCTTCACGTCATGGAGGAGAACCGGATCCGCAGGCTGCCCGTCGTCCACGACCGGCGGCTGGTCGGCATGATCAGCGAGGCCGATCTCGCCCGTAACCTGCCCGACCAGGCCGTCGGTCACTTCGTCGAGGTGATCTCTGACAGCGGGTGACCTCTCGATCCTCCTCGTGGACCGGCGCGATCCTGCCGGTCCACGGCGGGGTGTGTCGGGGATCGTCCTGAGGGGAGGAGGTGAGGGACGCGGGTGCACCCGACGCACCCGCCACCGTGAAAGGCAGTGCTGATGCGCGACCCCATGCCTGATCCGTCACCGGTTCCGCCGATCCCGCCCGTCCCGGAGCCGTCGCCGGTGCCGCCCACGCCGGAGCCCTCTCCGGTCCCGCCGCTCCCGGCCCCCGGGCCCATACCGACGCCTCCGCCGGATCCGTCACCGCCCAGTCCGATTCCCGGGCCCGCCACAGCGGTGACCTAGAACCGCTGGTCACGGCGGAGCGGATGATCGGCGGGCACCTCGACCAGCACGATCCGCACGCCGTCCGGGTCCTCGATCCACATCTCCACCAGTCCCCAGGGCTCCACCCGGGGCTCGCGGAGGACGCCGGCACCGGCGGCGGACAGCCGCCGGTGCTCGGCGCGGACGTCCCGGACCTGGATCCAGATCATCACCGCCCGGCCGGGAGCCTCGGGTGCGCGGCCGGAGACCTCGAGAAATCCCGAGCCCAGGTAGAACACCAGCCCCGGATCGTCGGGCGGCCCGAACTCGCGGTGGACCGCCAGCCCGAGCACGTCGCGGTAGAAACGCCGGCTGCGCTCGGGGTCGGTGGGGCGCACCAGGATCCTGCTGCTCAATACGTCCATGCCCTCGATCCTGACCGATGCGCGCGGCCCGATGCGCGCGGCCCGATGCGCGCGGCCCGATGCGCCGGCCGGTGGGCATTGCCCGCATGAGCGCGGCCTGATGCGGGCGGCCTGATGCGCGCGGTCCGGTGGGCCGCCGGCCGTGGCCTCGGCGGCGAGGGACGTCAGGCGTCGCCGGCGGCGTACACCCGCCGTCCGCCCACGAAGGTCTGCAGCACGCGGGCCCGGCCGATCGCCTCGGGCGGCCCGTCGAAGACGTCCCGGTCCAGGACGACCAGGTCCGCCCGCCGCCCGGGCGCGATCGTCCCGGTGTCGTCGAGATGGTTCGCGTGGGCGCTGCCCGCCGTGTACGCCGCCAGCGCGGCACCGAGGTCGATGCGCTGGGCGGGCAGGAACACCGGCACGTCGTCCTTGGCGTCCGGCGCCCGCCGGTTCACCGCGACATGGATGCCCTGGAGGGGATCCGCGCTGCTGACCGGCCAGTCGCTGCCCGCCGCCAGCGTCGCTCCCGCCCGCAACAGGTCGCCGAACGGGTACTGCCGGGCGGCCCGCTCCCGGCCCAGGAACGGGATCGTCAGCTCGTCCATCTGCGGCTCGTGCGCGGCCCACAGCGGCTGGATGTTGGCGATGGCGCCGAGCCGCCGGAAGCGCGGGACGTCGTCGGGGTGCACGACCTGCAGATGCGCGAGGTGCGGCCGGGTGCCGGTCCAGCCGTTGGCGTGCCGGGCCGCCTCGACGGCGTCGAGCGCCTCGCGGACGGCGCGGTCGCCGAGGGCGTGGAAGTGCACCTGGAAGCCGTGCGCGTCGAGTGCGGTGACGTACGCCCGCAGCGCGCCCGGCTCGACGAAGGAGATGCCGCTGTTGTCGGAGGCGCAGCCGCAGCCGGTCAGGTACGGCCCCAGCATGGCGGCCGTGTGGTTCTCCGCGATGCCGTCCTGCATGATCTTCACGGTGGTGGCCCGCATCCGGCCGACGGTGTACCGGTCCCGCAACTCCAGGAGCTCGGGGATCTGCTCGGCTCCCCGCGCGCGGTCCCACCACAGCGCCCCGACGACGCGGGCGGTCAGGGTGCCCTCACGTGCGGCCGTGACGTAGGCCGGGCCCGGATCGGCCATCGTGCCGTGGCTGCCGACCATCGCGTCCTGCCAGGCGGTGACGCCGTAGGAGTGCAGCAGGGACTGGGCGGTCAGCAGGGCGGCGACCTGCTCGCCGGCCGTCGGCCGGGGCACCAGCGCGGCGACCAGGCCCATCGCGCCCTCCTGCAGCATCCCGGTGGGACGGCCCTGCGCGTCACGTTCGATGCGGCCGTCGGCGGGATCGGGGGTACCTGAGGTCACACCCGCGATCTCCAGTGCCCGGCCGTTGACCCAGGCGCCGTGGTGGTCCCGGTTGGCGAGGTAGACCGGGCGGTCCGGGACGATCTCGTCGAGCAGCGTGCCGGCCGGCGTGCCCCCGGGAAAGGCCTCCATCGACCACCCGCCACCCGTGATCCACTCCACGTCGGGGTGGGCGTCGGCGTACGCGCGGATGCGCTGCCGGTACTCCTCCAGCGACACCGCTCCGGTGAGGTCGCACTGGCCCAGCTCGGTGCCGCCGCCCACCGGGTGCACATGCGCGTCCTGGAATCCGGGCACCAGCAGCCGTCCCGCCAGGTCGACGACCTCGGTCCGGGGCCCGATGAGCTCGCGGACCTCGTCGTGGCCGACGGCGATGACGCGGTCCCCCCGTACGGCGACGGCCGTGGCCCGGCTGCGCGCGGCGTCGACGGTGTGCACCGGGCCGCCGGCGAAGACCAGGTCGGCGGTGTGCGCGTGTGGCATCTGCGGTGGGCTCCCGTCGCTCGGATGCGTTCCTCCGCCTGGGGAAAAGACCAGGCCAGGCCATCATCGCCGGTCGGTGCGAGCGTATCGGGGGCGACCGGGGACAACGTCCGCCGGGGCCGGTGTCAGCGGTGGTCGCCGGGGGCGGGCCGCCCGCCCGGGTCGCCGGGCCCGAGGGCGAAGTACAGCCGGAAGGTCGCGCTGCCGGGGGAGGTGTGCACCCGGACGAGGTCGGCGATGTGGTGGACGAGCAGCAGCCCGCGCCCGCCGTCGCAGCCGAGCCCGACCGGCAGCCGCCCGGCCAGCGGGTCGCCGAGGTGACCGGCGTCGTCGACCTGGCACAGCAGCTGTGCGTCCTCGGCCCAGATCCGCAGGGTGCCCCGGCCGCCGCCGTGCAGCACCGAGTTGGCGGCCAGCTCGTTGACGGCGACCTCGAGGTCGAGGACCCGCTCCGCCCGGAGGCCCAGCCGGGCGGCGTGCTCGGCGGCGAAACCGCGGACATGGATCAGATCGCCGGCGTCGAAGTGCAGGACGGCGACGTCGCCGGCCTCGATGCGGTCGAGCGGCAGGTTGCACTCGTCGATGATCTTCTCAGGGGCGTAGGCCGAGCTGACCCGCTCCTCACCGTGGTCGATCAGGACCGGGTGGGTGGCGGCGGCATCGGCGAGCGTGCCCGGGTCGAGACCGGCCGCGTCGTAGGGGCACAGGATGGTCACCGAGCGGCCGGCGAACGCGAGGTTGATCAACGCTTCGTGGTGGACGCACGCGGGATACTCCACCCGGCTCCGGCCCGGCCAGATCGGCTCGCCGATGATGCGTATGCGCTCGGCGTCCGGGTGGCGGTCGGCGAAGGCGCGCAGGATCCCGGGGATGATGCGGCCGGGGTTCCGGCCCGCCACCGTCATGTCGATCCACTCGACCTGACCGGCCGGGGCGGGGCCGCTCTCGCGGAGCGCGTCGCGCAGCAGCCGCAGCCGCTGTCCCGGTACGGCGACGGCCACCGGGTCCCCGGCGTCCAGGCCGGCGCGGATGAACGGGATCAGAGCGGTCACATACTCGTGTTCACCGCGGTACAGCACCGCGGGATGCACGAACGCGTCAGTGACCGTCATACCTGAGCCATCCCCGTGTTCATACCGATTCCATCCCCGCAATCATCGGCTCCTCACCTGGATCGCCGATGAGTCTGACGAAATCCCGATGTGATCCGCATTGCAGGTTACCCGCGGGTCGCGGTTCTCGTCCGTCTCGCGCCCCGTGCCCTCTCCACCCGCCGTGATCACGCAATCCAGCGGCGGTGGATCGCGTGATCACGACGGGTGCAGGGGGTGAGGGCGGGGCCGGGTCGGCCCGTTGTAAGCCCGGTCACAAACAGGCCGCTGAAATTCGCAGAAGGCTGTGTTATCTCCGGTCCCAGGTTGGGCGATAGTCGGGTCCCGGTAGTCCCAGCTGCCGGAACGCCTCAGGCTCCAGTGCTCGTGGGCCGCGTACTCCGGCGGCGCCCCGCCCCACCCCGGAGAGCACATGAAACTCAGACTGCACCGTCTCGTGACCGCCACCGTCGCGAGCGCCGCCGCCGCGGCATCGGTCCTGGTCGCCACCCCGCACGCCGGTGCCGCGCCCCTGCTCTGCATGTCGTCGGCGAACGACATCTACACTCCGCCCGCGACGGTCAACGGCAGCCCGGGCGATCTGCTGGCCTGCCGGTCGGTCACGTTGTCGCAGGTGCCGGGCAACATCGCCATGCGGGCCTGGCAGGTGAAGTACGTCTCCACGGACGTCAGCGGCAAGAAGATCGCGGTCACCGGTACGGTCGCGATCCCGAACGCCTCGTGGACCGGAGGCGGAACCCGTCCGGTGGTCGCGTTCAACCCCGGCACACTCGGCCTCGGCACACAGTGCGCGTTCTCCAAGCAGCTTGCCGGCGCCTACCAGGACGAGTACGAGGGCGAGCAGATCGCCTCGTTCCTGACGGCCGGGTACGCCGTCGCCGCGACCGACGGGGTCGGCTACATGAACGGCCAGACCCACACGTACGTGGTGGGCGCCAACGCCGCGCACGCCCTGCTCGACATCGTCAGGACCTCCTTCCAGGTTCCCTTCGGGGGGCTCAGCGCGCAGACCAAGGTCGGGATCGCCGGTTACTCCGAGGGCGGCGCGGCCTCCCTGTGGGCGGCGCAACTGGCCGCCTCGTACGCCCCTCAGCTCAAGGTGGCGGGCGTCGCGTCGGGCGGGGTGCCCGGCGACCTGAGGGTCACCGCCGCCGGCCTGAACGGCGGGGCGTTCGCCGGCTTCCTGGCGGACGCGGTGATCGGCCTCGGTGCCGCCTACCCGAACATGCCGTTCGACTCGCTGCTCAACGCCACCGGCAGGGACGCGGTGAGCAAGGCCAAGGGCCTGTGCCTGCTCGGGACCGTCAGCCAGTTCGCCTTCGCCAACATCACCAACTTCACCACCGACCGCCTCACCCTCGACCAGCTGTACGCCTTGAAGGGCTCGGACGGACGGACCTGGGGCCAGGTCGTCGACGACCAGAAGCTCGGCGTGAACATCGGCCCGGCGGGCTCGGGCGCCAAGTACACGATCGGCTTCCCGGTCTTCCAGTACCGCGGCGCGCTGGAGGAGGTGATCCCGATCGCCACGGAGGAGGCCACCCACACCGCCTACTGCCAGGCCGGGATCACCACACAGTGGAAGAACGACTACGCCGGCGAGCACCTGATCGCCGACGGCAGCGCCAAGGACGACGTCACCAAGTGGCTCGGCGCCCGGTTCGCCGGGACCCCGACGTCCGGTAACTGCTGACCCCGGAGAGGCCGGCGAGACGTTCCCGGGTGCCGCGAACCCCTCAGGCGCGGCACCCGGGAGCCCGGCCGGCTCCGGCGGTCCTCCTCCAGACCGCTGGATCCGGCTTTCGTGACGGGATGGGGCCCGTCACCGACGGGCGCCCCCGGCCCGCGGGCCGGGGGCGTCAGGGTTTGCGGGCGATGCCGCCGTACCAGTTGACCTCCTCGGCCGGCGGGCGCGGGGCATCGCCGTCGGGCCGCCACTCCGACACCAGGGTCACGCCGGGTTCGACGAGTTCGAGCCCGGCGAAGGCGAGTTCGGTGAAGGCGGCGGCGTCGCGGGCCTGAGCGGGGACGCCGCCGTCGCGGTAGGTCTGCTCCAGCCCGCGCACGCCGACCGGGTCGTGCTCGGCGGAGACATGTGAGGCCATGAAGTAGCTGCCGGAGGGCAGCGCGTCCAGCAAGGTGCGCACGATCTCGCGCGGATGGTCCTCATCGGTCAGGAAGTGCAGGATGGCGACCAGCCCGAGCGCGATGGGCTGGTCGAAGTCGAGGGTGCCGCGCACGGCGGGGTCGTTCAGGATGCTCTCGGCGTCACGCAGGTCCGCGTCGATGTAGGCCGTCCTGCCCTCGGGCGCGCTGGTGAGCAGGGCGTGCGCGTGGGCGAGCACGATGGGATCGTTGTCGACGTAGACGACCCGGCAGGTGGGGTCGATGGCCTGGGCGACCTCGTGCACGTTGCCGGCGCTGGGCAGGCCCGTGCCGATGTCGAGGAACTGCCGGACACCGGCCTCCTGGACCAGGTGGCGTACCCCGCGCCCCAGGAAGGCGCGGTTCTCCCGGACCGCGGTGCGAACCGCCGTCCAGCTCCGCATCGCCTTCTCGGCGGTCTCCCGGTCGGCCTGGAAGTGGTCCTTGCCGCCCAGGTAGTAGTCGTACATGCGGGCCGAGTGCGGCCTGTCGGTGTCCAACTGGGTGGGGACCTGACCGGCTTCCTCGGCTCCGAAGACCGGAAGGCTCCACGGCCGTCGGGATTCACCGGACATTGCATCCTCCAGTACGTTTTGTGCTTTTCGGAACTGTAGCGCCGACGGTGTGGTCCGACGGCTGGGCACCACCGGTTCCCAGGCTCGGGTCCGTACCGGTGCCCGGTCGCATGCCGTTCCCGTGCCGGGTGTCGAGGCCGGGTGCCAAAGGCCCGGTAAGGCGGGCGGACGGAGGTTGGCTCGCCGCGCGTGGCGGCACGGGACGGTCGCCGGGTCCGCGATATACGGGCCGTTTCCCGCCGTGGCAATCGCCGGTGGTCCATCATCCGGGCGGTCGGCTGGCCTCCTCTTACCGCGCCTGCGGGCGTGCTAACGTCTGCCCACCCGAAGCTCTTGATCGTCGCTCTGGAAAAGGCGTCGATGGCATAGCGGCCAGTGGTTGATCCTGGCCTCAGGACCATGTTCCGAAAGGGACGATATCGCCATGCTCATCCCCAACCCTGGAGACTATGTCGCGCTCATGTGGTCCCGAAAGCGGATCCGGCAACGGGTGAAGTGGTCAGGAGCATGGGTCATGGCAGCGAGTCTGGCGGCGGCCGTCGGTGCCGCTCCGTTCCTGTCCGCCACGGCCTCTCCCGGCGACATGACACCGGGCACCGCCGTCCGGCCGGGCGCCGCGCCGAGGCCGAGCCGCACGGCCACACCGAGATCCACCGCGACACCGAGCTCCACCGCGACACCGGAATCCACCGCGACACCGGACGAGACCGCGACGCCGGACGAGACACCCGAGGAGGAGGCCACACCCGAGGAGTCCGCGCAGGTAGAGGAGACGCCGGATCCGGAGAAGATCGAGCACAAGATCCGCGACGTGAATCGCGTCTGCCGGCGCATGTCCTTCTTCAAAATCGGGTTCCACCAGCACCGGGACCTGTTCATGCCGCACACCCATTTCATCGATGGCCCCGCTCCGCCCGGGGGCGGCGAGATGAAGGCGGTGGTCGTCCGGTCGCACGTCTTCAACCTCGACGTGGAGCTCGAACTCGAGAGGGAGCGCGAGTTCTCGGTCAAGGACCTTGTCATCAAGGCGCGGAAGATGGTGAATCCGGAGATCTCGGAGTCCCACACGGTGCAGGTCGGACACGAATACCTGGTGCATACGACCAAGGGAATGTACGGCCATCTGCGCTACCGCGTCTTCGGTTACCGAGTCGACTTCCAGCAATGGAAGGTATTCTCCGACTGCGGCCGTTTGAAAGTCGTCTCCGGAGTCGTCGACTTCCCCACTTCGAGGGAAGGCTGGAAGTACTGGGAGACCAGGCACGCCTGAGCGGACGTGCCCGACCCCCCGGGGCGCCGTGATCCTCCGTACGGCCGATGCCTTGCGGGGCGCTTCGGCGACGCGCCGTCCTGTTCTCCGGCGACGTGCCGGCGTTTTAGCACGAAAAAGCGGGATACATGCTGCCTGTCCTGCGACTGCACGGTCCGGGCTTGAGTAGGGTTCCTGTCGTGTTGGCCACGCTGAGCGCAGAGGGTGATGGAGCTTGACAACGTCAACGTCGACCTCCCCGGAGACCGGGCTGCGGCGGTGGCTGCTCAACGGTCTGCACCGCCCGGGCCGCGGCGGCGCTCACCAGGAGGCGCCGCACAAGCAGCACGCCTGGTGGCAGGTGATGTGCCTGACCGGCGTCGACTACTTCTCCACCCTCGGTTACCAGCCGGGGATCGCCGCACTGGCCGCCGGGGCGCTCAGTCCCGTCGCGACGCTGCTGCTGGTCGCCCTCACCCTCTTCGGGGCGTTGCCGGTCTACCGGGCGGTCGCCAAGGAGAGCCCGCACGGGCTGGGTTCCCTGTCGATGCTGGAGAGCCTCCTGGCCGGGTGGCGCGGGAAGCTTCTGGTGCTGTTCCTGCTCGGCTTCGTCGCCACCGCGTTCATCGTGACGATCACGTTGTCCGCGGCCGACGCGAGCGCGCACCTGCTGCACAACCCGTTCGTGCCCACGTCGCTGGCCGGCTGGCAGATCCCGGTGACGCTGGTCCTGATCGCGGCCCTGGGGGCGGTGTTCCTGGTCGGGTTCAGCGAGGCCATCTCGATCGCCGTGGTCCTGGTCGCGGTGTACCTGTCGCTGAACGTGGTCGTCGTCCTGACCGCCCTGCAGCACGTGTTCGCAGAGCCCCACCTGGTGACCAACTGGAAGAACGCCCTCTCGACCGACTACTCCAGCCCGCTCGCCATGGTCGCGGTGTCGCTGTTCGTCATGCCCAAGCTCGCCCTGGGCCTGTCCGGATTCGAGACCGGCGTGGCGGTGATGCCCCTGGTCAAGGGCGATCTTCAACGGCGCATCAAGGGGGCCCGGCGGCTCCTGACCACCGCGGCGCTCATCATGAGCGTCTTCCTGATCACCACGAGCTTCGCCACCACGGTGCTGATCCCGGAGAAGGAGTTCAAGGAGGGCGGCCAGGCCAACGGCCGCGCGCTGGCCTACCTCGCCCACGAGTACCTCGGCGACTGGTTCGGTACCGCCTACGACCTCAGCACGGTCGCGATCCTGTGGTTCGCCGGCGCGTCGGCGATGGCCGGCCTGCTCAACATCGTGCCGCGCTACCTGCCGCGCTACGGGATGGCTCCCGACTGGGCGCGGGCGGCGCGGCCGATGGTGCTGATCTTCACGGCCATCTCGCTCGCGATCACCCTCTTCTTCAGGGCCGAGGTGGAGGCACAGGGCGGCGCCTACGCGACGGGCGTGCTGGCGCTGATCCTGTCGGCGGCGGTCGCGGTGACGCTGTCGGCGTGGAAGAACGGCAGGCACCGGATCGCCGTTCCGTTCGGGATCGTTACGCTGATCTTCGCCTACGCGACGGTCGCGAACATCATCGAGCGTCCGGACGGCCTGCTGATCGCGGCCTTCTTCGTCCTGGCGATCGTCCTCACCTCGCTGATCTCCCGCGCCACCCGCTCCACCGAGCTGCGCGCCACCGACGTCGCCTTCGACGAGGAGGCCCGCCGCTTCATCGAGGACGTGACCGAGATCCGGTTCATCGCCAACGAGCCGGACGCCCGCGATGCCCGGGAGTACCAGGACAAGGCCCGCGAAGCCTGGGAGCTGCACAGGCTCCGGCCCGACGAGGGACTGCTGTTCCTGGAGGTGACGGTCCCCGACGCGTCGGAGTTCGAGGCCGCGCTCCAGGTGGTCGGCGAGGAGCTGCACGGTTTCCGTATTCTCCGGGTGGAAAGCCCCAGCATCGCGAACGCGATCGCGGCCATCCTTCTCGAGGTGCGCGACGACACCAAGAAGCTGCCGCACGTCTACTTCCACTGGGCCGAGGGCAACCCCATCGGCGCGCTGCTGCGCTACCTGATCCTCGGCGGCGGAGACATCCCGCCGCTGACCCGGGAGATCCTGCGCCAGGCCGAGCCGGAGGTCGAGCACCGCCCCCTCGTCCACGTCGGCTGACGCCTGTCCGCGTCCGGCCCGGCCCGATCGCCGGGGAGCGGTCTCAGCCGAAGCGCGCGATCGCGGTCATGGTCGGCCGCAGGTTCCGCGCGCCCGGCAGCCGGTGCTGTACGGGTGCGAGCACGCCGTGGTAGAAGCCGCGGCCACGTGGCGGTGGCAGCTCACGGACCTCGGTGATGCGCGGATGGGCGGTGCGTACCCGCTGGAGTTCCCCGGCGTCCAGGCCCCAGGGCATCGGCGGTGTGCGGTAGCCCTGGCCGGTCTGCATCCTTCCCTGGACCGTGCGGGCACTGAACCAGCGCGGCACCGCGTCGAAGACCAGTGCCCCGCCGCGGAAGCGCTCGGCGCATCCGGCGATGAGCTCGCGTACCTCGGGGGGCCGCAGGTACATCAGCAGGCCCTGAGCGGTGATCAGCACGCCGCGCGAGGCGTCGACCTCGTCGTGCCACGCGCGATCCAGCGCCGAACACGCCAGAGTGCGCCGGCGTTCGCCGTCGGGCAGCAGCCGGCGCCGCACCTCCGCGGTCTCCGGGAGCTCCACGCACAGCCAGCGCACACGCCCATTGTCGACCCGCCAGAACTGACTCCCGAAAGACACCGACCCTGCCGGACATTCAACACCGCCCCCCTCCACCCCGCGCCTCCACACCCCGCGTCTCCGTACCCCGCCTCCCGCATTCACGGTGTGCCTGGCGGGCGGGTTCGGACCTATGGGATTTGCCGGGACGGGCTTCGCCAAGGTGATGATGGGGCCCATGGGGTCCGGGCTAACATCGGGCGGTGCGAATCGTGCGTGGTGTCACGGCGGGTGCCGTCACCCTGGCGTCCTGCCTGGCCCTGTCGGCCTGCGGGCCGGGGGGACGGGCCGCGGGCCCGCCGGTGGCGGTGCCGTCCAGCGCGGGCGCCACCGCATCCCCCGCACCGCCGGCCGGCCCGACCCCCACCCCGGTGCCGAAGCGGGTGCCCAAGCGGCCGCCGGCGGCGGGCAATCCGAAGGGCCGGGCCGTCGTGCCCGCCGCGGCGCGGGCGGCCGACACCTCCCATCCGACGCGCGTCATCGGCAACGGCACGCCCCGGAGCTGTACCTCGCGGGCCGTGGTCGCGGCGGTCGCCGCGGGCGGCGTCATCACCTTCTCCTGCGGTCCGGACCCGGTGACCATCACCCTGACGGCCACCGCGAAGATCCGTAACGCGAGTGCGGCGCGGATCGTGCTGGACGGCGGCGGCAAGGTCACCCTGAGCGGCGGCGGCAGGCGGCGGATCCTCTACATGAACACCTGCGATCGGGCGCAGGGCTGGACCACCTCGCACTGCAACGACCAGGACCACCCCCGGCTGACGGTGCAGAACCTGACGTTCGCCGACGGTGACGCCACCGGCCAGCGCACCGACGGGGGAGGCGGCGGCGCCATCTTCGTGCGCGGCGGCCGGCTCAACGTGGTCAACTCCCGGTTCGTCCGCAACCGCTGCGACGCCACCGGCCCCGATCTGGGAGGTGCGGCCATCCGGGTGCTGGACCAGTACCGCAAACTGCCCGTCTACATCGTCGGCAGCACCTTCGGCGGCGCCCCGGGCCTGGGCGGCGTATGCGCCAACGGCGGGGCACTGAGCAGCATCGGGGTGTCCTGGGAGGTGCTGAACAGCGTCATGAGCTACAACAGGGCGGTCGGAAGGGGCGCCAACCCGGCGCGCGGCGGTACCCCCGGCGGCGGCAGCGGCGGCGCCGTCTACACCGACGGTAACCGGTTCACCGTACGGATCGCGGGCTCGATCATCGAGGACAACCACGCCAACGAGGGCGGCGGAGCGGTCTTCTTCGTCAGCAACGACCTGACCGGGACGATGAGCATCGAGGGCTCGACGCTGCGCCGCAATCCCAGCGCCGGTTTCGAGACGCCCGGTTACCGGGGCATCTTCTTCCGAGGCGCGCGAAACCCGTCGGTGAGCTCCTCCACGCTGCGATGACCGTCCCGGACGAACGGTGATGGGCGGTGATGGACGGTGATGGACGGTGATGGACAGGAATGAACGGCGACTAACAGGAATGAACCGAGGTGAGCCGGATATGCAGGGCCTCCCGCCGGGGGGAGCATGGGACCGCGATGGCCGGGTAAGGGGGGCTCCATGGCAAGCCGTATAAGTGAACTGGTGCTCGACTGCCGTGATCCGGAGCGCCTCGCCGCGTTCTGGTGCGAGGTCCTGGGCTTCGTCGTGCTGTCCCGCGAGGCCGGCTGCGTCGAGATCGGCCCGGAGAAGGAGGGCTTCGGAGGTCCGCAGCCGACGATGATCCTGGAGCGTACCGACGATCCCAAGACCGGCAAGCTCCGGCTGCACATCGACCTCAGCGCCACCGACCGTGACCAGGCCGCCGAGCTCGACCGTCTCCTGGCCGCCGGGGCGACGCACGCCGATGTCGGGCAGACCGGGGCGGAGACCTGGCACGTTCTCGCCGATCCCGAGGGGAACGAGTTCTGTCTGCTCCGCAGCCGTGTCGACCCTCTGTAGCGGGTGTGCGCCATGCACTCGTCACCGTCGCAACCCGTTCTCCGCCTGAGCCGGCTGAGATAACGTCGGCAGGCGTGTGTACGGCAGGTGAAGGTCGCCCAAGGTGAGCCTGCGTGCTCCAGGCGTGGTCGGCGGGACCCCGGAGGGGCCGATGGCGGAACGACGGAATGAGGGCGGACATGGGTGACCCGTCAGGTGAAGGCACGCGCACCACCGTGCGCAGCAGGTCCACGCGGAGCGTCGGCAAGATCGGCGAAGCGGAGCTACGGCAGTTGCTGGCGGGCCTGACGGCGGTCCGCGACGGTGACTTCGGCACCCAGCTCCCCGAGGACGGCGACGGTCTGCTGGGCGAGATCGCCTCGGTGTTCAACGGGATGGTGGACCAGCTGTCGCTGTTCACCTCCGAGGTGACCCGGGTGGCCCGCGAGGTCGGCACCGAGGGCCGGCTGGGCGGCCAGGCCGATGTCCCGGGAGTGTCGGGCACGTGGGCGGACCTGACCGACTCGGTGAACGCGATGGCCGGCAACCTGACCACTCAGGTGCGCGACATCGCCCACGTGGCGACCGCGGTGGCCAAGGGCGACCTGTCGCAGAAGATCGACGTGGATGCGCGCGGGGAGATCCTGGAGCTGAAGGACACCGTCAACACGATGGTGGACCAGTTGTCGTCGTTCGCCGACGAGGTGACCCGGGTGGCCCGCGAGGTCGGCAGCGAAGGCCGGCTGGGCGGGCAGGCGCAGGTGCCGGGGGTGGGCGGGACGTGGCGTGACCTGACCGACTCGGTCAACTTCATGGCCGGCAACCTCACCGACCAGGTCCGTAACATCGCCCAGGTCACCACGGCGGTGGCGAAGGGCGACCTGTCGCAGAAGATCACGGTGGACGCCCGGGGCGAGATCCTGGAGCTGAAGAACACCATCAACACGATGGTGGACCAGCTGTCGTCGTTCGCCGACGAGGTGACCCGGATGGCGCGCGAGGTCGGCACCGAGGGCCGGCTGGGCGGGCAGGCGCAGGTGCCGGGGGTGGGCGGGACGTGGCGTGACCTGACCGACTCGGTCAACTTCATGGCCGGCAACCTCACCGGCCAGGTGCGCTCCATCGCCCAGGTCGCCACCGCGGTGGCGAAGGGCGACCTGTCGCAGAAGATCACGGTGGACGCCCGGGGCGAGATCCTGGAGCTGAAGAACACCATCAACACGATGGTGGACCAGCTGTCGTCGTTCGCCGACGAGGTGACCCGGATGGCCCGCGAGGTCGGCACCGAGGGCCGGCTCGGCGGGCAGGCGGACGTCAAGGGCGTCTCGGGCACCTGGAAGGACCTGACCGAGTCGGTCAACGTCATGGCCGACAACCTGACCGGCCAGGTGCGCTCCATCGCCCAGGTGACCACCGCCGTGGCCAGGGGCGACCTGTCGCAGAAGATCCGGGTGGACGCCCGGGGCGAGATCCTCGAGCTCAAGGAGACCATCAACACGATGGTCGACCAGCTCGGCGCGTTCGCCGACGAGGTGACCCGGGTGGCCCGCGAGGTCGGTACGGAGGGCAACCTCGGCGGGCAGGCGACCGTACGGGGTGTCTCGGGCACCTGGAAGGACCTCACCGACAACGTCAACGTGATGGCCTCCAACCTGACCGGTCAGGTGCGGTCCATCGCGCAGGTCGCCACCGCGGTGGCGAAGGGCGACCTGTCGCAGAAGATCACCGTGGAGGCCAAGGGCGAGGTCGCGGCGCTCGCCGGCGTGATCAACACCATGGTGGACACGCTGTCGGCCTTCGCCGACGAGGTGACCCGGGTGGCCCGCGAGGTCGGCACCGAGGGCATGCTCGGCGGCCAGGCCCGGGTGCCGAACGTCGCCGGGACCTGGAAGGACCTCACCGACAACGTCAACTCGATGGCCAACAACCTCACCAACCAGGTCCGCAACATCGCCCAGGTGACCACCGCCGTCGCCCAGGGCGACCTCACCCGCAAGATCGACGTGGACGCGCGCGGGGAGATTCTGGAGCTGAAGACCACCATCAACACCATGGTCGACCAGCTGTCCTCCTTCGCGGCGGAGGTCACCCGGGTGGCCCGCGAGGTCGGCAGCGAGGGCAGGCTCGGCGGCCAGGCCGAGGTGGAAGGCGTGTCGGGCACCTGGAAGCGCCTCACCGAGAACGTCAACGGACTGGCCGGCAACCTCACCCGGCAGGTCCGGGCCATCGCCGAGGTCACCAGCGCCGTGGCCGAGGGCGACCTGACCCGCTCCATCACCGTGGAGGCCTCCGGTGAGGTCTCCGAGCTGAAGGACAACATCAACTCCATGGTGGAGTCGCTGCGTGAGACCACCCGCGCCAACCAGGACCAGGACTGGCTCAAGTCCAACCTGGCGGGCATCTCGGGGCTCATGCAGGGCCGCCGTGACCTCCCCGTGGTCGCTGAACTGATCATGGACGAGCTGACGCCGCTCGTCTCCGCGCAGTACGGCGCGTTCTACCTCGCCGAGGACACCGCCACCGGCCCCGAGCTGCGGCTCATCGGCTCCTACGGGCTCTCCGACGGTGCGGGCGCGGACGGCCGGCCCCGGCGGTTCCGGCTCGGTCAGTCGCTGGTCGGCCAGGCGGCCCGCAGCCGGCGCACGATCGCCGTCGACGAGGTCCCCGCCGACTACGTGATCTCCTCGGGGCTCGGCAGCACCACGGCCGGCAGCCTCGTGGTGCTGCCGATCGTGGTCGAGGACCAGGTGCTCGGCGTCATCGAGCTGGCGTCCGTACGCCCGTTCACCGCGGTCCAGCGGGCGTTCCTGGAGCAGCTGATGGAGACCATCGGCGTCAACGTCAACACCATCGTGGCCAACGCCCGCACCGACGAGCTGCTCGAGGAGTCCCAGCGGCTCGCCGGCGAGCTGCAGTCGCGGTCGGAGGAACTCCAGGTACGCCAGGAGGAACTCCAGCTCTCCAACGCCGAGCTGGAGGAGAAGGCCGCACTGCTCGCCACCCAGAACCGCGACATCGAGACCAAGAACCTGGAGATCGAGCAGGCCCGGCAGGAGCTGGAGACCCGGGCCCAGCAGCTCGCGCTGGCCTCCAAGTACAAGTCGGAGTTCCTGGCCAACATGAGCCATGAGCTGCGCACCCCGCTCAACAGCCTGCTGATCCTGGCGCAGTTGCTGGCCCAGAACCCCACCCGCAACCTCACCCCGAAGCAGGTGGAGTACGCCGGGATCATCCACTCGGCCGGGTCCGACCTGCTCCAACTGATCAACGACATCCTCGATCTGTCCAAGGTCGAGGCCGGCAAGATGGACCTGGTCCCCGAGCGGGTCCCGCTGCGCCGGCTGCTGGACTACGTCGAGGCCACGTTCCGGCCGCTGACCACCCAGAAGAACCTGGAGTTCCGCGTCACCACCGCTCCCGGGGTGGCCGGCGACCTGCTCACCGACGACTCGCGGCTGCGCCAGGTCCTGGGCAACCTGCTGTCCAACGCGGTCAAGTTCACCGAGGTCGGCAGCGTCGAGCTGCGCATCGAGCAGGCCGAGGCGGACGACCTGCCGGACTCGGTGCACCGCGGCGGCCCGGTGCTCGCCTTTCGGGTCGCCGACACCGGCATCGGCATCCCCGAGCAGCAACTCGAATCGATCTTCGGTGCCTTCCAGCAGGCCGACGGGACCACCAGCCGCAAGTACGGCGGCACCGGGCTCGGGCTGTCCATCAGCCGGGAAATCGCCTACCTGCTCGGCGGTGCCATCACCGCCGACAGCACTCCGGGCAAGGGCAGCGCCTTCACCCTCTACCTGCCGGTCTCGCGGCCGGACTTCGAGGAGCCACCGGCCGGTGAGCCGGAATCCGCCAGGCAGGTGCGCGTGGTGGAGGCCGGGCGCGAGCAGCGGCCGGCTCTGCCCGGCGCGGCGGTGCCGGCACCGCGGCGCCGCGTGCTGGTGATCGAGGAACGGCCCCGGGGCCTGCTGTCGCTGGTGGCCGAGAGCGCCGTCGCCGACCTCACCGACGGCCGGGACCTCGGCGACCCGCGCGGCCCGGTCGAAGTGATCACCGCCGTCGGCGCACAGGAGGCGGCGGCCGCGCTCGCGGCCGGCACCTTCCACTGTGTGGTGCTTGAGCTCGACGCGCCCGACGGCGCCGCGCTGCGCTTCCTGGAGGCGATGGACGGTGACCCGGCACTGCGCGGCGTGCCGGTACTCGCGCACAACAGCCGCCGCCTGAACCCGGTCCACGAGCGGGTGCTGCGGGACCGCGCCGACAGCCGGCCCCTGGAGCTGCTGCCCAGCCTGGACGAGCTCCGAGAGCGCATCGTGCTGCACCTCACCGCGCAGGCGCCCGGCGACGTCGTACCGCTGGTCCTGCCGCAGAGCGGGGATCAGCCGGCGCTCGTCGCGGCCGACGGCAGTCTGGCGGGCCGCAAGGTGCTGGTGGTCGACGACGACGCCCGCAACGTCTTCGCCCTCACCGGCGTCCTCGAACTGCAGGGCATGCAGGTGCTGCACGCGGAGAACGGCCGCCGCGGCATCGAGACACTGCTCGGCAATCCCGGCATCGACCTGATCCTGATGGACGTGATGATGCCGGAGATGGACGGCTACGCCGCGACCGCCGCGATCCGGGCGATGCCCGAGTACGCCGACCTGCCGATCATCGCCGTCACGGCCAAGGCCATGCACGGCGACCGGGAGAAGAGCCTGGCCTCCGGCGCCAGCGACTACGTCACCAAGCCCGTCGACGCCCATACGCTCTTCGCCTGCATCAAGCGCCTGCTGGACTCGTGATCGGCTGTTGATCGATCGCGGGCACCGGCTCGCCGCACCCCTGACCATGACCAGCCAAGGAGCAGTCCGTGCAGATCCCCGAGCGGGCGCAGACCTCCGGCGCCGCGGACGCGCCGGAGGCGGGGGGCGCGCGCCACGCCGGCCGGGAGGACGCCGAGGTCACGCCCTGGGAGGGGGTGATCGCCAGCGTCCCTGACGCCGCCCCGCGGGCGCCGTTGCGGATGGACACCGGCGTCGGCCGTCTGGCGGCCACGGTCGAGCGGCTGCGGCGTCAGGTCGAGCGGGCGGACGCCACCGCGGCCGGCCGGGCGCTGATCGAGCTCGCCACCGGCATCCTGGTCGAGCGGCTGGGGTGCGGTCCGGCGCATGCCGCCCGGCAGCTCGACGTGCTCGCCGAGGGCGCCGGCCTCTCCCGGCTGGAGCTCGCAGCCGACATCGTCAACCAGGCCTCCCGCGACCGCCTCGCGGAGGCCGCCCGCGACTTCGTCTCCCAGACCACCGGCCCCCAGACCACCGGCTCTCGGACCACCGGCGCGGGCGGTGCCGCAGGTTCCGCGCCCGACCCGGTCGTCGCCGTACGGCTGCGCACCTCCGAGAGCGGGGTGCTGGCGGCCGACGACACCCAGCAGGTCGCGGCGTCGCTGCTGCAGCACGCGCTGACCCCGCTCGGCGCGGTGGCGGTGGCGGTCTGGGCCGCGGGCTCCGACGGCTCCCTGAGCCTGGCCGGTCATGCCGGGTTCGACGAGGCGGAGGCCAGGCGCTGGCGCTACGTACCCCCGGTCGTGGCGACGCTGGCCCGGGCGGCGCTCACCGAACGCGGCCCGATCTGGTACCCGACTCTCGCCGAGGCCCCCGCGCCCTCCATCGGCCGGGGTGACCCCACCGGGGGCGGCCGGATCGTCCTGCCCGCGGGGGCCGGCGGCCGGCTCCTCGGTGTGCTGGAGATCTGCTGGCCGGACGCCCTGGAGCAACAGCCGCCTCCCGTGCTGCGGCAGCTCGAGGCGCTGGCCGAGCTGTGCGCCCACACGCTCGACGACCACCAGCCGGCCGACGGCGGCGCCCCGGCCTCCCGGCTCGACGAGCTCATCGACGGCCTGCTGGAGCCGGCCATGGTGCTCAGACCGCACTTCGACCTCGACGGGCAGGTCGTCGACTTCCGCATCCAGCACGCCAACGGGCACGTCACCGACATCGCCGGACGCCCGCGCGGCACCCTCATCGGATCGCTGCTGCTGGAGGCCTACCCGCTGGCGGCCCGTGACGGCGGTCTGTTCGAGAAGATCGAGCACGTCCACGCCACCGGTGAACCCCTGCGGGCCGAACGGATGCGCCTGACCGCCCTGATCGACCAGGTCGCCGTCACGGCCGTCGCCGACATCAGCATCAACCGGCACGGCGGCGAGATCCTGTTCACCTGGCGGCTCCATGACGAGGCGACGCTCTTCGCCGACCTGCTGCAGCATGCGCTGCGGCTGGGCCGGATCGGCGGCTTCGAGGAGAACGTCTCGGGGGAGATCACGTGGAACGCGCAGCTGTTCACGCTGTTCGGGCTGCCGGCCACGGCCCAGCCGATCTCGCTGCGGCGGCTGGGCGACCATGCCCATGCGGACGACGAGATCGCCATCGAGCGCTTCTTGCGGACGCTGCTGCACCACCGCCGTCCCGCCTCCACGACGTTCCGCCTGCGGCGCTCGGACGGGACGGCCCGCCACATGCGGGTCGTCGCCGAACCCGTGCTCGAAGCGGACGAACTGATCGCGGTGCGCGGCGCCTACCAGGACGTCTCCGCCCAGCACTGGACCGAGGTGGCGCTGGCCGCCACCCGCGACCAGCTCAGCCACACCGAGCGGCAGGCCGCCGAGCACAACCGCCTGGCCCTGCAGCTCCAGCACGCGATCATGCCGCCGTCGCAGGCCCCCATCGACACCGACGGGCTGCGCATCGCGGTGCGCTACCGGCCCGCGGAGGAGGACCACCTGGTGGGCGGCGACTGGTACGACGCCGTCACGCTGCCCTCCCAGCAGGTGCTCCTCGCCGTCGGTGACATCGCCGGCCACGGCATCCAGGCCGCCACCGGCATGGTCGTGCTGCGGAACGCCCTGCGCGGCCTGGCCGCCACCGGGGCGGGCCCGGCCCAGTTGCTCAGCTGGCTCAACACCGTCACCTACCACCTCACCGACCATGTCACCGCGACGGCGATCTGCGCCCTCTACGACCCCGGGACCAGGGTGCTGCGCTGGGCCCGCGCCGGGCACCTGCCCCCGATCCTCATCCGCGCGGAGCAGGCCACCACGCTGCCCGACACCCGCGGCCTCCTCCTCGGCGCCACCGACGACTTCGACTACCAGGAGGGCCGGATCTCGCTGCAGCCGGGCGACACGCTGCTGATGTACACCGACGGCCTGATCGAACGCCGGGACCGCTCCCTCCAGCACTCCCAGAAACAGCTCCTCGCCATCGCCGAGACCCCGCAGCCGAGCCTCGACGAACGCCTCGACCACCTGCTCACCTACAGCAACGCCGACACCGCCGACGACACCTGTGTGATCGGCGTGCAGCTCATCTGAGCCGCACCGGCGGCTCCTTCCGGCTCCGGCACCGGCTGCGACACCCGTGGCGGCATCGGCTGCGGCACCGGCTGCGGCACCGGCTCGGGGAGGCGACTTTGTCGTCGGACGGCCGGGTGATGGTCTTGGGCGTGACCGCGGAGGGGAACGGAGATCCCATGGAGCTGTTTCCCGCAGTGCCGCTGGCCGAATGGCAGGACACCAAGTCCACCCTTCACCGTTTCGCCCAGGTGGTGGGCAAGATCCGGCTGGCGTCGGGGGTCCGGCGCAACCACTGGTGGAACGTGCCGTTCCATCTCACTGGGCGGGGGCTGACCACGCGTCCGATGGGGCTGGCCGACGGCAACCCGATCTTCACCATCGACTTCGACTTCGTCGGCCACCGGCTGGTCATCACCGTGATCGACGGCAGGGACCTGTCGTTTCCGCTGTACGGGCAGTCGGTGGCGTCCTTCTTCCGGGAGACGATGCAGGCCCTGGAGACGCTGGGCATCCACGTGGACATGAACATCCCCCGCCCCTTCGACCTGCCCGACTCGGGCCGGCCGTTCGCCGAGGACACCGAGCACGCCGTCTACGAACCCGCCATGGTCACCCGGTACTGGCAGGTGCTCAGCCAGGTGGCCCTGGTGATGGAGGAGTTCGCCGCGGGCTACTCCGGCAAGATCAGCCCGGTGCACCACTTCTGGCACACCTTCGACCTCGCCTGCTCCCGGTTCTCCGACCGGGTGATCGACCAGCCGCCGGACGTGGACCCGGTGACCCGCGAGGCGTACTCCCGGGAGGTGATCAGCGCCGGTTTCTGGTTCGGCGACGACACCTTCCCCGAGCCGGCCTTCTACTCCTACACGGCTCCCGAGCCCGAGGGCGTGGAGAACGAGCCGCTGCGGCCCGCCGCCGCCCGGTGGACCGAACAGCGAGGCAGCCACCTGGCCGTGCTGACCTACGACAGCGCGCGGGCCGAGCCGGACCCGCGCGCCGCCGCGCTGGAGTTCTACGAGAGCGCCTACCAGGCCGGTGCCCGCCGCGCCGGGTGGGACATCGACGCGCTCGCCTGCCCCGGCGGGATCACCGACCCGCAGGAGCGAGCCGCCACCTGACGCCGCGGGCCGTACGGAGACCGGGTGCTCAGCCGCGGTTGGCCCGGCCCGCCCGCTCGGCGAGCTCGTTGAAGCGCGCCAGCATCGCCGCCAGCACCCGTACGTCCTCCGCCGGCCAGGTGTCGAGCATCGCGTGGAAGCTCTTCTGGCGGGCCGTACGGGCGGCGTCCAGCCGACGGCGCCCCTCCTCGGTGAGGACCAGGAGGTGGGCCCGGCCGTCATCGGGATCGGGCCGGCGTTCGATCAGGCCCAGGTGCTCCAGCACCTTCATCTGACGGCTGATGGTGGCCTTGCCCACGCCCAGGTAGTCGGCCAGATCGCTGGGCCGCGAGCGCACGCACTCGTGCATGCCGACGAGCAGCCCGTACGCCGCGAACTCCAGCTCCGGGTGCACCTCGCGGGCCATCTCGGCGGACAGCGCCCGCGCGCGGCGCAGGAGGATGCCGAGCTCGTGCTCGACCGCCTTGTAGTCGCCGTCGGCCGCTGTCGCTGGTGCTTCCATCATCGCTCCGTTCCTCCTGCCGGCCCGGCACCCCAGTTCTACCGTGCCGACGGCACCGGGCGGTGACCACCCCGCGCCACCCGCCCGGATCGGCGTGATCCGGTCACCCGGCGGGATGGCCGAGCCACACGTCGTGTGTGTCGTCGCCCCGGCCGGTCAGGTCGACCCCGCTCGCCACCGGTGGGTACCCGCTCGCCGTCACCGTGTACCGACCCCCGGCCAGGTCCGCGAAGGCGTACTCCCCGTCGGGGCCGGTGGTCGCCACGGCGACGACCTCCCCGGCGGCGTCGAGCAGCGTGACGCGGGCGTCGGCGACCGGGCCGTGCCCCTGAGCCCGGACGGTGCCGTGCACCCGGAGGCCGGGCAGCAGTTCGATCTCGTGGCGGCTCTGGCCGTTGCCGGTCTCGACCGGTATCGCGACCGGGCGGTGCGCGGCGGCGCTGACCGCGAGGGTGTAGGTCCCCGCGGTCACGGCCGTGAAGGCGAAGCCGCCCGCGGCGTCGGTGGCGCCGGCGGCGACGACCTCACCCCGTACGTCCGTCATGACGACCATCGCGCCCGCGACGGGTGCGCCGTCCACGTCGCGTACGGTGCCGGCGAGGCCGCCGGAGCCGGTGAGCACCGGGTCGAAGTCGACCGGCCGGTCACCGACCACCAGCGTGGTGGCCTGCGGATCGTGGTCGCCCGCCGCGACGATCAGCACGTAGGTGCCCGTGCCGGGGGTGGGCAGTTCGTATCCTCCGGCCGCGTCCGTGACCGCGCGGCCGACCTGGTGCCCGCGCCCGTCGATCAGCGTGAGCGCGGCGTGGGGCACCGGGACGCGGTCGCCGCCTCGGACGAAGCCTCGGATGACACCGCCGCCGGGAGGCCGCTCGGTGCCCGCGGCGGCGTACACCGGCAGCGGCTCGGTGATCTGCCCGTCGGGCAGGATCCGGGCGCCGGCGGCGGCGCTCACGGAGACCAGCTCCCGCTCCTGGCGGTGGGCGTGCCGGCGCCCCGGCGCGGCGTGCGCCGCGTGGGCCGCGCGCGCCGGGTGGACTGCCGGTGCGGGCGGCACCGCGGCCTCCGGCTGCGCGGTGTTGGAGGTACGCAGCGGTACCTCCTTGATGAACAGGATCGCGAGCAGCGCGAGCAGCGCGCACGGCCCGGCGTACAGGAACACGTCACCGACGCCGTGCCCGAACGCCCCCTCCACGACCGTGCGGACCGGGGCGGGGAGCGCGGACAGCTTCGGGATCGAGCCGTCGCCGCCGGCGCTCTGGATTCCCAGCCGCCCGAGGCCGTCGGCGGTGTAGTGGGAGACCCGGCCGGACAGGGCGGCGCCGAGCGCCGAGACGCCGATCGCGCCGCCGAGGGTACGGAAGAAGGCGACGACCGAGCTGGCCGCTCCCAGTTCGTGCGGCCGGACCTGGTTCTGCACCGACAGCACCAGGTTCTGCATGGTCATGCCCAGGCCCGACCCGATGCAGAACATGAAGATCGCGACCTGCCAGTAGGCGGTGTCGTGGCGCAGCAGGCTCATGAGGTTGTAGCCCACGGTGAGCAGCCCGGCACCGAGCACGAGGATCATCTTCCAGCGTCCGGTCGCGGTGATGATCCGCCCGGCCACCGTGGAGGCCAGCGCCAGGCCCGCGATCATCGGCAGGGTCATCACCCCAGCCGCCGTCGGCGTCTCGCCACGGGCGAGCTGGAAGTACTGGCTGAGGAACGTGGTGGCGCCGAACATCGCCACGCCGACGAGCAGGCTGGCCGTCACGGCCAGGCTCATCGTGCGGTTGCGGAACAGGTGCAGCGGCACGATCGGCTCGGCGACCCTGGCCTCGACCAGCAGGAAGCACAGGGCCAGGACCACCGTGCCGCCGACCATGGCGCCGGTCTGCCAGGACAGCCAGTCGTACTTGTCGCCGGCGAAGGACACCCACACCAGCAGCAGGGAGGCCGCGACGGTGATCAGCGCGGCACCGGCCCAGTCGACGTCGACCCGGCGCTTGTGGACCGGCAGATGGAGGGTCTTCTGCAGGACGAGCAGCGCGATCACGGCGAAGGGCACACCGACGTAGAAGCACCAGCGCCAGCCGAGCCACGAGGTGTCGACGATGACGCCGCCGATGAGCGGCCCGCCGATGGTGGCCAGCGCGAAGACCGCGCCGATGTAGCCGGAGTAGCGGCCGCGCTCACGCGGCGAGATCATCACCGCCATGATGACCTGCGCCAGGGCGGTGAGGCCGCCGGCCCCGAGGCCCTGGATGACCCTGGCGGTGATCAGCATCGCCGGATTCTGGGCCAGGCCGGCGAAGGCCGAACCGGCGACGAAGACGACCAGGCCCAGCTGGACCAGGACCTTCTTGCTCGTCAGGTCGGCGAGCTTGCCCCAGATCGGAGTGGAGACCGTGGTCGCCAGCAGCGTCGCGGTGATCACCCAGGTGTAGGTGGTCTGGCTCGCGTGCAGGTCGGTGATGATCGTGGGAAGTGCGTTCGCCACGACCGTCGAGGACAGGATCGCCACGAACAGTCCGAGCAGCAGCCCGGACAGCGCTTCCATGATCTGCCGATGGGACATCGGGGCGGCCGCGTCGGGCGCCGCCGCCCTGACATCGGGCGATGCCACGGTTGCCATGAACTCCTCCTACGAGACTGCTCCGAAAAGTCCGGGGGTGACCTGCTCGCGCGCCGTGCGGCGAAAGCCCATGCGGAGCGGGGGCGAGGAGCCCGGAGAGCCCCTCGCCGGGCACGTCGAGACAGGGTGGCCGGGGGTCCGGCCGGCGCGAACTCGCGTTCGGATCGCCGGCCGCGGGGCGGCACCACGATCAGTTGGTTGCCCTAAGCAAATACCTAAGCGAATATATGTATAGCGCACTTGATTGCCCTGAGCAACTTCCTGGTCTCCGGCGTTCCGGTCTCCGAACCCGGTCTCCGGACCCGGTCTCCGGACCCGGTCTCCGGACCCGGTCTCCGGACCCGGTCTCCGGACCCGGTCTCCGGACCCGGTCTACGGCGTCCCGGTCTCCGGCACCCACGTTTCACCGCCGCCGGAGTGTCAGGGAACAAGCGGTGGCCGGGCATGGTTACATGGGTCGTGCCGGTGTGCCTGGTGTCCCCGGGCCTCACCTATTGCCTTCGCGGATTACCGTTCGGCTGGAGCCGCGTTGTGCCTTTCGCCGAGAGGCGACCCACACACCGGTGCAGCACGTCGAAGACCCCGCCGGGAACCTTCCCGGCGGGGTCTTCTGCGTGCGGGCCGTGGCGGGCCGGCGGGCTGTGGCGGGCCGGGCCTATCCGGGAGTGTCGGTCTCCAGGCCGGTCAGGAGGGCGTCGACGACGCCGGGCAGTTCCCCGAAGAGATCCCGGCCTGCCCCGCCCCCCATGAGGCTGGTCATCGCGAGCATCATGGTGCCGCCGGTGAACAGCGTGGCGGCGGCCTGGACGTCGACCGCCGACAGCCTGCCGAGGCGCTGCTCTGCGGCCAGGTACTCGATGACGCGCTGCTGGTAGAGCTGCGGGCCGTGGGGGTCGCTGTGCAGTTCGTCGATGAACCGGTGCAGCAGCTGCGGATCGGTGAGCAGCCCTGCGACGATGGGCAGCCCGTCCAGGTGCATCTCCAGGGCGGCGCGCGCGTAGGTCAGCAGGTTCTCCCGGACGGTGCCCGCTCCGGGGCTGGGCAGATCGGTGTCGAAGCGTACGACGAGGCGGACGTGGCGACGTACCAGTGCCGCAATCAGGAGTTCGTTCTTGTCTGCGAAGTAGTTGTAGAGCACCCCGTCGGACAGGCCCGCCGTACGGGCGATGTCGCGGGTCGTGATGGCCACCGGCTGGCGCTCGGCGAGCAGGGCCTCGGCGGTCGCGATGAGATGTTCGCGCAGCGCCGCGGCCGGGTCGTCGCCGTCCCGGCCGCGCACGGCCTTGGCTCTTCTAGGTGACATCACGCCGTACGGTAGTCGATACCGCCACGACGGCGAACAGCGCGGCGTACGCCACCAGGACGAGTCCGGCGACCGGCTGGGAGAGCGGGCGGACCGTGCCGCCCGAGACGGTCAGGTCGGCGAGCGCCGACCCGCCGGCGAACGGCAGCCACCGCGCGAGGTCACCGATGAGCTGCCCGACGATCCCCTCCACGAGGGCGATCCAGGCCAGTGCCACGCCGATGGCCGCGGCCAGGTTGCGCACCAGGGCCCCGATGCCGACGCCGATGACCGCGAACGCGATGTTCCACACGAAGCAGCCGATGATCGTGTGCCAGACCCCGTCGCCGGTCAGCCGCAGGGGGACGCCCTTGGCCTCCCACCACACGGCGACGGCCACCAGCGCCGTGCACGCGTTGACGACGCCGAAGACGGCTCCCGCCGCCGCGTAGGCGTACACCTTGGCCAGGACCACGCGGCCACGCCGCGGGGTGGACAGGTAGGTGTCGGTGATGGTCCTGTTCCGGTACTCACCGGCCACCGCCATGATGCCGAGCACCAGGGTGAGCAGGGAGGCCAGCCCGGCGTGCCCCAGCGCCCGCGACAGGGTCGTGGCGGTCCGCAGGTCCTCGCCGGACACCGCCAGGCCGCTGACGCCCCCGGCGATGACGAGCTGGGAGACCGCGAGGAGGATCAGCGGAGCGCGTGTGGTGTGCAGCTTGTAGAGCTCGACGTGGATGAGCTTGCCCATGACGGATTCCCTCTCAGTACGCGGCGGCGGGCCGGGTCAGGTGGAGGAACGCGTCCTCCAGCGATCTGCCGTCATCGCTCAGCTCGGCCAGTGGACCGGCGAAGCGCAGCCGCCCCTCGTTGATGATCACGACGTGGCCGGCGGTCTGGGCCACCTCGCTCAGGACGTGACTGGAGATCAGTACGGTCCGTCCCTCCGCCGCCAGACCGCGCAGCAACTCCCGCAGCCAGGCCGTGCCCGCGGGGTCCAGGCCGTTCGCGGGCTCGTCCAGGATCAGGATCTCCGGGTCGCCCAGCAGGGCCGCCGCCAGGCCGAGGCGCTGCCGCATGCCCAGGGAGTAGCCGCCGACCCGCCGGTGCTGAGCCTCGGTCAGGCCGACCTGGGCCAGCACCTCGTCCACCCGACGCGGTGACGCGCCGGCGGCCCCCGCGAGGATCCGCAGGTGTTGGCGCCCGCGCCGGCCGGGGTGCGCCGCCATCGCCTCCACCGCGGCGCCCACCACCTCGCGCGGCCGCGGCAGCCGATCGTAGGCCCGCCCGCCGATCAGTGCCTCGCCCGCGGTGGGCCGGACGAGGCCCAGCAGCATCCGCAGGGTCGTCGTCTTCCCCGCGCCGTTGGGGCCGAGAAAGCCGGTCACCTCGCCGGGCGGCACGTCGAACGTCAGATCCCGTACGGCGTCCACCTCGCCGAACCGCTTGGTCAGGCCACGGACCGACACCTGTGTCATCGACACCACCTCCATATTTCGTGAGCGCTTGTTCATGAACATACGCTCATGATCAAGCGTTCACAATACGGGGAGCGTGATGGGGCGGGCCGTCCGTACCCTTCTCGGCCCCTCCTCGGCCCCTCCTCGGCTCCTAGACTTCGGGTATGCGCCGGCTGAGCAGCACGATGGTCGTGGTGACGGGCGAGGGGGCCGAGGAGGTCGTTCTCGGCCTGGACGGCCTGCACAACGTACGGGCGGTCACCCGGGGGGAACGGCCGCCCGCCGAGTTCACGGATCTGGTGTCCCGGGCCTCCGCCACCTATGTCGTTCACGACGCGGATCCGCTGGCCGAGGTCGGCGACGCCTGGGTGGACTTCTTCGACGGCGCGTCACCGACCGGCCGGCTGGAGGTCGCGATCGAGTCGGCGTTGGGCGCGCTGCGCTCCGAGCGGGAACTGCTGCCCGACTACTACGTCGTGCTGAGCCCGGAGGACATGCCCGTCACCCGCCGCCACTGGTGGCTCGGCGTGCTCGCCGGGGCCGCACCCACCCGGGTCGTACCCGTCCGCCCCTCCACGGCCGAGGTCGCCGGCGCGCTGGGCAGGCTGGCCGCGGGCCGCTGGTGGCCCGCCGACCTGCCGGAATGGCTGCACGGCCTGCCCCGGACCGTCCCCGATCAAGCGGGTGGCCTGCACGGCTGAGCCGGGCGGCGGACGACGTCTCCACGCACGGGCACGACGCCCCCGGCCAGCGGAATCCTGAGTAGGCCATACTCATGCGCCCCGGCCGTACGGACGACATCGTCGGGACATGGGCACTGCCGCGACCGACCTCCTCCTGACCGAACTCGTCCGCCGGGTCACCGGCAACGGGGACGCGTGGATCGCCTCGCTGCGCGAGGAACGGTTCGAGCCGAGTCCGGGCTCGGCCGCGACCGGAGGGCTGCGCCGGCTCACGGGCACCACGGCCGAGGGGCAGCACTGGTCCTTCTTCGTCAAGTCCATCAACTCTCCCCGGCACTGGCCGCACCTCGGCATGCTGCCCGAGGGGCTCCGCGCGGAGTTCATCGCCGCCCTCCCCTGGCGGGCCGAGGCGGAGGCCTACCGCGCGGACGTACGCCTCCCCGAGGGGCTGCGCATGCCCCGCCTCCACCTGATCGATGACCTGGGCGACGACCGGCTGGACCTCTGGCTGGAGGACGTCGAGTCCGATCAGACGGAATGGGAGCTGACCCGCTACGACCGGGCGGCCCACCTGCTGGGCGGGCTCGCCGCGCGCAATCCCGCGCCGCCGCCGGCCATGAGCAACCTGCGCGGCTACGTCCAGGGACGCATCGTGCGCGGGGTCCTTCCGGAGCTGCGAGATCCGGCGCTCTGGCAGCACCCCCTGGTCGCCCCGTTCGCCGACGCGCGGCTCCGTGCCGACCTGCTCGCGCTCGGCGAGCGCATTCCCGAACTGCTCGACGCGGCCGACCGGCTGCCGCACACGATGGTGCACGGCGACTCCAGCCCGCACAATCTGCTGGTCACCCCCGACGGCGAGTTCGTCGCCCTCGACTGGGGCTGGTACTCCTCACACCCGGTCGGCTTCGACCTGGGCCAGTTGCTGGTCGGGCTGGCCCACGAGGGGCTCACCCCCGCCGGGGAGCTGCCCGCCCTGCACGCCACGATCGAGGCGGCCTATCTCCGTGGCCTTGCGGAGGGCGGCGGGCCCGTCGAGCACGCGAGCGCCGGCTACCGGATCAGCCTGGTGCTCCGCAGCGCGTTCACCGCCATCCCCGCCGAACGGCTGGCCGAGCCGGCCACCCCCGAGCTGACCGAGCTGTGCCGCCGTCGTATCGGGCTGGCCCGGTTCCTCACGGACCTCGGCCACGCCCTGTGAACGGGCCGGGAGCCTGCCTCGGCCCGGGTGCAGGCCACCGTCGGCACCGCCTGCGGGCTGCCCGCCGAGCAACGGGCCGCAATGGTTCGACTCATCGTCGGCGTCGGGATAGGAGACCAGAGTTCAGATCAGCTTCCGGGATCGGGATCGGGTCGCGATCGGGACCAGGACGGCCATCGGGACCAGGACGGCCATCGGGACCGGCATCCGGACCGGGGCTGGCATCGGAGTCGAGATCGGGACCGGCGTCGAGTTGGGGGCCGGGATAGGTGTCGGGACCGGCATCGGAGCCGGTGTCGAGATCGGGACCGGCGTCGAGTTGGGGGCCGGGATAGGTGTCGGGACCGGCATCGGAGCCGGTGTCGGGATCGGGATCGGGATCGGCGTCGAGTTGGGGGCCGGGACCGGTGTCGGGACCGGTGTCGGGATCGGGACCGGCGTCGAGTTGGGGGCCGGGACCGGTGTCGGGATCGGTGTCGGGACCGGCGTCGAGTTGGGGGCCGGGACCGGTGTCGGGATCGGGGTCCCGCGTGGTGGGCGTGCCTCGGGGCCGGCCCGTGGCGCCTGCGCGGTGGGCCCGCCAGGGCGGGAGGATCTCCAGGACGGCGCGTCCCCGGCTGTCCCTCGTCTCGACGACGCGGTCGCGGTGGTCTTCGATCCATCGGTTGTGCCAGCCGCACAGCATGGCGAGCTTGTCGATATCGGTGGGACTGCCGAGTTTCCAGCCGCCGCCGAGATGGTGGATCTCTGACAGGTGGGCGGGTATCTGACAGCCGCGAACGCAGCAGGACGGGTACAGCGCAAGCAGGGCCTTCCGCTGTGCGGGAGTGGCGAAGCGGACGGTTCTGCCGAGGTAGAGGGGAAGCCCGCTGCGGCCGAGAACAAGGGCGTTGATGCCGGCGTTCAAAGCGATCCGGCGAGCGTCGGCGACCGAGATCGGGGTGCCGTCGAGCAACCGCGCGGGTAACCATTCCGCGCCCGGGGCGGTGGAGTCGCCGATGAACGGCTTTCCCCGCACGGTGTCCGAGCCGGCGCCGGTCTCGGTATCGGCAGCCGCACGGGGGCCGAGGTCAGTTCCCGTGTCGGCGCAGGCAGCGGCGCCGGTCCCCGAATCGTCGCCGGTTTCCGTCTCGTCGTCAGCCTCAACAGCGGTCTCAACGTCGGCCTGAACCTCGGTCTTAACTCCGGTCTTAACTTCGGCCTGAGTGTCGGCTCGAACCTCGGCCTGAGCGTCGGCCCGAACCTCGGCCTGAGTGTCGGCCCGAACCTCGGCCTGAGCGTTGGCCTGAGCGTTGGCCTGAACCTCGGTCTTGTCTTCAGCCTGAGTGTCGGCCTGAGCGTCGGCTCGAACCTCGGTCTCAACTTCGGCCTGACCGTCGGCGTCGGCGTCGGTCCCGGCCTCGGACGTGGCCTCGGTCCCGGTGCGGGAGCCGGCCTCGGCCTCGGTGCGACCGTCGGTATTGGTCTCCGCGTCGGCGTCCGATGGTGGAACGTCAAGGTTCTCCTGCACATCGCCGCTGCCGCTGCCGCTGCCGCTGCCGGTGCGTGAGGTGTGGGCGAAGGGGCCGGGGTCGCCGGTCGCGGCGGCATAGGCCGCCAGGTCAATGATGAGGGTGAGGCCCGCGCCCTTGTTGCCCTCGGAGATGACGGAGAACAGCGCGTCGGCGGTGCGCTGGGAAAGATCGCGGTCATCCCACTGTGCCTTGGGTTTGGCCAGCGGGGCGACGATCTGATCGAAGATCGCGGTGTGCTCCGGGTTGAGCCATCCCTTGAACCAGGAGCCGGCGTCCAGCGATTTGGACCGTGAGAACCACGAGCGCCTGAATCCGCGCCTCGACTCCTGCGGCTCGGTGTCCTTGCCCTGGCGCTCGGCGACCAGGTCGGTGATCGTGTCACCGGCTTTGGCGACCTGACCGACCGAGAGTCCCTGCTCGGCCATCCCCAGCAGAATGTCCTCGGCGACCGGGGTCTCGTCATCGTCCAGGCGTTGCACCGCACCGCAGATGGCGGAGGCGAAGCCGAACGACAGGCCGCCCGCGCTCAGGAGTTTGCCGGCCCGCGCCAGGCGCGGAAGCTGCTTGGCCAGTGTCACGCGCTCGGCCGCACGGCCGTGGCGCATCCCCAGAGCGTTGCGCAACCATGCGGCGGCCGACGAGAATCCGCCCTCGCCATGCGCACCCGTCGCGTCCACCCGGCCCACCAGAACGGCCAGGGCGGCCTCGGACAGGTCGATGGAGCGGCCCAGCGACTCGGCGAGCTCCATCGCGACCACCCCCGACTCGGGTGCCCGGCGGACCGCGAGCTCCGCGGCGATCGCTGCGGCGGCCCCTACCAGCTCCTCGCTGGAGGCGCCCGCAAGCTCCGCGACCATCGACCTCATGCTCCGAAAACTACGCTGCGTACACACATGGTGACAGTTACTTCAGAGCCATAAAATCGAACTGGTGAGCGACCATATCGTCATCCTGATGCGCCGAGAACGTACCGTGACGCGTGCTTCCTGTCCCCGGACGCCACAGCCCCCGGACGCCACAGCCTCCGATGCCACGGCCCCCGGACGCCACGGCCTCCGAGGACGCCACGGCCTGCGGCCGCTCAGGAGCAGACGGTGCGTTCGTGCGGCACCCGGCTCGCCGTCCCGAGGGTCACCACCACGGTCTCGTCGAGGAAGACCCGGCTGCAGGCCTTCCGGTCCTGTGAGACGGCGGTGTCGCACGTCTGCTCGGCGCAGACGGAGTCCTGGATGACCCGGGTGTCGAGGTGCATGCCGGCGCCGGCGGCCCAGGTCTGGAGCTCGTCCCGCGTCATGCCGACCAGGTCGGGGACGCGGGTGTACTGCCGGGCGACGTACAACCGCACGTGCTGGTCCGCCGCCAGCTCGGTGCCCTCGCCGGGCCCCACGCGCAGCACGATCTGGTTGCGGTTCGCGGACGCCTCGTACTGGGTGTCGAAGGGGATCTTCAATCTGCTGAGCCTGTCGACGGCGGTGCCCAACGGCGCGCCCACGAGACCGGCCGGGACGGTGGGCTTCGCGGGCGGGCCGTGGCCGGCGCTGGTCGTCGTGGGGCCGCCGGCCGAACCCCGGGGAGCCGGACTCGCGGAGGACGTGGACGAGGGCGACGCGGCGGTCGCGCTGGGCGGTGCCGAGGTCCCGGTGAGGACCCCGGACGAGCGGGAGGCCGCCTCCGGAGTCTTCGAGGCACCGCCCGGCAGGAGTGTCGCGGCCAGCACGACGGCCACCCCGAGCGCGGCCGAGGCCCCGGCGGTCAGGCCGATCGCCCGGGCGTTCCACCGGCCGGACGGCGCACGCCGGTGACCGCTGATCCCGCCGGCGGGCCCCGGCACGTGCGGTGCGCCGGGCGGTGCGCCGATGGTGAGAGTGGTCTCCGGGCCGGCGCTCGCGGCGTTGCGGACGAGGGCGAGCCGATGGATGTTCTGCTCCCGGCCGACATGCGGCTCGGGCAGCCCCGCCCGGACCAGACCCCGGTGCAGTTCCTCGTAGATCGCATCGAGCGTGAGCAACTCGGGACCGCCGGGGACCCCGTCCACCAGGATCCGCAGCAGCTCTCCGGTGAAGGCGGTGAACTGGCTGCCCTCCGCGGCGATCGAGGTGGAGGTCCGGGAACTCGAGGTCAGGGTGTAGGCGCCCTGGATCTCGACCTGGCCCGCGACGACCGCCTCCGGGCCGGTGGCCGCGTCGATGGCCCGGCCGCTGAAGCAGCAGTCGAGGATGACCACCCGGCTGGCGGCCCTGCTGCCGCGCACCGACCTGCGCACCAGCCCGTACGGCACACCGGTGTAGGGCAGCATCGAGGTGTGCGAGCTGGTCTCCGTCAGGCCGAGGTACAGCTCGCCCTGCCGGTCGATCAGGCCGTGCCCGGCGTAGTAGACCAGCAGCAGATCCTCGGCGGCGTCGCCGGCCGCGGCCAGCGCCCTGCCGATCGCCTGCGAGTCCTCCGGATCACTGATCACGGTGCAGCGGTCGCGGGCGAAGCCGCAGTATCGCTGGTCGGTGAGGACGGTCCGCAGGGCGTCCAGGTTGTTGCGCACGGCCGGCAGCGGTGACAGCCCGGGGTCCGAGGTGTAGCGGCTCGTGCCGATCAGGACGGCCCAGGAGCGCTGCGGGTCGAACCGCCGCACGACGGATCACCCCGCCCCGGCCGCGCGCAGCGCCTCGCGCAGGAGCGCGGCGACGTTCAGGTCGCCCAGCGCGGAGACCTCGGTGACCTGATCACCGACCCGCACCATGATCTTCACCTCGGGGCCGCGCCGGCGAAGCCAGATCTCCAGTGAGTCCGCCAGGACGCCCGGGCCCAGTCCCTCATCGAGTGCCACCACCAGCTCGTGCGGTTGCACTCCCATGTGCCCGGGTTCGGGCGGATGGCTTTGCCAGGTCACCCTGCCCCGCATCGTGTCGCTCAGCCAGTCGTCCAGTGAGCGCAACTCCTCTTCGCCGTCCTTGGCACCGGACACGGAAATACTGACGACCGCCATGGGGATCCCCGTTCGCTGTGACGCTCTCATTGTCGCGGCCGGGATATCGGCGCGGTGGTCGCGGCGGTCAGCCGGACCAGATCCGGCCGGGTCACCTGGAGCTCGAGCCCCGGCCGGCCGCTCGCGACGTACACCGTGTCCAGGACGAGCACGCTCGCGTCCAGCACCGTCGGCACCCGCAGCGGGAGGCCGAGCGGGCTGACGACCTCGAACCCCGTCACCTCCGTCGCGGTGGCGATCCGCGCGGTGCCGCCGCCGGTCACGGCGGCCAGCGCGGCCAGATCGACCGCGGCGTCGACCGGCACCAGGGCGAGGACGACGTGCTCGTCGACGTAGGCGACCACCGCCTTGTACATCTGGTGGCGGGGGACCCCGAGCACGTCGGCGACGGCGAGCTGCGACGGCGTACGGGCCGGATCGTGCGGATACGGGTGCTCGGTGTACTCCGCGCCCGCCCGGCGCAGGGCCAGCACGGCAGGGGGGTCGTCGCCCGGTTGGCCGGAGGTGGCCGGGGGTTCGCCGCGGCGTTCCCGGAAGGCCGCGTACCGGTGAGCGTGCACGTACAGGTAGTCCAGCAGTGCCTCGGCCAGGTACAGCGCGTCCTCGGCGTCCTCCCGGCCGACCGGTGCGCCCCCGAAGTGGGCGCCTTCGTTGCCGAGCACCCGCATGCCCTCCGCCCAGGCCAGCAGCCGTCCGTCGACCAGGCCCTCGCGGCGCATCTCGCGCAGCGCGGCGTACAGCGGGGTGCGGTGTACCCCTTGGTCGGCGCAGACGCCCTCCAGCAGGCGGCGGACCATGACGACGGCCGAGGCGTACGCGCCCGCGCGCACCGAGGCCCGGGACTCCTGGATCTCCCGGCGGAGGCGGGGCGGGATCAGCTCGCTGAGCACCCGGTCCGGTGCGGGCCACAGGACGAGCGCCGGCCGCGGCCCGGCCGCGTCCGCTCCGGCATCCGGATCGTCCCGGGCGAGCAGCAGGACCTCGTGGCATACCTGGCATACGGTCAGCGCGTAAGGCATGAACTGGGATGGCTGGAAAGTCCGGTGCGGCCCGTCAGCCTCGCATGCCACCGTACGGTGTTCGCAGCGAGGGCAGTCCACCAGGAACTTCGCTCCCCATCGCTCCACATACGGAAGATAGGCGGCGGGAAAGAGGCCCACAAGGGGCCTGCGATCCGCGATCTCAGGAGGTGGCGTGGCGACCTGGCCGTTCGCGGGACGTCGCCGGGAGCTCACCCGGCTCGCCGGGCTGGCGCGCGCCCGCGGTCTCGTCATCGCCGGTCCCGCCGGAGCGGGCAAGAGCCGGCTGGCCGCCGAGGTGCTCCGTACGCTGAGCCCGGCCGAGTTCGCGACGGTGAGCATCCGGGCCACCCGGGCGGCCGGGGACATCCCGTATGGCGCGCTGGCCCATCTGCTGCCCGCGCAGGCACCGGCGGGCCTGGCCAATCCGCTGCGCTGGGCGGCCGACGCGGTGGGCTCCCACGCCCGCGGGCGCCGCCTGGTGCTCTCGGTGGACGACGCCCATCTGCTCGACACGGCCTCCGCCGCCGTCGTCCACCATCTCGTACGCACCTCACGCGCACTCGTGGTGGCCACCCTGCGCACCGGTGAGCCGATCGGCCCTCCGGACAGCGTGGTGCGGCTCTGGCAGGACGAACTGGCGGTCCGGGAGGACATCGGGGCGCTCGGCATCGAGGACACCGGCGCCATCCTGTCCGGGGCCCTGGGCGGTCCGGTGGACGACGTCACGGTGCGGCGGCTGTGGCGGGCGACCGAGGGCAACGCCCTGCTGCTCCACGAGATCGTCATCGCCGCCGTGGACGCGGGCCACCTGCGTGCCGTACGCGGGATGTGGCAGCTCGTCGCCGACCCGCCGCTGACCGCCCGGCTGGTCGAGCTGGTCGAGGAGCGCGTCGGGCGGCTGTCACCCGACCAGAACGCCGTGCTGGAGTTCACCGCGCTGGCGGAGCCGCTCGGCCTGGCCGACCTGGCCGACCTCTGCCCCGGCACCGCCGTCGAAGAGGCCGAGGAGAAAGGGCTGATCCGGGTCACCGTGGACAGCCGGCGGGCCGTGGTCCGGCTCGGGCACCCGATCTACGGCGAGGTGGCCCGGGCCCGCTGTCCCGACCTGCGCCGCCGCCACCGCTACGCCGACCTCGCCGGCCGGCTCGAACGCACCGGTGCGCGCCGGCGCGAGGACCTGCTGCGGCTCACCGTCTGGCGGATGGAGAGCGGACTGCAGGCCTCACCGGAGCCGTTGCTGGCCGCCTGCCGGCTCGCCTGGACCGCGCACGACTACCCGCTGGCCATCCGGCTCGGCCGGATGGCGGTGAACGCGGGCGGCGGGGTGGAGGCCGCCACCCTGCTGGCGACCGTCCTGGACTACGCGCAGCTGCCCGACGAGGCGCAGGCCGTGCTGGCCGGGCAGGACGATCCACCGGCCGACGAACCCGCGCGCGTTCAGCTGGTGCTGGCCCGCGCCAACAATCTCGCCTGGGGGATGAACCGGCTGGACCATGCGTTGCGGTTGCTGGACCGTGCCGAGCAGACGTTCACCCGGCCCGAGTCGCGTCAGGAGGTGATCGCCCGGCGGCTCAACCTGGCCGCCTCCGCCGCCCGGCCGCCGACGGCGTTGCGGCTCGGTTTCTCGCTGCTGAACGCCCCGCCGGTGACCCCCGCGCTGCGCGTGCAGGCACAGAACGCGCTGGCCCTGGCGCTGTGCTACGCGGGCCGGACGGAGGAGGCGGCCGGACGCGCACAGGAGGCGCTCGCCGAAATGCCGCAGTGGCAGCACACCGCGCCCGTCATGGTCTCCCCGCTGCACTCGACATGGTCGCTGTGCGGGTTCTTCGCCGGTGACGTCACCACCATGCGGCGGGCCATCGACTCGATGGAGGCCTCGGCGGCGGGAGAGCGCGGCTGGTCCCGGGGGGAGGGCAGCCTCGCGCTGGCCAAGGGGCACCTCGCCATGCTGCGCGGTGAACCCCGTACGGCACTGCGCGCCCTGCACGCGGCCGCACACCACGAGACCGCCCGGACGGTCGGCGGCTGCCTGGGCGCCTACGCGGCCGCGCTGGCGCTGCTGGGCGACGCGCCCGCCGCCCAGCTCGCCCTGGACGAGGCGCTCAGCCGCAACCGGCCGCGGTGGACCGGATTCATGCGCTGGGTCGGGCAGACCAGGGTCTGGATCGCTGCCGCGTCGGGCGAGCTCTCCAAGGCCGCCGACCTCGCGCTCACGCTCGCCGACGAGTGCCGTGACGCCGAGCTGCCGGGCTTCGAATACCTCGTGCTGCACGACGCCGTACGGCTCGGAGCGGCCGGCCAGGCAGCCCAGCGGGTCGCCGACCGGCTGGCCGAGCTCGCCGCCGTGCACGACGGGGCCCGGGTCGCGCTGTCCGCCGACCACGCGCGGGCGTTCGCCGCAGACGACGGTACGGAGCTGTACGCGGTCGCCGAGGGTTTCGCGGCACTGGACATGAACCTCCTCGCCGCCGAGGCCGCGGCCCAGGCCGCCGCCGCACTCCGGCGGGCGGGGGACCGCCGGGCCACGCGGCGGGCGGAGACCCTGGCGAGCAAACTGGCCGAGCGCTGTCAGGGTGCTCGCACCCCGGCCCTGAAGGATCTCGCGGCGCCCCGGCTCACGCTCCGGCAGCGCGAGATCGCCCAGCTCGCCGCGTCCGGGCTGAGCAACCGCGAGATCGCCGACCGGCTGGTGCTGTCCAAGCGGACCGTCGACAACCATCTGGTCGCCGTCTACGACCGGCTGGGCGTACGGGACCGCGCCGGGCTGGCCTCGCTGATGGACGCCCCGCACGACCGGATCCCGGACTGACGCGGGCCGCCGGCCGTTCCGAGCACGCGCCGCCCGATCCGCCCCGCCTGGTCCGCGCCGCCCGATCCGCGCCGCCTGGTCCGTGCCGTCCGGTCGGTGCCGTCCGGTCAGTGGATCTGGCCGGCGGCCCATTCGGCCCAGTCGCGGCGCATGGCGCTGAAACGGAGCCCGTACTCCAGGGCGAGACGGCCGTGGACCGACAGGCCGTCGCCGCCCCAGTCGATGGATTCGCCGAGCTTCACCAGGGCGTCCCGGTCGGCGGCGGCGGTGGCGGCCAGGCCCTCCAGGTAGGCGCGGGCCTGCTCGGGGGTGAGGACGCCGAGGAAGAACACCCGCAGCAGTTCGTCGCTGCGGGTGCTCTTGCGTGGCGGAGCCTGCACCATCCAGTGCCGGAACTCGGCCAGCCCCTCGTCCGTGAGGGTGTACTCCTTGCGGCCGCGGGGCCCCGCCGCGGAGACGGCGATCAGTCCTGTGTCGGCCAGCTTGGTGAGCTCGGTGTAGATCTGGCTCTGCGTGGCCGGCCACACGTTGGCCAGCGAGGTCTCGAAGAGTTTCAGCAGGTCGTAGCCGCTGGCGGATCTTTCGATCAGCAGTCCGAGCAGCGCGTGACGGAGACTCATGCCCGCACTCTATCTTCCACACTTGACATGTCGATACCAGACCTTCTACTTTCGACATGTCGGACAAGGAACGTCGGACAAGGAATGTCGGAAGAACCGTCGGACGAGACCCGTAAGACAGCGGACTGCTGAGCGAAGGAGAACGACGATGTCCCAGGAGTCGGCCCTGGCCCGCCGGATGTGGCACCAGCTGGAGCCCGTGCACGCGCTGCTGTACTTCGCACCCGAGGTGCTGGAGGAGGCCGCGACGCTCGGATACGCGGTGGACACGCGCTGGCCGAGCTACTTCGCCTGGCGGACGGCCCCCCTCGGCGCGGCGGGGCCGCACCTGGTATCCGCCGCTTTCTACAGCTTCAGCCCGCGGATGGTCGCGCGGCACGTGCCGGCGGCATGGGAGGTGGCCCGCCCCGAGGAGGTACTGCGGGTCCGGCTGCGCGCCATGGACCGGGTCCTGCGCGGCCTCCTGGGCGACCGCGTGGACGACAAGGAGGTGGCCGAGGCCGCGGAGCTGGCCCGGCGGGCCGCGGAGGCGGCCGACACCGCCGGCCGGCCGCTGGCCGCCGCCAACGCCGACCTGCCCTGGCCGGACGAGCCTCATCTGGCGCTCTGGCAGGCCATCACCATCCTGCGCGAACACCGCGGGGACGGGCATGTGGCCGCGCTGCTCACCGCGGGCCTGGACCCGTGCGAGTCGCTGGTGTCCTTCGCCGCGATCGGCGCCGCGCCGGTGGAGAACTTCGCCGGACGGGGCTGGAGCGAATCGGAATGGGCCGCGGCCCAGGACCGGCTCGCCGCCCGCGGCTGGGTCGACTCCGAGGGCCGGGCCACCGCCCGTGGCCACGCGGGCCGGAACGACGTCGAGCGCCTCACCGACGAACTCGCCATGGCACCCTGGCGGGCCCTGGGCACCGAGGGGGCCGACCGGCTCGCCCGGCTCACCGCGCCGATCCTCGGGGCGGTCTTCGAGAGCGGCCTGCTGCCCGCCCAGAGCACCCTGGGCATCGCCAACGTCCAGGCGCCCACGTGAGCGCCCAAGTAGACGCCCCGAGCGCACGCGCGGGTGGTTGACGAGGCAGGGTGCGGATGGTGGCGTAGACGCCATGGCTGAGCGTTCTGCGGTGGAGTTGGCGGCGCTGGCACGCGCGGAGATCACCGGGCGGCCGGCTCCCAACCGGTTCCTGGAGCTGCTGGAGGCGGGCGAGGTGCCCCGCGAGCGGCTGACCTGGCTGGCGGGGGAGGAATACCGGATCGTGGGCAGCGACCGGCGCAGTTTCGCGCTGCTCGCCGCGCGGTTCGCCGAACCGCCCGCAGGCCCGTTCTTCCTGTCGCTGGCACAGGGGGAGAGCGCCGCGCTCGAACTGCTCGACGGCTTCGCGGCGGCGCTGGGCTGGGCCGAGGCGGACCTGCGCGCCTACCGGACCCGGCCGTTCGCCCAGGCCTACCCGGCCTACCTCGCGCAGAGCGCGCAGCAGGGCACCCGCAGCGCGGTGGCCTTGGCGATGCTGGCCAACCTGGCCGAGTGGGGCGAGTACTGCGGCCGGAGTGCCGAGGCGCTGCGGGCACGGTACGGCCTGTCCGAGGAGGCGGTCGGCTTCTTCCGCTTCTTCGCCGAGTCCCCGCCGGGCTTCGAGGAACAGGCGATCGCGGTCATCGAGGCCGGGATCGCCGCCGGTGACGACGCAGCTGAGGCGCTGCACGCCGCGGGTCTGCTGCACGCTTACGAGACCGCGTTCTGGGACACCCTCGCCGAAGGGCTCTGACCCCGTCAAGAGGGCGGCGCGACGGTTCGGTACCGCTCCTCGAGGGTGGTGTGCTCCTCGATGCCGATCAGCTCGTTGAACTCCTCGAACAAGATCATGCCCGGCCGCGCCGATCGGGTGTCGCCTTCCGCGGCGAGCACCTCGAGGTAGTCCCGCATGCCCTTGGCGGCGGCGAACGCCGTGCCGAGCGAGAAGATCGCGAGCGCGTAGCCCATCTCCTGGAGCGCCCGGACGCCGGGCGTCGGGGTGCGCCCGCCCTCGATCTGGTTGCTCAGCACGGGAACGACGCCGCGGAACGCCGCACAGATGCGCCGCATCTCGTCCTCGTTCTCCGGTGACTCGATGAACAGCAGGTCGGCGCCCGCCTCGTGGTAGGCGGCACCGCGGTCGAGTGCCTCGTCCAGGCCCTTCGTCGTCCGCGCGTCGGTACGGGCGATGATCACGAAGTCGGGGTCCTCCCGTACGTCGACCGCGGCCTTGATCTTCTGGATCATCTCGCCGGCCGGGATGACGTCTCGCCCGAGCATGTGGCCGCAGCGTTTCGGGAAGGTCTGGTCCTCGATGTGCATCGCCGCCGCACCGGCCTTCTCGTACTGGCGCACGGCGCGGCGGACGTTGAGCGGATTGCCGTAACCGGTGTCGCCGTCGGCGATCAGCGGCAGGTCGACGGCGTCGCAGAGAGCGGCGACCCGCGCCGCCATCTGCGTCATCGTCAGGTAGCCGACGTCGGGCTCTCCCAGCATGCTCGCCGAGGTCTCGAAACCGCTGAGGTAGCACGCCTGGAAGCCGAGCGACTGGATGATCCGGGCGCCCGTCCCGTCATAGGCGCCCGGTGCGACGAGTGTCTTCGGGTCGCTCAGCAACTGCCTCAGACGCGTCGTCCGCTTGGTCATGGGTCGTCGTCCTTGCCATGGAAGTGTCGTGGAAGTGCCCGGGCCGGAACGGTGACGCCACCTGGACAGTCGATAATGCCCTTGCCCGAAGGACCCGAATCATGTGACCACAGGTCCTGAGCGTGTTTCTCATGTTGTCCTGTGGCCGAGCATGCGATTCTTGCGTGACAAAGCGGATGGCCCATGGGGGAAAGATGCCTTCGACGTACTATGTCGCCTGGTGGAACCTCGAGAACCTTTTCGACGAGGAGAACTCCCCTCGCCGGACCGAGAAAGTACGTCGTGTCATCAAGGACGACATCGCCGGTTGGACGCCGCAGCTCCGTGATCGCAAGATCTCCCAGCTGGCGTCGGTGATCGCCCAGATGAACGACGGGAGCGGCCCCGACCTGCTGGGCGTGTGCGAGGTCGAGAACCGGTTCGTGCTCGACCTGCTGGTCGACGTGCTCCACGATCGCCTGCCCGACCGCCGGTACGGCATCGTGCACGCCGACACCGAGGACGCCCGCGGCATCGATGTGGCGTTCATCTACGACACGGACCTGCTGGAGGCCCCCGCCGACGAGGTCTTCTTCCACGTGGTGATGCGCCGTAACGCGACCCGGGAGATCGTCCAGGTCAACTTCCGTACCTCCCGGGGCCGTACCTGGACGGTGTTCGGCAATCACTGGCCCTCGCGCAGCGGCGGGGCCTTCGAGTCGGCCGGCTACCGGGACATCGCCGGTGAGACGCTGGCGTTCTTCCACGAGCGCGCGCTCCAGGAGCACGGCGAGGACACCCCGGCGCTGGCGATGGGGGATTTCAACGACGAGCCCTTTGACACGTCGCTGGTGGTGCACGCCCTCAGCACCCGTCAGCGGCGCAGGGTGATCGAGGCCGACACCCCGCGATTCTGGAACCTGATGTGGCCGGCCGCCGGCGGGCCCGACGGCACGTTCTACTTCAGCAACGAGCCGAACCAGCTCGACCAGTTCCTGGCCAACAAGAACATGGCCCGCGAGGACTCGCCCATCGCCGTCCAGGCGGACACCGTCGAGATCCTGCGGTTTCCGGGCACCTCCGATCCCGGCACCTATCCCAAGCCGGTTCCGTTCGGCGGGATGGGCAAGGAGATCGACCAGA
The DNA here is from genome assembly GCF_050971785.1 of Actinomadura scrupuli. Classification (NCBI taxonomy): domain Bacteria; kingdom Bacillati; phylum Actinomycetota; class Actinomycetes; order Streptosporangiales; family Thermomonosporaceae; genus Actinomadura; species Actinomadura scrupuli. Next base: position 185,483 of record NZ_JBPCCU010000012.1, on the reverse strand, counting down.
ACGGCTTCTCCGACCATTTCCCCATCGGAATGCGGGTGACCGAGGCCGACTGACACGGCGAGGGCCGGCCGGTCAGGCCGGGGCGCTCGCCTCCGGCGTGTCGAGCAGCGCCCGTCGCAGGTCCTCGGGCCGCTGGTAGCGGTCTTCCGGTTTCCGGGCCATCGCCTTCTCGAGGACCGCTATCAGGGACGCGGAGACCCGCAATTCCCGATAGTCGGCCCCGCCCTGGCTGATCCAGTGGAAAATGGTCGTCATGGGTTTGTCGGCCAGTGGGTGACGGCCGAGCAGGCACACATAGAGCAGCAGGCCGAGCGCGTAGATGTCGGATCTGATGTCGACCCTGTCGCCCATTATCATTTCCGGAGAGAAGTACAGCGGGGTTCCGACCACCACGTTCTCCGCGGTGACACGGGTGTCGTCCTCGGCGGACCGTTTGACGATGCCGAGATCAATGATCACCGGCCCCCGGTCCCGGTTGAGGATGACGTTGCCGGGCTTGATGTCGACCCTGGCCAGGCCGCGTCCGGCCAGGTAGCCGAGGGCGTCGGCGAGACGCGCACCGATCCGTACCACCTCACCGGGCGGCATCGGGCCGGCCTCCGCCAGGATCTGGGCCAGCTCCGGGCCCTCGACCAGTTCCATGACGAGGGCCAGCCTGCCGTCCGGCTCGTCGACGATGTCCAGCGTCTTCACGATGTGCGGATGGTCGATGCCGCGCGAGACCTCGATCTCGCGCCGGAACCGCGCGCGAGTGCGCTCGTCGGAGGCGACGGTCGAGCGGAGCACCTTCACCGCGACCGGACGATCGAAGGAGGTGTCGTGGCCTCGGTAGACGGTTCCGACGCCGCCTTCCCCGATGACGTCCAGCAGCAGGTAGCGATCGGCCAGCGTCATGATGGGCACGTCGCGGGTGTCGCCCAGCGGGACCTCCGGGGCCGGCCGCAGCAGGTCCAGGTCCGCGCGTTCGCTCTCGCTCGCCTGGGCGAAACCGGTCAGCTTGCTTCTGATCGTCCCGCCCAGCCGGTACGAGGTCAGCTGCGCCTCGGCGACATCGCCGATCATCGTCGAGTCGGAGCCGGGGCTGCGCACCACCTCGATCACGTCGTGCTGGTCGAGGTGCTCCAGCAGATGGTCCGCCAGGCTGCGCGAGACCTGCAGCGAGGAATCGATCTCGGATTTCTGCACCGCGTCATCGATGTCCGCCACGGTGAACGGCTTGCCGTTGCTCCGCAGCACCCAGTCCAGCACGTAGTAGCAGCCGAGCCGCCAGCGGTCCTCGTCGAGCGCGATGGGGAACAGGTCCTCCGCGTCCCGCCGGTAGAACGAGGTGAGCACCTTCTCGAGCCAGGCGTAGAAGCCGACCCGCTGCATCTCCTCCTCGGTCAGGAAGAGGTACGGCCTGCCCGACCTCCAGCGGACGAATCCGTTGAACTCCTGGAGCAGCCGCCGGGGCATGCCCCGGCCCTTGAACTCCAGGTAGCCCGTGAAGTCGCGGTAGAAGGGCGCGGGAATGTCGTTGCGCCAGCGCAGCAGGTTGTCCGTCAGGCTCGCCGGCGCGTTCCACGAGCACGGCACGTAGAGCCGCCAGGCGAACAGGCTCTCGTAAAGGCTGTTTCCCCGGCCGACGTCCGACAGCACGCGGTCGTGCAGGTCGGGCCCGGCCACCACCAGGAAATGCACTCCCGGCATGGTGAGCACGTTCTTCATCTCCGACAGCGTCTTCTTGATCCCCTCCAGCCCGCCGTCCTCGGCCGTCAGTTTGTCGACCTCATCGATCACCACGACCACGTTGATCCGGGGTGCGCTCGTGGTCTTCCGCCGCCACCATCCGCGCCGCTCGGCCATCTTGACCTCGAAGGCGGTGGCGAGCAGCTGGACGATGCGGATCAGGTCGTACTCCGCGTCGGTCTCGGAGTAGTTGAGGTAGGCCGCCTCGGACGCGAGCGACCGGGTGCGCTTGGCCGACATCCCCAGCTTCGGGGCGAGCAGCCCGGCGGTCATGGTCTTGGCGGCCTTGTCCGCGAGGCCGAGGTCGAGGGTCGCCGCGCGCTCGGACGCGTCCGCGCTGGTGTGCTTGAGCTGGAGGGAGGTCCGGGAGTACGACAGGACCAGGGCCTGCTGGGTCTGCGGCGGCAGCAGGCCGAGGTAGCCCTGGTCGTTGAGGGTCTCGAACGTCCGGCGGATGATGGCGACGAGCAGCCGGTCGGTCGAGGTGGACCGGGCCACGCTGATCACGACCGGCAGGAGGACACTGCCCCGGGTGGATTCCCGCTGGAGATCGTCCAATGCCCGCAGCACCAAAGTCGTCTTACCGACCCCCCGGAATCCGGTGACGAGAAATGCGCCTCCCGCCGAGTATCTGATGCGCTCCTTCAACTGCTCGACGAGTTCCCGGTCGCCGAGGAACGGAATCGAGCCCTCCACCCGCATGGGCTCGTGCAGATATCTGAAACCGTCGGGGATCGCCGCAACAGGCTCGGATTCCTGCCCACGTCCGCTCATGCCCGGATCGTACCTTCGGCGGGAATGGGGCTCACCGCGGACGGTAACAGCAGCGCAGACCGGTCTGCACGGTGGCGCGCAGTTCATTGCCGATGACCGGGTCGGCGTCGGTGACGCGCTGCACCGCACGCCGGATGGCCTTCCCCACGGCGATCCGGGCGCGTTCCTCACTGCCGGTGAACTGGCGCACCCGACCGCCCATACCGGCGGCGGAGGCGAGCTCGGCCACCAGCCAGTCACGTTCGGTGCGTACGGCGGCGGCGCGCTCCACCTCGTTCATCGCCTCGAAGTCGTCGATCTCGGCCTGCAGTTCCGCCAGCCGCTGTTTGTACTGGCGTTTGGCCACGTCGTCCAGCACCGGCTGGGTGGACGTGACAGCGCCCTGGACCATCGCCGTCTCGGGCGCCCCGGGACCCGCGGCCAGCTCGGTGGCGGGGATCTCGTACCCGGGATTGGAGAGCAGGGCCGCCAGGTGCCGCATCCCCACGCAGTGGTCCACGAGCGTGGTGCGGCCGCCCAGTGCGACCTGCCACTGCCTGCCCCGGCGCCGGCACACCACAGGTGCCCGCCCGCCGTGCTCCCCGGTCCGGCCGGTCAGGCTCGCCGGCTCTCGCGTGGCGTCGGCGGGCAGTTGCATGCCCAGGGCCGCCGCCTCCTGTTCGGCCAGGGCCAGTTCCCGTCGCGCCGCCTCGTCCAGCGGCCCGTCCCGGAGCGCGAGGGCCTGGCCGAGGCGGGACCGGGACAGCACGACGGCCGGCCAGTTGCCCAGCGCGAGGTTGTCGTGGACGGCCGCGTGCAGATGCTCGATCGACCTGTCCAGGTCACCGGTGGTCAGGGCGGCCACGCCCAGGGAGTGGTGGACCGATCCGAGACAGACCACGCCGACGCAGAGCATCACCGGGAGATGCGCGAACGGGCTGAGCAGGGTGTAGGCCTGGGCCGCGGTCTCGGTGTCCCCGAGCAGATGCGCGACCTCCACGACGCCGTACATCGACATCAGCCAGCTGCCGGAACGGGGCTGGTCCGCCAGGACCCGGCCGCGCAGCCGGGCCAGGGCGCTCGCCGCCAGCCGCCGGTCGCCCGCGGTGGCCGCGGCCACCGCCAGGCTCGCGTGGCAGGCGTTGTCCAGCGCGCTGAGCATCGGTGAGTTCAACAGCCGCGTGAACGCCGGGACGAGCTCGGCGACCCGGCCCTGGTACCAGCGGATCGTGCCGAGCTGCGCCGTGTACCAGCCTGTCGCGGTGATGTCACCGGCCGCCGCTCCGCGCTCGGCGCAGGTCGCCGCCAGCGCCTCGGCCCGGTCGAACCGGCCGGCGCGGATGTGCAGCATCACCTCGATCGTGCCCAGGACGAAGCCGATCGCCAGATGGTCGCCCTGCGCGAGCAGGACGCGTAGCTCCTCCAGGCAGCGCTCGGCGTGCGGATCGGCGCAGAGCAGCAGGTCGACGGCGTGCCACAGCAACGCCATGAGCAGGTCGCTGCGGCGGTTGGTCCGGGAGGCCTCGCCGATCAGCTCCTGGGCCAGCCCGGACCGCAGCGCCGCGTGCTCGGGGCCCATGAGGCAGTGATGCGCCAGGCTCAACGCCTCCACGAGGGCCACCGTGTCGCCCGCGCGCCTGGCCTCCGCCACCATGGCCAGGATCGCCATGTGCTCGCCGACGCGGTAGTCGTCCTCGGCGACCATCCTGATCCGTAGCCGGAGCGCCAGCGACGACCGCGGATCGATCATCCGCAGGGCGTCGCGCTGCCGTACCCGCACCCGCGCGATGTCCGCGGCCGTGCGGTTCTCGTGCACCCACAGCCCCGCCAGGCCCAGGGCCGCCCGCGCCATTCCCTGGCCATCGCCCCAGCGCTCGGCCTGCCGGTAGGCCGTGTCGAACCAGCTGCGGCCCGCCTGCAGATTGCCCTCGACGCGCAGCGCCTGCTCGCCGGCCAGGAGAGAGGACTCGACGTCGTCGTTCCAGGTGGCCGGGCTCGTCTCCGGTTCTTGCAACGTTCTCACAGGCTTACCCCCGTGGCAGCCAGCCGTCATCGTTTCCAGCACGTAGGACCACCCGCGCGGACCGGTTCCCCAGGCCGCCCCGGGCGGACGCAAACTGTTGAAAGGAAAACTGTTGAACGACTACGTACACGGGCACGTCTGGCATTCGGTTCAATCCTGGAGGGACCAGACAGCCGGTGCCGACGGCAATGTCGTCGCCGCGCAGCGGGCCCCGCCGGGTGGATCCGCTGGGTGATCCGACAGGTGGATCCGGTGGGTGGATCCGCTGGGTCGACAGGCGCCGAGGTCTCGCCCGCTAGCCGAGGGCGCGGTCGAGGTTGAACGCCGCGCTGATCAGCGACAGGTGGGTGAAGGCCAGCGGGAAGTTGCCCTTCTGCTCGCCGTCGTGCCCGATCTCCTCGGCGTACAGGCCCAGGTGGTTGGCGTAGGTGAGCATCTTCTCGAAGGCGAGCCGTGCCTCGTCGAGCCGCCCGGCGCGGGTCAGCGCCTCGACGTACCAGAACGAGCAGATCGAGAACGTGCCCTCCTCGCCGCGCAGCCCGTCCGGGCTGGCCTCCGGGTCGTAGCGGTAGACCAGCGAGTCCGACACCAGGTCCTCGCCGAGCGCGTCCAGGGTGAGCAGCCACTTCGGGTCGGTCGGGGAGATGAACTTGACCAGCGGCATCATCAGGACCGCGGCATCGAGCACGTCGCCGTCCAGAGCCTGGGCGAACGCCCGCCGGCCGGGGGACCAGCCCCGGGTCATGATCTGCCGGTAGATGCCGTCGCGCACCTTGCGCCAGCGGGGGATGTCGGCGGGCAGCCCACGATGGTTGGCCATCCGCATGGCCCGCTCGATCGCCACCCAGCACATCAGCCGTGAGTGCAGGAAGTACTTGCGCCCGCCGCGGGTCTCCCAGATGCCCTCGTCGGGCTGGTCCCAGTGGTCGCAGACCCAGTCCACCAGCGCAGCGACCCCCTGCCACTGGTCGCTGGAGATCGGCTGCCCCCACTTGTCGTAGAGGTAGACGGAGTCGATCAGATCCCCGTAGATGTCCAGCTGGAGCTGCCCGACGGCGCCGTTGCCGATCCTGACCGGGCTGGATCCCCGGTGGCCCTCGAGGTGCTCCAGCTCGACCTCGGGCAGGTCGCTGCGCCCGTCGATGCCGTACATGATCTGCAGCGACTCCGAGGCGACGTTCCCGCAGGCGCCCACGTGGTCGAACAGGAAGTTCATGAAGGCCGCGGCCTCCGCGGTGAAGCCCAGCCTGAGCAGCGCGTAGACGCAGAACGCGGCATCGCGGATCCACACGTACCGGTAGTCCCAGTTGCGCTCGCCGCCGATCTGCTCCGGCAGGCTGGCCGTCGGGGCGGCCACGATCGCACCGGTGGGCGCGTAGGTGAGCAGCTTCAGCGTCAGGGCGGACCGGTGCACCATCTCCCGCCACCGGCCGCGGTAACGCGAGGCGGACAGCCAGTGCCGCCAGTAGCTCACCGTGGCCGCCAGCAACTGCTCGGCCTCCATAAGAGGACAGGTGCGAGGCGGCACGTCGGCACCGATCCGGTCAAGCGCGAACACCGCGCACTCGCCCTCGTGGAGCTTGAAGGCCGACCACACGTCCGGTCCGTCGCACTCCATCGGCACGCTGGCCGTCAGCGCCAGCGTGAGCGACGGCGACTCGAAGATCGCCTGATCGTGCTCCAGGCGTACGGTGTGCGCGTCCCTCCCGTAGTTGAACCTCGGGGCCACCCGGGCCCGGAACGGCAACGACCCGCGGACGCAGACCACGCGCCGGATCAGCCGGTGCCGGTTCACCTCGAGTGGCTCGTCGAGGATCGGCATGAAGTCCTGGACCTCGCCCAATCCCTCGTCGGAGAAGAAGCGGGTGATCAGCACGTTGGAGTCCGGAAGGTAGAACTGCTTGGTCCGCGCCCGCACGTCGGCGGCCAGTTCGAACGACCCGCCCCGATCGGCGTCCAGAATCGAGGCGAAGACACTCGGCGCGTCGAAGCGCGGGCAGCAGTACCAGTCGATCGTGCCAACGCTGTCCACGAGCGCGGTGGTGCGCAGGTCCCCGATCAATCCGTGCTCGGCGACCGGCGAATAACGGGAGTCCGCCACGCTTTGGCGATCAGCCGCCGTGCCGGCCGTCATTTCGACTCCCCCTGCTGCCGTGTCACGTTTCCACCCTCGCTTCCAATCCACTCCCGAGTTGGGCGTCGGTCGAATACCGATCGTCCGGTACGGTCGCGTACCGCTCCTTTGTGTCAACCCGTGGAAAGGCCGCGCACCGGGTGATCGGCAGTTGTTGCGGCACATCCTTTCCGGGGGCGTCATGTCTTCCGTTGCATTCGCCGGCCGTGCCGGACGGCATCGTTTCGACGCATTCAGTGGGCATGACCGGCCGGCCTTTTCCCGGCCGGTCAGCGGACGTCCCGTCCCGCGCGACGGGACGGCCGATCAGCGCGGCGGTGTCTCCGGGGGGCGCGGCGTCTCCGTGGTGCCCCCCGGTGTCTCCGGCGCCCCCGTCCGGGTGGCGTGCGGAGGCGTCGGGCCCTGCTCGGCCGGTACGCCGGGGCCCCGGAGGGCGTCCTCGCGCCCCCGCTCGTACGAGCCGCCGCGCAGCGACGTCATGTCGCGCTCGGCCACGGACAGCATCCGCTCCCAGCGCTGCTGCATGGGCCGCACCAGCCCGCCGCCGACCCCGATGGCGAGGATGGCGCCCACCGTGGCGAGCACGGTGATGAGCACCGGCTCGGTGACGGTCGTCGCGATGCCCACCTGGTTGAGGGCCGCGATGACACCGATGACCAGGATGAAGATGGCCGTCGCGGCGGCGATGAAACGTCCGTACGGCAGGCCACTGAGCGCTGCGCGAAGGACGTCCTGGACGGCGTGCGCGATCGCGGAGGCGATGACCAGGATGATGACGGCGACCACCGCCCGGGGCAGCCACGCCACGATGGTCCTCAGCAGGTCGCTGACCGGGTTGGGGCCGAAGACGCTGAACGCCCACTGCAGCGTTATCAGCAAGACCACGTAGTAGGCGATCCTGGCGATGAGCCGGGAGGCGTCATAGTCGCTGCGTCTCAGCGCGTCCCCCACGACTCCCCGCCCGGCGACGCGGTCGAAGTGCACCCGGTGGAGTATCGCCGCCACCGCCCGATCGATGATCCTTGCGATCACCCAGCCGATGACCAGAATGACGATGAAGAATAAAACTCTGGGCGCGATCCGGATAATGCTGTCCAGGATCCTCGAAAGATATTGCCCGATGTCGATTGCGGCGAGTGTGTACCTCATGAGTGTCTCCCTCCGCTTACACCATCCATGGTAGTCATCGCTGCCAAGGAGAGCGCGGGCGGTGTGGTCGTTTCCGTTGCCGAGACAGGTCGATTCCCGGCCATGCCGGACCGGTTCCGATGAGTGAGTCGCTCCTTCGGTCTGAGGACGGCCAACGCGGGTCATCGCCGACGTGAAGAGCTTGCAAAGAAATTCGGCGGACTGTTGGGAGAGCGGTACAGCGGGGATTGGCGGAGTAGAGTCGGACAACAGAACACGCCGCGACCTACGGTCGGCCGCGTCATCGTGACGCGGGTCGCCTGGTCCCTGGCGAGATGCACCCTGGGCCTGATCCATGGCTTTGTTTTCCGGGCATCCAGTGATCCTTTCTGTCGGTCGCCATGGCACGGCCCGGGAGCACGTATCTCCATTCACTCATCCGCATGCTGTCGCCAGGTTTCCGACGATTCTGGGGTCGCGTAGGGGGGAGAGGGCATGAAGTGCGGAAGTCAGATAGCTGTCGCCGTGGTGGGGGGCTACCTGCTGGGGCGCAGCCACAAGACCCGGTTGGCGGCGCTCCTGGCGCTGCTGGCGGCCGGCGGCAAACTGCCCATCGACCAGAAGGAACTGCTGAGTAAAACGCCTTTGGGTGCGCCGCTGGACAAGCTCACCGGGGACCTCCGCGGCCAGTTGGTCGATGCGGGTCTGTCAGTGGCGAAGAAGGCCGCGAGCAGCCGTATGGACTCACTCAGCGACAAGCTGCAACAGCGTGCCGAGTCGATGCGCGGTCAGGGCGCCGCGAAGGGCGAAGAGGCCGAAGAGGCCGAAGAGCCCGAAGAAGAGCCGGCACGTCCGCCGCGGGAGCGCCGGGAGTCCGCCCGGCGTGAACGTGAGCGGGGCGGGGGCCGGGGCCGGGAACGGGAACAGGAGCCCGAAGAGCCGGCCCGGCGCGAACGCACGCGTGAGCCGGAGCGCGACGAGCTCGAGGACGAGGACTACGAGCGCGACGAGTACGAGGACGAGGAGTACGACGAGGAGCCCTACGAGGAAGAAGACGAGTACGACGAGGGCGAGGACGAGCGCGAAGAGCCCGAGCCGGAGCCGGAGCCGGAGCCGGAGCGCGGCTCCCGCGAGGAGCGCCGTCCCGCGGCCCGGCGGACGCGGCCCGAGCCCCCGCGGCGGGTACCGAGGCGTGACGAGGATCGCCCCCGCCGAGGGCGGGCGACGCGGTGACCCCAAGTGATCACTAGGCCTGGCATGACGTCGCCACCAGTCCGTGATCAGGTCCCCCGGTCCCCTGGCGGGCCGAGGGGCCCGTCGCGGGCGGCCCCGACGACGGCTGAACGCCGGCCGTACTCGGCTCCGCGCGACCCATGAGGCCGCGGCGCCCGAGGAAGGGAGGTAGGCATGACGGAGGGAAACCGACCTGGCGGGGGGACCGGCCAGCTGACCGACGGCCTGCCCACACAGCGGCTGGCACAGGAGGCCAGAAGCTTTCTCGAGACCTTCGCTGAGAGGGCGCTGGCCTCTGTGGGGCAGAAGGTCAGCGAGAAGATGAACGAGGCCACGCGGGGGCTGCTCCAGAGGGTCGAGGGCCAGGACGGGGGCGGACCGGGCGTCAAGGCCGCCGTTTCGGGGGTGAAGGCGCTCGCTGAGGGGAAAAGCCCGTTCCGCGCGGCGCTCGGTGCCGGTGCGACCGGGCTGAAGGAAAAGGTCAAACAGATGTTCAAGGGCGGCAAGGGCAAGGGCGGGAAGAAGGGCCTGAAGCTCACGAACATCGTCGAGACGATCGATGTCGGAGTGCCGCTCCGGCTGGCCTACAACCAGTGGACACAGTACGAGGAATTCCCCACCTTCATGAAGAAGGTAGAGAACGTCGAACGCCCCTCGGAGGAGAAGACCAACTGGAAGGCTCAGGTCTTCTGGTCGCACCGTAACTGGGAGGCGACCGTCATCGAGCAGGTGCCGGACGACCACATCGTCTGGCGGGCCAAGGGGCCCAAAGGCTATGTCGACGGTGCGGTGTCGTTCTCGGAGCTGGCCCCGAACCTCACCCGGATCTGCCTGGTCATGGAATACCACCCGCAGGGGTTCTTCGAGCACACCGGGAACCTCTGGCGTGCTCCGGGCCGCCGGGCGCGGCTGGAGTTCAAGCACTTCCGCCGGCACGCGATGACCCACGCGATCCTCAACAAGGAGGAGATCGAGGGCTGGCGTGGCGAGATCCGCGACGGCGAGGTGGTGAAGTCCCACGAGGACGCGGTCGAGGAGGAGAGCCGCGAGCGCGAGGAGAAGCCCGGGGAGAAGCCCGAGGAGGAAGGCCGGGCCCCCGGTGAAGAGGGACGTGCCGGTGAGGAGGAGGCCGGAGAGGAGCGGCCCGGTGCCGGCGAGGAGGAGGCGCCTGAGGAGGAGCGAGCCGGAGAACCGGCCGGAGAGCGGGCCGAAGAAGAGGCCGAGCGCCCCGAGGGCGAGGAGGAGCGGCCGGAGGAGGGCCGCGGCGCCGAGCGGGGTGCCGGAGAAGAAGCCGGAGAAGAAGCCGGAGAAGAAGCCGGAGAAGAAGAGGGTCCCGGCGAGGAAGGCGAGGAAGGCGAGGAAGGTGAGGAGGGCGAGGAGCCCGAGGAAGAGGAGGACCGCGAACGGGCTCGCGCGTCCGAGGAGGCCGAGGAGCCAGAGGAGCCAGAGGAGCCCGGGGAGCCGGAAGTGCCGCCGCGGGTGCGACGGCCGGCCGGCGACGCGGACCGGCCGCGACGGCCGGCCCGGCGGCGCACCGGTGAGGACGCGGATCGGCCTGCCCGGCCGGCCAGGCGACGTCCCCGGGACGAGGAGGAGGAACGGCCTACGCGCCCGGCCCGCCCGGCTCGACGCCGCCCGGCGGCCGAATCCGAGGCCGAGACCGAGGCGGAGAGGTAGCCGGGGCGCCCGGCAGGTGCACGGCGGCCGTACGGACGCGGACCCCGCCCACGTGATCGTGAGGTGACGACTCGATTGCCGAGAGCTGATCCGAAGGACAACCACGGAGGAGGGGTGGATTTCGATGACGGTTTCTCCGTACAAGGGAGCGGGATCCCCTGTCGAACGTTCGACCGGTGGCGGACTGGCGGACGTGGTCGATCTGATCCTGGACAAGGGCCTCGTGATCGACGCCTTCGTCCGGGTGTCCCTGGTCGGCATCGAACTGATCACCATTGACGCACGGATCGTGGTGGCGAGCGTGGACACCTATCTGCGCTTCGCCGAGGCGACCAACCGGCTCGATCTCTATGAGAAGGGCGGGCGCGACCTGCCCGAACTGGTGGAGGACCTGACGGAGGGCGGCACTCACGGGGGAGCCAAGGGCAAGACGAAGGGGGTCCTCGACGCGGCCCGGGAGACCTTCGAGGAGACCTTGGCCGACCACCGGGAGGAGGAACGGCGGCCGCGTCGCCGGCCCGCCCGAAGGGAGCGTGAGCCGTGACGACGCAGCGGGCGAAGAGACAGCCGGAGACCGCACGGTCCCGGACGGCAGAGCACGAGACCGTACGGCACGAGATGACAGGGCCCGAGACGACAGGGCGCGAGAGGACACGGCCGGAGCCGGCGCGGGGCAGCGCCGGTGAGGAGACACCCGTCTGCTACGTGTACGGGATCGTTCCGGCGGACACCCGGCTGCCCGAGGGGCTGACCGGTACCGGCGGGGGCGAGGTGTCGCTCATCCGGGAGGGCGAGGTGGCCGGGGTGGTGAGCGAGCTCCTTCCCGAAGGCGGGCTGGGGACCCGGGAGGACCTGCTGGCGCACGAGGGGGTCGTGGCGTCGCTCGCGGAGGAGACGACGATCCTGCCGCTGCGGTTCGGCGCCGTGGTCACCACCGCGGACGCCGTGGCCGAGGAGATGCTCGTTCCGTATCACGACTGGTTCGCCGCGGTCCTCACCGAGCTGACGGGCCGGCGGCAGTTCTCCATCCTCGGCGCGTACGTGGAGGACGCCGTGCTCCGGGAGGTGCTCCAGGAGGAGCCGGAGGTGGCGCGACTGCGGGAGAAGGTACGGGACCTGCCGGAGGACGCAGCCTACTACGACCGGATCCGCCTCGGAGAGCTCATCGTGCAGGCGCTGGACGACAAGCGGCTGGCCGACACCGAGGCACTGGTGGCGGCCCTTTCGCCGCATGCCGACGACGTGGCCGCACGCGAGCCGGCCGGTGAGGACATGGCCGCCGACGTGGCATTCCTCGTCACCGACGAGCAGCGCCCGCGGTTCGAGCAGGCCGTGGACGAACTCGGCGATCGCTGGGCCGGCCGCATCCGGTTACGCATGCTCGGACCGCTCGCGCCGTACGACTTCGTCCCGTCCCACCCCGAGGAGGAATGAGTCATGGGCCTGATAACGGGGTTGCTGACCCTGCCGCTCGCGCCGGTGCGGGGTGTCGCCTGGCTGGGAGAGCGGATTCTCGAGCAGGCGGAGCAGGAGATGTACGATCCCGCCGCCATCCGCCGGCAGCTGTCGGAGGTCGAGCGGGCCCGGGCGGCCGGTGAGCTCTCCGCGGACGAGGCCGCCGACCTGGAGAACGAACTGCTGGGCCGGATGATGACGGAACGCAGCGGGCCGGGGGAGTGACGTGCGGCAGGGTGACGCACGGGACCGGGATCGCCGCGGGGCCGCCACCGGCCGGGAGGAGGGGGACAGGCCGCGGCGTGCTCGGCGGGAATCCCGAGGTGACCTGACGGCGGAGGCGGCGGCCCGGCTCGCGGCCGCCGACGTGGAGGAGATGACGGGAAGGGAACCGGAGAGCATCACATCGCTGGAGCGGACCGACCAGGGCCTGTGGCAGGTCGACGTCGAGGTCGTCGAGACCAGGCGGATCCCCGACTCCACCGACATTCTCGCCACGTACCGGGTCGAGCTCGACCCAGAGGGGGAGCTGGTCGCCTACCGGCGCGTCCAGCGCTACTCCCGTTGCCAGGTGGGGGAGAGATGACATGACGGATCCGATGGCGGGCAGGGGAATGACCGGCTACGGACGGTCGCCCGCCCCCGCGCGGCGTACGGAGCCCGCGAACCTCGCCGACATCCTCGAGCGGGTGCTCGACAAGGGAATCGTCATCGCCGGGGACATCCAGGTGAACCTGCTCGATATCGAGTTGCTCACCATCAAGTTACGGCTGGTGATCGCCTCCGTCGATCGTGCCAAGGAGATGGGCATCGATTGGTGGGAGCACGATCCCACCCTGTCCTCGTCCGGTCGCAGTGAGATGGCCGCCGAGAACCGCCGGCTGCGGGAGCGGATCGAAGCCCTGGAAGCCGCCACGGCCGCCGCCGACGAGGGCGCGCAGGAGATCTCACCGGCCGCCGGCCGCCGCGCGCCGAAGCCCGTCGACCGCCGGGAGGCCGCCGAGCCGGACCTGGACGCCGCCGGGCCGGACCACGGCCGCCGCGATTCCGGCCGCCGCGACTACGACTCGGGCCGCCGCGAGCGGACGGGCAGGAGCCGGCTGGACGATTCCGAGGAGGACGGCCGTGGCTGAGAGCGCGATCTACGTCTACGGTGTCGCCCGGGAGCTGCCCGGCGAGGCGCTGGCGCAGGTCGACGGGGTGGGCGGCGCACCCGTCCAGGTCATCGGGCACGGCGGGCTGACGGCGGTGGTGAGCCCGGTCAGCCTGGACGACTTCGGCGAGGACGCCCTGCGGCGCAACCTCGAGGACCTCGGCTGGCTGGAGTCGACCGCCCGGGCGCATCACGCGGTGGTGGACGCCGCCGCGGCCTCCGCCGCCATCGCCCCGCTGGGGCTGGCGACGGTCTATCGCAACGAGGACCGGCTGAGAGCGGCGTTGCGGGACCAGAGCGAGGAGTTCACCCGCGCCCTGGACCGCATCACCGGGCGTACGGAATGGGGCGTCAAGGCGTACGCGGACCTCAAGCGGGCCGCGTCCAGCGCCCCCGCCACCGGGCAGGACGCTCCGGCCGCCCGCCCCGGGACCTCCTACCTGCAACGCCGCCGGGTGGAGCAGCACAGCGAGGAGCAGGCCCGCCGCGAGGTGCTGGCCGTGGCGAGCGACATCGACAACGAGCTTCGCGACATCGCCGCGACCGGACGCCTGCACAGGCCGCAGGACCCGCAGCTGTCCGGCGAACGGGGCTGGATGATCCTCAACGCCGCCTACCTCGTCGACGACGAGCGGGCCGAGGACTTCCGCGCCGCCGTCGAACGGCTGGCCGGCCTGCGTCCCGAGATCAGGTTGCAGCTCACCGGGCCGTGGGCGCCCTACTCCTTCGCGACCGAGAGCGAGAACGAGGACGGTGGCGAGGACGGAGAGGAGGTGTGGATCGGGTGACGAGCGAGCTCCCCGAGCCCCGGGGCGGGCTCCCCGTGAGGGGCCAGCGCGTCGCGCTGGTGGACCTGCTCGACCGGCTTCTCGCCGGTGGCGTCGTCATCACCGGTGACATCACCATCTCGATCGCGGATGTCGACCTGGTGCGGATCTCACTCCGCGCGCTGATCGCCTCCATCCGTCCCGAGATGGAACGGATGCTGGCCGACGAGGACCCGGCGCCGCCGTACCAGACCATCCGGGCCACGGTGTATCGGGAGGACGAGCAGCCGTGAGCGCCTACCCGCCACGCCGGGACGCGGAGGCCGCCGCGGGGCCGGAAGACTGGCACGGGGAGCCGCCCGGCCTGCGCGCGGAGCCGCAGCCGCGGCGCCGCGACCCGTACGTCCGGCGCCCGGAACCGGGGCGGCGGCTGCACGGCAGGCTGGAGACCGACGCCGAGGAGGTGCAGCGGGACCTCGTACGGCTGGTCCTCACCCTGATCGAGCTCGTACGCCAGCTGATGGAGCGCCAGGCGCTGCGCCGGGTCGACACCGGTGACCTCCCCGACGACAAGGTGGAGGAACTCGGGCTGGCACTGATGCGCCTGGACGAGGCGATGAAGGAACTGCAGGAGCGCTTCGACATCGACTCCCGGGATCTGAACCTGGATCTCGGCCCGCTCGGGCCCCTCCTGCCGCCCGAGTGAGCCCACGCGCGTGCGACAGGCCTCCCCGCCGTGCGGGCTCAGACGCCCAGGCCGCCGAGCACGGTCAGCTCATGACCGGTGAACTCGCCCGTGAGCATCGGCATCGCCTCGGCGATGGCGGCCTTGGTCTCGGGGAGCCGCAGGGAAGCGTCATGAGCGTCCTTGCTGTGCCAGACCTCGCTGACCCAGATCGTGACGTCGTCGCTGTCGGACACGCTCACCACGTACAGCTCACATCCCACCTGGCGCAGGCCGTCGACGCCGCGGAGCAGGATGGACACGACCGCGTCCCGGTGCCCTGGCTTGGCCTTCATCGATCCGATGTATCCGTACGCCACCGTCGCTCCCAGCTCGCGGATGCGGCGTCACCGGTCCGACGCCGTCCAGGCAGGTCTCCGAGTATGCCCGCGCCGGCGGCGGAGGTACCAGCGGGCTTCGGTGTGGTCCGATGCGCAGGCTCTTCGGGATCGGTCTCTCACCCGCTGCCGGTGGGACGGCCCGACGAGGTCGACCTCGGAGCGGTGGGCCTGCATATTGGGTGATGCCCTTGCTCCGGCGCCGGGAGGTTCCGCCGCCTGCGAGCTCCCGACGAGGGGTCACGGATCCAGGAAGGTGTCGCGATGGCCGCGCAGTATCCCGGTGGGGTGTCCAGGCGGGAGGCAGAGGTGCTCGCGGCGCTCGCCGGACGCCTGACCAACATCGAGATCGCCGACAGCCTGCACATCTCCGTCCGTACGGTGGAGAGCCACGTGTCGTCGTTGCTGCGCAAGCTCGGTGCCGCGGACCGGCGGGCCCTCGCCGCGATCGGGCAGCAGGCCGGGCGTGATGCGCTGCCCGTCCGGCTGTCGGGGCTGCCGGCCGCTCGGACGAGCTTCGTGGGCCGGGTGCGCGAAGGCGAGGCGCTGCACGGCGCGCTGCGGGAGGCCAGGCTGGTGACGCTGGTGGGTCCGGGCGGAGTCGGCAAGACCCGGCTGGCGGCGGTCGTCGCGGAGCGGGCCGCGCCGTCCTTTCCGTCCGGTGGCTGGTTCGTGGACCTTGTCCCGGTCCGTAGCGGCTTCATTGAGCAGGCGGTGGCGGCGGCGCTGGGGGTGGCCGAGGGCCCGCAGCAGTCGTTGCAGGAAGCGATCGCCGAGCGGCTGCGCGACGGCCGGGCGCTCCTCGTCCTGGACAACTGCGAGCATGTGATCGGCGCGGTGGCGGCGTTCGTGGACTGGGCGCTGACCACCTGCCCGGATCTCACCGTGCTGGCCACCAGCCGGGAACGGCTGGGCCTGCCGGGCGAGCGGATGGTGCCGACGGCTCCCCTGCCGGTGGCGTCGGACGCCACGGTGCTCTTCCGCGACCGTGCCGTGGCGGCCGATCCGGAGTTCACCGCCGAGCCCGCCGTCGTCGCCGGCATCTGCGCGAAGCTCGACGGCGTGCCGCTGGCGATCGAGCTGGCGGCCGCGCGCAGCGCCTCCCTGGGCGCCGACGGCCTGCGGGCGGCCCTCGAGGACAGCCTGCGCCTGCTCAGCGGTGGCAGGGGGGCCGTCGAGCGCCATCGCTCGCTGCGCGCGGTCATCGGCTGGAGCCACGACCTCCTCGACGAGGAGGAACGGTCGCTGTTCGAAAGGGTCGCCGTCTTCGCCGGGGGCTTCGATCTGAACGCCGCGGTGTTCGTGGCTCGCGACGGTGACCGGGCCGTGGTCGCCGACGTGCTCGGCCGGCTGGTCGACAAGAGCCTGGTCGTGCACGAGCGGGCGGCGGCCAGATGGCGGCTGCTGGAGACCGTACGGGCGTTCGCCGGCGACCGGCTGGCGGCGGGGGAGGAACACGCGGACGTCCAGGAACGGTATCTCCGGTGGGCTCAGGTCACGGCCGCGGAGCTGGAGGGCGCGGTCGCGGGCCGCTGGCGCGCGGAGTTCGACGCGGTCGTCGACGACCTGCGGGCCGCCCTCGCGAACGCCGCACCCGGCCGGTCGGCCGTCTCGCATCGGCTGGCCCGCTCGCTCGGCCACCTGACCTACGCCCGCCGCTTCCTCAACGAAGCCCTGGAGCACTACCGGGAGGCGGCCCGGCGCGCCCCCACCCCCGGCGAAGCAGCGGCCGATCTGCGCAGCGCGGCCGACTGCGCGCACGTCGTCGACTGTTCCGACCGTGTCGTCAGTGGGCTGTTGCTGGACTCCGCGGAGCAGGCCCGCGCCGCCGGTGACGGCAACGCCCGGGCGATCGCGCTCGCCCGGGCGGTGGAGACGACCGCCAGGTTCCCGCCCGGCCTCACCATGGATCACGACCCCGGGCAGATCCGTGGCCTGCTGGACGACGCGGTCGCCGCCGGCGATCCGGATGACCCCGTCGTGGCCGCCGGCCTCGCCGTCGCCGGTGTGTGGCACGCCCGAATCCGGAACGAGCCCCTCGACGCGGTCGCGGCCGAGCACGCCGTCGCCGCCGCGCGCGCCGCCGGTGATCCGGCGCTGCTCAGCACCGGGCTGGACGCCCTGGCCTTCGTGGCGGCGGACGCGGGGCGGCTGCGGGAGGCCCACCGGATCAGCCAGGAACGGGTGGAACTGCTCGCCGCCCTGGACCGTGACGACCCGCGTACGGCCGTCGAGCTCGACGACATCCTGCACACCGCGTCCGTCGCCGCCGTCGCGGCGGGCGATCTGCCGGCGGCGCTCTCGGTGGCCCGGCGGGCGCTGGCCGACGATCTGATCGGTGACCATCCCCGCCTCTCCACGAGCAAGGTGATCCCGGCGCTGGTGCTGACCGGCGACTTCGGCGCGGCGCTGCGGTACGCGGAGCGGCTGTGGGACGGCCGGCGCGCGGCCGGTGGCTCCTCGGCGCACTGGCTGGCGCCCGCGGTGTGCGCGGCGGCGCTCGCCTGCGGGCTGCGCGGCGACGCCGAGGCCTTCGCCCTGTGGCGTGCCCGCACCTTCCAGATCGCGGGTGATCTGCAGCCGGACGCGCCCGGCGCCCTCGCGTCCTTCCTGGCGTTCGTGGACGCCCGCGTCGCCGTGCGGACCGGCCGTACGTCCGGCGTGACGGCGCTGACGGAGCGGGCCTTCGGTGCCCGGGGCCGGTACCAGACCTACGCCGCCGCCGCAGGCGCCGAACTCGCCGTCGTCGCGGGCCTGCCCGACGCCGCCGAACGGCTCGCCGCGGCCACCCCCGCCGCGGCCGAGAACGACTGGGCAGCCGCCTGCCTCAGCCGCGCCACCGGCAGGCTGCACCACGACGCGAAGGCCCTCGAGGCCTCGGCCGTCGCCTGGGAGCGCATCGGCGCGCGCTTCGAACGTGCCGTGACCCTGCTGCTGTTGCCGGACCGCGCTGCCGAGGGCCGTGCCGAACTCGCCGTGCCGAGCATCGGCGCACCGGTGCCGGACCCCGCACCGGAACCGTGTCACGGTTCCCGGTGAGGGATCCGGCGGCATCCAAGGAGAATGGGGGCCACGCGTGGGGCACGCGTGGGGACTACGCGTGGGGGGCTACGCGGCGTCCAGCCGTACGGCCTGCCCGATGTAGTCGCGCAGCGCGTCCCGGTCCATGTCGGCCACGCTCTTGATCTTGACGTGCCGGGTCCTCTTGCCGGTGCCCTCCAGCAGGCCGTGGGCGTCGTCGAACTCCGCGCCCCGCTCGAAGGCGAAGGTGACGTGCGTCTTGCTGCGGCTGATGATCGCCAGGAAGTTCCGGTCCTTCCAGGCCGGTGACCCGTAGCGGATCACCTCCTCCGAGCCCGGAGCGCACGCCTTCATGAGCTCGCGCAGGATCGCGACGATGTCCTGGTGTTCCGGCTGGAGCTGTTCCTTGACGTACTGGTCGATGGCTTCGCTGGTCATGAGGGGTCTCCTGGGTGGTCCGTCTCGGGGGGCCGTGCCGGGGCGGGCCGGGCGGTCACGCCCCGCCCGCCCGCCCGGGCAGGCCTGCGGCGCGCCGGCCATGTCCATCCAGATGACCTCCCAGAGGTGCCCGTCGGGATCGGCGAAGCTCCGGGTGTACATGAACCCCAGGTCCTGGGTCTCGTTGGCGGGCCGGCCGCCCACGGCGAGCGCCTTGTCCGCCAGCTCGTCGACCCGGGCCCGGGTCTCGACGCCCAGCGACAGGACCACCTCGGTGGTGGAGGTGGCGTCGGCGACCTCCCGGGGGGTGAAGGTCTTGAAGTAGGACTTCGCGAAGAGCAGCACCCCGGCCTCGTCACTGACGACGATGGCCTCCACGTTCTCGTCGGACCACTGCTCGTTGAACGCGAACCCCAGCTCGGTGAAGAACCGCTTGGAAACGGCCAGATCCTCCACCGGCAGGTTGGCGTACATCTTGACGGACATCTGCGACCTCGTTCCGCTCGGTGTTCCCTTACCTGAAAAGCATCGCTTCCGCACAGGTCACCGGGCATCCGTGCTCACCACGGAAACCCACCACGGAAACCCACCACGGAGACTCACTACGGGATGGCGCTAGGGGCTGGGAGGCATCCGGACGACGAGGGTGAGGCCGCCGCCGGCATGTGGCTCGGCGTGCACGGTGCCGCCGTGGGCGGTGGCGATCGCCCGGACGATCGACAGACCCAGGCCGGAGCCGCGGTCGGAGTCGACCCGTTGGCTCCGCAGCCGCCGGAACGGCTCGAATATCGTCTCGACGTCGTACGGCGGGACCACCGGACCGGTGTTGGCGACCCGCAGCTCCACGAGGTCCGGGGAACGCCCGGTGGTCAGCCAGATCTCGCCGTGCTCGGGGAGGTTGTGGCGGACGGCGTTCTCCACGAGGTTCTGTACGAGGCGTTCCAGCAGGACCGGGTCGCCCCTCGTCGGCGCCGGGGCGAGGAGGCGATGGACGGTGAGCCTCCCTTCCGCGGCCTCCACCTGGTCGAGGACGTGCCCGGCCACGTCGCACAGGTCCACCGGGGTCGGATCGGTGATCGCGTTCTCGCTGCCCGCCAGGGTGAGCAGGCCGTCGATGAGCCGCTCGTGCCGGGCGTTGACGACCAGCAGCGACTCGCCGAGCCGGAGCACCTCGTCGGTCGCGTCCGGTCGCCGTACCGCGACGTCCACGAGGGTGCGGTTGATCGCCAGCGGCGTGCGCAGCTCGTGCGAGGCGTTGGCGACGAACCGCCGCTGCCCGTCAAAGGCGCGTTCCAGGCGGGCCAGCATGGTGTCGAAGCTGTCGGCCAGCTCCTTGACGTCGTCGCCAGGTCCGTCGTAGCCGATGCGTTCGCTCAGGTTGTGGCCCTGCGCGACCCTGCGGGCGGTCTCGGTGACCTGGTGCACGGGTCGTAGCGCCCGGTCGGCCATCAGCCACCCCAGACCGGCCGTCACCACGCCCACCAGGCCCAGGGCGATGCCGCCGCGGGTGAGCAGGGAGTTGAGCATGGCCTGCCTGGTGTCCCGCACCGAGTTGGTGAACTCCGCCGGGCCCGGCGGCTGGGCCTCCTTGGCGCCGGCCGCCCCGCTCGGGCCGGGCCCGAAGGTCACGCCCTGTGCGGCCGAGCCGCGGATCGTGACGGACTGCCCCTGCGGGTCCTGCGCCACCAGCGCATAGATGACCGCGAGCAGGACGAGGCCGGCGGCCAGGAAAAGGCCGCCGTACAGCAGGGTGAGCCGGACCCGGATGGTCGGCCGCAGCCGGCGCGCGAGCGTCCTGGGCCCGGGTCCGGGTCTGGGCAGGGGATTGGGTCCGGGACTGGGCCGGATCATCATGGGATCCGGTACCCCACTCCCGGCACGGTCTCGATGATCGAGGGCTCACCGAGCTTGCGGCGGAGCTTCATCACCGTGACCCGGACGGTGTTGGTGAAGGGGTCGATGTGCTCGTCCCACACCTTCTCCAGCAGGTCCTCGGCCGACACGACGGTGCCGCCCGCGCGGAGCAGCTCGTCCAGCACCCCGAACTCCTTGCGGGCCAGCGGCACGTACCGGCCGTCCCGGCAGACCTCGCGGCGGGCCGGATCCAGCCGTACGCCCGCGCGCTCCAGCGTGGGCGGATCGGCCGGGCGGGCGCGGCGGCCCAGCGCGCGGATCCGCGCGGTCAGCTCCTCGAACGCGAACGGCTTGGTCAGGTAGTCGTCGGCCCCGAGGGAGAGCCCGGCGACCCGGGCGGGCACGTCCACGGCCGCGGTGAGCATCAGCACCCGCACGTGCGCGCCGGACTCGACCACCGCCCGGCACACGTCGTCGCCGTGCACCACGGGCAGGTCGCGGTCCAGCACGAGCACGTCGTAGTCGTTGACGCCGAGCCGCTCCAGCGCCGCGTCACCGTCGTACACCACGTCCACGGCGAGCATCTCGGCCCGCAGCCCCTCGGCGATCGAATCCGCGAGCATCCGCTCGTCCTCGGCGATCAGCACGCGCACTGGCCCCTCCTCGGCTCCGGTTGGCGCCCAGCCTCCTCGGAGGGGCGTAACGCCGGCATAACGGCGGCTTGGTTACGCCCGGGTTATGGCCGGCTGAGTGGAATCCGGTGCCAGGCGCGGGGAGCCACCCGGCGCGGACAGGAGATCCACCCATGCGACGACACACGCTCACCGCGGCGGCCGTCACCGCCGTGCTGGCCTTCGGGCTGTCGGCCTGCGCCCCGGACGGAGGCAAGAACCCCACGGGCGGCCGGAGCCCCGCGGCGCGGGCCGCCGAGCAGGCAAAACTGATCAAGTACGCGCAGTGCATGCGGTCCAACGGGGTCGACATGCCGGATCCCGAGCCTGGAGGCGGGCTCAAGATGGAGCAGCGCGGGGGAGACGAGACGGTCAAGCAGAAGACCGACGCGGCCCAGCAGAAGTGCCGTCACCTCCTGCCGAACGGCGGGCAACCGCCGAAGCTGTCGCCCGCGGACGTGGCCAAGATGCGGGAGTTCGCCAAGTGCATGCGCCGGCACGGCGTCAACATGGAGGACCCGGGCGCTGACGGGCTGATCCGGGTCAAGGAGACGGCGGGCCCGGGCAGCACGACCCGTATGAACGACAAGGACGCCGAGCAGGCCTGCGCGAAGCTCCGGCCGGCGCTCGAGGAGAAAGGGTGATCCCCAGGCTCGCGAAGACGCTGGGTCTGGTGGCCGCCGGAGCGGTGGTGCTCGGCGGGGCGGGCCTGGCGGCCGCGGGGATCGGCGGCGGTGGCGGCACCGCGCCCGCACGCAGCACCCTGCCGCCCGCCACCGCCGCGATCGAGCGGACCACGCTGACCGCGACGCAGGAGGTCGACGGCACCCTCGGGTACGGCGACCCCCGCGTGATCAACGGCCTCGGGAAGGGCACGCTGACCTGGCTGGCCAGAGCGGGCGCCACGGTCACCCGCGGCGAGCCGGTCTACCGGGCCGACACCCATCCGATCCCGCTGCTGTACGGGTCGTTGCCGCTCTACCGGACGATGCGCACCGGCGTGCAGGGCCCCGACGTGCTCCAGTTGGAACGCAACCTCCGGGCCCTGGGCTACGGCGGTTTCACCGTCGACACGACGTTCGGCCCCGCCACCGCCGACGCGGTCGAGCGCTGGCAGGACGATCTGGGCGTCGAGGAGACGGGCGCCGTCGTGCCCGGCAGCGTGGTGATCGCACGCGGTCCGATCCGGGTGGCCGAGCACAAGAAGGCCGCAGGCGACCCGGTCAGCGGGGGACCGGTCCTCACCTGCACCGGCACCACCCAGAGCGTCACCGTCAAGCTCGACGTCGGCCTCCGGCGGCTCGCCAGGAAGGGCACCAAGGCAGCCCTGACGATGCCGGGCGGCGGCTCCGCCCAGGGCACGATCACCGGCGTCGGCGCCGTGGCCACCCGCCCCAGCAGGGACTCCGACACCTCGACCATCAAGGTGACCATCTCGGTCGGCGACCAGAAGGCGCTGGGCGGCCTGGACCAGGCCCCGGTGGACGTCCGGCTGACCGCCGACCGGCACCGCGACGTGCTGGCGGTGCCGGTCGCCGCGCTGCTGGCCCTGCCCGGCGGCCGCTACGGGGTCCAGGTCGTGGCGGGCGGCACGGTCCGTACGGTGCCCGTCGAGACAGGGATGTTCTCCGAGGGCAAGGTCGAGATCAGCGGCACCGGGCTGCGCGAAGGCATGAAGGTAGGGATCCCCGCATGACCCCCGTCGTGGAGCTCCGCGAAGTGTCCAGGACCTACCCCGGCGGCGTCACGGCGGTCGACGCGGTGTCACTGACCGTCGAGCCCGGCGAGCTGCTGGCGATCGTCGGCCCGTCCGGCTCCGGGAAGTCCACCCTCCTCAACTTGCTGGGCACCCTCGACCGGCCGACCTCCGGGACGGTGCTGGTCGACGGCAGGGACGTCTCGCGGCTGTCCGACCGGCAGCTGTCGAGGCTGCGCGGCAGCCGCATCGGGTTCGTCTTCCAGCAATTTCATCTGGCGAACGGGGTACCGGCGCTCGGCAACGTCGCCGACGGGCTGCTGTACGCCGGCGTACCGCTGGGCGAGCGGCAGCGGCGGGCCAGGGCGGCACTGGAGCGGGTCGGCCTCGGCCACCGGCTGGACCACCGGCCGCACCAGCTGTCCGGCGGTGAGAAGCAGCGGACGGCGATCGCCCGGGCCGTGGTCGGGAAGCCGGCGTTGCTGCTGGCCGACGAGCCGACCGGGGCGCTGGACTCGGTGTCCGGCGCCGGCGTGCTCACTCTGCTGCGCGAGCTGGCGGGCACCGGTACGACCGTCGTCGTGATCACCCATGAGCGGGACATCGCGGCGTCGCTGCCCCGGCGGATCGAGATGCGCGACGGCCAGGTGGTCCGCGACTCCGGCGCCGATCTGGTGGTGACGTCGTGAGCCGTACGAGCGCGAGGAGCGCCGACCGGGCGCCCCGCCTGAGCCCGCCGGACGTGCTGCGGGTCGGCGCCGCCGGCCTGCGGGCCCGGCCGCTACGGGTCTTCCTGTCCGCCCTGGGCATCGCGATCGGCATCGCCGCCATGATCGGGGTCGTCGGCATCTCCACCTCCAGCCGGGCCGACCTGCGGGCCACCCTCGACCGGCTCGGCACCAACCTGCTGACCCTCGCGCCCGGCCAGGACCTCTTCGGAGACGCCGCCGAGCTGCCCGGGGAGGCCGTCGGCATGGTCGGCCGGATGCCCGACGTCCTGTCGGCCTCGGCGACCGGCAAGGTCACCGACGCCAAGGTCTACCGCAACGATCACATCCCCGAGGCGGAGAGCGGCGGGATCAGCGTGCTGGCGGCCCGCCTCGACCTGACCCGCACCGTCGGCGCCACGATGGCCGACGGGGTCTGGCTCAACGCCGCGACCACGCGGTATCCGGCCGTCGTGCTCGGCTCGGCCGCCGCCGCGCGGCTGGGCATCGGTGCCGCCGGGCCGGACGTCCAGGTATGGCTGGGCGGCCGGTGGTTCACCGTGGTCGGCATCCTGAACCCCGTCGACCTCGCCCCCGAACTGGACGACGCGGCCCTGGTCGGCTGGGAGGGGGCCCGCACGCGGCTCGGCTTCAACGGGCACCCCACCACCGTCTACACCCGGGCCGCCGAGAACCGTGTCGAGCACGTACGGGAGCTGCTCGCCGCCACCGCCAACCCCGAATCGCCGCATGAGGTCAAGGTGAGCCGGCCGTCGGACGCGCTGGCCGCGCAGACCGCCGCCGATCGGGCCTTCACCGGACTGCTGCTCGGGCTCGGCGGTGTCGCTCTGCTGGTCGGCGGGGTCGGGGTCGCCAACACCATGGTCATCTCGGTGCTCGAACGCCGCGCCGAGATCGGGCTGCGCCGCTCGCTGGGCGCCACCCGGGGGCAGATCCGCGTCCAGTTCCTCGCCGAGTCGCAACTGCTGGCCGCCCTCGGCGGGATCGGCGGGGTGGCCCTCGGCATCGTCGTCACCGCCGTCTACGCCTCCACCCAGCGCTGGCCGACGGTCGTCCCGCCCTGGGCGATGATCGGCGGAGTGGCCGCCACCCTCGTCATCGGCGGCCTGGCCGGCCTCTATCCCGCGATCCGCGCCGCCCGCCTGGCCCCCACCGAAGCCCTCGCCGCCTCCTGATCACTGTCGAGCCTGCGTACGATCCGAGGAAACCGATCCGCCAAGGGAGGCTCCGATGGACCGGTCGCCGCGCATCACGCACCTGTCCTGGGGGCGGATGGAGGTCGAAGGGCTGGAACCCGGCAAGGACTTCGCGCTCTACCCCGG
Organism: Actinomadura scrupuli; assembly: GCF_050971785.1. Lineage (NCBI taxonomy): Bacteria > Bacillati > Actinomycetota > Actinomycetes > Streptosporangiales > Thermomonosporaceae > Actinomadura > Actinomadura scrupuli. Next base: position 160,640 of record NZ_JBPCCU010000012.1, on the reverse strand, counting down.
CGGAGGCCGCCCCTGGGACTGGTCCGAGCACGGCACCCGCCATCAGCCCGGCATCCAGCCCGCCGATGTCCAGCAGCTCCTCGACCACGGCTGTAGCGTTATCGTCCTCAGCCGCGGGATGGAACTGCGCCTGCACACCATGCCTGAGACCCTGAAACTGCTGGAGGACGCGGGCGTCCAGGTGCACGTCGAGGAGACGACCACCGCGGTCGAGCTCTACAACCGGCTCACCGAGACCGAGCAGGTCGGCGGGCTTTTCCACACCACCTGCTGACGCTGTCTCTCCGTCTCCTACTGTCGGTCTGGAACAGATCTACCGGGGAATTCCTTGCCCGGTAATTATTGTTCGGATCGTCACCGCGTGCGAAGCTCGGAAGACGCACCGGCGAACGACGTGAGGGACCAGCGTGAAACGACCTTGGGAGGCCGATCCCGCGGCCGGATTCAGGCGGCGGCTGGGCAAATCGGCACTGGAACTCGGCGACACCAATGCCACGCCCGCATGCCCGGACATCTGGGAACTCGACAACGGTGACATCGCGGTGATCGGCCGTGATCTGACCGATCAGTACGCCGATCGGCTGCCGCCAGGTGTGGGCATCGTCGCCGACGAGCGTTTAGTGGTCATACCCCGCAATATGATCATTGCGGCCAAGCCTGACATTCCCGATGCTTGAGCGCCTCGCGCGGCTTCCCGGCAGGGAGCTGGCTGGATGACTATTTCGAGGATTTCGAGGCTCGCTTCTGGCGGGTCGACTCCTCGTGGAAGCTGGAGCGCCGCCAGGTCTTCCGGGAGCCCGACGTGCCGAGCTGGGCGGCGATGGCGGAAGGCGATTGGTCGCGCTCTCACCTGCTCGCGGACCAGATGCGCGCCGGCATCCGTGAACACCAGCGACGCCTCGACGCCAAGGGCATCATCCAGCGCCGTGTGCGGTTCGTGGAATTGCCGCTGTCGGACTACCTGCGGTGGGAGCTGTACGTCCTGCGCATCCGCGCCGATCTCGGCGAGCGCATCAAGGTGCTGTTCCCCTCCGTCGTCGCCTCGATGGAGGTCGTCGAGTTGTTGCCGGAGATCATCGTCCTCGGCGACCGGGCCGTTTATCAGGTGCGCTATGACGGCGACGGGATCGTCTGCGGTGCGAAACTGCTGAACGACCCACAGGTCGCGGCGCGATGCCGTACCGAACTGGAGGCGCTGTGGCGCCAAGGCGAAGAGCTGAGTAACTTCCTGTCCAAGACCGAAGCGCTGACAGGTTCGCGCGAAATCTTCTAGATGACCGGTGAGGCAGTGAATGGCAGGCCGATCACGGCGACCGGCTGGGCCGACACCCGCACCCTGTGCATCGACACCTCCGAAAGCCGCCGAGCCCGCCGGTTCCATCAGATCCTGGACGAGGAGTACCTCAAGGTCATCGCGCCCGGCCCGTCTCCCGCCCCGCCCACCCAGTGACGGGAGCGAGACCGCGCTGAGAGCGCCGTAGAGGCGTATGGGCCCCGCGACGTCATCGCCTCCGCCCCCGAGTTCCGTCGCGGCGGAGGTTTCACAGGACCCGGTGCCGTTCGTCGAGGAACGTGGAGCCGGCGAGCACCGAACGGATGCGGTCGAAGAGCGGACCGGAATCGGAGCTGATCAGGTAATGGGGCATGTCTCCGCGTTCGATGCGGCGGCCCCCCTCGCCGGTGGCGAACACGTAGGGGGAGTAGAGAACGAGGCCGAGCGGGGAGTCCAGATCGATGCCGAGCGCGGCCAGTCCGGGGAAGTCGGCCGCTTGGTAGACGTGCAGGCCGTCGGCGTCCGCGCCGTGGGCTTCCTTGAAGTGCGCGAATCTGTCCAACGCCCTTTTGATCTTCGCGGTCAGGTCTTCGCGGCGCAGCCGGGAGTAGATCGAGGTCACCTCGGCGGTGGAGTCCAGCAGGACACAGCGGTACGTGCCGCCGCGGCGGAGGAAGCGCAGGACGGCATCCCGGTAGGTCGCCGGGCGCTCGGTGGTGACCAGATAGTTCGAGCAGGTGTTCAGCGCGGTGCCGATGTCGATGATGTCCGCCGATGCCACATCGATCAGCCGTGCCTTCTCCCGCTGGCTGGGACGTTCTGGGTAGGCGTGCAGAAGGGTGCCGCCGCCCAGTCCCGACTTCGTCAGCCAAGCGCGGCGACCGTCGCCGCTGCGCCCGGTCACTGACATCAGGTGGATGGTCTGGTCCTGATGCGAGCCGACCGGTTCGAACGACTCGGCATGGTGGCCCGCGACCTTGAACACGGCCTCGGAGATGGCAAGGCAGTCGGTCGGGGTGACCTTCTCGAGGTGCGCGGCGAAGTTGATGTCCGGAGAGTGGATGGAGCCGGTGCCGTTTCCGCCCGAATACCGCACGGCACCCTTGTGGACGGCGACACGGATATGCAGGTCACCCTGGATACCGATGCGCTTGAGCTCGTCGCATACGTGGTCGCGATCCGTTCGCAGTACACCGACGCCCGCTCCCAGCGCCACATCCCGGGCGATGCTCTCGCTGTCGTCGTGGATCGCGAAGAAGCCACCGTCTCCCCGCCAACTCCACAGTGCCGCCCGAGCGCAGTGATGCTCTTCCGCCAGCGCCATCACCCTCGCGATGATCGATTCCCGGAGCAGATCGAATGCGTGGGTGACCTTGTCGCGGGGGTTGGAGTCGACGATGTTCGAGTAGCCCGAGGCGTCGACGAAGAGCAGATAGACGTTGTCGTAGGTGCTTCCGGCCTGGAACGACGTGCTGTGCACGAGTGGCGCTCCTTGTGATCCGCTCTGTACCGATCAGCCGAGGTCGTCCGGCGCTCCTGGCATACGGCGCGGTCAATACGGCAAAAATGCCCTATACGTAGGATAGCACTCATATCCTGCCTAGTGCTTGACTATCTATATAACAGGATATTTTGGGCATATGCAATAAATAGTGCGTGTTCCAATAAAGGCTACCCCTCTTCTGTATTCGGTACCTCCAGGAATTGGAGTTAGCAATTCGTGACCATTGCCCGTCGTCCTGCCGTGTGAATCCGGTCGTCATATCTCGTGTATCCCGAGTACAGGGTGATCGATTCGGGTCGGCCGGTAGACGATTTCGTGATCACAGCAGGGGGTGGTTGTCGTGGCGACCGAGGACGAGTCTGCCGAGTTCTACGATTCCGACGGCTTCGGCAAGTTCGAGGTGCACCGTTATTCGATATCGGCGTTCGCCTCGCTTTCCAGCGGCGCCCGGAACTCCGCCATATCACTACTGATCGCTCCGTGGGTGATTCTCCTGGTCGTCTTCCTGATCGCCGTGTGGCCGTCCGGCGGCGGCGAGGACTCGTACCCGACCGCCGCGCCGCTGAGCGAGGGGACGGGCCTGCCCTCGTCAGGTCCGGAGAGCTACGAACCCACGGCGGAACCGTCGGCCGAGGTGTCGCCCGCGACCTCCGATGCCGCGACGCAGGCGAGTGGCTTCGACCGGTTCCTCGATCAGGCAGCCGCCGACCACCAGGCGGTCGACGCCGCGGTCACAGACATCCAGCAGTGCGGTAGCTCGATCCAGAACGACATCGCGGTGCTCGACCAGGCGGCGCAGAGCAGATCATCGCTGGCCGATCAGGTGGAGCAGGCGGATATGAGTGAGGTGTCCGGCGGTCCGGAGGCCGTCCGGACACTGTCCGCCGCACTCCGGGCTTCAGCCGAGGCGGACAAGGCGTTTTCGGCCTGGGGGACCGACATGAGCGTGACTTGCACTTCCAGGACGAGTGTCCGGAACAGCAATTACAAGAAAGCGATGACGATCGGTAAGCGAGCAACCCAGAACAAGGAGAGCTTCGTGATCGTCTGGAATGCCATTGCCTCCTCCTACGGTCTGCAGCAGCGCGAGCCCTCATCTCTTTGACCTGCCGGGCACGGCACCCACGGTTCCTCGTGGGCTCGGGGCCGGTCCGCCACCGCATGCGGAGAAAGGAAAGATCATGATTGGCAGCGAAGACGACGGCGGTGCGGCGGGCGAGGGCCGGCACGCGTCAGCCGTGACGCCCTCGGCCGTACGGAGCGATCAGTCGGGCACGCAGGCGCAGAGCATGGTCACTCGCCTGCTCTGCGCGGGGGTTCATCTGGACGCGGCCTACGCCGAATCGGTCATCAAGGAGCTGCTCAAGAGCGGACGCAGGTTCGTCGCGCCCTCGTACGGCTTCGATGTCCTCCCGGTGCTCGGGCACGCCCTGCTGGCCGGCGACCGGCAGAAGCTGAAGCGGCGAGTGATCTTCCTGAGCCCGCTGGTCCCCGTCGTGTGCTTGGTCTTCGGCGGAAAGGGACTGGTCATCGGGGTCTTCCTCTGGCTGTGGCTCACCTGGGCGGCGATCTTCCTGGAGAAGCTCACCACACGGCAGATCCTGACCTCGCGGCTCAAGACCTCCACCGCCGGCCAGACCCGCTTCAACGGCGGCACCCCCCGGCACCGCCAGCTCACCGAGACCGTCTCCCGGCGTATCGCCAGGGAACAGGACAGCCGTAACGGAGTGGTCTACTACAGCGGCTACCGTCCGTTCGTCGGAGCCGGTACCTCGATGAAGTCCTGGTCCTTTCCGATTCTGCTGAACGCGGCCTCCGATCCGATGTCATCGAACGGCATGACGAGCGTGGCGGCGGAGTCATCGAACAACAGGCAGATCAAGAGTTTCACCCGCGACGAGATGTTGTCCTATGTCGAAGAGCGCTTGGAGCTCGCACTGCGGACCGACGTGCCGGAGGAGGAGAGGGTCGCCGGGCTCGACCTCACCCGCCGGTGGTACCGGACCGCCATCGGACGCCATCGGCCGCGACCGTCGGAGGAGCCCGGTGCCCTGCTGCGGCAGGGGGAGGAGGGGTACGACGCGGCCCGGGAATACCTCTGCATCCGGGTGGGCGCCTGGGAGCAGGAACTCATGAACTCGCTGTTCGTGAACTTCGACGTACGCGGCCGCACTCTCTACTGCGAGTTGCACGCCTATGTGCTCCCGCCGATCCAAGCGGCCTACCACGAGGTGGACCGGATGCCGGAGCGCATCTCGGGCCGAAAGGTCGCGGAGATCGCGGGCGAGTCGTTCCTGGTCATGATCGGTGAGGCCATCGGGGCGGGAATCACCATCTTCTTCTGGCCGCTGAGGCTGTTCCAGCTCTGGCAGTCCCGTAAGTCCCTGGACTCGGTGCAGGAGACCGAGGTCGACGAAGCCTGGGATCATCCGTCCCATCGAACGGACGAGATCAAGGACTTCGGGGCCCGCCAGAGCATCCGGGAGCTGGCCACGAGCACCAAGTTCCATCATTTCTTCCAGTCCGTGGACGCCACCAAGTACGCAAAGATCGTCGAGCGCAGGCTGCTGGAGATAATCCTCGACTTCCTCGAGGAAAAGAACGTGGACACGGGTGAATACCGCGCACGGCAGGCCGCCATTCTCAACTACGGCATCATCCAGACCGGAAGCGGCAAGATCGTGAACACCGGCACCATGGCGGTGGGGCAGGATGCCAGCGCCTCCTGAACGCTGCCCGATTCGGGCTCGCAACGACCTCTCCCGATTCATAGGAACCGCTCATGGATGAGCAGCACAACGGCCCCATCGTCAACTACGGGATGATGAGCACCGGCACGGGTGACACCACCATCTCCGGCAACGTCGCGATCGGCCCCAACGCTCGCGTGGAGAGCGGTGGATCGCGAGCGGAGAAGGCGCCCTCCACCCGGGAGCACTGGGACCTCGGTGTCATCACCGCGCTGAGCGTGGAGACCAGGGCCGTCGTCGCCATGCTTCAGCGCTCGGGTGCCTACCGAAAGCAGAGCTCTCCGGGCGGCCACCGCTTCCATCAGGCGCACATCGCGGCGGGCACCGAGAGCGTCAAGGTCGTGGCCACGCAGTGCCTCAGTCCGGGACAGCGTTCCGCCATGGCGGCGTTCCAGAACCTGCGCGCGACGTACGCCCCGAGTTATGTGGCGCTGGTCGGCATAGCCGGCGGCATCCACCAGGACACCGACCTGGGGGACGTGGTCATCGCCCGTGAGGTCGTCTACTACGACATGCGCAAGGAGACCTCCGACGGGGTGCTGCGCCGCGGTCAGAGCCTGCAGGTGCCGGGGGTGGTCCTGCACGCCGTCAACGACTTCTTCGCCGACCACGAGACCCCCCTGCACCTCATGGGCACCGATCCGGAGGGGGCCGGGCGGCCGTTCAAGGTGCTCTCCGGGCCGATCGGCTCCGGGGAGGCGGTCCTCGCCGACTCCGGCTCCGACGTCCGCCGTTACCTCGGCCTGTTCAACGACAAGACCCTGGCGGTGGAGACCGAGGCCGGCGGCCTCGCCCAGGCCTTCTACGAAGGAGTGACCGACGATGGGGCCCCGCTGGGCTGGCTCGCCATCCGCGGGATCTCCGACAAGGCCGACTCGGTCAAGAACGACGCCTATCACTCCGTGGCGGCGCGGAACGCGGCCACCGTCCTGGAGCGGCTGCTGTCCCACCTGACGACCGTCGGCTGAGACCGGCACGGCGCCGCTCGTCACCTGGGCCGGTGTGCCCCCCGATCAGGTGCCGGCCTGACCGTCGGCGGGCCGGCCGTGCTTCCAGGCGGTGGCGAAGAGCTGCACGGCGAAGTCGTACATCAGTCCTGGCCGGCGCGCGACGATGCATGGTGAGTTACGGCCGTGCTCGGCATGACCATAGATCGTCAAATAGGCGATGTTGTCGGTGATGATGACGCGATAGAGGTTCGGCAGGTCGTAGAACCGCAGCGCCACCGATTCGCGCTGCCGGGCGACCTCCTGTATGTACGCGGCGTTGGCTCGGACCTGGTCGGCGAGCAGCCCGGAATGAATCCCCAGCTCGACCCGGCGCATGTCGGCCTCGCGCCGGGAGAGCCAGGAGTCCGGTCCGAGGCCCGGGTCGGGCAGCAGCACGCGTACGGACTCCACGCGGCCGGCGACTCCCGCCCAGACCGCAGAGAAGCCGTCACGGGTCAGTTCGTTTCCACGACCGGTGAGCACGTTCACCCAGCGCGCTCGCCGTAACTCGCCGGGCAGGTCGAGATTGGCCATCCGCTGCTGGGGATAGACGCGCTGGACACCGAGGCCGGTGAAACGGGAGAGCACCGCCATCGGCCACTGCCGCACCTTCTGGGAGAACATCCATCCGCCTGCGACGGTGAGTGCCGTCGCCGCGAGCGAACCCACCACACCGAGAATGAATCCCTCCATGCGCCCTCCTGGCGTAGGGGGTCCCGGCCGGCCGCAGGGTCGGGCCGGCAGGCTGGACATCGGTACCGTCGCCGCTGGGTGACGTCTGCCGCCGGGGGTGGGCGGAGTCGACTTCAGGTATAAGTGACTTTAAGTCGAAGGCCAGTTAAGGTCAACCCTACCTTTAGTGAGCGGCCAGTGATCGGGAACGTTGAGGGGCCCGGCCGGGTCCGCCCGGTCGCGGTGACGGTGGATCTGGTGATCCTCACCGTGCGTCGGGACGAGTTGCAGGTACTGCTGGTCGAACGTGGCAAGGAGCCCTATCCGGGTCTGCCGGCGCTCCCCGGCGGCCACGTAAGGGAGGACGAAACCCTCGACAGCGCCGCGGGGCGGGAGCTGGAGGAGGAGACCGGGCTCGACGGCCGGCGGCTGCACCTGCAGCAGCTGCGCACCTACGGGGACCCCGGCCGCGACCCCCGGGGCCGGGTGATCACAGTGGCCTATCTCGCCCTCGGCCCGGATCTGCCCACGCCGGTGGCCGGCTCGGATGCCCGGGCGGCACGGTGGGTGCCGGTACAGCCGCTGCTCGAAGAGCGGATCGAGCTGGCCTTCGACCACCTCACCATCCTGCGAGACGCCCTGGACAGGGCCAGATCGCAGCTCGAGTACACGACCGTGGCGGCCGCCTTCTGCGCAGAGCCCTTCACCATCGGCGACCTGCGCCACGTCTACGAGGCCATCTGGGGACTCCCGCTCGACCCGAGCAATTTCCGCCGCAAGGTCACTCGAGCCGACCGATTCGTGGAACCCACCGGCGAGCGCACGATTCCCGAGATCGGACGACCCGCGGCCCTCTACCGGCGGGGCTCCGCGCGACTGCTCTCCCCGCCCCTGCTGCGCGCCGGCGACGTGGCACGTGCACAGGACGCGGCGGCCTCCCTGCGCTGAACGGGATCCGCACGGTGATCCCACAGGTGGCGGCCGGATCCCGCTCATGGTCCGGTTCCCTGTCCTACGCCGCTCATAGTCTTTCTCTCCGGCGCTTCCGGAGACATCCGGGCGCTTCCGGGCACGCACGAGGGAAGGCGGACCGATGGGCGACCTGCACGATCTCCTGAAGACCTACGTCGGCAACGGATCGGTGCCGGGAGCGGTGGGCCTGGTGGCTCGCGGTGACCGGGTCGAGGTGGAGGTCGCCGGCTCTGCCGACCTCGGCGGCACGCCGATGGCCAGGGATTCGATCTTCCGCATCGCCTCGATCACCAAGCCCATCGTCGCCGCGGCGGTCATGATGCTGGTCGAGGACGGCCGGATCGCGCTGGACGATCCGGTTGGGCAGTGGCTGCCGGAGCTGGCGTCACCGTCCGTCGTCCGCACGCCGGCCGCTCCGGTCGACGACGTGGTCCCGGCGGTCAGGCCGATCACCGTGTTCGACCTGCTCGCCTCCCGGGCGGGGTACGGCTTCGCGTCCGACTTCTCGCTGCCCGCGGTCGAGCTGTTGTTCGACGAGGTGCAGAAGCACGGCCTCTCCCCGCAGTTCGTCGCGGCGCCGGACGAATGGATGGCGGCGCTGTCCCGCGTTCCGCTGCTGCACCAGCCGGGCGACGCGTGGCTGTACAACACCTGCTCCGACATCCAGGGAGTGCTGATCGCCAGGGTCTCGGGCCGTCCGTTGCCCGAGTTCCTGGCCGAGCGGCTGTTCGAGCCGCTCGGCATGGCCGACACCGGATTCGAGGTACCGGCCGGCAAGCTCGACCGGTTCACCGGCCTCTACCGGGCCGACCCTGCGGGCGGCCTGACACTGGCCGACGCCCCCGGCGGGCAGTGGAGCAGCCTGCCGGCGTTCCCGTCCGGTGCCGGCGGGCTGGTCTCGACCGCCGACGACTGGCACTCCTTCGCCCGGATGCTGCTCGCCGAGGGCACCGTCGACGGGCGCCGGCTGTTGTCACCCGCGTCGGTACGGCAGATGACCACCGGCCAGCTCACCCGGTCCCAGCGCGAGGCCGGCGAACTGTTCCTGGAGGGCCGGAGCTGGGGTTTCGGCGGCTCGGTCGATGTCGAGACCACCGACCCCTGGAGCGTGCCGGGACGCTACGGCTGGGTCGGCGGCAGCGGTACGGCAGCGCACATCATCCCGTCCACCGGCACGGTCACCATCCTGCTCAGCCAGCGGGAGATGGCCGGACCGACCACGCCCGAGCTGATGCGGGACTTCTGGCGGTACGCGGCCGGCACCTGAGACCCCGTGCACCCGGGTGGCGGCGCACTCGGTCACGTGCCGCTCCGGCTTGACGCATCCGTGTCCAGCTCCGGCCGTACCTCGCCGCGGGCGACTTATGCGGCGGGCTTACCTGATGCGGGGTTGATCGAGGTGCACCGTTGGGGATCACTTGCGGGCGGAGGTGGCAGCGTGTTGCCCGGTCCATGCGGTGCTCGTTTCGGCACTTCCGCGCGGCGACCGAGTACGAGAAGGAGTGAGCAGGTGCAAGGCCGTTCGCAGCGTGCCGAGCCGGACGACTTACCGCCGTCCCGGCCGCGTTCGATGGTGTCCTCGACGCGGGCATGGCAGCCGGGCGCGTCCGAGCGCGGGCCACGCCGGCTGATCGTCGGTGGGGCGACGGCGCTCATGGCGTTGATCACCACGGTGTTCGCGGTCACGGGGGACCGACCTCCGACTCCGGCACCGCCGATACCGAGCAGAACCGCCACTCCGGCACCGCCCATACCGACGAGTCCCGCCATCTCTCCGAAGAAGCTGGCCAGGCTGCCGAAGGCGACGACCTACACGGTCGTGTCCCGGACGCCGCTCGACACCGACCCCTTCGCGGCTCCCAGCGGGGAGGTGGTGCATCCGACGGCGCAGCGCGTGGTCTACGCCAGTCCGGGGGGACGGCCCATCGCCAGGCTGCCCAGCACCCAGCTGGGTGCCCCCACCTGGGTGCCGGTGATAGCGTCCGTGCCCGGCTGGCAGCGGATCCTGCTGCCCAGCCGCCCGAACCGCGCCACCGGATGGATCAGCACCGGCGAGGGCCGCCTGCAGACCCGGCACAGCGATTACCTGGTCCGGATCGAGGCGGCCGCGCATCGGGCCACGGTGCTGCGCGGCGGCCACCGGGTCGCGAGATGGAAGGTCGCGGTGGGCACGGCCGAGACGCCCACCCCGCTCGGGCGCACGTTCATACTGACCACACTGACCCCCGCGCACCCCACCTACAGCCGGCTCTTCTTCCCCTTGGGAGCGCACTCAGACGTCCTGAAGACCTTCGACGGCGGCCCCGGCACGATCGCCCTCCATACCTGGCCCAGCAGCGAGGTCTTCGGCCACGCGGTGACCCACGGCTGCGTACGCGTGCCGGCGCGGGCCCTGCGGCTGCTCGCCCGCATCCCCCCGGGCAGCCCCGTCATCGTCACCAGGTAGATAGATAGGCAGGTAGATGGGGCGGTCCTCAGGGTGATTCGAATCCGGCCGCGGTCAGCACGGACTTGCCCTGCGGGGACAGTACGTACTGGAGGAACTCCTTGGCGAGGGCGGGCTGGGGGGCTTTGGTGAGGGTGACGATGGGGTAGTCGTTGACGGCGTTGGCCGCTTCGGGGAAGTCGATGCCCTTGACCTTGGTGCCGGCGGCTTTGACGTCGGTGCGGTAGACGAGGGCGGCGTCGGCCTCGCCGGTGGTGACCTTGGTGAGTGCTCCCTTGACGTCCTGCTCCAGGGACACCGGTTTGACGGTCAGCCCGGCGCCGGCCAGGGCCTTCTTGGCGGCGGCTCCGCAGGGGACGGGTTCGGCGCACAGCACGACCTTGAGCCCGGGCTTGGTCAGGTCCTTGAGTGAGGTGACCTTGCCGGGGTTGTCGGCGGGCGTGACGATCTCCAGCCGGTTGCGGACGAACACCTGGGGTGGCCCGTCGGCGAGGCCGGCGTCGGTGACGGTCTTCATGGTGGCGGGGCTGGCGGCGGCGAACACGTCGGCGGGGGCGCCCTGGGTGATCTGGGTGGCCAGGGTGGAACTGCCGCCGAAGCTGAAGGTGACCTTCACCCCGGGGTGGGCGGTTTCGAAGGCCTTGCCGAGCTGGGTGAAGGCTCCGGTCAGGGAGGCGGCGGCGAGCACGGTGACGGTCTTTCCGCCGCCGGCCTTGGGCGAGGCTGAGGAGCTGTCGTCGGTGCCGCCGCAGCCGGCGAGCAGCACCGCACTCACACCGAGCACCGCGAGCGACGCCTGAACGGGACGGAGTCTGCGACCGATCACCTGGTTGTCTCCTTTGGCAAGGACCCGCCGAGGGCTCAGTGGATGGGACCGTCCCGCCGAGCCGGAACGTTGTCTCGCCCGACCTTACTCCCGCAGAATCCAGGCTCCAAGAGTGGATAGCCGGGTACATACGAGCTGAAGAGCTGAAAATACCCGCATCTGAGTGGAAGAGAAGATGCTGCGGTGGTGGGTGCGTCCGGGTGACCCACTGGTCGGCGCCAGGCTGGATCTTGGTGATGTCTTGGAGTGGTCTTGCCCGGCATCGGAGCCATGCTGTGGGAGAGGTCTTTCACTGATCCGGCGGGAGGGCGGGTGCTCCTACGGTGGACCGGTCGCTGCGGATGCACAGGGCATCGCTCCACGCGGTGGGGTCGGCGGTGGTGTGCGCCGGGTTCAGCGTGATGGTGGTGATCGGCGCCCATGGCCGCGATGTCGCCGACAACACGCGGGCGGCGGTCAAGGCAGGGGAGCAGGTCGTGCCGCTGGTCAAGCAGGACCGGCTGCCGCGCGTGCTGCCGGGAGACGAGGCCGCAGCCGTCCAGGTCCTGGACGCCGGCCGCAGGGTGGTCGCGGCGACCGCCCGGTCGGCCGGCAGGCCACCGATGGCCTCGTTCCGGCCCGATGGCGATGAACTGATCACCCACCGGGATCTGTGCCCGCCGACCGGGCTGGAGGGGTGCATGACCGTGGCGGCGCTGCGGTTCTACCAGCCGGAGGGGAACTGGATGGTCTACTCGGCCAGACCGGTGGTGCCCATCTACGGCAACTGGGCGCTGATCGGGGTGCTCGGAGGGCTGTCCGCGCTGGTGGCGGGGGTGGCGGGTGTCGGCACCTACAAGCTGGTCGGCAGGACATTGGCTCCGATGGAGGCCATCCAGGCTGAGCTGGCCGAGATCACCGCCACCGCCTTCCACCGGCGGGTTCCGGTGCCCGCGACTCCGGAGGAGGTCCGGTTGCTGGCCGAGGCGGTGAACACCACCCTGGACCGGCTCGAGTCGGCACATGAGAAGTTGCGCAATTACACCTCTGATGTCTCACATGACCTGCGCGGCCCGATCACCGCCATCCGCGCCCAGCTGGAGGAGGCGCTGATGTCCCCTGAGGACACCGAATGGCCGCGTACGGCCGGCAGCATGATGGCGGGAGTGGAACGCCTGCAGGCACTGGTGAGCGACCTGCTCGTCGTCGCCCAGCTGGACGCCGGCGTGCCGCTGGCCCGCGAGGTGACCGATCTCTCCGCACTGGTCGCCACCGAGCTGGACCAGCGCCCCCGCAACAAGAAGATCAGCAGAGATCTCGCCAAGGGCGTGTTCACCCGGTGCGACCGCATGAGGATCTGCCGGGTGGTGGCCAACCTGATGGACAACGCCGAACGCCACGCCGACTCACAGATCAGCGTCGTCGTCAGGCACGCCGGCGCCATGGCCCTCCTGGAGGTCATCGACGACGGCGCGGGCATCCCCGCCGACCAGCACGAGACGGTCTTCCAGCGCTTCACCCGGCTGGACGACTCCCGTGAACTGGATCCCTGCGGCACCGGGCTGGGCCTGGCCATCGGGAGTCAGATCGCCGAAGCGCACCACGGCACGCTCACCATCCAGGACAGCCCCCGTGGAGCCCACTTCGTCCTGCGCCTGCCGGCCACCCGCTCGGACAGGGAATCCGTGACCCGGTGAGCTCCCGCGGGTCACGGATGATCGGCGGGTTCGGCGATGTCAGGCGCCGGTGCAGGGCGGCGGGTCGGCGGGCCCCTCGGCGCCCTCGGGTGGGAGGGGCACGTCGGCGTGCTTGACGGTGTAGCCCTTACCGGACACATAGGAGGTGAACGGGGCGGGGGCCATGCCCATCCGGTGGCATCGGCCGTCGACGACCCCCCCGGAGAACCCCATCCGGTCGTGTTCGTGGCCCCGGGGGTCGGCGTAGACGCTGAACGACATCCGGGTGCCCTTGGGCCAGCCGACGTTTCCGGAGCTGGTCCCCGATACGACGGCGACGGGGCCGCCGGTCATCACGTAGTCGACGTCGACGGTGCCCCAGTGGTCCCGGACGACGCCGTCCGGGTCCTCGGCGGGGTGGTTGAATCTGACGGTCCCGTGGGCGTCGCCCATGACCAGTTTCCCGTCGACGAACTTGAACGCGTTGCCGTGCGCGTCGAAGATGAAACGCCGGAGCGGGTTGCCGGGGTCGACGGAGAACCTCACCCACGCGTCGCCCGTGACGTGGCCTTCCTTCGGCTTCCCGGTGAGGGCCTGACCGCCGGCGCTCGTCACGTGAGCGGGCGAGTCGGCGAGAGCGGCGGCGCCGCCGGTGACCGCGAGCAGGACGATGCCGCTGATCCCGGCCGCGGCCACGGCCGCCGCAACGATCCTGGGAGGGGAGGTACGGGGTGCCATCTGGTCTCCTCGGGGACTCTGTGCGGACGCTGTCGCCCGCCCCTCGAAGTTCGCAGACAGCCCTGTCCGGCGGCCTCCCCCGCCTGATCGATCTTCCTTCCGGCCGTGGCCCGCAGGTCGGGTCGCCGACTCACCCGCTCGGGTGAGCCGAGCCGGTGTTCCCCGGCCCGCTCACGACGACGGTTTCCGCGATCTTGTCGTGCAAGGTCTGTCTGGAGGGTCGTACATCGCCGACAGCACCTGCTGGATCACACCGAGGATCAGCCCGTCGATGAGGAAGGCGCCGAAACGACGTCCTCTGCCGGCGATGACCAGCGAGCTCTTGGCCGGATCTTGCGGACGTACATGGGAGCAACCTAGCGATCACCGCGTCACGGCAAAGCGTGTGCCTTCGGCTTTTTGCGCCAATCTGCCTGCGGGCCATGGCTCGCGGGCAGCAGATCGCTGGCAGATGCGCCCAACCGCCGTCAGCCACGGGTGAGGGCCTGAGCCGGTGGGGTACGCAGCGCCCGGCGGGTGGGCAGCTCGACGGTGAGAAAGGCGATTCCGGCCACCACGACGGCGACGGTGGGCAGCAGCCAGAGCGGCCCGGCCGGCCAGGGGCGGTGCAGAAAGCCGATCCCGAGGAAGGCGAGCGGCACGACGGACACCAGGAGGCCGGTGCCGAGCGCGACGGCGCAGATCAGTGCCGCCTCCCGGCGCATCATCGACCGGATCTGGCCCGGGGTGGCGCCGATCAGCTGGAGCGCGGCGAGTTCGTGGCGGCGCTGGACGGTGGTCGCGATGAGCTTGTTGGCGATGCCGAGGAGCAGGTAGCCGAGCAGCACCGCGAGCACGGCGATGTTGATCCACAATTCCGGCGGTACGGCGCTGCCGTCTCCCGGCGCGGACCCGGTGTCGTTCACGGAGACGGCCAGCCCCGGACGGGACGCGGCGAGCGCGGCGAGGCCGCGCCGAGCCGTGTCCGTGCCGTCGGTACGGATCAGGAGGCTCTGGTCGAGTCCGGTGGTGGTGTGGTCGGCGGCGAGGTCGTGGGAGAGCGCCACGGAACCGAAACCGAGGCCCCGGGCGTAGACCGCGACCACGCGGGCGTCGACGCGGGCACCGTCGCCGAGGACCAGGCTCAGCCGGCTGCCCACCGACGCCCTTCGTGACCTGGCCGTACCGGCGTCGACCGCGATGGTGTCGCCGCTGAGATCTGCCAGGCTGCCGGCCCGCACATCGAGGTCGAGGACGGCCGGCGCGGCCGGGGTCAGGATCAGCGCGGACCCGGAGTCGGTCTCTCCCGCCGCCGGATTGGGCCACAGGACCGTGGTGGCGGTGACCGGGGCCGCGGCCCGCACTCCGGGCGTGGCCCGTACGGCGGCCGTCAGGTCATCGGGCAGGCCGCCGAGGCCGGGGGCGCTCATGGTGAGCTGCGCCCGGGTACCGGCGCGGACGTCGCCGGAGGTGGCCTCGAGCACGGTGGTCTGGGTCAGGGCGTAGGTGAGGGTGAAGACCACGGCCATGGCGAGGGTCGTGACGGCGCCGGCGACGCGCAGGGCGTACCCGCGGCTGTTGGCCACGGCCAGCCAGGTCGCCGCCGAGGCGCCCCCGGGCAGCCTCCGCGCCAGCGTACGGCTGATCCCGCTGACCAGCGCCGGGCCGAGCAGTGCGAGGCCGATCGTCGCCAGGATGCCGGCGAGGGCGGTCACCGCCGCCCCGGCCTGTGACCGTGCCAGCAGCGGCGCGACCGAGACGGTGTTCGCCCCGACCAGCAGCAGCACGCCGGCGAAGACCCGGCGCTTCGAGGGAGTGCGGGGTTCGCTGTGCGACTCGGCGACCGCTTCGGTGGCCGGCCGCCGGGAGGTACGCCAGGCCGCGCACCGGGCCGACACCCGTACGACGGCGACCAGCAGGAGCGCCGCGGCGACCGCGGGGAGGGGGCTGAAGCTCAGCGGCAGTTCGGACGGGAGCATCCCGGCCGACACCAGCAGCAGCCGGAACCGTTCCGCCAGCAGGTAGCCGAGGGGGATACCGGGCACCAGCGCGGCGAGCGTGACGAGGGTGGCCTGGGCGGCGGCGAGCCGGCGGACCTGCCGCGGGGTCGCCCCGACGGCCCGCATGAGGGCGAGGTCCCGTCGCTGCGCTCCGATGGACACGGCCAGCGCGCCGCCGACGATGAACCCGACGACCAGCAGGGTGACCCCGGCCAGTGAGCTCGCGAGCAGCGGCAGGACGCTCCGGGCGGCCATCGCGTCGGGGGACTCGACGTCGCCCCGGGCCGGTCCGGTGGACACGATCAGCCCGTCGTCCCGAGTGAGATCGCGGGCCGCCGCGGCGACCGAGGCACGGGCGCGCCATGCGGTACGCAACGCGACCAGGTCGACGGTGCCCCTCCGGGCCCCCTGCCCGCGGCCGGCCAGCCGCATCGCCGTGGGGTCGGCGAAGAAGACCCCGTCTCCGGCGGTGGTGACCACGGCCGAGACGCGGTACGTGGCACGGTGGCCGGCGGCGATCACCGACACCTGGCTGCCCGGTGCCACGCCGGCGGCGGCCGCGGTGTCGTCGTCCAGGGCGACCTCGCGTGGACCGGCCGGTGCCGAGCCGGCCACGCGCGGGTGGTCCAGCAGCGCGGTCGAGGCCCAGCCGTGCCCGCCGGCCCGTGGATCCCTGACCGGTACGACCCCGCCGCGCCCGTCGGCGACGGCGGCGGGAAAGCTCAGGTCGGCGGTCGCCGCGGTGACGCCGGGCAGCCGCGCCAGCCGGTCGGCCAGGTCGCCCGGTACGCGCGCGCGTTCCGGCAGCGCGATCGGCATGTCCCCGTCCGGCGCGAACGTCTGGCCGGCCGAGACGACCACGTCGGCCTGGGCGAGCCGGCCGACCGGTGCGTGCGAGCGCACCCCGGACTCGGCCAGCACGCCGATGCCGGTGACGAACGCGGCGCCCCCGAGGGTGGCGCAGGCGATGGCCAGCAGCGCGGCGATCCGATGACGGGCCATGCGCAGAGCCAGGTACAGCATCGCTTACTCCGTTTCCAGCGTGGTGATGCGGTGGGCCAGCTCGGCCGCGGTGGGCGCTTTCAGCGCGTCGACGACCCGTCCGTCGGCCATGACCAGTGCCAGGTCCGCCCGCGCGGCGGCAGCCGGATCGTGGGTGACCATCACGACGGTCTGACCGAGGCCGTCGACCAGGTCGCGGAGCAGATCGAGCACCTCGCGGGCGGTACGCAGATCCAGCGCGCCGGTGGGTTCGTCACCGAACACGACCGCGGGCTTCGTCACGAGCGCCCTGGCGATGGCGGCCCGTTGCTGCTGGCCGCCGGACAGCTCGGCGGGGCGGTGTGCCAGCCGGCCGGCCAGCCCGACCCGCTCGATCAGGGTCCGCAGCCAGTCCTGGTCCGGTGCCCTGCCCGCCAGCCGCAGCGGCAGCGTGATGTTGTCCGCGACGCTGAGCGACGGCACGAGGTTGTAGGACTGGAACACGAAGCCGACGCGTTCCCGGCGCAGCACGGTCCGGCGGGTCTCGTTCAGCCCGCCGATCCCGATGCCGCCGATGGAGACGGTGCCGGCGGTCGGCGTGTCCAGTCCGGCGGCGCAGTGCATCAGCGTGCTCTTGCCCGACCCCGACGGCCCCATCACCGCGACGAACGTGCCGGGCCGCACGGTGAGGGACACGTCGTCGAGCGCCCGGACGCCGCCCGGATAGGTCTTGGTGACATGCTCCAGGGCCACGGCCGGCACCAGCCCGGTCGGCTGCCGGTGCCCGTGGTCGATCGCGGTGCTCATCGGCGCCGGTGCTGGTAGTGGTGGACGCTCAGGGCGATGGCGCTGGCCAGGGCGACCAGCCCGGACCCGATCCCCACGAACATGTTGATGCCGGTGGTCGAGGCCACCGCGTTGGCTGCCGTGCTGACCACCAGCACCAGCCACAGCACCGGACGTACGATCCCGCCCTGGGCACTCGCGTCCGCTGCTGGGGGAGAGGCCTGGGGCGCCTCGGAAATCCGGTAGGGGTCCATCACGTGCGCTCCTTCGTCGATGCCTCCGTTGACACGGCACAACGCTAGGAACCGCGACCCGGCCGGACGATCCAGCCAACTGGCCGGCCTTGGTACAGCAGGCTGTACTCCTTTGCCGGACCTCTGACGGAGATCAACCAGATGTCCTACGGTCTCTGGTCTGGGAGGTGCACATGCCGGTCATCGAGCCTGAATCGGCCGCCCGCGAACGGGCCGGCCGATGGAACGCCATCGCCCGCGCCCGTGCCGTCCTCAACGCGCTCGAACACCTCGTCGGCGGCCTGGGTACCGCGCTGCTGGCGTTCGCCGCCCTGGTGTGGCTGATCCTGACCGCGGTCACGTGCGTCATCGGGGTGGGCCTGTTCCTGGTGCCCACCGTGCCCCGCGTGGTCCGCGCCGCCGCCGAACGGGAGCGCGCGCGGCTGTCCCGATGGGGGCCGGAGATCATCGGCGCGGGCCCCGCGCCGGCCCACGCACGCGCCGCCCTCGCCGATCCGGCCGTCCGGCGGGAACTGTACTGGGTGCTCGTGCACGGGACGCTGGGCCTGTTCGTCAGCATGGCCGGGCTGACCCTGCCGCTCAACGCCATACAGGACGTCACGTTCCCGCTGTGGTGGCGGATGCTGGGCCCGGACAGCGTCTCTCCGAACCTGGTCTTCTGGACCGTGCACGACTCCGCCAGTGCGTCGGGGGTCGCCATCCTGGGCGTGGGCCTCGGTGTGTGCTTCCTGCTCTTCGGGCCCGGCATCGCCCGGCTGCAAGCGTGGCCGGGACGGCGGCTCCTGGCGCCCACCGCCGACACCGACCTGTCCCTGCGCGTCGCGCAACTGTCCGCCACCCGCGCGGCGGCGCTGGACGCCCATGCCACCGAGCTGCGCCGCATCGAGCGCTCGCTGCACGACGGCACCCAGAACCGGCTGGTCGCCGTCACCGTGCTGCTGGGCGTCACCCGCCGGGCGCTGGCCCGGGACCCCTCCAGCGCCGAGGCCATGCTCGAACGCGCCCAGGACGCCGCCGAGCAGGCACTCGCCGAGCTCCGTACGGTCGTGCGCGGCATCCTGCCGCCCGTCCTGGCCGACCGGGGACTCGCCGGCGCGCTCGTCGGGCTCGCGGCGGACTGCGCAGTGCCGTGCCAGGTCGACGTCGAGGTACCCGGCCGGTGCGCCGCCTCGGTCGAGGCCACCACCTACTTCCTGGTCGCCGAGGCACTCACCAACATCTCCCGGCACAGCGGGGCCGGTCACGCCACCGTCACCGTCCGCCGCCAAGGCGGCCGGCTGTTCGTGCTCGTCGAGGACGACGGCAAGGGCGGCGCGGACGAACACGGCGGCTCCGGGCTGACCGGCATCCGCCGCCGGATCGAGGCCCACGACGGCCAACTCACCATGACCAGCCCACCCGGTGGGCCGACGACTCTCCAGGTGGAGCTGCCATGCGGATCGTGATCGCCGAGGACGACCCGCTCCTGCGCGAAGGACTCGCGCTGCTGCTGCGCGCGGAGTCCTTGGACGTGGTGGCCACCACCGATGGTCCCGAGACCTTCCTGAAGGCCGTCGAGACGCACGAACCGGATGTCGCCATCGTCGACGTGCGGATGCCGCCGACCCACACCGACGAGGGGATCAAGGCGGCCGTCGAGGCCCGGCGCCGCCGGCCCGGCCTGGCCGTGCTCGTGCTGTCCGCCTACGTCGAGCAGGCCTTCGCCACCGAGCTGCTCGCCGGCGGTGCCATCCGGCTCGGATACCTGCTCAAGGAGCGGGTCGGCCGCGTCGAGCAGTTCCTCGACGCACTGCACCGCGTGGCCGGCGGAGGTACGGCCATCGACCCCGAGGTCGTCGCGCAACTGCTCACCCGGACCCGCCCGGACGCCGCCCTGGAGCGGCTGAGCCCCCGCGAACGGGACGTGCTCGCCCTGATGGCCGAGGGGCTGGGCAACACCGCCATCGCCGAGAGGCTCTTCGTCACCGAAGGGGCCGTCCACAAGCACATCCGCAGCATCTTCGCCAAGCTCGACCTGGCCCCCACCGACCGGGCGGACCGGCGGGTCACCGCCGTCCTGCGTCACCTCGAAGACGCCCAGCGCCGCGGCTGACCTCCGCACCGTCCCCGGCCGCGGGGGAGGCCGGTGTCATCCCGAGTCGATCCCGCCTCAGCGCGTCACCGGGGTCAGCGGCCGGGAGGGGCATACGCAGCCGGGGGAGACGCAGGACGAAGCGTGCTCCGCGTTCGCTGTCCTGGATGGTCAGGGTGCCCTCGTGGGCTTCGGTGATCTCGCGTGCGATCGCCAGGCCCAGTCCGGTGCCGCCGGCGTCGCGGTGGCGGGAGGCGTCGAGCCGAGTGAATCGCTCGAAGACCATCTCGCGTTGTTCGGGGGCGATGCCGGCGCCGTCGTCGATGATCTCCAGCACGGCCGTGGGGCCGTCGGGCCGGACGATGACGGTGATCTTCGAGGTGGCGTGGCGGTCGGCGTTGTCGAGCAGGTTGACCAGTACCCGGGAGATCCGCAGCCGGTCACAGTCGATGAGGACGTCCTGCCGCAGGTCCCTGACGATCTCCATCCGGTAGGTGCGGCGGTCCAGTTCGTCACCCACCAGCCGGGCCAGATCGGTCCGATCGCGGGTGATCGGGGCACGGGCGTCGAGGCGGGCCAGGGTCAGCAGGTCGGTCACGATCGCCTGAAGCCGTTCGATCTCGGCCAGCCCCGCGGTCGCCGTCCGCGGCCAGTCGGTCTCGTCCGGATGCATGAGCGCCTCCTCCACCTGGAGCCGCATGGCGGTGATCGGACTGCGCAGGTCGTGGGAGGCGTCGGAGGTGAAACGCCGCAGCTGCCGGTAGGCGCCCTCGAGGCGGTCCAGGGTGGAGTTCACCGTCTCGGCCAGCAGTCTGATCTCGTCCTGGTTCTTGCCCGGCACCGGTACCCGCCGGTGCAGTCCGGTCGCGGTGATCTCCGCCAGCTCCCTCCGGATGGCGTTCACCGGAGCGAGGTCCTTGCTGACCGCACGGAAGGTCCCGGCGGCCATCATCGTGGTCACCAGGAGGGACACCCCGATCGCCAGGAACAGCAGTGGGGTGCTCCCGTACCAGGGGACCACCGGAACCGCCACGTACAGCATCCAGATGCCGTCCGGCTGGTAGACCTTGTACGAGACGACGGTCATGCAGCCCTTCAGCCCGGCCGGAGGGCACAGTGCCCGTGCGGCGCGCACATCTCCGCTGGTCGACCGGAAGGTGGCGATCGGCGGCTTGCCTGCGAGCTGCCGGGTCGCCGCGGCCGGCCGGCCGTGTGCGTCCAGGACCTGGATCACGTCGTCCTTGCCGCCCGGCAGTACGGACGGGAGCGGGCCCTGGGTGATGAGGGGAACCACGCGATTCCAGGCCCTGGTGGCCCGGGCCTGGGCCGCGTCGGCCTCATGGCTGCCCGCGAACAGGAGGGCGAGCGCACTGACCCCGATGCACACCAGTGCCGCGACAGCGCCGTGTTCCGATGTTCTCCGAGCTCGAATCGTTGATCGGTTCCAGTTCAACCTCTGTCCCCCGAATGTGAGGTGTTCACCTTCTACAAGTCAATGAATCGCGCATAACGTCCCTGGTTAAGGCAAAGTTTTGACAGGTGGTGCCGCCGCCACCTGGCAGTTGCCGTCTGGACGTACCGCTTCCGGGCCCGTACCGCAGCGGAGACTCCCGGTGTCGCGTACGCGCATACGATGCGGTGTATGAGGTTCGCGATCTCGATCCCTCAGTTCTACGCCGACGGCGCGTTCGATCCGGCCGGGTTCCGCACCTATCTCACGCGGGCCGAGGAACTCGGCTTCGACAGCGCGTGGACCCAGGAACAGGTGCTGGGATCGCATCCGCAGCTCGGGCCGGTCGAGACGATGACCTACGCGGCCGCGTGCACGGAGCGGCTGCGGCTCGGGTGCGTGGTGTTCGTGTCCACCCTGCACAGCCCGGTGCACCTGGCGAAGAGCCTGAGCTCGCTGGACCAGCTGAGTCACGGGCGGATCGAGGTCGGCGTGGGCACCGGTGGCAGGAGGCGGCCGTTCGCCGCCTTCGGCGTTGATCCTGACCGGTACGTCGCGCGGTTCACCGAGGGACTCGCGCTGA
Organism: Actinomadura scrupuli; assembly: GCF_050971785.1. NCBI lineage: Bacteria > Bacillati > Actinomycetota > Actinomycetes > Streptosporangiales > Thermomonosporaceae > Actinomadura > Actinomadura scrupuli. Next base: position 138,711 of record NZ_JBPCCU010000012.1, on the reverse strand, counting down.
TGAAGGCGCTGTGGACCGAGTCCCGCGTCACCTTCGACGGGGAGTTCTGGCAGCTCGAGGATGCGGCGATGGAGCCCAAGCCGTACCAGAAGCCCTACCCGCCGATCTGGTTCGGCGGTGCCGCCCGGAGCGCGCTGCTACGGGCCGTACGGCTCGGCAACGGCTTCTTCGGCGCCGGCTCGTCCCCCACCGCGAAGTTCGCCGACCAGGTCCGGATCGTACGAGAGGCGCTCGCCGAATCGGGGCGGCCACCGGAGGACTTCCCCATCGCGAAGCGCGTCTACATCGCGGTGGACGACAACGCCGGGCGGGCGCGCACACGGATCAACACCGAGCTGGAGCGGCTCTACGGACGCCGGTCGGAGGACATCGAGGCCGCCGCGGTCGCGGGCACGCCGGACGACTGCGTCCGCGAGCTGCGCAAGGTCGCCGAGGCCGGCGCCGAACTGATCCTTTTCACCCCGATGTTCGATCAGGCCGAACAGGCCGAGCGTCTGGCCGCCACGGTCGTTCCCCGGCTCGGATAGGGCCGGGTCGGGCGGCGGCCATCGGGCATGCGGGGGAACGTCCCGCAGTTGAGGCCGGCGGAGCTCCTCGTCGTGTACGACGAAACCGCGGTACCCCCTGTTGGTGGGGGTACCGCGGTGGTGGTGCTGGTGTGGGTTAGGGCTTGGTGGTGGGTCGGTAGGTGTTGACCTGGACGCCGGTGGTGCTGGTGGTGGTGGAGATGAGTTCGAGGGTGGTGGAGGTTCCGTCGTTGGGGAAGATGCTTTTGCCGCCGCCGAGGATGATGGGTTCGATCATGAGGCGGAGTTCGTCGGCGAGTCCGTGGCTGAGCAGGGTGCGGGCGAGGGTGGGGCTGCCCATGACGACGAGGTCGCCGCCGTTGCGTTGGTGGAGTTCCTGGATGCGGGTGGTGGCTTGGTCGCCGGGGATGCGGGTGGTGTTGTTCCAGGTGAGGTCGTTGTCGTTGAGGGTGCTGGAGACGACGTATTTGGGGATGGCGTTCATTTGGTCGGCGAAGGGGTCGCCGGCTCGTTCGGGCCAGGCGGCGGCCATGTTCTGCCAGGTGCGGCGGCCGTAGAGCAGGGCGTCGGCTTTGGTGAGTGTTTCGGTGAAGGCGGCGCCGACGGTGTCGGGGTCGAAGAATTGGGTGGACCAGCCGCCGTGGGTGAAGCCGCCGTGGGTGTCTTCGTCGGGTCCGCCGGGGGCTTGTACGACGCCGTCCAGGCTGATGAATTCGATGATCACGATGCGCATGGGTCTGGCTCCTGGGGTGTGGTGTTGGTGGTTGGGGGTTGCTCGGGTGGGTTGGTCGGGTGGGTGTTGGTGGGGTGGGTTGTTGGGTTGTGGTGCGGGGTGTGTCGTGGTTGTCAGCTGGTGGTGGTGTGGCGGCGGGTGCGGAGCATGGGGATGAGGGCGGTGGCGACGGTGAGGTGGATGAGGGTGAGCATGATCTTGGTGTCGGTGGTGGCGTGTTCGATGCCGATGGGGGCGAAGGACAGCAGCAGGACGGTGGTGGCCAGGGTGGTCCAGATGGTGTGGGCGTGGTGGGTGAGGCGTTCGAGCAGGGCGAGGGTGCCCCAGCCGAGGAGGGCGAAGACGAGGGCGAAGATGGTGATCTCGGGGAGGATGAGGGGGTGGGGCTGGGTCTTGCCGGGGTCGGTGAGGGTGAAGTCGGTGCCGGCTGCTTTGGCGGCGAGGTAGAGCACGCTGGCGGAGACGGTGGCGGTGGCGACGGCGAGGCCTCGGACACGCCGGGTGCGGGCGGTGCGGGTGGTCTGCGGGGCGGCGGCGGCCGTGGCGGTCTGCGCAGCGGTGGTGGGGGCAGCGGCGGTGGTGGTCATGTCAGAGCTCCTTGTCGGTGTGGGTGTGGGTGTCGGCCGTCGGTGTCCGGCCGGTCGTGGGGTGGACGGTGGGGTGGACGGCGATGACCACGTGGTGGTCGCGTCCTTGCGGGGCCGTCCGGTCGTGGTACTCGGTCATCAGGGCGGTGACCGCGGCAGCGAGTTCGCGAGTGAAGGCGGCGCGGTCGGCGGCCGAGGCGAACCGCACGTGACCGTCGATCGCGAACGTGGCGACCCGCTTGCCGGCCTGGTCGGCGCCGGTGACGAGCGCCGCCACGTCACGGACCAGCCGGGCGGCCAGGGCGAGCAGCCAGCGGGCTGAGAGCCGGTCCGGCGAGCCTTCGGTCATTGCGACTTCGAACATGCCCATACGTTCTCACCGACAAATCTATTTGTCAAGCCGATTCTGGTTGTCGGCTAGGAGGCTCGTCCGGGCAGCTCGAGGCGCAGGCGCGCCCTGGACTCGATCTCTGGGTGTGGCGGCCGAGGCGGATGCGACACCGGCCGCACCCGAGTACCCCGAGCACCCCGAGCACCCCGAGCATCGCGGTGGCCGTCGCGATCTCATGTAGCGCCCGCGATCACATGAGGGCCGTCGACATGTCTCTCGTCGTCCCCGGTGACACCTGCCGCCGGCGTCGGCACCGGACGCCGCTCGCCGGCGATCCGATCGGGTCCATTTCCTGTTCCCCTCCCGTGAAGGTCGTGACGCGACCCGACCGGATCCACGAGGTGGATCTTCTGTCCAGGAAGTGGCGGCCCATCGTTGAGCCAGTTGGACCAGTTGAACTAATGGCGTTCCATCCGATGCGATCCGGGATTATCGGCCATGCGGCAGGCTGATTGATTTCGGCCGAAACTCGATGGCGCGACGGTGCTGCCCCCATCGGTAACGGCGATGCGTCAGGGTGTGCGCGGTTTGGCGAGACACCTTTCGCTTTTATCCTCTTTGGGCTCAGACTTGGGATCGGGTCGGGGTGTTGGCAAAGGGGGAGGCGTGGAGTTTCGTATTTCGCTGGTGGGTGGGGCCCCGGGGGCTGATGTCGAGTCCCTGGGCGATTGGCTTCGGGGCGAGCCGGAACTCGCGGGCCGGGTCAGGGGTGAGGGTGCGGCTCCCCGGCCAGGTGAGCTCGGTGCGGCGCTGGACGTGCTGGTGGTGGCGGTCGGATCGGGCGGTGCGCTGACGGTGCTGGGCAAGTCGCTGAGTACGTGGTTGACGCAGCCGCGCCGGTCGCAGGTGCGCATCCGGGTAAAGGGCGAAGCCGGCAGGGTCATCGAGATCGACGCTGATCGGGTGGACGGTGCGCGGATCGAGACGCTGCTACGCGAGGTGCTGCAGCACAGCGATGCCGATGAGTAGCGCCCATTTCCCGGAACCGCAGCGTTCCCGCCTGGTGCTGATCGGCGCGAGTACGTACACCGATGAGAATTTGCCGGACCTGCCGGTCGTCACCAGGACCGTTCAGGATCTCGCCGCGGCTCTTACCGACCCGGCGTACGGCATGGTTCCACCGGAGCACTGCACGGTTCTGACGGATGTGAGCAACATCGGTCTGATCGGCCGGGAAGTGCGGTCGGCGGCCAGACAGGCCGAGGACCTTCTGCTGGTGTTCTACACCGGGCACGGCCTGGTCGGCGGCAAGCGGCACGATCTGTATCTCGCGTTGCCGGACAGCGAGTGGGCTGATCCGGAGTTCAACTCACTCGAGTACGACAAGCTGCGCGGCGCGGTGCTGGACAGTCCGGCCCAGACCAAGGTCATTATCTTGGACTGTTGTTTCTCCGGCCGGGTCGTCACCGACACGATGGCGGATCCCGTCTCCGCGGTGGTCGGTCAGATGGAGATCGACGGCACCTACGTGCTCGCCTCGGCGCAGCGAGACCAGGTTGCGCTGATCCTGCCCGACGAGGAGCACACGGCGTTCACCGGGAGGTTGCTCCGGCTGCTGCGCGAGGGCGTCGGTGACGGGCCCGAACTGCTCACGATCGACGACCTGTACCGGCAGCTGTCGATGACGATGAAGGCCGAGGGGCTCTCCGAGCCGCAGAAGCGCGGGACCCGTAACGCGGATCTGCTGGCGCTCGCCCGCAACCGGGCGTTCGCGGCGACCGCGGCGCCGCTCCTGCGGGAACGTCATGCCGCGGCGGTGGCACGCGGTGAGAGCGGCGACTGGACCGAGGCCGTCGAACTTCTCCGGGTGATCCTCGCGGAGCAGGTCCGGGTCCTCGGGCCGGACCATGCCGACACGCTACGTACGCGGCAGTCCCTGGCACACGGGATAGGCGGCTCGGGGGCCCCGCTGGAGGGTGCCGCGATGCTCCGGGAACTCCTGGCCGAACGGTCGCAGAAGGAACCCGCCGATACGGAGGACATGCTTCGTACGCGGCAGTTCCTGGCAGTCAACCTGGGAGAGGCCGGCTACCGCGACGAGGCCATAGGCATCCTGCGGATACTGCTGCCCGACCGTAGGCGCGTTCTCGGCCCCGAGGACCCGCACACCCTGCGTACGGCCCACATGCTGGCCCGCAATCTCACCATGGCCGGTGAGCGGGACGAGGCGGTCGCGCTGTTGCGTGAGCTGATCGCGGTACGCGAACGCGTCCTCGGCGCCGACCATCCGCACACCCGGCGTGCCCGGGATGACCTGGCCGCCCTGCTCGACGAGCCGCCCGGAGGCACCGATGTTTGAGAGGTTCACCGACCGCGCGCGGCGGGTCGTCGTCCTGGCCCAGGAAGAGGCCCGGATGCTCAACCACAACTACATCGGCACCGAGCACATCCTCCTGGGCTTGATACACGAGGGCGAGGGCGTCGCCGCCAAGGCCATGGAGCGCCTGGAGATCAGCCTCGAGGCCGTGCGTCAGCAGGTCGAGGAGATCATCGGGCAGGGGCAGCAGACGCCGTCCGGTCACATCCCGTTCACACCGCGGTCCAAGAAGGTGCTGGAGCTCTCGCTCCGCGAGGCGCTGCAACTCGGCCACAACTACATCGGCACCGAGCACATACTGCTCGGCCTGATCCGTGAGGGTGAGGGCGTCGCCGCCCAGGTGCTGGTCAAGCTGGGCGCCGACCTGAACAGGGTCCGTCAGCAGGTCGTCGTCCTGCTGCACGGCTACCAGGGCGTGGAGCAGCCGGCCGCCGGGGAACAGCCCGCCGTTGGGGAGTCGCCGGCCGTTGGGGAGTCGCCCGCGGTCGGGGAGTCGCCCGAGGCCGCCCCCGCCATGTTCTCCGTGCTCGACACCTTCGGCAGGTGTCTCACCGCCGAGGCCCGGGAGGGCAGGCTCGATCCCGTGGTCGGGCGCAGCACGGAGATCGCACAGATCACCCAGGCGCTGATGCTCAGGACCAGGAACAGCGCGATGCTGGTGGGCGAGCCCGGCGTGGGCAAGACCGTCCTGGCCGAGGGGCTGGCCCAGCACATTGTCAGGGGCGAGGTGCCCGAATCCCTCAGCCGCATCGAGCTCTACGCCCTCGACCTGGCCGCGCTCGTGGCCGGCTCGCGGCACTGGACCGACTTCGAAGAGCGGCTGAACGGCTTCCGGGCGGCCGTCGGTGCTCGCGACGACGTCGTCCTGTTCATCGATGAGATCCATACGCTGACCGGGGCCGGAACCGCGGAGCGCACCTTCGATGCCGCATCGGTCCTGAAAATGATGCTGGCCCAGCGGGAACTGCGGGTCATCGCCACCGCCACACCCGCGGAGTACCAGCGCTACCAGGAGCGGGACGCGGCCCTCGAGCGCCGGTTCCAGCTCATCCAGGTGACCGAGCCGACGGTCGCACAGACCGTCGAGATCCTCGACGGGCTGCGTGACCGCTACGAGGCGCACCACCGCATCTCGATACCCGACGAGGTGCTTGTCACGGTCGCGGAACTCGCCGACCGGCACCTGCCGGACCGGCCGCTGCCGGGGAAGGCGATCGACCTGCTCGACCTGGCCGGCGCCCAGGTCCGGATGCGCGCGGCGACCCCGGCGCCGGCACTGCCGGAGTCGCAGAGGGCGGCGGAGGCCGAGGTCAAGGTGGCAGAGGCCCAGGTGGCAGAGGTCAAGGTGGCCGATGTCGACGAGGCCCTCGCAGTGATCTCCGGCGGTTCACCCACGCACATCGCCCACATGCGACAGAGCAGGCGCCGCACCCCGATCTACGCGCCTGCGGCCATGAACAGCGAGGACAAGGCCATCTGGGCGATGAGTTAGCGGCGGGTGCGGCCGCTCGCCGTCGCCGGGTGAAGGCGGCGCGGCGGGCGCCGTTGCACTCCCGCTCGCCGGCGCCCTCTTTTCATGCAAGAGTCACACGACCTCTGGAGGGAGCCGGGATGGCCGACGAGGACAGGCCCGCGCTGGTCATCGGCGCCAGCGGTTTCCTGGGCGGTCACGTCGTCCGGGCGCTGGCCGCGCGAGGCCGTGAGATCCGGATCCTGGCGCGGCCCACCAGTGATCTTTCCGGGCTGGACGGCCTGCGGTACGACAAGAGAGCCGGCGATCTGGCCGATCCCGCGTCACTGCGCGAGGCCGTACCGGGTTGCGGGACGGTCTTCCACTGCGCGGTCGACACTCGCGCGTGGCTGACGGATCCCGCGCCGCTCTACCGCACGAACGTGGACGGCCTGGTCAACTCCGCCGAGGCGGCGCTGGAGGCGAACGTCTCCCGCTTCGTCTACACCAGCACGGTGGGGACGATCGGGCTCAACGCGCGGCGGCCGGTGACCGAGGACGATGCCTTCAACTGGTACGAGCGCGCGCCCCACTACCTGCGCTCCAGGGCCGACGGTGAGGCAAAGCTCTTCGGCTACTGCCGGGACCGGGGCCTGCCGGGCGTCGCCCTGTGCGTGGCCAACACCTATGGGCCGGACGACCGGCAGCCGACGCCGCACGGCGAGCTGTTGTGGCAGGCGGCGCGGGGCCGGCTGCCGTTCGTCCTCAAGGCGGGGGTGCCCTGGGTGGACGTCCGTGACGCCGCGGAGGCACTGCTGCTCGCCGAGGAGAAGGGCGAGATCGGCACCCGGTACATCGTGGCCGGCGGTCACGCGACCCAGGTCGAGCTGCACGCCCTGGCCGCGCGGGTCCTAGGCGAGCGGCCGCCCCGGTCGCTGCCGCCGTGGACGGCTCAGCTGGCGGCCCAGGTCAACCATCTGCTGTGCCGTGCCCGGGGACTCCGCGACCAGCGGCTCTGCCCGGACTCGATCACACTGGCCAAGATCTTCGGTCCGCTGGACGCGACGCGGGCGCGCGAGGAGCTCGGGTGGCGTCCTCGACCACTGGAGGAGAGCGTCAGGGACGCCGTCCTCTGGTTCGCCGGACACCACAGGCAGGGCGGACCGAGCGGACCGGACGGCACGTAGCCCGAGACGGATCGCCGGCGGTCCGGCGGCGCTTGCGCGGCTCCCGGCGTGCCACGGCAGGACGCTAGAGGAAGTCCGTGCCACCGTCCACGTTGACGGTGGCGCCGGTCACGTATCCGTTGCGGCGGGAGACGAGGTAGCCGGTCAGGGATGCGACCTCGTCGGGGAGCACCATCGTGACGGCGAGCTTCACCGAGACGCTCCGGCCGGTCATGGCGGCCGACGATCTGGACGCGAGCGATCCGGTGAGCGTGATGACCTGGATCGGCAGGACGTTCCACGAGCAGGCCGCCATCGGCCGCGCGGGCGGTGGCCGGAGCTGGTAGGCCGACGAAGGAGACTGAAGTTCTGTTAATTTGAGAAGATGATTTCCGGTGCGACCCTCCGGGAACGACGAGCGGGAGGTCCCCATGAGAGCCGCAGCCAACGGACGGCCAGGTGACGAGCACGCGGGTACGGAGGTCGTCGTCGACCATGCCAACCACGTACTCGGCCATCTCGCCATGCGTGACGTCGACACACCGGAGGGCGCCGACCTCGCGATGATCCTCCCGGTCACTCCCCGGGTGACGAATGTGCGCGGTGGCCTGCAGGGCGGCCTGATCGCGACCCTCGTCGACGTCGTCGCCGGCCGTGCGGCGGGCCAGGCGCTGGCCGACGGTGACAGCGCCGCCACGGCGGACATGAACATCAAGTTCCTCTCCGCGGTCACGGTCGGCCCGGCGCACGCGACGGCGCGGGTGCTGCGGCGCGGGAGGTCGCTCATCGTGATGCAGGTGGAGGTGCGTGACGAGGGGCGGGACGTTCTGGCCGCGGTCGCCACCTTGTCCTTCGCGGTCGTGCCCCTCCGGCCAGGGCAGCACATTCCCGGCCGTCCGCAGACCACGGCCGAGACGTGAGCTCTCCTCTCGTCGGCACCGGAACCGCCGTCAGCCCTGGGCGTTCCGCAGAAGCCGGTCGCGCAGTTCTCGCTTGAACAGCTTGCCGGTGTCCGAACGCGGCAATGCGTCGGCGAACCCGGCGCGGGCACTTGTAACGAGCCAGCCGGGTGGCACACCAGTCGGCGATGCCCTCTGCCCAGATCGTGCCCGCTTCGCCGGGGGGCGGCTCCCGCCCCGTCGGCGTCGCGGATGTGCAGGGTGCCCGGCAGCGGCCGTCCGACCGAGCCCGGGTGCTGGAGTCACTCGGCCGAGGTGATGAAGGTGAAGCCGGCTCCCTCGGAGGACGACCAGTATTCGTGGACGATCGGCCCCCACCCACGACGTCGCCGGCCTGGAGGCCATCTCCCGGGAGCGGGTGTGACGGGGGGTCTCGAGCACGACCGGAGTCACCCCAGCGTGACCGGCAGGGACTCCACGCCGGCGATGAAGCTCGACGTGGTGTGCCTGGCCTGGCCGTCGAGGCGGAGCCGCGGGTATCGGGTGAGCAGCTCGGTGAGCATGGTGGACATCTCGAGCTTGGCGAGGTGCGAGCCGAGACAGAAGTGCGGGCCGATGCCGAACGCCAGGTGCGGGTTCGGGTCACGGGAGAGATCCAGGCCGTGCGGGTCGTCGAACACCGCGGGGTCGCGATTGGCGGCGGTGTACCACAGGACGACCTTGTCGCCGGCCCGGATGTGCTGGCCGCCGAGTTCGACGTCCCTGGTCGCCGTACGCCGGAACTGCATCACGGGGGACACATGACGGATCAGCTCGTCGGTGCCCGTGGACAGGCGTTCTGGGTGGCGGGCGAGGTCGTCCCACATCCCGTGTGCCTGAAGCGCGATGACCGATCCGGACAGTGAGTTCCGGGTGGTCTCGTTGCCGGCGATGATGAGGAGAAGCCAGAACATGCAGAATTCGTCGTCGGTGAGCCGTTCGCCGTCGAGGTCGGTGTTGGCGATGTGCGACATGATGTCGTCGGCGGGATTCGCGCGGCGGTCCGCCGCGACCTGCCTGCCGTACTCGAGGAGCTCCGCGAACATCGCGACCGCCTGCGTCGGGTCGCCGGCGAGTTCGGCGTCCTCGAAGCCGATCAGGGCGTCGGACCACTTCACGATGAGGTGCCGGTCCTGCTCGGGCATCCCGAGCAGTTCCGCCAGCACGCGGGTCGGGAGTTCCTTGGAGACGGCCGTGACGAGGTCCACCGATCCGGCGCCGGTGAGGCTCTCGGCGATCTCACGGGCGTGCGTCGCGATGCTCTCGCGGAGGGCGTTGACCGCGCGTGGCGAGAACGCGGGGGAGATGATCTTCCGTAGCCGGGAGTGCTCCGGCGGGTCCATGAAGAGCATCATCAGGCGCAGGCCGGCGAGCGTGATCTCGTCGGCCGTGAACAGCTGGACTCCGCCCAGGTAGGAGGAGAAGACGCCCGGCTGCCGGGAGACCTGGTGCACCAGCTCGTGGCCGGTGACCGCCCAGAAGCCCGGTGACGGCGGGGCGGGCAGGCCGCTGGAGGCCGCGCTGGCCCGGTGCTCGACCGGCCGCTCGTCCTGCCAGGCCACCGGCGCCGCCGCACGCAGGACGTCGAACGCGGCGTGTGGCGGGCCGGCCTGATACGTCGTGGCGAGCGAGAGGTCGGTGTCGCAGAGGTCCGCGACGCGGGCGGCTCCCTCTGGAACCGTCTGCGGTTGCTTCACCTCGTCCATCCGTCACGTCCGTTCGGTTGTCGTCTCGGTGGGCGCGACCGGGTCACCGTCGTCTGCTCCGTCTCCCGATGCCGGGCAGGGGCGGTGCGACGTTCGGGTGCTCTCGGCTCGTCGTGGCTGGCGGGTGTGGCGTCCCGGCCGGCGGTGCCGGTTGCTTGGCAGTACACATTTCGCTTGGTGTCCTGTCAAGGGGCCGGTACGTTGGGCGCGTGCGCACACATGGATGGGGTGGGTCGCCGCCCGCCAGCGATGAGGAAGCGATCCTCAGGATCAAGAACGCGACGCACCGGTGCGTCGAGGAGCACGGCGGGGCGACCTCCATCGCTCATGTCGCCGCGGCTTTGGGGATCAGTCGCCAGACCGTGTACCGGTACTTCCCGAGCACGGACGCGCTGCTGATCGCCGCGGCGCTGGAGGGGACCAGGGCGTTCCTGTCGCGCCTTTCGCGGAGGCTGCGTCCCATCACCGATCCCGGCGAAGCACTGGTCGAGGCGGTGGCCTACACGGTGCACCAGGTGCCGCGGGAGCCGTACCTGCGGTTGTTGCTGGCCGCTGGGAGCGGGCATTCGCTGCTGCGGAGCGTGACCTCGGAGACGGCGCGCGACATCGGGCGGAGGCTGCTGGAGCAGACGGCGGTGGACTGGGATGCCGCCGGGATCGGCCCCGATCAGCTGAACGAGCTGATCGAATGGACTCTGCGGGTGGTTCAGTCGTTCCTGCTCGATCCAGGCGATCCGGCGCGCGGCACCGCGGAGCTTCGCGGTTTCCTCCGGCGATGGCTCGCTCCCGGGGTCGCCGCGGCCGCCGTGCGTCCGCGGGTCGCGGACGGATCGCGGGTGGGATCGTGACGTCCGGGGGCGGCCTGTTCGAGCGCGACGGTGGCCTGGTGGTTCCGACCGATCTCGCGCGTGGTCCGTGGCGCCGGGATGCGCTGCACGGTGCCGCCGTCGCGGGCTTGCTGGCGAGCGGGATCGACGTGCCGGGGCGGACGGTGGTGCGGGTGACCTTCGACCTGCTGGCGCCCGTGCTCAACACTCCGATGGTCCTGGTCACGGCACCGGCCGAGGGCGGCCGGCGGGTGGTGCGGCAGACCGTGACGTTGCTCGCGGGGGAGGTGCCGGTCGCCCGGGCCCAGTGCGTGGCGGTGCGCCGGACCGAACTCGACCTGCCCGAGGGGGTCCTCGGCCACCCGGATCCGTTCGCCGGCATGCCGGTGCCGGATCTGAGCCGCCCCAGGCCCGGTGTCGGCGAGTACATCGGCTGGGAAGGCTTCGACAGCGGCGCCGTGTCGGTGCGGTCGATGACGTCGCCGGATCTCGCCGAGAAGTGCACCGGGCTGTGGATCGGCCTGCTGGTGCCGGTGATCGCCGGTGAGGCGACGCCCGGGATCGCGCGGGTGGCGGCCGCGGCGGACTACGCCTCCACCGCGACGAACGTGAGCCTGCCGTTCGACCGGTGGAGTTTCATGAACGCCGAGCTGAGCCTGCATGTCTCCCGGGAGCCGGCCGGCCCCTGGATCGGGCTGGTGAGCACGGGGGTGGTGCAGCCCAGCGGATGTGGCGTCGGCATGGCCGCCCTCTACGACTCCGCGGGACACCTCGGGCAGTCGGCGCAGACGCTGGTGGTGGAGACCCGGCAACACGCAGGCTGATCGGCCCGCCTCGGGTGGCGCCCGCAGGCGAGGGAGAGTTCGATTCTCATGTTGCGGTAAACCGGAGTGGGACTCTCAGAGAAGCAGCTATGTCGTTCTGTGATCGTAAATCCGCGCCGACTCCCAGAGGTATGAATTCTGTAACCCTCGAGAAGCCGAGTACCATCGACGCGAGATGGCGCTTTTCGGCGGGGCATCGGCCGGCGTGACCATGCGCCCGTGAGGTCGTCACCGCGGATCGTCAGAGTCGGATCGTCAGAGGTTCAGAGTCCTGGAGGCCACATGGTGCGGTCCGACGGCGAGGCCGCCGAAGCCTGGGAGGACGCCGACACGTCGTGGCGGGACCGCGCGCTCGAGCGGTCGCTCCGGGACGCCCGCGCGAAGGCGATGTCACGTAGCCGGCGGTACATCGTGACCGCTTCCCAGATGCTGCAGGAGACCGGGCGCACCGACTTCACCATCCACGAGCTCGTCCAGCGTTCCCGCACGTCGCTGCGGTCGTTCTACCAGTACTTCGCGAACAAGGACGAGCTCCTGCTCGCCCTCCTCGAGGAGACGATCGCCGACTCCGTGTCCCAGTGGCGGGAGGAGATCGCGGGCAAGGACGCGCTCGGCGGCCTGGAGGTCCTGGTGCACAAGATCTACGGCTCCACCGGCAGCGATCCGTGGAACAGGCTGAACCGCGCGCTCGCGTCGTACCACGTGAGCATCGCGCAGCGGGAGCCCAGAGCATATTTCGGGGCGTTCGCCCCGTTGGGCACGATGATCCGGGAGCTGATCGAGCGGGGTGCCGAGGAGGGCATCCTGCGTTCGGACATCCCCCCGCGGAAGCTGACGCCGGTCGTCGTCGAGATGGTCGTCGGCGCGGCGCTGATGAGCGCCCTGGGCGGGCCTCGCTTCGGTGGGGCCTCGGACCCGGACAAGATGTGGGAGTTCTGCCGGTCCGGCCTCGTAGGGCCGCCTCCCGCACCCGGCCGTCCCTGACGTACCCGGCGGTGATCTGACGGCGGCACCGGCCGCCGGCGTGCCCTCATGCTTCCTCTGAAACCGCTTATCGTCATTACGACGATAAGCGGCGATGGTCGATGGGTATCGCTATGTGCTGCCCGATGGTAATTTGATGCTGCTCCTGCTCGGTAAGCATATTCTCGTAAAGCTGTACGCAGGGTTTTCGCATCAGCAGCCACGCCTACGTTGAGGGAAGACATGCCGTCACGCAGCCTCGGGCTCCCGGTCTTCGATGCCGACAACCACTTCTACGAGCCGCGGGAGGCGCTCACCAAGTTCCTGCCGGAGCGGGCGAAGGGCGCGATCGACTATGTCGAGATCCGCGGCCGGACGAAGATCGTGGTGCGCGGTGTGATCAGTGATTTCATCCCGAATCCGACGTTCGAGGTGGTGGCGCGGCCGGGGGCTCAGGAGGAGTACTTCCGTTCGGGCAATCCGGAGGGCAAGTCCTACCGGGAGCTCCTGGGGGAGCCGATGAAGGCAATCCCGGCGTTCCGGGAGCCGGGCCCGCGGCTCGAGGTCATGAACGAGCAGGGGCTGGACTACGCCCTGATGTTCCCGACGCTGGCCAGCCTGGTCGAGGAACGGCTGAAGGACGATCCGGACCTGACCCACGACGTGATCCACGCGTTGAACGAGTGGATGTACGAGACCTGGTCGTTCGACTACAAGGGCCGGATCTTCGCCACCCCGGTGATCACTCTCCCGATCGTGGAGCGCGCACTCGAGGAGCTTCGGTGGTGCCTGGAGCGGGGCGCGCGCACCGTGCTGGTCCGGCCTGCTCCGGTGCCGGGATACCGGGGGAGCCGGTCGTTCGGGTTCTCGGAGTTCGATCCGTTCTGGCAGGCGGCGGTCGAGGCCGGCATCCCGGTGTCGATGCATGCCTCCGACAGCGGGTACGCCGATCTGCTGAACGGGTGGGAGCCCGGCCGCGAGTACCTGCCGTTCCGGCCCACGGCGTTCCGGAGCGCGGCGATGGGCAAGCGTCCGATCATTGACGCGATGCTGGCGCTGACCTGTCATGGGGCGCTCTCGCGCAACCCGAACCTGCGGATCCTGTCGATCGAGAACGGGGCCGACTGGCTGCCGGGGTTCTTCAAGAGCCTCGAGACCGTCTACCGCAGGATGCCCGGCCAGTTCAGCGAGGACCCGGTCCAGGCGTTCAAGCGGTGCGTGTACGTCAACCCCTTCTGGGAGGACGACGTCACCGCTCTCGTCGGCCTGGTCGGTGCCGACCGCATCGTGTTCGGCTCGGACTGGCCGCACGCGGAGGGACTGGCCGACCCGCTCTCCTTCGCCGACGGCCTCGCCGGCCTGTCCCCGGAGGACACCGCCAAGATCATGGGCGGCACCATGATGCGGCTGCTCAAGGTCCAGGCCGCGTGACCGCGGCTGACGGCGTGGAGTTCGACCCGTTCTCCGAGGCCTTCTTCGTCGACCCGTATCCGACCTACAGGTGGATGCGCGACGAGGCGCCGGTCTACTACAACGAGAAGTACGACTTCTACGCGCTGACCCGGTACGAGGACGTTTCCGCGGCGCTGAAGGACTTCGAGACGTACTCCTCGGCACGCGGTGTCGATCTCGCGATGGTGCAGTCCGGCAAGCCCGCGCCACCACTGGTGATCATGATGGACCCGCCCGAGCACAGACGCATGCGTCAGCTCGTCAGCCGGGTGTTCACCCCCCGCGCCATCTCCGCGCTCGAGCCCATGGCGCATGCGCAGATCAAGAGGTTCCTCGGCCAGTGCGACCCCGCCGGTTTCGACGTGGTGCAGGACTTCGCCGCGCTCTTCCCGGTCGAGATCATCACCAGCATGCTCGGTGTCCCGCCCGAGTTCCGCCAGCAGATCCGGCTGTGGCTCGACGTCTTCCTGGAGCGTGAGCCCGGCAGGATCGGGACGACCCAGAAGGGCATGGAGGCCCTCGTCGCGACCGGCGCGTTCTACCACGACCTGATCAAGAAGCGCCGTGCCGAGCCGCAGGACGACATGATCAGCGACCTGATCCGTGCGGACATCATGCGAGAGGGCGGTGAGCGGACAGCACTCGACGACCTGGAGATCGCCGGCTTCGCCACGATGCTCGGCGGTGCCGGTGCCGAGACGGTGACCAAACTGATCGGCAACGCGGTCGTCACGTTCGCCGACCACCCGGACCAGTGGGACGCGCTGCGCGCCGATCGCACCAAGATCCCCGCCGCCGCGGAGGAGATCCTCCGCCACCAAGCGCCCTCGCAGTACAACGTCCGGTACTGCGTGCGCGACGTCGAACTGCACGGCGTGCGGATCCCCGCGGGCAGCGCGGTGCTGCTCATCGTGGGAGCCGCCAACCGTGACGAGCGGGCCTACGCCGACGCGGACGTGTTCGACATCGGCCGGGACGCCCTGGAGCGCCACAACCTGGGCTTCGGCTATGGCATCCACAGCTGCCTCGGTGCGGCGCTGGCCCGCCTGGAGAGCCGGATCGCGCTCGACATGCTGCTCGACTTCATGCCCCGGTTCGAGGTCGACCGTTCGAGGTCGAAGCGCGTCACGATGTCGAACGTGGCCGGCTGGGCGAGCGTTCCGGTCCGGGTGCCGGATGGGCGATGACCTCATCGTCCTCGTTCATCGAGCGGAGTGCCATCGTGCCGTCCGGAAAGTGAGGAGCCCGTGGATCTGCGGCCCAGCGCGGAGCAGCAGCAGCTCATCGACACCTTTGCCGATCTGTACGACGCTCTGGCGCCGCCCGCGGTCGTGCAGGCGGCCGAGCCGTGGGGACACGACGCCGAGCTGTGGCGACGGCTCCTCGCCACCGGTGGCGTGGAGATGGCCCTGCCCGAGGACCACGGCGGGTTCGGCGCGTCCCTGCTCGACCTGGCCCTGGTCGCCGAACAACACGGCCGTCATGTCGCTCCGGCACCGCTGCTGGAGGCGCAGGTCGCCGGGCGGCTCCTGGCACGGCTCGGAGCCCTGCCGGCAACGGTCGACTCCGCCGATCTCGCGCGAGGCCGCCGGCTGGTGACGCTCGCGGTCCGGCCGGCGTCGCCCGGCCGCGCCGGGCTGGTCCTGGCGGGGGCCGTCGCGGACGACGCGATCATGCTGATCGGCGACCGGCTCGTGCTGGTCGCACTGACCGGCCGGGCCACACCGGTACGGAATCTCGGCTGCCTGCCGCTGGCCGACGTGGAATTCGGTACGGACCACGTCGTCCTCGCGGCGGGCCCGACGGCGGTCGAGCTGTTCGCCACCGCCGTCGACGAGTGGCGGGTGCTGACCGCGGCCGCCCTGTCGGGCCTGGCGGCACGATCTCTGGAGATCGGCGTGGAGTACGTCAAGGAGCGCAAGGCATTCGGCCGCGTCGTCGGCGAGTTCCAGGCGGTGGCGCATCGCCTGGCGGACCGCGCATCGGAGGTCGACGGTTGCGGGCTGCTGGTACGCGAGGCCGCCTGGGCGGCCGGGGCCGAACCGGCCCGTGCGGCCGAACTCGCCTCGATGGCGCTGGCCTTCGCCGCCGAGACCGCCCGTGACACCAGCCATGACGCGCTGCACTTCCACGGAGGGTACGGCTTCACGCTCGAGTACCCCATCCAGCTGTACTACCGGCGAGCGCGGACCTGGGCGGCGGTGCTCGAGAGCCCGGCCGCCGGCTACCGGCGGGTCGCGGCACACCACCTTCCGGCCGGAGCCGCGCAGGCCGGATCCGCGCCCGTCGGAGTCCCGTCCGCCGGAGTCCCGCCCGCCGGAGCCGCGACGGCCGGGGCCGGAGACGCGGCGGGAGACACGGTGGGAGGGAGGACGCGGTGATGGACTTCCGGCTCGGGGAGAAGAGCGAGCTGCTGCGTGAGGAGGTACGGGAGTTCCTCGACGAGGTGCTCACACCGGAGATGCTGGAGCGCTGTCACCGCACGGGCGTCAACCACGACGCCGAGTTCTCCAAGGCGGTGCGCGAGCGGGGGTGGCTCGCGCTCGGCTGGCCGACGGAGCTCGGCGGCCAGGGCCGCGACCCGCTGGAGGTCCTCGCCTACACCGAGGAGACGCGGCGGCGCAACGCTCCGATCTACGGGATCAGCACGACGATGATGGTCGCGTACGTCATCAGCCTGCTCGGCACCGAGGAGCAGAAGCGCGAGCTCCTGCCCAAGGCGTTCAACACCGAGATCGTCATCGCGCTCGGCTTCACCGAGCCGGAGAACGGATCGGACGCGGCCGCGGCCGCCACGAGGGCGGTGCGCGACGGTGACGGCTGGCTGATCACCGGTTCGAAGATGTTCACGACCAACGCGAGCGTCGCCGACTACGTGTTCATGCTCGCGCGCACCAACCCCGATGCCCCCAAGCACCGTGGGCTCACGACGTTCCTGGTGCCGCTGGACCAGCCGGGCGTCGAGATCCGGGGGGTGGAGACGCTGTCAGGTGAACGAACGAACATCACCTTCTACAACGACGTCTTCGTCAGTGACGCGCTGCGTATCGGCGCGGTCGACGGTGGCTGGCGGGTGATGACCGCGGGGCTGGCCTCCGAGCACACCGCCTCCTTCAGCGGTGAGCAGCATCGTCTGGTCGAGGCGCTCACCCGATGGGCGTGCGCCACCGCCGACGGCGACGGGCGACCACGGTCAGCGGACCCCGACGTGCAGGAACGGATCGGCCGGTCCCGCACCGAGCTTGAGGTCTCCAAGCTGCTGCTCCGCCGGGCCGCCCTGCTGCGGGCCCAGAAGGACCCGTCGCTGGTCGGAAGGGGATCGATGTCCAAGCTGTTCAGCACCGAACGCCTGCAACGCCAGGCGGAGGAGACGCTGGAGCTGGTGGGGCCCGACGGGGTCCGGGCGTTGGACGACCCCACGGCCATCGAGGGCGGGATCATCGAGCACATGGTCCGGCATGCGAAGGGCACCACCATCTACGCCGGTACCAGCGAGATCCAGCGCAACATCATCGCCCAGCACGCGCTGGGTCTCCCTCGTCCAAGCTGACCGGGCACCTCCAGGCCACTCCGCTCCGACCCTCCAGGAGTTCGCATGACCACCGACCTGCCCGAAGGCACAGCGTGTCGGCCCACCGTGCAGAGCACCTACCGCGAGGTGGCCGGGCAGTGCCGGGCGTACTCGCTGCGCCGGCGCAACGTGCCCAGGCCGTCGATCGCCGTGGCGGAGCGGTAGACGTCATGGCCGCTCGGTCCTTCGATTCCGGCAGCCGAAGCGTTCAGGGAGTACACCGCCACGCTCACGCGGCGAGCGGTTCCTGGGCCGGACGGCCGTTGCGGCGCCGGCTCGTGGTGGTCACGCCGAGCCTGTCCGAGGCCGTGCGGTTCGCGGGCGGCCTGGTGTTCGACCGGGTGATGGACGGCTGGGACGTCACGGTTCTCAGAGCGGACCACGCCGACTCCAGGCCCGTACGGATCCTCGGGGCCCGCGTGGCGTACCTGGAGCCGGTGCTGGCCTCGCCGGTCCGGGGCAGCCCGCAGGCCATCGCGGTCCATGCGGACCTGTACGACTCCGACGAGCGGGTCCGGCGGATGGTGCTCGACGCCCATGACCAGAGGTCGGCCGAGGTGAGCCTCTGGGGCGACCCGCGGTCGGCGGACGCCGACGAAGCCGGCTCGGTACGCCACCGGCTGAGCGTGGCGGCACAGGCATTCAAGGCGCAGGCCCTGGTCGCGGCCGCTGTGCCGGCCGATGCCGAAGGGGCGACCGAGCTGTTCCGACACTGGCGGCCTCATCGCCGCGCCGACCCCGGCTGAAGCGATCCGGAACGAGCGGAGGCGAGGGGCCCGGCGTCGGGTCACCGGCCGGGCGCGGGCTACCCGGCCGGTCACCGCCGGAGCAGTTCCGCGACGGCGGCTGCGGTCTCGGTGTACCGGGCCGGTAGCGCGCCCACCTGGTGGCGGTCTCGAGGAGATCCGCCGGCGGGGTCCATGGTCGGCCGCCATCCGGTGTCGTAGCCGAACAGCCCGGCAACGGCGTCGCACGCCGCCGGCTGGGCGGCCACGAGCTCCGCCACCGCCTGGGACGACGAGAAGACCGGATCGCCCGCCGCGTCCGGCACCGGCGGCGCCGACCGCGCGGCCCACGGCGGCGACCAGGCGTCGATGGCGGGCAGAGCGGCGGGGAACGTACGGCCCGCCTCGCGTACGAGCACCGGCACCAGCTCGTGCGCTTGATCGCGCAGCGTCGTGATCAGTTTGGGCAGCCAC
This sequence comes from Actinomadura scrupuli, assembly GCF_050971785.1. Taxonomy (NCBI): domain Bacteria; kingdom Bacillati; phylum Actinomycetota; class Actinomycetes; order Streptosporangiales; family Thermomonosporaceae; genus Actinomadura; species Actinomadura scrupuli. The sequence continues at coordinate 120,060 of NZ_JBPCCU010000012.1, read as the reverse complement.
GGGAGCAGCACCGTATCGGGCAACCGGGCGAATGCCTTGGACATCGCCTCGACCACGAAAGGTGCCAGAGCCGGCGCAGGTTCCAGCGCCTGGACGAATCCGCTCAGATACAGGGGGATGGCCGGGACGACGAGCGGGTTGGCCAGCAACTCGTCGCACCGCGACCGCAGCTCGGCCAGTGGCAGCAGGCCGACCTGGGACCTTGCCGCCCACAGCAGCGCCACCTTGGCCGGTGCCTCCGGATGCGACTGCTGGACGGCGAGCTCGAGCTGGGTGTGATCACATCCGAGCGACAGCGCGAGGCTCTCCATGCTGAACAGGAAGCCGAGCATGGCGGCCACCTGGCGCACCCCGGTGTCCTCGTCCACGAAGGCGGTCGGCAGCAACGTGCAGTAATGCGCGTAGCCCGCGGCCACGAACCTTTCGCACCACTCCGGCAGCGTCGGCTCCGTGGCGCGGTAGTGGGTGAGCAGCCTGCGGATCCGCCGCAACACCTCGGGGGCGTCGTCCACGGTGCGCTCCGCGGCCAGCAGCTCCACGGCCCGGGTGCCGAGGTCATCGCTGATCCGCCGGCTGCCGAGGTAGAGGATGGCCTCCTCCACGGCCTCCAGCGCGATGGCGGCGGTCGCCTTGGGATCCCCCACGGTCCGGCGCAGTCGCTGCTCCAGCACCTGCTCGATGGTGACGCCCTCGTAGCCGAGCTCGACGATGGATCGCTGGTGACGACCGATCGCGAGGTCCCAGCTCTCCTGGATCGGCCGTTCGTTCAGCCGCCGGGCCCCCATGATGGGGCGGACGGCGTCGTCCGGCAGCAGGCGGCGCAGCACCCACAGCAGGTCGGAGCACGGCACCAGTTCCGGGTCGGCGCCGAGGTCGAGGAGCGCCCGCTGGATCGTGCGTTTCCCCAGGTCGAGCCCCAACGGCTCCAGCCGGTCCAGCACATCGCGGGCCAGCGGCGGGAGCGACTCGTAGCCGACCTGCCCGACCCGGTCGCCGCCCAGCAGGATCTCGCAGAGGCGGCGTACGTCGCGGCGGCCCGGCACGGCGTCCTTCTCGATGCACGTGACCGCGGCGTCCTCGAAGTCGTACGGAGTGGGGCGGCTCCGGCCGCGCAGGCCCGCCAGCAGGATCGACGTCTCGAACACGGCGATGGCGTCGGCCGTGCTCGCCAGATAGCCGTTGCGGCGGGCCAGCCGGACGATGTCCACGCACCAGCCGAGCAGTTCGGCCTCGTCGAACTCGCCCCGGCGGGACGGCTGCGCGAGGAAGCCGGACAGGTGGTCGGAGACCGGTGCCTGTGGGTCGTGCGCCGCAGGGCGAGCACGGGCGGTCCTCCTGGGCTTCGTCCCCTTCTGGCCTTCGAGCCGGTACGGCGTGACACCGCTGCTCTTCACCGCCTTGGACCAGGTCGCCGCGGCGATCGACACCGAGCCGGGGGCCAGCCCGAACTGCGACTCGATGGCGGAGTGGCTGGAGGGGATCAGCCCGTACCGCCAGCGGGTCGCCGTGCGGGGCGTGATCTCGTACGGCTCCGCCGGCTGGGCGGTCAGCCCGAACTGTTCGACCCGGCTGGCCGCGTGGAAGGCGCCGCAGACGTACAGGCACTGCGCCGGGTCGGTCCCGGATGTGGCGAGATGCTCGCGCATCCGGGTCCACATGTAGCGTTCGCGGTCCTCGTCCCGGTCATCCCGCGCGTCGCGGTCCGGGCGCAGCCTCCGGAACAGGCTGCCGATCATGACCATGACCTGCCGGTAGGTGTTGTAGTCGGCGCCGACCAGGGCCTGCTCCACGTACTGGTCCCACCACTCGGACCAGTGCCGGACCTTGCCGTGGTGGAGCAGGTGCTCCTCGAGTTCGGCGAAGCGGGGCCGCAGGTCACCGATCTCGATGCCGACCGCGTCGCCGTGCAGGGCCGCGTCGTCGCCGCCGGCGGGCGTGGGTTCGGGCGGTTCGCGCGGCGTCCACTGGAAGACGTGATCGGTGGAGCGGTCGACCAGCACCAGCTCGACGCCGGGTGTGTCCAGGGCGTAGGAGATGGCCTGGTACTCGGCGGACGCCTCGGTGATGGGCGCGATGACGCTGAGCGGCGCCCAGGCCGAGGGAAAGTCGTCGAGTTCGGTCGCGAACGCCTGCAGCGCGATGGGCAACCGGCAGTTGCGCAGCTCGCCGAGCAACGGCCGCAGGTCCTCGCACAGCTCCAGATAGATGACCTTGGGCTGCTTCTCGCGCAGCCGCCCTACCATCGCCAGCGCCGAGGCCGGAGAGTGGTGGCACACCGGGAAGATCTCGAGCTCCTCCCGCAACGCCCGGTCGACGTCGTCGACCATGCCCGCCAGGATGCCGGGCACCGTGCCCGCGCCGCCAGGGGATGTCGCGGACGTCGTGGCGAAGGCGGCGGCGGCATCGAGCAGCCGCTCGCGGAGCGCGCCGAATGGACTCGATGTGCTCGCCGGAACCGGGTCGCTCATGACAGCGTCGCGATGGCCTGGCGCCCGCCTTCGAGGAACTCCTGCCAGGGTCCGCCGTCGTCCTGCTTGCTGCGCGGCTCGACGACGCCGTGCCAGAACTTGTTCAGGATGGCCAGGTCCTCGGGGCTGCGGCGGGCGAGCGAGCCCACCAGCGAGCCGGCGAGCGTCCCCGCGCGCAGCGTACGGTCGCCGAAGAACTGGCTGTGCAGGATGGCGTCCTCGAGTACCCCGATCTGCTCGGCGGTGGAGAGCGCCGACTCGAGCTTCTCGTCGTCGCTGGTGGCCGACGCCGCCGCGGCCCGCAGGTCGGCGAAGCTCTGCAGCAGGATGTCCAGCAGGGTGGGCGGCACGTCCAGGTCGATCTGGTGCCGGCGCAGCAGTTCCGTGGTGCGGAACCGCACGATCTCCGCCTCGCTGCGTTTGCTCGTCACCATCGGAATGCGGACGAAGTTGAACCGCCGCTTCAGCGCGGAAGAAAGGTCGTTCACGCCGCGGTCCCGGCTGTTGGCCGTAGCGATGATCGAGAAGCCTGGCTGGGCGAAGACGATGTTGTCATCGTCGAGTTCCGGGACGGACACGTACTTCTCGGACAGGATGGAGATCAGCGCGTCCTGCACGTCGCTGGTCGAGCGGGTCAGCTCCTCGAAGCGGCCGATCACGCCCTGTTCCATCGCCGTCATGATCGGCGAAGGGATCATCGACTCGCGTGACTGGCCCTTGGCGATCACCATCGAGACGTTCCACGAGTACTTGATGTGGTCCTCGGTGGTGCCGGCCGTGCCTTGGACGACCAGGGTCGAGTTACGGGAGATGGCGGCCGAGAGCAGCTCGGCGAGCCAGCTCTTGCCGGTGCCCGGGTCGCCGATGAGCAGCAGCCCGCGGTCCGAGGCGAGCGTGACGATGGCGCGTTCGACGAGGCTGCGGTCGCCGAACCACTTCTGCGGGATCTCTCGGTCGAGCCCGTCGGAGCGCTCGGAACCGAGGATGAACAGCCGGGTCATCCGGGGGCTGAGACGCCAGGAGAACGGCTTGGGCCCGTCATCGAGGGACTCCAGCCAGTCGAGCTCCTCGGCGTACTTCACCTCGGCAGGGGCGCGCAGCATCTCATCGGTCATTGCTTCGATCTCCTAAGCGAGGAAGTTCTTCAGCTCGAACACGAGCTTGCGGATGTGACCTGAGATCACGGGGGTGCCCAGATCCTTGAGGCGCTGGCGGAACCAGGGGTTCACGCTCTGGTGCCCTGAGCTGTTCACCGAGCCGACCGGGATGAACTTCACCCCTGAGCGGTGCACCGCCTCGATGCCGTCGAACAGCGGCTGCGACCGGTCGAACTCGTAGAAATCGGAGATCCAGACCATCACGGTGTTCCGCGGGTCGGAGATCTTCGGCGTCGCCATGGCCATCGCGACGGGGCCGTCGTTGCCGCCGCCGAGCTTCGTGCGCAGCAGCACCTCGAACGGATCGTGCACCCAGGGGGTCAGATCGAGCGCCCGGGTGTCGTACGCGATCAGGTGGACGTCCACCTTGGGCAGGCCCGCGAAGATCGACGCCAGGATGGTGCAGTTCACCATCGAGTCGACCATCGACCCCGACTGGTCGACCACCACGATCAGGCGCGCGGGCGTGGTGCGCTTGGCGGTCTGCCGGTAGAACAGCCGGTCGACGTACAGCCGCTCGTCCTCAGCGCTCCAGTTGGGGAGGTTCTTCCAGATGGTCCGCTTGAGGTCGAGGTTGCGGAACACCCGTTTCGGCGGCACCGACCTGTCGATCGTGCCGACGCTGGTCTGCTCGACCTGGGTGCGCAGGACCTCGGCGACCTCGTCGACGTACCTGCGGATGAGCGCCTTGGCGTTGGCGAGGGCGACCCCCGACAGGTTGGCCTTGTCCCGTAGCAACTGCTCGATGAGCGACATGCTCGGCGTCAACCTGCGGGCCAGCATCGGATCGGCCAGCACTTCGCGCAGCCGCATCCGGCTGACCAGGTCGCTCTCCATGGTGGACAGCACACCGGTCAGCTCGGCCGCGCCGTCGGTGCCGAGCGCCTGCTTCAACCAGCCCGAGTCCTGCTGCCAACCGGCCAGCTGGGTGGCGGTCACGCTGCCGGTGCCGGTGGAGAACACGTTGAGCAGGAGCTTGGAGACCAGGGCCGCCCGGCGCACCCGCCGCCGTGGATCGTCGTCGGTGCCGTCTTCAGGGGCCATCAGGCCCTGGAGCTCGGCTGCCAGGCCGGGAAAGCGCTGTACGAGGTTGTCCACCGACACGGCCGGATCGAGCAGCGCGGGCGGCAGCCCGAGGTCATCGACGATGGCCACGCTGGCGGCCTCCAGCGCGGGCTGCTCCTCGTGGTCGAACATCCGCGCCAGGAGCCGCCAGTAGAGAACCTGCCGCCGGTTCTCATCCGCCTCGCTCAAGGCCGTCTCGCTTCCGTGCGTGTCGCCGTTGTTCTCGTCGTTGTCGTTGTTCTTGTCGCTCGGGCCGGTGTCGCTCATCGCCGCAGCAGCCGCCCGGCGCGCTCCCGCAGCACGGCCACCGCGTCACCGGCCGCGGCCTCGGCCTTGACCGCCTTCGGGTCGGTGGGACCGAGCGCCCAGTCGCCGTTGTGCGCCGACACGGGCTTGCGCTTGATCGTCGCCTGGACCGCGAGCGGCTGCAGCAGCCACCGGCCGCCGTCCCAGCGGAGCAGGCCGATGCACGCCGAGGAGGCCGCCACCAGCGCGGGCGTGAGCGGCCCGCAGGCCGGGAGCCGGTCCAGGTCGAGGGCGAGGGTGTTGCCGTCCAGATCGAGCACGCCGCCATCGGTCGTATAACCCTCCAGCAGCACCGGCTCGGCGATGCGCACCGGATGGCGGTCCAGGGGAGGCACCGCCGGGGCCAGCGCCCCGGCGAGCTGGATCCGGGCCGTCTCGAAGGGGGAGGCCGGCTCGCCCATGGTGGCTTGGCCGTCTCGCCACAGCAGGTCGCCGCTCGCCAGGACGGGCAGGTCGGTGAGGTTGACGCTCCGGTGCTCGGCCAGCGCCGTCAGGAGCACCGGATGTCCCTGCAGCAGCCGCCACAGCGCCGGGCCCACGATCGTGTCGACCTTCGCGGCGCCCACACTCGTCCGTACCAGGCGGGGTGCTGCGCCACCGGTGGGCTCGAGCACCCCGTGCACCTGTATCTGCACCGCGGTGCCGTGTTCGTGCACGTCCACGCCGAGCGGCAGCAGCCGCCCCGACACCGGGCCGGCGGGCGCGGAGCCGGCCAGGCCGCCCGGCTGTGACGACAGCAGGCCACGGGCCCACAGGTCGGCCCAGCGCCGGGCGGGCAGCCGCTCCATCGTCGCCACCGGGCACGACGCCCGTAGCTCCGCGGCCAGGCCGTCGAGGAGCACCGCCGGCCGCCGCAGAGCGGGTTCGGCCAGCAGTGCGGCGATCACCTGGTCGGAGGCGGAGACGAGGTCGTGGTCGACTCCCCGCCAGCCGGTGATGGCGAGCTCCTGGAGCCAGGACCGGCACCCGGCGAGCAGGTTCTCCGCCGCCGGTGCCGCCGCGGAAGGGGGCCCCTCCCACGGTGCCCGGGTCCGGCCGAGCGCCGCGTCGAGCCGGGCGAGCTGTGCGTCGTGCACCGCACCCAACAACGCGGTACGGCCACCGGCCAGCACCGCCAGCTGCTCCTCCGCGATCGAGCCCGCAGTGATCTTCTCGGCCGCCTCGTCCACCGCCGGGCCCAGCGGTGTGGCCCGCAGCGCGCCGGCCAGCGCGGCGAGCGACCCGGCACGCCGTTCGTCGAGCCGCGCGAGCCCGTGCACCAGGGCATCGTCGAACCCGGCCACCAGATCGAGTGTCTCCTCGATACCCGGCTCGGACCCGTCGAGCAGTTCCGCGAGCTGCACACCGAGCATCAGCGAACCACCCCCATCGCGGGGAACCAGTGCAACTCGGCGATGGGCTCCGTGGTGTTCGGCAGTTCCAGATAGGCGAGGTGGCGCAGGAAGCGGCTGAACACGACCGCCGCCGGCGCGGACTCCGGAGCACCGCGCAGGCAGCCCATCAGATCCTCGCCGTCGCCGACCTCGACATGCAGATATCGGGCGACGCGGCCCAGGCCGTACTGCAGCACCGCTTCATCGACGAGCGCCCGCAGGTGCTTGCACGGTGCGCCGCGCAGCCCGCCGCACGGCCGGTTGTTGTTGGTGCTGCAGTTGTAGCCGTGGGTCCGCGCGGCGATCGATGAGACGTACACCCGGGCGATGTCCGAACCACTGGACACGACCCCCTGCAGCCTCCCGTCCGCCAGCTCGACGAATGGAACCTTCGCCAGCTTGCGGGGCCGGATGGGAGGAACCACCCGGACCACGCTGCTCTGGTCGCCCACTGCGGTGTCCGCGTCCGTCACTCCTGACCCCCGGCCGGGCACCGGTGCGGCCGGCCGGGGGCCGGCAACCCACCTCCCAGGGGACGCGGTGAGTGCCCGAACCGATTCACCACCTGATCTGCGCGCACGCCATGCATCGACATGGAAGCCTCTCTTCTCGGCGGGTCCGGGAGACAGCATCGCGGACGCCGGTGACATTTCCCGGGCGCCGCCGAGGCCGTACCAGCGCAGTGCGTCGACCTCACCGGGCGGCCGGCAGCGCCGTGCGGCGCCTGATCGCCTTGAGCCCTTCCGTCCAAACCGGCCCATGCGGACAACGTGGCGGATCCGACCGGTCGTTGGACGGTACGGCTCATGATCCGTACTGGTAAACGCTTGTCCCTGTTGGCCGCCGTGCTTCCCGCCTTGACGCTGACGACCGTGCTCGCCTCCAGCACGCCGGCGAGTGCCGCAGGTCCGTCATGTGGGAGTGGCTACGCCTGGCGCAGCACCCATTCGATCTACGTGGCCTCCAAGGTCCGCGGCTACCTCAAGGTCTACTACAACTCCTCCAACGGCTATAACTGCGCGCTGGCCATCCGTAAGGGCTCGACCCCGCTCTACAACATCCAGCTCAAGCTCTGCGTCTACAACACGGCCAGGACCAAGTACGCCAACTGCAAGTACGACGGGTACAGCAAGAGGAACCACTGGTACGCCGGGCCGCTCTACGTCTGGGCCCGCCATCGATGCCTCTACGTGCGCGCCTTCATCAACACCGACGGCGCGAACAAGGGTGAGGTCACCGGCAAGAAGGTCCACTGCGGTTAACGTCGATCGGCTGTGGCCGACCTCGATCGGCACCGTCACAGCCGCAGGCGCCCTGCGCGACCGGCCGGCTGGTGGTCACCCGTCGGACCGGGCCGCCGTTTTTCGGCGGAGTTGTGTGAGCGGGTTTTCGGAATCAGGCGGAACCGCCTCTGCGCCGGAGGTGTCGAAGAGACCGATCCGGACGGCGGCAGGAACGGTTCGTCGCCGGCGAAACGGCAAGGAGTCGATTTTAGTGCGTACACCCCTGATGAGGATCGTCGGCGTCGGTGCCCTCACCGCGGCGCTGGCACTGTCCGCCACCGCGTGTTCAGGCGGCGGAGATAAGAAGGCGGCCTGCGACAAGTTGCAGAAGACGATCGCGGATGTCGGTCGTAAGGGCATGACCCAGATCAATGATCCGGCTGGACTGGCTCAGACGTATGCAGAGGCAGCCGGCACCTTGCGGCAGGAGGGCAAGGAGGCCGGCGACGGTGACGTCGAGAAGGCGGCGAACCACGCCGCGACGGCGCTCGAGACGATCGGCCAGCAGGTGAAGACGGCGGCGAGCGGTGGCAGCACCACACCACAGATGCCGAATTCGTCGGGTCTGATCAGTGCCGGTATTGAACTGAAGTCCGCCTGCGGAGGCTGACCGCGCGGCCAGGGCCGGTACCTTCCGGTACCGGCCCTGTTCATGCACCAATGCCCACCTGGATCGGGGCTCAGTTCATTGAGTCAGGAGCTATGAACTCGAGCGGAAGCTGGAGCCCGAGCCGGGTGTAGATCTGCAGTTGGTCGTAGTGGACGCGCTGACTCCTGATCGACCGTTCGGGTCATCGCCTTCCCGCTCGGGCCAGCGCGTCCTCGGCCTGGGCGGCGAGGGTGCCGACGAGATCGGCTGCGGAAGGCCGGTCGTTGATGAGATCGATGGCTTCGCCGGCCCACACCGGCAGCGGGGGTATCTCGCCTTGCGTCACGCCCTCTTGGTAGGCCTGCTTGGCCTGGGGATCGGCGGCGAGTTCGGCTTCCCTGCCGCGCCATTGATCAAGGAAGGGGTGGCCGAGGGTGCGGGCGGTGTATCTCGACGGCCACGCCGAGCCTCGGGCGATATCGAGCACACGGCTGCGCTCGGTGTCCTCCCCGCGTCCCTCGACGATCGCCGTGGCGGTCGAGGGGGCGACCAGGGCCTCGGTCGTGGACAGAAAACGGGTACCGATGAGCGCTCCGGCGGCCCCCAGAGCCAGGACGGCGGCCACGCCGCGGCCATCGGCGATCCCGCCGGCCGCCAGCACCGGCACCGGGGCGGCCAGGTCCACCACGACCGGCACGAACGGCAACGTCGACCGCCCATGCCGAGCGCCATGCCCACCGCTTTCGGTCCCCTGCGCCACGATGACATCGGCGCCCAGGTCCACCGCCCGTCTGGCCTCCTCCAGATCGGTGACCTGAACGATCAGCGCCGCACCCGCCCGGCGGATGCGTGCAGCGAACGGGCTCGGGTCTCCAAAGGACAGCATCACCGCCCCGGGGCCGTACTCCAGCGCACGCTCGACCACCTCGACATCGATCGCCCAGGTCAGGAAGCCGATACCCCAGGGCCTCCCGGTGCACTCGGCAACGATTGGCAGCTCGCGGGCCAGCCAGTCCCGATCCCCGTTTCCGCCGCCCAGCAGCCCGAGCCCTCCGCCGCGCGAAACAGCCGCCGCCAGCGCACCACCGGCCGACCCGCCCATCGGCGCCAGGACTATCGGGTGCCGCACACCGAACAACTCCGTGAATGCCGTCGACAACGCCATGACCGCAATCATCACCCCTTGCCGGCGTACGCGGCCATCAGACAGGTCAACAGGCCACCGACGCCGAGTGGCACGGAGATCTGCCGGCCTCCCTGGAAGGGACGCGGATCAGCCGGTGCCTCTCAGCGGCGATCTCGGCCCTTCGATCACCAGCCGGTGCCGTAATACGCCGCCCCTATGTACCCGAAGTGTGTCGGAACGTGACGTCTCTCTGCAAAGCTGCGCTATGTGGGGTGAAACGGTTGGCACGGGGCGAGGGAGAACAATGGCTGAATGGCGGGTGCCGGGGTTCGTCGAGCTTCGGGAGCTCGGTGCGGGGGGTCAGGGCCGAGCGGTGTTGGTGCGGGAGGAGCGGTCCGACCGCCCCGCCGTGCTGAAGTACGTGCGGTACGCCGGTGATCGAGATGCTCTGGACCGGTTCCGTCAGGAGTCGGTGTTGCTCAAGCGGGTGCGGTCTCCGTACGTCGCCCAGTGGTTCGGGCACTTCGAGGACACGGCGGACGCGGCGATCCTGATGGAGGCCGTGGACGGTGTCTCGTTGCGCGACGTACTGGCCGAGAAGACGAGCCTGACACCCGAGGCGGCGTTGGCGATCCTCAAAGGGTCGTTGCTGGGGCTCGCCGCGGCCCACGCCGTAGGGGTGGTGCACCACGACTACAAGCCCGCCAACGTCGTCGTCACCGGCGACGGCCACAGCAAGCTCATCGACTTCGGGATCGCCGCGCTGGCCGGCAGTTCGGCGGGCGGCTCGGGTACCCCGCCTTACATGGCGCCCGAGCAGTGGGAGTCCAACGTCGCGACCCCGGCCACCGACGTGTACGCGGCGACCTGCGTGTTCTTCGAATGCGTCACCGGCCGCCAGCCGTACCTCGCACCCAGTCAGCCGATGCTCAGGTACGCGCACGCCAGCGCCCCGATACCCGTGGAGACCGTGGACGAGGCGCTGCGCCCGCTCCTCACCCACGGCCTGGCCAAGGCGCCGGAGGAGCGTCCCGCGAGCGCGGCGGAGTTCGTGGCCGAGTTGGAAACGGTGGCCACCGCCGCCTACGGCACCGACTGGGAGGACCGCGGGATTCGAGCGCTGGCCATCTCCGCCGCCGCGCTGGCCGCGTTGTTCCCACTCGCCGCCCTCACGCTCTCGATCGGGGGTGCGGCATCCGGAGGCGCGGGTGCCGCCGGGGTGGGCGCCGTGAGTGCCGCGGGCGCGGGCACCGCGGGTTCGGGAGCGGCAAGCGCGGGCGGCACCGTCGCCGGCAAGTCGTTGCTGGGCAAACTCACAGGCGTGAAAGCCGCCGTCGCCGCGGGGACCACGGCCGTCGGCGCCGCCGCAGTGATCGCCGCCGTCGTCGTCGCGGCCCCCACCAAGAAGGCTTCCGCTCCCGCGCCGACCCCGGCGGCGTCGATAGTGCTGCAGTCCTTCAGCTACCAGACCATGAAGCTCCGGCTGCCCCAGACCTGGAAGACGACGACGCTCACGACCGGCACCACCATCGACGACCAGGTCGGCATCAGCCCCGGCAACGGCTGCCGGATCGTTCACTACTGGCAGACGGGCTGCCCCCATGTGAGGATCATGGGATCCAAGAGCATCGACTTCTACTTCGGCGACGGCACCCCGTACGACACCACGCGCGGCGGCTACTTCCCCGCAGGCGGCATCATGCAGTGCCCGGGGACCAAGCTGTGGATGTACGGGTCGTCCCTCATCAACGGACGCTCGACCTGGAAGGCGGTACAGGTCGGTGGCCGCGAGGCGCGCTACTGGGAGTTCCAGGTCCCCTGCGGGCCGAAGATGCCCACCGGGACCGAGGACAAGGCCACCCTCACCTTCACCCAGCGCGAGTGGTATCTCCCGCAAGCCAAGATCCTCGTCATCACCAACGGCCCGATACCCGGCTGGGACGCCATCCTGACCGCCGCCCAGTGGACCTGACTCGCCACCCGAAAACCCGCCACATCTGCGTCCGGTCTGGGCCATCGGCCCGTGTCAGACGGTGGCGAGTGCTTCGGTGGGGGTGAGGCGAGCGGCGCGGCGGGCGGGGTACAGGCCCGCCAGGGCGCCGATGGCGACGGGGGCGAGTGCGCCGCCGGCGATGGCCTGGCCGGGCAGCGCGAGTGGCCAGCCGCGGTAGGTGGCGAAGCCGAGGCAGACGGCCAGGCCGACGAGTACCTCTCATGAAGGTCGTCTAAAGGCGGGCGCCGCGCGGCAGAGGGATAACCCGTGATCCCGGCCGCCGCACGGCACATTCCGCCTGAGCGGATGAGTGACTTCAGAAGGTCCAGCACGCCGAGTAGGGGCCTGGGAGGATGTTCGCCGGAATGAAAAGGATCCACTCCCAGGGCAGGAAGTAGTGGATCCTGCAGTACGGGGCCCACCCGTCGACGTACGGGCCGAGCACGTCCCAGCCGAAGGTCGGGCCCGACGCGGCGAGCGAGGAGATCGCAGCCTCCGGCGCCCCCTTCGCGCGGAGCTGGGCGGTGATCTGCTCACGCTGCGCCGGCGAGAGCTTCGTGCACGTCTTGTGCACCGTGACGGTACAGACCGGTTCGGACTTGACTGCTGCCTCGGCCGGGACGGCGCTCAGCGTGAGCGCCCCGGTCAGCGTGAAGGCCGCAGCGATCGAGGCCACTCGTGAGATCACCTTGCCGCGATGGCAGGCCGCGAAGGACATCCGAATCTTGTCGGTGGTCATGAGGGTGATCAGGAATGCTTTCAGTCGCACGTGGTCTCCTACGAGATCGTTTCCTACGGCTCATCGGGGGTGCGCCAGGTTCGGCCTTGCTGTCGTGGGGGTGGGACCGCCGTCTCGCGAAGGACGGTCAGGATGGGGGTGCGCACCGTCTGGGTGGGATTTCGGCTCTTCGGGTGTTCGGGAGACACCCAATGATGAACACTAGCGTTCTTGGATCTCGAAGGCCAGTGTAAGAGCGGCCTCTGGAACTCAGGTGACGGTGGATGCGGTGGGGACCGAGTGAACCGCCCGCCCTGACCACACCGATGTGGTGATCTCTCCTGGCCCCTATGAAGCACCGCGACTGGGCCCCGTTTTCGACAGGTGGCCATCGGAGATTGCGGAGATTCAACCGTTCCGGAGCGCCGTGGCCAGCCGCGCCTCGGCACGTTCCCGCTGCTTGTAGAGCGTCTTCGCAGGAGTCGCGCAGCCGCGGGCGCAGTCGGCCATCGGTACGCCCTCCAGCCGGGTCGCTTTGATCAGGCAGCGACGGAGGCGTCGGAACCATCCTCAACTCACGCATGACGGCGACTTGCGGCTACCGGCGTTCGATCCGCAGTGCCCTGTCCGACCCGTCAGTTGGCCATCTGCCGTTGGCGGCGTTCCCGACTCCCGGGTGCCCACCGTTTGAGCATCCTTCAATTCGGCACGAGTACGCGTCGCTCACCCCTGAAAGACCGCCGACCGATCGGCACTCTTACTGCGGCATGAGATGACGTGGGTTGCGCTCTCACCGGCCGCGTTCGGGTGTCCTGCCCATGCGGTGCAGCAGTCGTTGCTGTTCGGACGCCTCGTCGGTGGGCACGCCCTGCGGGGCGGCGAAGAACCGGTGAGTCGTGTCGACGTCGGTAGGGGTTTCGGCCAGGCCGGCGTAGATCTCCTCGAGATGGTCGTTGATCCAGGTGATCAAGCTGAGGTCGAGGCGGTCATCGGCACCGATGGCTCGTGCGAGATCCCACGTGTGAACGGTGCTGTCAGTTGTCCTCACGGCCAGCGCCTGCCGCCCGGCCACCTTGCCCAGGGGGTAATCGAGGACTCTGTCCAGAGCACCCGGCTCGGCGAACGCCGCGGCGCACACTCGCACCGAACGTTCGTACGCACCGACCGGGTCGGTGCCGAGCGCGTCGGCCTCCCGCAGCCGTAGGAACTCCGTCCTCGCGCCACCGTGCAGCAGGCTCACGTAGTTGAGATTCCCGCGCGCCATGTGGTTGACCAACTGCCGCACGTTCCACTCCGTACACGGAGTCGGCCAAGCCCATTGCTCGGACCGCACCGCCCGTAGTCTCCGCTCGAACTCCGCACTGGCCAGCACGAACCGATCAACGAGCCCTTCGAGAAAGTCACCCATGCAACGCAGCGTGCCCGTCACCGGCACCCAGGGCTGGCGGAAACCGGACATCACATAACGTTCATCCGCACCTCGGCACGGGCGATACCGCCTAGACGATCAAGACTGTCGGAGGCCGGTCGCGCGATCTGCGACATGACCGTGCCGCACGGACGGCGCCCGCGGCGCATTCGCTTCAGGGGCGGTGTGCGCGGAGACCGTCGACGAGGATCGACAGCAACCGCGGCCCTCGCGCGTCGAGTTCGGCGTCGTCCAGCCGCGACAACCAGCTGATGAGCACGATGACGTCGCGGGCTTCGGCGTCAGCGCGGACGCTGCCGACCGAGCGACCGGCGGCCAGCAGCAGTTCCACCGCCTCGCCGATCGGGCCGAGGCTGTGGGCGGCGAGGTCACGCCACGTCGCCGCCTCGATGGCGGCGAACACGTCGCGTTTGATCCGGGCGTAGGCGGCCACGCGGTCGAACCACGCCGCCAACGCATCCAGCGGCTGGTGAGTTGCCAGCAGACGCGGAGTCGCGGCAACCAGATCTTCCACCTCACGGCGGTACACCTCGGCGAGGAGGTCCTCACGTGTCGGGAAGTGCCGGTACAGCGTGCCCTGCCCGATACCGCAGGCCTTGGCGACCGCGTTGAGCTTCAGCTCTCCCGGCTCGTGCATGAGATCGCGTGCCGCTTGAAGGATCCGTTCGCGGTTGCGCTGTGCGTCCGCACGCCGCGTTCCGCCGCTTTTGACAGAACCGGACACGTGTCCGCTAAGGTCGTCGGTATAACCGGACATGTGTCCCATTCTAGCTGGAGGTTCTGCATGACCATTCACGGCAAGGTCGTCGCCATCACCGGCGCCAGCAGCGGAATCGGTGAAGCAACAGCTCGCCACCTGGCCTCACTCGGTGCGACCGTCGTCCTCGGAGCCCGTCGCACCGAGCGGCTGGACCGGCTCGTCGCCGAGATCGAAGCCGCCGGCGGCACGGCGGCCGCCACGCGCGTGGACGTCACCCATCCCGACGACCTCCACTCACTCGTCACCATCGCGGTCGAGCGCTTCGGCCGGCTGGACGTCCTGGTGGGCAACGCCGGGATCAGCAGGATCAGCTCCATCGCCGACCTGGACGTCGAGGGGTGGTCGGCGATGGTCGACGTGAACGTCAAGGGGATCCTGCACGGGATCGCCGCGGCCCTACCGGTGTTCCGCCGTCAGGGCAGTGGTCACCTCGTCACCGTCGTCTCGACCTCCGGCCTGAAGATCGTCCCCACCCAGGCGGTGTACGCCGGGACGAAGAACGCGGTACGCACCCTCCTGGAGGGCCTGCGACAGGAGAGCACCGACGGGGTCCTGCGGACGACGTCGATCTCCCCGGGCTACGTCCGCACCGAGCTCATCGACAACGCCGTCGACGATCCGACCGTGCGCGAGCAGGCCAGGCAGAACATGGCCGAACTCGGCATCGACCCCACGGCGGTGGCTCGGGCGATCGCATTCGTGATCGACCAACCCGACGACGTCGAAATCGGGGACCTGACCATTCGACCGACTCGCCAGGGCTGAGTGACCCACTCATCGGCATGCGAGGGCGCCTCCAGTCGAGACGATTCTCGGGATGAGGAGCCTGGCACGATGGCGGTCATGTCCCACGAGGCGACGCCGAAGCAGATACTGGGCTTGCTTCCTTACGGCGCGGCCGTCAAGCGGCAGGTGTTCGATGGGCAGGATCTGGCGTCGGTCCGGACGCGGCAGTTGCGGTTCGACCGCTGCTCCTTCGTTGGAGCCGACCTGCGCCACGCGACTCTCGATGGATGCTCGTTCAAAATGTGCGATTTCCGAGGAGCCGACCTGCAGGGGGCGTCGTTGCGAGGTGTGAGCCTCGCCGGCTGCGATCTTCGTGAGGCTGATCTGCGCGACGCTGACCTCACTGGGGGACGTCTCGGATTCGTCAACACCGGCGTCCACCCGTATGGCCTGACCGACGTCACCGGTGCCGATCTCGGGGGTGCTGTCCTGCATGGTGTCCAGGTCGACCAGGTCATCGGATGGGCCGAGTAGAAGAACGACCTGCCACCTGGCTTGCCAGGGCTTTCCTGAGCGGCTGTCGAAAACCGGGGTGCCGGGCGGTGTTTCAAGGATGCATGGGATCGGGTGACCCCCCGTCGGAGGGTGTTCGATCTAGGCCTGATTGCTCTGGGTCACGCTCGGGTGGAGTTCCGGTCGAGGACGGCTTGCAATCGGTCGAGGTCCGCCGGTGTTGCGGCGCCGCGCTTGGGAAGGACGACGAAGCCGATGCCGTGCTTGTCGGGCGTCATCAGTACGAACAGCTCATCCGTCTCTGCATACCGGGTGAGCATCGGCCACTGGTACCTCGTCTCGGTATCCCGTGAGGTCACCCGCACCCCGCTGGTGTCCACGATGGCCTGGAATTCCCCCTGTGTGGCGACCATCCTGTATACGCGCCGCCCTCGGAGCGTAGGAAGCAGCACATACATACCGATGAGCAGGGCCAACCCCGCGAGGCAGCGCACGGTCGAGCCGGGCTCCCTCGACCCCGTAAGGTTCGTGACAAGAACGCCCAGCACAATGATCGCGCCGGCCAGGAGAATCCCGTTCTGTAGCCGTCCAGACGGGGTGGCTCGCATCCGCGCGCGGATCGCCCCCACCGCGTCCGCGGTCGTCGGCAGGTAAGCCAACTCCACTGCGCTCGTTTCCTGCACGGACACTCTCCCGGTTTGTCGCGCTGCCGAGCCGCGATTGTAACGGGACCATTGGACGGGCCCGCGCTACGCCTTGTTGAGCCGTCCGATCGGCACGCCCGAAGGGACCGGCACCCACGCCGCACGCCCGTAGGGCGCGCCGGAGCGGGCGGCTGCCTCGGCGCGCAGCGCCGTCGCCTTGATCTGCATTTGAACAAAGCAGAGGCCCAGGCAGAGAACATTCTCTGACCTGGGCCTTCGTAAGCCGTGCCCCCAACGGGATTCGAACCCGTGCTACCGCCTTGAAAGGGCGGTGTCCTAGGCCGCTAGACGATGGGGACCTTGGCACTGACCCTCGGAAAGCCTCCCTGAGGGCGCCTGACAAGCATAGGGGACAACCGGCGCGGGTACGAAAGCGATTTGCCGTCTATCGGCGAGACAGCGCTGACGAGAGGGACGAGCTGACCGGCGGGAGCGACGCACCCGCCGGCGCCCCCGGCACAGGAGCAGCAGGCGCAGGAGAGCCAGGCGCAGGCGAGCCGGACGCACCCGGCGAGCCGGAGCCGGGAGAGACAAGGCCAGGGGAGCCGGAGCCCGGCGAGCCGGAGCCGGGAGAGGGCGAGGACGGGGTGGGGGTCGGGGGAGGCCCCAAGGTCCGGTCGGGTTGCTTCTCCAGGGTCCGCTCGATCTGGGCCGAGGTGAGGCCCAGGCCGCCCAGGCGGAAGTCGTCCCAGCCTTGCAGGCGGTGGGTGGACCGGTTGAAGTAGAGGATCGACAGCTCGATGGGGGTCGGCTGCTCGCCTTCGAGGCCGCGCAGGCCCGCACCGCCGGTGGAGCCCTGCACGAAGAGCCGGGTGCCGGAGGGCAGCAGCCGGGTGGAGCGCTGGTGGGTGTGGCCGGAGAGCACCAGCGGGGCGATCCCGTCGAACGCCTGCCCCTCGGACGGGTCGTGGGTGAGGACGACGTCCGGGGTGACGCGGGCGGCGTGCAGGCCCGCGGCCAGCCGGGAGCCGGTCTGCGCCATGGTGGAGGCCGCCACGCCGTCGTCTCGGGTGGTCTTGTCGGGGGTGAATCGCGGGTCGCCGACGCCCCAGATGCGGAGCCCGCCGACCTCCTTCATCGTGCCGTCCAGGACGACCGCGTTCTTCTGCTGCCCCACGGCGGCCTGGATCGAGCGGGAGTCGTGGTTGCCGCGGATGAAGACGTACGGGACCTTGAGCGAGGCGATGTCGTCGGCGAACCGCTCTTCCGGTTTGGAGCCGTGGTCGCTGAGGTCGCCGGTGTCGATGACGACCTGGATCTGGAACTGTGCGGCGATCGAGCGGATGATGCTCCACGCCACCGGGTTGAGGTGGATGTCGGAGACGTGCAGGACCCGGAGGGTCGTCGGATCGGGCTCGTACGTCGGGAGCGTGGAGGTGGCGGCGTACAGCCGGGAGACGTTGCCAACCAGCTGGGCGAGCTGCACCCGGTACTCGGAGAACTTCCGGACGATCGTCTTGGCGTCGCCGACGACCTGCGGGGCGTTGGCCAGGAGGCCCGTGTAGCGCGGCTCCACGACGGACTGGGGGTTGAAGGTGGCCCCGGCCAGCCCGCCGACGATCACCATGCCGAGCAGCGCCGATCCGCCGGAGAGCAGGGCGGCCCGCCAGGAGCGGAACATGACCATTCCGGCGAACAGGGCGCAGACCACCCCGAAGAGCGCGGCCCGGAGGGTGAGCAGGATCAGGCCGTGCCGGACCTGCCCGGCGACCGTGTCGGTGAGCCGGTCGAGTTCACCCGGGTTCTCGATCAGCCGGCGGGACGGCTCGGGGCGCAGCTGGGCGACCTGGGCCTGGAGCCGCAGCGGTCCCCAGTGGCTGTTGAGCCGCAGCGTGCCCAGCGGCGGGATCTCGATGACCGTGCCGCCGTTCCAGGACGGCCGTACGGACATCGCCACGTCGGCCGGTCCCACCGGGGTCTGCACATGGCCGCCGAGCAGCATGCCCACCCAGCCGCCCAGCAGGCCGACCACCATCACGGTCAGCATGCGCAGCGACCGCACACCGGACAGCCTCGTCCACACCCGGCGCGGTACCCGGCAGACCGCCCGGAGCCAGGCCGGTAGCCGGATACGACCGCGGATCCACTCTCGGGTCCGTCCGAACGCCACAGGGCCTCTCCTTCTTGATTGGCGGTAAGTAAGAATGTCTACCGTGATCGACGTGGATCGGCAGGAGTTCGAGGACCTTGTCGCCGAGGCCCTCGACACGATTCCGCCCGAGCTCGCCTCCCATATGAACAACGTGGTCGTGGTGGTCGAGGACGAGTCTCCCGAACCCGGCTTGCTCGGGCTCTACCGCGGGGTGCCGCTCACCGAGCGCGGCGACTGGTACGCGGGGGTACTGCCCGATCAGATCACCATCTACCGCAACGAGATCCTGAAGGTCTGCGAGACGTTGGACGACGTCGTGGCGGAGGTGCGCGTCACCGTCGTGCATGAGGTCGGGCACCACTTCGGGATCGACGACGATCGGCTACATGAGCTGGGTTGGTAACTCCAGAAGGTCACGTTACTGCCACTGAGCGTGATTTCATTGAGGGGAGACCGCCCGATGCCGGGCGGACGTGCCGAGTGGAGCATGCGTGATCAGTGGAAGGCATCGGCGGCCCCCCGAGGAACAGGCGACCTATCGCGAGGTCTTCGCCGTCCGTGAGTTCCGTTCCCTCTGGCTGGCGCAGGCGCTCTCCTACATCGGTGACCAGCTGGCCCAGGTGGCTCTCGCGGTCCTGGTCTACCACCGTACGGGCTCGGCGCTGCTGACCGCGATCACGTATGCGCTGACCTACCTGCCGCCCATCCTCGGCGGACCGGTGCTGTCGGGGCTGGCCGACCTGCTGCCGCGCCGCCGGGTCATGATCGTGTGCGACCTGCTGCGTGCGGTGCTGGTCGCGCTCATGGCGCTGAAGGCCATGCCGTTCTGGGCGCTGTGCGGGCTGGTGTTCCTCACGGTGCTGCTGGGCGCGCCGTTCACCGCCGCCCGTGCGGCGCTGATGCCGGACATACTCCACGGTGACAAGTACGTTGCCGGTTCGGCCATCAACAACATCACCCACCAGGCCACCCAGATGCTGGGCTTCCTGGTGGGGGGAGCGCTGGTGGGCGCCGTCGGCACCTACGAGGCGCTGGGCATCGACGCGGTCACCTTCGCGCTGTCGGCGGTGATCCTCATGCTCGGGCTGCGTCGGCGGCCGGCGCCCGCGGAGTCCGGCGGGGAGATGATGTCGCTGTGGCGCAACACCCGTGACGGAGCCCGGCTGGTCTTCGGGGATCCGCTGCTGCGGTCACTGGTGTGCTTCGCCTGGCTGTGCACGTTCTACGTGCTGCCCGAGGGGATCGCCGCGCCGTACGCCGCCACCTTCGACAACGACCCGGTGACGGTCGGGTTACTGATGTCGGCGATGCCCACCGGGATGGTGATCGGGGCTTTTCTGTTCAGCCGGTTCGTCCGGCCCTCGAACCGCATCCGGGCGATGGGCTGGATGTCGATGCTGGCCTGTGCCCCGCTGATCGGGGCGGCGCTGCACCCCCCGCTGTGGGGGGTGGTGGCGCTGTGGGCGATCTCGGGAGCCGGCAGTGCCTACCAGCTCGCGGCCAATGCGGCCTTCGTGGCGGCCGTGCCCCCGTCCGGCCGGGGGCAGGCGTTCGGTCTCGCCCAGTCCGGCATCCTGGCCGGTCAGGGACTGGGCATCCTCGTGGGGGGAGCGGCCGCGCAGGTTCTGGGCCCGGAGCCGGTCGTCGCACTGGCGGGGGTGACCGGGCTGTCGGTGGCGGCCATGCTCTCCATGACCTGGACCCAGGTGCGCGGCGGTCTCATCGTCTCGATGTACGAACCGACTTCGAAACAGGAGACGGAGGCAGAGGTCAGGGGGTCTTCTGCGGGGTCTTCTGCTGCTGCTTGTTGATCAGCTCCTGGACGATCGAGGTGTCCTTGCCCTCTTCCGGGACGAGCAGCCAGCCCAGGGCGTAGACCAGGATGCCGGAACCGCCGAGGAGGGTGAAGACGGCCAGCGCCAGGCGCACGATGTTGGGATCGATGCCGAGGTACTCCCCGGTGCCGGAGCAGACCCCGGCGACCATGCGGCCTTCGTGGGTGCGGACGAGTTGCTTGCTGGGGCCAGATGTGGTGTTCATGCCTTTGATCCTGCCCTGGCCGGGTCCGCTCCACCATCGGGATTCCCCCTGAGCCGCCCCTGAGAACCGCCCCTGAGACCCGGCCGCGACCACCCTGAGCGGCTCCGAGCCGGGCCGTACGGCGTGGAAGCGGCCGGGGGCAGGCGCCTGAATCGCGGCACGGTACGAAGTCGTACCCTGTCACCGAACCGCCCCGGCGCGAAGGGAACCCGCATGGACGTGCTGCGTATCGACGACCGGCTCACCGACGAGGAGCGGATGATCCGCGACACGGTGCGCGCCTTCGTGACCGACAAGGTGGATCCGCACGTCGCGGACTGGTTCGAGACCGGCGCCTTCCCGGCCCGCGAGATCGGCCTGGAGCTGGGCCGGCTGGGCCTGCTCGGCATGCACCTGGAGGGGTACGGCTGCGCCGGGATGGGCCCGGTGGCGTACGGGGTCGCCTGCCGCGAGCTGGAGGCCGCCGACTCCGGGCTGCGCAGTTTCGTCTCCGTACAGGGCTCGCTCGCGATGACGGCGCTCTACAAGTACGGCTCGGAGGAGCAGAAGCAGGAGTGGCTGCCCCGGATGGCCACGGGCGAGGCCCTCGGCTGCTTCGGGCTGACCGAGCCCGACCACGGCTCCGACCCCGGCTCGATGCGCACCCACGCCAAGCGCGACGGCGGCGACTGGGTGCTCAACGGCGCCAAGATGTGGATCACCAACGGCTCGGTCGCCGACGTGGCGATCGTGTGGGCCCGCACCGACGATCGCATCCGGGGCTTCGTGGTGCCCACCGACACCCCCGGCTTCTCCGCGCCGGAGATCCACAAGAAGCTGTCGCTGCGCGCCTCGGTGACCTCGGAGCTGATCCTGGAGGACGTGCGGGTGCCCGGCTCCGCGCTGCTGCCGGAGGCGGAGGGGCTGCGCGGGCCGCTCGGCTGCCTGGCCGAGGCGCGGTACGGGATCGTCTGGGGCGCGATCGGGGCCGGCCGGTCCTGCTACGAGGCGGCGGTGTCGTACGCGAAGACGCGTGAGCAGTTCGGCAAGCCGCTCGGCGCCTTCCAGCTCACCCAGGAGAAGCTCGCCTGGATGGAGGTCGCGCTCGGCCAGGCCGGGCTGGTGGCCCTGCACATCGGGCGGATCAAGGAGAGCGGGAAGGTGACGCCGCAGCAGGTCTCCTTCGGCAAGCTCGCCAACGTACGGGCGGCCCTGGACGTGGCGCGGCAGGCCCGTACGATCCTCGGCGCCAACGGGATCACCCTGGAGTACCCGGTGATCCGGCACATGAACAACCTGGAGAGCGTGCTGACCTATGAGGGAACCCAGGAGGTCCATCTCCTGACGCTCGGACAGGAGATCACCGGCGTCTCCGCCTACCGGTAGACGACCGATCCGGGGCGCCGTACGGCCTGCGATCGCCGTTCCGGCTGGTGCGGCGGGCTATCGTGAGTCGCATGACCGATCTACGCGACCTGTTCGGGGTACCGATCATTCAAGCCCCGATGGCGGGCGGCGCGTCCCGGCCGGTGCTGGCCGCGGCGGTGTCGGCGGCGGGCGGGCTCGGCTTCCTGGCCGCCGGTTACAAGCGGGCCGAGCAGGTACGCGCCGAGATCACGCAGACGCGGGCGCTGACCGACCGGCCCTTCGGGGTCAACCTCTTCGTGCCGGCCGGCGCCACCGCCGCCGCACCGGCCGTGGATCTGGCGGCGGTGGGCGCCTACCAGGACCGGCTGGCCCCCGAGGCCGCCCGGCTGGGCGTGCCCCTGGGGACGCCGACCGGGGACGACGACGACTGGGACGCCAAGCTGGCCGACCTTCTCGCGGATCCGCCGGCCGTGGTGAGCTTCGTCTTCGGCTGCCCGTCCAAAGAGGTGATCGAGGCCTTCCAGGCCAAGGGCGTCTTCGTCATCGTCACCGTCACGTCGGCGGCCGAGGCCGTCCAGTCGGCGGCGGCCGACGCCCTGTGCGTGCAGGGCATCGAGGCGGGCGCGCACAGGGGCACCTTCACCAACGACCCCGAGACGGTCGATGAGGGCACCGACCTGCTCAAGCTCCTCGCCGAGGTGCGCCAGGTCAGTGACCTTCCGCTGATCGCGGCCGGCGGGCTGGTGCGGGGCGCCGACCTCGCCGGGGCCCTGGCGGGCGGCGCCACCGCCGCTCAGCTGGGCACGGCCTTCCTGCGCTCGCCGGAGAGCGGCGCCAGCCCGGCGCACAAGGCCGCGCTGGCCGACCCTCGTTTCACGGCCACCGCGCTGACCCGGGCGTTCACCGGCCGGCCCGCCCGGGGGCTGGTGAACCGTTTCCTGGCCGAGTACTCACCGCTCGCCCCCGCGGCCTACCCGCACATTCACCACCTGACGTCGCCGTTGCGGCGGGCCGCCGCTCAGCGCGAGGACCCCGACACCATGGCCCTGTGGGCGGGGCAGGGCTTCCGGCACGTCACGGCCGATCCCGCCGCCGTCACCGTCGCACGGCTGGCCGGGGAACTGGCCGCCGCCCGCTGAGGCCGCCCGCTCGCTGATGCTCCCGTCCGCCTGCTGAGGCCGCCCGCGGGTCGTGCCTAGACGGGCTGGGCGACCTGGCCGAGCTTGCGGAGGCGGATCGCGGCGGCGATCAGCGTCGCGCCGAAGAGGATGGAGAACAGACCGATCAGCCAGACGATGGCGAGGGCCCCGGTGGCGGGCCAGACCAGGACCAGCACACCGAAGATCACCGAGACGGCGCCGCTCACGATGTAGAGCCACTCGCCCTCGATCTCCTTGCGCATCCGGATCGCCGCGACGATCTCGAACGCGCCGGTCACGATGGCCCACCAGGCGATCAGCAACAGCAGGACCAGCCCGGTGATGTGCGGCCAGAACAGGGTCACCAGACCGAGCAGGACACCGGCCACGCCCACGACCGCCAGCCAGACGCGGGACCGGCCGCCCTCGCTCTTGAAGGCCGCGCCGAGGGCCAGGACGCCGTCGACGAACGCGTACGCCCCGAAGAGGATCACCAGCACCAGCAGGGTGATCCCGGGCCAGATCCAGGCCAGCAGACCGAAGATGATCGCGCACACGCCGCGTACGGCGAGCATCCACCAGTGGCGGCTCAGCTGTTCCAACATATGTCTGTCCTTGCCCCATCCGTCCCGGGGCAAGACCAAGCCACCGCACCGGCTCCGTAAAGCGGCTATATCGCCCGAGGCGGCGCCGCATGCACGGAAGACCGCTGTTCCGGGGGTGGAGGACGGTCATCTGTCGGACGCCAGCCGGCCGGCGGCACGGGTGATGGCGGTCTCGACCGACCCGACCCGGTCGGCGAGCAGCCCGACGGCACCGACCGCCCGGCTCACCGGGTCGTCCTGCGCACCGCCGAGGGCCTGCGCCCGGACGAAACCGGCCTTCACCTCGGCCCACCGCCCGGCCTGGCCGGGAGTCAGCGTGCCCCGCAGCTCGGCCAGCTTGAGCAGGTTGGCCTCGGCGCCGGAGGTGAGGGTCTGCGCCTCGCCCAGATAGTGATCGTCGATCATGGCTTCGAGCTCGGCGTCGTTCATCACCGGGACGATCCGTTCGGCCAGCTTGTTCATGTTGCGGTAGGAGCCCTGCAGCTGGAAGGGCGGCTCGGTCCGGGACGCCTCCGCCTGTGCCGCGGAGGCGATGTAGGCGCGGTTGGTGGCGAGGACGATCTGCTGGACCCGCAGCAGCTTGCGCAGCACGGCCAAGATCTGGTCGAGCTCGACGGCCGAGTAGGGGTGCGCGAGCTGGTCGGGCCGCACGGTCTGGTCGCCCCCGGCCAGCCGGACCAGCAGCTCGATGTCGCCGCGCTCCCGGGTCGACAGCGGGGCCAGGACGGGATTGGAGGTCAGCGCGTTCTCGACGTAGCTCAGCGAGAACAGCTCCTCCTTGCCGGACAGCACGTCGCCGAGGTTCCACACGTCGGCGCGGTTGGCGAGCATGTCCGGGATGCGGAAGCGATGACCCGACTCGGTGTAGGGGTTGCCTGCCATGCAGACGGCGAACCGCTTGCCGCGCAGGTCGTAGGTCCGGGTGCGGCCCTCCCACACGCCCTCCATCCGGCGCTGGGCGTCGCACAGCGAGATGAACTTCTGCAGCAGCTCGGGTGAGGTGTGCTGGATGTCGTCGAGGTAGAGCAGGACGTTGTTGCCCATCTCCAGCGCGAACGAGATCTTCTCGATCTCCTGGCGGGCCGTGGCGTTCGGTGCCTCCGCGGGGTCCAGCGAGGTGACGCCGTGGCCGAGCGCCGGTCCGTTGACCTTCACCAGCACCAGGCCCAGGCGGCTGGCGACGTACTCCATCAGAGTGGTCTTGCCGTAGCCGGGCGGGGAGATGAGCAGCAGCAGGCCCATCTGGTCGGTGCGCTTGGCGGTGCCGGCGGCACCGAGCTGCTTGGCCAGGTTGTCGCCGATCAGTGGCAGGTACACCTCGTCGAGGAGCCGGTTCCGCACGAACGCGCTCATGACCTTCGGCCGGAACTCCTCGAGGCCGAGGCGCCGCCGCTCGCGGTCGACGAGCTCGGTGCGCTGCCGCTGGTAGGCCCGGAAGGCGGGCACCCGCTCGGTCCGGAACCGCCGGGTCCGGGCCAGCAACTCGTCGATCCGCAGCTCCAGGCGGCGCTGGACGATACGCGGATGGACGCCGAGGAGCCCGTCGGCGGTGGCGGTGAGGGTGGCCGGCGACTCGTACCGGGGCAGGCCGCCCCCGCACAGCTCGATCGCCACCGCCTCGGGCAGGTCCGCGGACGACGGCCGTACGCTCCCGTCCCCGGGGCCGCTCGCGGCGAGGTAGGAGCCGAGGTAGGAGCCGAGCCAGGCCTCGACCAGCTGGTGCCGGGCGGCCAGATCGTCGCCGAGCGCCCGCAGGTCGTCGTCGAACCGCCGGCGGGACTCGGCCTGCGGGCCGCCCAGCGCGCGGTCGAACCCCTGGAGCAGGGCCCTGGCTCCGGCACTGGTCACGAACCCGGGCCGGTCGCCGGCCAGCTCCTCGAACAGGTACTCCCCGGCGAGCCCCGCCTGACCCGCGAGCCCCGCCTGACCCGCGAGCTCACCGGGCCGCAGGCCGGAGTCGCGGAGGAAGGCGGTGACGTCGGAGCCGAGCTCGGCGCACAGGGCGTCGACCGTGCTGGAACGGCCGAACGCGGAGCGGGCCCGGGCCAGCGAACCGGCCCGCGTGGTCCAGGAGGCCCGGGCCGCCTCGTCGGTCCCGTACATCCAGAACAGCTGAGCCGCGGCGCGCGCGTCAGGGGGGTAGCGCAGCAGCCCCGCGCCGGTGTGCAGGCGCAGCAGCACGGCGAGGATCACGGCCGCGTCATGGTCGTGTACGCCGCGCTCGTATCCCTCGTCGTACCGGGCCTCGGCGGCGCGGCGGACGATGCCCTGCAGGCCGCCGTCCTCGGCCGCGGCCGCGCGCAGCGCGTCCAGCGAGGGGGCGGCCTCACCGGTGCCGGTGCGGGCGTCTGCTTGCGTCTCGGCTTGGGTTTCGGCCTGTGTCTCGGCTTCGGCGAGGATCGAGGCGGCGAGGTGCTCGGCGCGGTAGACCTCGGCGGACTCGGAGATGAGCAGCTGGTCCCAGTACGGCCGGGTGGCCTCGAACGCCTCGTCGAGGACCGGCGCGCGGTAGTCGGTGCCGGTGAGCGCGAAGGCCATCCGGCCGTCGTGCGGGACCAGCGTGAGGTCGACGGGCTGGGTGTTGACCGCGAAACGGTGCCTGCCCAGCCGGATCGTCCCGCCGCCGTCGTCGTAGAGATCGACCTGGTCGCGCAGCGTCCGGCCGGCCTCCTGGCGGGCGGTCTTGACCTTCCCTTCGAGCTCCTCGGCCCGGACCACGTCGCCCAGCGAGCGCAGCTGGTCGGCGACGGCGCGCAGCTTGACCACCATCGGGTCGGCGGCGAAGTAGGTGTTGACCTCGTCGAGCGAGCGCAGGCCGGCGACCCGGCGCTGCAGGCCCGCCAGGATCCGGGTCGCGGAGGCGGCCAGCCGGTCGGCCTTGCGCGCCCGCTCATCCAGCAGGGCCTGCTTGCGCGCCGAGAACGCGTCGTAGATGCTCTCCCGCTTGGCCGTGAGCTCGGCCAGCCGGTCGCCGCCGGGGCCGGCCCCGGCCTGCGGGTCCTCGGCGTCGAAGAAGCGGGTCTCGAGGTTCTCCAGTTGCAGCATGAGCCGGGCCAGCTGCTCGTCGCAGTGGTCGGGGGTGTCGGCCAGCGCCAGCGCGCCGGTGACGGACTGCCCGAGCAGGGCGAACTCGGCCGCGAACTGGGCCTGGCCCTCCCGCGCGAGCAGTTCGCGCCGCCTGACGTCCAGGATGGCGCGGGCCCGGTTGACGCCGCCGAGCACCTCGCCGATCCGCTCCAGGATGCCGGTGCGCACGGTGGCGTCCGCGATCTCCACCGATCCGACGATCTCGGTGACCAGCTCCAGCCCGGACGCCTGCTCGGTGAGCCTGGTCACGATCGGGGTGGCGTCGGCGACGGTGCCGATGGCCTCCGCCTCGGCGACCAGCCGGTCGACCTCCGCACGGTAACCGGCGAAGGCGTCCTCGCCCCGCAGGAAGGCGATCGCGCGCTGGGCGGCGGCGTCCAGCTCCGTGCCCAGCTCGGTGGCGAGCGCGTCGATCCGGGCCTCGTCGGCGTACCGCAGCTCCCGCAGCGTCACCAGGCGGCCCTGGGCGCGGCGCAGCTCGGCCAGCTGGGTCACCCACGCGTCGGCGGTCGCCGGAGCCTCGGCCCGGGCCAGCCGGATCATCGAGGTGATCCGGGCGTCGGCCTCGTCCACGGCGGCCGCCGCCTGGGCGGTGAGCGACTGGACCTTCTCGAACTCGTCCAGCATCTGCTCGGCGGTGGACCGCACCGCCGACAGCGGCGTACGGAGGTCGTCGAGGTCTCGCTCGCCCAGCCAGTGGTAGTGGTCGAACACCCGCGACGCGCTCGAGATGAGGGACTCGCAGTACCTGCCCTGATGCGCGGTGCTCAGGGTGCCCATCTCGTCGACCATCCGGGTCACCGACAGGGCGTCGGAGATGCCGCGCACCAGGTCGGCGTTGCCGATCCGCTCCAGCGGTCCGGTGCCGGTCGGCTGGGCGGCGGCGTGGGCACCGGAGACGTACGGGGTCTGCCACACCTGCATGGGGTGCACCCGGGTGGGCTCCCCGGCGTCGGCGCGGAAGGCCACCATCGTGCCGTCGTCGAACAGCGAGTAGCCGTGGCAGGTGATCGGGTTGGTGATCTCCTTGCGGATCAGGTTGTAGGGCAGCAGCAGGTACCGCCCGGCCTCCCGGGCATGGAAGACGTAGAGCACGTCCTCGCCGTTGACGGAACGGATGACCTGCTCGTACTCGAGCCTGTCCACGTCGGCGTCGAAGGTCTTCACCGTGCCGGTGGCCAGGTAGTAGCCGCCGGGGAAGATGATCCCGTGGTCCTCCGGCAGGCGCTGGCAGGCCTGCCCGATGCCGTCCAGCCGGACGACGCTCTTGGTCCGCGTGTTGAACACCAGGTGGCGGCGCTCGGTCTCCTTGTACGGCAGGATCCGCAGCAGGATGAGCGAGCCGACCCGGGCGTACTGCACCTCGGCGTCCGCGAGGCTCTGCAGCGGCTCGGCCACGGGCTCGGCGTAGATGCCCTCACCGGTCTCGGTGTTGTTCTCCACCTTGATGGTGAGGTCGCCGCCGATCGTCTCGACGAACAGCTCGTCCTCGATCGAGATGTGCGGGTGCCGGCCCAGGACGTGGTCGTCCCGGGTGGTCTCGGTCCACACGAAGTCGTGCGACGGCGGGAAGACATGGTCCTCCTCACCCCGCGCGTCCTGGTACGTCACCGAACCGTCGGTGGCGATGGCCCAGCGCAGCACCTTGGCGTCCTCGGCCAGCAGGCCGGTCTGGAAGACGGCCAGCAACTTGCCGTCGGTCCGCCGTAGCTGCAGGAGCCGGGTGTCCTGGTAGTAGCGGTAGAGCTCGGCGAAGTCCCGCTGGAACTGGGCGTCGCGCAGCAGCCCCGGCAGCTCCCCGTCGACGGCGTCCTCGAACCGGAAGGCGTCCGCCTCCCTGCTGAACCGGTGCAGGGAGAACACGTCGTCCACGGTGGTCTCGGGCTTGAGCCCGATGAAGACGTTGTAGCCGAACAGCATCAACCCGCCGACCGACACCACGTCGCGGGGGACGCAGTTGTGCTCGGTGCGGATCCGCTCGGTGCCGATCAGGCGCAGCTCGGCGCTGCCGAAGACCTCCAGGCGCCGGGCGTTCAGCGTCCCGGCCCGGCGGGCCAGCTCGGCGGCCTGCTCCGCCAGCCGTGCCCGCAGCACCTCGTAGGTGCCCGCGTCCAGCCCGGCGCCGGCCACCCCGCCCGTCTCGCTCTCCGCCGCCCCGCTCCCTGCCGTCTCGCTTCCTGCTGCCCGGCTCTCTGCCGCCCCGTTCCCGCCGGTCACGGTGCCGCCCGCCGCGGTCTCGCCCTTGCGTGCCGCGGTGCCGCCCGCCCCGCTCCCGGTCGCGCCATCGCGTGCCGCGGTGTCCCCCGTACCGGCTCCGGCTCCGGTCTTCGCGGTGTCCGTCACGTGCGCTCCTCGTCCAGCCCCACCCCTCCGTGATCATGCAATCGTTCGACGATTGATTGCGTGATCACGGAGGGTGGACGGGGGTGGTGGGGGTGGGGGGTCAATGCTCGGTCACTTCTCGATGACGGCGAGGGACGAGACGGCCGAGTCGGCGACGCCCAGGCGCTCGGCCGTGTCCAGCAGCTCCTGCATCTTGCCCGCCTCGGAGCCGCCCGCCTTGATCCGCTGCAGCAGCAGCGCGGACAGGGTCAGGTTCTTGACGTCGTCGGTGTTCACCGCGCCGAGCAGATGCGACAGGTCGTCGGGGAAGCTCCGCGACCCGTTCAGCCACGGCCCGGCCAGCGTCTGCCCGACCTCGGAGTGCTCCATGAACCCGTCGACGCTCTTGCCCATCCCGATGGCGCCGACGACGCGGTCGAAGAACATGGTGTCGCCGCCGACGATGTCGATGTCGGCCTTCTCCAGTCCGGAGGCCAGCACGTTCGCCTGGGCCTCGGCGACCTTGCGCTGCGTGTCGAGGCCGGCCATCCGGATGTCCTTCTCGGCCTCCAGCCGCAGCCGGTACTCCTCGTGCAGCCGGGTCGCGTCGCCCATCGCGGCCATGGCCTCGGCCTTCGCGGTGAGGCCCTCGGCCTCGCCCTTCAGCTTCTCGCGCAGCGCGTCGGCGCCCGCGAGCGCCATCTCCCGGCTGACGATGGCCTCGGCGCGGCCGACCTTCTCCGTGGCCTCGGCGGAGGCCAGCCCCTTCTCCCGGTTCACGACGGCCTCGGCCCGGCCGAGCTTCTCGACGGCGTCGGCGTTGCGCTCGCGTACCTGCACGTCGGCCAGCCCGGCGGCGGCCGCCTCGGCCTGCACGCCCTCGGCCAGCCGCAGCTTGGCCTGGGTGTCGAGCTCGGCGGTCTGCTGACGCGCCTCCGCCAGCAGCAGCGACTCGCGGGCCTTGAACTTGGCCGCCTCCTCGGCCGCCTCGGCTGCCTTGATGTCCTTGACCAGGTGCTCCTGTGCCTCGGCCTCGGCCTGGATCACGATGGACTGGCGCATCCGCTCGGCCTCTTCGACCGTCCGCAGGCGCTTGATGCTCTCCTCCTGCTCGGCGACCGTCTTCTCCACCGCGATGCGCTCGCGGATCACCTCGGCGATCGACCGCTTCTCGCCCTCGACCTCCTTGTCCTTGGAGATGCTCGCCAGCTGGGTCTCCCGCTCGCGGGCGATCACCTCGAGCATGCGGTCCTTCTCGATCCGCTCGGTCTCGACGGCGATGACGCGTTCCTTGTTCTTCTCCGCGACGGCGATCTCACGGTTGCGGTTCTCGGTCTGGATGCCGAGCTGCTCATCGGTCTTGATGTGCGCGGTCTGCGACTTGAGCCGCTCCTCCGCCTGGACCCGGGCGATCTCCGCCTCCTCGCGGGCCCGTACGGTCTCGATCTCGCGCTTCTTCTTGTTCTCGGCGTCGGCCTGCCGGCGTTCCAGTTCGAGGATGGCCTCCCGCGCGTCGACGTTCTGGCGGGTGATCTCCTTCTCCTCGGTCCGCTGGAACTCGTTGGTGCGGACGTGCTCGATCGCCGTCAGCTCAGTGATCTTGCGGATGCCCTGCGCGTCGAGGATGTTGGACGGGTCCAGGCTCGACAGCGGGGTCTGCTCGAGGAAGTCGATGGCGGCGTCCTCGAGGTGGTAACCGTTGAGGTCGGTGCCGATGATCTGGATGATCCGGTCACGGAACTCGTGCCGGTGGGTGTAGAGGTCGACGAAGTCGAGCTGCTTGCCCACGGTCTTGAGGGCCTCGGCGAACTTGGCGGCGAACAGCACCTGCAGCGTGTCCTCGTGGCTGGCCCGGTCGGTGCCGATGGCCTGCGCCACCTGGATCACGTCCTCGACGGTCTTGTTGACCCGGACGAAGAACGTGATGCGGATGTCGGCGCGAATGTTGTCCTGGCAGATCAGACCCTCTTTGCCGGTCCGGTGGATCTCGATGGTCTTCACCGAGATGTCCATCACCTCGGCCTTGTGCAGCACCGGCAGCACGATCGCCCCGGTGAAGGTGACGTCCACCTTCTTGATCTTGGAGACGATCAGGACCTTGCCCTGCTCGACCTTGCGGAAGAGCCGGGTGAGGGTGAAGAACGTGCCCAGAACGATGAGCAGCACGACGGCGAGGAGTACACCGATCCCGGTGGTGATGGCATCCATCAAAGGTCTCTCTGTCTGTGGGCAAACATTGATCAGGGGGTCGGACGGCGGTCGGGGTCGAGTTCGGCGTCGTACGGCGTCACCCAGAAGAATCGGCCGTCGGCGTCATATTCAAAGATCAGAGCCGTACTGCCTGATTTGAGAGGAGAACCGGCGATCTGGTTCCCGTCCTTCTCGGCGGAGGGGGCCATCTGCCGGACCTGGATCACGGCCGTCGAGCCATCCGCCGCCCGGACCTCGGCCTGGCCGAAGTTCAGGTCGACCCGCCCGGTCCGGATCACGCACATGCGGCCGATGAAGTCGTTGCGGGAGGGCTGCTTCTCGTCCGGCATCATGTAGCGCAGCGGCCGTACCAGCTGACGGGTGGCCAGCCAGGCGACGATCGTGGCCACCACGAGCACCGCGACGGACAGCCCGGTGCGTACGTCCGCGGCCGATCCGAAGTGTTCGAGCAGCGCGTTGCCCAGGAGCCGCCGGTCGATGAGCACGCCGCCGACCAGGCTCAGGAACCACGCCAGGGCGATCAGCGGTGAGAACGCGACGATGAACGGAACACCGCCCAGCCCCAGCCCCGCCAGCAGCCCGGTGCCGGGGTCTCCGTCGGCGTCGAGATCGGTGCCCCCGAGCAGGACGAGCAGCCAGTACCCGATGACCACGATGAGGAGGAAACTGAAGATCACGGCCGGAAAGCCGAGTGCGGTATGGAGGAACTCGTGCATCGCCCCGTACAGCCCTCCCCGTATCGGCCCGGGTCTCCCCGTGAGGCCGAAATTGGATACTACTCTCCTATATCTCCCTTAGAACAAGGGGATCGGATCCTGGTTCCGTCCTAGCAGCGAAAGCCGAACGGCGTCGGTTCCACGGGGTGGCGCACCGTTGCTCATGGTGTGACTTCCGCCGGCAGCGGGGACGGCCGGCGCCTTTCAACGCCGTTGTTCGGCGGCAGGTCGTCCGTTCACCACTGGGTTCATCGCCGGGTCCCGGGTCGGGCGGTACGACACCGGTACGTGCCTTCGATCAGGGGCGGGATTTGCAGCGTCGTTTGAGGCCTTCGGCCTCCAGGGTGACGTACCGGCGAGCGAGCCGGCCGGCGAGCAGCCCGGCGAGCGGTGCGAGCACGCCGGTCTGGTCGAGGACGAGCCGTACGGTGGAGTGACCGTCCGCACGCGCGATGATCTGGTGGTCGCCGGTGGTCGTCAGACCCGGTGCCGTCGCCGCCCAGGCGAACGACCGGCCCGGCTCGTACTCGGTGACGGTGTAGACGGCCGGCGGGAGCCTGGGCTGCCGCACGCGCACTGTGCTGCCGACGCCGAACGGCCCGTCCTCCAGGCGGCGCACCAGGGTCATCGACGGTGTCCAGTCCGGCCAGTGCTCCACGTTGGCCAGCACCGCCCACACCGCGTCCGGCGCCGCGTCGATGCCCACCTCGATCTCGTACCGCACGGACACCTCCGGAGCCACCGCCGATCTTCCTCACCGTCCTATCAGCCCCGCTCCGGCGGCACCACCCTTCGACCGTCCGCGCGCGGACGGAAGAGCTGTCGTAGCCTGCAGATCAGTATTCGCGAGTCAGCCCTTCTGAGGGTCGAACCTGACATTTCGTCGGCGAACGATAGAGGGAATATGATCAACGGCACGCATGTGATCATTTACAGTCGGGATGCGGATGCCGACCGGCAGTTCATCCGCGACGTGCTCGGCTTCGCCGGCGTCGACGCCGGCGGAGGCTGGCTGATCTTCAAGCTGCCGCCCGCCGAGGTGGGAGTGCACCCCACCGACGGGGAGGGGAAGCACGAGTTCTACCTGATGTGCGACGACCTCGAGTCCACGCTGGCAACGCTGACCGCGAAGGGAGTCGAGGTCTCCCAGCCGATCAGCGACGCGGGCTGGGGTGTGCTGGCGTCGATCAGGCTGCCGAGCGGGTCCGAACTCTCTCTCTACCAGCCACGTCACCCGGTGGCATACGACCTCGATGACTGAAACGCCCGCGGTGGGTACCGTGAACGCCGGTGATCACGGACCACGGGCGCGGTCGCGTCCTGCCCAGCGGGGACGGGGTCTGCGGATGGAGTAGCGCCACCGGCCGGTCCTGTCACGAGTCACCGTCACCCACTCGGAATGGGCGTATTTCAGCCGGTTATGGAAGGCGCATGCCGGGGCTAAAAGGTCGATATCGGTTGTTCCGCCATCGACCCAGTTGAGTACGTGATCGAGCTGGCAGAACCGCACCGGGATGTCGCACTCATCACTGGCACAGGTCTCGTACAGCGCCTCCAGTGCCATTCGCTGGCCGGAGGTCACGAGCCGCACCCGGCGCCCGAGGTAGAGCGGAATTCCGTCCGGTCCGAGGATCAATGTCGAGATGCCAGCGTTGAGAGCGATGATCCGGGCCTGCTCAGGTCGTATCGGCGTGCCGTCCGCCAGCCGTGCCGACACTCGCGCGTCCTCCAGCGGCCATCTCGGACAAGGCACGGCACCGGCCGACCGGGAGAGCGGTGGCTCCCCGCCGTTACCGGCGCACGCGTCAGCACCGGCGGCCCACCGCGGCAAACCGGCTGCCTCTCCGCCACCGGTGCCCGAGCTCAGGTCGAAGACGGGGGCGATGGCCTCAGCGCCGTCCGGGGCCGCAGTTCGAGGGGCGACCGGGCCGGCACCACAGTGGGCGCCCGGAGCCCCAGCAGAGCCGTGGCCGGAGCGGGAGCTCTGACCACGGCCCCCGGTGAGCTTGATGACAAGGGTGGCGTTCCAGTTGGAACCGCCGCCGGAGAGCATCATGCGCAGCGCGTCCGCCATCCGCTGGGCGTGATCGCGGTCGTCCTCGGGACCCGAGGGCTTCGCCAGCGGGCCGAGCCGGTCGTTGACGAGTGCGAGCAACTCGGGGTCGAACCAGCCCTTGACCGCTCCGGCGCCGCTCAGCGACTTCGACAGCCGCCACCAGGAGCGATCGCCGCGCCGGGCGTCTTCGCCGGGGTCCTCCGTGCCGTCCCGTTCAGCGATCACGTCCTTGATCCGTGCGCCGAGCTTGGCGACCTTGGTGGCCGAGAACCCCTCGGCGACCATGCCGAGTAACAACTCCTCGGCCTTCGCACAGTCGGAATCGGACAGGTGGGCGACCGCGTCGGCGATCGTCGCCGCATGGCCGAAGGACAGCTTCTCTGCGGCGAGCATCTCGGTGACCCGGGGCAGCCGGGGTAACTGCCGGGCCAGCGTCAGCCGCTCGTCGGCGCGGCCGTTGCGCATTCCGAGCGCGACCTTGAGCCAGCCACGGGTCCCGGCGTAACGCTGCGCCGCCGGTGCTGCCGCCGCGTCGGCCACCGCCACCATGCCGGCCATCGCGGCCTCACCCAGATCCAGCCCCGCCGCCAGCCGCTCGGCCAGCTCCATCGCGGTGATCGGGCAGTCCGGAGCGGGACGCTCTGCCAGCCGGCCCAGGGCGGCATGGACCAGCTCCACCAGCTCTCCGGTGGAAGCCACCTCCAGCTCCGCGAGCGTCCGCATGCCCCGAACCTATGCGGCCCCACCGACATTTATCGAACGTATGATCGATTCGAGAATCCACTCCGGCAGATGCCGGTCAGCCGAGCTCTTGGACCCGTCCGTCGGCGACCTGGAGGCGGCGGGTGACACTGACGGCGTCGAGCATGCGGCGGTCGTGGGTGACCAGCAGCAGGGTGCCCGGGAAGGACTCCAGGGCGGATTCCAGCTGCTCGATCGCCGGCAGGTCGAGGTGGTTGGTCGGCTCGTCCAGCACCAGCAGGTTCACCCCGCGGGCCTGCAGCAGGGCCAGGGCGGCGCGGGTCCGCTCGCCGGGGGACAGGGTCGCGGCGGGCCGCATCACGTGGGCGGCGCGCAGGCCGAACTTCGCCAGCAGGGTACGGATGTCGGCCGGGGTCAGCTCGGGCACCACGGCGCCGAAGGCGTCCAGCAGTGCCTCGTCGCCCAGGAACAGCCCCCGGGCCTGGTCGACCTCGCCGACCACCACGCCCGCGCCCAGCGACGCGTGCCCCTCGTCGGGGACGACCCGGCCCAGCAGGGCGGCGAGCAGCGTCGACTTGCCGGCTCCGTTGGCCCCGGTGATCGCCACGCGTTCGGCCCAGCCGATCTCCAGATCGACCGGGCCCAGGGTGAAGGCGCCGAGCCGTACGACCGCGGAGCGCAGGGTGGCCACCACCGCACCGGCGCGCGGTGCGGCGGCGATCTCCATCCGCAGCTCCCACTCCTTGCGGGGCTCCTCGACCACGTCGAGACGCTCGATCATCCGGTCGGTCTGACGGGCTTTCGCGGCCTGCTTCTCCGTCGCCTCGGCCCGGAACTTACGGCCGATCTTGTCGTTGTCGGGGGCCTTGCGGCGGGCGTTCTTGACGCCCTTCTCCATCCAGGCCCGCTGGGTGCGCCCACGGGCCTCCAGCGAGGAGCGGGTGTCGGCGTACTCCTCGTACTCCTCCCGGGCGTGCCGGCGGGCGACCTCGCGCTCGGCCAGATAGCCCGCGTAACCACCGCCGTAGGTGTTCACCTGCTGCTGCGCCAGGTCCAGTTCGACCACCCGGGTGACGGTCCGGGTCAGGAACTCGCGGTCGTGGCTGACCAGCACCGTCCCGGCCCGCAGCCCCTGTACGAAGCGCTCCAGCCGCGAAAGGCCGTCCAGGTCGAGGTCGTTGGTGGGCTCGTCGAGCAGGAAGACGTCATAGCGGCTGAGCAGCAGCGACGCCATTCCGGCCCGGGCCGCCTGGCCACCGGACAGCGACGTCATCGGCTGGTCGAGGCCGATCGCCAGGCCCAGTTCGGCGGCCACCTCACCGGCCCGGTCCTCCAGGTCGGCTCCGCCCAGGGCCAGCCAGCGTTCCAGCGCGGCCGAGTACTCGTCGTCGGCGCCGTCACGCCCCTCGACCAGCCCCTCGGTGGCGGTGTCCAGGTCGCGCTGGGCCTGCGCCACCCCCGTACGCCGGGCGAGGAAGCCGGCCACGGTCTCACCCGTACGGCGCTCGGGTTCCTGCGGCAGGTAGCCGACGGCCGCCGACGAGGGACTGAGCTGTACGGAGCCGTCCTCGGGGGCGATCAGCCCGCCGAGGGTCCGCAGCAGCGTCGACTTCCCGGCGCCGTTGGCCCCGACCAGGCCGATGACGTCACCGGGGGAGACGACCAGGTCGAGCCCGGAGAACAGGGCGCGATCGCCGTGCCCGGCGGCGAGACTCTTCACGACAACAGTGGCACTCATAGGAGGTCAACGCTATCCGGCCGCTTCAGGTGATCTCGCGGCGATGCCGGGCCCGGCCGTCAGCCGACGAAGGTGCGGACCGCGGCGATCACCTCGGTGAGGCCCTGCTTCGCGTCGGTGAAGAACATGCCCGTCCTCGGGCCCGTGAAGAGCTCGTTGCCGATGTCGGCGTAGCCGTGGCCCATGGAACGTTTGATGACGATGACGCTCCTGGCCTTATCGACGTCGAGGATGGGCATTCCGGAGATCGGGTTCCCGGGGCGGCGGGCGGCCGGATTCGTGACGTCGTTGGCGCCGATGACCAGGGCCACGTCGGCCTGGGGGAACTGCGGGTTGATGTCCTCCAGTTCCCTCAGCCGGGGGTAGGGGACATTGGCCTCCGCGAGCAGGACGTTCATGTGCCCGGGCATCCGGCCGGCGACGGGGTGGATGGCGTGGCAGACATCGACGCCACGGTCTTCCAGCAGGTGCGCGAGTTCGGCGAGCTCGTGCTGGGCCTGGGCGGCGGCGAGTCCGTAGCCCGGCACGATGATCACTCTCCCGGCGTAGGCGAGCTGGATCGCCACATCGTCGGCGGTGACCGTGCGGACCGGGGCGGCGGTGGCGTCGGCCACCGGCCCGCCGTCGCCGGTGCCGAACCCGCCGACGATGATGCTGATGATCGACCGGTTCATGGCGTCCGCCATGAGTTTGGTGAGGATGGCGCCGGACGCGCCCACCAGGGCGCCACCGATGATGAGGACGAGTTCGCCGAGGACGAAGCCGGCCATCGCGACCGCGGTGCCGGTGAAGGCATTGAGCAGTGAGATCACCACCGGCATGTCCGCGCCACCGATCGGCAGCACCATGGTGACGCCGAAGGCCAGCGCGGCGAACGAGAGGACGAGGAGCGGGGCGGAGCTCGCCGGGTCGGCCACCAGCCAGATGACGCCGGTCCCGAACATCGCAGGCAGCGCGAGGTTGACCACCCGCGCGCCCCGGAACACGATCGGCCTGCCGGGCAGCAATCCCTGGAGCTTGCCGGCGGCGACGAGCGAGCCTGCGAAGGTGACGGCACCGATCAGGATGTCCAGTGCCGCGGGCACGGTGGTCCGCACAGGCGGCCCGCCGGGCCCGGCCCGCAGCACGTCGTCGATCGCGAGCAGTGCCGCGGCGCCCCCGCCCACGGCGTTGAACAGGCTCACCAGCTGCGGCATCGCCGTCATCTGGACCGACCGAGCCAGGTACAGGCCGGCGGCGGATCCGATACCGGCCGCGACGATCAGCACGATCCAGCCGGTGGTGCCGATGGCGCCGTCCTCGACCAGCAGGGCGGCGGTGCCGCCCACCGCCACCGTCATGGCGGTGGCCGAGAGCAGGTTCCCCCGGCGGGCGGTCGCCGGTCGGTTCATCAGGTGCAGGCCGAGCACGAAGCAGGCGGCGGCGCCGAGGAGGAGGTAGCGGACGAGGGTCTCGGTGGTGCCCATGACGTTCAGCGCTCCGATCGGTCGGCCGCACCGTGCCCGGCCGGCTGGGAGCCGGTGCGGGACGGCTCGGTGCGGTGGGGGCGGAACATGCGCAGCATGCGGTCGGTCACCACGTATCCGCCGACGACGTTCATCGCACCGAAGGCGACCGCGACGAAGGCCAGCACGTAGCCGACCGTGTCGTGGGCCGCGGCGGTGATGAGCATCGCCCCGATGACGACGATTCCGTGGATCGCGTTGGCGCCGGACATCAGTGGCGTGTGCAGGGTGGCCGGAACCTTGCTGATGACCTCGAAACCGAGGAGCAGGCTGAGCACGAACACGGTGATGGCGGTGAGCAGGTCGATGCTCATGTCGGACCTCCGGTGCGGGGTTCGCCGTCGAGCAGCCGGGCGACGGCGGGGTTGACGACGGCACCGCCGTGGGTGATGACCACTCCGGCCTGGATCTCGTCGGCCGGATCGATCACTGGGGCGCCGTCGTGCATCAGGTACGTCAGCAGTGCGCTGACGTTACGGGCGTACGCGGTGGAGGCCGCGGTGGGCATGGTCGCGGGCAGATTGCCGGCACCGATCACGGTGACCCCGTTCTCCAGCACTGTGGTGGTGTCGGGTTCGGATCCTTCGACGTTGCCGCCCAGCGCGCCCGCCGCCGTGTCGAGGACGACGGATCCGGGTCGCATGCCCTTCAGTGCTTCCGCGGTGACCAGTACCGGCGGGCGCCTGCCGGGGACCCGGGCGGTGGTGATCACCACGTCGAAGTCGGCGACGCGCTCGTCGAGCGCCTGTTGCTGAGCCCGGCGTTCGGTGCCGGTCAGTTCCCTGGCGTACCCGTTCGTGCCGGAAGCAGTTCCTGGTGCGGCGAGGTCGAGGAACCGGGCACCGAGCGAGTGGACCTCCTCCCTGGTCTCGGGGCGGACGTCGTAGGCCGTGACGACGGCGCCCAGACGGTGGGCGGTGCCGATCGCCTGGAGCCCGGCCACGCCGGTGCCGAGGATGAGCACCGCCGCGGGCCGCATCGTCCCCGCGGCCGTCGTCAGCATCGGGAAATAGCCGCCGTACGCGCCGGCCGCGAGCAGGACGGCCTTGTAGCCGGCGATGTTCGCCTGGGAGCTCAGCACGTCCATGGTCTGGGCCCGGCTGAGCGTTCGCGGCACCATGTCCAGGCTGACCGCGGTGACGCCCTGGCGGGCCAGCCGGCGGACGAGGTCAGGGCGCGAAAGGGGCTCGAGCGTTCCGACCAGCAGTTGCCCGGCGCGCAGCGGGGCAGGGTCGGGCGGCCCCACGCAGACGATGATGTCGGCTCGCTCGTAGAGCTCACCGGCCGGCACGATCGTCGCGCCTGCCTTCACGTACGAGTCGTCGTCGAACCAGGCCGCCTTGCCGGCGCCGGACTCGACGAGGACCGCCGGCTCCGTGCCGTCGCCGCCCGCCGGTCCCGGCATCGATCGCAGTCGTACGATGGAGTCGGGGACCAGGGCCACCCGGCGCTCACCGGGTGCCCGCTCCCTGACGACCCCCACCGTGCTGGTTCTCATGTCATGTCCTCGTCTTCCGGTTGTCCGGCGGCACCGTCACCGGGTTCAGGTGCGCAGTGGCGGCCGGGCGGATCCGGCGTCCTCCGGGGAGGTGAGCCGCCCGATCACGTCGACGACGCCGTCGGTCGCGGCGGTCATCCGGATGGCCAGCGGGATCAGGCTGTCCACCTCGAGCTCGCCGGTCAGCGTCACGACGCCCTTGTCGACCGTCACCGTCAGGCCATCGGCCTCGGGGTCGATCCACAGCAGGCGCTTGAAGACCTCTTCGACGATCTCCTTGCGGATCTCTTTGTCCGGGCGTATGAACACCCGAAGCAGGTCGCGGCGGCTGACGATGCCGACCAGACGCATCTGCTCGTCCACCACCGGCAGGCGCTTCACCCGGTGCCGGTCCAGCATCCGTGCCGCCTCCACGACCGTCGTCCCCGGCCGGACGGTGATCGCGGGAGCGGACATGATCTCGCCCGCCGTCGATCCCTGGGCCTTGGCCCGCGATAGGCGGTCATGGCGGCTCTCCAGCAGCCGCCGCCGGTCGTCGTCCTGCTTGTGCTCCTCCTTGGCCAGCAGGTCGGCCTCGGAGACCACGCCGATCACCCGATGCTCGTCGCCGATCACCGGGAGCGCGCTGATACCGCGCTTGGCCATCATGGTGACGATGTCCTTGAAGTCGGCGTCCTCGTAGGCGCTCACCACCGCCGTCGTCATCACGTCTCGTACGGTTCGTCGTCTCATCGCGTCAGCCCTTCCTTCTCTGCGCGGCGGTGCTCGCCTGGTTCGGCCGGCCAGGTACCCGACGGTCGAGGTGGCTCCGGTGTGCTCCTGGCCGGCCTGTCTGCAACGTTCGCCCATTCGGCCGGCCCGGCGTAGGTGCGGAGGTCCCATCCGCCGGTGACATCGGTCCCGGTGGTCGCGGCAGGCCGGTCCCTCGGGCGCCTGGCCGAAGGACGTCCCCGCCACCCGGGACGTTCGCCCCTGCTGCCGGCACGTGGTGCCGGGTTAGACAGGTGGCGACCCCGCGGCGACCGGCGGCGACGAGAGAGAGTGAGGCCCGCGATGTTCCAGGTACGCGTCCATGGGCGAGGCGGCCAGGGAGTGGTCACGGCGGCCGAGCTGCTGTCGGTCGCCGCGTTCCTCGAGGGCCGGTACGCCCAGGCGTTCCCCACCTTCGGCTCGGAGCGCACCGGCGCCCCGGTCGTGGCCTTCTGCCGGATCGACGACAAGGAGATCCGGGTCCGGGAGCCGATCATGCGGCCGGACGCCCTGATCGTCCAGGACGCCACGCTGCTGCACCAGGTCGACCTCTTCAGCGGGTTGAGCCCGGACGGGTACATCCTCATCAACTCCGCCCGCGGATTCGGCGGCCTGGGGCTGGGGGAGTTCGCCGGGAGCTTCCGCCGCGAGCGCCTGCTGACGGTGCCGGCGACCGAGCTGGCCCGCAAGCACCTGGGCCGCCCGGTGCCCAACGCGGTGCTCCTCGGCGGCTTCTCCGCGATCAGCGCGGTGATCTCGCTGGAGTCCGTACAGGCGGCGATCCGCGCGAGGTTCCCGGGCCCGGTCGGCGACCGCAACAGCGCCGCCGCCGCCGAGGCCTTCGAGTTCGTACGTACCGAGATAGGGGAGTCGGCCGATGCTTGAGCAGACCGAGGGTTCGCGTGCCGTCGCCAGGGCGGTGGCGCTGTGCCGCCCCGAGGTGATCTGCGCATACCCCATCTCGCCGCAGACGCACATCGTGGAGGCGCTCAGCCGGCTGGTGAAGTCCGGTGAGCTCGCGCCCTGCGAGTTCGTCAACGTGGAGTCGGAGTTCGCCGCCATGTCCGTGGGCATCGGCGCCTCCGCCGCCGGCGCCCGCACCTACACCGCCACGGCGAGCCAGGGGCTGCTCTACATGGTGGAGGCGCTCTACAACGCCTCCGGGCTCGGGCTGCCCATCGTGATGACAGTGGCCAACCGGGCGATCGGCGCTCCGATCAACATCTGGAACGACCACAGCGACTCCATGTCGCAGCGCGACTCGGGCTGGATCCAGTTGTACGCGGAGACCAACCAGGAGGCACTCGACCTGCACATTCAGGCATTCAAGATCGCCGAGGAGCTGTCGCTGCCGGTGATGGTGTGCATGGACGGCTTCATCCTGACGCACGCCTGCGAGCGGGTGGACATGCCGTCGCAGGAGCAGGTCGACGCGTTCCTGCCGCCGTACGTACCGCGCCAGGTCCTGGACCCGGACGACCCCGTCTCGATCGGGGCCATGGTAGGGCCGGAGGCCTTCACCGAGGTCCGCTACCTCGCGCACGCCCGGCAGATGCAGGCCCTGGAGCTCATCCCGGCGGTCGCGGCGTCGTTCGCGGAGGCGTTCGGCCGGTCGTCGGGCGGGCTGATCAGCACGTATCGCTCCGAGGACGCCGAGACCGTCGTCGTGGCGCTCGGCTCGGTGCTCGGCACGATCGAGGACGTCGTCGACGAGATGCGCGACCAGGGGGCACGGATCGGCGTGGTCGGCATCACGTCGTTCCGGCCCTTCCCGCTCGACCAGGTGCGCGCGGCCCTGGGGCATGCGCGGCGGGTCGTCGTGCTGGAGAAGGCGCTGGCCGTCGGTATCGGCGGGATCGTCTCCGCCAACGTCAGGATGGCCCTGTCCGGGATCCAGTTGCACGGCTACACCGTCATCGCCGGCCTGGGTGGCCGGGCCATCATCAAGGACTCGCTGCACCGGCTCTTCGCCGACGCCGTCGCGGACGAGCTCGAACCGCTGACCTTCCTCGACCTGGACCGCGAGCTGGTCGAGCGGGAGCTGCGGCGCCGCCGCGAGACCCGCCGGTCGGGGCCGACCGCCGAGAACATGTTGCGCGACGTGGGCGTCGTCGCGGCCAGGATCGGGTGAGACAGATGCCAGTACAGCCCATCAGGTTCTACCAGACCGGCAGTTTCGTGGTCGGGAACCGCCTGCTGGAACCCGGCCGGCGGTCCGTTCAGGCGGACATGGAGCGGACGAACTCGCTCAACTCCGGGCACCGTGCCTGCCAGGGGTGTGGTGAGGCGCTCGGCGCCCGCTACGCGCTGGACGCGGCGATGCGCGCGACCGGCAACCGGATGGTGGCCGTCAACGCGACCGGCTGCCTGGAGGTGTTCTCCACCCCCTTCCCGGAGACGTCCTGGCAGGTGCCCTGGCTCCACTCGCTGTTCGGCAACGCGCCGGCGGTGGCCTCCGGCGTCGCCGCGG
The DNA here is from genome assembly GCF_050971785.1 of Actinomadura scrupuli. Lineage (NCBI taxonomy): Bacteria > Bacillati > Actinomycetota > Actinomycetes > Streptosporangiales > Thermomonosporaceae > Actinomadura > Actinomadura scrupuli. The sequence continues at coordinate 77,572 of NZ_JBPCCU010000012.1, read as the reverse complement.
CGATGAAGGTCAAGGGCCGTACCGACGTGCGGGTGGTCGCCCAGGGCGGCGACGGTGGCACGGTCGACATCGGCTTCGCCTGCCTGTCCGGCATGTTCGAGCGCGACGACGACGTCCTGTACATCTGCTACGACAACGAGGCGTACATGAACACCGGGGTTCAGCGCTCCGGTTCGACGCCGCCCGCCGCCCGCACCATGACGACGCAGGCGGTCGGCGCGGAGCCCGGCAACGTCTTCGGGCAGGGCAAGAACGTGCCGCTGATCGCCATGGCGCACGAGATCCCCTACGTGGCCACCGCCACCGTCGCCGACCTGCGTGACCTGGAGTACAAGGTGCGGCGCGCCATGGAGTTCCGGGGCGCGCGCTACCTGCACGTCCTCGTGCCCTGCCCGCTCGGCTGGGGCAGCGCGTCCTGCGACACGATCCGGGTGGCCCGGCTGGCCAAGGAGTCCGGGCTGTTCCCGGTCTTCGAGGCCGAGCACGGAGAGGTGGTGGGCGCCTCCAAGATCCGCCGCAGGGTGGCCGTCGAGGAGTATCTGAAGCTGCAGGGACGATATGCCCACCTGTTCGGCGACCCGCCCCGTACCGACGTCATCGCGCGGATCCAGGCGATGGCCGACCGTAACATCCGCCGGTTCGGGCTCCTCGATCCCGGATCCGCCGAGGAGGAGTCCCGATGAAGGACAAGCCGTTCGCGATCACGCTCGACGTCGGGTCGAGCCTGGCCAACAAGACCGGGGCCTGGCGGACAGAACGCCCCGTCTACCAGGACCGGCTTCCGCCGTGCAACAGCGCCTGCCCCGCCGGGGAGAACATCCAGCAGTGGCTGTTCCACGCCGAGGACGGGTCGTACGAGGACGCGTGGCGGCGGATCATGGTCGACAACCCGTTTCCCGCGGTGATGGGCCGGGTCTGCTACCACCCGTGCGAGACGGCCTGCAACCGGGCGCGGCTCGACGCGGCCGTGGGGATCAACTCCGTCGAGGCCTTCCTCGGCGACGAGGCGATCCGGCGCGGCTGGACCATGCCGGTCGAGGCCGAGCCCTCGGGCAAACGCGTGCTGGTGGTCGGCGCCGGTCCCGCCGGGCTGTCCGCCGCCTACCACCTCACCCGCCTGGGCCACGCGGTCACGGTCGCCGACGCCGGTACGGCTCCCGGTGGCATGATGCGCTTCGGTATCCCGCGCTACCGGCTGCCACGTGAGGTCCTGGACGCCGAGGTGCGGCGCATCGCCGACATGGGCGTGCGCCTGGAAATGGGCCGGAAGGTGACCGACCTGCTCGCCGAGATGCGCGACGGCGGCTTCGACGCGGTCTTCCTCGCGGTCGGCGCGCAGATCGGCAAGCGCGCCTACATACCGGCCGGTGACTGTGCCCGAGTCCTGGACGCGGTCTCCATGCTGCGCAGCATGGAGGGCGAGGAACCGCCGCTGCTGGGCCGGCACGTCGTGGTGTACGGCGGCGGGAACACCGCCATGGACGCCGCGCGCACCGCCCGCAGGCTCGGCGCCACCGACGCGGTCGTCGTCTACCGCCGGACCCGCGAGCGCATGCCCGCACACGACTTCGAGGTGGAGGAGGCGGTGGAGGAGGGCGTGCGGATGAAGTGGCTGTCCACCATCGCGCACGCGGACGGCGACCGGATCACCATCGAGAAGATGCGGCTGGACGACTCGGGGTTCCCGCAGCCCACCGGGGAGTTCGAGGAACTGCCGGCCGACTCGGTGGTGCTCGCGCTCGGCCAGGAGGCGGACCTGTCCCTGCTGGACGGGATTCCCGGAGTGCAGCGGGCCGGCGGCACGGTGCGGGTCGGCGACGACCTCATGACGGGTCATCCCGGCATCTTCGCCGGCGGTGACATGGTGCCCGCGGAACGCACCGTCACGGTCGCGGTCGGACACGGCAGGAGGGCGGCCCACCGGATCGACGCGTGGCTGCGCTCGGTGACGTACGAGGAGGGCGAGCCGGCCGAACCCGCCAGGTTCGACCTGCTCAACACCTGGTACTACGCCGACGCGCCCGCCACCGAACGCCCCCGGCTGGACCTGGCCCGCCGTGGCTCGACCTTCGACGAGGTACGGGGCGGCCTCGACGAGTCGAACGCGCTCTTCGAGGCCCGCCGCTGCCTCTCCTGCGGCAACTGCTTCGAGTGCGACAACTGCTTCGGGGTCTGCCCCGACAACGCCGTGATCAAGTTGGGTGCGGGCAAGGGTTTCGAGATCGACTACGACTACTGCAAGGGTTGCGGGCTCTGCGTCGCCGAGTGCCCGAGCGGTGCGATCACGATGGTGCCGGAGGAGTCGTAGGGGCGGACATCTCGGGGCGAACATTTCGGCGGCGCACGCCTCAGGGCACCGCCAGGGCCGGGCTCAGGTTGCCGCCGTCGTCGACGGCCTGCACGGTCACGGCTCCGGCGGGCACCGGCAGGGTCTGGACGGAGCCGGCGGGGACGGTGGCGGGGACGGTGGTCGTACGGCCGCCGGCCGTCACCAGGTAGGAGGTGACCCGGCCGGCGTACCAGTCGTCACCCGGGGCGGTGAAGGTCAGCGCCGTCCCCTGGCGGGCCGGACGGCGCAGGACGCCGGGCGGGCGGGTGTCCAGCCCGTAGCGCCCGGTGCGCCACTCGTCGTGGTGGTAGGTCCACCATTCGGTGTTGGACGCCGCCGTGCCCGGGGTGGACCACGCGAACAGATAGCCCTCCCGGGTCATGGTCACCAGGTCGGTCCTGCCGTCCGCGTCGAGGTCGCCGGTCGTGGGGGACCAGATCGTCCAGCCGCCGGTGAAGTGCACCGTGGTGCCGGTGGCGGAGCCGCCGGGGGAGAAGGCGTGCAGGGTGGAGGTGTCCCCGCCGTCGATGACCTCGGCCTTTCCGTCGCCGGTGACGTCGGCGACCACCGGCGCGCCGAGGAAGCCCAGGCCGGTCCGCGCCTTCGGGAATCCCGGCACGGGCAGCGAGGTGGCCGCGTCGTAGCCGCGCTCGTAGTTGCCGACCCCGACCCCGCTGCCGGGGAAGAGCAGGGCGGCCGCCAGCGAGACGCCGCCCGAGCCCGCCTCGGTGTAGCCCAGCCGCCCGAACAGCCCGAAGCGCCCGAAGGCGCCGGTGGTGGTGAAGGACGCCGGGATGTCCACCGGCAGGTTGCCGTTGAGGACGGCCTTCGGTGACAGGCCGGCCGCCGGGTTCTCCAGCGGCCCGTAGTTCTTGAGGATCCTGCCGGTACCGGAGATGAGGTAGGTCGGCGCGAACGACGGACCGGTGGCCACCTCGTCCTTGCCGTCGCCGTCCACATCGGCCACCACCGGCTGGTTGACCGCCTCGGTGACGAACTCCTGGGCACTGCCGTAGAACGTCATGATCGACGACATGCGCACCGGCCAGCCCGCGACGGGGCTGCCGTCGGCGTGGTAGGCGAAGGCGTGGTTGGCGCCGTAGAACTGTTCCCCGCCGCCCTTGCTCTCGGAGTACTGCGAGCGGACGACGATCTCCGGCTTGCCGTCGCCGTCCAGGTCCGCCACCGCGGGGGTGGCGTCCAGCTTCTGGTCGTTGATCTTCACATACCCGGCGGCCGGCGCCGCGTCGATGCTCACCTTGACCGGCCAGCCGGGCAGGTCCGACCCGTCCGGCCGCCAGGCGTGCAGGCGTCCGTCCCAGCCCGCCTGGACCACGTCGAGCCGGTGGTCGCCGTCGAGGTCGACGAGCACCGGAGCGGCGGTCGCGCCCCGGGCGGGCAGCCGGGTGTAGTCGAGCGCGGGCCGGGGGATCGGTGGTCTCGTCACGCCGGTGTCGAGCGTCTTCGGCCAGCCGGACAGTGCCTTGCCGCCGGCGTCGAAGGCGTAGGTGCGGCCCGTCGTGCTGGTGACGACCACCGCGAGCCTGCCCTGGTGGGTGAGGTCGCCGATCGCCACCGGCGCCAGCACCGGCTCGTGACCGGGGTCGATGCCGGGGTAGGCGCGCTGGGGAACGGTCGGCCGGGTGGTCACCGGCCAGCCCGGCAGCTCCGCGCCGCTCACCGCGTCACGGGCGTGCACCCGTCCGTCCGCGTCGCCGTAGACCAGCGCCTGCCGGCCGGTGCCCTGCAGGTCGGCCAGCGCCGGCTGGCTCTCTCCGCTGGTCCCCGTCCTGATCGGGAAGCCCGCCCGCCACGACGGGTCGTGGTGGACGGCGATGGCGCGGCGCTCCTCGCCCATGCGCCCGGCCTTGTCCCAGACTCGCAGCCGCAGCGTCACGGTGTACTGCTCGCTGGCCGACAGCGCCTTGTCCTTCGACTGGGTGTACTGCGCGGCCCACACCGAGCGCGGCACCTTCGTCAGGTCCAGCGTGCCGATCCGGCCGTCGTACGCCGAGGTGCCGGTGCCCGAGCCGCCCGTGCGGAAGTCGGAGTCGGCGGGCTCGATGCCCGGTGCCCACTGGAGCTCGTAGCGGTAGCCGGGCGAGCGCGGCGCGGCGACATGCCCGGTGACCTCGACCGAGGAGGTACGGGTCGGGTCGTACAGGGCGTACCAGTCGGGGCTGGAGATCCAGCCGACCGGCGGCACGTCGCCCCGCGAGATCGCCCGCAGCGCCTTGGTGACGTTGGGTCGTCCGTAGCCGTACTGTCGGTCCCAGCCCGGCTTGCCCGGCCAGGGCAGCGACGGGTCGTCGATGTCGCTCGCGGTGGCGCGCAGCACCTGTACGGCCTCGGCGTTGGTCAGCGGTCCGCCGGTCTTCAGGCCCGTCCCCGGGCCGGTCTTCAGGCCGTACGACATCAGCAGCCCGAAGACGCCGCCGGTCGTGGGGGTCGACTCGGAGGTGGAGCCGCCGGTCGTGGCCACCGAGAACATCGCCTTCGCGCCGTACGAGGTCAGGTCGGACCGGGTCCGGAAGGTCGTGGTCAGCGTGTTGGCCAGCGGCGCGGGCACGCCGACCGTGTTGGCGACGACCCCGTTGCCGGGGATCACATGCGGCCAGTACATGCCGCCCTGGTGGTCGGTGGAGTCGAAGTCGTTGCTGGACTCGACGATGACCACACCGTCGTGCCACAGCTTCTCCACGACCTGGCGCGCGTACGAGGAGTACCCCAGGTCCGCGGTGGTGCTGACGATGACCTTGGCGCCCATGTGCGCCGCGTACAGCCAGGCCTGGGCGAGGTCGTCGGTGCGGTCGAGCGCCTCCTGGCCCGCCCGGATCGGCAGGATCCGGCACTCGGGGCAGATCCCCGCACCGCCGACGCCGTTGTCGGTCTGCGCCGCCAGCGTCTTCATCTGCCCGTTGGCGTGGCCGTAGGTCGCGTCGTAGGTGGCCGGGTCGTTCTGGCCCTCGTAGAAGTCCCAGCCCGCGACGTCGTCGGTGAACCCGTTGTGGTCGCCGTCGGTGCCGTCGGAGAACGCGACGATCAGGTCCTCCGGATCGATCCGGCCGTTGCCGTTGGCGTCGCGCACCTTGGGGTCGGCGGCGTAGTCGGCCGCGGTGACCGCCCCGTCGCCGTCACGGTCGTACCCGGCCGAGCCCGCCGGCCTGGGCAGCTCTCCGGTGTTGAGATAGACCTTGTCGGCCAGTTCGGCGGCGTCGCCGTTGTGCCAGTTGATGCCGCCCTCGACATAGGCGATCACCACGTCGGGTGAGCCGGTGGTGTAGTCGCGCCAGGCGGTGTCCACCGACATGCCCGAGGCGTTCTCCGGGTCCCTGGCGCCCGGAGTGCAGCGCGGCATGAACGAGTAGAGATTGTGCTGTTCCCCGTCGGGCACGTTGCGGCACTCACCCGGGGCTTCGGCCGGGGCGTACGACGGGTCGTTGGGCGGGCCCTGGGGGAACCCGGCCCGAGCGGCGGCGACCGGGCCGCACATCACGAGAAAGGCGGCCATCACAGCGCACATCCACCGCATTCACGTCTCCCGCGACCGCGTCTGACCGTGATCCGCGCCGGCCCGGAGGCGAACTTCGTGACCCGGTACGAACACGATGTACGAACGTGAATGTGACTCAGGTTCGCGGCGGAAGATAGGTGACTGACCCCATGTGGTCAACGAGCCCTGGCAGGTTTACCGCCCCCGGGACAAGGTGTAGACCCCACCCACCCCTCCGTGATCATGCAATCGTTCGTCGGTTGATTGCATGATCACGGAGGTTGTCGGGCCGGTGGGGGGCGGCCCTCAGCCGAGCAGGGCCCGGACGGTGCCGGCGCCGACCGTACGGCCGCCCTCGCGGATCGCGAAGCCCAGCCCCTCGGTCATCGCCACGGCCTTGCCCAGGTCGACCGTCATCTCGACGGTGTCACCGGGCAGCGCCATGCCGCCCTCGCCCAGGTCCACCCCGCCGACGACATCGGTCGTCCGGAAGTGGAACTGCGGCCGGTAGCCGGTGAAGAACGGCCGGCTGCGACCGCCCTCGTCGGCCGTCAGCACCCGGACCTCGGCCTGGAACCGGGTGTGCGGCCGGATCGAGCCCGGAGCGGCGATGACCTGACCGCGCCGGACCTGGTCGCGCTTGACCCCGCGCAGCAGCAGCGCCGTGTTGTCCCCGGCCTCGGCGTGGTCCATCCGCCGCCCGAAGGTCTCCAGCCCGGTGCAGACCGTGGCGAAGCCCTCCGCGAGGCCGACCACCTCGACCGCGTCGCCGACCCGGACCGAGCCCTGCCCGACGACCCCGGTCACGACCGTGCCGCGACCGGTGATGGTCAGCACGTTCTCGACCGGCATCAGGAACGGCCGGTCGGTGATCCGCTCCGGGATCGGCACGTACGCGTCGATCGCGTCGAGCAGGTCACCGATGCGGGCCGCCCAGTACGGGTCGCCCTGCAGGGCCAGCAGCCCGGAGACCCGGATGACCGGGATCTCCTCGCCGGGGAACCCGTACTCGGTCAGCAGGTCGCGGACCTCCAGCTCGACCAGGTCGAGCAGCTCGGTGTCCTCGACCATGTCGGCCTTGTTGAGGGCGACCACGAGGTGCCGCACGCCCACCTGGCGGGCGAGCACCACGTGCTCACGGGTCTGCGGCATCGCACCGTCCTGCGCGGACACGACCAGCACGGCCCCGTCGATCTGGGCCGCACCCGTGATCATGTTCTTGACGTAGTCGGCGTGACCCGGCATGTCCACATGGGCGTAGTGCCTGGTCGCGGTCTCGTACTCGACATGCGCGATGTTGATGGTGATGCCGCGGTCACGCTCCTCCGGGGCTCGGTCGATGCCCTCGAAGGGGATGGACGTCGCCAGCCCCCGCTCGGCGAGCACCTTGGTGATCGCCGCGGTGAGGGTGGTCTTGCCGTGGTCGACGTGACCCATCGTGCCGATGTTGAGGTGCGGCTTCCTGCGCTCGTACAGATGCTTGGCCATGATGTCTCCTCGCTACGTTTCCTGCGGGAGAACCGAAATGCCGACCACCCTCCTCCGTGGGTTCTCGAAGGCGGGACGGAGGAGGGTCAGAGTCGCAGGCCGCCGGCGGGTGCTGCTGCCGAGACGGCAGCCGGCACCGCGCCCGGCAGAGCTGCGAGCTCTGCGAGCGAGAGGATGCCGGCCGCGGTGAACATGGCTCAGATGGTACGGATCGGGCGCGCAGACGTCGACGCATTTTCCGGCGACCGTAGCTCGGGTCTCTGGGTCTCCGGGTCTGCTGGTCAGATGCCCTCCACCCGGAAGGGGTCGTGCTCGGCGAGCAGCTTGTCCAGCCGGGCCTTGTCGACCCGGCTGACGACCGCGTCACTCTCCTGCTTGTCGCGGACGCACTTGGCGAGGGTGAACGTTGAGGTGATGACGTAGAGGAGACCCAGGGCGAGGAAGGCCCGCACCCAGACGTTGACCGGGAGGTAGATGACGCCGATGGCGACGGCGAAGCTGGAGATGGCGAACGAGATGACCGCCTGTACGAAGAACGCGGTGGTGCTCTTCGGCTGAACCTGGGGAGAGGTGCTCATGTCCCGACCCTCGCAGGGCGGAACCGCCGGCGCCTGAGTAGCCGTACTCGACCGGCGACTCATCCCGCCTGAGTACCTGGTCGGGCCCGCCACAACACCGATCACGGCCAGGGCGGGGCTGTCCAGGGCAGGACCGCGACTCATGGCCAGTGCGGAGCGCGAGGGCCATGGCCTGGGCGGGCCGTGCCGTTCACGGCCAAGGCGGGGCTGTCCAGAACTGGGCCGTGGTGGATGCTTCTCGCTTTGCTTTGCCCTGACCACTCCCGCGCGGCCTGTGCACAGCCCGACGACCCGAGGCCGCGTATCAGTGGTCAGGGCAAATGCGCGGGAAGACGTGACCGGCCCTACGGGTCTCGCGCTACAGACCTCGCGCTACAGGAACGGGCCTGGCGCCGCTGCTCCAGAAGGTAGTGATCCGTTTTACCGCGGCCGTGGAGGTCCCGGCCATGGGTGGGCGTTCAGCTGGCCCGCCTTACAGGTGGTCGTTCTTGATCCTGTGGAGGAGTGCCGAGAAGCGGTCGGGCCGGAGGGTGAGGTGTCCGAGACCGGGGTTCTTGCTGTCGCGGATGCCGATGTTCCCCAGGACGTGGGCCACTTCCACGCAGTCGGTGTCATCGAGTCCGGCACTTTCATGATTTTGAAGGATCCGGTGAGCCCCAGGTGGGCGCCCATTGTCTTGGGGACCACTCGCAGGGCGATGTTCGGAAGTTCGGAGAGCTCCAGCAGCCGGAGAAGTTGTTCTCGCTGGACATCAGGGCCGCCCACCCGCCATTCGAGGGCCGACTCGGCGAGCAGGACCCAGATCAAGGGTGGATCGTCTTTCGTCAGGATGCGCTGGCGCTCCATTCGCTTGGCGACCTGCCTCTCGACATCTGTCGATCCGGCCGACCGGAACAACGCTCGCGCGTAGTCCGGTGTCGGCCCGCCTCCCAATGAGAGACAGTCTGCCGGGCGGCGTTTGTGATCTCGCCTACCCGGGCGCAGGAGAATCCACGCTTCACCCGGAGTGAGTGCAGGTGGACGGCGATAAGGTTCCAGATCGACGCTCGTGGATCCGGGACTCTCTGAGCTTCACGGGGGGTGCCTCGCGATCGTCGGTGTCTCTAATCGCTCTGTAGTCAATGGAAACTCTAAGTCACCAATGCAGGCTGTGACCTGGAACAACGGAATTCATTGGTTCTGGGGAGCGGGTCACAATGGGGTGGATGGTGACTGGTAAGGCTGCTGATATCGCCGCCGGCGGCGTCTGCTCCTGGCAACTGCCGCCGGACCCGAGCTGCGCGCAGGCGAGCCGGTCCCTGATTCGTACCACCATGACCACGCTGGGCCTCGACGCCGAGCTCATCGACGCCGCGGTTCTGGCCGTCAGCGAGCAGGCGACCAACGCGCTGCTGCACGGCACGCGTACGGAATCGTACGAGCCGGTGGTCCCGGCCGAGTTGTGGGTCTGGGCCCGTACCGCGCCGACGCCGCAGCTGGTGGTGGCGGTGTTCGACACCGGTCGCGATCAGTGGCCCGGGGTGGGCGACGGTGAACTGCTGGACGAGCACGGCAAGGGGATCGGGATAGTCGCCGCCGTCGCGCAGGCCTGGGGCACGCATCTGTCCCGAGCCCGGCTGAGCCCGCGCCGGGAGCCCGGCAAAGTGGTCTGGAGCGCCTTCGGGCTGCCCGGCCCCTGGCCGGACCCGGGATCGTTCGCCCCGCCGGGCCGTACCGCCCGGCACCTGGCCACGCTGCTGAGTGCGCGGGGAGCCGAGGGCGTCGGCCACCGGGACGAGCGCGGCGTGTCCCTGGTGACCGTCCCGCTCTCGCGGGGTGGTGGGCTGAACATCTGGATCGAGCCGAAGCGGTGCACCTTCACCGATACCGACGGCACCCGCGTCCAGCGGCTGGTGATCGACATCAGTGACCTGGCGGAACATCTCGTACGCCGGATCGAGGAGGACCGCGCGCGCTCGGGGTGACCGGGACGCGAGCTTTCATCCCTCGGGGCACCCGCGCACCGTGGCCCGGCACGAGAGCCGCACGACCGTGACGGCGTCCGGTCGTGTTCACCGGGACTGACGATCACGGTGACCGGCCCTGGATCCGGTCGGCGGCGTACGCCGATCACCCCGGACCGGTGCTGATCACGATCACCGCGGTCGACGCGGCCGGAAACGAGTCGACGGCGAGCAACGGGCAGACCGTGACCACCCAGCCCTGCTGATCGCAACCGGAGGCCGTCCACAGACGAAAACGGTACGGTCACGCCTGAGCGCCGGCGAAACCCGAGCCCGTCCCCGCTCGTATGTAACAGTGACGAGGGGTGAGTTCATGAGACGACGCTTGACCATCGCCATCGCGACCGGTGTGACACTGCTGGCCGCAGGCTGCTCTTCGGCCGAATCCGACGGCGCCGCGCGGACACCGGCTCCGCTGCCCACGACCGCGCGGCCCGGTACGACCGGGCAGGCCGGCGCCGCCCGGCTCGGACAGCCCCGGCAGCTGGCCACCGGGCTCGAGGTGCCGTGGGCGGTGGCGTTCCTGCCGGGCGGCGACGCCCTGGTCACCGAACGCGAGAGCGCCCGGCTGCTACGGGTGACCCCGCAGGGCAAGGTCTTCCCGCTCGGCACGGTGCCCGGGGTGGCGCCCGCCGGTGAGGGCGGCCTGCTCGGGGTTGCGGTGTCGCCCACCTACGACGCCGACCACCTCGTCTATGTGTACTTCACCAGCGCCTCGGACAACCGGATCGTTCGCTTCGCCCTGACCCGCACCGGCATCGGGCGGCTGGAGAACCTGGTCACCGGCATCCCGAAGGGCACCATCCACAACGGCGGGCGGCTGGCCTTCGGCCCGGACAAGATGCTGTACGCCGGGACGGGGGAGACCGGCGAGAAGGGGCTGGCCCAGAACCGCGGCTCACTGGGCGGCAAGATCCTCCGGGTCACTCCGGAGGGCAGGCCCGCGCCCGGCAACCCGTTCGGCACCCGCGTCTGGACCTACGGCCATCGCAACGTACAGGGGCTGGCCTGGGACGACAAAGGGCGGATGTACGCCACCGAGTTCGGCCAGAACCGCCTGGACGAGATCAACCGGATCGAGCCGGGCCACAACTACGGCTGGCCCGAGGTCGAGGGCGTCGGTGGCCGCGGCAAGTACACCGACCCGCTGCTGACCTGGGCGACCTCGGAGGCATCACCGTCCGGGCTGGCCTATGCGGACGGCTCATTGTGGGCCGCGGCGCTGCGCGGCGAGCGGCTGTGGCAGGTGCCGCTCACTCCCGAGGGCTCGGTGGGCCGCCCGGTGGCCCACTACCAGGGCACGTACGGGCGCTTGCGCGCGGTCGCCCGGGCCGCCGACGGATCGCTGTGGGTCACCACCAGCAACCGGGACGGTCACCTCACCCCGCGGCCCGGCGACGACCGGATCTTCGTCATCCCGGTGAGCTGAGCCGAGTGCGGCGACCGCGTTTCCGCATGCCGGACGAGGTCACGAGCGCCTCCAGAGTGCAGCCGGCATGGGCCGGGCCGTCGGGGCGGTTCAGCGGCAGCGATCGAGGTCAGCGGCAGCGATCGAGGAGGGTGTCGATCGCCTCGTAGGGGGTGGTGAAGAAGACGGTCGTCGGCAGCGGGTACGGCTCTTCGCCGCCGCTCCAGGTCGGACGCGTGATCGCGTACTGCGAGGCCGTGAACGACAAGCCCCAGGGCTCGTTCTCGTGGACCCGGATGAGGACGTCGTCGCAGCGGCCGCAGGTGAACCAGGCGACGGCCGCCAGACCGGTCAGCGGGTGGCCGAGGCCGATCTCCCTGGTCAGCTCCTCCTCCACCGCCGTGCCGCGGTCGGTGCGCTCGACCAGCCGCAACGGCGCGTCCTCGGCCGCGCTCTCGCAGGAGGCCAGCGGACCGGCGAGCACGTCCCAGGTGCCCCACTGCTCGGCGAGGGCGGCGAGTCGTGCGCGAGCGAGTCCGGTGATCGGCACCCGGCAGTCGAGCAGGGCGGAGACCAGGGTCTCCAGAGCGCCCTCCTGCTCTCCGATGTCCCAGAAGTCGGCGGGTTCGTCTCGGCGCTCGACAGGCAGGAGCCCGACGATGTCCCGGAACCCCTCCCGCTCGTCGAAGGGCTCGGTCGTCCGGTCGCGCTCCAGCATGTCGGGGCTCCTCTTACCGCTCGTCCGCTTGGCCGGGTCGACGTCGGCGGCCTCGAACACCTTCAGCGCCTGCCAGATGCCTTCGACCGACTGGCTCGCCGCGCCCGGTGAGAAGGGAACGGGGATGCCGCCGTGAGGGTAGAAGGGACTCAGCCGCACCCAGGGCTCCGGCGCCCTGGAGGTGACGTCGATGACCACCGCGCCCGGATGTGCCGTCGCGATGGCCGCGGGCGAACGACGCCTGCTTGCCACATGCATGGTCATCAGGACGGTTCCGTCCGGTGGACCCCCGGCTTTCTGCCCGGAGCATCGAGCCGGCGGGTCCGGCGGGCTCGCCGGGTTCGGAATGGTTCCGCAGCACTGCGCAGCAATGTCACGGGCGCGACCGTAGCAGCGCCCACCGACATATCCGCCCACAGCCAGGCTGGGGCGAAAGCGACCAATAATCCGGGCTCCTAGGGGGAATCAGTGGCCATGCGGACAAACCGGTCCTGTGTATTGCCGGCGTTCCTGCTGATCATCACTTTGCCGATCTCGATCTTCGCCGGGGTATTGGTGCTGACCAGGACGAACCCCTTGAAAGAGGGCGATGTGGTGATCGGAACGGCCGCACCCCGGGGTGCGGGAGTCACGTTTCCCGCGCTCAAGGACGGCAAGATCCTGGCCGCGAACCAATGGCCGGACGCGTGCTCCTTCGTGGACGAGGAGGAGATCAAGTCGATCTTCCCCGGTGTCAAGGACATCGAGCAGGAGCGGCGCTGGATCCACAGCGTGTCGATCAAGGATTTCGCCGCGGACCCCTCGTGGAGGGAGAGTGCTCGCTCCGAATCCGGCCAGTGCCTCTACAGCATGCGTCTGCCGGGCGAGGTCTACCATGCCACCCAGTTCTGGATCCGTATCGAGAGTGTGGCCGACCCCGCGTTGATCGCCGCTTACTACCGGCGTGTCGCACCGGCGGTCGACACCGGCCAGGGCTCGAAGGGCGCGGATCAGTGTGCCATCACCGGGCAGGCGCAGGGCGACTGGTTCTGCCGCAAGGGCCCGCTCCTGTTCACCGTCGGCGGGCAGACCACCGTGACGTTCAAGGGCAGACCGGCTCCGGCCCCCTGGTTCTGGCGCGACGACGTCCTCCCCGAGTTCGTACAGACCATCACCGCGAAGATCAAATAATGGGCCAGAGTGCCGGCGGATTCCCGAGTGCCCGGTTGCTGGTGGTGATGCTGCTGCTCGCGCTGTTCCCGATGGCGTGCGGCATGTCGCGGCTGTCGATCGTGGACAAGGAGACGTTGGTGGTGGGGGTCCGGCCGGACCTGCCCGGGCTCGGCCTGCGGCTGCCGGACGGCACGTTCGAGGGGTTCGACGTCGACGTGGCCCGATATCTGGGCGGCCGGCTCGGAGCGCGCGTCCGGTTCGTCCCGGCGCTCGCGGCCGACCGGGAGCCGCTGCTGCTGTCCGGCAGGGCGGACCTGATCCTGGCGACCTTCTCCGTCACCCCGGAACGTAAGACCAGAGTCGCCTTCGCCGGGCCGTACTACGCCTCGTACCAGGACATCCTGGTGCGGTCGGACGAGCGGAGGATCCGGGGCGTACGAGATCTGAAAGGCCGCAGGATCTGCGCGGTGCGGGGCTCCGACACGGCCGAACGCGTGGTGGAGGGGCGGAAGGTGGCCGCCGTGGTGGTCCCGGCCGCGGACTACGACCAGTGCGTGACCATGCTGCGGAACGGCGCCGTGGAGGCCATCACCACCAACGACGTGATCCTGGTCGGCCTGATCCGACGGGAGGGCGGCATGCGGCTGGTCAACGCCAAGTTCGGCGAGCAGCGGACCGGCATCGGCATACGGAAGGGCGATCTGGACGGGTGCGAGGCCCTCAACCGGGCCATCATCCGGATGTACCAGGACGGCACCGCCCGCAGGCTCATGCAGAAGTGGTTCGGCGGCACCGGCCTGGACCTGTCCGTCATCGACGTCCCCCAGTTCGAGGGCTGCGACTGACCATCGGGTGTTCCGGAGGGCGGGGCTCCTTCCCGGGGAGGAGACCGGCTCCCGCCGGCAGGGGGTACGGACTGCCCGGCGAGGGGAGGCGGCGGTGCCGCCGTCCGGGCGATCGTGGTCGGCATGAACAGTTCCCGGGATCGCTCCCCATCGTTCGCCCACCCGGCAGGGGCCGGCCGGGCACCGCTCAGGTGGCGCGCGGGCGGCGGCACCGCCGATGACCGTATGCGCGTCAACCGAAGGACCGCCTACGCGGCGTTCACGTGGGTGATGGTCTTTCTCGCCTGGCATGTCGTCTGGGCCGTCACCGGCCTGGAGTTCCCCACGCCGTCGGATCACCAGGGGACCGAGCGTGTCCTCGCGGAGCTGTCCACGGCGGTCGTCCTCACCATGGTCGTCGTCGGGATCCTGGTGCCGGTGGCCCTCGCCCGGCCGTGGGGCCGCCGGATTCCGCGCTGGATGCTCGTCTCCGCCGCGTGGGCGGGGTGCGTGCTCCTCGGCGGACGCGGGCTCATCGGCGTGGCCGACAGCCTGGGCCGCGCCACCGGGATCCTGCCCCGGGGGCTCACCGGGCTGACGACCGCACAGGTCATGGGGACCGGGCATCCGTCGGCCTGGGCGTTGTTCGCCGGCGGCGCGACCGACGTGCTCTTCGTGATCGGGGGCCTGGCGTTCGGTCTCGCCGCCCTCGGCTACCAGCGGCTCTCGCCGGCCCGCACCGCCCGGTCGGCCACCGGGTGAGGAGCCCGCGTACGGACCCGGCTCATCGTCCCGGGGCCACCGCCGGCTCCAGGACCTCGAGCCGGGCGGGGACGTGCTTGTGCCACGGGGTGCCCGCCCACTCGTCGCGGTCCTCGGCGGCGGTGAGCTCGTTGGGCGCGATGCCGGTGACGACCGGCGTGCCGTCCGGGCCGGGGACCGACAGGCCCAGCCCGTTCGGCAGGGACAGATGGCCCGGGCGCATCCGGTCGGTGGGCTCGACGGTGACCTCGGCGCTGCCACGCCGGGTGGTCAGCCGTACCCGGTCGCCGGCGGTCACGCCGAGCCGTTCCGCGTCCGCGGTGCTCATGTGGAGGGCGCCGCCGGGGTCGCGCTTGCGCCAGGCGGGATCGCGCAGGATCGTGTTGGCGGTGAAGGGCCGGCGTTCGCCCGCGGACAGCACGTACGGCCAGTCCCCCTCGGGCTCCGGGAGCGGCCGGTCGGCGACGGCCGCGACCTGTGCGAGGAGCTCGGCGAGGTCCAGCTGGATCCTGCGGCCCTTCAGCCGGGTCCACGTCTCGTCCTGCTCGTCATCGGTGATGACCACGCCGTGCGGTCCGGCGAGGATCGCGTCGAACAGGCGATCACCGGCTTCCAGGCCCGTACCGTGGCCGGCGCGTGCCACCCCGGCGGGGTTCTCGAAGGCGCACCGGTGGGCGGCGGCCCAGAGTACGGCCGCGGCCGCGGCATCGCCGGGCAGGGTCGGGCCGAGCGTGCGGTACAGCAGCACCGAGACCAGCCTGGCGAGACGAGGCTCGGCTGCGACCGTCTCCTGGAAGGCCTTGGCGAACTGCGCACGGCCCTGCGCCGCCGCCTCCCGGAGCGGGGCGTAGTCGGCTTCGCCGAGCGCTCCGGCGGCCTCGACCAGGCGGGCGTGGATCTCCGGCTCGGGCATGACGCCGTCCGGCGCCGCCAGGACCGGGTGGCGCAGGTGGAAGACGTTGCGTGGGAACTCGAAGTTGAAGAAGGTCGCCTCGTACTTCTCGTACTGGGTGGGTGCCGGCAGCACGTAGTCGGCGAGGCGGGCGGTCTCGGTCATCGCCACGTCGATGACCACGACCAGTTCCAGGGACCGGAGGGCCTCGCGCATCCGGGCCGAGTCGGCGACCGAGTGCGCGGGGTTGCCGCTCTCGACGAGCATGGCCCGGTAACGAGCGGGATGGTCGGTGAGGATCTCGTCCGCGATGACGTTGCAGGGCACCAGGCCGCTGATGATGGGGGCCTTGACGACCGGGCTCCTGCGGACCTGCTCGGACGGCAGCCCGCGGTCCCGGGCGATGGGCACCAGGCTGGAGAAGACGTACTGTGCCCCGCGCTTGCCCAGGTTGCCGGTGAGCAGCCAGACCAGCTTCTCCACGTAGCTGACCAGCGTCGAGTCCTTGTTCATCTGCACGCCGAGGTCCTCCAGGACCGCGACGGAGGAGGCGCCGGCGATCCTGCGGGCGGCGGCCCGCACCAGGTCCTCCGGCACCCCGGAGACCTCGCAGTAGCGGTCGACCGGCACACCGCCCAGGACGGCCCGTACGGCCTCCAGCCCGTCGGCGTGCTCGGTCAGCCATTCGGTGGCGATCAGGTCCTCCTGGACCAGGACCGCCGCCAGCGCGGTGAGCAGATAGATGTCCGTGCCGGGCCGTACCTGCAGATGGAAGTCGGCGAGCTCGGCGCTCTCGGTGTGTACCGGATCGATCACGATCATGGACCGGGCGGGATCCTTGGCGATCTCCTTGAGGACCGAGCGTGCCCGCGGGAAGCCGTGCGACTGGTACGGGTTCTTGCCGACGAACACCGCGACCTCGCAGTGCTCGATGTCGGCCCGGTGCGCCGCTCCGAGCATCCGGGCGCTCACCCAGAAATCGCCCGTCTTTTCCTGGGCCAGCGCGCTCGAGCGGTAGCGCGCCCCGAACGCCGCCAGCGTGGCGGACGAGTAGGCCCCGCCCAGATGGTTGCCCTGACCACCACCGCCGTAGTAGAAGATCGACTCTCCGCCGTACGCCTGCTGGATCCCCTTGAAGCGTTCGGCGATCTCGCTGATCGCGGTGTCCCAGTCGATCTCCTCGAACGTGCCGTCCGGGCGGCGCCGCAGCGGCCGGGTGATCCGGCCGGTCCGGCCGTTCTGGTAGTGGTCGAGGCGCAGGGCCTTGTTGCAGGTGTACCCCTGTGACGAGGGGTGGAGCCTGTCCCCGCGGACCCGGTCGAACGACCGGCCGTTCTCGCCGATCAGGATCTCGACTCCGCAGTTGCACTCGCACAGGATGCAGGCGCTCGACCGCCAGTCACCCGTGGTGGTCCGCTGCCCTGACATCGCCATTCGGATCTCCCGGCTCCCCGAGCGACCTCGGTCACTCGTCGGTGATACGGCGCCGCCCGCCCCCTACCAGAGTGAGTTGCATTACAAAACTATATGGTGACGTGCGGCTGCGCCACCCCTGGCGGATCGGACCCGTGCTGAACCGCTCCCGGCGTCCCGGGGGTTCTGGATCTTCACGACCGGGCACTGGCGGCTGTCGGGAGAGATCAGTACGTTCGTGGCCGTGACCGGATTCGTGGTGGTGCCAGGTCTGCCCGTTCCCTTGCGCCCGGCCGGGGAGCCGGCCGGCTGGGTCTTCGACGAGGTCTCCGGAGCCTTGACGGTGACGGCAGGGCCGGGCACCGACATGTTCGTCGACCCGGCCGACGGCACGAGCACCGTCAAGGCCCCGCGCCTGGTCGCCCCCGTCGAGGGCGACTTTCAGCTGAGCGCCCGGGTCCGGGTCGGCTTCGGCCATGACTACGACGCCGGTGTGCTCCTGCTGTACGCCGACGACCGGCACTGGGCCAAGCTCTGCTTCGAGTACTCACCCCAGCACACGCCCATGGTGGTCACCGTCGTCACCCGCGGCGTCTCCGACGACGCGAACGCCTTCACCGCCGACGGAGACGAGATCCTCCTGCGCGTCTCCCGCCTCGGCCGGGCCTACGCCTTCCACGCCTCGGCCGACGACGGCCGTTTCTGGCGGCTGGTCCGCTACTTCGACCTCGACACCGCAGCCACGGTCGAGGTCGGCTTCGAGGCGCAGTCGCCCACCGGTCCCGGCTGCCCGGTGACCTTCGACCGGATCGGCCTTCTGCCGGCCCGCCTGGCCCAACTGCGCGACGGAAGCTGATCGCCTCAGCGCTTGGTCCGCGTGTAGCGCCACAGCGCATGGCGGCGGAACCGCGGCCCGGGCAGCAGCCGATCGGCCGTGTCCCTGTGCGCCACCGCACCCCGAGGCGCCGGCCCCGCTTCAGGTGGACACTTCATCGAGTCGAGCGGTGGGTATCCGGGATCAGGTGCCCAGCAGTTCGTGCAGAGGCCAGCCGTCGGGGTCCTCGACGATCCTGAGAGCCAGTTGTGCCCTCGTCGCGAGATCGAGTGGGCTGATCTCGGTGGCCGTGTAACCGTGGGCGATACGGTCGAGCGCCGCACCAACGAGAGGCCCGGCCGTACGCAGAGATGCGCGCAGCGCCACCGACCTGGTCGACCCTCCGTGGAGCACGATGTTGCGTTGACGATAAAGGCGCCGCAACGCACCTCGGAGGTAGCCGTTCACCCGTCCCAGAGTCCTGTACGGGTGTTCCACCAACTCGCTCATACGGCGGAGCGCGGCCAGGTCAGGTGGCGCGATCTGGGGTAGTGGCACACCTGAATTGAGCCACCGGACCAGGATTCGGACTCGATCCCGATTCTCGTCCCCGACCGATGCCAGTTCCAGGCAGAGCCTCGTGTCGGCGGACAGCACCTCCTTTCGATAGCTGAGCGCGGTCAGTTCCGCACGCGGCCATCCCGCCGCGACGAGTGCCGCGGCGCGATCCGCTGCAACGGCCCGGCCCTCGTCCCGATCCGCCTCATCGGTGTCGCAGAAGAGCAGGGACTCCAGCGATGCCCATGCGCCTGCGACGGCGGTGCTCGGCGAGCTTCCGGTCAGCGGCGCGGCCAGTTCGAGCGCGTCATCGATCCTGAACCCGTCGGCTTCGGCGACAGGCGCATCGAAAAGCACACCTGCCTTCTCCAGCGCACGGATGCTCACAGCCTGGTCACCTCGCTCGAAGTCCTGGGGCTCGGCCACTCCCGTGATGAACAGCTTCGGGTGTGCGATCAGGTCCCGGGAGCCCCGCAGATAGCGAACGCGGTTGCGTAACCGATCGAAGACTTCGGTCATCTCGAGTGCTGCGGAGTAAGGGTCTCGGGCACGGACCCGGAAGGACAGCCCGCCGCTGTTCCTGATGGAGGTGTGCTGAGGAAAGTCCGTCGCCAAGAGAGCGCTGACGGTCTCCTTCGACAGCCAGCGCGCTGATTTCGAGGCGACGTCCGCGGCGGGCACCTTGCCCTGGAGAAGCACGAACCCAGAGAACTCCCGCTCGCCCTCAGCCTCCATCTCGATGAACAGCCCGAGCAGATCCTCAACGCTGCCGGCGCCGCCGAGCCGTGACTTGATCTCTCGTCGCAGGTGAGCGGGATGGAGGCCCTGATCGAGCATATGGGCGGCGACACATCGCGCGGCGCGTTCCATGTGCGGCTCACGTCCTTTGACGATGAGCGCTTGCCAGCGTGAAAGGTATCCCTCGGCGACCACATCGGCCAGCAGGCTCAATGTGCGCTGTTCGCGGGTACCCGGCTTCACCGGGCGTCGGCAGATCTCATGCAATTGACGGCGCACCAGCCCATCTCCGATGGCCATATCCGCGCCGAGACGTGGCAATAGGGATTCCTGGGAATACCATGAGGTCGCTGCGGCGGACAGGACACGCCTGCCGACCCAGTCGGCGGCCTCCACGGCCTCATGTAGTGCGAGGACCGTTCCGAGATCCCAGAGCCGGCGATGCCAGGGCTGCCAGGGTTCCAGCAGTTCACAGACCCGGGCTCGTAAGAGCTCCCCGTACCGTGCCACGCTGGATCCTCCAACTGCTTCCCGCGATTTGATTGCCTGCCGGCGGGGCATGACCTATGGTGAGGAGCGAACTTAGGCCGGGGAGCCGCCCATCACGGGCCGCTCCCCATCGCCTTTTATGGAACTGATCACGCTCATACGTCAGCTGTTCAGCAGTCAGTTTGGGACAGTCTCGCAGGCTCCGCCACCAATTTTGGAATACCTGCTCTACTACTAGCGACATATGCGGACAAATGCTCTGCCCTTTCTCGCGGCCGCTTCCCTAGGCTTCGGGTCTCGACGTCGCGAGCCCTCGGCGAGACCGTTTGCCGAAGCGACCACGTACTCACCGAGGCAGCGCAGTCATCCGGCTACCCGGCGATCTCAGAGGCCGGGAGGGTGTCGTAGGTCTTGTAGGAGTAGTGGACCCGGATGGCCAGGCTGTTGGCGCCGGACGGTGAGGGCAGGCCGAAGCGGCGGTCGAGGAGCCGGGCGGCCGGGCCGCAGCCCGAGGCCCTGGGAACGGTGAAGGTGGTGTCGGTGCCGTCCATCCTGCGGATCGGCGGGTCCTGCGAGACCCACACCGCGCTGCCCGGCACCAGGGAGAGCCCGATCTTGATCGGCTCCGCATTCGACCCCAGCGTGCACCGGCCGCCGAGCAGGGGACTGACCAGGCGGAACTTCAAATCGATGAGGCCGCCGGGGGTCAGCAGGTCGGCGCTTCCCGCGGATTCGGGTCGGATGCCCAGGGGGAGGCCGAGCAGGCCGCCGGGCACCCGGGTCGTCCGCCCGTGCAGGCCGCTGAAGATCTGGCCCGAGGTGCCGTCGGGCAGCGGGCCTTCCGCGTGGGTCATGGCGGTGATGGTGAACGGCGTCGTGGCCGCCTTGCCGATCTTGACGGTGCCGGAGGCCACGTGCACCTCGCACCGCCATTTTGCCCGGTCGAGGCCCGCGGGGATCGGCGGGCAGTCCCGGTAGTCGAAGGTGGGCATCGCGTCAGCGGCGGCGGGGGGCTGCGCGCGGGCCATGGTGGGCCACAGCAGCACGGCCGCTGACGCGATACCGGTGGTGAGTGCGATCGACGTTGTCCGCATCGGACCGTCCTTTTTCTCGGAGGGGAACCAAACGCTCCAAGGTTCTAAGGACGGCTGCTCCGCCGCGATCAGGCCACCCGGTCAGATGATCAGGGGGATAACCCGACAGGCAACGTCGAGGGGCCGGTCAGGCGTCGGGGTCCGCCGGCTTGACCTCCTGGACGAGCCAGCCGTTGCCGTCCGGGTCGCTGAAGGACAGGAACGTGCCGTAGCTGCGCCGCTCGGGGTCCGGGCCGGGTGTCTGACCGGCCGGGCCGAAGTGGAAGGGCTCGCCGACGTCGGTGCCGCGTTCGGCGAGCTCGGCGCGTGCGGCGTCGATGTCGGAGACGATGAGGTGCAGTCCCTGGAGGGTGCCGGCGGCCTCGGTGTTGCGCATGAGGGCGATCGAGCACGCCGAGCCGGGCGGGGTCAGCTGTACGACGCGGAAGTCCTCGCCGGCGCGGTGGTCGACGTCGAGGTGGAAGTCGGTCTGCTCCAGGTAGAAGGCCTTGGCGCGATCCACGTCCGAGACGGGCACCACAATGAGTTCGAGCTTGTAGTCCACGATGCGATCTCCTTGGCATGTTCAGGTGGGGGTCACCGCTGTTCTGAGACGTACAACGTCGACCCGTGTGGAGACTCATCGGTCAGAGATGAAGATCTTTCGTCCGCTTGCGGCAAGGTCCCCGAAGACGGTTCCGCGCCGCTGTCGATTTCGGCGGTTCCTGAGTGTCGTGGAGGTAGAAGGAGCCGGCAAACGCGGCTCGAGTTCCACGTGGAGGCACTGGTATGAGGACGCTGATCGTTTCCGAGTACGTGACCCTGGACGGTGTGATGGAGGCCCCGGGCGGTGAGGCCGGCCATCCGCACACCGGCTGGGTCATCGACTACGAGGAGTCCGAGCAGATCGAGTACAAGCTGCAGGAGGTGCTCTCCGCCGAGATCCTGCTCATCGGACGGGTGACCTACGAGAGCTTCGCCGAGGCCTGGCCGGGCTATACGGGCGAGTTCGCCGACAGGATGAACGGCATGCCCAAGGTCGTGGTGTCCAGCACCCTGACCGATCCCGCCTGGAACAACACCACGGTGCTGCCGGGCGACGTGGTCAAGGCGGTGACCGAGCTGAAGGCGCAGGACGGCGGCCCCATCCTCGTCGCCGGCAGCAAGACTCTGGTCCACACCCTCCTGGACAACGACCTGGTCGATGAGCTGCGGCTGATGATCTTCCCCGTGACCATCGGTTCCGGCCTTCGGCTGTTTCCCGAGACGACCAAGAAGGCGCCGTGGAAGATGACCGCCACCCGGACGTTCCCCTCCGGCGCCCGGGTCGACACTTACCATCCGTGGACGGTGGCGGCGGACACTGACGACCGTTGACCTCATTCCGGCAGGCAGCGTCCGTCGGTGACCGAGGTGGTGAGTGCCTGCCGTCAGTGCCCTCTGGATTCCATGGGATCGCCGCGGACGGGGTGAGCACCGCGCATCGGCGCGTGCCGTCCTCCCGATCGGTCTGCCGTCACGTCCGGAGCGCATTGATCAGTGCGTCGAGGGCGTTGCCGTAGGCGTGTTCCGGTGGGGTGGCATAGCCGATGGCGATGCCGAGCGGAGCGTCCTCCGGCCGGTCGTAGAAGGCGGCGATGCCCTCGACGGCGACCCCGCACTCGGCCAGGCGGCCGAGGATACGGGCCTCCGGAACGCCGGTGCCGGGAAGCTGGAGGACGGCGTGCAGGCCTGCGGCGATCCCGGACAGATGCCCGTGCGGCAGATGCCGGGACACGGCGTCGCCGAGGCGGTCTCGCCGGCGACGGTAGCGGGTTCGGCAGCGGCGCAGATGCCGGTCGAGTTCACCGGTGCGGATGAGCCGAGCGAGCACGAGCTGGTCGATGACGCTGACGTAAGCCTCGTCCCAGCGCATGGACGCCCGTAGCGGCGCGACGAGGGCGGCGGGCACGACGATCCAGGCGACGCGCAGGCCGGGGGCGATGGTCTTGCTGGTGGTTCCGGCGTAGATGACGCGGTCGGGGGCCAGGCCCTGCAGCGCACCGACGGGCTGGCGGTCGTAGCGGAACTCGCCGTCGTAGTCGTCCTCCAGCACGTACGCCCCCGTCGTGCGGGCCCACGCCAGCAGCTGTGCCCGGCGGGCGGGGCTCAGGGTGACGCCGAGCGGGAACTGGTGGGCAGGGGTGACGGCAACGGCGTTCTCTCCGGTGAGGCGGTCGACGACCAGCCCGTCGGAGTCCACGGGGATGCGGGTCACCCGGAGCCCGGTCTCCTCGGCGAGAGCGGGATAGTCGGGCAGGAAAGGGTCCTCGAAGGCGATCGAGGACGCCCCCTGCCGGCGAAGTGCCTGGCAGACGAGCCGGAGGGCATGGGTGTAGCCGGCGCACACGATGATGCGCTCCGCGGTGGTCACCACGCCGCGGACCCGGCCGAGGTACTCCGCCAGCGCCTGTCTGAGCTCGGCGTCTCCGGCGGGGTCGCCGTAGCCGAACGTGGTGTGGGGGGTGGCCTGCAGAACCTGCCGGGTCGCCGCGAGCCATTCCCGCCGGGGGAAGGTCGACAGATCCGGGAGGCCCGGTCTCAGATCCGCCTCCGGCACGGGTGGCAACGAGCTGTGCGGCGACTGCGCGATCTCGGTCGCCGGTGCGGCCGGTTGATCGGCCACCCGGATACCCGACCGCGGCCGGGATGTCAGGTATCCCTCGGCGACGAGCTGGTCGTAGGCCTGCGTGACGGTGCCCCGTGCGACGCCCAGATCCCGGGCGAGCGTCCGCGAGGAGGGCAACGGTGTGCCCGGCGACAGCTGACCGCCTCGTACGGCGTCGCGCAGCGCGTGTTCCAGACCGGTCCGCAGGCCGTGTGCGGGGCCGAGCCGCAGGTGGAGGTCCAGCCCCAATCTGGACCACTCATCTTCCATGGATCTGGACTATATCGATGAGCCAGATCATTCGTAGCTTTCCTGGTATGAGACACATCGCCACGGCCGCCGGCCTCACCACCTATCTCCTGGGCCCTGCTCCGCGCTCGGCCACGGGCACGGCCAACCCCGAAGAGGTCGCGCTCGTAGCCCTTCACCTCCATCGGCGATCACGGCGCCCTCGATGGAGACGACGTCCCCGTGAGAGCCGCTCGGCCAGGCCTGTTCGCGCCGACTGTCCGGATGCTGGATAGGGATGGCCGATAGAGGCCGGGCCAGGCGTGGCGGTCGTCGTTGAAGCCGTACGGTGCCGTGAGCTATTCGTGTCGAGAGCTCGCCGGTCCGTTCCCGCTCCGTGATCGGGAAGGTGGGCCGCGTTGACCCGACCTCCGATGCGCGAGTGGAGCGGTAGCCGATGTCGAGGGCGCAGGACGCGGCGGCCGCGTTGCCCGGTGTCATACGGCTCGCCGAGGAGAACGCGTCGGCGCTGAGACGGGCGTTCCGGATCCTCCATGACGGGGCGCTGGTCGGCCCCGCGGCCGACACGCTCTTCAAGGGGATGTTCGGTCGGCACCAGCTCGTCCTCAGTGCTTTAAGCGGGGCGTTCGGCCAGGTCGAGCGGCTCGCCGCCACGGCGACGCCCCCGCCGAAGGTCGCTTCGCCGCGCTTGTCCGGCTCGCCGTCCGCGCCCCGTAAGGCCGCCGGTGAACGCAGCGGCGATCCGGAGCTGCTGTATCAGCTCGGGGTGGAGCTGGGCCGGGCCTGGCGGTCCTGGGAGGACGCCGGTCGCGCTCTGGCCGGCGTACTCAGCCGGTTGGGGCTGACCCCGGAGCACGGGCAGACGATCAGGCGTACGGGTGGGTGGCTCGCGGCGCAGAAGGCCGACCTGGAACGGCGCCGTGACGAGTTGCTCGGCGGCGACGGCGACCCCGGGCTTGGCGGCACACCGACGGCGGCCTTGCCCCAGGTGGAGGCGACCGGGTCGGCGAAGGCACCCGGCTCCACGTACAGCCTCAGCCGCGGGTTCGACCTGTGGTGGAACCACTACCTGCCCGGCGGCCCCTGGAGAAGGGTCTCGGCACCGATGGAGCCACGAAATCGGTCGAAATGATCGCTGAAGCCTTCGCTGAGTGGAAGTTGAGTCCACATCCCCGGCCCATCGCTTCGACGATCGGTAGGTTCATCGACGAGAACTTCAAGGGGAAATGATGGTGTCGATCGTCAGGCCCGCATCGATCTGCGCCGCGTGCACCCGTCTCAAGACCCTGCCCAATCCTGATCACGATCCCGGCGGTGAGTCTCCGTATACCGCGTTCATCCGCTTCTGTGAGGCGTTCCCCGACGGCATACCCGACGACATCGATCTAGGTGGGTTCGATCACCGGCTGCCCTACCCCGGCGACCACGGGGTTCGCTTCGAATTCGAGAGCGGCAAGGAGCTCCTCCTCAAGGGCTATGAGCGAGAGGTCGCTCCGGCTGTTAGAAGACGTGACATAACCGGCAGCGCGCAGGCATGGGCTCGAGAGGCCGCTGAGCTCAGACGCCGTCGACTGGCCGTGGTGGAGACCTTGCTCGACGCGGTGTTGTCCGTTCCCGTGCGGAGCGATGGCAGTTTGGCAGTGTGGGATCTGGAGGACTCGCTGTGGCTTCCGGTCTCGACCGCCGGAGAACTGTCGCTCGAATGGCAGGAGTCGGATGATCTCGCTGGATGGCAGATATTCTCCCTGGAGCGACTCGCCGCCCTCCTGCCCGAGGATGCCCTGCTGTACGTCGATGAGCGTGGCCCGCTCCTGCCAGCGCGAGACCTTGTCAGGGTCAGCCGCACACTTTTGCGAACGGCCCGCGCCCTCCGGGCCGGTCATGTGACCGTGGCGGTGCTCGCCGAGGAGTTCCGGCACGCCACTGTCTACCGCCAGACCTCGCAGACCTCGGAGCTGGTGCCGCTGGTCGGCACTCAGCAGATCCCTGTGTTCAGCTCGTTGCTCGGCCTGTCGATCTTTGCAGGTGAGACCACCTGGGCTACCTCTCTGGGACAGGAAGTGCTGGACCTTCTACCGGACGGTCATCAGCTCATCCTCGATCCCGGACAAGCACATGAGAGACGGTTGATCTAGTACAGCGCCTCGTGGCCTGGCCCACGCCGAACCCAGCGCAGGAAGGGGGGAAGATGGTGTCGATCGTCAGGCCTGCATCGATCTGCGCCGCATGCACTCGTATCAAGATCACATCTAACCCCGATGACGATGGACGGTCGCCATATACCACATTCATTCGCTTCTGTGCTGCCTTCCCAGAGGGCATCCCCGATGACATCGATCTAGGCGGTTTCGATCACCGGCTGCCTTACCCCGGTGACCAGGGGATTCGGTTCAAGTTCGAAGAGAGCGACGCGATTCTCCTCGGTGGTTACGAGAGAGAGGTCGCGCCGGAATGGCGAAGGCGTGATGTCACCGACAGCGCGAGGGTCTGGGCACAGAAGTCGGCAGAGCTCAGACGCCGTCGTCTGGCGGTGGTGGAGACCCTCCTCGACACGGAGCCGCTCATCCCCGTACTTGAGGACGGAACGCCGGCCTTGTCGGACGTGCTGGACCTGACCTGGCTGATGGCTTCGACGACCGGGCGGTTTCCGCCGGAGAGGGAAATGCCCGACGACTACGTGGGTTGGCAGCCGATCTCCGTAGACCAGCTCATCTCCAGGCTGCCGAAGGACGTCCACTTGTATGTGGATGAGCAGGGTCCGCTGATTCCCGTCCGCGACCTGCAAAAGGTCAGCTTCGCACTCTTGCGGGCAGTTCGCGGCCGACAAGCCGGCCAGGCCGGCCCGGAGATGCTGGCCGAGGAGTTCCGGCACTCCACCATCTACCGTCAGACCCGGCAGACCTCGGAGTTGGTGCCGCTGACCGGCACTCAGCAGGTCCCTGTGTTCAGCTCGTTGCTCGGCCTGTCGATCTTTGCGGGCGAGACCACCTGGGCCACCTCTCTGGGACAGGAAGTGCTGGACCTTCTACCGGACGGCTGCGAGCTCATCCTCGACCCCGATCAACCGCATGAGACACGGTTGATCTAGTGCTGCCCCGCAGAGATTCGTTGAGGGGTTGATCAAGTTCCCCCCGCCATAGTCGGCAAGGTGCTGGAACCCGCTTGTTCACCGGATTCCGGAGTTGGGATGTTCGGTATCCCATTCTTGGCGTGCTTGCGCGATGGCGTCGCGGTGTTCTGCCGACCAGTCCGTGAGGGCTTTGACCAGATACGTAAGGCTGTGGCCCATCGTCGTGAGCTCGTAGTCGACCTGCGGGGGCACCGTGGGGTGCACGGTCCGGGTGACCAGGCCGTCGCGTTCCAACCGGCGCACGGTGAGCGTCAGCATCCGCTGGGAGATACCGGGGATGGCGCGCTGTAGCTGTCGGAAGCGGCGGACGCCCTGGGCCAGTTCGACGATGACCAAGACCGACCATTTGTCGCCGATCCGGTCGAGTACCTCGCGGATCCCGCAGTCCTCGTGCTCGTCGCCGCAGCTGACAACGGGTTTGGCGGTTACTCCGGTGTGCCCCACTGACATGGAAATGCCTCCTTACGCTCCCTGGCGCAATACCGCAGGATGATCCCGGTTACGGAAGAGAACCTACTGGAACGGGAAGACCCTGATGATCCTGGTTACCGGCGCCACCGGCGCCCTGGGCACGCTGATCGCCGAGCGGCTGTCCGACCGCGACGACACCGTCCTTGGAACGCGCGAACCTCAGCAGCTCAAGGCCCCGCTGCCGGTCCGCCGCATCGACTTCGACGATCCCGGCACCCTCGCCGGGGGCTTCGAGGCGGTGGCTGTGCTGCTGATGATCTCCGCGGGCTACGGCGAGGATGACACCGTCATAGCCCGGCACGGTGCCGCCATCGCCGCCGCAGAGAAGGCCGGTGTGGGGCATGTCGTCTATACGAGCCTGACCGCCGACGGCGATCATCTTCCCTACGCGCTGGCGCACCGTTGGACCGAGCGGCGGCTCCAGGCGAGCACCATGGACTGGACGATCCTGCGCAATGGCCTGTACGCGGAGTTGCTGGGTGGTCTCGCGGCGCCGTCGGCCGACGGACGGATCACTGCCTCGCTCGGCGGGGGCCGACTGGCCGCCGTTGCACGGGCGGATCTGGCCGATGCCGCGGCACGTGTGACGGTGGAGGCCCCGGCTCACGCGGGGCGCATCTATGAACTCGTCGGCGAGCAGGCCATCGGCGGCGCCGATCTGGCCCGCGCGCACGGCCCGCACGTCGTCTATGAGCCGGAGACCCTCGCCCAGGCCCGCGCGCGCATCGCCGCTTCTGGCGCCGAGCCGTTCCAGGTGCCGATGCTGGTGGGCACCTACTCCGCCATCGCGGCCGGGTTCATGTCCCGCACTGGCGGTGATCTGCGTCAACTGCTGGGACGCGCACCCCACTCCGCGCTCGCAGCAGCCCTCGCATAGCCCCCACAGCAACCAGTCCGCGCCGCCAGGAAAGTGCCGCCGTTCTCCGCGATCAAATCGGCGCCCGCCGGTGGGGGCATGGTCAGCCGGTTGGTGTCGAACACCGACACCACCAGTTGCGGTGCCGGGTGAGTACGGGTCCAGATCCACAACTCGGGCCCTGTGATGGGCTCGATCAGCCGTCTGCGTGGGTGAGAGAGCGCAGGCAGGGGCGTAGGAGTTCGATGATCTGCTCTGGGGGCGCGTCGCGGAGGTCGTCGAACTTGAGGAGATGCCGGCTGACGACCACGCCGATGAGCGTGGCGCTGATCAGTGCCGCCCGCACGTCGGCGTCGTCGGTGGGGATGGCGCTGCTGAGTTGTGCCCGGTAGCGGGCGGACCCTTCGGCTGCGGCCTCGGAGGCCCCGGCATGGGTGAGCATCGAGCGCAGGACGGCCAGTGACGCGATCGGCTCGTGCACCAGCGAGTCGGCGAGTTTAGCGAGTACCTGTTCGGTGACCTCTTCCGGGGTGCCGCCGACGGGTTGGGCGGGTTCGGCGTGGGTGGCCCGCTGGAAGAGCTCCCGCTTGGAACCGAAGTAGTGCATGACCAGGCCGCCGTCCACTCCGGCGGCGGCGGCGACGGCCCGGATCGTGGTCTGGTCGTATCCCGACTCGGCGAACAGGCGACCCGCCGCGGCGAGGATCCGCGCTTCGGTGTTGCGGCGTTGCTCTGCCCGTGACAGGCGCGGTCTGGGCTCACTCACGGACTGATTCTACGGGTGTTGACCCATACCTGATTTTCGTTCTACATTCGTTCAATCAACAGTCGTTGAACGAATGGAGCCTCCCATGGGCCTGGCGACCCCCCGAGACGTCATCACGCGCAGACGGAGCCTGATCCTGGAGCACGACCTGAACGGCTTCGCCGACCTGTTCGCGGCAGATGGGGTGCTCGAGTTGCCGTTCGCGCCGCCGGGCATGCCCACGCGGCTCGAGGGCCGCGAGGTGATCCGCAGCTTCTCGGCCGGGTCGGGGACGTCGCTGATGCGGATCGAGGATATGTGGGCCACGCAGATCTACCAGACCACCGATCCCGAGGTGCTCATCGTCGAGCTCGAGACCAAGGCGGTGGTGGCCACGACAGGCGCCCCGTTCCAAGGCACGTCCGTGCAGGTGTTCCGGATCCGCGACGGCGAGATCCTGTTGTTCCGCGACTACTGGAACCCGCAAGGCCTGGCGCGGGCACTCAACAAACCTGATCTGACTTGATGTGTTGACCGATGATCACCAAGATCGTCGCGTACGATGCCGCTTTGAAGTGAACGACCCTCCGGACTCCATTCGCGCAGGTAGCATCGTGGATTCGTCTCGTGCAATGGCGTCACGAACAGGCGATCGGCAACTTTAGTCATCTCGGTAGCATGTTCTGGTTCTGGTGGGTCCGTGGTCTTGATTAGGTCTGGTGGATCTGATTGTTCGGCGGCAAAATGAGCGTTTTATATGCGTTCAGCGGTTTGCGCCGCGGCACGGGTGTGCACCGCCGGACGAGTGGCCGTTGATCCACGGGGGTGGCGGATGGCGAGTCCCGAAGCTGCGGCGAGAGCGTTGCTGGAGGTGGCCAGGCTGGGAGAGGAGTACGGCTCCAGGCTGGACGGGGCGTACCGCCTGCTGGATGAAGGGGCGCTGGTCGGCCCTGCCGCTTATGCGCTGTTCACTGGGATGAGCGAGCAGCATCGCGCGGTAAGAAATGCGTTCTTGGATGCGTTCGACCAGGTGCACCGGCTGGCCCGGCGTGCACAGCCGCCTACGAGCGTTAAGCCCCCGTACCTCCGTCATCCGCCGCTGGGATTGGTGCCCGCTGCAAAGGGAGTACTTTCCGGGAGCCCGGAGCAGCTGAACCTGCTGGCCGGTGAGCTGACCCGCACCGGGCGGGGATGGGAGGAGGCCGGCAAGATCCTCGGCGGGATCCTCGGCAATCTGGGCCTGAGCCGTGGCCCGGGGATGACGATCGGGCGAGCCGGGGCGTGGGCCGTGTCGGAGAAGCGCGACCTCGATCGGCGCCGCAACGAGCTGCTCAAATCCGATGAGGGCGGTGTCTTCACCAAGGTGGTCCAAGGGCCGCTGGACGCGGTGATGATGGCGACTCTGGCTGAGCGGGATCCCGCGCTGGCTGCTCGCCTAGAAGGGGCGGGGGTGAACCTGTCCCAGATCCCCACTGGCTCGGCGACCGATGTCAACACCTGGTGGAAGACCCTGACCGCCGAGCAGCGGGTGCTGTACATCCAGGCGTTCCCGTCGCGCATCGGCTGGACCAACGGTGTTCCTTCGGCCGACCGCGACAAGGCCAACCGGCTCACCCTGACCACCAGGCTTGCAGAGCTGCAGGGCAAACCGGCCGGTCGGCTGACCATATTCGAGCAGCGCGACCTCCGGCGCTTGAAGAAGCTCGACCTGAAGCTCAGGGCCATTGCTGCGGACGGGAAACCTGTATACCTCCTCGGCTTTGACTCCACGACCGCAGGACCGTGGGATGGCTACGGCCAGCAAGGCGGGCCACTCGCGGGCGAACTCCCGAAGATCGTGGTCGACGGTACCCCGGGGCCGGATGGCCGGGTGATCGTCGCGATTGGCAACCCTGATACGGCCGCCCATACCGGTGTCTATGTGCCTGGCACGACCACTCAGCTGGACACGATCGCCGGTGACATCGACCGGGCGGAGAATTTGTACAGCAGAGGGCAGCGGTATTCGCCCGGCCAGGTATCGGTGATCACGTGGTTGGGTTATGACGCGCCTGATGCCATCGTCAAGGATGCCCCTGTGGACAAGTACGCATCTGTCGGGGCCCCCGAATTGGACGGCTTTGTCAAGGGGCTGCGAGCGGTACAAGGCCAGGGGCATCGCCACCTCACGGCGATCGGGCACAGCTACGGCTCGACCGTGATCGGCGTCGCGGCCAAGGGCGGTGGCCTCCACGTCGACGACATCATCGTCGCCGGCAGCCCTGGGATGCATGTCCCGCACGCCAGGGACCTGCATATTGACCCCGATCACGTATGGGCGGAGAAGGCCGAGGGGGATCCGGTCCCGGACATTGGCCGCTGGGGCCACGGAAGACCGGACAGGGCAGCGGATCCGCTCTATCCGCTGGTGCCCTCCGACCCGGAGTTCGGCGGCCATCACCTGACCACCGACACCCACGGGCACAGTGCCTACTGGGATCTGAACACCAAGAGCCTTGAGAATCAGGCGAAGGTCCTCACCCAGACCAACCAGAATGCTGATCCGTCCGATGACCCGGAGCTTCAAGACCCGCCTCGAGTCGCCCGGAACTAGCAGATCGAGGCTCGCAGAGATGATCCGACGATGGAGACTCCTCGTACCTGAAGTCGTACTGGCGGTGCTACTGACCAGCTGCATGCATGGAGGGTCGACCCCGCACGTGAATCCCAACGAGAAGCTACCGTTCGCTCGCCCTGAGGCTGTGGCCGCACTGCTCACCAAGTACAGAAAGGAGATCGAGGAAGGGCTCGGGCTGGGTAAACCGCTCATCGACCCGTCCGTCACTCCCAGCCCCTGCGGAGACGAGACGCGAGCCAGGAAGGTGAAGGGCGAGAATTCGAATCTGGACTCCTGGTATGTCGACTACAGCCCCTACTCCGAGGTCGTCATCGCCTACGTCAATCTCACCTCGAGAGATCAGATCGGGACTGCGATCACTCATCTACGGGACAGCCTGCAGAAGGCTGGTTGGAAGATCATCGAGTTCAATCCCGATCATGGTCAGAAGGCGGCGGAACTGGCAGCGGAAGCACCAGAGGCCGGCTACGGAACCCGCATTGAGGGCGTCACCACAGACCCTCGTCAGCCTCGGATCGGCGTCGACATCTCCTCACCCTGCCTGCGCCACCCGGACGAGCAGTAGAAGTGATCCATCCAGAACGCGCGGACAGTCCCCTGCCCGGCCGGTTCGGCTCACCGGACCGGCTGCGCTGACCCAGCCGTAGGGGGATGGCCTTTTCGGGCATCGGTCGACGATTTGCCACAGGCCTGGATCGACAGGGCAATCTACTCGGGACAACGGTCCGGCTGCAGGCAGCTGGTGACCGCCGTACGCGTCTTTACTGGGGGTGGCCGAGGTGGACGTCGACACGTGGTGGGGCTTGATCGAGCGGGCCCGGGCTCAGGTGGGGGAGCGCGCCGACGACCGGGACTCGCCGGACGACCCACTGGTGAATGCCCTGACCGAGTTGCTCGTCGCGCTGGAGCCTGAGCAGATCATCGCCTTCAAGCGTCGGTTCGGCGAGGTGTCGGGCTCGGCCTATCGGTATCCGCTGTGGACGGCGGCCGAGCTGATCGAGGGCGGTTGCGGCGACGATGGCTTCATGGACTTTCGTGCCGGTCTGATCCTTCAGGGGCGTACGACGTTCGAGTGGGCGGTGGCCGATCCCGACTCGCTGGCCGGGCTGCCCGTGGTGATCAGGATGGCCGGTGACGAGGGCGGCTGGATCGGTTGTGAGGCCATGAACTACGCACCGCGCAACGCCTACGCCCGGAAACTCGGCGAGACCGGCTCCTTCGACGCGGCACTGAGCGGGCCGCGCCCGCCCCGGCAACCGTCGGGTGAGCACTGGACCTCGGAGGAGCGGACTCGGGAGCGCCTTCCCCGCCTCTCCGCGCTGTTCCTGTGACAGAAGCAGGTTGAAAGCCGCCGTTGATCCAACTGACGTCCACGGATCTTCGCAAGGCGAATAGTGGCGAGCCGTCGCGGAGGGCAGGTGCTTCGCGGAGTCCGGCTGCTGAATCCACGGCGCAGCACCCGCTCGGCAGGTCGAAGACCCCGAGAAGGGCATGGGACCACCCTCAACGGACATTCCCCTGCTACCGGACGTCAACGGCTCGCCAGGACAGACCAGGTCGTACTCGACATGGCATCGTTCCTGTCCGTCCTTTGTGTCCGAAACTGTGTGCGTATTAATACCCTTATGGCTAAGGGTTGCAGAGAGGTATTTGATGGGTTCTACTAGCTATGCTCAGCGTTGGTGTAGTTGGTAATGGAAATGACGTTCTAGATCGGGCGGTATTCGAGATCTTGGTCGCGGGGACCCGGCCCTGAAATCGATCATTATCTGCAGCTTTCCTGGGGGATACAAATGAGTACCTGGCGGTTGGACGGGTTTTCTGAGATCGGGGAGCTCGGTTCAGGAGCACAGGGACGCGTGGTGCTGGCCCGGCGCGGAGAGTCGGGCCCGTTCGTGGCGATCAAGTACGTGTTCGACACGGGCCAGGGGGACACTCGCATTCCCTCCCAGCGTGAGGCGCAGATTCTGTCGTCGGTGGACAACCGGCACGTCGCCCGCCTGCACGGACTGGTGGAAGGCCCCAGCGGCGTGGCGATCGTCATGGAGGCCGTCGAGGGCGTCTCCCTGGACAAACTGCTGCGCGAGTACGGTGCGCTGGAGCCGGAAGCCGCTCTGCTCGTGCTGAAGGGGTCCCTGCTCGGGCTGGGTGCGGCGCACGCGGTGGGCGTGGTGCACCGCGACTACAAGCCCGCCAATGTGATCGTTCAGGCCGACGGCGTCAGCAAGCTGATCGACTTCGGGATCGCCACGCCGTCCGGGGAGCGGTCGCTGACCGGTACGCCGGCGTACATGGCACCGGAGCAGTGGAGCGGCGAACCGGCCACTCCCGCGACCGACGTGTACGCGGCCACCTGTGTGTTCTTCGAGTGCGTGACGGGGCATCCGCCGTACGCGGGCGACAACCAGATGGCGCTGATGGTCCAGCACACCACCGCCGCCCCGCCGGTGGTCCAGGTGCCCGAGCCGTTGCGGATGCTCGTCGCGCACGGCATGGCCAAGGAGGCGGTGCAGCGCCCGCCCGGAGCGGCGGAGTTCCTGGTCGAGCTGGAAGCCGCCGCGGTCGAGGCCTACGGCGAGGACTGGGAGCGCCGCGGCCTCATCCTGCTCGGCGCCGGCGCCGCGGCCCTGGCGGCACTGTTCCCGCAGGCAGCGGCCACCGGCGCGGCCGGTACGACCATCGCCGGATCGACGCTCGGCGAGAGCGTGATGGGCACTGTGGGCACGGTCAGCCGTGAGGCCGTCCGGCTCGGCCGTCCCCGGCTCCTGGCCACCGCCGCCGTGGCCGCCGTCGCGGTCGTCGCCATCGCCGCGGTGGCCCTGGTGCTCACCAAGCAGAGCAGGCCGATCGCCCTCACCAGGCCGGGAGCGTCCGCCTCCCCGTCGGTCCCGACCCCGGCTCCGACCGCGACGGCGTCCCCGGCCGATTCCCCGACCCCGGCCGTGACGCCTACCGCGACCCCGGCCGTGACGCCGACCGAGCCGTCTCCGTCTCCGTCCCAGCCGGCGCCGTCGCCGAGCGACGTCGTACCGGCCGGGAACCCGACCACGGGACCGCCGGCCACGAACGGGACCACCCCGCCGGTGGTCCAGGCCTGTCCCCGGCTGACGCCGCCGGCGGGCTCCTTCGGTTCCCTCCAGGTGAAGCAGACGGCGACCGAGTCCTTCTCCTTCCCGTGGAACCCCTGCTACAGCGCGGCTGGCATCACCCTCCGGGGCGATCCCGCGTTCAGCCGGCAGCTGACCGCCTGCCCGCCCGCGTCCGGTACGGGCACGTGCCGGATCCAGGTGACCTTCGCCCCCACCTCCTCGGGCACGCACCAGGCGACGCTGGTCATCCCGGACAAGACCGGTGCCGACGCGGTGACCATCGACCTCACCGGTGTCGCGGAATCCACCGACTGCTTCCCGTACACCTCGGCCCGGGACATCGGTGAGGTGCCGGTGAACACCACCAAGCAGATGAGCTTCACCTACCCGTGGCGATCGTGCGACGCGGTGGAACAGATGCGGGTGGTGGACGAGAGCGGTCAGTTCACCGCGGCGCTGTCGGACTGCCCCCCGCCGGCCGGCACCGACCAGTGCTCCTTCACCGTGAGCTTCACCCCGAGCGACGCCGGGCCGCAGTCCGCGACCATGCTCATCCCCAGTGACACCGGCGGCCAGGCGGTGCGGATCACGCTGACCGGGACCGGGACCGGAACAGGTGAGAACACGGAGGTGGCGACGTCGGCCACCCCGGAGCCGGCGGTGACCAAGCCGGTCCTCGGCGTGTCCGAGCCGCCCTCGTCCGACCCGCAGCCGTCCACCGGGCCGTCCACGTCCGGGCCCGTTCCGCAGCCGTCCAAGCCCAAGCCGGTGCCGTCCACGTCCAAGCCCGATCCGGAACCGGCCGGGTCGAAGCCCGACCCGGAGCCGCCCACCTCCAAGCCCGACCCGGAGGTGAGCACCCCACCCGGCTCCGAGGCGGACGTCGCACCCCAGTCCAAGGCGTCCCCGACCGCGCCATGAGACGGCCATGGCCGAAACCTCCAAGACGGCCGCCGCCGCCAGGCCCACACTTGACGGATGGACATCGATCTGGCCGCGGCCGCGGCCTTCATGGCCACTCACGCCCGGGTGCTCGACCGGCGGCGCTTCCAGGCGCTCCTGGGGGAGTGCGACCCCGCTGCCGTACTGGCAGCCCTCGACGGCTACCGGAACGCCGACGGCGGCTACGGCTGGGGGCTCGAGCCCGACCTGCGGTCGCCGGGCAGCCAGCCCGGGGCGGCGCTGCACGCGTTCGAGGTCTTCGAGGAGATCGGCCCCGCCACGGCCCCGCAGGCCGTAGGGCTCTGTGACTGGCTGTCGTCGGTGTCACTGCCGGACGGCGGCCTTCCGTTCGCGCTCCCGGTAGGCGGCCCGGCCGGTTGCGCGCCGTTCTGGGCGCAGGCCGACCCCACGGCGTCCTCGCTGCAGATCACCGCCATCGTGGCGGCCAACGCCCACCGGGTCGCCGCCCGCGACCCCGCCGTCGCCGCGCACCCCTGGCTCGCCCAGGCCACCCGGTACTGCCTGGCCGCCATCGAGGCGATCGACGAGGTCCCACACGCGCTCGTCCTGGCCTTCGCGATGCGGTTCCTGGACGCGGCGCACGACACCCACCCCGAGGCGTCCCGCCTCCTCGATCACCTGGGCGCGTACATTCCGGCCGGCGGGCTGATGCACGTACAAGGCGGGCTGGAGGACGAGATGATGCGCCCGCTCGACTTCGCACCCGCCCCCGACCGCCCGGTGCGGGCGTTCTTCACCCCGGAGGCGATCTCCGCCGAGCTGCGGCGGCTGGCCGGCCGGCAGCAGGACGACGGCGGCTGGTCCGTCGACTTCGCCAGCTACTCACCCGCGGCCGCACTCGAATGGCGCGGCTACACGACGGTGCGCGCCGTGTCGATCCTGCGGGGCGACTCGCTCGCCTGACCGGTCGTCGTCCACAGCGGGTACGGCCCGTACAGGGAAGGCATGACATCCTGGCCGGGGGTGACGGCTCACGCGAAGCCGTCGAACAGGCCGGGGTCCTCACGCCGGGCCTGCTCGAGCCGCATGAGCGCGCGGTCGCGGCGGCTCACATGCGCGGCCCACTCCCGGCTCGGCAGGATCTCGTGCACGCTCGACGCCACCTGGGCCACCAGGCCGGGCGTCCACGGATCGTGCTGTCCCCGTTCCGCTCCCATGCGGGCGTACGCGGGGCCGAGCAGCTCGGCGTGCCGCTCGATGCCGCCCCGCGTGTTCAGCTCCGCGGTCGCGAACGGCCCGAGGACCGACCAGCGCCGGCCCAGCCCGGAGCTGACGACGCGGTCGATGTCGGCGGGTGTGGCGATGCCGTCCCGGACGAGGCAGTAGGCCTCGCGCAACAGCGCGCCCTGCAGGCGGTTGAAGACGAAGCCCTCGTTCTCCTTGCCCACCAGCACGGGCACCATGCCCGCGGCGGACAGCAGCTCCCGCGCGCGGCGGACCGTCTCCGGGTCGGTGAACGGCGCGGGAGCGAGTTCCGCGATCGGCAGGAGGTACGGCGGATTGCCGGGATGTACGACGAGGCACCGCGCCCGCCCGGCGAGCCCCTCCGCGAACCGGGAACAGGGGATCATCGACGTGGAGCTGGCCAGCACCACCTCGGGGCCGGTGCGCCGGTCGAGCTCGGCGAACAGCTCCCGCTTGACCGCGAGCGACTCGACCACGCATTCCTGGACGTACACCACCCCGTCGAGCGCCTCGCCGAGGTCGCCCGCGACGGTCACCAGACCGAGCACGGCGGCGACCTCGGCCCCGACGAGGCCGAAACCGTCGAGCTCGCCCAGCCGGCCCTCGATCTCGGAGAGCGCCGTCGCGGCCCGATCGGGGTCGGCGTCGTACAGCCTGACCGGGTGACCGGCCCGCGCGAACACGATCGCCCACGCCGCGCCGATGCTGCCCGCGCCGACGATCCCGATGGCCGGCGCGGGCGGCGGCTGCTCGCTCACGGCGCGACCCCGGCGGCCCGGTCTGCGTTCTTGCGCCGGTAGGCGCGCCACGTCGTGGCCCAGCGGGACGGGTCGTCCAGCGACGATCCGTCGATCTGCGCCACGACCTGGTTGTGCGGCGCCGACTTGACCATCGCGGGGTCGTTGCGCCCTTCCTCCATCACGTGCGCAAGCACGTCGATCCAGTAGTCGATGTCCTCCAGCGACCATCCCTCGCCGGCCTCGGGCGTGAACGGTTCCGGCACGATCCACGGCTCGTGGCTGAGCCAGAACGCGTCGACACCGAAGTCGGTCATGCGGTTCTGGATGTCGGTGGCGGTGACGCCGGTCTGCTCGGTGTACTCGCCGAGGCTGAACCGGGTCATCTCCAGCCGCCGCAGGGTCAGGTGGTCGAAGGACTTGGTGACGCCGGGGATCTCGAGCAGCCGCGACTCCATGTAGTTATTGGCCAGCACCGAGAGGTCGGCCGCCTCCCGGATGCCGTCGGCCCCCATCGCCAGCAGCCACGAGTATGCCTTCACGACCTGGGGCAGGTTGCCGAGGAACTCGCGCACGCGGCCGATGCCCGACTCGTTCTCGCGCCGCTCGTAGCCGGAGTCGGTCTGGAACACCAGCGGGCCCGGCAGGAAGCGTTCGAGCTCGGGGCTGCAGCCGTAGGCGCCGACGGCCGGGCCGCCGCCGCCCTTGGGGACGCCGAACGTCTTGTGCAGCATGAACATGCACGCGTCGAAGCCCAGCTCCGCCGCCCGGACGCGCCCCATCACCCCGTTGAAGTTGGCGTGGTCGTAGAAGCACAGGCCACCGGCCTCGTGCACGACGTCGACCCACTGCTTGATGTGCGGGTTGTAGATGCCCATGTCATCCGGGTTGTTGATCATCAACGAGGCCGTACGGTCGCTCACCACGGCCCGCAGCGCGTCGAGCGAGGGGTAACCGTCTCGTTCGACGGGCAGCGTGATGACGTTGAATCCGGCCGCCGCGGCGGTCGCCGGATTGCAGGGGTGGGCCTGCGCGGTGGTGATGATGTCGCGCCGCTGTCCGAGCTCACCGCGTGACTCGTGGTAGGCGCGCGTGACGCACGCATGCAGGTAGGCGGCAGCGGCCCCGCCACCGGCCTGGAAGACGAACCGGCCCATCCCGGAGAGCTCGCGCAGCATCAGGTCGAACCGGTGGACGATCTCGAGCAGCCCCTGCACGCTGCTGTCGTCCTGGTGCGGGTGGACCTCGGCGACCTGGTCACGGGCGGCGAGCAGCTCGTTGACCCGGGGGTTGTACTTCATCGTGCACGTGCCGAAGAGGCTGATCCCGATCATGCCCATCGTCTGCTGCGACAGGCGCAGGTAGTGCCGCAGCACGTCGGGTTCGGACGCCTCCGGGAGTGCCGGCGGCGTCGCGCGGCGCATGCCGGGCGGCAGCAGGTCCTCCACGCCGGTGCCCTCGATGGGACGGGGCGGTACGGTGCCGCGGCGGCCGGTCGCCCCCTGCTCCATGATCAGTGGCTCGTCCCAGACCGCGGCGTGGTAGCGACGCGTGATGCCGTTCGTCCCGTTCGTCTCGTTCATGCCGTGACCGCCTCGTGCAGGGCGCTGACCAGCGCGGTGATGTCGTCTGCCGTGTGGATCTCGGTGACGCAGTAGAGCGCCGCCTGGCCGAGCTCGGGGAAGTCCGCCGAGAGGTCCTTGCCGCCGAAGACGCCCCGGCCGCGCAGCACGTCGTTGATCGCCGCGACGGACCGGCCGGTGCCGTTGAAGTCCACGACGAACTCCTTGAAGAACCCCGAGGTCCAGAGGATCCGGACTCCCGGTATCTCCCCGACGCGCCGGGCCGCGTACGCGCTGTTGCGCACGATGGTCTCCCCGAGGTCGGCGAACCCCCGCGGTCCCATCAGGGCCATGTACACGGCGTTCACCACCGCCCAGAGGTAGACCGAGTTGCCGGTCCAGTCGTTGCCGTCCTCCCGCGACCCGTACGAGGACTGGTGGAACAGCGTCATGCCGAACGCGCGCTCCCCGGGGACGATCGTGTCGCACAGGCTGACCTGCAGGGTCGGGTACTCGCGGGCGTAGCGCTCGTCGTCGCGGGTGGCGATGAAGCCGCCGACGCCGCCGCCGGCGTTGAGGTGGACGCCGAGGGGCTGGGTGGTGCCCACGACGATGTCGGCGCCGTACTCCGGCGGCGGCATGAGCACACCCAGCGAGATCGGGTCGACTCCGACGATCGTCTCGGCGCCGCGTTCGCGGGCGAGCCGCGCCACGGCGGCGGCGTCGGCCTCGATGACGCCCAGGAAGTTGGGGGTCTCCAGGTAGACGGCCGCGGTCGCGTCGTTCACCTTCGCGGCGAGGTCGGCCAGGTCCACGCGGCCGGTGGCGGGGTCGTGCCGGACGACGACCACGGTGATCGGGTCGTTGCCCTCGCCCGGGCCGCAGTAGGTCCTGATGACCGCGAGCCGCTCGGGGTCGAGCGTGCTCGGCACGATCACCTCACGCCGGCCGGTGAGACGTGCCGCCATCCGCACGGCGTGACCGGCCGCCGCACCCCAGCTGTAGACCGGCAGGCCGACGAAGTCCATGCCGACCAGTTCGCCGAGCTGCGAGGCGTACTCGAACCAGGCCTGGTTGCGGCCGTGGTCGGACGAGGGGGTGCCCCAGACCGGGGTCAGGAACTCGCTGCGCGAGGCGATCTCGTCGCAGACGGCCGGCACGTAGTGCTGCCAGCACCCGGCGCCCAGGAAGTTGAGGTTCTCGGCGCAGCTGTCGTTGCGGTCGAGCAGCCGCCGTACGTGCCGGCGCACCGTCGACTCGGCCTGGATCCCGGCGTCGAGGGCGATCGGCTTCGCCGTGAGGTGTTCGGCGGGGATCTGCTCGAACAGCTCGTCGACGGCCGAGATGCTGATCGCCCGCATCATCGCGCTCTTCGCCTCCGGCGTCGAGTTCGGCATGTATGGATGTGCCATCACGGTCCCTTCTGTGCACATGCTCGTTGGGGCTGCTCGTCGGGGTCAGGCCACGATCCGCAGGACGGTGCTCCTGCCCCGCCCGGTGCGCACCTTGCGGTAGCCGGTGAGCGGGGTCGCCGCCTGTTCGTCACCGACGTCGATCCGCAGCGTCGGAGGGTCGAGCGCGGCGACCTTGCCGCGCGCGGCCAGGATCTCGAGGTTGCCGGTGCCGACCGCGTCGAGCACGGCGGCGCTGATCTGCTGGTTGCCCCGCCCGAGCAGGAAGCCCTGGCCGCCCACGACCCCGAGCACCAGCGTCGCCGGCCGGTGCCGCCGGAGCAGCGACAGCAACTCGGTCTCGCTCGCGTCGGCGGCGAGCAGCCGCCCGCCCAGCACGGCGTCGACGCCGAGCAGTGACGCGGGCAGCCCCAGCGCGGCGTTGACGTGCGCCACCGTGGTGCCGGGACCGAGCAGGTAGAGCCGGTCGGCGGGCATCTCGCCCGCGACCTCGCGCCCCAGCGCGACCAGGTCGGCATCGTCCGTCCCGGTGCTGAACGCCTTGGCACGCTGCAGGGAACCCCTGGCGTTGGGCACTTTCGCGACGCCGAACATCCGGGGTGCGTCGCCGTCGGCGAGATCGACCACCTCCGCGTCGACACAGCCGGCCCGGGCGGGATCCGCGACATAGGCGGCCACGGTCTCGCCGGCGGCCTCCGGCCCGGTCGCGAACACGCCGGAGTGCATCTTCACCCCGGACGGCACGCCGAGGACGGGTACGGAGGTGCCCACCACGCCGACCACGTCACGGGCCGTGCCGTCGCCGCCGACGAACAGCACCAGCGAGACGCCGGACTCCGCCATCGCCCGCACCGCCTCGCGCGTGTCCGCCGCCGTGGTGGGCCCGCCGCCGGTACGGCCTCGCAGCGTCCGGACGGTCCAACCGTCGCCGGTCAGGTGGTCGGAGCCCATCGGGCCCTCGACCGTGAGAACCGGCACCTCGGGCGCGAGCCGGTGCAGGCGGTCCAGCGCGCGGCGCGCCCGGTGCGGCGCCACGACGCTCGCGCCCCGGCGCAGGGCGGCCTCCCACGCGGAGCCGTCCGTGCCGTGCAGGCCCACCCGGCCGCCCATACCGGCGATCGGGTTGACGACGAGGCCGAGCCACGGGGTCGCGGTCATGGCAGCAGGCGAAGCTCCGCCGCGACGTCGTCCAGGGCCCGTCTCGTCACCGCCGCCATCTCGTCGATCTCGGCCTCGGTCACCACGAACGGCGGCGAGAACGAGATCGTGTCGGCGGCGGGGAGGGCGCGGGTGATGACGCCGAGCTCGCGGCTGCGCCGCACGACCGCGGCCGCCACCTTCAGCTGCGGGTCGAACGCCGTCAGCGGGTCCGTGGAGCGGGCGAACTCGACCGCGCCGAGCAGGCCGTAGCCGCGTACCTCGGCCACCAGCGGGTGGCCGGCGAACTCGGCCCGCAGCCGTTCGGCGAGGTGGTCGCCGCGTGCCTTGGCCTGCGGCATGAGCCCGTCACGCTCGATGATGTCGAGGTTGGTCATGGCCGCCGCCGCGGCCAGCGGGTGCGCCGAGTAGGTGTAGCCGTGGCTGAAGACCCCGTACTTCTCCGAGCCGCCGGCGATCACTTCCCACACGGCCTCGGAGACGATGCACGCCGACAGCGGCATGTACGCCGAGGTGATGCCCTTGGCGACGGTGATGAGGTCGGGTTGCAGGCCGAAGACCTCCGAGCCGAAGTTCTCCCCCGTACGGCCGAACCCGCAGACGACCTCGTCGGCGATCATCAGCACGTCGTACCGGCGCAGCACTTCCTGGATCGCGGGGAAGTACGAGGCGGGCGGGACGATGACCCCGCCGGCGGCCTGGACGGGCTCGGCGATGAAGGCCGCGACGGTGTCCGGCCCCTCCGTGAGGATCAGTTGTTCCAGCTCGTCGGCGAGCGCCTGCACGAACTCCTGCTCGCTCTGCCCCGCCTCCTGCTCCCACAGCCGGTGCGGTGCGCGAACGAAGTGGACCATCGGCAGCGGCAGGTCGAACCCGTTGTGCATGCCGGGCAGCCCGCACAGGCTGCCGGACATCACCGTCACCCCGTGGTAGCCGCGGCTACGCGAGATGATCTTCTTCTTGGCCGGCCGTCCCAGGACGTTGTTGTAGTACCAGACGAGCTTGACCTGCGTGTCGTTCGCGTCGGAGCCGCTGTTGCCGAAGAACACCTTGGACATCGAGCCCGGTGCCATCGCGATGAGCCGCTGGGCCAGCCGCGCGACCGGTTCGTTCCCCATGGACGCGAACGAGTGGTAGAAGGCCAGCCGCTCGGTCTGGGCGCGCAGCGTCTCGGCCATCTCGGTGTTGCCGTAGCCGATGTTGACGCACCACAAGCCTGCCAGCGCGTCGAGGTAGGTCCGGCCGCGCGTGTCGGTGAGCGTCGATCCGTGCCCCTCCACGATGGTCAGCGGTCCGGTCCGCTCGTGCTCGCGCAGGTGCGTGAAGGGGTGGAAGAAGAACTCTTTGTCGATGTCCTCGATCGTCATGGCGCCTGCATCCGTCTGAATCGGTGTCGGGTGGGGGAACGGGTCGGGGGGCCGCGACCGCGCTGTCAATGTAGCAATAAATGGCCGCTTGGCGTACTGTTGCGCGCTATCCGGCCACCCGGTGGTCGGGTGAGTGCTAATTCGTCGGATTTGCCGGGTATCCGGGCATGGAGGCAGACGCCGTGAACTCGACCTTCGACCGCTCTCGGCTCCGCGATGCGGACCTGCTGCGGGAGGACCTCTTCATCGACGGCGCCTGGGCGCCCGGCTCGGCCGGCACGCGCACCGACGTGCTCGACCCCGCCACCGGCGCGGTCATCGCGCGCATGGCCGACGCGACCGAGGCGGACGTGCGGCGCGGCGTCGAACGCGCGCAGGCGGCGGCTCCGGCCTGGGGCGCGATGACCGCGACCGCCCGCGCACGGATCCTGCGCCGCTGGTACGACCTGATCGTCGCCAACGCCGACGACCTGGCGACGATCCTCACCGCGGAGCAGGGCAAGCCGTTCGCCGAGGCGCGCGGCGAGATCCTCTACGGCGCGGGCTTCGTCGAGTGGTACGCCGAAGAGGGCAAGCGCATGTACGGCGACGTCATCCCGACGAACGTGGCCGGCCGCCGGCTGCTCACCCTGCGCCAGCCGGTCGGCGTGAGCGCGGCCATCACGCCCTGGAACTTCCCGTCGGCGATGATCCTGCGCAAGGCGGGCCCCGCCCTCGCGGCCGGCTGCCCGATGATCATCAAGCCGGCCGAGGAGACGCCGCTGTCGGCCACCGCGCTCGCGGAGCTCGGCGCCCGGGCGGGAATCCCGCGCGGTGTGCTCAGCGTCGTGGCCGGCCCTCCGGCGATGATCGGCGAGATCCTGACCTCGGACCCCGCGGTCCGCGCGCTGAGCTTCACCGGCTCCACCGAGGTCGGCAAGCTGCTGATGGCGCAGAGCGCGCGCACAGTCAAGAAGGTCGCCCTCGAACTCGGCGGCAACGCACCGCTCATCGTGTTCGACGACGCGGACCTGGACACCGCGGTCGCCG
Source organism: Actinomadura scrupuli (assembly GCF_050971785.1). Taxonomy (NCBI): domain Bacteria; kingdom Bacillati; phylum Actinomycetota; class Actinomycetes; order Streptosporangiales; family Thermomonosporaceae; genus Actinomadura; species Actinomadura scrupuli. The sequence continues at coordinate 33,623 of NZ_JBPCCU010000012.1, read as the reverse complement.
GTGCGATGGCCTCGAAGTTCCGCAACGCCGGGCAGACCTGCGTGTGCGCGAACCGCATCATCGTGCAGTCCGGCATCCACGACGCCTTCGTCGCGCGGTTCCGTACCGAGATCGAGGCGCTGACCGTCGGCAACGGCTTCGACGAGGGGTCCGAGCAGGGCCCGCTGATCTCGCAGGCCGCGGTCGAGAAGGTGCGGCGGCACATCGGCGACGCCGTCGAGGGCGGGGCCACCGTCGTCAGCGGCGGCGGCCCGCACCCGCTGGGCCGCACGTTCTTCGAGCCCACGCTGCTCACCGGGGTACGGCCCGGCATGCTGGTGGCCCGCGAGGAGACGTTCGGCCCGGTGGCCGCCGTCATCGAGTTCGGCACCGAGGACGAGGCGGTCGCCATCGCCAACGACACGCCGTTCGGTCTCGCCTCGTACTTCTTCACCACCGACCTCGGCCGGATGTGGCGGGTCGGCGAGGCCCTCGAGTTCGGAGTGGTCGGGGTGAACACCGGCCTGATCTCCTACGAGGGCGCGCCGTTCGGCGGCATGAAGGAGTCCGGCGTCGGCCGCGAGGGCTCGCGGCACGGCATCGACGAGTTCACCGAGCTGAAGTACCTGTGCATCGACGGGCTCGGCGGCTGAGACGCCGGCCGGCTCAGCCGCCGGACGCACGGCCCGGGCCATCGCCGGGGGCCTCGCCGCCCGCCCGGCGGTGGCCGGGGCCGTCCTGGCGGGCGACGTCCATGCCGTCACGGACCCAGGTGACGCAGGCCCGGGTCCCGGGCACGCCGTCGACGATCACCAGGCAGTCGAAGCACACGCCCATCCCGCAGAACACCCCGCGCGGTTCGCCGTCCGCCGTGGTCCGGGTGGACAGGTCGCCGTCGGCCATCAGGGCCGCCGCCACGCTCTCGCCCAGATAGGCCGGCGTGGGCCGGCCGTCGACCGTGATGGTCACCGCGGGCCCGCGTTCGAGGCCGCGCGGCACCGGCAGCCGGGGTCGCCTGATCTTCACGACCCGGACCCCTCCGTGAGCAGGCCCTCCTCGACCAGCACGGCCCGCATGGCGCGCAGGCTCGCCGGGTCGGTGACGGGCAGGCGCGGCCGGCGGACATGCCCGGCCGGCTGGCCGAGCATGGTCATCAGGGCCTTCAGCTGGCTCTGGTATGCGCCGTAGTGGCCCGCCCAGCCGCCGGGCAGCCAGAGCTTGGGGAAGAGCCGGTCGCCCGCCACCGCGTGCGCGTACGGGCCGTCGAAGTCACCGCGCCAGTACGACTCCCAGAACTCGGGGTCGGGACGTCCGTGCAGCGAGCCGCCGCCGACGGTGCCGTCCCCTCCCTCGGTGCGCAGCACCTCCAGGCCCCGGACGCTCATGTACGGGCCGAAGACGCGCACGCGGTCACGTACCCGGCGCGAGGTCTCGAAGAACTGGTCGGCGTCGGGAGTGCTGTCCTTGATGGCCACCACCTGGTCGATGTCGGCGAGCCGGTCGGCCAGGTCGGGGCCGATGTCGACGCCGCTGCCGTGCGGCCAGTTGTAGATCGCGATCGGGCCGTCGACCGCCGCGTCGAGGTCCCGGTAGAACTCGATCACCTCGTCGGGGAACAGCTTCGCGTACGGCGGCGGGGACGCCAGCACGCCGTCGGCCCCGGCCGCGAGCGCGTGGCGCGCGAACTCGGCGGTCTGGGCGGCGGTGTAGGCGGTGCAGCCGACGAGCACCCGCATCCGCCCGGCGGCCTGCGCGACGGCGCTCTCCGCGACCGTCCTGCGCTCCTCCGCCGTCTGCGAGAACCACTCACCGCACGTTCCGTTGACCACGATGCCGTGCATGCCCTCGTCGGCGTAGTGGTCCACCAGCGCGCGCAGGGTGCCGAGATCGAGGTCACCCGACTCGGTGAACGGGGTGACGAAGGCCGGGTAGTACCCCTGCCAGTCGACGTCGTTGCGGTCCATGACTTCTCCATTCCAAGCGTGGTGCCGTACTCGCGGCCTGCGTCAGGCGGTCGTGCGATCCAGCGCGTACCTCTCGGGAAAGGGCGGGGCGTCGGCGGGTGAGACCATCCGCTCGGCCAGCCGGCGGGCGAGAAGGGGGCTGAAGGTGAAACCGGTCGAGGAGACGCAGGCGTGGAATCCGGGGACGCGCTCGGACTCGCCGACGATGGGGGAGAAGTCGTCGGTGAACACGATCACCCCGGACCAGGTCCGTACGACGCGGACGTCCGCGAGCGCGGGCACCACCGACACGGCCACCGCGGTGCTCCCCGCCGCGCTGTGCCAGCTCGTCGGGTAACGCCTGGGGCGGGGGGCCGCGGGCGAGGGCCAGCCACCGCCGATGATGAAGGTGTTCTGCTCGGTCTGCTTGAGGGTGAGCCGGCGGCCGATGTGCTGCACCATGGGCGTGAGCAGCCGGGGCCGCGGCTCGGTCACGTTGACGTGCAGGCCCTCGCTGCGCACGGGCAGCCGCAGGCCGACCATCGCGGCCGGTTCACCGGACCAGGCCCCCGCGCAGTCGACCACGCGGTGGGCGTCGATCGTGCCCGCGTCGGTGTGGACGGTGAACCGCCGGGCGCCGCTCCCCGCCGTCACGTCGATGCCGAGCACCTCGGTGTGGGTGCGGATGACGGCGCCGTGCTCCCAGGCGCGCAGCGCGTACAACGGCGCGACGACGAGCGGGTCGGCGTGCCCTTCCAGCGGGCAGTAGGTCGCTCCGACGACGGTCTCGGCCAGGAAGGGGGCGCGCGCCCGGAGCTCGGCGCCGGTGACGACCTCGGTCTCGATGCCGGCCAGCCGCTCCAGCTCGTGCTTGTCCCGCAGCGTCCGCAGCTGCTCGGCGGTCTCGGCGACCATCCAGCCACCGGTCAGGTGGACGTCCACCGGCCCGTCGAGTTCCGCGCCGAGCTCCTGCCACACCGCGAACGCCTCGAGGCTGAGCCTGGCCTCGGCCAGCAGCCGGGCGCGGTCCGCAGCGGTGCCGTGACCGGACAGCTGGTGGATGGCCAGCTGCAGATGGAAGCTGCCGGCGTTGGTGCCGGACGCCTCCCGGTTGAGCTCGCCCCGTTCGACGAGCGTGACCTCGACGCCGGCCTTGGCGAGGTGGTACGCCATCGCCGCGCCCGCGATCCCGCCGCCGATGACCACGACGTCGGTGCTGGACGGCAACGGTGCGCCGCTGCTCTCGGCGGACACCCATCGCCGGGTGGCGAGCGCGTCGGTCACTGCTCCCCCGTCCCGTCGCCCGCGTCCTCGGGGAGGAACAGGGTCGGGCTCTCGATCGAGTGGTCGGCCAGCGCGCTGATCGGCACCGGCCGCACCGGCATGCGGGGCGTGGCGAGTGCGATGTCGGCGACCGGGTGGCCGTGCCGCCGCGCGATGAGCGAGGCCACCTGGCGCTGGCAGTTCCTGCCCTGGCACGGGCCCATCCCGGCGCGAGTCAGGGCCTTCACCACGTTGATGTCGCCGGTGGACTCGATCGCGGGCGCCAGGTCGCGCCCGCGTACGGTCTCGCAGCGGCAGATCACCGTGTCGTCGGTGGACAGCTCGAAGATGCCGGGCCCGACCCGGTACAACCGGGTGGTCGCGGCGTTCAGCGCGCGGCGCCGGGCCAGCCGGTGCCGGGCGGGCGCCGCCGCCGCGCGGGCCTCGTCCGGGCTCATCGCCCCGGCGTCCATCGCCGCCGCGAGACCGGCGATGCGCCCCTCGTCGATGGCGACGAAGGAGCCCTCGACACCGGCGCCGTCACCGGCGGCGTAGACGCCGTCGACGGTCGTCCGGTGCCACTCGTCGCGGCGCACGACGTGGCCGCCGAGGTCCTCCTGGTAGTCGAAGTCGCAGCCCGCCAGCCGCATGAGCTCCAGCGACGGCACGAATCCGTACCCGACGCAGAGCACGTCGGCCTCGACGCTCTGCTCGCTGCCGGGGACGACCCGCCAGTCGGCGTCCACCGCCGCGTGCACGACCCGCTCGACCCGGCCCTCGCCCTCCGCGCGGACCACGATCCGCCCGTACCGCAGGGGGATCCGGTGTCTCAGCAGCAGGCCGCGGTAGCGCGCGGCGTCGCGCAGGAGCGCCAGGTTGCCGCGCGCCGCTCTCGCGAGGCCCAGGAGGTCGCCGGCTCGCGGCGCCGGACCGGCCTCCAGCGCCGCCACGATGTGCGCGCCGTAGTGCGCGAGCTGCGCGGGGAAGGCCAGCGCGACCGGGCCTGAGCCGGCGAACAGCATCCGGGTCCCCGGCAGCACCCGCTGGGTCTTCGCCAGGGTCTGCAGCCCGCCCGCGGTGATCACGCCGGGCAGTGTCCAGCCGGGGAACGCCACCGGCCGGTCGTGCGCCCCGGGTGCGAGGACCATCCGCGGTGCCGTCACGGTGTACGCGGCGGATCCCTCGGTGACCAGGACCGCCTCGCGCCCCTCGACGGCGACGACGCTCGTACGCGGACGCACGTCGACGCCGGTGCCGTCGAGGGACTCGATGAGGGCTCTGCCGTAGCGGAACTGGCGGTCCATGGCGGCCGGGTCCGTGACCGTGAAGCCCGGCCCCGGCTGCTTGTAGATCTGGCCGCCGAGGGTGGGGCGTTCGTCGGCGAGCACGACGGACAGGCCCGCCGTGCTCGCCGCCAGGGCGGCCGAAATGCCTGCCGGACCACCTCCGACGATGAGGAGGTCAGGATCGCTGTCGCGGCCGCCCATGAATCAGCAGCCCGCCGGCATGGCCGGGGCTTCCGGCACTTCGAAGTCCTTCTTGTACAGCTCGGCGAGCGAGCCGTCGCTCTGCGCCTTGCACAGGAAGGCGTTGAGCTTGGCCGTCAGCGTGCTGTTGCCCTTCTGCACGGCCCACGAGCCGTACGAGAGGTCCAGCGGCTGGGGCAGCTCGGCCTTCTTCACCTGGCCGGGGTTGCTCTTCTGGTACTGGGCGAGGATGTAGTCCTCGAGCACGCTGCCCTGCGCGCGTCCCGTCGCCACCTGGAGCAGCGCCGCGTTCTGGTCGCTGAAGGTCGACACCTTGGCCTGTGGGAAGGACTTCTTGGCCAGCTGCTCGCCGGTGGAGCCCTGCAGGGCCGTGATGGTCTTGCCCTTGGCGTTGTAGCCGTCGATCGTCGCCGGGGAGGTGTCGTTCTGCCGCACCGCCAGCACGCTGGTGTACGGGACGTAGGGCCGGGTGAAGTCGATGACCTGCTTGCGCTCGTCGGTCGCGGTCAGGCCCACCGAGACCAGGTCGAACTTCTTGCTCTGCAGGCCGGGGATGAGCCCGTTGAAGTCGAGGTTCTGGATGTCGAGCTTGACGCCCAGGCTGGTGGCCAGCTTGTTGAGCAGGTCGACGTCGTAGCCGGCCGGCTTGCCGGCGGCGTCGAGGTACATCTCCGGCTTGAACTGCAGGTTCATTCCCACGGTGAGGGTGCCGGCCTGGTTGAGGCCGCTGTCGCCACCGCCCTTGTCGGAGGAGGACGACCCACCACAGGCCGCGAGGACCACGGCGGACACGACGGCGACGCCCGCCAGCGCCGTGCGTCTCACCGCCGGCCACGACTTCACACTTTTGAGCATGGGCTTTCCTCTTTCGATGCTTTCGAGCTGAAAGGCGAGGTTGGGAGGGGGTGAAGCCTCATGAACCGAGGTCGGTCATGAGCTGTTTGATGCGCCGTTGCTGACGAGAGCGCAGGACTTGTGAGATGGCGCCGCGGGGCGGGCTGGCGTAGGCGCCCTCGATGAGGCGGAACACCAGATCGATGACGAAGGCGGCGAGTACGTAGATCGCGGCGGCCGCCGTGTAGAGCACGAAGGGTTGGAACGTCTGGGACACCTCGTTCTGGGTGACCCGGACGACCTCGAGCAGGCCGATGACGGTGAAGGTCGAGGTGTCCTTGACCATGCCGATGTACATGCTGCCGATGTTCGGCAGGGCGATCTTGATCGCCTGGGGCAGGATGACCGAGCCGAACACCCGGATCGGCCGCATGCCCAGCGCCTGCCCCGCCTCACGGTGGCCCTTCGGGATGGCACTGAGCGCCGACCGGAAGATCTCCGCCATGAACGCGCTGTACAGCAGGGACAACGCGATCACACCGGCCTGGAAGACGCTGAAGTCCACTCCCACGGCCAGCGAGACGCCGAAGTACACCCAGATCACGCTGACCAGCGCCGGGATGCCGCGGAAGACGTTGATGTAGAGGGCCGCGAGGAAGGAGAACGGCTGCCGTGACATCCGCATGACGGCCAGCAGCAGGCCGCCGGCGATCGAGATGATCACGGCGACGAACGACACCCGCAGCGCGACCAGCAGGCCGCTCAGCAGGGCGCCGTGGTTGTCCCAGATGAGTCCCCAGTCGTACATCAGCGCACCGCCAGGATGAACTCGCGGGCGCGGGGGCTCGTGCAGTTCTCGAAGAACCCGCGCGGTCCGCTCTCCACGATGAGCCCGTCTTCCATGAACACGTTGAGGTCTCCGATCTCCTTGGCGAAGCCCAGCTCGTGGGTGACCACGATCATCGTCATCCCGGCCTCGGCGACCTCTCGCATCGTCTTGAGCACCTCACCCACCAGCTCCGGGTCGAGCGCGGAGGTCGGCTCGTCGAAGAGCATCACCTGGGGGTCGAGGGCCAGGGCGCGGGCGATGGCCACGCGCTGCTGCTGGCCGCCCGACAGCTGCTGCGGGTAGTGGCCCGCGCGCTGCAGCAGCCCGACCCTGCGCAGCGCCTCCGCGGACTTCACCTGTGCGTCCGCCCGCTTGAGGCCGCGGACGGACCGCAGCGGCAGCGCCACGTTGTCCAGCGCGGTGAGGTGCGGGAACAGGTTGAACTGCTGGAAGACCATCCCGACGGTGCGGCGCAGTTCCAGCGCCTTGCCCCGCTCGGTGACGCGCTCGCCGGGCAGGCCGGGCCCGTACTCGGTGCCGGCGACCTTGAGCGAGCCCGAGGTCGGCGGCTCGAGCATGTTGATGCTGCGCAGCACCGTCGACTTCCCCGAGCCGGACGGCCCGAAGATCACCACGTGCTCGCCGGAGAAGACCTCCAGATCGATGCCGCACAGGACCTCGAGGTCGCCGAACGACTTGCGGATCCCGCGCAGCTCGACGATCGGAGCCGCCCTGCCGTCGGCCCTCATCGGCCTGCCTGCCCTTCGCACGAGCGTTCATCGCGTGGCCGGGCCGCGCGCCGCTGGTATGAGTGGTTCACGCGCGGACCTCCGTGACGCACACGTACAGGTCGTCGGGGTCCTGGAAGTACGCGTAGCGCCAGGTGGCGCCGCCGCCGAGGTCGATCGTGACCGGTTCGCCGACGAGGGCGATGCCGGACGCGGCGAGATGCTCCAGCGCGCTGTCGAGGCACCGCGCGCCCACGGCGAACTCGAAGGTGCCCAGGTGCCCCCACTCGCCGCGCATGTCCGGCGACGGCGGGAAGTGCTGTACGGGTTCGAGCGCGCCGCCGAACGGGCTGGTGAGCAGCATCATCCGCTGGCGCGGCGGCGTACGCGGGTGGAACCAGGGGTGCATCGGCTCGAAGTAGCCCTCGGACTCGAACAGCTGCCCGGTGAAGCCGAGCCCCTGGTAGAAGTCGCGGGTCCGCTCGATGTCGGCCACCCCGAACGCCACGTGGTTGACGCCCTGCGGACCGGGCTCGACGGGCCAGCCCGCTTCGAGCGTCGACCACTCGATCAGCTCGATCTTGGCGCCGTCCGGGTCCGCGACGTAGGACAGGCCGCAGTGGGTCTGGTACGGGGGAAGGTCGGCCTCGTTCGGCTCCATCAGCCCCGCGTGCCCCCGGGCCACCAGCTCGCGGTAGAAGTCGCTCTGGTGGTTGACGTGCACGCAGACCTCGCAGATCCCGGGCTCGCCCCACGCCTGCCCCTCGGGGGCCGGTGGCGGGGTGCGATCGGTGATCTGCACCAGCTTGATCGACGCCCGGCCGAGGACCGTGGGGTTGTGGGTGCGGAGGAAGACCACCCGCGCCTCGGTGCCGCCGTGCCCGGTGACCGCGGTCAGTCCCGGCAGGGACCCTGTGTAGTCGAAGGCGACGTCGGTGAACCCCAGTTCGGCATAGAACGCCAGCGACGCCGTCATGTCGGACACGCCGATGCCGATGTGGTCGAGCCCCATCAGCGTTCCATGTCTGCGGGTGGTGTTGACCATCTGTCCCGCTACCTCCAGGCGGTTTGACCAGCTCAAACGTCGGCGCAGTCAGGCCCGCCGATGCATTTCCGGAGATGCTCGCATATCGTTCTGATGGGCGCAAGACGTACAACGAACCTCATAGCGAGCAATTGTGCGCTTGACGCACAGATTGACGGGTCGTTAGCATCGCGGCCATCACGCTGTCCGATGTCGCTCGGTGTCACCGCCGGAGCAGCTCCGTGTCGGCTCGACCAGGCGGCACCCGGCTCCTCGCCGGATCCGCGCGGACCCGGGCCGGGTACGGGCGGTAGAGAAAGGTCGTTGTGCGATGACCATGCGGATCGGCGTCAAGCTGCCCCATACGGGGGCCGGGGCACCGGCGTCGTCCCTGGCCCGGCGGGCGCGCGACCTGGAGGCGGCGGGGTTCGACTCGCTCTGGGTCAGCGATCACGTCGTGCTGCCGGAGGTCATCGAGTCGCACTACCCCTTCGCGGCGGACGGGAAGGCCACCTGGCCCACCACGACCCCGTACCTCGAGGCGCTCGTCTCGCTGGCCGCGGCCGCCGCGGTCACCGAGCGGGTACGCCTCGGCACCGCCGCGCTCGTCCTCCCGCAGCGCAATCCGGTGCTGCTCGCCAAGCAGGTCGCGAGCATCGACGCGCTGTCCGGGGGACGGGTCGCGCTGGGCATCGGCGCGGGATGGCTGCGCGAGGAGTTCGACGCGCTCGGCATGCCGTTCGAGGACCGCGGGGCTCGCATGGTCGAGTGGATCACGTTGTTGCGCGACTGCTGGACGGGTCGTCCGGCAGCCCATTCCGGCGCCCACTACCGGCTACCGGCGGACACGCTGGTGCTGCCCGCACCTGCCCACGCCGTTCCGCTCTACGTGGGCGGTCATTCCCCCACGGCGCTGCGGCGCGCGGCGCGGCTCGGTGACGGCTGGCTGGCCCAGCAGGCGGTGCCCGCGCTCGATCCACCCCGGCTCGCCGATGAGATCGCGAGCATCCGCTCGACCGCCACGGCCGCCGGGCGGGACCCGTCGGAATTGCAGGTCGTGCTGCGGCTCGTCGAGTCGGCCGGCCGGGCCGGCGAGGTCGCCCAGCGGATCGGCGAACTCGGCCGGGCCGGTGTCGACGAGATAATCGTGGACGCCGACCCGCTCACCGAGGACGCCGGCGCCGTCCACGAACTGCTCCGCGACGCGGCGAGCGCCCGATGACCGGCACCCTGCTGGACGGCCGGCGAGTGATCGTCACAGGTGGCGCGAACGGCATCGGCGCCGTCGTCGCCCGACGCTTCGCCGAGATGGGCGCACGCGGCGTGGTGCTCGACCTGGCGGGCGCGCTCACCGGCGCACCGCCCGAGGAGTGGCACATGGTGCCGGTCGACGTCCGGGACGAGGACTCGATGCGGGCGGCCGTCGCCGAGTCGGCGCGGCTGCTGACCGGCATCGACGCGGTCGTGGCCGCCGCGGGCGTGGTGCCGTCCTGGCAGCGCCCCGCGGAGATGGACCTCGCGGACTTCGACCGGGTGCTCTCCGTCAACGCACGCGGCGTCGCCTGCACCATCAAGCACGCCGCCCCGCTGCTCGGACCGGGATCGACGATCACGGTGGTGGCCTCGCTGAACTCGTGGCGGGGAGATCCGAACATCGCGTCCTACGTCGCCGGCAAGCACGCGGCGCTCGGCATCGTCCGGTCGACGGCACTCGCGCTCGGACCGGAGGGGGTCAGGGTCAACGCCGTGGCCCCGGGCCCGATCGCCACCGACGCGCTGCGCTCGCGCATGGCGTCCCGCCGGCAGACCACCGGCCTGCGGGTGGACGAGGCACTCGAACAGTCGGCGCGTGGGACCTCGCTCGGCCGGATCGCCACCGCGGCCGAGGTCGCGGACGCCATCGCATTCCTCACCAGCCACCTGTCGTCGGGCATCACCGGTCAGATGCTCAACGTCGACGGCGGAATCCTTTAGGAGTCAGGTGCTTCTCGACCAGAACGCGCTCGCGGGCCGCACCGTGCTGCTCACGGGCGCCTCCCGCGGCATCGGAGCGGTGACCGCACGCGCACTCTCGGGTGCGAACGCCAACGTCATCGCGCAGTACCGCACGCAACGCTATGGCGCCGAGCGCGCCGTGGAGACGCTCCCGGACGACCAGAAGCTGCTGATCCAGGCGGAGCTGGGCACCCCGGCCGCCGCGCGCGACCTGTGGCGTTCGGCTCTCTGCTGGGGCCGGCCCATCGACGTCCTGGTGCTCAACGCGGCGGTCAACCCCGACACGCCCGTCGACGGCCCGGACGAGGTGTGGGACGCGGGGTGGCAGGAGGCCCTGCAGGTGAACGTGATCGGTGCGGGCGCCCTGATGCGCGAGGCGGTGCGCTACTTCGCCGCGCGAGGCTCCGGGACGATCATCGTGCTGTCGAGCTGGGCGGCGGAGCAGGGCTCGCGGATCGCCGACCTCACCTCCTACGCGGCCTCCAAGGCCGCGATCCGCAACCTCGCTCAGACCTTCGCGCGCAACTACGCACGGCAGGGCCTGCGGGTCTACGTGCTCGCCCCCGGCGTCGTCAACGCCGGCATGGCGATCGCCGGGCAGGACGACTCCGCACAGCAGGCGGTCGCGGACGGGCTGGCCATGGGACGGATGGTCGAGGCCGACGAGGTGGCCTCGCTCGTGGCCTTTCTCGCCACCGACGCATGCCCTAGTCTCACGGGGGCCACACTGGACGTCAACGGTGCTTCGTACATCAGATAGACAGTCAGCGGGCCGTCGTTCGGTCCCCCCGTCCGCCAGGAGGTCATCACGTGGCACGAGTCTCACCGTCCGTTGATCCGGAGAACGGCGGCGAGCTGGACGACCGGCCCGCAGGTGACGACGAACGTTCACGCGACTTCGTCCGCTCCCTGGAACGCGGTCTGGCGATCATCCGGGTGTTCAACGCCGAGCGCCCGTCGATGACGGTCTCCGAGCTCGCTCAGGAGGCCGGGCTGACGCGTGCCGCCGTCCGCCGCTTCCTGCTGACGCTGTGCGAGCTGGGCTACGTCTACGGCAAGAACAACCGTTACGAGCTCACCCCCCAGGTTCTGGAACTCGGCTACTCCTACCTGTCGGCCCTGTCGTTCCCGGACATCGCGCTGCCACGCCTGGAGAAGCTGGTCGCCGAGACGTCCGAGGCGAGCGAGGGATCGATCCTCGACCGCGGCGACGTGGTCTACGTCGTACGCGTCCCCGGCCCCGCGCTGATGACGATCTCCGTCAACGTCGGAGCCCGGCGTCCGGCGAACGCGACCGCGATGGGACGCGTACTGCTGGCGAACCTGCCACCCGCCGAGCTCGAGGAGCACCTGCGCACGTACGAGCTGACGCCGGCGCTGCCCCGGACCATCACCGATCCGGACGAGTTCCGGGCCGAGCTCCGGAAGGTGCGCGAGGAGGGCTACGCCCTGGTCAACCAGGAGCTGGAGGTCGGCCTGGTCGCTATCGCCGTACCGGTCCGCGACCGCATGGGGCGCGCCCGCGCGGCGATCAACCTCTCGACGCACATCGGCCGCAAGTCGGTCGAGGAGATGCGGGCGCTGGTGCCGATGGTGCAGGAGGCGGCCGCCGACATCGAGCTGGGCCTCAGCCATTCGCTCAACTGGGCCGACTGAAGCGCAGGAAGCCCGCTCGTGTGCCGTTGGGCCCGGGGCCTGGGGCCTGGGGCTCGCGGCACGGGGCGGGAGGCATGACCGGCATCGCGGTGGGCTCGTCCTGACCGAGCTGCACCCGGGGTCGCCGTCGAGCGGGCCCGCCGGGCCGTCGGCGCTCTGACGCGCCGCGACCCACCCCCGTGGCCTCGCCGGTAATGCCGTGGGGATCACTGGTCCGATCTCGGTATGCTTCATTCTGCGGGCCGTTAGCTCAATGGCAGAGCTCCGGACTTTTAATCCGTTGGTTCTGGGTTCGAGTCCCAGGCGGCCCACCGAGTACGACTGGCAATCCGGCCCGTGACCTGGGAAGACGTCCTCCTGGCGAGATCGGCGCTGTGCAGCCGTATGCCGTCGTGGGCAGCCGTCTGGAGGCGTTCCCGGAACATACACGGAATGATCTCGGGGGAGTTTCCACAGGTCAGGGCCCAAAGAAGCGAGGCCCCAGGATTCCCCGGGCCTCCGCATCGTAGGTCGTGGTCATGTCGTCAGCGCGTCCTCGATGCGCTGGTCAGCGATGTCGTGTACGTGACCGTTGACCATGAGGCGGTGATCCGCCACACCCTCGGGCCTTCACGAGCGCGGCCAGGGCCAGGTACTCGCCGAGATGATCGCCTTGCGGAGCTCCGCCGGGTTGATCGCCTCCACTAGACGTCCGCGTTCGCCCGCCGGCACGAACGCCCACCATGAGCGGGTGGCCTTCCCGTACCAGGCCACGACCCCCGGAAACGATCCCGTCAGATCACGCATCATCGCGCGGAGCGGCTCGTCGGTGATCTGGCGTTCCGGTGGAACAGCCGGCCCCACCATCACGAACCCGGCCCCGGCTCGCCGGAGGTCTGCCGCTGTTGTTCGTGTACGAATGCGGCGATCCGCCGAGCCGCGCCCTCGATGTCCGAGACCGGATGCCGATTCCCGGCCGCCGTCCAGACGAACTCCGCGCCCGACGTGCTCACGAGCACATAGACCCCGACACCCGGAGGCGCCGCCGGGTCGGCGTTGACGGTCAGACTCGGGATGGCGTCGCGCAACTGCACGCTCACGCCGAGCGCCGTCAACGACCTGCAGAGATCACCAAGAAGCCTTGCGTGCGACCCTCTGTAGTTCTCATTCATCGCCCCGACCCACTCTCGTGGAGGCGAGACCGGTGTAGGTGGGGCCACGACCGATACCGGGGGGCATCTCGGCCGCCCTCACCACCGCACCGGCCCCGCAGCTCATCACGCCGCCGCCCGCCCCGTACCGGCGCACAACGCGCAGTTCTCCAACGCCACCGGTTCCGGACCCGTCGAGTCACCGGGCGGCACGACGATCAGCCTCCGGCGAGGCAGGATGATCTTCTTGCCTCGGCCGCCGCACGAAGGGCATTCCTCGCGGGGTCGTTCATCGCTCATGCTTCAAGGGTCCAATGCCACAAGAGGCATTCCCATGTACTGGTGCCGCCTTAGCACTGAACTTTCACTGCACTTCGGTATAGGAGCAGATCATGAATGGTGTCAGACTGGACTCATGGCGGAACTCAACGGCGTACCTGTCGCACCCGAAGCGCTTCAAGCGCTGGGCCTCACCAACTACGGCCACTTCACATCCATGCGCGTCGACAATCAGCATATTCGCGGGCTCTCGCACCATCTTGACCGGCTTGTCCGTGATTGTCGGATGCTGTTCAATGCCGACCTGGACAGGGACACCGTCCGGGAATTCATCCGGCACGCGATCGCGGAGGAGCAGGGTTCGTTCACCGTCCGGGTGACGGTCTTCGACCCAGCGCTTGAACTCGGTCACCCTGGCGCCCCCGCCGAGCCGAAGGTGCTGGTCACCACCCGCCCCGCCATCGCCTGGCCACCGGAGCCGATGCGCGTGCAGACGACCAAGTACCGCCGCGATCTGCCAGAGGTGAAGCACATCGGACTGTTCGGCGCCCTGTGGGGTCGCCGGAATGCCCAGCTCAACGGTTACGACGATGCGCTTTTCATCGACAGTGGCCTGTTCATCTCCGAAGGCGCCACCTGGAACATCGGGTTCTTCGACGGAGAACGCGTCATCTGGCCGGACGCCAACACTTTGCCCGGCGTCACCATGAGACTGCTCAAGCAAGTCCACGAGCACACGGTCACAGCACCTGTGAATCTCCGGGACGTGCCCGCGATGCAGGCCGCATTCGCCACCAACACCTCAGTAGGCGTACGGGCGGTCACGGCGATCGACGGTATTCAACTGCCCGAGGATCATCCGATCTTCGATGCCCTCCGCAAGGAATACGAGGACATCCCCGCCGAAGAACTCTGACCCGTCCACGCCATATCCGCCGTTCATCTGAGGAGACTCCGCATGACATCGCCCACCGTTCAAGTCTGGTCCGGCCGAGAAGTCCGCGCCTTACGCGAAGCCAAGCGCATGAGCATACGAGCGTTCGCCGCACACCTGGGAATCAGTGAACGCATGGTCTCCAAGTGGGAGGCCGGCGGGGAGAGCATCCACCCCCGCCCCGTCAACCAGCACGCCCTCGACTCATCCCTGAACGCCTCCAGCACCGACGTACAGACCAGGTTCGCCGGCCTGGTCGGCGCCTCCCTCACGGTCATCCCCCCACGGGAGCCCAGCGACAACGAGGAACAGCAGAACGTGCCGTTGCCCACCGACGAGCAACACCAAGTGCGCCACCCCATCGACGGCAAACTCATGACCCTCATCGCTGCAGGCGTCTTCCTGCACGGCCCCGACAACGAACCGCTCTATCTCCCGGCGTTCTACATCGACGTCTTCCCCACCACCAACGCCGACTACGGGCGCTTCACCGCAGCGACCGGGCACACCGCACCCCAGCACTGGACCAAAGAAGGCGGACCACCCGACATCCTCTTCGATCACCCCGTCGTCTTCGTCACCTGGCACGACGCCTCCGCCTACGCCGAGTGGACAGCCAAGACCCTACCCAGCAGCCAGCAATGGGAGAAAGCCGCCCGCGGAACCCGAGGCGACGTCTACCCCTGGGGAAGCCAGCTCACCCCGGCAAAATGCAACGTCCGAGAAGGCGGCATCCGCAACACCACCCCGGTCGACCGCTACCACAGCGGCGTCAGCCCCTACGGCGTCTACGACCTGTGCGGCAACACCTGGGAATGGCTCTCCACCGAATCCGAACCAGGCCGCCACGAGTTGAAAGGCAGCGCCTTCACCAGCCCCTTCCACCGAGCCACACCCTCAACCTTCAACGACGCATCCACCGACATGCTCGACGACGACACCAGCTTCCGATGCACCACCCCAGCCGAAACCATGCGCGCACTACTCAAAATGAGCGGCTAAGGAGTCACTCGGCCAGGATGTGCAGTCCTTCTGCACTGCCATCAAGGCGACCTGCAGACCGGGCCGTACCGGCGGCCGACCGCCCACAGGACGAATACCGGGTTCGAACAGCCGGTGGCGCCCCTGGCCGGTTCCCGACCTAACGGGGGACCGCTCGCGGGGCCGCGCGACGGGCCATCGCGCGCAGGCAGGTGCCAGCCCGTCCGCCGACAAGGCGACGAGGCCACGCCCCCGCGCAAGTCCGGAAACTTCCAGTTCAAGCGTGCAGGCCATCGCGTGCGGCGTGGGCGCCGGTCCCTACGCGCCGTGCCCGGACGGCCGGGTCAGCGCCGCCGCCCGACCAATCGCAGGTCAGTCGTACATCGGAGGGCCGACTCGATCAGCGGCGGCAGCCGCTTCAGTCAGCCATGCCGCGACTCCTCTGGCTTCGTCCGGAGTCAGCAGAGCCGTCGCACTCGCATCCCCCTCAGCAAAGGCCACGAAGAACCCCTCCGGCACACGCAAGGTCACCGTCACCGCGGCGTGCAACCTGCCCGCCCCGCCGAGCGGAACCAGCGCCCCTGATCATCACCTCCATGCCAGCAGCGAGTCCGTCGCTGTCTTCCCATACCGTCTGCGGTGCATCAGCCATCCGCGCATCTTGCCGGAGCCAACCCCTTACGCCTCCGGCGGGGCCGCTGACTCTGAGATGGGGGATCAAGCTCCGTTGCCGGAAGGTCTGTCAGGGGTTGAGGTGGAAGCCTGGCGAGCCGTACGCGGCGCGCGTTCCGATACCGCTGTGGGATCAAGGCCAGCGGACACTGACTGAAGGCGATTCAACACCTCGGAGACCGTGAAGTCCCAGCCGCGGGCGCGTGGGCCACTCCAGTTCACCCCTATTCCTAGACCGTCGTTTCGAAGGTCGGGCAACCAGCGGATCCACTCGGCCAGCGGAATCGCTGCCGCACGGAAGCTCGCGTAGGCGGGACAGATCTCAACGATCCGCGCGGCCCGGGACTCCAGTGACCAGAAGGGCATGGCCAGCTCACCACTCCCGCCTTGAAAAGCCGGAAAACCCTCGTCGTCCCGAACCCCCCACACCCTCCGTTCGCGAGCGACCTCCCGGAAGAAGGCACTCGCCTGCGCTGCGCTCTGTGATCCCATGAGCTCCTGCCAACAACGTTGCCGGGACAGAAGGCTGGGATCATAGCGTCGGTCGATAGGCGTCTCCGAAGGGTCGATGACCGCCCATGGGAGCATCTCCGGCCGCCTCCATAAGCCAAGTGACCAGACCTGTCATATCGAGGGCGATGATCGGCATGTCCCCTGCCAGGCCGAAGCTATCCCAGCCGGTGGCATAGCACCGGCCGACTCTGGTGGGGTGCAGGTCGATCACGACGTGGGGGGCAGTGGAGCTTCCGGTGCCGTCATCGGCGATGACATGGCAGGTGGTGCTCAGATCGTCGGGATGGTCGGCAGCGATCTGCTCGGCCTGTCGGTCCCCCAGCAGCCGTGGCCCGGCGGGAAGAAGCTGTTCGCCGCTGCTGACACGCCAGGGGAACTCCGAGTCCCGAAATAGCGTCAGGCCGCCACACCGGCTGTAGAACTCGGCGAGGCCCGCCGGGAGAGTCCGCTTCGGACCGAACGACGGCATGCCAGCGGCCGGATGGACACGGCAGTTCGTCCGCCCCGCCACAATCGCCAGTACGGCGTCGAGGTCGTTGTTCAACGTTGACACGACGTCATAGTGACAGGTCCTGGGGCCTAAGAACCCGCAGGTCAGCGAATCACCAAGGCAGCCGCCAAGATCATGCCTCCCGACCGGCAGGCACTGCTTGCCTGCGGCAGGGGACTTGATATCAAGATCCGGAAAATATACGGAATGATCATCTCTGTCGACACGGATGCGCGCGGTTGCCGTGCAGGTCACGGCCCCTGTATGCCCGCGATGCAGTGATCCACTTTTAATCCGTTGGTTCTGGGTTCGAGTCCCAGGCGGCCCACCTAGTCTCACCTGGTCAGATACCCCACGGCGCCGCTCGGGGCCGGTTGTTCCGTCCGGTTTTTCGGGCGATCTGCTGACGGACTGCAGCCATCGGTCCGCGCAGGCCCCCCTGACAAGCCCGCCTGCTCGGGTTACCTCGCAACAGCGGATTTTCCGCGTCCCACCAGGTCTCCGTCGTGAGCCCGTGTGCCAGGTCACGATTCCTGGTGATCCTTACCTTGCCTCTGGTGTCTGTGGTCCGCGCTCAGGGAGGGGACACCGTGACTAGTACGGCTCGGACTGATACCCGCAACATGAGCGTTCAGGTCTCTGATGGCGGACAGCACCGACCAGATCACTGCAGCCTGGCAACGTTATGGAGGGGAGAAATATGACGGGTCAGTGCTCCAGGGACCGGCGATGAGCCCGCCCGGTTCGAGCCCATACCAGTGCAGGCGTGCGGCGTCTTCGGCCTTGTCCGTCTCCTCCAGCAGGCTCTTCGCTCGCTGCCGGGCAGGGAGGCTGCCGGGGCCATCATGGTGGTCGCCGGTTTCGGCGGCACGCAGGAAGAGGTTGATCGCTTCCTCGGCTTCTCCTGCTTGTTCTAATACCTCGGCCTGCTGGTAGAGAGCGTGGTGGTCGCCGGTTTCGGCGCGGGTGTGCAGCCAGGTCAGTGCCTGCTCCCTCATTCCCTTCGCCGTGAGTAGCTCGACTGCTACGTCCTGGGCGTCGGTGTCGCCGGTTTCGGCGCGGGCCTGTAGCCAGGCGAACGCCTCCTCCACCCCGCCCGCCTCTTCCAGCACGGCGGCCACCTGGTCCGGAGGATTGAGGGGGATGCTGGCTTCGGTGCAGGACCGGACCCAGGCGTGCAACTCCTCGGTCCGCCCCGCCTCCCGCATCTGGGCGGCCGTCTCTCTCAGGGCGTGGTGGTCACCGGTTTCGGCGTAGGCCTGGAGCCAGACGAACAGTTGCCGGGTCTGGCCCGCCTCCCGCATCCGGGTGCACACGTTGCGTATGCGATGCCGCGCCTGCAGACCTCTTCTACGGGTCTTGTCGGTGCGGTTCTTCGCCGCGTGCTGGTAGGCGGTGATGGCCTCCTCGATCCGCCCGGTCTCCTCCAGCAGCTCGCCCGCCGACTCCCACGCGTAGCCGAGGCCCGCTGCCCCGGCATGCTGAAAGGAGGTGATCGCTTCGTCTACTCGCCCTGCTCGGTGCAGCAGCTCACCCGCCAGGGACCATGCGGTGGTGGGGGTGCCGGCCCTGGCGCGGTCCTGGAGCCAGGCGAGCGCCTCTTCGAGTCGGCCCTGCTCGTCCAGCACACGGGCGGCATGATCGAGGCCGTCGGGGCAGCCGGTCTGGGCGGCGTGCTGGTAGGCGCTGATCGCTTCGTCGACCCGCCCGGTCTCCTCCAGTAGCCGGCCTACCGACATCCATGCCTTTGCGAGGCCGGCCTCCCCGGCGTGCCGGTAGGCGGTGATCGCCTCGTCCTTCCGCCCGGCTCGACTGAGCAGGGTGCCCGCCCTCGGCCAGGCATCAGGAGTGCCGGCCTCCCCGGCTCGCTGGTAGGCGCTGATCGCTTCCTCGGGTCGGCCCGTCCCACGGAGCAGGTCGCCCATGGTCGACCAGGCTCCAGGTGTGCCCGCCTCGGCGCATTCCCGTAGCCAGACGAGCGCTTCGTCGACCCGGCCCTCCTTCTCCAGCCACCAGGCCGCCCGGGTGAGAGCGACGGATGCGCCGGCCTTGGCGCGGTCCTGGAGCCACCCGATCGCTTCCTGTGTCCCCATCACTTCCATCAGCAGTTCCGCGGCATTCGAGGTCGTCAGAGGGGAGGGGGCGGTGCCTTCGGTGGAGTTGAGTATCCGCTGGTAGCAGGCGAGGGCCTCCTCGGCCTTGCCCATGCTCTGCAGCGCGCGGCCCGCCCCCAGCAAGGCTTCGTCGGTGGCGTCCTCGGCTTCGACGACATGCTGATAGGCGGTGATCGCTGGACCGGACCATGCCACTCTCGCGGTCAGCCTGCCCACGTTGCTCCAGGCGTAGGCGCTGCCGGTCTCGGAGGCAGCGGCGGCATAGAGCATCAGTGCGTACCGGTCGAGGCTGCGGTGCTCGGCTTCGTCGGCGAGGTCCGACAGGTGCTCGGCGCGGGCGTGGTCCACCAACGCGTCCCAGATCTCGGCTGGAACGGACAGGTTCCAGCGGGTCGTGCGCCCGTACTGCTCGAGGTAGTCGGCGAGCCTGTAGTGGGGCTGACCGTAAGGTGCCTGGCCGGGCCTGGGACGGATGAGAGTGAGGGGGCCGGGGACCCCACGGCACGCGGTGCCGGTGTAGGTCAGCGACTGCTCGAGCCAGTCGTCCTCCAGCATCTGCCATTCGTGATCGTCGAGATGAGCGGGTGCGGCCGTCTCCAGAAGCGATCGGGGTAGGGCGGGCCCATGTCCCAGGCGCCGTACGTCCATCGCAGCCTCGATCAGTGCTGTGGCGGCGGGTGGGGCGTTGCGGTGTCGCTCCAGCAGTGCGGGGGCGCCTGCCAGGAACTGGGTGATCCTGCCGTCCTCGGCCTGGGCGCAGGCATGAGCGAGGCGGGGATCACCGGTGGCCGCGGCTCGCAGGTCGTTGAGGGCGGTGCCGGTGAAGGCCCCGGGGACGGTGATGCCGGTGCCGCCGGTCAGCAGAGCCCGGGCCTGCGCGTGCGGGTCGACCTGCTGATCCGGGGGAGGGGCGGTGGTCAGGACGGACCAGTATTCGGGCCAGAGAGTGCCCAGCACCAGCACCGGCCCACGGGCGGGGTCGCGCACAAGTTCGCGTACGCCGGCCGCGACACGTTCACCGAGGGGACCGGTGGGAGTGAGCAGGTAGTGCTGCGCCTCGTTGAGCCAGATCACCGTACGAGGCCCGACTCGGCCCAGCGACTCCAGCACGGCCTCGGGGCGACCAGGGCTGATCGGATGCCACAGCCGCCACCCCGGCGGGAGCCGGTGGACCGTCTCCCAGCAGGCCCGCGTTTTGCCCGTTGACGAACCGCCCACCAGTACGGCGACCGCACTGCGGCCACTCACCGCCCGTGCCATCACCTCCTCCAGCCGCAGGTCATGCTCCCGGGAGACATAGGGCGGCAGGACGGGCAGCAGCCCGCCAGGGGGTGCGGCCACCTCGATCGGCCGATGCACCTCCAGGTCGAAGGGGTCGCTCAGCTCGATGACCAGCCGGCCGACCGGGCGGCCGGGGGCATCACCCGCCGAATCCGGCTCTCCCTGAGTGGCTGGGGCTTCATCGGCGATTCGGGTGCGTGCCGGCTGAGCGGCGTCGATCAGGTTCATCCAGTATCGGCGCCCCGGAGCCGGATCACCCGCCCAGGTGCTCCACACCCGCACCAGCGCCCACACCTTGTCGGCATCGCCCGAACGAGGTACCTGCGCGCGTAAGGGGTCGGCAGGCAACCATGAACTGATCCGGCGGCTGTCCACCTGGACCCCGTACGGTGCCCGGCCGGCAGTGACGGCGGCCTCACGCCGAGAGCAAGGCAACGGCGGCCGACCGGCCTTGCGAGCGGTCACCGCTCGGTGTTCCAGCGCCCGCAGCGCCTCGTACAGTCTCCGCGCCGGATCCTGCATCTGCGGCCCACCTGCCCCGTCCCTGCCCGCGTCATACCGGCTGCCCGCTATGGAAACCGCGGGCACAGCCTTTGACCTGGAGCCTAGAACCAAATGCCCCGCATCGCCCGCCTACTCCCACGATCAATCCCCGTATCCCGCAGCCTTCTGCCACAAGCCCCGGGAGCTTCCTGGGGAACATCGTCGAGGGGAATCTCGCCATGAAGGCCACGACCAAGCGCACCCTGCGCCGGCTCGGCCAAGCCGCCATGTACAGCGCCGTACGGGCCGGAGCCGCCGCCGCCGGTACCGCTGGCTTCACCGCCCTGATGTGGTGGATCCACCACTGATGACAGCTACAAGAGGCACCTGCCCGTACGGCTGCGGTGGGATCCCGGGCGGGGTCGAGCACGGAGTTGGTTGCCTGCGCACAAGGCCCACCTGGTACCGGCCGAACAGGGTCCATCAGTATGGGAACGCCGGGCCGCTGTGCGTTACCCTGCGCCGAGCAAGATCACGCCATGTCCCGGAGGCGCGCATGACACCGCAGGGCGAGGCCACGCTGGCCCAACTCGGCTCTCTTCCGGCTCACGTGCGCGCGGACTACCTTCGCATCCTCGAGACGGCCGTACGGGTCGCCCCGAGGGGCTGGACCCGTCGTAGGGGTGTCCGGCTGCAGTGGATCACACTCCATGGCGACGACGATGACGTCGTGGTGCGGGTCGAGAGGACCGGCTACGGCGAGTTGAGCAGGTACGTCGACTGGGACGGGCCACGATCCCACCGCTCTCTTGCCGGCGCAGTGCATCACAAGCTCGGAACGGATCAGTGCGCCGCCCTGGTCTATGGGAGCTCGGTCGACTCGCGCACGTGGGGTTGGGTCGTCCCGCTCCTGGTCGGAGCAGGGCTGCCCAGGCTGGACACGGCCGTGATGGTCGATGTGGAACACCGCACGGGGGCCCGATCGACTTTCTACTTCCCGATCGAGTTCCGGCGCAGGCTCATCCGGCGGTTGCGGTTCGAAGAGGACGTGCACGCGATTCTGCGCCGCGCAAGGGACCTGTGAGCGAGTGTCCGGAAACGCGGGTCACCAGTCGCCGGTGCGGACTAGGGTTTGCGGGCGACACCGGCGACCGCCAGGCGCAGGACCGGGTGGTCATCGCTGGACGGCACACCCGGTTCCGGACGCCACTCGGTGACCGGCACGACACCGGGATCGATCAGTTCCAGCCCGTCGAACATCTGCTCGACCTCCTTGACCGGTCGGAACTGGCCACGCCCCATGCCCTGGCGCAGGGCGGCCTCGGCTGCGGCCGCTCCCGGGTCGTCGACCTGGATCAGATGGTGGATGAAGACGTAGGAACCCGACGGCAGGGCGTCCCGTAGCCGGGCGACCAGGCCCGAGGGGTTCTCCTCATCGGTGATGTGGTGCAGGATCCCGCAGAGCAGCAGGCCCACCGGCCGGGTCAGGTCGAGGTGGCCGGCCAGCGCGGGATCGGCGAGGATCTCTTCTGGCCTGAGCAGCTCGCCGTTGATCGCGATGGTGCCGTCGTCGCTGGTCAGCAGGGCCTCGGCATGCGCCAACACGATCGGATCGTGATCGACATAGACCACGCGAGCCGCCGGGTCGATGGCCTGCGCGGTCTCGTGCACATTCCCTGCCGTCGGCAGGCCCGATCCGATGTCGATGAACTGCCGGACCCCCGCCTCGGCCGTCAGGTGCCGCACCACCCGGCGCAGCACGGCTCGCTGCGCCTCCACACCGATCCTGATCTCAGGCAGCGCCTGCTTGATCTGGTCGCCGACCGCCCGGTCGGAGGCGAAATTGTCCTTGCCGCCCAGCAGATAGTCATAGACCCGGGCGATGCTCGGCCGGTTGACATCGATGCCCACGACGGCCCAGTCCTTCGGCGCGGCCGTCTTCCACCAGCGATCCTTCCGCTCCGCCATCACGTCTCCTCACAGTGCCGACCGAGATGCCAAAAAGATCCAGATCAGCCCCACTGTAGTGATCAAAAATGCCATCATGTCCCGGAACGCCGGTGATTTCTGGCTGAGGAGCGAGCGATGAAGTTCACCGTCAACGGGAATCCGGTATCGGTGAACCCGGGTGCCGACGGCACCACCGCTCAGGTTCTGCGTGACTCGCTCGGCCTGACCGGGACCAAACTCGCCTGCGGCACCGGAGTGTGCGGCGCGTGCACCGTGCTGGTCGACGGGACCCCCGCGGTGAGCTGCCTGACTCCCTGTTCGACGTTGGAGGGCCGCGACCTCACCACCGTCGAAGGGCTCGGCGGCACCCATCCCGTGCAGCGTGCCTTCGCCGCCCACGACGGGCTGCAGTGCGGTTTCTGCACTCCCGGCTTCGTGGTGGAGGCAGCCGCGTTCACCGACGCCTGGCGAGCCGCGCACGGCGATACGGAGCCCTCCCGCGCCGAGATCGCCAGGGCGATGGCCGGCCATCTGTGCCGATGCGGGGCGTACGCCGGAATCTACGCCGCGATCGCCGCGGCCTGCGCGGGCCGCCACGACGGGCCGGCCGAGACCGCGCCGCCGCGGGTCGAGGCGATGGAGAAGATCACCGGCCGGGCCGTCTACACCACCGACGTGCGCCTGGACGGGATGCTCGACGGCGTGATCATCCGCTCACCGCACGCGCACGCACGGGTCATCTCAGTGACCGGGCCCGCGCTCCTGGTGGAACTGCTGCCTGCGGACCGGACGGTACGGTACGTGGGCCAGCCGGTGGCCGTGACGACCCGGGAAGCGGCGGCGGAGGTCGAGGTCCGGTACGAGACGCTGCCCGCCGTGCTCAGCTCCGAAGAGGCGCGGCGACCGGACGCGCCGGAGATCTATCCCACCGCCGCGTCCCGTAAGAGCGCCCCGCGCAGCAACGAAGGGCCGCCGGCGCCGGCGAAGTGGGCCGGGAACCTGCGCGGGCCGTCCTCGATGAGCTGGCGGGCGGGGACCGCCGTGCGCCGGATCGACCAGGCCCGCTCCGATTCGGTCGAGATCCTGGTGACCGCGGAGTACACCACCGCGGCCCAGTCGCACACCGCGATGGAGCCGCATGCGTCGGTCGCCCGCTGGGACGAGCACGGCGGCCTTCACCTGCACATCTCGACCCAGGCCATCGGCCGCGTCGCGGAGCAGGCGGTGGCACGCTGGGGGCTGAAGCGCGACCAGGTACACGTCTACGCCGAGCACATCGGCGGCGGGTTCGGCGCGAAGGTCAACCTCACCTCCGACGCCATCGCCGCGGCCGAACTGGCCCGCGCCGCCGGCGCGCCGGTCAAGGTGGTGCTGACCCGGGCGGAGGAGCTGGTGGACGGCGGCAGCCGCCCCGGTACCCGGACCGAGCTCTCCCTGCTCACCACCGCGAACGGGGATCTCGCCGCGCTCACCATGGACGTCTACGGCGACGGCGGAGTGTCGATCGGCACGAACGTGGCGACCCACGCCCGGCTCATGTACGGCAACGCGCCCCGGCGGCTCCGGGACTTCGACGTGCTCACCAACCTCCCGCCGGGCGCGCCGTTCCGTGGTCCTGGCATCCCACCCGCGTTGTGGGCTCTGGAACAGGCCGTCGACGAGGCCGCGTACCGGCGCGGCGAGGACCCCCTGGAGCTACGCCGCCGCTGGGACGGCAATCCCAAACGGGCTGCTCTCTACGACTGGGCCGCCGCTCTTGCGGTCTGGAAGGACCGGGGGGCTGCCGGTGCCGCGAGCGGCCGGTTCCGGCGCGGGGTCGGGCTGGCGGTGGCCAACTACCTGTACTTCCTGGACCCGGGCACCGAGGTCGAACTGACCGTCGAGGACGGGGTGGTGGTGGCTCGCACCGCGACCCAGGACATCGGCACCGGCAGCCGCAGCGTCATCGCCGGGGTCGTCCGGGAGGAACTCGGCCTGCCACCTGAGCAGGTCCGGGTCGAGATCGGCCGGACCGGCACCGTCCACGGCCCGGCGGGAGCCAGCAGCTGCGGCACCCCCTCGATCGGACCGGCCGCCCGCGACGCCGCCCGGAAACTCCTCGCCGCGCTCCCCGCGGGGATCGACTCCCTGATCGAGTCACCCGGGGACGTGGCCGGACTGCGGGTCGTCGGCGGGCGCCGCCGGGATCGCCGCGGCTACGTCACCCCCTTCCCGCTCAACCACTTCCACATCGGACGGGGCTTCTGCGGCGCGGTCTACGTCACCGAGGTAGAGGTCGACACCCGGCTGAGGGTGATCCGCACCCTCTCGGTGCACGCCGGTATCGCCGCAGGGCACATCTACCAGGAACGGCTCGCCCGCAGCCAGTGCGAGGGCGGCATCATCCAGGGCATCGGCTATGCGCTGCACGAGCAGCGGCAGATCGATCCCGGCACCGGGGCCGTGCTGACCGGCAACCTCGAGGACTACCGGATTCCCGGCATCGCGGACGTACCCGAGATCGACGTGCACTTCCACGAGGACGGCTGGGATCACGTGACCGGCCGGGGCGTCGGGCTCGGTGAGCTCTCCACTCTCGGGGTCGCGGCCGCGATCGGCAACGCGGTGCACGCCGCCACCGGCTGGCGCCCGCACGACCTGCCGATCCGTCTGCCCGAAGGTCTGCCAGAGGGTCTGCCCGAAGGGATGCAGCAATGACCAGTGTCACGGCGATCGCCGAGAGCGGCGCGGTGGTGCTGCGCGCGGGCGGAACCGACCTGATGGCCCTGCACGGCCTGGGACGTTCCACCGGCCCGTACACCGACCTGCGCGGCGTCCCGGAGCTGCGCGGCATCACCTGGGGAGCGGACGGATCCGCCGCCATCGGCGCCATGACGACCGTCGCCGAACTCGCCGCCGACCAGCGGCTCGCGGCGGCCTTCCCGGTGCTGACCGCGGCGGCGGCCGTCCTGGCGACGCCGCAGATCCGCGCGGCGGCCACGCTCGGCGGAAACCTGCTGCAGCGCAACCGGTGCTGGTACTTCCGCAATCCGCTCTTCTCCTGTCATCAGACCGGCGGAGACGGCTGTCCCGCCCGGTCGGGTGCGCACCCGTTCGCCGTCGTGATCGACCAGAGCCCGTGCATCGCACCGCATCCCTCCTCACTCGCCGTCGCCTTGCTCGCCCACGAGGCCGGGGTGCGAGTCCACGGCCGCGGCTCCCTTCCCGTCGGCGACCTCTACGGGGACGACCCCGGCCGCGATCACCTGCTGGAGCCCCGCGAGGTGCTGCTCGGCATCGATCTCCCGGCGCCGCGCCCCGGTGAGCGGGCCGCCCACCAGCGGACCGGATACGGCCGGGCCCAGGGGGACTGGCCGCAGGCCGAGGTCGCCGTCCGCCTCGTCCTGGAGGACACGACGATCGTCTTCGCGGCGGTGGCGGCCGGCGGGATCGCCCGCACGCCACTGCGCCTCACCGAGGTCGAGGAGGCACTCGTCGGCCGCCCCGCGACCGCGGAGACCATCGAGGCCGCCGCGGCGCGCGCCGCCGGCCGCTGCACTCCGCTCCCGCACACCATCCGCAAGGTCGCCGTCCTCGAGGGCACCCTCCTCGAAGCCCTGGAGCGCTCTCTCCGCGGCGAAAGCGGACAGCCATGATCAGGCGCGCATATCTTTGAACCGTCGGCGTTTCGAATGCGCCAGGAAGTGAACTGGTGCGCGATCGAGCTCGACAAAGGGATCTGCCTGATGACCCACTGGTGACGGACGCCGCACGCCGTTCAGGACCAGGGTAGAAGAGCTGGACAATGGCACCTTGGCTGACCAGCCAGGACCACGGAATAGCTCCGGAAGAATGCCAGCGCCCCATCCGTACTGGTCGAGGAGCATCCCCGCCGGCCTGCCCGAGGATGTTGACCACCGAGGCGGTGCGAGTTCGCCGTCTACGCACCGACAGCGCCCCGGTGGAGGGTGGCCTGGCCCTAGCTTGGACAGGTCACCAACGTCGGCCCTCGATGAACCGATCTGCGGCCGCCTCACCCAAGCTGGGCTCTGTGCACCAGCTTGATCTTGGGATTGGTCTTCAGGCCGGAGACGACGTACGTACGGACGCGGCCGTCCGGGGTTACGGTCCACAGGCCCGGAGCGTCCTCGGAGCCGAAGTCGGCGGCCTCCAGGGTGGAGAGGGTGGTCCCCTTGTTCCACTTCGCGGAGATCGCGTACTGCTTGTAGGAGATGGAGCCGGTGGAGTCCCCGTTGTTCTTGACGGTAAAGCCGTCCCATAGGTAGAGCTGGCCGGTCGACTGCTTCCGTAGATACATGGCCGTGCCGGAGGCCGTCTTGGTCGTGGCCAGTGTCCAGTTCTGCCAGTCAGCCGTGCCGTCCGGCGTGTTTGCCGTGATGGTCAGCTGGGGCGCACCCAGGAGGAGGATGTCTGTGGCCCGCGACTCGAAGTAGGTCAGGTGGTAGCCGTTCTGGTCGCTGCCTGTGATCGTAATCAGATCATCGAGATGGCCCGGCACTCCTTCGGCGTTGTAGGCATTCGCAAGCTGGAGCGGCCAGTCCCCGTTGCTGTCGGCGAGGTAGTCGCCCGAGGCGCTGAAGTTTCCAGCGATCGGGTCCACCACCGAGCCGTCCCCGCTACCGGAGAGCAGGCTTCCTCTGCCTCGATATGTGCCGGAGGGGACGTAGAACAGGAAGTCCTGGAACCCATCGCCGTAGTAGTAACCGGTGATGACCTGCCCGCCGTCGAAATCGCTAGGCGCGGCATCGGTGTTGAATCCCGCTCCCAGCGCTCCAATGTTTTTGGCGGGCAGCCTTAGCCCGCCACGGCCGTCTCCCGTTCCGGGTACAAGCCACATGCCGGACGGCAGGCCCGGCGTCCCCCCGGTGGTCACCAGGTCCGGGATGCCGTCACCATTGATGTCCTGGGTGGCCGCCGGCTGCGCGGCATCTGCGCGGAACCGTTCGACGGTGGCGGTGCTTGCCGTACCATCCGCCGCGATGCCGGTGACGCTGAGCGTGCCCGCCCGGCCGGTCGGCGTCACCGTGATCTTCGCCGTTCCGTCCACGGCGGCCATTGCCGTCGCAGGCGCACCGTCGTTGACCTGGTACCGGTAGCTGACCGGAGTGCTGCCCGTGCCCGGCGAAAGGGTGAGCGGAATCGGGACCCCGGTCGTGAAAGGTCCGCTCACCATACCGACGTAGTAGGCGGGCCAATTGGGACCCGATACCACCGGAGGCCCCACGATCTCCGCTGCGACCCCTGGCTCGGCCAGTGCCAGACAACACGCCAGGGCGGTCCCGAGGGCGCCCAGCCGCCGGAGATGTGCTCGGTTCACGGTGCTCCTAAGAGAAAATGATCAAGACACGGTGACCATAGTCGCTGACCACGCCGCGGGCCCAGGTCTCATGTGGCAGGAAGCGGCCATTTCACCCGTCGGTGGGAGCGGCCCCGATTCATAGGCCAGACCGTCGGCAAGACCCAACGGCCGGTGGCCCACAAGGTCAGCGCGGGATATTTACGGGATGGCCGCCCCCACGAACGTGGCCCAACGAGGCGTCCGCTCAGGTGAGCGCCCTCTCACCGCCGTAAGCGCTACTCGATGCCTACACCGATACTCGACGCTGCCGAATTAGGCCGTTGTAGATCAAGGGCGGCGGCGCTTCGCGCCCGCCGCCTCGGCCGCCCGGTCCCGCCGCTACGGGCGTGGGCGCTGTCTTCCCATACCGTCTGCGGTGCATCAGCCATCCGCGCATCTTGCCGGAGCCAACCCCTTATGCCTCCGGCGAGGGCCTCTGACTCCGAGATGGGGTATCAAGCTCCGTTGCCGGAAGGTCTGTCCGGGGTTGAGGTGGGGCGGTTCCTGCCTATTCGGCTTGATCAACGGCCGTGACACGTACGGTGCCCTCTTGGACTATTACGCGCACCGGCCGTCCAAGGATGTGACCTGCTCGGCTCGCGGCACGCTGCCCAAAGCGAAGTTTGGTCTCCTCGCTCACCGCCAGGTCAGTGTCCTTGAAAGTGACGACCGCCTCACCAGATCGACGCAGATCATCGGCGATAAACTCCGCGAAGCCCTCAAGCACATCAGCGTTCCCGTAGTCCATGAGTTCCTCCGCTAACCGCACTGATCACCAGGGTGTCTTGCCCCCGGAGATCCCACACCAAGATCCGGAACATACACGGAATGATCATCATGGCCGAAGAGAAGGCACGCGACTGCCGTGCAGGTCACGGGCACAGCGAGCCCCTGATGAAGTGATCCATTTTTGATCCGTTGGTTCTGGGTTCGAGTCCCAGGTGGCCCACCACGTCGAGCTGGGTAAACGCGCTCGAGTTGGTCCCTGTCGGCCGCTTGGTCCGTGGTCCGTGGTCCGTGGTCCGTGGTCCGTGGTCCGTGGTCCGTGTCGAGCATTGTAGGGCCGCATCACCAGGGCGAATGCCACCGCCCGGCCTGGTCGGCCCCGGTCGCCCGAGCGGGAACCGCACTCTTTAGAATGGCCCAAGTTTTTAAATAGTGTCGTCGGTGACCCGGCTGACCCGGGTGTGGACGTGGAAGGTGACTCCTTGTCAGTTGCACGGTTCACCGATGTCACGGACTGGGAGCGGCTCGGCTCCCGTCTCGTTGCGACCAACGGCATCGAACTCAATGTCGTGGAGCACGGGGAAGGCCCGCTGGTCGTCCTGTGCCACGGCTTTCCCGAACTCGGCTTCTCCTGGCGGCATCAGGTCTTCGCGCTCGCGGCCGCCGGGTACCGCACCCTGACCCCGGACATGCGCGGGTATGGCGGCAGTTCACGGCCCGCCGGCGTCGAGGACTACGACATCCTCACGATCTGCGGTGACCTGGTGGGACTCCTGGACGACGCCGGAGCCGACCAGGCCGTCTTCGTCGGCCATGACTGGGGAGCCTCCATCGTGTGGCAGATGGCGCTCGCCCACCCTGAGCGCGTGCGGGCGGTGGCCGGGGTGAGCGTACCGATCCTGCCTCGCTCGCCGGCGCCTCCGATTCCGATCCTGCGCCGGCGGCTGGGCGACGACTTCTACATGTGCTGGTTCCAGGAGCCGGGCGTCGCCGATCCCGTGTTGAACAGCGACGTGCAGCGCACCTTGCTGGCGGACGACATCCGAACCCTGCAAGGGGACGCTGACGAGCCGCTTCCCGGTCGCCCATGGCAGAGCGAGAACGACTTCGACGTCTATGTCCGGGCGTTCGAGCGCACGGGTTTCACCGGGGCTCTCAACTACTACCGAAACATGGACCGCAACTGGGCGCTCACCGAGTACCTCGACCGCCGGACGATCGATCAGCCTTCCCTCTTCCTCACCGGTGCGGAAGATGTCGTGGCGGAATTCATGCCCGCTGCGAAACAGGCGGCCATGCTGACCGATCTGCGAGGGCACATCGTGGTCGAAGGGGCAGGGCACTGGGTTCAGCAGGAACGTCCCGACGAAGTGAACGCGGCACTGCTCGACTTCCTGGCTTCGCTCGACACCGGCACGGTCACCGCGTAGCCGGGCCGGCACCCACGCGATGACCTCCGGGCCGGGCCATACCGTCATGGATCGCGGCTGGTGATCGGGCTCGGCGCGGGCCTGTTCAGCCGGGTCCGAGGCCGCGGATGAGTGCGCTGATGTCCTTGGTCAGGGTCTGGGCGACGGGTTGTTCGTCGAGACCGCTCGCGGCCCAGCGTCTGATGCCGTCCGCCACGAGTACCTGCGCGAGGCGGGCGGCTCGTACGACGTCTGTTCCTTCGGGGAATTTGCCGTCGCGCCGTGCCTGCTCGAAGGGTTCCAGGAAGAGGAAGGCGAGGTCTGCTTCGGTGGCGCCGTCGGCCAGGGCGCGTTGTTCGATGCGGTAGGCCTCCAGGACGGTCTCGAAGACCAGTTCTGGCGGGTGGTGGCGTACACCGCGTTCCAGGGTCTCGACGACGGCCTTGATCAGGTCGAACAGGTCGTAGGGGCGGGAGGCGACGGTCTGCGCGGCGAGGTGGGCGTCGCGGATCAAGAAGATCTCGACCTCTAGAAGGACGTCCTCCCTGCGGGAGAAGTACACGTAGAAGAGCGCCTTGGAGACGCCGGCGGCCTTGCAGATGTCGGTGACGGTGGTCTCTGCGAAGCCCTTGGTGCGCCACAGGGCCATGGCCCCCTGGACGATGGCGTCCCGGCTCGCGACGGAACGTGCCCGGACCGGCACCGCTCGTCCTTGACGGTGGTCACGTTCTGTATTCCGGGAGCCCATCGCCATGATCAGGCATCTTACCGCATCTGATTATTGACTACCGTCAGAAAACCGTGCCATGCTCCGGCCGTGGCAAGCTTCCTCTCTCCTGAGGAGAACCTCCCTTGCATCAGAAGAGAAAGGGAAAGGTATGCAGGTCCTCGCCGAGAAAGAGGGGTCATCGTCCGCCTCGAACCTGCGGGCGCAGCAGGTGGCACTCTGGTCGTCGCCCGTGGTGGCGCTCGTACTGCTGGTGCTGTTCGTCGCCTTCCCCGGTTTCTTTCCGCCCATGTCTCCGGAGATGACGGCGACGGAGGTCGGGGCGTTCTACCGGGACAACACCCCGCTGATCCGCTTCAGCATGGTCGGCTTCAACCTGTGCGGCATCATGCTCGTTCCGTTCTTCGTGCTGATCATGGCGCAGATGCAGCGGATGAAGAGCCAGAGCCACATCTATGCGTTCTCCTACCTCACGGCCGTCGTGGCAGGGGCG
This sequence comes from Actinomadura scrupuli, assembly GCF_050971785.1. Classification (NCBI taxonomy): domain Bacteria; kingdom Bacillati; phylum Actinomycetota; class Actinomycetes; order Streptosporangiales; family Thermomonosporaceae; genus Actinomadura; species Actinomadura scrupuli. Next base: position 2,365 of record NZ_JBPCCU010000012.1, on the reverse strand, counting down.
ACCCTCTTCGCGCTGTCGAACATCTTCTTCGCGGTCGCCGCGTTCCGGCCCGACCGGGGCGACGACCTGGTGCAGGTGCTCAACGACCTGGCGTGGATCACCTTCATCGCGCCGATCGGGATGCTGGTCGCCCAGTTCGTGCTCCTGGCCCTGGCGATCTACGCCGACGACGACCGTACGCCGGTCCTCCCTCGGTGGGTCGGGCACTACTCCCTGCTCACGGCGCTCGCCATGGCCCCCTCGGCGGGAGCCGCGGTCTTCCGGGACGGCCCCCTGGCCTGGGACGGGCTGGTGTCCTTCTGGCTTCGCAACGGCGCCTTCGCGCTCTTCGTCCTGGTGATGTTCTTCGTGGTGCGGACCGCGCTCCAGCGCCAGGCCGGGCTGGAGGGCGTGGCGTCATGACCGATGCGACCTCCACCCTGACCAAGGGCGGCCCGGCCGACGGCGAGCCGCCGGAGCGCAGGGGCAAGCGCGACGTCTGGATCGTCTACTGGCTGTTCGCCGCCTTCTACACCGCCATGGCGGTGGGCGTGTGCCTGCTGGGGCGGGCCACGCCCCCTCCCCGCCCGGACGTCACCGACCTCCAGGTGGCGCTCTGGTTCGACAAGCACCAGCCGGGCATCCAGGTCGGTTTCATGTTCCTCCTGATCATCGCCGGAGGCGCCGCGATCTCCAACGGCATCATCGGCTACTTCATGAAACGCATGTCGTCGGGGAAGGTCCTCGCCTACGCCTACATCGCCGGCATGTGCGTGGGGGCCATCCCCGGATTCCATCTGCTGCTCATCTGCTGGCTCACCGCGACCTTCCGGCCCGACCGCCCCGCCCGGATTCTGCACATGCTGTACGACCTCGGCATGCTGTCGTACAACGGATCCCTCGGCTGCTTCACCGCCGCCTACACCGTCCTGGCGATCGCCATCTTGTACGACAAGAACCGCGTCTTCCCCAAATGGTTCGCGTACGTCTCCGTCTGGCAGGTCGTCACCGAGGTCGTGGCCACCCAGATGTGGGTCTTCCACTCCGGCGCGTTCGCCTGGAACGGCATGATCACCTTCTACATCGCCGTGGTCATCTTCGGGCTCTGGGTCGCTTGCCTCCTGCTCATCCTCAGGAACGCCGCCAACGCCGAGACCGCCCGGACGCCGGCGCTCTACCTCGCGGAGGAGGGCCGATGAGCGCTCCCGGCCACGACCTCCCCGCGACGGCCCGGCAGCGAGCGGCCACGGACGAGCGCCTGCCCGGCGACATCGACATGTGGGTGATGGTCCTCGGTGACCTGTTCTTCTTCGGCTGCTACTTCGTCACCTACATGGTCTTCCGGGCCATGTCGGTCGAGGAGTTCGCCGCCGCCCAACGGCACCTGAACATCGGTATCGGCGTCACCAACACCGTCATCCTGCTGACCAGCTCGATGTTCGCCGCCCTCGGTGTCATCGCCGTCCGGCAAGAAGCCCTAAAGAAGGCCGAACGGCTGCTCCTGGCCACCGGCGCGTGCGGCGTTCTGTTCGCCCTCCTCAAGGTGTACGAATGGCACGCCGAGATCAGCCAGGGCTACACGGTCCAGAACGAGTTCTTCAGCTTCTACTACGTCCTCACCGGCGTTCACCTCGCCCACCTCGCCCTCGGTGTCCTCATCCTCGGCATCGCAGTGCGCGAGCTGCGCGCCCCCCGCAAGCAGCGGCCCCGGATCATCGAGCAGAGCGTCGTGTTCTGGCACATGGTCGACCTGCTCTGGGTGGTCATCTTCGCCCTCCTCTACCTCATGAGGTGACCCATGACCCCACCATCCGCAGCCACCGGCAAGCCGCTCCTTCCCAAGGAGACGCGGCCCATCCTGCTCGCCTGGGTCGCGCTGTCGGCCGCGACCGTCCTCGCCTGGCTCCTCACCCCCGGAGAATCGGAGTCCTCGACGACCCTGGGCAAGGAACTGGTCGCCGCGATCGTCCTCCTCGGCCTGATCAAATGCCGCCTGATCATCCGTTACTTCATGGAAGTCCGCCACGCCCCTCGCTGGCTCCGAACCGCGACAGACGGATGGCTGGTCGTCCTCTGGCTGACGCTGCTAGGCATCTACCTCTCTTAGACGGTGCTCTCCACACCCTCCTTTCACCCCCTAGAGGAACGGCCCAGGCCGGCCGCTAAGTGATCCAGGAAGGTTGCCATGCCCCAGACGGCTGTTCATCGGTGGGTTCTTCCGCAGGAGCTGGCGGATGCGTTGCGGTGTGAGTTGGTGCAGGTCGCCGGGGAGATCGTGGAGGAGGTGCGGCGGGGTGTGCCGGAGTTCGAGCGCCGGTTGCAGGGTGGGGTGGCGGCCGGGGTCCGGTTGGGTGTCGAGCGGGGTTTGAGGCGGTTCATCGACCAG